>NZ_LWCN01000004.1:1515000-3472500 GCF_001622915.1 Delftia sp. GW456-R20 | reverse complement strand
ACTGATCGAGTCGTCCTGCGCGGAAGATGTAACGGGGCTAAGCCAGTTACCGAAGCTGCGGATTTGCAATTTATTGCAAGTGGTAGGAGAGCGTTCTGTAAGCCTGTGAAGGTGCCTGGTAACGGGTGCTGGAGGTATCAGAAGTGCGAATGCTGACATGAGTAGCGTTAAAGGGGTGAAAAGCCCCTCGCCGTAAGCGCAAGGTTTCCTACGCAACGTTCATCGGCGTAGGGTGAGTCGGCCCTAAGGCGAGGCAGAGATGCGTAGCTGATGGGAAACAGGTCAATATTCCTGTACCGATGTGTAGTGCGATGTGGGGACGGAGAAGGTTAGCTCAGCCAACTGTTGGATATGTTGGTTCAAGCCTGTAGTCGTGCCTGGTAGGCAAATCCGCCGGGCTTAGATGAGGGGTGATAACGAGTCTGCTTGCAGACGAAGTGAGTGATACCCTGCTTCCAGGAAAAGCCACTAAGCTTCAGCTACACACGACCGTACCGCAAACCGACACTGGTGCGCGAGATGAGTATTCTAAGGCGCTTGAGAGAACTCTGGAGAAGGAACTCGGCAAATTGATACCGTAACTTCGGGAGAAGGTATGCCGCAAGTAGGTGAACTTGAACAAAGGGAGCCCAAAGCGGTTGCAAAAAATCGGTGGCTGCGACTGTTTAATAAAAACACAGCACTCTGCAAACACGAAAGTGGACGTATAGGGTGTGACGCCTGCCCGGTGCTGGAAGATTAAATGATGGGGTGCAAGCTCTTGATTGAAGTCCCAGTAAACGGCGGCCGTAACTATAACGGTCCTAAGGTAGCGAAATTCCTTGTCGGGTAAGTTCCGACCTGCACGAATGGCGTAACGATGGCCACACTGTCTCCTCCAGAGACTCAGCGAAGTTGAAATGTTTGTGATGATGCAATCTCCCCGCGGAAAGACGGAAAGACCCCATGAACCTTTACTGTAGCTTTGTATTGGATTTTGAACGGATCTGTGTAGGATAGGTGGGAGGCTTTGAAGTGAGGACGCTAGTTCTCATGGAGCCGACGTTGAAATACCACCCTGGTGCGTTTGAGGTTCTAACCCAGGTCCCTTATCGGGATCGGGGACAGTGCATGGTAGGCAGTTTGACTGGGGCGGTCTCCTCCCAAAGCGTAACGGAGGAGTTCGAAGGTACGCTAGTTACGGTCGGACATCGTGACGATAGTGCAATGGCATAAGCGTGCTTAACTGCGAGACTGACAAGTCGAGCAGATGCGAAAGCAGGACATAGTGATCCGGTGGTTCTGTATGGAAGGGCCATCGCTCAACGGATAAAAGGTACTCTGGGGATAACAGGCTGATACCGCCCAAGAGTTCATATCGACGGCGGTGTTTGGCACCTCGATGTCGGCTCATCTCATCCTGGGGCTGTAGTCGGTCCCAAGGGTATGGCTGTTCGCCATTTAAAGAGGTACGTGAGCTGGGTTTAAAACGTCGTGAGACAGTTTGGTCCCTATCTTCCGTGGGCGCTGCAGATTTGAGGAAGCCTGCTCCTAGTACGAGAGGACCGGAGTGGACACACCTCTGGTGTATCGGTTGTCACGCCAGTGGCATTGCCGAGTAGCTAAGTGTGGAAGAGATAACCGCTGAAAGCATCTAAGCGGGAAACTCGTTTCAAGATGAGATCTGCCGGGGCCTTGAGCCCCCTGAAGAGTCGTTCAAGACCAGGACGTTGATAGGTCAGGTGTGGAAGCGCAGTAATGCGTTAAGCTAACTGATACTAATTGCTCGTGAGGCTTGACCCTATAACTTTGATGACGTGATCATCAAGGTGGTTATGCCAAGTAAGGCGCAGTCAAAATACAAAGCTGATTACAGACTCTATGAATTCGTTGTGTTGCTCCATGAGCAGCATGACAACAAGTTATGCCTGATGACCATAGCAAGTTGGTACCACTCCTTCCCATCCCGAACAGGACAGTGAAACGACTTTGCGCCGATGATAGTGCGGGTTCCCGTGTGAAAGTAGGTCATCGTCAGGCTCTTACAGCCCAAAAAACCCCGTAGCCCAAAGCTACGGGGTTTTTTGCATTGGGGTGCAGGAAACGGGGAAACAGCCAAAACGAACATCCAAAACGGGCATCCCAAAAAAAAGAGAGCGCTGACGCGCTCTCTTTTTTCATTCTGAATGCGCAATGCTTCAGAGCGGCAGGCATTCACCCTGTACAAAGACCTTGAGTTCGCCCGACTGGATTGATGTCCAGGTTTCATTCTTGGTCAACGGCGCTGTGACGATGATGGCCACACGGTCCTGTGGTGTGGTCTCTCGGGCGAAGTCCACGGTCAGGTCCTCATCCGACAGATGGGCCTGGGCAAAGGGGTGGCGACGCTCGATGTAGCACAGGTGTGTGGTGGCATGGGCCCACAGCGCCTCTCCGTTGGACAGCAGGAAGTTGAAGGTACCGTGCGGAGAGATGCGCCTGGCCAGTTCGCGCAGCGTGTGCGTGAGTTCCTGCACGCTGGGCAGGCCGGCATGGGACTTCCAGAGCTCCTGAAGAATCCAGCAGAAGGCCTGCTCGCTGTCGGTGTTGCCTACCGGATGGAAGTGGGCGTGCAGTTTGGGTGCGAAGCCCTTGAGATCTCCGTTGTGGGCAAAGACCCAGTTGCGACCCCACAGTTCACGCACGAAGGGGTGGCAGTTCTGCAGGCTTACCGCGCCCTGCGTGGCCTTGCGGATGTGGGCGATGACGTTGCGGCTCTTGATCGGGTACTCGCGTATCAGCTTGGCGATGGGCGAGTCGATGGCGCGCTCGTAGCCGACGAAGTGGCGCAGGCCCTTGTCCTCGAAGAAGGCGATGCCCCAGCCGTCCGTATGGTCGCCGGTATTGCCCGCCCGCTGGGTGAACCCCGAAAAGCTGAAGCGCACGTCGGTGGGCGTGTTGCAGTTCATTCCAAGCAGCTGGCACATGGCGGTATCGTTGTTTGCGTAGTTCAAGCCATAGCCTAACGCCTGGCGCGGCAGCTGCAAGCACAATGCGGGGCAACGGCAAAAAAACGGAACACACCCATGCCCATCCTCTGTCTGCATACGGCGCACAGCAACGCCGTGATCTTCGAGCAGGCTGCTGCCGAACTGGGCTGGCCGGCCCACTCAATCGTTCATCAGGTGCATGAGGAACTGCTGTTGGAGGCGGAGGCTGCTGGCGGCATGAATGCGTCGCTTCGGCAGAAAACGGCAGGGCAGCTCGATGCGCTGGCAGATCATGCCGATATCGATGCCGTGCTGCTGACCTGCTCGACCCTGGGCCCGGCCGTGGCGGATTGCCGCAGTGGCAAGGTCTGGCGTGCCGATGGCATGCTGGCCCGCAAGGTGGCCGCTGCCTTGCAAAGTGACCCCGAATCGCGCATTGCACTGCTGTGCGCCGCTCCCACGACGTACGAAGCCACGCGCAATCTGTTCATGGGAGAACTGCAGCAAGGCAACGCAGATCAACGCATGCAGCTGCAATGTGTTGAAGGGGCCTGGGCTCTTTTTCGCAGTGGTGATGTCGCCGGCTATGTGGCGTGCATGGCCGATGCGGCTGTTCAGGCCCATGCCGCCGGGGCTACCCAGGTGGCCCTGACCCAGGTGTCCATGGATGGCGTTGCCAGGCACTGGAAGCCAGATGCCTCCATGCCTGTGCCCTGGACGGTGGCTGGGAGTGCACTGCAGGCACTCATGGAAATACGGGATTAAAGACCAGGTTTCATGAAAAAAGGCAGCCAAAGCTGCCTTTTGCATGCACTGAGCGAAAAGTCCTCAGCTGCGTTCGGACCAGAGCTTGCCGCCCGTGGCCCAGTTTTCGCGCTTGATGTCGGTGATCAGGATGTCCACCGATTCGGGCGAGCCACCGAGGACTTCAACCGAGACGCGCGTGATCTCTTCGACCAGCTTGCGCTTTTGTTCGACGGTGCGGCCTTCCATCATTTCGACGTGGTACGTGGGCATGTCAATCTCCTCAGGGATCAAGTTCTAGGGGGTTGGGTCGGCGACATCATATCGGCCGACGCGGGCGGTCGAGGCCTGTCGGTGCCAAGCGCGCAGGCGGGGCAAAGGCAGGCCTTGTTGCGCAGGGGCTCCGGAATGCGGGCCAGTGCATCGGGTGCCACTGGCGTGTCCACGCACCAGCAGTTCAGCGGATCAACGCCCGCAAGAATGGCGCATTGATTGCTGCGGCCGCACAGCGGACACAGGCTGGCATCGGAGGGAGGGGCACTCATCGTGGTTCCGAGTGTAGGTCCATGAAAAAAGCACCTCAGGCAAGCCTGGGTGCTTTTGCAGCCTTGGGCGCCGCCAGATGTCAGGCGGCTGCCTTGACCTTCAGGCGCCAGGCATGCAGAAGGGGCTCGGTGTAGCCACTGGGTTGCTCCTTGCCCTTGAAGACCAGGTCACAGGCGGCCTGGTAGGCCATCGAGGTGTCGAAGTGGCCGGCCATGGGCTTGTACAGCGCATCGCCCGCGTTCTGCTGGTCGACCACGGCGGCCATGCGCTCGAAGGTCTCGCGCACCTGGGCCTCGGTCACGATGCCGTGCTGCAGCCAGTTGGCGATGTGCTGGCTGGAGATGCGCAGCGTGGCGCGGTCTTCCATCAGGCCCACGTTGTGGATGTCGGGCACCTTGGAGCAGCCCACGCCCTGGTCCACCCAGCGCACCACGTAGCCGAGGATGCCCTGGACGTTGTTGTCCAGCTCCTGCTGCTTCTCGGCGGCGCTCCACTTGTCTTCCTTGACCACGGGCACCTGCAGCAGGTCGGCCAGGATGGTGGCGCGCTCGGCGTCGGCATTGGTCTGCTCCAGCTGCTTTTGCACTTCGGCCACGTTGACCTGGTGGTAGTGCAGGGCGTGCAGCGTGGCGGCCGTGGGCGAGGGCACCCAGGCGGTATTGGCGCCGGCCTTGGGGTGGCCGATCTTTTGCTCCAGCATGGCCTTCATCAGGTCGGGCATGGCCCACATGCCCTTGCCGATCTGCGCCTTGCCGCGCAGGCCCAGGCCCAGGCCCACGAGCACGTTGCTGCGCTCATAGGCGGCCAGCCAGGCGCTGCCCTTCATGTCGGCCTTGCGAACCATGGGGCCGGCATACATGGCGGTGTGCATTTCGTCGCCCGTGCGGTCCAGGAAGCCGGTGTTGATGAAGGCCACGCGCGATGCGGCAGCGGCAATGCAGGCCTTGAGGTTGACGCTGGTACGGCGCTCCTCGTCCATGATGCCCAGCTTGACGGTGTTCTCGGGCAGGCCCAGGACCTTTTCCACGCGGCCGAACAGCTCGCTGGCGAAGGCGGCTTCCGCGGGGCCGTGCATCTTGGGCTTGACGATGTAGACGCTGCCCGTGCGCGAGTTGCGGATGCCGTTGGCGCCCAGACCCTTGATGTCGTGGACGGCGATGGCCGTGGTGACCATGGCGTCCAGGATGCCCTCGGGGATTTCCTTGCCGTTGCCCCAGAGGATGGCCGGATTGGTCATCAGGTGGCCGACATTACGCACGAACATCAGCGAACGGCCATGCAGCTTGACGGGCTTGCCATCGGCGCCCGTGTACTCGCGGTCGGCGTTCAGGCCGCGCGTCATGCTCTTGCCGCCCTTGTCGAAGGTTTCGGTCAGCGTGCCCTTGAGGATGCCCAGCCAGTTGGCATAGCCGACCACCTTGTCTTCGGCATCCACGGCGGCCACGGAGTCTTCCAGGTCCAGGATGGTGGACAGGGCGGCTTCGACCACCACGTCGGCCACGCCGGCGGCATCGGTCTGGCCGATGGCCGTGGTCTTGTCGATGCGGATGTCGATGTGCAGGCCGTTGTTGAGCAGCAGCACGGAAGAGGGCGCTGCGGCATCACCCTGGTAGCCGACGAACTGGGCGGTGTTCTTCAGGCCCGTGGTGCCGCCGCTCTTGAGTGCGACGACCAGTTGGCCAGCTTCCACGCGATAGCCGGCGGCATCCTTGTGCGAGCCCGAGGCCAGCGGGGCGGCCTGGTCCAGGAAATCACGTGCGAAGGCGATCACCTTGGCGCCGCGCACGGGGTTGTAGCCCTTGCCCTTTTCCGCGCCGCCGTCTTCACCGATGGCATCCGTGCCGTACAGCGCGTCATACAGCGAACCCCAGCGCGCGTTGGCGGCGTTCAGCGCATAGCGGGCGTTGAGAATGGGCACGACCAGCTGGGGGCCGGCCTGGATGGCCAGTTCCGCATCCACATTGGTGGTGGTGGCCTTGGCATCCTTGGGCTGCTCGACCAGATAGCCGATCTGCGTCAGGAATTGCTGGTAGCCGGCCATGTCGGTGATGGGGCCGGGATGGGCCTTGTGCCAGGTGTCCAGCTCGGTCTGCAGGCGGTCACGCTCGGCCAGCAGGGCGGCATTGCGAGGAGCCAGATCGTTGACGATCGCGTCGAAGCCTTTCCAGAACGCCTCGGGAGCGACACCGGTGCCCGGGAGCACTTGTTCATTGATGAAACGGTGCAGCTCTGTAGCGACCTGCAGGCTGTGGGCTTGGGTGCGATCGGTCATGGTGGGAACCCCGGGTTGGATGGATGGAAAGGCTTGGCAGACCCTTTTCGGGCCTGACTATAAGGAATACTTTATTAGATTTATTTGCGTACATAAATAGACCATAAATCTTAAAACTCGTGACTTTTACGCAAAAATGTGGGAAGGTTATGCGCGCGCCAAAACCGGCCGGCTTTGGCGCGCAGCCCTATGCATGGTGCACATGGAGGACAGCCAGTGCCCACTATGCAAAAAGGCGAGTCACAGGAGACGGGTGTGCGGTCGCATGCCCCACAAGAACACGGAAAAGAAACGGACAGCGGTCATGGACAAGCTCAAGGCATTCGAGTCATTCGTATCGGTGGCAACGCGCGGCAGCCTCACGGCGGCGGCCAAGGCGGAAGGCGTGGCGCCGGCCATCATGGGGCGGCGCCTCGATGCCCTGGAAGAGCACCTGGGCGTCAAGCTCATGGTGCGCACCACGCGGCGCATCTCCCTCACGCATGAGGGCAGCGCCTTTCTTGAGGATTGCCAGCGCCTGCTGTCCGATGTGTCCAACGCCGAGGCCAGTGTCAGCGCGGGCGGGGTCAAGGCCACGGGCCACCTGCGCATCACGGCTCCGGCGGGCTTTGGCAGGCGGCATGTGGCGCCCCTGGTGCCGCTCTTTCGGGATCTGCACCCGGATGTGACGATTTCCCTGAACCTCAGCGACCGCGTGGTCGATCTGGCCGGCGAAGGCTTTGACTGTGCGGTGCGCGTGGGCGATCTGCCCGACTCGGCCCTGGTCAGCGTGCGCATTGCCGACAACCGGCGCCAGTGCGTGGCCACGCCTGCCTATCTGGAGCGCCGGGGCACGCCGCGCCACCCCAGCGAGTTGACCCAGCACGACTGCCTGACGCTGTCCAGCGACGCCTCGCAGACGCGTGGCTGGGCCTTCCGCATCCCCCATCCCGACAGCGGCACCAGCGAGGTCGTGCACTTCAAGCCGGGCGGCCCGCTGGACTGCTCCGACGGTCAGGTACTGCACGACTGGTGCCTGGGCGGCTGGGGCATCGCCTGGCGCAGCACCTGGGAGGTCGAGGCCGAGATCACCTCGGGCCGCCTGGTGGCCGTGCTCGAAACATTCGCGGCACCGCCCAATGGCATTTTTGTCGTCTTTCCCCAGCGCAAGCACATGCCGCTGCGTGTGCGGCTGTGGATCGACTATCTCAAGCACCATTACGAGCAGCCGGATTTCTGGCGGCGTACCCACGCGGCCTGAGCGGCCGCCCAGCAAGGAGGAATGAGCATGGCAGTGTCGATAGCGACGAAAGCGGTATCCGCAACGCAGGGCGCGGCCCCAGGACGGCGGCGCTGGATGCGCATGGCGCTGGGAGCCGCCTGCCTGGGCATGGTGGCGGGCTGCGCCGTCCAGGTGCCGGGGCAGGGCCGGCCGGACGGGATGCGGCAGGGCGCGGTGCCTGCCGGCATCGTGAGCGTGACCTTTGACGATCCTTCGCGGTTCGACGCCGGGCGCAACGGACCCCAGGAGTCCGAGAAGGCGCGCCGCGCCTGGGTCGATGCGCTGGCCCAGTTCCTGGCCGAGCGTGCCGCGCCCAGGCTGCCCCAGGGCCAGCGGCTTGAAGTTCACCTCACCGATGTGCAGCGCGCAGGCGGCTTCGAGCCCTGGCGCGGGCCCCAGGCTGCCGATGTGCGCATCGTGCGCGACATCTACCCACCGCGCATCGACCTGCGCTTCAAGCTGCTGGGAGCCGATGGAAAGCTGTTGCGAGAAGGCAGCCGCCAGCTGCGCGACGCCAGCTTCATGATGCGCCCGGACCTCTATCCCAACGATCCCCTGCGCTACGAAAAGACGCTGCTGGACGACTGGGTGCGCGCGGAACTGGGGCGCTGACCGGACCGCAGTGGTCTACCGATTGCCTCGGACATCACGATGGCAGTCCCCGTTTCTGGCGTAATGGACGCTTGGCCCAAGAGGCCCAATTTCTATACGGATTCCCCATGACGATAGAAGCCATCCTGGCCAGCCTCCACCTGCTGGCCATCCTCACCTTCGTGGTGTTCCTGTCCAGCCAGGCGGCGCTGTGCCGCAGCGAGTGGATGAACGCCGCCGTGGTGCAGCGCCTGGCGCGGCTGGACATGATCTATGGCCTTGCCGTGGTCTTCCTGGTGCTCACCGGCATCGCCCGTCTGGTGTGGGGCGTCAAGGGCATGTCCTGGTACGTCTCGCAGCCACTGTTTCATCTGAAGATGACTTTGTTTGTCGTCGGCGCACTGCTGTCGATCAAGCCCACGCTGGCCTTTCGGCGCTGGCGCCGCGCGCTGGATGCCGGCCAGGGCCTGCCCCAGCCGGCCGAGGTCGCCAGCACGCGCCGCTGGGTGATGTGGCAGGCCCATGTGGTGCCCGTGATCGCCGTCGTCGCGGTGTTCTGGGCGCGGGGCATGTAGGCTCCGTTTCCCTGTCCGGCGGCACGGGGTGGGCCTGCCACGTAGAATCCGCCGATGCTCTCCGTCAAACAGGAACTGCTCGCGGCTCTGGCCGGCGAGCTTGAAACTTTGTCGCCCGGCGCCGGTGCCCGTGCCGCTTTTGAATCCCCCAAGGTGGCTGCGCATGGCGATTTCGCCTGCACGGCCGCCATGCAGCTGGCCAAGCCGCTCAAGCTCAACCCGCGTTCGCTGGGCGAGCAGCTCAAGGCCGCACTGGAGGCCACGCCGTCCTTCCAGCGTTGGGTCGATGCCATCGAGATCGCCGGCCCCGGCTTTCTGAACATCCGCCTCAAGCCCGCCGCCAAGCAGCAAATCATCCGCGAAGTGCTGGAGCAGGCCGAGAAGTTCGGCTGGCTGGCCGACCGTGGCGCAAAGATGCTGGTCGAGTTCGTCTCCGCCAACCCCACCGGCCCGCTGCACGTGGGCCATGGCCGCCAGGCCGCGCTGGGCGATGCCATCTGCAACCTCTATGCCACCCAGGGCTGGGGCGTGCACCGCGAGTTCTACTACAACGATGCGGGCGTGCAGATCGACACGCTGACCAAGAGCACGCAGCTGCGTGCCAAGGGCTTCAAGCCCGGTGACGAATGCTGGCCCATCGATCCCGAGAATCCGGCAAGCAAGGCCTTCTACAACGGCTCCTACATCCAGGACATCGCCGACGACTTCAAGGCCTGCAAGACCGTCAAGGCCGATGACCGCGAATTCACGGCCAACGGCGATGTCGAGGACTACGACAACATCCGCCAGTTCGCCGTCGCCTATCTGCGCAACGAGCAGGACAAGGACCTGCAGGCCTTCAACCTGCACTTTGACGAGTACTACCTCGAATCCAGCCTCTACACCAACGGCTATGTCGAGGACGCGGTGCAGCGCCTGATTGCGGGCGGACATACCTACGAACTCGACGGCGCGCTCTGGCTCAAGTCCACCGACTACGGTGACGACAAGGACCGCGTGATGCGCAAGCAGGACGGCAACTACACGTACTTCGTGCCCGATGTCGCCTACCACATCCAAAAATTCAAGCGCGGCTACTCCAAGGTCGTCAACATCCAGGGCACGGACCACCACGGCACCATCGCGCGCGTGCGCGCCGGCCTGCAGGCCGCCGACGTGGGCATCCCTGCCGGCTATCCCGACTATGTGCTGCACACCATGGTGCGCGTGGTGCGCGGCGGCGAGGAAGTCAAGATCAGCAAGCGCGCCGGCTCCTACGTCACGCTGCGCGACCTGATCGAGTGGACCAGCAAGGACGCGGTGCGCTTCTTCCTGCTGTCCCGCAAGCCCGACACCGAGTACACCTTCGACGTGGACCTGGCTGTGGCCCAGAACAACGACAATCCCGTGTACTACGTGCAGTACGCCCATGCGCGCATCTGCTCGGTGCTGGCCGCCTGGGGGGGTGACGCGGCCACGCTCAAGGACGTGGACCTGTCGGCGCTGGAAGGCCCGCAGGCCCAGGCGCTGATGCTGCAGCTGGCCAAGTACCCGGCCATGCTGACCTCGGCCGCAGAAGGCAATGCGCCGCACGACGTGACGTTCTACCTGCGCGAACTGGCCTCGCTGTACCACAGCTACTACGACGCGGAACGCATCCTGGTGGACGACGAAAAGGTCAAGCTCGCCCGCCTGGCGCTGATCTCGGCCACGCGCCAGGTATTGCACAATGGCCTGGCAGTGCTGGGCGTCTCGGCCCCGCAACGCATGTAACTTCGAGCGACAAGCGATCTATGAAGACACAGCAACGTGGGGGCACCGTCATCGGTCTCATCATCGGCATGATCGTCGGGCTGGCAGCAGCCCTGGCCGTCGCCGTCTATGTGACCAAGGTGCCCGTGCCCTTTCTCTCCAAGGGCGGCAAGACGGCCGACCAGGACGCGGCCGAGGCCCAGCGCAACAAGAACTGGGACCCCAACGCGCCGCTGCAGGGCAAGAACCCGGCGCCGCCACCACCGGCCGCCGTCACGCCCAGCCTCCCCGGCAGCACCGCACCAACCGCCCCCACCCCGCCCGCCGTGGCAGGAGGCGTGACTCCGCCACCCGCGCCCGTGGACCCGGCCAAGCCGCCCGCCAAGCCCGAAACCAAGGCCGATGGCAAGAGCTCGGCCGATCCGCTGGGTGACCTGGTCAAGTCGCGCTCCGCCGCCGCCGAGAAGGCGGAAAAGGCAGAAAAGGCCGACGCCGCCTTCAATTACTTCGTGCAGGCCGGCGCCTTCCGCAGCCAGGGCGATGCCGATGCGCAGCGCGCCAAGCTGGCCATGCTGGGGTGGGAGGCGCGCGTGAGCGAGCGCGAGCAAAACGGCATCACCATCTTTCGCGTGCGTGTGGGTCCGTTCACCAAGCGCGACGATGCCGAGCAGCTCAAGCAAAAGCTCGATGGCGCCGGGGTCGAGTCCACGCTGGTGCGCGCCGCACGCTGAAAGCGCGTTGCAACAAGAGCGCTGAACTTTTGGCGGGCCCCTGCCTCCTAACCTGCAGCATTGAACGAGGAGTTTGTTTTGATGAATCGCCGCGACTTTTCCCTGGCTGCCTCGGCAGCCGCTGCCAGCGCACTGACGCTGGGCACTTCCGCCGCCCAGGCCCAGGCCGCAGCGCCCAAGGAGGGCAAGGACTACATCAAGCTGGCCAAGCCCGCACCCACCAGCGCCGGCGCCGGCAAGGTCGAGGTGGTCGAGTTCTTCTGGTACAGCTGCCCGCACTGCAATGCGTTCGAGCCCACCTTTGCCGCCTGGAAGAACCAGGCCCCGGCCGACGTGGTCGTGCACCGCGTGCCCGTGGCCTTCAACGCCAGCTTCGTGCCCCAGCAAAAGCTCTACTACGCCTTCGAAGGCATGAACCTGCTGGACACCATGCATGCGCGCGCCTTCCACGCCATCCATGTGGAACGCAACCGCCTGGCCAAGGACGACGAGATCTTCGCCTGGGTGGGCAAGCAGGGCGTGGACGTGGCCAAGTTCAAGGAGGTCTACAACTCCTTCAGCGTCTCCAACCAGGTTCGCAAGGCCACCCAGCTGCAGCAGGACTATGACGTGGAAGGCGTGCCGGCCATGGGCGTGGCGGGCCGTTACTACACCGACGGCACCAAGGCCGGCAACATGACCAATGTGCTGCGCGTGGTCGATCAGCTGATCGCCACCAGCCGCAAGGGCTGAGGCCCGGGCCTCGGCCCAGCCAAGCCGCGACAGGCCCGCCATTGTGCGGGCCTGTCGCTTTTGGAAACCTCTTTTTGTGCCTTTGTGTCAGCGCTTCCGTGCCCGTTGAAAGACGCCAGGAACGGTTGCGCGCGACACCCCCTACAATGGATGCAAGAAGCGTGCCCTCCATGAAACAACGACTTTCCTCCCTCCTGCTCGCCGCCGCCCTGGCGGCTTTCGCCGGTATGGCCCAGGCCGAAAAGGCCGACAGCACCAAGCCCATGAACATCGAGGCTGATGCGCTGCGCCATGACGAACTCAAGCAGACCAGCGTCTTCACTGGCAACGTGGTGATGACCAAGGGCACCATCGTGCTGCGCGGCGCCCAGCTCGATGTGCGGCAAGACCCTGAAGGCTTTCAGTACGGCGTGGTGACGGCCGAGGCGGGCAAGCGTGCCTTCTTCCGCCAAAAGCGCGATACCGTGCCGGGCCAGCCCGAGGAGTTCGTGGAAGGCGAGGGCGAGGTCATCGAATACGACGGCAAGGCCGACCTCGTGAAGTTCATCCGCCGCGGCGAACTGCGCCGCTATCGCGGCGGCCAGCTCAGCGACGAGATCACCGGCTCCATCATCGTCTACAACAACCTCACCGACGTGTTCACCGTTGACGGGCAAAAGACCAGCGGTGGCCAGCCCAGTTCCACGGCCGGCCAGGGCGGTCGCGTGCGCGCCGTGCTGGCGCCCAAGGAAGGCACGCCGGGCTCGCAGCCGCGCGCCCCCGCAGCGGGCACGCCGGGCACGTCCCTGCAGCCCAGCAACAGCCTGGACAGCCTCGGCGGTACCAAGCGATGAGCGGGCAAGCCGCAGCCCCGGCTGCCACTGCACGCGCCGACCAGGGCAGCAGCCTGCAGGCACGCCATCTGGCCAAGTCCTACGGCAGCCGCAAGGTGGTCAAGGATGTGTCGCTGTCCGTGAAAAAGGGCGAGGTCGTGGGCCTGCTGGGCCCCAACGGCGCGGGCAAGACTACCTCGTTCTACATGATCGTGGGCCTGGTGCGCAGCGACGGCGGCGACATCTTCATCGACGGCCAGGCCGTGGGCAACATGCCCATCCACCAGCGCTCGCGCCTGGGCCTGTCCTACCTGCCGCAAGAGGCATCGATCTTCCGCAAGCTCAGCGTCGAGGACAACGTGCGCGCCGTGCTGGAGCTGCAAAGGGACGAGCAGGGCCGGCCGCTGGCGCGCAGCGTCATCGAGGAGCGCCTGACGGCGCTGCTGCAGGAATTGCGAGTGGACCATCTGCGCGCATCGCCAGCGCTGGCGCTGTCGGGCGGCGAACGCCGCCGCGTCGAGATCGCGCGCGCCCTGGCCACGCAGCCGCGCTTCATCCTGCTGGACGAGCCCTTTGCCGGCATCGACCCCATCGCCGTGATCGAGATCCAGCGCATCATCGGCTTTCTCAAGGCGCGCGGCATCGGCGTGCTGATCACCGACCACAACGTGCGCGAGACGCTGGGCATCTGCGACCATGCCTTCATCATCAGCGACGGCCACGTGCTCGCCCAGGGCACACCCGAGGAGATCGTGGACAACGCCGAAGTGCGGCGTGTCTACCTCGGCGAACACTTCCGGATGTAGCGCCATGCCCTGCCTGGCCCGTCTGCGAGACTGTCTGCGCGAAGGAGCTGCCGCTTGAAGCCCGGTCTGTCGCTGCGCGTCTCCCAGCATCTTTCGCTCACTCCCCAGCTGCAGCAGTCGATACAGCTGCTGCAGCTGTCCACGCTGGAGCTGGCGCAGGAAGTGGAGCAGATGCTGGGCGACAACCCCTTCCTGGAGCTGGCGAACGAAGAGGGCGATCACGATGCGGCCGCCGGCACCCGCGAGCCTGCCGCGCCCGGCGCCGAGGCCACGGAGTCCTTCCAGGAAAGCCGCGCAGACCAGCCTTCGGCGACGGTGGAGTGGGAGCCCTCGTCGGACGCACCCTCCGGCGATGCCGTGGAGACTTCCGGCACGGCCGAGTCCCTGAGCTGGGAAGGCGACGGTCAGACCAACTCGGGCAACGATGACCGCGACTGGGGCAGCGATGCGCCCTCCAGCCGCACGCGCGGGCAGGGCGAGGAAGACGAGGCCGATGCCACCGAACTGGCTCGCAGCGCCGAAAGCCTGACCGATCACCTGCACCGCCAGGCCCTGAGCCTGCGCCTGGGCGAGGTGGACCGCGCCGCACTGCGCTTTCTGATCGAGAACCTCAACGACGACGGCTACCTGGAAGACCCGCTCGACGAGCTGGCACAGGGCCTGGCGGGCGACGACCTGGAGGAGTGCGAGGAGCTGGTGCACCGCTTCACCGTGGCGCTGCGCCTGCTGCAAAGCCTGGAGCCCGTGGGCGTGGGCGCGCGCGACCTGGCCGAATGCCTGACGCTGCAACTGCGCGACCAGCTGGCCGATGCCGAGCGCGAAGGCAACGGCAGTGCCGAGGACGAAGACCGCCAGGCCGTGCTGCGCACCGCGCTGGACATCTGCGCCCAGCCCATGGACCTGCTGGCGCGGCGCGACCTGCGCAAGCTCGCCAGCCTGTGCGGTGCGCGCGAGGAGCGGCTGCGCGAGGCGCTGGTGCTGATCACCCGGCTGGAGCCACGCCCGGGCCGGCGCTTTGCCGACGTGCAGCGCCAGATCGTCGTGCCCGACGTCATCGTGCGCCCCGTGCGCAGCGGCGCGGGCCGCATGGACTTCAGCGTGCAGCTCAACCCCGACGTCATGCCCAAGCTGCGCGTGCACGACATCTATGCCAGCGCGCTGCGCAGCCACAGGGGCAGCGAAGGCCATGCAGCGCTGCAGCAGCGGCTGCAGGAGGCGCGCTGGTTCATCAAGAACATCCAGCAGCGCTTCGACACCATCCTGCGCGTGTCGCAGGCCATCGTGGAGCGCCAGAAGAACTTCTTCGTGCATGGCGAGCTGGCCATGCGCCCGCTGGTGCTGCGCGACATTGCCGATGCGCTGGGCCTGCATGAATCCACCATCAGCCGCGTGACCACGGCCAAGTACATGGCCACGCCGCAGGGCACCTACGAGCTCAAGTACTTCTTCGGCTCGGGCCTGGGCACCGAGGCCGGTGGTAATGCCTCCAGCACGGCCGTGCGCGCGCTGATCAAGCAGTTCGTCGCGGCCGAAGATCCCAAGAAGCCGCTGTCGGACAACCAGCTCGCCGACATGCTCAAGGAGCAGGGCATCGAATGCGCGCGGCGCACGGTGGCCAAGTACCGCGAGCTGCTCAAGATCCCGCCGACCACGCTGCGCAAGGCGCTGTAGCCCAGGCGCGCAAACTCGCCATCGCGCCATCGTGGTGTCTATGGCGTTCGGCCGGCCACGGCATCCCACTTCAAGCCGAATTTCAGCAGGTACTTGCGCAGGCGGTCGGCATCGTTGACCACGCTGCGCTGGGTGCGTGACTGGTCGAACAGGCGGCGCCCCGCATCGGACAGCGAGGGCGACTCCCGGCACACGCGCAGCACCGCTTCGAGCTGCATGCGGTCGAACAGGTCCAGCGGCTCCAGCACTTCGGCAGACAGCAGGCTTTGCAGGCTGGCGCCGGCCGGTTGCACGGCATCGCCTCTTTGCCACAGCCACTTCAGGCGCTGGATCTCGGCATCGACCAGGGCCGTGGAGATGCGCCCCCCGGCGGCCAGCGTGGCCAGGCGCGTCATGCTGGCCGACAGGTCGCGGAAGTTGCCGCTCCACAGCGCCTCGGGCGAGCGCGCAAAGCGCAGATAGCGCTCGCGGGCCTCCACGTTGAAGCGCACCATCTGGCCGGTCTCGTCGGCCGAGCGCGCGAGCAGGTGGTCCATGTTGGGTTCGATGTCCTCGGGGCGCCCGGCCAGGCCCGGCAGCGCGTAGGACCACAGATTGATGCGCGCGAACAGATCCTCGCGAAAGCGCCCCTGCGCCACGTCGATGCGCAGGTCGCGGTGCGTGCCGGCGACCAGCTGGAAGTCGCTGCTGACCTCGCGGTCACTGCCCATCGGATAGAAGCGCCTTTCCTCCACCGCCTTGAGCAGCATGGCCTGTTCGTCCAGGCCCAGCTCGCCGATTTCGTCCAGGAACAGCACGCCCTGGTGCGCGCTGCGCAGCAGGCCGGCGCGGTCGGCCGCAGCGCCCGTGAACGCGCCCTTCTTGTGGCCGAACAGCACCGAGGCCGCACCATCGCCGCGCAGCGTGGCGCAATTGACCTCCACGAAATCGCCCTGCACCTGGTGCCTGGCCTTCTTCAACTCGTACATGCGCCGCGCCAGATGCGACTTGCCCGCACCCGTGGGACCCGTGAGCAGGATGGGCGCGCGCGAGCGCACGGCCACGCGCTCGATCTCGTCGATCAGCGCGTTGAACCCGGCATTGCGCGTGGCGATGCCGCTCTTGAGAAATTGCACGGCCTCGCTCTGCTCGGCGCCGAAGCGCTGGGCGATCACGTCGTAGCGCGACAGGTCCAGGTCGATCAGCGCATAGCTGCCCGGGTCGCCCATGCGCTGGCGCCGGGGTGGAGAGGTCTGGGCCAGCACGCCGGGAATGCGGCGCGACTCCACCAGCAGGAACAGGCAGATCTGTGCCACGTGCGTGCCCGTGGTGATGTGCGTCCAGTACTCCTCGCGCTCGGGTTCGAAGCGGTAGGCCTGCGTCCAGTCGAACAGCCGCGCATAGACCTCGCCGAAATCCCAGGGATCGGCAATGTTCATGGGCACGAGGTTCACCTGGGTCTCGGGCGATGCCGTGGCGATGTCGCCCTGCAGCAGCTGCGCCAGGGCCAGATGGGGCGGCGTGTAGAGCAGCTCCAGCCGCTCCACCACCAGATCCTCGTGTTGCATGAGGGAGAGGGTCGGCCGCCATTTTTCCCAGCGCCCCGCGCCCCTGCCGGAGTCCAGCTGCGTACCCAGAAAGCCGATGACGACCTTTTTCTTTTCCATGGTTTTATCTAGTTGAATAGCTGAAATTCTAGTTTCTTTGGATCGAATACGAATTCAAGAAAAGTGTGATTTGAGATTTATTCAAATAAATCAATGGGTTGAAGAATTGTTTGGCGCCTGAGGCCAGGCTGGCACGCATCTCGCAATAACCAAGGCATCCAGTGCAGGCGGTGACCGCTCACAGGCCGGGGTTGGGGCAAAGGCCCGCCCCGCCGGTGCCGGAAGTCCGGGCCCCCAGGGGCTTGTCGATTTCCCGCATGCCGCACGCCGCAGGCGCTGGGTAACGGCAAGGTTGTGGAAACCGTCCCGCAAGGGACGCCTGGTTCGACTCCAGGCTTGCCAGCCACTGGTAGCTCAGTCTGGTAGAGCACCCTCGCAAGAGGACTGTCGCAGGTTCGATTCCTGTCCACTCTTCCGGCCGCAAGGCCGGGCTATTGAAACGGTCGAAAGACCACCCGCCGAACGCGGGAGGTGGCCACCGGGTTGCGATGCAGCCCAAGGCCCCCACCCGTCAGCGGCGGCGGCTGTGCCAGGTCCCGGCACGGTCCGCGCCCGCAGCCAGCCACGCTGCAACCTGTTTCCAGGGTTGCCGCCACGGCGCACTGCAAGGCCCGGGCCGTGCCCCCTGGAGCCCCGCCGCTGCTGTAACGGCACCCCTATTGATTGCGGCGAAGACGCCGAACGAGGAGAAGAAGAAATGCTGAAGATCCAACGCATCACCATCAAGAAGAACGAACGCGCCCTGCTGCTGCGCAATGGCGATTTCGAGCGCATGCTGCACAGCGGCCGGCACTGGCTGGTTGCCGGCACCGACCAGCTGCGCGTGGAAACCTTTGCCCTGGAGCAGCCCGCCTTCACGCACGGTCTGGCCGACTACCTGATGGCGCAGGAGCCCGCCGTGGTGGCCGCCGAATTCCTGCGCGTGGAACTGTCCGAAACCGAGGCGGGCCTGCGCAGCGAAAACGGCGTGCTGGTCGAGATCCTGCCGCCCGGCACGCGCCGCCTGTACTGGAAGGGACTGGTGGACGTGGGCGTGCAGGTGGTCGACCTGCAGGCCGGCGCCGAGCTGCCCGCCGCCCTGGCGGCGCGCCTGACCCAGACGCAGCTGCGCCAGCGCAGCGTGTCCGGCCTCAACGGCGTGCTGCAGGTGCAGGTGCCCGCAGGTCAGTGCGCGCTGCTGACCATCGACGGCAAGGTGGACCGCCTGCTGCAGGCCGGCAGCCATGCGTTCTGGAAGTTCGGCCGCAGCGTTGCCGTGGAGCTGGTGGACCTGCGCCTGCAGGCCGTCGAGGTCTCGGGCCAGGACATCATGACCCGCGACAAGGTCAGCCTGCGCCTGAACCTGAGCGCCACCTATCGCCACACCGACGTTCTGCGCGCCTTTGCCCAGCTGCAAAAGCCTGCCGAGCACCTGTACCGCGAACTGCAGTTCGCCCTGCGCGCCGCCGTGGGCACCCGCACGCTCGATGAGCTGCTGGAGAACAAGACGGTGATCGATGACGTGGTGACCGCGCACATGGCTGCCAAGCTGCAGCCCTTCGGCATGGTGGTGGAGAGCGTGGGCGTGAAGGACATCGTGCTGCCCGGCGAGATGAAGGCCATCCTGACCCAGGTGGTGCAGGCCGAAAAACAGGCCCAGGCCAACGTGATCCGCCGCCGCGAGGAAACGGCGGCCACCCGCTCGCTGCTCAACACCGCCAAGGTCATGGAGGACAACCCCGTGGCCCTGCGCATGAAGGAGCTGGAGACGCTGGAACGCGTGGCCGAGCGCATCGACAAGATCTCCGTGTTCGGCGGGCTGGATCAGGTGCTCAACGGGCTGGTGAAGATGCGTTGATAACGCGATGAGGCGGGCGTGGAGTCGCCGGCGGTGCCGGTTGCTTCATGCCTGCCCTTGAAGGAGAGACACCATGGACAAGAAGATGACATCGAAAAGGATGCAATCGCCTGCAGCGCAAATACAGGAGCGTACAGACGCCCTGGCTGCTGCATCACAGGCGCTCTACCAGAGCTTTGCGGGATACAGGTCGCCGTCGGTAGCGCTGGACGCTTGCGTCACATGCTGCATGGATGCAGACCTGGAGCGCGAGATGCGTCGACTGCCCCTGCGCAGCCTGACCGAGCACCATTTCTACCAATACAACGACGCTGCCAAAAGCGTGGTCCAGCCTGCGGATGAGATCAAGTACCTGGCGCCAAGAATGTTGGAACTGCTGGCGCAGGGCGCAAGGCTGCACCACTCCACCGAGTTGTATCTGGACCGCCTTGGTCGTTGCGAGCCCGGCTCCTTTTCATCGCAGGAAAGCGCGGCGTTACAAGCCTTTGCTCGTGCCTTCTTTGCCTTGGGGCTGGAGCAGTGGGCTGAGCCGGACACCAGCGTCTTCCAGGGCGAAGAGGCCTTCTCCTTTTTGCTCATGTGGGACTACGCCGGTGTGCCGCTCCAGCCCCTGCTGGACCACTGGCTGACCTGTGACAGCGAGAGCGCCACGCTGCATTTTGTCGATGCATGCTTCTACGAATTCATCTGGGGTGGGCACTGCATCAGCAATGCCTTCGCATCCGATCGCAATGGCTACCGGGCAACGATGGAGCAGTGGCTCTCGCAGACAGGCAACAAGAAGCATTGGGCAGAAAAGCTGCTGCAACTGGCCGAGCGTGGCCCGGCCAGCACCTGGCTGCCTTCAGGCAAGCGCGACCACCAGTGCTACCCGCTGGATGAGCGCATAGGCGCGGTATTCGACGCCATGGCCACTTGAGGCGGAAACACGATTCAACCAAGAACAAAGACATGAAAGAGAACAGCACCATGAACAACTACCAACAGCATGAAGTCGATGGCGGCGTCCCTATCAAGATGTGGACCAAGGGCGTGCCCGTGGAGGACGAGGCGCGCAAGCAGCTGGAGAACGCCGCGCGCCTGCCCGTGGTGTTCAAGCATGTCGCGGCCATGCCCGATGTACACCTGGGCATAGGCGCCACCGTGGGCTCGGTGATCCCGACCATCAAGGCCATCATCCCGGCGGCCGTGGGCGTGGACATCGGCTGCGGAATGATGGCCGCCAAGACCACGCTGCGCGCCGAGGACCTGCCCGACAACCTGGGCCCGCTGCGCTCGGCGATAGAGCAGGCCGTGCCGCATGGCTCGGTGCCGCGCCACCGGGGCCGTGATCCAGGCAGCTGGGAGAACCCGCCCGTGTCGGTGGACCAGGTCTGGGCCACGCTGGCCGATGAGTTCGACCTGCTGTGCGAGCTGCATCCGCGCCTGGCCAACACCAACAACCGCAAGCACCTGGGAACGCTGGGCAGCGGCAACCACTTCATCGAGATCTGCCTGGACGAGGCGGGCTTCGTGTGGTTCATGCTGCACTCGGGCTCGCGCGGCGTGGGCAATGCCATCGGCACCCATTTCATCGAGCTGGCCAAGAAGGACGCAGAACTCCATCAGCGCAACCTGCCCGACAAGGACCTGGCCTACTTCGAGGAAGGGGCCCGCTACTTTGGCGACTATGTGCGCGGCGTGTCCTGGGCGCAGAAGTTCGCCATGCGCAACCGCGAGGTGATGATGGCCAACCTCATCGCCACGGTGCGCAAGGTGATCGCCAAGCCCTTCGAGTCGCATGTGGAGGCGGTGAACTGCCACCACAACTACGTGCAGCAGGAGCGCCATTTCGGCCAGGACGTGTTCATCACCCGCAAGGGCGCGGTGAGCGCGCGGCGCGGCGAGCTGGGCATCATCCCGGGCAGCATGGGCGCGCGCAGCTATATCGTGCGCGGCCTGGGCAACCCGGAGAGCTTCGAGAGCTGCAGCCACGGTGCGGGCCGCGTGATGAGCCGCACCAAGGCCAAGAAGATGTTCAGCGTGGCGGACCACATCAAGGCCACCGAGGGCGTGGAATGCCGCAAGGATGCCAATGTGGTGGACGAGATTCCCATGGCCTACAAGGACATCGATGCGGTCATGGCCGCGCAGCAGGATCTGGTCGAGGTGGTGCACACCCTGAAGCAAGTGGTGTGCGTGAAAGGGTGAGTGGATGAGGGCCCCGGGCTCTCATCCTCCAGAACAGAAAGCAGGATGAGAGCATGAGGGAAGAGAAGGTATTGAGCGCGCATCCGGTCTCCGATGCCATGCGCGCCACGGTGCTGGCCAACCTGGCCGAGGTGGAGCGCAGGCACGAGGTCACGGTGCTGTTTGCCTGCGAGTCGGGCAGCCGCGGCTGGGGCTTTGCCTCGCCTGACAGCGACTATGACGTGCGCTTCATCTATGTCCACCGCCTGCCCTGGTATCTGACGGTGGCGCCGGGCCGCGATGTCATAGAGCAGCCGCTCAGCGGCGAGCTCGATGTCAGCGGCTGGGAGCTGCGCAAGGCGCTAGGGCTGCTGCGCGCCTCCAACCCCACGCTGCTCGAATGGCTGCGCTCGCCCGTGGTCTACCGGCAGGAGCAGCCCTGGGCCGAGCGCCTGCATCTGCTGGCCGAGCAGGGCTTTTCGCCGGTGCGCGGCTACCACCACTACGTGGCCATGGCGCGCAAGAACCTGCGCGCCCACCTGCAGGGCGATGTGGTGCGCTACAAGAAATACTTCTACGTGCTGCGCCCTTTGCTGGCCGCGCGCTGGATACGCGATGGGCGCGGTGCACCGCCCATGCGCTTTGCACAGCTGGCGGCGGGCACGCTGGAGGATGCAGGCCTGCTGGCCGAGCTCAACGAGCTGCTGGAGCTCAAGATGCGCCTGGGCGAGGCCGCCAAGGGGCCGCGCCGGGTGCGCGTCCATGATTTCCTGGAGCGCGAGCTGGCCCATGCCATGGCCCATGCGCCCGATCCGGGGGAGCAGGCCGATGCGGCGCCGCTGGACCGCTATCTGCGGGATGCCGTGGCGCGCTTTGGCGGCAATGAATGAAAGAGAAAAATGAAAGTGATCGAGATCGACGGCTCCGCCGGGGAGGGCGGAGGCCAGATGCTGCGCAGCGCGCTGGCGCTGTCCATGTGCACGGGTCAGCCCTTTGCCATGCAGCGCATCCGTGCCGGGCGCGCCAAGCCGGGCCTGATGCGCCAGCACCTGGCCTGCGTCAATGCCGCCGCCGAAATCTGCGGCGCGCAGATGCAGGGCGCCGAGATGAATTCGCAGACGCTGCAATTCACACCGGGGCCGGTGCGTGCGGGCGAGTACCGCTTCGTGATCGCCTCGGCGGGCAGTTGCACCCTGCTGCTGCAGACGCTGTGGCCCGCGCTGATGCTGGCCGATGGCGAAAGCCGCCTGACCCTGGGCGGCGGCACCCACAACCCGGCCGCGCCGCCCTTCCACTTCCTGGAGCGCAGCTATGCGCCGCTGCTGCACAGGCTGGGCGCGCGCTGCGAACTGCGGCTGCGCCGGCTGGGCTTTTATCCGGCCGGTGGCGGCGAGATGGACGTGACGATCACGTCGGCAGCCAATGGGCTTGTGCCTTTCGATATCACCGAACGCGGTGCCCCCGTGGCCAGCCACGCCGAATGCTTTGCGCCCGCGCTGCCACGTGCGGTGGCCCAGCGCGAACTGGACCATCTGGGCCAGGCCCTGGGCTGGTCTGGCGAGCAGCTGCAGGTGGCTGCCGTGCGCCAGAACGAGGGGCCGGGCAACGCGCTGCTGGCCACGCTGGCCTATGAGCACCTGAGCGAAGTGTTCACGCAGTTCGGCATGAAAGGTGTCAGCGCCGAAAAGGTGGCGCATGACCTGGCGCGCGAGGTGCGCCGCCACCAGGGCAGCCAGGCCGCCCTGGGCCCGTACCTGGCCGACCAATGGGCCCTGCCGCTGGCGCTGGCCGTCTGGCGCAGCGGGCGTGGTGCCAGCTACACCTGCACGGAACTGACGCCGCATGCGCGCAGCAATTTCGAGGTGATCGAGCGCTTTGTGCCGGTGCGCTTTGTGCCTGTGCGCTTCGCTACGGACACAACGGGCGACGGCTGGCGTGTTTCGCTCTCGCCAGCCTGAGCGGCCTCAGCGATCGGCCCGCACCAGCGTGCTCTTGCCGAACAGGCTCTCCAGCAGGTCCACCACCAGTTCGGCCGTCTGGTTGCGCACATCCAGTGCGGGATTGAGCTCCACCAGATCCATCGAGCCCAGGCGTCCGGTGTCGGCCAGCATCTCCATGCACAGCTGAGCCTCGCGGTAGCTGGGGCCGCCGCGCACGGGGGTGCCGGTGCCGGGCGCGATGTCGGGATCGAGGTAGTCCACGTCGAAGCTCAGGTGCAGGTGGGTGTCGCTGCCTTCCAGGTCTTCCAGCGCGCGGCGCATGACCTCGCGCATGCCCAGCTCGTCGATGGCGCGCATGTCATAGACCTCCACGCCCAGCGAATGCAGCAGGCGCTTTTCCTGGTCATCCACGCTGCGCAGGCCGATCTGACACAGCGAGGCGGCTGCCAGCGCCGGATCGCCGCCCTGGGACAGCGCGGTGAGCGCCGCGGGCCCCAGGCCGCACAGGCTGGCCACGGGCATGCCGTGCAGGTTGCCGCTGGGCGAGATATCGGGCGTGTTGCAGTCGGCGTGGGCGTCCAGCCAGATCACGCGAAGCGCGCGGCCCAGGCGGCGGCAGTGGGCGGCCACGGCACTGATCGAGCCCATGGCCAGGCTGTGGTCGCCGCCCAGCATCAGCGGCAGCTCGCCATCGTCCAGCGCCTGGCCCACGGCCTGGTGCACGGCGTCCATCCAGGCACGGGCCGGTGCGAGGTGGCGCAGCCCCTGCTCGGGCGGTGTCTGCGGATTGGGCGGGCCTGCCAGATTGCCGATGTCGCTCACCTGGCAGCCCAGCTGGCGCAGCGCCGGGCCCAGGCCGGCCACGCGCAGTGCGTCGGGGCCCATGGCGCTGCCCAGGCGGCTGGCGCCAATGTCGGTGGGCACGCCTATGAGTCTCAGGGCGCGTGCGGTCTGCGGGGTCGTATGGGTGTTCATGCTCATGGGACCCATGGTATGCAGTCCCCGTGTCAGCCAAAGCCGCGTTCTGCCTGACCGGCCTCGCGCACCAGCCGGTACAGGTCGCGGGGGTCGGCCAGCGCAGGCACCAGGTCGATCGACTGCATCAGTCCGGTGTCGTGGGCCAGCGCACGCAACCAGCGCAGGGCCGAATAGTCCTCCAGCGCAAAGCCCACGGAGTCGAACAGCGTGATCTCCGTGTCATGCCCGCGGCCCGGCGCCTGGCCATTGATGACCTGCCACAGCTCGGTCACGGGCGCGTCGGCGGGCAGTTGCTGCAGCTCGCCTTCCACGCGCGTCTGCGGCGTGAACTCCACGAAGATGCGCGCACGCCGCAGCAGTGCCAGGGGCAGCTCGGTCTTGCCGGGGCAATCGCCGCCGACGGCGTTGATGTGGGTGCCCGGGCGCACGTCGGCATCGGCGATCACGCAGGCGCGGTGCTTGGCGGCCGTCACCGTGGTCACGATGTCGGCGCCCTCCAGGGCCTCGGCGCTGCTGGCGCAGCAGGTGATGCGCTGGGCCGCGATGCCCGCATGGCCCAGGTTGTCCACGAGCTTGCGCATGGCCTGGACATCGATGTCGAAGATGCGCAGCCGTTCCACGCCCAGCAGGTGGGTGAAGGCCAGGGCCTGGAATTCGGACTGCGATCCTGCGCCTATCAGCGCCATGCTGCGGCAGCCCGGCCGCGCCAGCCGGCGCGCGGCCAGCGCCGAGGTGGCGGCGGTGCGCAGCGCCGTGGCCAGCGTCAGGTCGGACAGGAAGACCGGCAGGCCCGTGGCCACGTCGGCCAGGGCGCCGAAGGCCATCACCGTGGGCAGGTCCCGATCGGCGTTGTCCGGGTGGCCGTTGACGTACTTGAAGGCGTAGTCGAGCGCATCGGACACGGGCATGAGCTCGATCACGCCGCCGGGCGAATGGTGGGCGATGCGGGCCGATTTCTCGAAATCGGGCCAGCGCGCGAAGTCTTCCTCGATGGCATCGGCCAGGCCGGCCAGGCAGGCGGCAACGCCGACCTGCGCCACCAGCCGTGCGGCCTGCGTGGCGCCGAGGAAATCCGTGTGGACGGGCGTGGTTCGAGGCTTCATGGTGCTCTCCCTCGCGGTTGCTTCCACTGTAGGCCCGGGCCGAAGCGCAGGCAAGCGGGTTTCGGCTGGCGCCTGCGCGGGGAATCGCGGTGCGCGTATGCTCGGCACCCAAGCTATGAACCAACTGCATCTGTTTTTGCCCTGCGCCGCCGGCGTCGAGGGATTTCTGGCCGACGAGGTCCACGCGATCACCGGCCTGAGCGGCCACGACCTCATGGTGGGCCGTGGCGGCGTGATGGTGCGCGGCCTGTGGCGCGACGCCCTGCTGCTGAACCTGCATAGCCGACTGGCCCAGCGCGTGCTGGTGCAGCTGTCGCAGACCCTGTACCGCAACGAGAACGACCTGTACCGCGCCGCCAGCGAAGTGGCCTGGGAGATCTGGTTCTCCCCGCGCGAGAGCTTCAAGATCGAGGTCACGGCCCAGCACAGCCCGCTGACCAGCCTCAACTTCGCGGCGCTGCGTGTCAAGGACGCCATTGCCGACCGCTTCCGCGACAGGAAGGGCGTGCGCCCCGACGTGGAAACGCGCCACCCCGACGTGCGCGTGCACCTGCACCTGACGACCGACGAGGCCACCATCTACATCGACACCTCGGGCGAGGCGCTGTTCAAGCGCGGCTGGCGCGAGGACAAGGGCGATGCGCCGCTCAAGGAAACCCTGGCCGCGGCCATGATCGCCGCCACGGGCTGGGACCCGCACGGCGACGATCCCCAGCCGCTGTACGACCCCTGCTGCGGCAGCGGCACGGTGCTGATCGAGGCCGCGCAGATTGCACGCCGCATTCCGGCCGGCATCCTGCGGCGCTTCGCGTTCGAGAAGCTGGTGCCCTTCCAGAGGCATGTGTGGGAAGCCATGCTGGACGAGGCCGAGGCCGCCATCCTGCCCGACAGCCCCGTGGCCATCTATGGCTCCGACGTGTCCCACCGCATGGTGGACTTTGCCCAGCGCAACGCCGAGCGCGCGGGCGTGGGCCAGACCGTGCAGCTGCGCGGTGGCGACGCGCTGCAGCGCATGCCGCCTTGCGAGCAGCCCGGCCTGATGCTGCTGAACCCGCCCTATGGCGAGCGCATTGCCGCAGCCGGCTCGGCCGGCCGCAGCGCCGGCGAGCGCATGGAGGTGGTCGAGCGCGCGGGCCGCGAGACGGCCCAGACCGAGGACGGCGTGGAATTCTTCAGCCAGCTGGCCACCCACTGGAAGAAGAACTACAGCGGCTGGAGCGCCTGGATGCTCACGCCCGACCTCAAGCTGCCCGGCAAGATGCGCCTGAAAGAGGCACGCCGCACGCCCATGTGGAACGGCCCCATCGAATGCCGGCTGTTCCGCTTCGACATGATCCGTGGCGCAGTCAAGCCCAGAAAGGCCGCCGAAGGCCCGGCAGAGGGCGCCGCGCCATGAAGATCGTGCTGCGCTGGCCGCAGTGCAACGACGGCTACGAAGGTCCCCTGCCCCGGCCCGTAGTGCTTGATACCAATGTGGTCCTTGACATGCTGATCTTCGACGATCCGCATGTCCCCCCCATCCGCGAACTGGTGGAGCAGGGACAGATGCGCTGGATTGCCGACCAGGCCCAGCGCCTCGAGCTCGAACGCGTGCTGCACTACAGCCAGATCGCGCCGCGCGTGGCTTTCTACGGCAAGACGGTCGAGGGCGTGCTCTCGGCTTTTGACGGAGCGGTCGAATACGTGGCCGATGCGCCGCGCATCCGCTTTGCCTGCACCGACCCCGACGACCAGCATTTCCTGGACCTGGCCAGCCAGCACCAGGCGCTGCTGATCAGCAAGGACAAGGCCGTGCTCAAGCTGCGCAAGCGCGTGGCCGGCCTGGGCGCCACCGTGGGCAACATCCTGCTGGCCGAGCAGGAAGAGGCGCTGGCCGCCTGACGCCCTGGTCGCTGTTGTGCAGCAACCACCCAGGCGGCAACGGGGCAACAGCCTGGGTGCGGCCCACTGGACGGCTTTCTCCTAAACTGGCGGCCATGCAGCAAGGCGCAAGCCCTTCTGCCAGGAGGACGGCCTCCCCCACATCGGGACATGCATGCGCCGGGACGACCCGGCTCCACAAGGAGTTTTCCATGGCATGGGTCTATCTGTTGGTGGCGGGGCTGCTCGAAGTGGTCTGGGCGTTCTCGATGAAGCAATCGCACGGCTTCACGCGCCTGGTGCCCAGCGCCATCACCATCGTCACCATGATCGCCAGCTTCGGCCTGCTGGCCGTGGCCATGCGCAGCCTGCCGCTGGGCACGGCCTACACGATCTGGACCGGCATCGGCGCCGTGGGCGCCTTCCTGGTCGGCATCACGGTCCTGGGCGAGCAGGTCAGCGCCATGCGCATCGGCGCGGCCGTGCTCATCGTCTCGGGCCTGGTGCTGATGAAGATGTCCTCGGACTGAGCGGGGCCGCCCCCTGCCGGCCAGGCCGGCAGGAGGTCGGGGACCGGGCTCAGAACCTGGCTCAGAACCTGGCTCAGAAGCGGTATTTGACGCCCACCATCAGATTGCGCGGCGTGCCGTAGTGGCTGTAGTAGCCCGCGTAGCTGAAGTACTTGCGGTCCAGCGCGTTGTTCAGGTGCACCGACGCACTCCAGTGCCGGTCGATGTCATAGCGTGCCATCAGGTTCACCACGGCATAGCTGGCCTGCCGCACCGTGGCGTCGCCTACCTCGCTTTGCCAGTTCACTCCGCCGCCCAGTGTCAGCCCCTGTAGTGCGCCGCCCAGGCGGTAGCTGCTGAAGAGCTTGACGCTGTTGCGCGGCAGCATGGTGTTGATGCGCTGGCCCTCTGCATTCGTGGTCAGGGTGTTGGCATAGCCGGCAGAGACCTGCCAGCCCGGCGCCAGCTCGCCGCTCAGTTCCATCTCCAGCCCCTGGGAGGTGGTGTTCTGCTCGGCCTTGTAGACATTGCTGCCCGGAAATTGCGCCTGCCACACCGCCAGGTTGTCCTGCTTGAGGTTGAACAGGGCCAGGCTGGAGTTGAGCTTGCCGTCCAGGTGCCTGCCCTTGATGCCGACCTCCAGTCCCCGGCCTTCCATGGGCGCCAGCGTGGCATTGTTCTCGTCGCGCACCCAGGAGGCCTGGGGATTGAAGATCTTGGTGTAGCTGGCGTACAGCGCCCACTGAGGCGTCATGTCGTAGACGGCGCCCACGTAGGGGATGAAGGCGCCGTTTTCCCGGGCGCGGGTGGTGGTGGCCTCTCCGGTGTCCGGCGTGCTGGCGGTATCGCGCCCCCAGTAGATCTGGCGGCTGCCCAGGATCAGGCGCAGCGGCTCGGAGATGCGGAAACGTCCGGTCAGATAGCCTGCGTACTGGTGCTCCTTGGTGGAGAACCGGCCGCTGGCCGCGAAGTCGGGCACGGGATTGCTGCCGTCATAGGTGAACAGGTTGTCTATGCGGCCTGCGGCCGAGTCGGAGTAGTCGTAGAGCCAGCTGCCGGAGGTGGGTCCCTTGTCCTCGAAGCGCGACAGCGTCAGGCCGGCGATCAACTCGTGCTCGCGGCCGAACAGTTTGAGCGGGCCGGTCAGGTACATGTCGAGGTTGTGCTGGCGCGGCTGCCCCTGAAAGCGCACGGGCAGCAGGCTGGTGCCGCTGCCATCGGCCTGCAGCGTGCCGTTGAGGTAGGTGTAGACCGAGTCGTAGCGGTCCTGGCCGTAGGCGTACTCGACCTTGCCGGTCCAGCCGCCGCTCAGCTCGCGCTCGATGGAGGTGAAGAAGCCGCTTTGCTCATGGTTGTTGTACGACCAGTTCGGCGATCCGTTCAGGGCGCGGGGCAGCCGGGTGGCACTGCCGTCCGGAAACCGCGACGGCAGGCCCGAGCGCATCGGCGCATCCACATCGTTGCGCAGGTAGCTGAAGCCCACGGTCCACAGGGTCCGGTCGTCGAGATCGACCTCGGCGATGCCGTACAGCAGGCGCGAGTCCTGGTGGTAGCGCTCCAGCCAGGCATCGCCCGATTGGTAGTCCGCAACCAGGCGCGCGCGGGCCGAGCCGTCCTGGTTCAGCGGGCGGGAGATGTCCAGGCCCGCGCCTCGGCGTCCCCAACTGCCGGCATCGACATTGAGTTGCGTCTGGGGCCTGGCCGTGGGGCGCTTGCGGATCAGGTTGATGGTGGCCGAGGGGTTGCCCATGCCGCTGATGAGGCCCGTGGCGCCGCGCACGATCTCCACGCGGTCGTACATGGCCATGTGCTGGGTGTACTGGTTGAGGCCGGCGGCCGTGGGCACGCCATCGATCTCGTAGTTCTGGATCTCGAAACCCCGCGACCAGTAGCCGTCGCTTTCGGCACCCAGGCCGTCGCGCGTGACGATGATGCCGGGCGCGGCCTCCAGCATGTCGCTGAGCCGCGTGGTGCCCAGATCCTCCAGCCGCTGGCGCGTCATCACGGTCAGCGCCTGGGGCGTCTCCTGGGGAGCCAGGTTCAGGCGCGTGGAGCTGCTGGACGATGCTGTGGTGTAGGAGTCCGTGCCCTCCGTGGTCGAGCCCGGGGCCTTGCCGGACACGGTCACCGTGGCCAGGCTGACGCCTTGCTCCGGCAAAGGCGCTGCCGACGCAGGCAGGGCGCTGGCCTGGGGCGCTGGCCGCACGCCGAGCACGCCCTGGGCATCGCGCGTGAGCACCAGGCCGCTGCCGGCCAGCGCGGCCTGCAGCGCCTGCTCCGCCGTGTAGCTGCCCTGGATCGCCGGCGCCTGCTTGCCCGAGGCCAGGGCGGGGTCCAGCGACAGCGTGCGGCCGCTGTGCTGGCCAATGGCCAGCAGCGTCCGGGCCAGTGGCCCGGCTGGCAGGTCATAGCGTTGGCGCTGGGCGGCTTCGGCGCCGGAGGCTACCGCGGCCTCCTGGGCGGTCTGGGCCTGGACGGGCAGGGTGGCGATGAGGACGGCCAGGGCTGCGGCATGGGCCACGGGGCGCCATGCGAAAAGAGAGCGGGACATGCTTGTGGACTCCGGAGAATGGGGGATGACACAGGACATGTCGCGCGAGCGGGTCGGATGTGATCACCCCTGGCGCAGTTTTTTTGGAGCCCCGCGTTGACCGGGCCTCAGGCCGCATCGATCAGCGTCAGCCAGCCGCCGCGATAGCGCGTCACGCGGATGGGCAGGCTGCTGGCCAGCGCCTGCAGCGCACGGTCGGTATCGTCCAGCGGGAAGGTGCCCAGCACGCGAAGCCGGGAGGCGGCAGGGGCGACGCGCAACAGGCCGGTCCGGTAAGGCCGCAGGGCGTCGACCACCGAGTCCAGCGGCCAATCGTCCACGGCCAGCATGCCGCTTTGCCAGGCCGCTGCCGCCTCGGCGCGCGCCAGGGCCTCGGAAATGGTGGACCCGTCCATCCAGGCGCTGGCGCCGGCCCGCAGCGGGGACTGTGCGCCCAGCCGCGTGTGCAGGTCCACGTCCTGCGCGAGCGCGGCCACCTGCGTGCGCTCTTCCTGCAGGCGCACCATGAAGCGCGCGCCTTGCGCTGCCGGCACCTGGGCCTGGCCATGCCGGGTCTGCACGGTGAAGGGGCTGCCGGCCGGCACCTGCGCGATCAGCGCGCCCTGGCGCAGATGCACGCGGCGGCGGTCGGCGCCCAGGTCGATATCGATGGCGCTGCGCGCGTCCAGCAGCAGCCGGCTGCCGTCGGCCAACTCCAGGCTGCGCCGCTCGGCCGTGGCGGTATGGGCATCGGCCAGCAGGCCGGGCAGCGGCGTGAATCGGTGGGCCACCAGGCCTCCCAGGGCCGCGCCCGCAAAGGCCAGTGCGCCGCCCGCAATGCGCCTGCGGCGGCGGTCGGGCTGCAGCAGTGCGCTCAGCGCTGCATCGGCTGACGCATGGCTGGAGGTGTGGGGCGCCAGCGGTTGGAGCACGCGCTCCAGCGAGCCGCTCACCTGGGACCACGCGGCTTCGTGGGCCGGGTCGGCCTGTCGCCAACGGTCCAGGGCCTTGCGCTGGTGCTCGGTCATGGCTCCCGAGCGCGACTCCACCAGCCAGGCGATGGCCTGCTGGCGCAGGGCGGCGGCCGAGGTGGCACTCATTGCGGCAGCGCCGTTGCGCAGTCCAGTGCGCAGCAGGCGGCTATGGCGCGGCCCATGTGGCGCCGCACGGTGATCTCGGCAATGTCCAGGCGCAGCGCGATCTCCCGGTAGGGCATGTCGTGCAATTGGTTGAGCAGCAGCACGCGGCGCGTGGTGGGTGGCAGCGACTGCAGCACGCGGTCCACGGCCTGCAGCGCCTGCACGATGGCATAGCGTTCCTCTTCCGAGGGCATGTGCATGGCGGGCTGGGCCGCCAGCGCCTCCAGGTAGGCCTGCTCCAGGTCGCGCCTGCGCCAGAAGGAGAACAGCGTGCGCTTGGCCATGGTGGTCAGGTAGGCGCGCGGGTTGTCCAGCGGTGGAAGGTGGCGGGTGGTGAGCAGTTGCACGAAGGTGTCGTGCGTCAGGTCCTGCGCCTGTGCGGTGTCGCCCAGCTTGCGGCGCAGCCAGCCTTGCAGCCAGCCATGGTGGTCTGCGTAGAGCACGGCGACGGGAGGTGGCGGCAGGGAATGGGCGGGCATGCGGCAGGACAGGTGATGGGATGGGAATGCGTCTCAATTATCACGCCATGCCCTCACTCCCCGTGATTCACCTCGCCCGCGAGGCCCTCAGCGGCCCGTGCCCAGCTCCAGCGTCAGGCGCAGCATGTCGCGGTGCTGCACGCCGCGCTCCCACAGCTGGGTGGTGTAGTGCCTGAGGAAGAAATCCCGGTCTATGCCCGTCACGCGAAAACCCGCGCGCTGGTAGAAGACCAGCTGGTCGCCGAAGCTGCCCGTGCCGACCTCGATGCGCGGCGCTCGCTGGGAGCGCGCCCATTCGATGGCACGCCGCAGCAGGGCGCTGCCCAGGCCCCGGTGGTGCAGCGATTCCGCAACCGCGATGTTCATCAGCTCCCAGGCGGGTGGGCCTGAGGCCTCATCGCCGCTGGCGCGCAGCGGCACCAGCACGCACATGCCCAATACCTCGCCGCGCCCGCCGGGACGCGGCGGCTGGCCTTCGCGCTGGAAGGACTCGCGCGCGGCAAAACAGGTGGAGCCCGCCAGATAGCCGCGCACCTTCTCCCGCGACGGATCCGCCGACAGCAGCAGCGGCCACGGCGCCTCGGCCGGGTTCAGCGGCTCTATGTGCCAGGGTGCGAGGGAAACGGAAGGCGCGGTCATAAGCCTGAATCATCCCATGCCTGACATTGGGACGCAGTTGGGCGCCTCTGCGGAATCTTGACGTGCGCTTACAACTGTGCCTTTGCATGGGCGGATCTAGTGGTTTATACTTAGACCTAGGGTAAACGCTTAGAGGGTTTTCCCGGCATTCGCGGCACTTGAGATGCATGCCGCCAGTGATTGTTGAGCGTCTCAGTAAGGAAGTTCACCATGCGCCAAGCAATCTATTCCCTGATCGATTTCATCCAGCAAGCCCGCAACGCCGAGCTCGAAATCGCCAACCAGTAATCCGGTTGGAGGCAGGTGCGCCCCGAAGCGCGCCCACCGATGCGATCGCCCCATTGCCGATGATGGCCTTGGGGCTTTTGTGTTTCTGGGCGCCGGGCTTGCGGGCACAGGGCAGCGGAGTCCTGACTACAGGCCCAGCACCAGCCTGCCGCTCCTGGCGCGCGAGCAGCAGCTCATCATCTTGGTGCAGGCCGCACGCTCGCCGCGCGTGAGCACCATGTCGCGGTGGTCCACCTCGCCGTCGAGCACGGGCACTTCGCAGGACCCGCACAGCCCTTCCCGGCAGTCGCTTTGCACTTCGATCTTCGCGCTGCGCAGGGCGTCCAGCAGCGTCTGGTCGTTGCGCACCTGCAGCACAAGGCCCGAGGCGCGCAGTTCCACCTCGAAGCCCTGCTCCCTGGCAGGGTCCAGCGCCCCCACGGTGGAGACGAAATGCTCCACGCGCAGGCTGTCCTCGGGCCAGTGGCGGCTGGCGGCCTCCAGGCCGTCCAGCAGGCGCGCCGGTCCGCAGGCATGGATGCGGGCTCCGGCGCGCGGCGTGGCCAGCAGGGCGGCGTAGTCGGCGCGCCGGCCTTCCTCCGCCACGTACAGATGCAGCCTGGCGCCATGCTCGGCCAGCAGCGGCGCCAGCAGCGCCATGCCCGCGCGGCGCCGGCCGCTGTAGTGGATTTCATAGGACAGGCCCAGCGCCCTGGCGCGCCGTGCCATGGCCGAGATGGGCGTGATGCCGATGCCGCCGGCCACCAGGATCAGGTGGCTGGCGCCTTCGTCCAGCGGGAAATGGTTGCGCGGGCCCCGCACCTGTACGGTGGCGCCGCGGTGCAGATGCTCATGCACCCAGGCCGAGCCGCCACGGCCGTTGGCCTCGCGCAGCACGGCAATCTCGTAGCTGCCGGTGTCCTGCGGGTCGCCGCACAGCGAGTACTGGCGTGACAGGCCCGTGTCCCCGCATTGCAGGTCGATGTGCGAGCCCGGCGTCCAGCGCGGCAGGGCGTGTCCATCGGCGGCCTTCAGGCGCAGGCGCAGCACGCCTTCGGCGGCGGCCTCGGCCTCGGCCACGACCATGGGCCGGCTGGCGCCGCCCTGCAGGGCTTCGCCGATGCGCACGGGCTGGCGCGCCTGCAGCAGGGCGGGACGGGCGCGCTCGGGGTTGAGGGCCGGGTCCCACTCCACCCACAGGTGCTCGGGACCCCGGAACGAGGTGTTGGGCACGTAGGTGAACCGCTGCTCGGCCAGCCGCATGTGGGGAAGGCGGCGCGTGAACTCCTCCAGGAAGATCTGCATCTCCATGCGCGCCAGGTTCTTGCCCATGCACTGGTGCGAGCCATAGCCGAAAGTCAGGTGGTCGCCGGCGTTGTCGCGGTGGATGTCGAAGAAGTCGGCATCGGCGAAATGCCGCTCGTCGTGGTTGGCCGACGAGGTCACGATGAGCAGCTTCGAGCCCGCCGGCACGGCCACGCCGCCGATCACCCCGTCGCGCGTGGCCAGGCGCCGCCAGGCGGCCACCGAGCCGTTGTGGCGCAGGCATTCCTCCACGGCATTGGGGATCAGCGCGGGGTTCTCGCAGATCTGCTTCCAGGCGCCGGGATGCTGCAGCAGCAGCTTGACGGCGTTGGCCGTGGCATTGGCCGTGGTCTCGTGCGCGGCCACGATGCCGGCCATCATCATGGAGTGCAGGTAGGAGTCGGTGACGACCTCGGGAAGCTCCTTTTGCTTGCGTATGCCATATTGCATCCAGCCCGGCGCATCGGGGTTCTCGCGCATCTTGGCCAGCACCTTGCCGGCCAGCTGCCAGAAGTTGCCCACCGCATGGGCCACGGCCACCTGCTGCTCGGGCCGGGGCCGGCCCCAGGTGTTGACGGTGTGGGCGATGGAGTACTCGCGCAGCCTGTCCATGTCCTCCTCGGGCACGCCGAGGAAGTGCAGGGCCACGGTCAGCGGCACCTCCCACAGCATCTGGTCCACAAGGTCGGCGCGGCCGTCGTCGATGAAGCGGTCCACATAGGCGCGTGCCAGCTCGCGCACCATGGGCTCGTGGTGGCGCAGCTCCTCGGGCGTGAACGGGTCCATCAGCGCGCGGCGGCGCGGCATGTGGGCGGGCTCGTCCTCGTTGACCAGGGTGCGGTTCAGCGCGAAGCCGTAGGAGGCCAGCACGGCATTGGCCTCCTCGCCCGTGGGCGTGATCTTCTCCAGCGCGATCGAGGGACTGAAGGCGATGTTGTCGCGGAACACCGCCTTGATGTCGTCGAAGCGCGTGACCACCCAGTAGCCCAGTTGCGGGCTGTAGAACACCGGCTCCTGCTCGCGCGCCCAGCGCACATATTCGGGCGGGTCCTGCTGGTAGCCGTCGCTGAACGGGTCGAAGGCCGCGGCACCCGCGCTGACGGGGCAGCCCGTGGGGCCGGTCTGGCCGCTGGGCTGGCGGTGGTCGAAGGGGCAGCGCGCGGAGGTGGGCGCAGAGCCGGACGCAAAGGCGGACGGGGCGGTGTCGGGGGCGGCGGAGGCAGTCATGGCAGGTTCGCAGGCAGGCAGGCGCGGAGGGTCAATCCAAAGTGATGTTCTGGTCGCGGATCAGCTGGTGCCAGCGCGTGCTTTCGCTGGCCAGCAGCGCGGCGAACTGCTCGGGCGTGTTGCCCACGGGCTCCACGCCGAAATCCACGAGCTTCTGGCGCACGGCGGGCTCGTTGATCGCGGCCACGACCTGCCTGTGCAGGGCCGCGATGACCGCGGCCGGGGTCTTGGCGGGCGCCACCAGTCCCACCAGGGCGGCGGCCTGTACCTTGGGCAGGCCCAGCTCGGCGAAGGTGGGCACGTCGGGCAACTGGGGCAGGCGCGTGGCGTTGGCCACGGCCAGCGGGCGGACCTTGCCGCCCTTGATGAAGCCTGCGCCCGCGGCCAGGTCCACCATCATCACGGGCACCTGGCCGCCCGCCACGTCGCCCAGGGCCGGTGCCGCGCCCTTGTAGGGGGCGTGCACCAGCTTCAGGCCGGCCTCCACCCTGAGCAGTTCCATGGCCAGGTGGTGCGGGCTGCCGGCACCGGCCGAGGCGTAGTTCACGCCGTCCTTGCTGGTGCGCGCCTGGGCCAGGAAGTCTTTGGCCGTGGCCGCTGCCATGCCGGGGCCGGCCACCAGGATCATCGGGAAGCGGCCCATCAGCGTGACCGGCGCGAGGTCCCTGGCGGGGTTGTAGCTGAGGCTCTTGTAGAGCACGGGATTGAAGACCAGGGTGCCGTTGTCGGCCGACAGCACGGTGTAGCCATCGGCGGCGGCGCGCGCGGTTTCCGAGGCGCCTATGGCCGTGTTGCCGCCCGGGCGGTTGTCCACCACGATGGGCTGGTGCACCTGGCCGCCCCAGGCCTGGCCTATGGTGCGGGCCAGGAAGTCCGAGCCGCCGCCGGCCGCGTAGGGAACGATCCAGCGCACGTTCCTGCTGGGGAATCCGTCCTGGGCCAGCGCGCCGGGCAGGGCGGTGGCCGATAGCAGGCCTGCGGCCAGTGTGGTGAGGAAAAGGCGCTTGTGCATGGGGCTTGTCTCCGGTGAGGCCTAGGTGGAATCCATGGAATCTTGTTTTGCGTAATTTTTCTACGCATTGCGTAAAAACACCGCCCGGGATTACCCGCAAGCTGCGGCACAATGCCCCGCCAGCCCTTAAAACAGGCCTTTCCAGACCCGCCCTGCCGCCATGACTTCCACTGCTGCCTCCGAGATTGACGAGCCCGCGCCGCCGCGCGAAAGGCGCCAGCGCGTGCAGGCCGCCGAGACCTGCCTGGCCGTGCTCAAGGCCCTGGCCACGCTGGGCGGACGCGCCAGCCTCACGGCCATCGCGGGCGCGGTGGAGGAAAGCCCGGCCAAGGTCCACCGCTACCTGGCCAGCCTGATGGCCGAGGGGCTGGTGGAGCAGGACCGTGGCGGCACGCAGTACGCGCTGGCGGCCGAGGCCATGCGCGTGGGCCTGGCCGCCATGCGGCAGTCCGACCCCATCCGCCTGGCCGAGCCGGCCCTATTGCACCTGCGCGAGGCCTTGCAGGTCACCAGCTTCGTGGCTGTGATGGGCAACCTGGGGCCGACCATCGTGCGCTTCGAGGAGCCGGGCCTGCCGGTCACCGTCAATGTGCGCGTGGGCTCGGTGATGTCGCTGCTGTGGTCGGCCACGGGGCGCGCCTTCTTCGCCTTCATGGACGACGATGCCCGCGTGGATGCGCTGCTGGCCCGGGAGCTGGCCGAGGCGCCGGCCGCGCGGCGCGCGCTGCTCGATGGCGCGGACCCGCTGGGCGTGCTGCGCCGCGAGATCCGCGCTGCGGGCTGCGCCTCGGTGCGCGACGTCAACCTGCCGGGCATCAGCGCCGTGGCGGCGCCGCTGCACGACTACACGGGCCATGTGGTGGGCGTGCTGTGCGCGCTGGGCGCCAGCGGCGGCTTCGACCCGGAGCCGCAGGGCGCAGTGGCCCGGGCCCTGCGCGCCGAAGCGGCGCGCGTCAGCGCCTCGCTGGGCCACCTGCACGGCTGAAGCCCGGCTGAGGCCCGGCTGAAGCCCGGCTGAGGCCCGGCTGAGGCCTGCAACCCGCTGCCGCTACGGCGTCACCAGCGTGTAGGCCATGCGCACGCGCTGCATGTCGCGGCCCAGGCGGCGGCTTTCGGGCAGGCGGCGCACCCAGGCCAGCTGTTTCACGGTGCGGGCCATCAGGGCGCGGGTCTCGGGCTCCATGGACTGCACGAAATCCTGCCAGGCCGTGCGCGCGGCCGGCATGGCGCCGGCCTGCTCCAGTATCCAGGCCGTGGAGTGGGCGTAGCACAGGGCATCGCGCACGCGGCACAGCGCCAGGGGCAGGTGGGCGGCGGGGTCGTCCTCGAAGTCGATGAAGCCGATCACGCCATCGGCACAGCAGACCATGTTGCGCGCAAAGGCCTGGCTCAGGCAGTCGCCGCTGCCATGCACCTGCTGCAGCGTCTGCAGGCCCTGCAACCATAGCGCCAGCGTGCTGCCGTCGCCCCGGGGCAGGGCGGCTTCCATGGCATTGCCCAGCGAGGGCGCCTCCACGCCGGGGCTGCCCAGGTGGCGCATGGCAAAGCCGTCCTCGCACTCGGCCAGCACGGCAGGCACGCGCAGGCCGCGTTGCGCGAGCTGGCGCAGGCGGCGTACCTCGGTGCGGATGGCTTCGTGGCCGCCGGGATTGGGCACGGGCCGCAGCACGGGCAGGCGCAGGCACAAGGCGAGCAGGGCCAGCGCGCGATAGCGCCATGCCGGGTTGCTGGCGCCCGCGCGCTTGACCCAGATGGTTTCGTCTTCCCGGTCATAGCGCTGGATGCTCAGGGGCTGGCTCAGCACATGGGCGCGCAAAAAGGCGTCGTAGTCTGGCGGCTCGGGAGGCGGGACGGCGGAGGACGGTTCGGACACGGCAGGCTCTGGAAAGTGAGTGGCTGGCGCGCAACGCCAGCCGGATGCGGCAATTGTGCCGTGCCAGGACTTGCCGCTTGCGCCGGCCGGCGGTGGCGCCAGGGTTTGCACTGCGGCAAGGCCGGTGGATTTGCCGCCCGGCAGCCGGAAAATTGAGACAATCGTTTCATCTTTAGCAGTGCCGAAAACCATTCATGAACACAGAAGACAGTGGCAAGCTGGTGGCCGCCCTGGTGCGCGGCATCTCCGTGCTCCAGTGCTTTTCCAACAAGCACCAGGAACTCAGCGCCCGTGAACTGATGGACATGACGGGCCTGCCCAAGCCCACGCTGTTCCGCCTGATCGACACCCTGTGCGAACTGAACCTGATGCGCTACTCGGACCGCCTGTCCAAGTACGTGCCGGGCGTGGGGCTGCTGAACCTGTCCTCGCCCGTGCTGGCGCGCATGCACATGCGCCAGTTCGCGCGGCCGCACATGCAGGAGCTGGCCAATCACCTGGAGGGCCAGATCCAGCTGGCCGTGGGCCATGGCCGCCAGCTGTGCCTGGTGGAGCTGGCCAACGGCCTGACCAACAAGGTCTTCCTGCCCGAGATCGGGGTGCACATCTCGCTGTCGCGCACCGCCACGGGCCGCGCCTACCTGCTGAGCCTGCCCGAGGCCGAGCGCGAGGCCTTCATCGCGGAACTGCAGGCCGACGATCCCGCACGCGCCCAGCAACTGCGCGAGCGGCTCGACGATGCGCGGCGCGACCTGGCCGAGCATGGCTTTTGCCGCAGCCACGGCGACCTGCACCGCGAGATCCAGTCCATTGCCGTGCCCATGTCCACGGCCAAGGACGGCGAATACTGGGTGTTCTCGGTCTCCCTGCCCATCTACAGCCCGCAGAGCCGCGCGCTGGAAAGCGATGCCGGGCCGCGCCTGATCACGCTGGTGCGCCTGGTCGAAGGCATGCTGGGCGCCTCCAGCCTCTCGTGAATCAGCGGGCGCTGCGCCAGACTTCCTGCGCGCGCCCTGCGCTCACCTTATCCCGCACGCTGGCGGTGTCGGAGCCTGCGGCATTCGCAGGGCCCGGCGCATAGGCCTGGCCGTCAAAGCGCGGCGCGGGGCTGGCCTGCAGGGCGCCGCCTTCGGGCTGCAGATAGACGCCGCGCGCCTGCAGGTGCGGGTGGCTGGCGGCTTCCACAGGGCTGAGCACGGCGCCGAAGCAGGCATCGCTGCCCTCCAGCAATTGCTGCCAGTGCGCGCGGGGCCGGGAGGCGAACAGCGTCTGCAGCTGCGCGCGCCGCGCGGGCCAGGCGGCGCGGTCCCACTGGGGGCCCTGGAACGCTGCGGCATCGGCCAGGCCCAGCCTGTCCAGCAGCAGGGCGTGGAACTGCGGCTCGATGGCGCCCACGGTGATGAAGCCGCCATCGGCACAGGCATAGGTTTCGTAGAACGGCGCACTGTCGTGGATGCTGTGGCCGCGCTCGTCGGCCACCAGCCCGCGCTGGCGCGCATGCAGCATGAGGTTGAGCATGTGCGCCGCACCATCGACGATGGCCGCGTCCACCACGGTGCCGCACCCCGTGGCGCGTGCCTGCACGATGCCGGCCAGCAGCCCCGTCATCAGGTACATGGCGCCGCCGCCGATGTCGCCCAGCGTGGCAAACGGCGAGACCGGCCGCGCGCCGGCCGGCGCGCATCCCCACAGTGCGCCCGAGACGGCCGCATAGTTGTTGTCGTGGCCGGCAGCCTGGGCCAGCGGGCCGTCCTGGCCCCAGCCCGTCATTCGGCCATAGACCAGGCGCGGGTTGAGGGCCTGGCAGGCCTCGGGTCCCAGGCCCAGGCGCTCCATGGCGCCGGGCCGCATGCCTTCGATCAGCGCATCGGCATCGCGCACCAGGGCCAGCACCAGGTCACGCCCTTCGGGCGACTTGAGATCGGCGAACACCGAGCGCTTGCCGCGCGACAGCGCGGAGGCGGCTGAGGTGGCTGCGGGTTCCGCCTCGGGCCGCACGATGGACACCACATCGGCCCCCAGGTCCGCCAGATGCATGGCGCAGAACGGCCCCGGGCCGATGCCGCCAATCTCCAGCACGCGCACGCTGTCCAGCACCTTCATGGTGTCTCCGTCGAAATCAGTTCAGTCGAGTTGCAGCTGGCGGCTGGTGATCAGCGCGCCCCAGCTCTTGCGGTCGTTGTCCACCAGCTGGGTGAACTGCGCCTGCGGCATGCCGCCCGGGCGGCCGCCGAGCTCGCGGTAGCGGCGCGCCACCTCGGGGTCCCGGAGCACGGCGACAAGGCCGTCGGTGAGCTTGCGCACCACGGCGGGCGGCGTCTGCGCGGGCAGGAAGAAACCCATCCAGCCGACCTTGTCGAAGTTCTGCAGGCCCAGCTCGGTGGTGGTGGGCACGTTGGGCAGCTCGGGCTCGCGCTGCGCGCCCGTCACGGCGATGGGATGCAGCTTGCCCGCCTTGATATGCACCAGCGAGGCCGTGAGGTTGTCGAACATGAACTGCGTCTCTCCCGACACGATGGCCGCCGTCGCCGGTGCCGAGCCGCGGTAGGGCACATGCACCACGTCCACGCCCGTGCGCTCGCGCAGCAGTTCGCCCATGAGGTGCGTGGTCTGGCCCACGCCGGCCGAGGAGAACGACAGCTTGCCCGGCGCCTGCCGCGCGGCCTTGAGCAGATCGTCCAGCGAGCGCACCGGCGATGCCTGCGGCACAACCAGTACGTTGGAGAACGAGATCATGTCCGTCAGCGCCACGAAGTCCTCGGGCCTGTAGGGCAGCTTCTTGTAGGCCGTATAGTTGATGGCGTTGGAGCCCGTATTGCCCACCAGCACCGTATAGCCGTCCGGCTGCGCGCGTGCCACCTGGCTGGCACCGATGGAGCCGCCCGCGCCGGGCTTGTTGTCCACGATGACGGGCTGCCCCAGCCGCTCGCCCAGCTTGAGTGCCAGCAGCCGCGCGGGAATGTCGGTGGAGCCTCCGGCCGCGCCCGGCACGACCAGGGTGATGGGCCGCGTGGGCCAGGCATCGGCTGCAATGGCTGCCGTGGCGCACAGCCAGGCGGCAGCCGCCAGCGTGAGGCGTTTGAACATGGTGTTTCTTCTCCGCGCGTGTGCTGGGCCAGGGCGCTTCTCAGCGAGGACTCATGCGGATGGCGCCGTCCAGGCGAATCGTCTCGCCATTGAGCATGGGATTTTCAAGAATGTGCAGCGCGGTCAGCGCGTACTCGGACGGGTGGCCCAGGCGTGCGGGGTTGGGCACGGAGGCGGCCAGCGACTGGCGGATGTTGTCGGGCAGCTTGGCCAGGATGGGCGTGTCGAACAGGCCCGGCGCAATGGTGCACACGCGGATCATGCGCGTGGCCAGGTCGCGCGCGGCGACGATGGTCATGCCGATGATGCCGGCCTTGGCCGACGCATAGGGAATCTGGCCGATCTGCCCCTCGTAGCCCGCCACCGAGGCCGTGAGCACGCAGGCGCCGCGCTCGCCTTGCACGGGCTCGTTGCGCGCCATGCTGGCGGCGGCCAGGCGCAGCGTGTTGAAGGTGCCGATCAGGTTCACGCGGACGATGCCCGTGTACTTGTCCAGCGAGCCGGGGCTGCCGTCCTTCTCCACCAGCCGCAGCGGCCCGCCCACGCCCGCGCAGTGCACCAGGGCGCGGAACTCGCCGAAGTCCTCGGCGGCCGCAATGGCGGCGGCCATCTGGTCGGCGTCGGCCACGTCGGCCTTCACGAAGCGCAGGCGGCTGCCGTGGCGCTGGCGGGCGGCGTCCACCATGGCCGCGCCGCGGTCCTCGTTCAGGTCCACCACCACCACGTTCAGGCCGCGTTCCAGCAGCGCCTGGGCCGATGCCTCGCCCAGGCCCGATACGCCGCCCGTCACCAGGGCCGTCATGTTCTCTTGCAGTTGCATGGATGTGTCTCCGGTGCCTGGCTCACAGGCGTTCGATGATGGTGGCGTTGGCCATGCCGCCGGCCTCGCACATGGATTGCAGGCCATAGCGCGCGCCGCTGTCCTCCAGCGCGTGCAGCATGGTGGTCATCAGGCGGATGCCCGAGGCCCCCAGCGGATGGCCCAGGGCGATGGCGCCGCCGCGCGGGTTCAGCCGCTCGGGGTCGGCGCCCAGTTCTTTCAGCTCTTTCAGCCAGGCCAGCGGCACGGAGGCAAAGGCCTCGTTGATCTCGCAGTGGTCCATCTGCTCCAGCCGCATGCCGGCCTTGGCCAGCACGCGCCGCGTGGCGGGAATGGGGGCCGTGAGCATGTACAGCGGATCGTCGCCCACCACGTCCAGCGCCACGAAGCGCGCACGCGGGCGCAGGCCCAGTTGCTGGGCGCGCTTTTCGCTCATCAGCAGCATGGCGCTGGCGCCGTCGGTCATCTGCGAGGCATTGCCCGCCGTGGTGTGCCAGCGGATCTGCGGAAAGCGCGCCGACAGCTCGTCGTTCTGGAACACGGCCTTGAGCGCGCCCAGCTTCTGCGCCGTGGTGCCCGGGCGGATGGTCTCGTCGGCCGTGACGAGGCCGGCAGGCGTGGTGATGCCCACGATCTCGCGCTCGAAGTGCCCGGCCGACTGGGCCGCATGGGCGCGCTGGTGCGATCGCGTGGCATAGGCATCCAGTTCCTCGCGGCCCAGGCCCCAGCGCGCGGCCACGAGGTCGGCCGACACGCCCTGGCCCACCAGCCCCGGCGCAAAGCGCGCATCGAAGCGCGCGCCCGTGGTGTTCTGCCCCATGCGCGAGCTGCCCATGGGCACGCGGCTCATGGACTCCACGCCGCAGGCGATCACCATGTCCTGCGTGCCCGACATGATGGCCTGCACGGCAAAGTGCACGGCCTGCTGGCTGGAGCCGCACTTGCGGTCGATGGTGGTGGACGGCACATGGGCCGGCAGGCCTGCGGCCAGCCAGGCCAGGCGGCCCGGCGTGCCGGCCTGCTCGCCGGCCTGGCTCACGCAGCCGGTGATCACATCGTCCACCGCGCCGGGGTCGATGCGGTTGCGCTGCACGAGCTGCTCCAGCACCTGGCTGAGCAGATCGACGGGGTGGAGTTGGGCCAGGGCGCCATCGGGCTTGGCCCGGGCCATGGGACTGCGGATGGCATCGACGATGACGGGAGTGTTCATGCTGATTTAATGAGACTGGAGGTTCACGAAATGAATGATAAGTCTCGAAATTTGCATTGAACAAAGCGTTTTCCCGGATGAAAAACCGAGCGTAAACAAAAATACTTGCTGAAAACCCGATGAATTCGAGACGGCGGATTCAAAAAAGCAAAGGAGACAGGCGTGCATGACTTTCACAGCTGGGCCGATGCCCGGCCCGACCGCGTTGCGCTGACCATGGGCGACAGCGGCCAGCAGCACACGGCGGGCGCGCTGGCGCAGCGCTCGCGCGAGGTGGCGCAGTGGATGGCCGGGCAGGGCATTGCGGCCGGCGACACGGTGGCCGTGCTGATGGAAAACCGCGTGGAGATCCTGGAGCTGGTGCTGGCCGCGCGCCTGGCGGGCCTGTACGCGGTGGTCATCAGCACCCACCTGACGGCCCCCGAGGTGGCCTACATCCTGGGCGACAGCGGGGCGCGCCATGTCTTTGCCTCGGCCGCCACGGCGGCGCAGCTGCCGGCCGCGCTGGCCGCCACCGTGCATTCGGTGGACGGAGACTGCGCATCCACGGGCCTGCCGTCGCTGGCCGATGCCCTGGCCGCCTGGCGTGCGCAGGCGCCCGCGCCCATCGATCTGTCAGGCCGCCCGCTGGGGCGCGACCTGCTGTACTCCTCGGGCACCACGGGCCGGCCCAAGGGCATCAAGAAGGCGCTGCCGGCGGCGCTCTACCGCACGCAGGCCGATCCCGAATTCCTGGCCTGGCAGCGCAACATGGGCTTTGATGCCGACGCGGTCTACCTCTCGCCCGCGCCGCTGTACCACGCAGCGCCGCTGCGCTACTGCCTGCGCACGCTGGACGGCGGCGGCGCGGTGGTGATCACGGCGCGCTTCGACGCACAGCAGGCGCTGGCGATGATCGAGCGCTACCGCATCACCCACAGCCAGTGGGTGCCGACCATGCTGGGCCGCCTGCTGCAGCTGCCCGAGGAGGTGCGGCACGGCTATGACCTGTCCAGCCACCGCTGCGCCATCCATGCGGCCGCGCCCTGCCCGGTGGCCGTCAAGCAGGCGCTGCTGGACTGGTGGGGCGACATCCTGCTGGAGTACTACGCAGGCTCCGAAGGCTGCGGCATCACCCTGATCAACTCCGCCGAATGGCGCCGGCGTCCAGGCTCCGTGGGCCGCGCCAGCTATGGTCGGCTGCGCATCGTGGGCGACGACGGGCAGGAGCTGCCTGCGGGCCAGATCGGCCGCGTGTTCTTCTCGGACGTGGCGCCCTTCGCCTACCTCAACGACCCCGCCAAGACCCGCGAGGCCATCGACGAGCGTGGCTGGGCGACCTATGGCGACCTGGGCCATGTGGATGAAGAGGGTTACCTGTTCCTCAGCGACCGGCGGGCCGACCTCATCCTGTCGGGCGGCGTCAACCTCTATCCGCAGGAGATAGAGAACGCGCTGGCCACGCACCCGGCCGTGCAGGAGGTGGCGGTGGTCGGCGTGCCCGAGCCCGACTTCGGCGAGCAGCCCATGGCCGTGGTCGTGCTGCGCCAGGGCCATGCGGCCAGCGCCGAGATGGCGCGCGCCATCGTCGCCGAGGCCGGCGCCACGCTGTCGCGCCTCAAGCGCCCGCAGCGCCTGCAGTTCGTGGACGAGCTGCCGCGCCTGCCCACGGGCAAGCTGCTGCGCCGCGTGCTCAAGGACAGGCTGCGCGAGCAGCCCCACGCGGGCTTCAACCTGCGCAGCGCCTGAACGGCCCTTCACCGTCTTTCCTCACCGACAACCACCGGATACCGACCCATGCAAGACCTGACCGAGCGCTCCGTCTACCGCGAAGACCATGAACAGTTCCGCGAGCAGGCCCGCCGCTTCTTCGAGCGCGAGATCGTGCCCCACCATGCCGAATGGGAGCGCCAGGGCATCGTGCCCAAGGAGGTCTGGCGCAAGGCCGGGCGCGAAGGCCTGCTCAACCCCATGCTGCCCGAGCCCTACGGCGGCGGCGGCGACTTCGGCCATGCGGCCGTGCTGCTGGAGGAGATCGCGCGCACGGGCGCCAGCGGGCTGGGCTTTCCGCTGCATTCGGACATCGTCGCGCCCTACATCCATGCCTATGGCAGCAAGGCGCAGAAGGACCGCTGGCTGCCGCGCATGGCCGCAGGCGAGCTGATCGGCGCCATCGCCATGACCGAGCCCGGCGCGGGCAGCGACCTCAAGTCCGTGCGCACCACGGCGCGGCGCGAGGGCGACCACTACGTGCTCAATGGCCAGAAGACCTTCATCACCAACGGCATCAATTCGGAGCTGGTCATCGTCGTCGCCAAGACCGCGCCCGAGATGGGTGCCAAGGGCGTGTCCCTGATCGTGGTCGAGGACGGCATGCCCGGCTTCACCAAGGGCCGCAAGCTCGAGAAGATCGGCCTCATGGCGCAGGACACCTCGGAGCTGTTCTTCGACAACGTGCGCGTGCCGGCCGACCACCTGCTGGGCGAGGAGAACGCGGGCTTCAAGTACCTCATGCACGAACTGGCCCAGGAGCGCCTTGTGGTGGCCGTGCGCGCCGCCGCCTCCATCGAGGCCTTCCTGCACAAGACCATTGCCTACACGCGCGAGCGCAAGGCCTTCGGCCAGCCGGTGTTCGACTTCCAGAACACGCGCTTCAAGCTGGCCGAGGCCAAGGCCCAGGCCACCATGCTGCGCGTCTTCGTGGACGACTGCATCGCCCTGCACCTGCGCCGCGCTCTCGCCCCCGACCGGGCGGCCATGGTCAAGCTCAATGCCACGGCGCTGCAAAACCGCCTGCTCGACGAATTCCTGCAACTGCATGGCGGCTACGGCTACATGACCGAATACCAGATCGGCCGCGCCTGGACCGATGCGCGCATAGGGCGGATCTACGGGGGGAGCGACGAGATCATGAAGGAGATCATCGCCAGGACACTGTGAACCCCTGAGCGGCTGCGCGGGCGTGCGGCGCCCTGATCCGGGGGCGGCCAGCCGGGGCGATGTGTGGCGGCAGCACATCATGAAGGCCCTTGCTCCGGCCGCTTGTCCTAGGCTTTTCCCAAGCCCGTTCCGGGTGGGAGAGCCGGCAACTTCCCCTTGGCAATCCTATTTTTCGGCAGAAACTGGAATTTCCATGGGGCGGCTCATTCTTCCATGATCTTTCCGTATCGAAAGACCGGGAGGGCGCCCCCGCAGGGCGCGAGCACCAATGACACGCCGAGTCACCATACACACGCCATTGGGCGAGCAGCTGCATTTCCGTGAATTGCGCGGCCAGGAAAACATCAGCCAGCTCTTCAGCCTCGATGTGGAAATGCTCAGCGAAAGCGAAAGCATCGATCCCAAGGCCCTATTGGGCAAAAACGCCACCATAGAAATAGAAACCCAGGGCGGTGGCAGGCGTTTCATCGACGGCATCGTCACCCGCTTTGGCATGCAGGGCCAGGACCACCGCCACTACGCCTACAAGGCGCGCCTGAGCCCCTGGCTGTGGCTGGCCACGCGCAAGAGCGACTTTCGCATCTTCCAGAACCAGACCGTGCCCGACATCATCGAGCAGGTATTGGGCGTCTATGGCCATCCCCTGCAAAAGAAACTCACGCGCGCCTATCGCAGCTGGGACTATTGCGTTCAATACAACGAAAGCGATTGCGACTTTGTCTCGCGATTGATGGAGCACGAAGGCATCTACTACCACTTCGCGCATGCCATGGGAGAACACACCCTGGTGCTGTGCGACGACATCATTGCCTCTCACAGCGCATTGCCAGGCGGCGAATCCATTCCCTTCTATCCCCCCGAAAAAGCCGCTGCAGGCGACCAGGAAAACATCCACGCCTGGCAGCTGGAGCAGGAAATCAAATCGGGCCGCCATTACAGCGACGACTACGACTTCAAGAAGCCCCGGGCCGACCTCACCCACCTGCGGCGCGACCCACCAGGCCATGCGCACGACGGCCATGAAACCTACGAATGGCCGGGCGGCTACACGGAGTACGGCGATGGAGAGGCCTACATCCGCGTGCGCCTGAAGGAAAGCCTCACGGGCCAAAGCCGGGTGCGGGGCCAGTCCTGTCACCGGGCGCTGGCCACGGGCTACACCTTCAGCCTCTGCAACTACCCGCGCGGCGACCAGAACCAGCAGTACCTGATCACCGGCCTGAGCTACCACCTGAAAGAAAACCCTCGCGTCAGCGCGATCACCAGCGTACGTGGCGCCCCATCCGCACCGAGTGCCCGGGACGGCGCCAAGGAAGAAGGCTCCTTCCAGCGCTACGAGTTGCAGGCCCAGCCCACGAGTCTTGCCTACACCCCTGCACGCACCACGCCCAAGCCGCGTACCACCGGCCCGCAGACCGCCGTCGTCGTGGGCCCTGCTGGGCAGGAGATATGGACCGACGAATACGGCCGCATCAAGGTGCAGTTCCACTGGGACCGCCTGGGCAAGAAGGACCAGAACTCCGGCTGCTGGATACGTGTTGCCACCCAATGGGCGGGCACAGGCTTTGGCGTTATCTCCATCCCGCGCATCGGCATGGAAGTCATCGTGGACTTCCTCAATGGCGACCCCGACTACCCCATCGTCACGGGCTGCGTCTACAACGCGGCCAACATGCCGCCCTGGGCGCTGCCTGCCAATGCCACGCAATCGGGCATCAAGACGCGGTCGAGCAAGGGCGGCGCACCGGGCGCGGGCATGAAGAACGGCCCGGGCGACGCCAATGCCATCCGCTTCGAGGACAAGGCCGGGCAAGAACAGCTGTGGCTGCATGCGCAAAAGGACCAGCTCACCGAAGTCGAGAACGACGAGGACAAATGGGTGGGCAACGACCGGCGCAAGACCGTGGACCGGGACGAGACCAACGTCATCCACCGGGACCGCACGGAGACCGTGGGCCGCAACGAGAAGATCGACGTGCACGGCTGGCGCACGGAGGTGGTGGACCTGGACGAGACCCTCACCGTCCACCAGAACCGCACGCGCACGGTGGACCTGGATGAAAGCATCCGCATCTGCAAGAACCGCACGAAAACCGTGGATGCCAATGGGCGCGACAGCATCGGCCGCAACTGGACCCTGGCCACGGGGCGCATGAAATCCGAAACCGTGGGCATCGGCTACACGCAGGGCACGGGCCTGTTCAAGATGGTCACCGTGGGGTGCGCCTACAACCTCAACGTGGGCGCGGTGCTGATGAGCAACGTGGGTGTCCTGCGAAGCGACAGCGTGGGGATGGACTGGAGCCGGACCGTGGGGCGCAATCGCAGCGCGCAGGTTGGCAACGATGAAGGCCTCGTCGTGGGCCACAACCGCAGCAGCACCATCCAGAACAATGACAGCACCGAGGTAGGGCAGGACCAGTCGGTCAACGTCGGCAACGACCACGCGCTGCGGGTGGGCGCCAACAGCCTGGTCGATGCGGGCGGACAGCTGGCCCTGGCGGCGGGCACCACGCTGACGGTCGATGGGCAACAGGTCATCGTCACCGGCACCCAAAGCATCCGGCTGCAATCGGGGGCGAGCTCCATCGAGATCTCTCCGGCCATGGTCGAGATCAAGTCGCCGCTGGTGAAGATCAACTGCTGAACCCGGGGCACTCGCATGGGACAACCTGCAGCAAGAGTGGGCGACATGCATGCCTGCCCCGCCCACGGGGGCGGGGCCATTCTCTCCGGCCAGGCCAATGTGCTCATCGGTGGCATGCCGGCGGCCAGGGTCACGGACAAGGCGCTGTGCCCCCGTTCACCGCCCGATGCCCTGGCCGAAGGCGAAGCCACGGTACTGATCGGTGGCAGGCCCGCGGCCCGCATGGGGGACAGGACCTTGCACGGCGGCGTGGTCGTCTCGGGCTGCACCACCGTCTGGATCGGTGCGAATGCGGGCCGGTGCCTGGCCGAAGCCGCGCAATCGGGGGCCGCCTTCGTGTCGGCCATGGAGGACTGAATCGCCATGTCCACCTTGATCCCCCCAGGCCCCGGCACGCCGGACGATCTCCAGATGGCGCGCCAGGCCGTGCTCGAAAAGGTGGCGGCCACCTATGACGGCCTGCTCTACGCCATCGTGGATGCGGCGGCGGATGAACACCTGCATGACGCCATCCTGGCCGAGCCGCCGCAGTCGTGCATCACCTGTCTGTATGACGGAATGCCCGCGGCCCGCTATGCCCGCTACGCGCCCTATCTCATGCGGGTGCATGCAGGCAGTCCGCTGTTCCAGCGCTGGCCGCATGAAGGTTGGCAGGCGCACTGGGGCATTTTCCTGATCAGCCGGCTGCCGGCCCCTGCGCTCAAGCGCCATCTCAAGCGGTTTCTGCAGGCCAGGGGGGACGGCGGCCAGCGGCTGTGGCTGCGTTTTTACGACCCGCGCGTGCTGCCTCGCCTGCTGGCGCAGTTCGACCCGGCGCATCTGGGGGACTGGTTCCGCGGCCACAGCATCCTCGCCTGCCTGGCACCGCATCCCGAGGGGATCTGGGTCGGCATGGCGCAGCGCAAGTTTATGGACCACGTCACAGGCCTGGCGCGCCTGGACAACAGGCAATGGGAGGTGTCTTCGCCATGATGGAAATTTCAACCCTGGAAATGCAGCGCACGCTGCGCCGCAACCTGGTGCCCAGCGAGGGAGGGATTGCCGCCATCGTGCGGCAGACCTGCCATCTCAGCGAGCAGGATTGGCCGCATGACAGGCTGCTGGCCCATACTCGGCGAGGCCTTGACCGTGCGGTGGGCTGGGGCCTGTCGACGCCGGACGATGTCATCGGCTTCCTGGCCTTGCGCCACCAGTTTGGCGAGCGCTTCGACGAGTTTCCCGCTGTGCGCAAGTTTCTCTCGCGCACCGACCTGCCGCCTGACGGACGCATCCAGTTGATGATGCTTGAACTGCCGATGGGCATCTGGGACGTGGTGCGGCGGCGTACGTCGGCAGGCGAGTCCTCCTCGCCTCTGGGGGGCCCGGGTGCATGAGCTGCGAGCAACTGGTCCCCGCCTTCATCGCCCTCAATCGCCTGAAGCGGTCCAGGGACCTGTGCAAGGCCATCGTCCTTGTGGGCTTCAACAAGGTATGCGGCACCCGGGACTTCGACAATGAACTGGACCGCAGGGCGCTGTGCGAGCTGTTTTGCTGCTGCATGACCGGCGGCATGGGCCAGCGCTGCGTGGCCGGCGTGGTCATGCAGGCCGACGGGTTTGAAGGCTACCGGGGCTACTACAAGCAGGAAGTGCCGTACCTGAACAAGGCCCCCGTCATGTCGCGCAACGAGCCCGTGCGCCCCACGCGCAGCCGGCCTGCGGGCTCGCGCATTCCCGATGTGGTCGTGGTGAAGAACCCGCGCCTGCCGCCTGTGCTGGACAACGTGCGGCGGGTCTATGAGATGAAGTTTCCGGGGGATAAATTTTCTTCAGACCTTGGGCCAGACGGCAGAAGTCAGCTTCAGGCCTACACATATATTTTTGAAGACAAGTTTCAAAAGGATGCCTTGGACGCTGGAAGCTGTGCTTGCGACAGTGATGGCGAAAACGCAAATGAAAGTGTGTTGAACCAGGCAGCGCAATGGCAGGCCAACAGGGAAAAGGTCATCTCTTTGTCCGAACGGGTGAATAAGGATACGGCGGCGGCTGTCGGGGCTGCCGCCGGTGCGTCTGCGCTGGGTCGGGTACTCAGAGGTGTCGGTACGGTAGGGAGTGCACTCGCAAGAGTCCTTGGATTGTCCTTTTGAAGCGATGGTTTAGGTACAGCGAAATATGGGGGATGGATATGGCGAAAGACTTCAACAAACCTTTGAGTACCAGAGAGCTACAGAAGGCCACTGTGGCGACTATGGATATTCTCAAGGCGCTGGTATTGAAGAACCAATTTGGGCGTATTTGTGCGCGAGCAGGCTGGACCATTGAAATGGTGTTTCATGATGGGGATTCATTGGCTGTGCGCGAGCGAGCTTGGAAGGTGATAGATCTATTCATTGAAGTCGTTGGTTCTGAAAAGCTTGCAATATGGTGGGGGCTGGCTCCTGTTGCTATGGCCAGCGAGAAAGGGCGGGAGAGGATGGAAAAACACAAACCGAGTACGCTCAATAATCCGAAGGGCTTTGCAATGATGTTTGATCTGGCCTCGGGCAAACCAAAACCTCCAGATGATTGGGTGGAAAATGCACAAGACTTTCGCCTTTGCTGTCGTGTGGAGAATGATGAAGGTATTTGGTATCGTGAAAGATATAGAACCCCGGGGAGAGGCCCTGCCATGTCTTTCATTCGCATGGCATTTCCCGCATGGTGGATTATGGGTCAACCGCCAGAGCACAATGTGGGCCGGCTCACCACCCAGATGGTGGAGTTGATGCAGCCCTATTGGGCCATTGCAGGCTGGGGCGTTATGCCCGCAGTGGAAGAACGCAATATTGGACCCGACGGGAAAGGGCAGCAAATACTGTATCCCTACTTGCAGCGTTTTCCAGGCTTGAATGCCCTGGGCAGCCTTGCGTTGATGAGCCATGACTTCAACAACGCCATGTACAGCATCAATTGGCTCAGTTTTGTCAGCGATGCCTTGCTGGAAAAACTGGGCGGGCGGGAAGCGGTGCGCAAGCAGATCGAGGCCAGCCAGTATCTTTCGGCCGGTGATGTAGGCAACTGCCTGGGAATCCGTGCAGGAGACTTTCCTGGTCTGGGGGATATGGATCAAGGACTGACGCTGCCCGCTTTTGGCGAGGCGGCACGCCTGCTCAAGCCTGTCCGTGCCAAATCTCGGCTCAATAACTTCATCGGCCCACCGCCTTCTGGCTCGAATGATGAACATGCGTGGCTACTGGCATGCGATGCCTATATGAGCCGGTTTGATCTGTTCTGATTTATGGGATTCTGAAGGTATAGGGAGATGACGATGGCTGCGGAACATGATTTCAATTGGCCCTCAGGCAATCGGGAAGCGGATGCTGCCATGGCGGCGACATTGGATATTCTCAAGGCACTGGTATTGCGGAATAATTTTGGCAATATTTGCGCAAGAGCTGGCTGGACCATCGAGATGGTATTCCATGAAGGGGATTCATTGGCTGTACGCGAGCGCGCTTGGAAGGTGATAGATCTATTCATTGAAACCGTTGGTGCTGAGAAGCTTGCAATATGGTGGGGGATGGCTCCTGTTGCTATGGCCAGCGAGAAAGGGAGTGCGAGAATGGAAAAGCACAAGCCGAGTACGCTCAATAATCCGAAGGGCTTTGCAATGATGTTTGATCTGGCTTCGGGAAGTCCAAAACCTCCAGATGATTGGGTGGAAAATGCACAAGAATTTCGACTTTATTGCCGGATAAAAAACAATGAAGGCATCTGGCTGCATGATCGCCATACAACACCTGGCATAGGACCTTCCATGTCTTTCATTCGCATGGCATTTCCAGCATGGTGGATTCTTGACCAGCCGCCTGAGCACAATGTGGGTCGCCTCACCACCCAGATGGTGGAGTTGATGCAACCCTTCTGGGCTATTGCCGGATGGGGTGTCATGCCTGCAGTGGAAGAGCGAAATATCGATCCCGACGGCAAAGGACAACAAGTGTTGTATCCCTATCTTCAGCGGTTCCCGGGCTTGAATGCCCTGGGAAGTCTTGCGTTGATGAGCCATGACTTCAACAACGCCATGTACAGCATCAACTGGCTGAGTTTTGTCAGCGATGCATTGCTGACAAAACTGGGCGGGCGAGAGGCCGTGCGAAAGCAGGTGGAGGCCAGCCAGTATCTTTCGGCCGGGGATGTGGGCAACTGCCTGGGAATCCGTGCGGGAGACTTTCCTGGTCTGGGGGATATGGATCAAGGACTGACGCTGCCCGCCTTTGGCGAGGCGGCGCGCCTGCTCAAGCCTTTGCGCGCCAGATCCCGGCTCAACAACTTCATCGGCCCACCGCCTTCGGGCTCGAATGATGAACATGCGTGGCAACTGGCATGCGATGCCTATATGAGTCGGTTTGACGGGTTTTGAATGGAAAGCACCATGAAGCCACAGCCCATCGCCCCGTTGATGGATGCCGTGTTGCGCACGCTGGGACGGCATAGCCGGCAGGACTACCTGCGCCTGGCCCTGCGCCAGGCGGGATTGAGCGATGCGCAGCTGCTGAAGATCGATCACGCCCCACCTTACCCGGTGACATGGGCGGAGAGGGGGCTGGGCCTGGTCCTTCAACGCCTGGCCTGGGGCGACATGCCAGGCGCTCCGACTTGGGGCGTGCACAGCGTGACCCTGGATGCGCAGCGCTGGAAGGGGACTTGGCCCATGGGCCTGGATCCGGAGACCGTGACCGCGCAGGAATTCGTCAGCATGCTGGCCCAAGACCCGGCCGAGGCGCTGTGCCTGCCCCAGATGGCCTGCTGCACGATCCGCGGTTTCGACGAGCAGACATGGGCACTGGTGGCAGTCTTTGGCGGCGCCAGCGGCGCTTTGCAGAATTTGACGATGAGCCGGGTCGGGGAATGGGTGGGGCTTTCCATGCTCCCGGCCTGGCAGGGAGCCGGGTAGCGGGTGGGCCATGTGGGGCGATAGGGCCCCGTGGGCGCCAGTTCCGACCGGGCGCCACGGGCATGGCGGCGCGGCTACACTGCGGGCCATTCATTCGAGGGGCTGGCCGTGGCCGGCTCCTTCCCCCTGTTTTCCCTAGAGATTTCCGCCATGTCCAACGACGCCCACGAAGCCACCGCCCTGCCCGACGAGCCTGCCCTGACGCCCGAGGCGCTGGAGGAACTCGACGATCTGCTCGACGAGCTGCGCACGCGCGGCGACGAGATTCCGCAGTGGGAGTTCTGCGACGGTTTCCTGACGGCGCTGATCTGCACGCGCCGCGAGGTGCCGGCCGCCGAGTGGCTGCCCATGCTGCTGGGCGACGGCGGCACGCTGGAGGCGGCCGAGGGCCAGCCGCTGCCGCTGATGGAAGTGTTCAAGGACGCGGCGCAGCAGGCGCGCTTTCTGGAGCTGGTGGGCCTGCGCATGGACGAGATCCGCACCCAGCTGGACGCCGATGTCAAGACGCTGGAAGACGACCGCACCTTCCAGCCCGAGGCCATGGACATGCGCGGCGCCATCCTGTCGCTGCCCGAGGAAGAGCGTCCCGATGACGGCGAGATTCCCTCGTTCGGCCAGATCTGGGCGCTGGGCTTCATGTTCGTGGTCGAGAACTGGGCCGAGGAATGGGCCGCCCCGCGCGACAAGGAAGCCGCCGGCTGGCTCAACGAGGCGCTCAACGCCGTCGTGGCCCTGACCGAGGACGACACCGGCAAGCCCGAAGTCTGCATGTACGACGAGGACGGCCCCGCCAGCACCAGCCAGGAGCGCGTGGAGCAGTTCGGCGAGGCCATCTGGGCGCTGTACGACCTGCGCCAGATCTGGAAGAGCATGGGCCCGCGCCAGGAAACCATCGTCAAGGGCGAGCAGCCGGGCCGCAACGACCCCTGCCCCTGCGGCAGCGGCAAGAAGTTCAAGAAGTGCCACGGCGCCTGAGCGCCCGCGCCACAGGCTTTGGATGCACGGGCCATGAGACATATCGGTGAACGCATACGCGCCCGCCGCGCCGAACTGGGCATGACCCAGGGCCGGCTGGCCGAGGCCGCAGGCATCACGGCCTCGGCCGTGTCGCAGATCGAATCGGGGGCCATCCGCACCCTCAAGAACGACACCCTGGCCCGCGTGGCCCTGGCGCTGCAGACCACGGCGCTGGAGCTGACGGCCGGCCTGGAAGACGACAACGCGCCGCTGCCCGTGGACGAGCAGCGCCTGCTGGAAAGCTACCGTGCCCTGCCTGCACCGCTGCAGGAGATCGCGCACCGGCTCATAAAAGCCTTGCGCTGATCAGCGCATTGAGGCGCTGCAAGGCGTGTGCCACGGTGGCCTGGCGCACGGCGGTGCGGTCGCCGTCAAAGCGCAGGCATTCGCTGTGCGTGGTGCCGTACACGCTCCAGCCGAACCAGACCGTGCCCACGGGCTTGGCGGCGCTGCCGCCCCCCGGCCCGGCCACGCCTGTCACGGCCACGCTGCACTGCGCGCGTGAGTAGGCGATGGCGCCTTCGGCCATGGCGCGCGCCACGGGCTCGCTCACGGCGCCGTGCTCGGCGATCAGCGCCTCGGGCACGCCCAGCAGGTCGTGCTTGGCCGCGTTGGAGTAGCTGACAAGGCCGCGCTCGAACCATTCGCTGGAGCCGGCGCGGTCCGTGCAGGCCGCGGCGATCATGCCGCCCGTGCAGCTCTCGGCCGTGGCCAGCATCCAGCCGCGCTGCAGCAGCAGGCCTGCCAGGGTTTCGACGAGTTCGTTGGATGCGCTCATGCCAGTTCCTTCAGCCGATGAAATGGCGCCACAGGGCGATGACCAGCAGCGTGCAGAAGGCGGCCACCAGGTCATCGAACATGATTCCCCAGCCGCCGCGCCAGCCGAAGCCCTTGAAGCACCGGTCGGCCCATTTGACGGGCTGGGGCTTGGCGGCGTCGAAGAAGCGGAACAGCGCGAAGGCGATGAGCTGGCCCCAGAAGCCCGTGGGCATGACCAGCCACAGCACCAGCCAGAAGGCCACGATCTCGTCCCAGACCAGGTTGCCCGGGTCGGCCACGCGCATGTGGCGCGCCGTGACCGTGCAGGCCCACCAGCCCAGGGGAATGCTGCCCGCGATCAGCAGGCCGATCTGCTGGGGCGTGAACCAGTGCTGCAGCAGCAGGAAGGACAGCCAGGCCCACAGCGTACCCACGGTGCCGGGCGCGATGCGCCCCAGCCCCGAGCCCAGCCCCATGGCGATGAAGTGGGCCGGGTGGGACATCATGAATTCCAGCGTGGGGCGAGCCATGCCGCCCTGCGGCGGGCCTTCCGGTGGGCGCGCCGCAGAGGCAAAGGTGGGGGTAGCAGGATCGCCGGAAACCTCCGGCCGCAGCGGCGCGTCACTCATGGGGCCAGATCATAAGCGCGGCCCTGGTGCTTCACTGACGCTCTTCCACCGCCAGATCCTGCGGATGGCGGATCTGGTGGCGGGCCTCGAAGCTGGCGCTGGCGCCAGCGGCCAGCGGCTGCTGCCAGGCGATCATGCCGTTGCGGTCGTTCCAGCGCGTGGTGGCCGGCTGCGGGTTGTATTGGGACTGCACGCGGATCTGGTCATTGCGCGAGATGGGTGCGGCGTCCACCACCTGCAGCTCGATGGCGCGGTCATGGCGGTTGTCCACCTGGAAGCGCCGCGTGACCTGGCGTTCGGTGCTGCTGCTGAGCAGGCCGCCGCTGCCCGTGGCCGAGTCCACGGGCAGGTTGCGCACCACCACCTTGTCATCGCGGCCGAAGGACAGGCCCTGGGCCAGCGCGGCGGCGTTGCCGAAGTCCAGCCGGCCCTGGCCGGCGAAGGCGCCGTCGCGGAACAGGGCCACGGGGCCTGCGGGCCACACACCGGCCGGCACGGCCAGCTGGGCCACCAGGTAGGCGGCCTCTTCCACGGCGGGCGCCGTGCGCGTGAGCAGGGTGGCCGGCAGGTTCTGCGAGCCCAGGGCCAGGGTCACGCGCTCGCTGCTGGAGGGCACGCTGATGCGGTAGGGCACGGAGAACTGCGTGGCGTAGGCGGTGTTGAGGCTGGCGACATCGAGCACCGGCAGTTCGGCCGCCTCGCTGGCCGCCCCGGGCTTGCGGGCGCGCTCCAGCATCATTGCAGGGGCCGCCGGGGCCGGCGCTGCCGCAGGGGCCATGGCGGCCACGGGGCGGGGCCGTTCCACATCCAGCGTCCAGGGATTGGGCAGGCGTGCCTGCGTGCTGCGCGAAGGCTGGCCGGTGGACAGCAGCAGTTGCACCTGGCTCCAGTCCTCGCCGCTGTTCTGGGCCACCAGGGCCAGGCGTTCGATGGCCACCGTGCCCTTGGCCGGGTCCAGCTGGGCGCGGTAGGTGGGCTGCCAGCTCGGGCCGCGCACCTGGTAGGTGAGCTGCACATTGGCATCGGCCGGGCTGGCCAGTTGCACGGTGACCTTCATCACCTGGGCGTTGCCTGCGCCCGTGCGGTCGCGTTCGAGCTGCAGCGGCCTGAGCTGCTCCTGCAGCGCCTGCTTTTGCCGCAGGATCTGGTGGGCGCGCAGCGTGTTGCCACGGCTGGTGCTGCGCAGCGCCTCGGTGGCGGCGCCCAGCTGGCTGGCGGCGGGCAGGGCGGGGGCTTTGGCGTCATCGCCGGGCTTGGCCAGGCCCTGCAGGTAGTCGCCCACGAGCTTGGCGGCGGACTCGTCGGCCTCCAGCGCGGCCAGTTGGTCTTCCAGCGTGCGGATCTGCTGCTCCAGCGGGCTGGCGCAGGCCTTGGAGGCCAGTTCGCGCGGCTGCGACTGCAGCTTGTAGTCGCCCAGGCGCACGCCGGCATCGGCGCTGACCTGCAGGCTCTGCGGGTCGATGGAGCCGGGCAGGCACTCGAACACCAGCTGGCGCGTGGCGGCCGTGATGCGCGCCGTGCGCTCCACCGAGGCCACGCCCGCATACAGGGTGACGCGCGCTATGGGGGCGCGGGCGATGGTGGCTTCCTGGGCTTGTGCCTGGGCCTGGACCGGGGTGCCTGCCAGCAGGAAGCAGGCGGCGGCCAGGGCAGAGAGGGCGGGCAGGGCGGAGCGTTGAACCATGGGCAGTCCTTCTCGGATGAAAGTGGTTTGGCGCGGCGTCAGGCCGCAGCGAAGTGGTCGAATGAGGTCCACCGGGGCGCCATGGCCGCTCCGTCCGGGCCGATCAGCCGCAGGCCGGGCGGGGCCTCGATGCAGCCGATGCGCGTGACGCGCGTGGCGGTGTCGCGGCCTGCGGCCTGCACGGCATCGCGCCGGTCGGCCGGGGCCGTGAAGCACAGCTCGTAGTCGTCGCCGCCGGACAGGGTGCACTGGTGCAGCAGGTCGATGGCCAGGGGCGCCTGTTGGCCGGCATCGAGCAGCGGCGTGATCAGGCGCGTGTCCAGGCTGGCGCCCACGCGGGACTGCTCGAGGATGTGGCTCAGGTCGCCCAGCAGGCCGTCGCTCACATCCAGCGCGCTGCTGGCAATGCCGAGCAGCGCCTGGCCCAGGGCCACGCGCGGCGTGGGCGCTTCCAGGCGCTGGCGCGCGGCGGCCAGCGTGCCGGGTGGCAAGGTGGTGTGGCCCAGCAGGGCTTCCAGCGCCAGGCGGGCATCGCCCAGGCTGCCACTGACCCAGATGTCGTCGCCCGCGCGCGCGCCGCTGCGCAGCAGGGCCTGGCCGGGCGGCACTTCGCCGAAGACGGTGATGCAGATGTTCAAGGGCCCCTGGGTGGTGTCGCCGCCGACCAGCTCGCAGCCGTGGGCGTCGGCCAGGGCCAGCAGGCCGGCCGCAAACGCCTCGGTCCAGGCTGCATCGGCGCGCGGCAGGGACAGGGCCAGGGTGAAGGCCAGCGGGCGCGCGCCGCAGGCCGCCAGGTCGGACAGGTTCACGGCCAGGGATTTGTGGCCCAGCAGGCGCGGGTCCACGTCGGCGAAGAAATGCCGGCCCTCGACCAGCATGTCGCTGGAGACGGCCAGCTGCATGCCCGGCGCCGGGGCGAGCAGGGCGCAGTCATCGCCCACGCCCAGGGCGGCGCGGCGCACGGGGCGCTGGAAGAAGCGGCGGATCAGGTCGAATTCACCCACGGTGGCGGCTTTCGGATGCGTTTGGCGATCGGGCTATTGTGCTGCGAGGTTCGTGCTGCCCCGTATCAGGTGGTCTCGCCCGCACCGGGCCGATGCTCCAGCGCCAGCGCGTGGAAGGCCTGGGCGGCAGGCGACAGGCTGCGCTGGCGCCTGCGCACCAGGTACAGGTCGCGCCGGCGGTCGGCATCGGCCAGCGGGCGCGTCACCAGGCCAGGCTGCACGAAGTGGAACAGCGCCAGGGCCGGCACCACGCTGATGCCCAGGCCCGCGCGCACCATGCCCATCACGGTGGCCAGGTGCTCCACTTCCAGCAAGGTGTTGAGGGCCGGGGCCTGCTCCTGCGATTCCAGGTACTGGCGCACGCTGCTGTGGCGGGCGAGCTGGATGAAGGGCTGGTCCCGCAGGTCGGCCATGGCCGGCGCGGGCAGGGCCGCCAGCGCATGGTCGGCGCGGCAGACCAGGTGCAGTCGGTCGGCGCAGAACCATTCGGCCTGCAGCTCCTCGGTGTCGGCGCGGATGGCGGCCAGCGCCAGGTCGGCCTGGCCCGAGGCCACCTGGGCGATGCACGATTCGGACAGCAGATCCGACACCTGCAGCTGTATGCCCGGATGGCGCGCATGGAACAGTGCCAGCACGGGCGGCAGCCAGGCCGCCGCCAGCGAAGGCAGCAGGGCGATGGACACGCGCCCGCGCTGCAGCGCCGCCGCCTCGCGCAGGCCGTGCACGGCATCGCCCAGGTCGGCGCGAATGCGCTGCGCGGCATCGAGAAACTGCGCCCCCTCCTGCGTCAGCGCCACATGGCGCGTGCTGCGGTCGAACAGGCGCACGCCCACGCCGTCTTCCAGCCCCTTGATCAGGGCGCTGAAGGCCGGCTGCGACAGATGGCAGCGCTGCGCGGCCAGCGTGAAGCTGCTGAGCTGGGCCAGGGCGATGAAGGCATCGAGCTGGCGGGAGGAGATATTCATCTGGTTTTTGGATGAGTTGATCCGAATAATCGATTTCACAGATTAGCAGCCCTTGCCTACATTGGCCTGCATGGACCACCTGGAAAACTCCTTTGCCCCGGACAAGCCCCCGCTGTGGGTGGGCTGCGCAGCCGGCTTCTCGGGCGACCGCACCGATGCCGCCGCGCCCGTGGTGCGCGCCCTGGCGGCCAGCGGCCAGAGCGCCTGCCTGATCTTCGAGACCCTGGCCGAGCGCACGCTGGCGCTGGCCCAGCTCGCGCGGCGCGAGCAGCCCGACGCGGGCTATGAGCCCCTGCTGGAGGACCTGCTGGAGCCCGTGCTGGCCGACTGCCTGGCGCATGGCATACGCATCGTCAGCAACTTCGGTGCCGCCAACCCCGAAGGTGCGGCGCGCTGCATCAAGCGGCTGGCGCAGCGCCTGGGCCTGCGCGTGCCGCGCATCGCCGTGGTGCATGGCGACGACGTCAGCGGCCCAGCGTACCGCGAGGCGCTGCGGGCCGCGCTGGGCGCAGAGTTCCCCGAGGATTCGCTGGTCAGTGCCAACGCCTACATCGGCGCGCGCGCGATTGCCGAGGCCCTGCAGGCCGGCGCCGAGATCGTGGTGGCCGGCCGCGTGTCCGACCCCTCGCTGACCCTGGGGCCGGCCATGGCGCATTTCGGCTGGGCCTGGGACGACTGGGACCGCCTGGCGCGCGCCACCATGGCCGGCCACCTGCTGGAATGCGGCGCCCAGGTCACGGGCGGCTACTTTGCCGACCCGGGCTTCAAGGACGTGCAGGGCCTGGCGCGGCTGGGCTATCCCATCGCCATCATCGAGCCCTCGGGCGACTGCACCATCACCAAGCCCGAAGGCACGGGCGGCCTGGTCAGCGAACGCACGGTCAAGGAACAACTGCTGTACGAGGTGCACGACCCGGCCGCTTACCTGACGCCCGACGTGGTGGCCGACCTGTCCGAGGCCGAGGTGCACCAGGTGGGGCCTGACGCCGTGCGCCTGAGCGGCGTGCGCGGCCATGCGCACAACGGCCACTACAAGGTCAATGTCTGCCATGCCTCGGGCTGGCTGGCCGAGGGCGAGATCTCCTATGCCGGCCCGCGCGCCCTGGAGCGCGCCCGGCTGGCCGGCGAGGTGCTGCGCGAGCGCCTGGGCGGCGAGGCCGCAGGCGACCTGCGCCTGGACTGGATCGGCGTGGCCAGCGTGCTGGGCGACGACGCCGGCCGCTGGCGCGACGCGCAGCCGGCCGGCGCAGCCGCCCCCCAGGACGTGCGCCTGCGCGCCGCCTGGCTGCGCCCCACGCAGGCCCAGGCGCGGCGCCTGCCGCGCGAGGTCAATGCGCTGTACACCTGCGGGCCGGCCGGCGGCGGCGGCGTGCGCACGGCGCTGCGCGCGCGGCTGGGCACGGTGTCCTGCCTGCTGGCGCAGCAGAGCATCGCCACCGGGTGGAAGTGGGCCGAGGGAGAGGTTAATAAAGGAGTCGAGAAAGAAGCCGGGGAGCACGCCGCATGAACACACTGCCAACCACGATGCCCGTCACCGTGCCGTTGTACCGCCTGGCGCACGGGCGCACGGGGGACAAGGGCAACCGCTCCAACATCAGCCTCATCGCCTGGAATGCCGCCTGCTGGCCCGTGCTGGTGGAGCAGATCACCGAAGAGCGCGTGGCCGCGCACTTCGCCGCCCGGCGCCCTGCGCGCGTGCAGCGCTTCGTGCTGCAGCGCCTGCAGGCCATGAACTGGGTGCTGGACGCGGTGCTGGACGGCGGCGTCAACGACGCGCTCAACCTCGACAGCCACGGCAAGGCGCTGTCGTACTGGCTGCTGCAGATGCAGGTCCACATACCGGCTTCGCTGCTGCCCCACCTGGCGCCGGAGTAGCCGGCAGGACCCGCCCGTCACACATTCATCACAACAAAGGAGACAGACATGAACCTTTCGCAGAACCTTCCCCGCCGCCATGCGCTCGTGCTGGCCGCCTGCGCGCTGGCAGCCGCCGCAGCACCGGCACTGGCGCAGGACTATCCGTCCAAGCCCATCACCTTCGTCGTGCCGTTTGCGGCCGGCAGCGCCACCGACCAGCTGGCACGGGCGCTGGGCCAGGCCGTGACCACGGCGACCAAGCAGGCCGTGGTGGTCGAGAACAAGGGCGGCGCCAGCGGCATGATCGCGGCCCAGCAGGTGGCGCGCTCGGCGGCCGATGGCTACACGGTGCTGATCACCACCAACACCACGCATGCGGCCAACCAGCATCTGTACAAAAAGCTGCCCTATGACGCGGTCAAGGACTTCGCGCCCGTGGCCGGGCTGGGCAAGGGCGGCCAGGTGCTGGTGGTGCGCGCCGATGCGCCGTACAGGAACGTGGGCGATCTGCTGGCGGCGGCGAAGAAGCAGCCGGGCAAGCTGTCGTTCGGCAGCGGCAGCTCCTCCAGCCGCGTGGCCGGTGAAATGCTCAAGCAGCTGGCCGGCGTGGACCTGATGCACGTGCCCTACAAGAGCAATCCGCTGGCCATCACCGACCTGCTGGGCGGCCAGATCGACCTGATGATCACCGACACCTCCACCGGCGTGCCCCAGGTCAAGTCGGGCAAGCTGCGCGCCCTGGGCTACTCCACCACCAAACGCAGCCCGCAGCTGCCCGAGGTGCCCACGCTGGAGGAAGCCGGCGTCAAGGGCTATGACATGGGCTACTGGTTCGCGGCCTACGCGCCCGCTGGCACGCCCGAGGCCGTGGTGGCCCGTCTCAACCGCCTGCTGTCCGACGCCGTGCACAGCGCGGGCGCCAAGTCCTTCTTCGAGATGTCCGGCTCCGAGGGCTGGACCGCCACGCCCCAGGAGCTGGCCGCCTTCCAGGCGGGCGAGACCCAGAAGTGGGGCCAGGTGATCAAGGCCGCCGGCATCCAGCCCGAGTAGGCCGCTCTCCGCTCTCCCGTTCCCTTTTTTTCCGAACCGTCCTAGGCCGCCGCAATGCACGGCGGCCAGGGCGGAGCCTTGCCTGTGCCATGACCCCAAGGAGACAACATGCACATCAGATCCATCCATCCACTGGCCCTTGCCCTGGCCGCATCCGGCCTGCTGACCGCCTGCGGCGGCAGTGACTCGCCCGCCGGCTCGCAGGCGCCGCGCATGCAGCTGAGCATCAGCGCCACCGAGGACTTTGCCGGCAGCTACGGCAGTGTCGGCGCCTACGAAAAAGTGACCGGCGTGCTGCGCGGCGAGCTGGACCCGGCCGACCCGAAGAACGCCGTGATCCAGGACCTGGCGCTGGCGCCCGTCAATGCGCGCGGCATGGTCGAGTACAGCACCGACTTCGTCATGCTCAAGCCCAAGGACATGTCCAAGGCCAGCGGCGTGCTGCGCTATGACGCGCCCAACCGCGGCAACATCCTGACCATGCCCAACCCCACGGCCACGCCCGGCGATGCGGTCTACCTGGAGCGCGGCTATGTGCTGCTGTACTCGGCCTGGCAGGGCGATGTGCCCAAGTCCACGCCCGCGCGCCTGACGGTCACCGTGCCCGTGGCCCGCAACAAGGACGGCAGCAGCATCACGGGCAGCTACCGCACCGAGCTGGTCCCGGCCGCCGCCGTGCCCTCCATGACCCTGCCCGGTGGCGTGTTCAACGGGACCATGATCCCCTACGAGCCCGCCAGCCTGGACAACACGCAGGCCGGCTACTCGCTCACGCGCCGCATCAACGAAACCGATGCGCGCCAGACCGTGCCTGCGGGCGACTGGAAGTTCGCCAGCTGCGATGCCGCCGCCAATCCCTTCCCCGGCACGCCTGCGGCCACCAGCGTCTGCCTGAAGGGCGGGTTCGACCCGCAGTACCTCTACGAGCTGGTCTACGTGGCCAAGGACCCCAAGGTCATGGGCGTGGGCCTGGCGGCGCTGCGCGATACGGTGAGCTTCTTCCGCGCCAAGTCGGCCGACGCTGACGGCAAGGCCAATCCGCTGGCCGGGCGCATCACGCACACCATCGGCCAGGGCACCTCGCAGTCGGGCAATGCCATGAAGACCTTCCTGCACCTGGGCTTCAACCAGGCGCTCGATGGCGGCAAGGTTTTCGACGGCATGTATGCCCATGTGGCCGCGCGCCAGACCAACATCAACACGCGCTTCGCCGTGCCCGGCGGCGGGGGCGGCCTGCGCACCGACCACACGGCCTTCGGCCAGACCGCGCCGCGTGGCCTGGACAAGGACTACAGCGACGAGGTCAGCGGCCGCCAGGGCGGCGTGATGAAGCGCTGCGAAGCCAGCAACACCTGCCCCAAGTTCTTCCTCGGCCTGTCGGGCACGGAGTTCTGGCAGCTGCAGGGCTCGCCCGTGCTGACCGATGCCAACGGCCTGCGCGACATCGCCCAGCCCGCCAATGCGCGCATCTACTACTACGCCAGCACCCAGCACGGCGGCGCGGGCGGCACGGCCAGCATCGGCTATGCGCCCACGCGCAATGTCTATCCGGCCGGCACCGTGGTGCACTTCAACGACACGTTCCGCGCGCTGTTCATCGCGCTGGAGGACTGGGTGGTGCGCGGCACCGAGCCGCCGGCCAGCCAGGTGCCCAGGCTGGCCGACGGCACCCTGGTGCGGCCCGACAAGCTGGTCTTTCCCGCCATGAAGGGCCTGAGCTGGAGCGTGGGCGGCGTGCAGACCGCCATCCCCGAGTTCCGCTACCTGGCGCGCCACAACGGCTTTGCGCTGCTCGACTTCGGCCCGCAGTACGTGCCGCAGGACGAAAGCGGCATCGCCACGCTGCAGCCGCCGCGCGCCACGGGCAAGGACTACGCCATCCTCGTGCCCCAGGTCGATGCGGCCACCGGCCTCACGCGCGCAGGCATCCGCAGCGTGGAGGCGCGGGCACCGCTGGGCACCAGCATGGAGTTCAACTACGTGGCCACGCCGGGCATCGTGGACCTGTCCAACCTCACGGGCAGCTTCATCCCCTTCCACAAGACGCGCGCGGCGCGGCTGGCGGCCGGTGACGGGCGGCCTTCACTGGAGGAGCTGTATGTCGACCAGGCCGGCTACGTGAGCGCCGTCACGGCCGCGGCCCAGGACCTGGTGCGCCAGCGCCTGCTTCTGCAGCGCGACGCGGACGCGCAGATCACCGCCGCGCGTGCGGCGGCGGTACTGCCTTGAGCCTGCGCTGAACGCAGGCCTCAGACGGCCTGGCCGCGAAAGCGCATGGCCGCCTGGCGCGAGACCTCGGCCAGCAGCTGCTCGCTGCGCTGGCGTTCGCGCAGCCAGCGGGCATCGTTGCTGCCGGCGGCCACGTCGCTGCGCAGCAGGTGCAGGGCGGGCGCGGCGCCATGGCGGGCCGCGTAGTCGGCCACGGCATCCATGGTCTTGAGGATGTGGTCGGCCAGCGGCATGTGCTCGCCCGTGGCCGGGTCCACGTACACGGCCTCCAGGCCGAAGCGGCAGGCCTGGAAGCGGTTGTAGGTGTAGACCAGGTAGTCGTCCTCCACGGGCGTGAAGGGCTGGGTGTCCATGAACCAGGCAGCCAGCGCCTGCACATAGCCGGACAGGGCGGCTGCGCGCTCGATGGTCAGCGGCGTGTCGAACACGCGGATCTCGATGGTGCCGAACTCGGGCTTGGGCCGGATGTCCCAGTAGAAGTCCTTCATGCTCTTGACCACGCCCGTGCGCGTCATCTTGTCGAAGTACTGCTCGAACTCGCTCCAGTGCAGCACGCAGGGCGCGCGGCCCGACAGCGGAAAGGCGAACACCGAGTTCAGCCGCGCCGAGTCGAAGGCCGTGTCGTGGCCCTGCACATAGGGGCTGGAGGCCGACAGCGCAATGAAGTGCGGGATGTAGCGCGACATGCGGTGCAGCATCAACAGTGCCGCGTCGGCGTCGGGGCAGCCGATGTGCACGTGCTGGCCGAAGATGGTGAACTGCTTGGACAGGTAGCCGTACAGCTGCGACAGCTCCTGGAAGCGCGGCTTGTCGTAGATGCGCCGCTCATGCCACTGCTGGAAGGGGTGGGTGCCGCCGCCCACCACGGCGATGTTGAGCTTGTCGGCGCTTTTGACCAGCGCATCGCGGATCTGGCTGAGCTGGCCCAGCACCTCCGAGGCCGAATGGCAGACGCTGGTGGAGATCTCGATCATGCTGTTCGTCATCTCGGGCACCACGCTGCCGGGCAGCGGGTTCTTGAGCATGAGGCGCAGCATGTCCTCGGCGTAGGGGGCCAGGTCGTAGTCGTGGGTGTTGACCAGCTGCAGTTCCAGCTCCACGCCCAGGGTCAGCGGTTCGGACGAGTTGAAGGCTTCAAGACTCACGTTCATCTCCTGCGGTATTCGTGCGGCTCAGCGGCTTCCAGGGACGGGAGCTTTCGCCGGAGCGGTAGATGGCCACGGTGGCGAGGGCGGCACCCAGCACCTCCATCACCAAAATGGTGGGCAGGGCCACGCCTGCGATCTGCGCGCCCAGCTCGGGCGCGGCGGCCACGAACTGCGATGCAATCAGCAGCGCCACCGATGACATGGGCGCCATCGCGCAGCCCACCCAGAAGGCCTGGCGCCAGTTGGCGCCCGTGCCCACATTGCCCACGGCCACGCCCAGGGTCTTGGCGACCAGGCGTGCCAGGATCACGGCGCCCACCACGCCGGCCACCGGCGCGCTCCAGTCGGCCTGCGCGGCCACGGTGGAGACCAGCACGAACATCAGCATGGTCAGCAGCGAGGCCGCCGTGCCCAGCTGGCGGGGCCAGGCCCAGGGGCGCGGGTTGAACTGCTTGAGCAGGATGCCGCCCAGCAGCGCCGCCAGCGGCGCCGAGCCGCCCAGGTAAGAGGCTACGGGCACGCTGGCCGAGATCAGGGTGAGAAAGAGGATGGAGGTGTTCTCGCTGGCCGGGCTCATGAAGCGCAGCGCCAGGCGCATCAGCACGGCCAGCACCAGGGCCACGGCCACCGAGACGCCCAGCACCACCAGCACCGGCATGATCGAGGCCACGAAGCCCGCCTTGGGCTGCGTCAGCATGCCCGCCTTGGCGCTGCCCAGGGCCAGCGCATACAGCGTGGACAGGGTGGCCAGCACCAGGCCGCGATCGGTCACGGCGCCTGCGGCACGCATGTCGGCCACCACGCGCGTCAGCACCAGGGGCGAGGCCGCCATGGCCACCAGGGCCAGCGGCCCGGCCACTTCGGGGGCCACGCCCAGCCAGCCCAGCACCAGGGAGACCAGCACATAGGTCAACGCGGATTCGGCCACGCTTTGCACCAGCACCATGGGGTTGTGGCGGAACCAGCGCAGCGTGATGCGCCCGCCGCATTCGAACAGCACGATGGCCACGCCCAGCTCCAGCAGGAACAATCCCGTGCCCTGCAGCGGCCAGGCGGTATTGGCGCCAAAGCCGATCAGCCCGGCAATGCCGCCCACCAGCGAATAGCCGACCACCTTGGGCAGGGCCGCATGGCGCTGGCAGGCGTAACCCACCATGGTGGCCACGGCCAGCAGCAGGGACCATTGCACCGTGGCCAACCCGGCCGATGGCCGCAGCCACGGTTCCCAGAAGCTCAGCATGTCATTCATAAGCGAGGTCCTTTGCGCGAGCCAGTGGCCCGCAAGCGAAGCTCCGCAGAGCCTTCCCTGCGGCGCGGGCAAGCCCGCGTCCCGTGCGCATGGCACGGGGACACTTCGTTGGCGATCCACTGGCGTGACTGCCGGGCTGCAAGGCCGGGCGGGCACGCCAGCACGTGGGTTCCGCGTGGTTCCCGAGGTCCCGCAGGCTCAGGGGCGGAAGAAACTCAGCGGCGCTGTGCGCAGACGGCGGCGGATGGCCGAATAGATGCGCGAGCGGTCGACTCCGCTGACATTGTGTGCCCTCATCGCAACGCGGAATGCCAGATAAAAGCTGACAGTGACATTCAACGCGCCATTGACCGGCAGTAGGGCAACCGCCCACCAGAACATGTCGGAGTGCAGCACCTGCCAGCCCAGGGCCGCCATGGCGGCACCGATCTGGCCTGCCGACAGCGTGACGTGGCGCACCTCCAGCCCCAGGCCGAAGAAGGCAGCGAACGCGGGCACCAGGCCCAGCATCATGCCCAGCGAGACGTTGGCGGCAAAGCCCGAAATGTTCTTGCGCCAGAAATGCGCCCAGCGGTCGGCGCGCTTGGCGCCCAGCCAGCGCGTGATGCCGGGGTTGTAGCGGATCACCGAGTCCAGCCGGCGCAGCACGAACCAGTTCTCGGCCCAGCCCGCGATCAGGCTGCTGGCGAACAGCAGCACGCCCGTGAAGGCCGCGAACAGCGGCGACATGCCCAGCAGACTCAACGAGTCGAGCACGGCAATCGCATGCGGCCCGTCGATGGGCGTGTGGCCGAACAGCTGGGCATAGCCCAGCGACAGCAGCAGCACCATGGGCAGCACCACCAGCACGTTGCCCAGCACGGCCGCCACCTGCGAGCGCACCAGGTGGGCGACCTCGTCCACGAACTCTTCGATGGCCTCGCTGGCGCGCAGGTCCTTGAGCTTGGCGGCCATGGCCGGTGCCGTCATGGCCGGCTGCTTGGTCGCCACCGTGAAGTGCAGCAGCTGGATCAGCACAAAGCTGATGGAGTAGTTGATGCCCGCCGCCAGCCCGCCCCAGAACGCCGACAGCCCCAGCGCGTAGAGCGCGAACTTCAGCAGCGTGGTGAAGGCCATCACAAAGCCGCCGCCGGCGGCCTTGGTCGCCATGGACAGGTATTCGCGGCCGGTGCGCGTGATGTAGTGCTCGCCCGTCTCGGCGCTGCGCTCGGCCACCTTGGCCGCCAGCAGCGAGGTGTTGGTGGACAGCAGCGCGCGCAGGCTGCGCCGCTCAATGCCCACGGACACCAGGTTGGCCAGCAGGTCGGCCGTCTCGGTGGCGCGGTTGTCGGCCACCAGGCAGTCCAGCAGCCGCCTGACGCGCAGGATGCGCGCGCGCAGCTGGCGCAGGCGGAACACCAGGCCCACCGAAATCCCTTCGGACTCGAAATGGGTGTAGACCGATGTCACGGCCGCGCGGCAGGCATCCAGGCGCTCGCGCAGCCGGGCCTCGGCCGCATCGCGCCGGTCATTGGTGCGCAGCGCGTGCATCACCTCCACGCGCAGGCTCTCGGCGTCGTGGATCAGGGCGTGGAAGGGCTGGTCGTCGCGCGCCTGCTCGTCCATGCGCAGGCGCAGTTCGGGCGAAAAGCCCGTGGACAGGATCTGCCCCGTGCAATAGGTGATGGAGCCCAGCAGGCTGTTCTGCCAGAAGCTGCTGCCCTGGCCCTCGCTGCCATCGGTCAGCAGCAGTGCGATGCGTTCGAGCAGCGGCGCCTCCAGCGCGTGCAGCCAGCGCGCGTCGAATTCGTCGGGCATGGCCAGCATGAACAGCTCGGAGGCATCCACCGTCTCGGGCGTGCTGGGCAGCAGCTTGTAGCGTGCGCGCTCGGACAGCTCGCTGAACATGTTGGTGCGCGGCGCAAAGCCGAAATCGGCCAGCAGCGCCGTGATGTCCACGGTGTCGATGAAGCGCAGCCACCAGGCATGCAGGCGCTGGCGCACGGCCGGGTCGGCCTCCACGGCCTCCACCAGCAACTGCACACGCTGCACGGCGCCGTCCACCGACGGCTTGGGCGCGCGCACCCACTCCAGCAGGTGGATCAGCCAGATATGGCGGTGCGCGAGGTCGGCCTCGGGGTCGAGTGCGGCCAGAAGGCCGGGCAGGTCTTGGGTGATTCGCTTCATGTAGGGGTCTTGCGGCAGGGCGGAAGACTAGCGCCTCCCCCGAGGAACGCGCTCAGTGCAGCACGCGGTTGTCAGGGTCTGGAAAGCTGTCGCCGCCGGCACCGGATATCAGCTGGAATCGCGGAATGCTGCACTCGAAGACCTCGCCCTCGTGGCTGATGCACAGATAGCTGCCCTGCATGCTGCCGTTGGGCGTGCGCAGCTGGCAGCCGCTGGTGTACTCGAAGGTCTCGCCAGGCTGCAGCAGCGGCTGGCGGCCGATCACCCCCAGGCCCTTGACCTCTTCGACATGGCCCAGTTCGTTGGTGATGATCCAGTGGCGCGCGATCAACTGGCCCGGCACCTGGCCGGTATTGGTCACGGTGATCGTGTAGGAGAAGGCGTATACGCCCGCCGCTGGAGCGGATTGCTCTGGCAAAAAGGCGGGGCGGACCTGGACCTGGAACTCGTTCATGGGCATGGCGGCAATGGTAACTACCCGCAATGTACCGGCTTGCGAACGTCCCCACGCGCCGCCGCCCATGGCTTTGTGCCGTCGCTGGTGCCGGCATGGGCTAGCTGCGACAATCGCAGGCCATGAGCCCCACCTACCGCATCGCCCCCTCCATCCTGTCTGCCGACTTCGCCCGTCTGGGTGACGAGGTCAAGAATGTGATCGCCTCCGGCGCCGACTGGATCCACTTCGACGTGATGGACAACCACTACGTGCCCAACCTCACGTTCGGTCCCATGATCTGCGAGGCCCTGAAGCCCCATGCGAAGACGCCCGACGGCCAGCCCGTGCCCATCGACGTGCACCTGATGGTCTCGCCCGTGGACGAACTGGCCACGGCCTTCGCCAAGGCCGGCGCCGACTACATCAGCTTCCACCCCGATGCCACGGCCCACGTGCACCGCAGCATCCAGAACATCCGCGCCCAGGGCGCCAAGCCCGGCCTGGTGTTCAACCCCGCCGCCCCGCTGGACGTGCTGGACTGGGTCATCGACGACATCGACCTCATCTTGCTGATGAGCGTGAACCCCGGCTTCGGCGGCCAGAGCTTCATCGACAGCACGCTGCGCAAGATCGAGGCCGCGCGCAAGCGCATCGAGGCCAGCGGCCGCGACATCCGCCTGGAAGTGGACGGCGGCATCAAGGAAACCAACATCCGCCGCGTGGCCGATGCCGGTGCCGACACCTTCGTGGCGGGCAGCGCCATCTTCGGCAAGCCTGACTACAAGGCCGTGATCGACGCCATGCGCGGCGCCCTGGCCGCCTGAGCTTCGGCCTGCCTCCAGCAAAAAAGGGCCCGCGAATTGCGGGCCCTTTTCGTTGCCAACGGCGCTTTCAGCCGCCCAGCTCATGCTCTCCGGGCATGACGAAGATGCTCTTGCCCTGCGTGTCGAAACCGGGCGGCGCAAAGCGCGCCACCGGGACGTGGTTGTGCTGGATGGAGCTGACCTTCCACGCGAATGTGCGGCCCTGGCTGGTGAAGTTCACGGTTTCGCCGCAGGCGATATTGATGGGCGCTTTCTGCGATAGATCGACAGTACGGTAGACGCCCGCAGGCGCGGGCGATCCGTAATAGGATTTGCCGTTTGCAAAGCGTTCTGCATGGGCCGGCAATGCAGCCATGACGATTGCTGCGGTGCCCAATATGAATATGGATTTCATTGAATATGCCTCCGAAATAGGGCGGATACATGGGCGGATTCATGAAATCCGCCATGAACTGTATTCAGTCCATGGCGGAGACTGTAGAGTCATCGGCTTCTATATATCCGGGCAGCCGGATGACATTTCAGCCATATTGCCGCAAATGCGTGGAAATCTTCAGAAACTATGGCGCATGCCGAGTTCAGCGCCTGTGGAGCTGCCGCCCGCAGCCAATCCGGTGGTGCCGCCATTGAGGCTGAAATTGGCCCCGCCCTTGTTGGTCACGCGTGCAAGGGTTCCGTACAGCGCCGTGCGCCGCGACAGGTTGTGCACATAGCCGATCGCATACCTGTTGGCATCGCTGCCATTGAAGGCCACCGGGCCACGGCGCGAATCGGTGCGCACATAGGAGGCGCGGATGTAGTTCGCCCCCACGGGCACGGTAAGTCCGACCTGCCAGCGGTCCTCGGAGCCCGCGATGCGGGTTCCATAGGTGCCATAGGGCAGGTCCTCGCGCTGGAAATACCCCATCAGCTTGGCAAAGCCGAAATCGTAGGAGGCGCCTGCGCCGTATTGCTTGAGCTTGGTGCCCGCAGCATTCACATCGGTCGAGCCATAGGTGAGCGCCAGGTTCAGAGGACCGTTGTCGTAGGTCAGGCGGCTGCCGAAATGGCGGCCGGCGCTGCTCACGGGGTCTTCGTCCAGGGCATACATCACTTCTGCCTGGAAACCGCTCCATTTGGGAGTGAAGTACTGGATGGCGTTGTCGCTGCGGTAGTAGTTCGAGAAGGTGCCAGGCAGGCGGCTGATGATGTTGGAGTTTGCCAGGCCGATCACGTTGAACGGGTCGAACTTGGTGGGATTTTGCGCGGCCGGCGTGAAATCGCGGCCCAGGCGCAGCTCGCCGAAGCCGCCCGCCAAGCTCACCGTGGAGCGGCGCTGGAAGAACTTGCCATTGGCGTTTGTCGTGCCGGTGTCGGCATAGAGGTCTGACTCCAGCCAGAACTCGGCCCTCAATCCGCCGCCCAGATCCTCGGTGCCGCGAAAGCCAAACCGGCCCGATGACAGCCCGCTGTTGTTCATGGTCATGTTGCTGGGCAGATCGCTGTTCTTCACGTAGCGCCCATTGACGTCAACGATGCCGAACAGGGTGATGGATGACTGCGCGCTGGCCGCCAGCGAAATGACGGGCAGTGCGGCCGCCAATATACGATTGAATTTCATGCCTGGTCCTTGTATTGAATGTGGATTCCATGCGCATCCATTTCAAAACGGATGCTGTTGTAAATACTAGAATTCACAGGACGGCGCCAGGAGTCTTGAAAAGGAATCGACGGGGGGTGGCAAGCCAATCACAGGTTTTTAGGGCTCAACATGTTCCGTCCGGCCAACACCAATGGATTGCAATTCCATTCATGGCAGTTATCTTTCTTCAATATGTCTTGAATGTCACTTTTCTGTTGGGTAGATGGATTCTGGAGATTGATAGCATCCCGTGGGTTGAATCCGGTAAAGAAGAAAAAATCAATTCGTATCGGGTTGTTGATACGGCTGTGAGCGGGTATCGCAAGATAGGAGGGGACAGAAAAATGCGGCGCGAGGATGTCAAGCTGAGGATGCTGGCCAGGCGAGGGGACACGGGTGCCAGGCTTCAGCTCGGGGAGGCGTATCTGACCGGGGGACCCGGCGTTTCCAGGAGCATCCCGGTGGGGTTGGAGTATCTGCAGGCCGCACTGCCTCAGGTCAGGCGCCAGGCCTCGGTCTGCATAGCCTTGCATCTGCCGCTCAGGGAGTTGCTGGAGCACGGGCTGCTGGAGACCCTGAGGATCGCGGCGGAGTATGAGGATGTCGGGCGCCAGAAGCTTGCCGCATGGCATCTCATCCGGGGGGAGCTCGATCTGGCGCTGGAGTGCCTTGGCAAGTGCAGCGCCGCCCTGCCAAGCCATCTGGCAAGCAGCGTGTCTGCGCACACATCCGGCGAGCTGCTGCAGGCGTTGCAGATCCTGCGCGCCATACAGCCGCTGGACATTGCCGAAGTCATGGCCTGCGAGGCCCGGCAGGCCATGGCCAAGGGCCAGTCGCACCGCGCCGTGCGGATGCTGGAGCTCCTGCGCGACCTGCCTCATGCCGCTCATGGCCCGGTCATGCAGCAGCTGATTGCCGACCTGGTCCACCAGGCGGAGGTGGCGGGCCATGGCCTGGGACGGCTGACCGTGGGCTGTATCGAAGCCAGCCTGGACCGATGCGCCGCCAATGGCGACGTGCGCGCCTGCCACGTGCTTGGACGGGCGCTTTCGGGGCTGCCCTGTGCACACCTGGCTCCCGAAAACCTCGTGAATGCGCAGAACCTGCGCAAGGCCGCAGCCCTGCTGCTGCGCGCTGCCGATGGCGGCATCGTCACCGCCTGGCTGCACCTGTTCCGCATCTGCTCCGACTACCGCAGCTCGGTGGCCAATCCCACCCTGGCACGCTTTTGCCTGGAGAAGGCGGCACGTCACGGGCTGCCCGAGGCCGAGCGCCGTCTGGGTGCACTGGTGCTGCGTGATGCCACGCACATCGAACCCATGGAACAGGGCGTGGCCCTGCTCCATGCTGCAGCGGCCAAGGGGGACGTGCTGGCCGGGCTGCTGCTGCGTTCCTTGCTGCTGCCCGTGGGCGGAGACAACGAGGAGGAGGCCCTCGCGGCCATCGAGGCGGTACAGCCAGATGCCCCGCTGCTGGCCATGCGCCTGCGCCTGGCGCGCGTGTTCGGGCTCACCAAGCTGGAGGCGCTGTCGGTCAATCCCTCGACCGCCATGCGTCCCTGGGGGCTGGTGGTGGGCCACAACCCCCTGGTGGCCAAGGCCCGGCTGTGCGAGCCCCGTGCCGTGCCCGCGACCACGCCCGATGCCCAGCGCTGCCTGGAGCAGGCCGCGTCCATGTTCTCGGCGCAGCACGGGGAATCCCTGGCGCCGGAAGGCTCGCTGAGGGCCCGATCCCTGCAGATGCGGCGGCTGTTTCACCGCCTGCAGATCAGTGAAACGGTCTTCTTCGCTTCTGCCTCCTCACAGCAGCGCGATGCCATTCGCATTGGCACGAAATGGGCCAGGCGGCAGCAGCAGATCCTCCGGCAGGTGCTGGCCTGAGCCTCGCCTGTGCCCGCGTGCGAAGGAAAAGACATGAAGATCCTGATCGTGGATGCCCACCCGCCGTCGGCGCAGTACCTGTGCCAGGGCCTGTGCCAGGACGGATTCAACGTCGATGTCGTGCATGACGGTCTGCAGGGCCGCAACCTGGCACTGAGCCGCGCCTACAGCCTGCTCGTGCTGGATCTGGACCTGCCTGGCCAGAGCGGGCGTGCGGTCCTGCAGACCCTGCTCCAGGCGGGCGACACGCCCACCATCGTGGTCACCGCAAACGACAGTCTGGAGGACCAGGTGTTCTGCCTGCAGAACGGCGCCGATGACTACCTGGTCAAACCCGTCAGGTTGCCGGTGTTCCTGGCCCGTGCACGGCTGCGGATGCGAGGCGCGGCCGGCCAGGAGGGCCTGCGCCTGACATTGGCGGATCTGGTGCTGGACCTGTCGAAAAAGCGGGCCGAGCGTGCCGGCCGGCGACTGGACCTGACTCGCCAGGAATTCGCCGTGCTGTGGCTGCTGCTGCAGCGCCAGGGCGATGTGGTCACGCGCGCCGAACTGGTGCAGCAGGTCTGGAGCCTGCCCGTCGATGCGCTGAACAACGTGGTGGATGTGGCGGTGTGCAGGCTGCGCAGCAAGCTCGATGATCCCTATGCGGTCAAGCTGCTGCACACGGTGCGCGGCATGGGCTACTTGCTGGCGTTGCGCGACGGGGATCCCGCCAAGTAGCCCTCATCTGCACTGCACTGCACTGCTTTGCTTTGCTTTGCTTTGCTCTGGAGCGCCCGCTGCCACAACGCCGGGCGTTCAGTCCAGCCACTGCCGGATGCGCCCCGCCAGCGCCTGGGCACTGATGCCGTAGCGCTCATGCAGCGTGGGCAGGGCGCCCGCGTCGAGGAAGGCGTCCGGCAGGCCCGCCAGCCGAAAGCGCGCGGGCCGCACATCGCGCTCCAGCAGGGCGCCGGCCACGGCCTCGCCCAGGCCGCCCACCACCGAATGGTTCTCCGCCACCACCACCAGGCGCGGCCCGCTGGCCACGGCCTGCACGATGGCCTGCACATCCAGCGGCTTGATGGTGGCGCAGTGCAGCACGGCGGCGCCCACGTTGTCGGCGGCCAGCAGCTGTGCGGCCTCCAGCGCGCGCATGGTCATGAAGCCGCTGGAGATGATGAGCACCTCGCGGCCCTCGCGCAACATCTTCGCCTTGCCCAGCTCGAAACGGTAGTCGTACTCGTCCAGCACCAGCGGCACGTTGCCGCGCAGCAGCCGCATGTAGACGGGGCCGCGGTGCGCCGCGATCTGGGGCACGGCCTGGGTGATGTCCAGCGCATCGCAGGGATCGACGATGGTCAGCCCCGGCACGGCCCGCATCATGGCCAGATCGTCCGTGGCCTGGTGGCTGGGGCCGTAGCCCGTGGTCAGGCCGGGCAGGGCGCAGCAGATCTTGACGTCCAGGTTTTCCTCGGCAATCACCTGGTGGATGAAGTCATAGGCCCGGCGCGTGCCGAACACCGCATAGGTGGTGGCAAAGGGCGTTAGCCCCTCCTTGGCCATGCCGCCGGCGGCGGCCATGAGCAACTGCTCGGCCATGCCCATCTGGAAGAAGCGCTCGGGGTGGGCCTGAGCGAACAGGTGCAGGTCGGTGTACTTGGCCAGGTCGGCCGTCATGCCCACCACATCGGGCCGGCTGGCGGCCAGCTCCACCAGGGCCTTGCCGAAGGGCGCGGCCTGCACGCGCTGGCCCTCGGCGGCGATGGAGGCGATCATGGCCGAGGTGGTCGGCCGGGGCTTGGGGGTGGCAAGAGGCATGTTCATGGCAGGGCGGGCTCCAGGGGTTGCGATGCGTCCAGGATGGCGATGGCCTGCTGCCACTCGGGCGGATCGACGCGGATGAAATGGTTCTTCTCGCGCTGCTCCAGGAAGGGCACGCCCTTGCCCATCAGCGTGTCGAACAGGATGACGCGGGGCCGGTCCTCGGCCAGCGCCCGCGCCGCGTCGAAGGCCTGCACCACCTGGGCCAGGTCGTTGCCGTCCACGCGCTGCACATGCCAGCCGAAGGCGGCCCATTTGTCGGCCAGCGGCTCGAAGCCCAGCATGCGCGTGGACGGGCCGTCGGCCTGCTGGTTGTTCACGTCCACCAGGCAGATCAGCCGGTCCAGGCCGTGGTGGGCTGCGGACAGCGCGGCCTCCCAGGTCGAGCCCTCGTCCAGCTCGCCGTCGGACATGGAGTTGTAGACAAAGGCATCGCTGCCCTTGTGGCGCAGCGCCAGCGCCATGCCCACGGCGATCGGCAGGCCCTGGCCCAGCGAGCCGCCCGAAATCTCCATGCCCGGCGTATAGCTGGCCATGCCCGACATGGGCAGGCGGCTGTCATCGCTGCCATAGGTCTGGAGTTCCTCGTCGGACAGGATGCCCGCCTCGGCCAGGGCCGCGTAGAAGGCGATGGCGTAGTGGCCGTGCGAGAGCAGGAAGCGGTCGCGGCCCTCCCACCCGGGCTCATCGGGCCGCAGCCGCAGCGCGTCGCCATAGGCCACGGCCAGCACATCGGCCCAGCCCAGGGCCTGCCCTATGTAGCCCTGGCCCTGCACCTCGCCCATTTGCAGGGCGCGGCGGCGTATGCGCCAGGCACAGGCCGCGAGCCGGTCCAGGCGCTGTTGCAGTTCTTGGTTCATGCATCGTCTCCTCGGGATGGAAGGGCGCGCGGCTCAGCGCAGGATGCTGGCCGGCACATAGGACACCAGCGCCAGCACGGCCAGCGCCACCAGGTAGAAGGGAATCAGCTCGCGCACGGTCTGGCCCACCTTGACCCGGGCCAGCGAACTCGTGATGAACAGCGTCGTGCCCACGGGCGGCGTGTACAGCCCCAGGGCCAGGTTCACGACCATCATGATTCCCAGCTGAGTCATGTCCATGCCGATGCTCTGGGCCAGCGGCACGAACACCGGCGTGAGCAGCAGCACGGCGGCCGGCAGGTCGATGAACATGCCGATGAAGAGCATCAGCAGGTTCATCAGCACGATCACCAGCCAGGCCGAATGCACATGCGACTGCACCCACTGCACGATGCCGTCGGGCATGCGGTCGAAGGTCAGCAGCCAGCCGATGGCCGACGAGGCCATGATCACCAGCAGCACCACGCCCGTGGCCAGGCCCGCATGCACCACCGCATCGTTGAGCCGGCGCCAGCCCAGGTCGCGGTAGATGGCGGCCGACACCAGGCCCGCATACAGCGTGGACAGCACGGCCACCTCGGTGGGCGTGGCGATGCCGAAGCGCAGGAACACGATGATCAGCACCGGCAGCAGCAGGGCCGGGCTGGCGTATAGCAGGTGGCGCCGGAAGGCGGGCCAGGCAAAGGGCGTGGTGTCGCGCGGAAAGCCGCGCCTGCGGCCCACCCACCAGCACACGCCCATGAAGCCCGCGCACATCAGCAGCCCCGGCACGATGCCCGCCACGAACAGCGCCGCAATCGAGGCATTGGCGCTGAGCGCGAACAGGATCATGGGGATCGACGGCGGGATCAGGATGTCGATGGTGGCCGCCGCCGCCAGCGTGGCCGCCGAGAACGCGGGCGGGTAGCCCAGCCGCCTGTGCCACGGGATCATCAGCGAGCCGATGGCCGAGGCATCGGCCACGGCCGAGCCCGACACCCCGCCGAACAGCGTGGACGACATCACCCCCACCTGGGCCGGCCCGCCGTGAAAGCGCCCTATCAGCGCCGACAGCACGCCCACCAGGGCCTCGCCCAGGCGCCCGCCCATCATCAGCGAGCCGGTGAGCATGAAGAACGGAATGGCGATCAGCGGAAAGCTCTGCACCTGGGCCACCATCTGCTGCACCAGCAGGTCCAGCGGCACGCGGTCCGATGTGGCCGCCGCCGCCATGGCGCCCATGAGCAGCGCGTGGGCAATGGGCATGGCGATCACGGCGCCCGCCATGAAGACGAAAAGCATGATGAAGGACATGGACCTGCCCCCTTCACCAGTGCACGGCGGCCACGGGCCGCGCGGGTTCGGCATCGGCACTTGCGGCATCGGCCGCATCTGCAGCCCCTGCGGATGCCCGGCCCCCGCCCGCCACGCAGGCGCGCCAGGCCGACTGCAGGGCCAGCAAGGCCAGCAGCGCCATGCCCACCATCACGCAGCCATAGGTCAGCGAGCCGGGAATGCCCAGGATCTGGCTGCGCTCGTCATGCACGATCTCCAGCATGTTCAGCGTGGACCAGGCCAGCGTGGCGTACAGGGCGGCCACGGCCAGCCAGCCCAGCACGGCCGTGGCGCGCTGCACGCGGGCCGGCAGGGCCTCGACCAGAAAGCTGGTGGTGATGTGGGCACCATGGGCGGCGGCCAGCACCACGCCCGACATCACCAGCCAGGGAAACAGCAGCTCGGGCACCTCGTTGGCCCATTGCAGGCTGGCGCCGCTGGCATAGCGCAGGGCGGTGTTGCACACCAGGATCACGAAGATCACCAGGGTGCTGGTCCACAGCACGGCGCGGCACAGGCCCGTGACCAGGCGTTCGATGAGGTTCATGGATGGCTCCCTGCGCTTCACTGCGCGCCTGCGGCCTTGACGACCTTGGCGATATAGGGGCCCGCAGGGCTGGCCAGCCACTTGTCCTGCACCTTGGCCGTGGCCTGGGCGAAGGCCCGCGCGTCGATGGTGCTGACCTCCACGCCCTTGGCGCGGATGTCGTCCAGCAGCTTGTCGTCGGCCTCGCGCGCCAGCTGGCGCTGGTAGGCCGTGGCCTCCTGCGCAGCCTCGGCCAGCAGCGTGCGGTCGGCGGCCGGCAGCCGGTCCCAGCTGCGCTTGCCCATGATCAGCGGCGTCATCTGGAACATGTGGCCAGTCAGCGTCAGGTGCTTTTGCACCTCGTACAGCTTGCTGGCGTGGAAGTTGGCCAGCGGGTTCTCCTGGCCGTCGACCACGCCCTGCTGCAGGGCCACGTACAGCTCGGCGAACTTGATCTGCTGGGCCTCGGCGCCCAGGGCCTGCATGATGTCCACCAGCACCGCGTCGGGCGGCGTGCGCATCTTCAGGCCCTTGAGATCGTCCACGCTGCGTATGGACCGCTTGCTGTTGGTCATGTGGCGTATGCCGTTGTCCCAGTAGCCCAGCACCACCATGCCCTTGGCGGCCGACCTGTCGGCCAGCTCGCGCCCCAGCGGCCCGTCCAGCACCTGGAAGGCCCGGGCCGGCGTGGCGAACAGAAACGGCATGCCATAAGCCGCGTACTCGGGCACGGCCGCCGCCACCGCGCCCTGGGAATTGGCCGACAGGTCCAGCGCGCCCGTGCGCAGGGCCGTGACCATGGCCGCGTCGTCGCCCAGCTGCGCCGAGGGGGCGACCTGCACCTCGATGCGGCCCGCGCTGCGCGCCTTCACGAGCTCGGCGAACTTCAGCGATGCGAGGTGGCGTGGATTGTCGGGCGCGGCGCCATGGCCCAGCGTGAGCTTGACGGCCTGGGCACAGGCCAGGGCCGGCAGCAGCAGGGCGCAGGCGGCCAGGGCGGCGCGGTGGAAAAGCGTGCGTTGCATGGTCTTGTCTCCTTTGCTTGGGTTGTGCGCGGCCATGCAGGCCATGGCCAGGTGCGCGGGGCTCAGTGGATGAGCATCCCGCCGTTCACATCGAGCGTGATGCCCGTGCAATAGGCGGCCAGGTCGCTGGCCAGGAATACGCAGGCGCCGGCCACATCGTCGGCGCGGCCCAGGCGTGCCAGCGGAATCGTGGCGGAGATCTCGCGCTTGCGTTCGGGGCCGAGCTTGCCCTGGGTGATATCGGTCTCGATCAGGCCCGGCGTGACGCAGTTGATGCGTATGCCATCGCCGCCGAACTCGCGCGCCATGGCGCGGGCCAGCCCCAGCACGCCGGCCTTGGCGGCCGAGTAGTGCGGTCCGCCGAAGATGCCGCCGCCGCGCTGGGCCGAGACGGAGGAGATGCAGACAATGGCGCCCGCTTGCTGCCTGCGCATGGCCGGCAGCACGGCCTGGGACATGTACAGGGTGCCGCGCAGGCTCACGTCGAGCACGCGGTCGTAGTCGGCCCCGCCGATCTCCAGCGTGCCCACGGCCTGCGTGATCCCCGCGTTGTTGACCAGCGCATCGATGTGCCCGAAGGCGCGCAGCACGGCAGCGGCGGCCGCCTCGCACGAGGGCTTGTCCGTCACATCGGCCACCAGCCCCAGGTGCCCGTCGCCCAGCCGCGCGGCCGCGCCGGCCGGATCGGCCCGCTCCAGGTCGAGGATGGCCACGCGGGCCCCCTGGGCGGCCATCTGGCGCGCCGTGGCAAAACCGAGTCCGTTGATCCCTGCGCCGCCGGTGATGATGGCGACCCTGTCCTTGAGCAGCATGTGCCTGTCTCCGCTGTAGTGGTGGTGGATGCAGCGATCTTGGGCTGTCGCGAGCATGAAGACAAACGATGTTTCATCAGCCTAAGATGACGGTTCTTCAGCTCAAGTAAGGGGTCTCCCGGGGTCTTCCGGTGTCTGCCCGTGAGCTGCCCGTGTCCTCGAGGAACTTGCCATGGCATCCATTCCCAGCAGTGCCCACCTGCAGGCCTTCGAGGCCGTGGCGCGCCGGCGCAGCTTCGCGCTGGCGGCCTCCGAGCTGCACCTGACGGCCTCGGCCGTCAGCCACCAGGTGGCCAAGCTGGAGGCGCAGCTGGGCGTGCGCCTGTTCGAGCGCAGCGCGCATGGCGTGCGCCTGAGCCGCCCGGGGCAGGCCTACCTGGAGCGGGTGGGCGGCGCGCTGGCGGCCATCGTCTCGGCCACCGAGGACCTGCGCCACAGCATGAGCAACAGCCTCTACGTGCACTGCGCGCCCAGCATCGCCAGCCTCTGGCTCATGCCCCGGCTGCGGGACTTTGCGCGGGCCTGCCCGCACATTGCGCTGAACCTGTCGGCTGCGCATTCGCACAGCGACTTCGCGCTGGGCCAGGCCGATATCGATATCCGCTACGGCATTGCGCAGTGGCCGGAGCTGGAGGTGGAGCCCCTGTTCGAGGAGCACATCCTGCCGCTGGCCAGCCCCGCCTTCGTGGCCGAGCATGGGCTGCAGCGCGTGCAGCAGTTGCTGCATGTGCCGCTGATCCAGAGCAACGTCAGCATCGTCCAGTGGTCGGACTGGTTCCAGTCGTTCTCGCAGCTGCGCGCGCCAGAGCGCTTTGCCGTGCGTTTCGACCGCGCCCAGATGTCGCTGGACGCGGCCACGCAGGGCCTGGGTGTGGCGCTGGAAAGCGCCATGAATGCGGGCGGCCACATTGCCGACGGCCGGCTGGTGGCCCCCTTCGGCATGGACCGGGCCCTGCGCGTCAAGGCCCACTTTGCCGTCTACCCCGCGCGCAACGCCCGGCGGCCCGCCGTGGCGGCCTTCCTGGCCTGGCTGCATGCCGAGGCCGCCCGCACCGAGCAGCAGCCCTGCCGCCAGAGCCCGGACTGAGCAGGCGGCCAGCCCGGGAAAAGGGCCGCACCGATATTCCTGCCTCCATCGGGAAATGCCTGCGATGCAATTTCTCTATGAATGAGAGAGAGAGCGGCAAATGGTTTTATTGCCCCTGTTTTCGGTGAATGACGACGTGAATGCGGGCAGGGATTGGCAATAATTCCGGACAGCCATACACACAGGGAGTGCCACGCTGAAATGGCCAAATCAGCAAGACGCCGATTTATCGGACTGATCACGGTGAGCTACGGATTGCTCGCATTCGCCTGGATCCTTCTGTCCGACAAGCTGTTGTTCGCATTGGCAGGCAGTGCGGATATCGGCTGGCTTTCCGTCGTCAAAGGGCTGTTCTTTGTGCTGGCCACGGACTTCCTGCTGTTTTTCGCGCTGTGCTCGGTGCCGGCCGGGCAGGGCATCGGCGCCTCCGCCATCGCCCAGGAAATGGGGCCGCGCCGCTTTCCGGTCTGGGCCTCCTATCTGTTTGCCCTGGCCATGAGCCTGGCCGTGCTGGCCGCCAGCAGCACGCTGGCCAGCCATTTCGGTGAACGCTCGCTGCTGCTGCTGTTCATGCTGCCCGTGCTGGTCAGCGCGCTGATCGGCGGCCTGGGGCCGGGCCTGCTGGCCACGGCCTTTGCCGCCTACAGCCTGGACCAGACCGACGGCGTCGCCGTGCGTGACTGGGCGCAGTGGGGCGTGGTGGCCGTCAACGGCCTGGCCGTGAGCGTGCTGGCCGAGACGCTGCAGCGCTCGCTGCGCAAGGCCAACATGCAGCGGCAGCTGCTGGACTCGGTGATCTCCGGCACCTCGGACGCCGTCTTCGTGAAGGACCTGCGCGGGCGCTACCTGCTGGTCAACCGGGCCGCCGCCAGCCTGGTGGGCCGGCAGGCCGAGGACATCGTGGGCAAGGATGACTTCGCGCTCTTTCCCTTCGGCATCGCCAGCGCCATCCGCAGGAAGGACCAGGCTGTGCTGCGCCAGGAGGTGGCCACGCATGAGGAGCAGCTGACGGTGGAGCCGGGCAGGACGCTGGACCTCCTTGTCACCAAGGGCCCGGTGCGCAACACCGCAGGCCACATCGCGGGCCTGTTCGGCATCTCCCGGGACATTACCGAGCGCAAGCGCTTCGAGCGCGAGCTGGCCCAGGCCGCCGTGGTGTTCGACAGCAGCCACCAGGGCATCATGGTGGTCGATCCGGGGCGGCGCATCACGCGCGTCAACCCGGCCTTCACCCGCATCACCGGCTATGCGCCCGAGGACGTGATCGGCAAGACGCCGCGCGTGCTGTCCTCGGGCCTGCACGGCCCGGAGTTCTACCGTCAGATCTGGGCCAGCATCACGCGCGACGGCTTCTGGCACGGTGAAATCTGGAACCGCCGCAAAACGGGCGAGATCTTCGCCGAAATGCTGTCCATCTCCGCCGCGCAGGGCGCCGGTGGCGAGATCGAGCACTACATCGGCGTCTTCACCGACATCAGTCACATCAAGGCCCACGAGGCCGAGCTCGAGCGCGTCACCCACTACGACCTGCTCACCGGCCTGCCCAACCGCCGCCTGCTGATCGAGCGCCTCAACCAGGCCATGCTGCGCACGGCGCGCGAGGGCCGGTCCCTGGCCGTGTGCTTTCTGGACCTGGACGGCTTCAAGGAAATCAACGACCTGCACGGCGCGGCCGCAGGCGATGCCCTGCTGGTGGGCGTGACCGCGCACCTCAAGAGCGTGCTGCGTTCCGAGGACACGCTGGCGCGGCTCGGTGGCGACGAGTTCGTGCTGCTGCTGTCGCACATCGGCTCGGCCGAACACTGCACCACCATCCTCGACCGGGTGCTGGAGGCGGCCAGCCGTCCCGTGCCCGTGCAGGACAGGCTTCTGGCCGTGACCGCCAGCGTGGGCGTCAGCCTCTATCCCGACGACCAGGCCGACCCCGACCTGCTGCTGCGCCATGCCGACCAGGCCATGTGCGTGGCCAAGCAGGCCGGGCGCAACCGCTACCAGCTGTTCGACCCGGAAAACGACCGCAAGGCCCATGCGCGCCGCCTGCAGCTGGGCTGGCTGCGCCAGGCGCTGGAGCAGGGCGAATTCCTGCTGCACTACCAGCCCAAGGTGGAGCTGGGCGGCGGCAGGCTGGTGGGTGCCGAGGCCCTGCTGCGCTGGCACGACCCGCGCCAGGGCCTGCGCGCGCCGGGCGAGTTCCTGCCCTTCATCGCGGGCAGCGACCTGGAGCGGCCGCTGGGCGACTGGGTCATCGGCGAGGCCGTGGCCCAGGCGGCGCGCTGGTTCGGCCAGGGCCTGGACCTGTGCGTGAGCATCAACGTCAGCGCCAACCAGCTGCTGGACGGCGGTTTCCACGCCAAGATGGCCCAGGTGCTGGCCCGCCACCCGGACCTGCCGCCGCACCTGATCGAGCTGGAAATCCTGGAAAGCGCCGCCATTGCCGACATGGAGCAGGCCATCCAGGTGATGGGCCAGTGCCGGCAGCTGGGCATACGCTTTGCGCTGGACGACTTCGGCACCGGCTACTCCTCGCTCACCTACCTGCGCAAGCTGCCCGTGCAGTCGCTCAAGATCGACCAGAGCTTTGTGCGCGACATGCTGGCCGACCCGGACGACCTGGGCATCGTCGAAGGCGTCATCCAGCTGGCCAGCACCTTCCAGCTCGAATCGGTGGCCGAAGGCGTGGAAACGCCCAAGCATGCGCGCCGCCTGCGCGACATGGGCTGCCACGTGGCCCAGGGCTACGGCATCGCCCGGCCCATGCCCGCCGACCAGCTGCCCGCCTGGGCCGCGCGCTGGCAGGCCGGGGAAAACTGGCTGGCGCATGGAACACACGGCACGCACGGCGCTCAAGGCGCTCAGGGCGCTCAGGGCACGCACGATCACCCGCTGCAGTCCGGGACCTGAGTTCCGCAAGACTCCGCTGTCACCAACGGCTTTGCGCAGGCACTACGATCGGTGCCCGACATCCTTCAACCGTTTGCAAGGCCGTGCAAGTGCACCTCATTCCCCTCGATTCCACGCAACTGGACGCCGCCATCGTTGATCTCGACGGCACCATGGTCAACACCCTGGGCGACTTCGCCGAAGCCCTCAACCGCATGCTGGCGGACCTGCAACTGCCGGCCATCGCCCCGCAGGCCATCGAGAACATGGTGGGCAAGGGCTCGGAGCACCTGATCCGCTCGGTGCTGGCCCATGTGGGCGCGGCCGATGTGGATGCCATCTACGGCCAGGCCTGGCAGCGCTACGAGCACCACTACCTGCAGCTCAACGGCCAGTTCGCCGAGGTCTATCCGGGCGTGCTCGAAGGCCTGCAGGCCCTGCGCGCGCGCGGCCTGCGGCTGGCCTGCCTGACCAACAAGCCGCTGTCCTTCGCACAGCCGCTGCTGGCACAAAAGGGCCTGGCGCCGCTGTTCGAGCAGGTCTTCGGTGGGGACTCCTTCGAGCGCAAGAAGCCCGACCCCCTGCCCCTGCTCAAGACCTGCGAGGCCCTGGGCACCTCCCCCGCGCGCACGCTGATGCTGGGCGACTCCAGCAACGACGCCCAGGCCGCGCGCGCCGCGGGCTGCCCCGTGGTGCTGGTCAGCTACGGCTACAACCACGGCCAGCCCGTGCGCCAGGTCGATGCCGACGGCTTTGTCGATGCGCTGACCGAACTGGCCTGATTTGCACAGTTCCAGGTTTTTTGGAAAAAGAATGGGATTTGGCGATGGTTAACGCACTTTGACGGTGCGATTTATGTTTTTGCTAGAGTCGTCTGCTTTGCCATCCTGGCCGCGATCCGGCCACAGACAAGGAGGAAGCACGCCACATGCACGGACTGCACCTGACCGCCGATCTCTACCAATGCCAGGGCGACGCGCGCCACATGCTCGATGCCGACGCCATCGCCGCCCTGTGCCGCGCACAGACCGCGCAGGCTGGCCTGACCCTGGTGGAGGACCGCTGGGTCAAGTTCCCGGACTACCAGGGCCAGCCCGGCGGCGTCACCGGCACCGTGCTGCTGGCCGAATCGCACCTGGCCATACACACCTGGCCCGAGACCGGCTGCGTCACCGTCGATGTCTACGTCTGCAACTTCTCCGCCGACAACTCGGGCAAGGCCCGCGCGCTGATGGAGGGCGTGATCGCCGTCTACGCGCCGGGCCGCGTGGTGCGCCAGCAGCTCATGCGCGGCGACATCGGCCCCGGCGCCAAGGACGAGGCGGCGGCCGATGAGGGCGATTGGGCGCTGGAGGCGCTCACGCCCCATGCGCGCTTTGGCTGGCGCGCCACGCGGCGCGAAACCGTGCAGACGCCCCATCAGGAACTGGAGCTGCTGCATACGCCGCAGTTCGGCAAGGTGCTGCGCCTGGACGGGCGCTTCATGACCTCCGAAGGCGAGGAATTCTTCTACCACGAGGCCCTGGTCCACCCCGCTGCCCTGGCCCACCCGGCGCCGCGCAAGGCGCTGATCCTGGGCGGTGGTGATGGCGGCGCAGCCGAGGAGCTGCTCAAGCACCCGTCCATGGAGCAGGTGGTGGTGGCCGAGCTGGACGAGGCCGTGGTCCAGGCCGCGCGCACGCACCTGCAGCAGGTGCACCGCGGCGTGTTCGATGACCCGCGCCTGCAGCTGCGCATAGGCGACGGCATGGCCATGGTGGAGCGCACCGAAGAACGCTTCGACCTCGCCCTCATGGACCTCACCGACCCCGACACGCCTGCCAGCGCGCTGTACTCCGACCAGGCCCTGGCGCGCATGAAGCGCGTGCTGGCGCCGGGCGGCGCCCTGGTGCTGCACCTGGGCAGTCCCGTCTTCCATGGCGAGCAGGTGGCGCGGCTGGTGGCCGGCCTGCGCGAGCGCTTTGCCATCGTGCGCTGCTACGGCCTCTACATCCCCCTGTACGGCGCCTACTGGGGCCTGGCCGTGGCCTCCGACACGCTGGATGCGGCGGCGCTGCCCCCCGCCCAGCTGCGCCAGCGCCTGGCCGAGCGCCGCCTGCCCGACCTGCGCTACTACAACGCCGAAGTGCACCCCGCACTGTTCGCGCTGCCCAACTATTACCGCGACCTGGTGCAGCCCGCGCCCCTGGCGGCGCTGCCCCCGCGCGCGGTCCGCGTCGCCTGAACCCAGCCCGCCCTGGCCGGGCTGCGGTGCCAACTGCGCGCCCGGCAGGGCAAATTTGACACAGTGCTGCAATCTGGTGGCAAGTCTGCTGTAATGAAAAACGGCGGGAAGGCCCGTGCGCCCGCCATTTTTCCGGCTTCCTGGTAAGTATTCCGGGATATTGCGTGCTTGCAAAAACCATATCAACAGATAAAGCGCCAGACGCCCTGTATCAAAATGACTGCTTCCCTTTCAAAAACAAGAATATCCGCGTCCAAATACCATGATGATTCCTTGCTGCGGCTTTGGAATTGGGCTTTGTTGGCGGGGCTGGTATTGAGTTTCCCCCTGAGCTTTGTATTGCCGCAGAGCCTGAGCTGGGAAAATGGATTCCTGGAGAATATCCAGGCCGTGACCCTGCTGCTGGGCATGGTGGCGGCCCTGGTTGCGGCGCGGCGGCAAAAGGGCTCCTTTGCAGCGCCACTGTGGTGGATCGCCTCCCTGTTCTGGCTGGCCTTTCTGGGGCGTGAACTGGCCTGGGGCGCGGCTTTCCTGCCCAGCCTGGAGGCTGGCAAGTGGGGGCCGGTGATCAGCTCCCAGGTGCTGTGGTACCGGCCCGCCGTCAAATGGGTGGTGGGTGCCATGCTGCTGCTGTGCTGCTATTGGTTTGTGCGCCATGGTGTCTGGAACAAGGTCATCAAGCGCCTGGTGCGCGAGAAGGCGCTGCCGATATTCAGCCTGGCGATATTTGTCGCGGCCATGGTGATATCCACCAATGCGGAAGGTCATGGCTTCATTGTCCTGCAGCAATGGTTTGATTATCAGGTGATCGTGCTGGAGGAGCTGGTGGAGACCTTTGGCTATATGGCACTGTGGCTGGCACAGTGGGCGCTGGTCAGGTATGTTGCTGGCTGGCAGGAAGATATTTGAGCCAATATTGATCAAACCGGCCGCCTGCATATTCCCGGTGTAATGGGGCAGATTCAGGGGCCGGTAAGTCGCCAGTAAGACGCAATCGGGGAGCATGGCCGTTTTCCCCGAAGGTTTGCCGCTCTCGCGGCGGACCGACGGAGCCTGAAACGACAGAACGTGCCATCGCAATGCAAGCCTCCATCTACCAGGACGTGATAGGTATCCAGGCGGCGGGCCAGGCGTATTCCCTGGGTTCGCGCTTCCAAGAATGCAGCCAGCACCGTGCAGTGCGGCTGGAGACGATCTTCGAGCTGCTCATCCTCAAGTTCCGCGAGGACCTGCTGCAGGCGCTGGCCGAGGAGCCGCCAGGCCCCGCACGCCACCTGCGCGCCTACGTGCGCTGCGTCTGCGAGCATGCCCTGTCCCGCCAGCGCGGCCAGAAGACGGCCGCACAGTTGCTGACCCGCGCAAGATTCCAGAACATATGGTTTGATTTCGTGGACGCGGCCTGCGCCGACGATCTGGTGTCCGAGGACATTGCCCTGCAATGCCGCGCCATGGTCGAGGACCTGTGGGTCATCCATGTGCTGGTCGAGCCCATGGCGCCGCAGCGCATCACCGGGATCAGGGAGCATTTGCTGTCCCTGTGCGGCAACGACGGAAACCATGAATCGCATCGCATTAATTGAGGACCATGCCAGGCTGGCCACGCTGGTCAGCCGCTCGCTGGCCAACTCCGGCATAGAGACCGACGTCTTCCACCAGATCTCCACGGCCTGGCTGGCCCTGCAGGACATCGACTACGGCGTCATCGTCATCGACCGCGGCCTGCCCGACGGCGACGGCCTGCAACTGGTGCAGCGCCTGCGCGCCGCGGGCCGCTCCACGCCCTGCCTGATGCTCACGGCCCGTGACGCACTCAGCGACCGCGTGGGCGGCCTGGAGGCCGGTGCCGACGACTACCTGACCAAGCCCTTTCCCATGGAAGAACTGATTGCCCGCGTGCGCGCCCTGCTGCGCCGCCCGGCCCTGGTGCAGGAGCTGGCGCCGCAGCTGGGCGACATCAGCATCAGCCCGCAGCAGGCCTGCATGCACTGCGCGGGCTCGGCCATCGCGCTGCCGCCGGCGGAGCTGCAGATCATGCTCAGCCTGGTGCGCAAGGCCGGCGCCACGGTGCGCCGCTCCACACTGGAGGCGGCGGCCTGGGGCATGAGCAGCGTGGTCACGCCCAACGCCCTCGATGTGGCCCTGCACCGGCTGCGCCGCAAGCTGGCCGCGGCCGGCTCGTGCATGGAAATCGTCAACATCCGGGGTCAGGGCTATGCGCTTCGCGAACCTTTGCTGGCCCGGTAGCCTGCGCTCGCGGCTGCTGGCCGTCTATGGGTTGAGCATGGTGTTCAGCGCGCTGCTGGTCGGCGCGCTGGTGATCCTCGTCGCCAAGCCCTTCGACAGCTACGCGCTGCAGCGCGGCATGGGGCATGCGGCCGAGAAGCTGGCCGAGTGGGTGAGCTTCGACGCCAAGGGCGTGCCCCAGGGGTTCAGCGAGCGCGAACTCAAGGCCTGGATGCTGACCAGCCTGGGCGAGGAAATGCAGCTGCGCATCACCGACGCCCGCGGCCGCGTGGTCTTCGCCCCCAACGGCGAAATGCAGCCGCTGACGCAGACCGGCCAGGGCTTCGACCCCCAGCTCAAGGCCTTTGCCTACGAGCGCGGCGGCGTGGTCATGCGCGCGGGCACGGCCACGCTGGTCCACGACGGCACGACGTGGCACGTGCAGATAGCCGTCAGCGACCGCATGGTGGACTGGCTGCGCGAATCGGTGGGCCTGCCCGCGCTGTGGCGGGGCATGGTGGCCATCGGCGTGGTCTTCCTGGTCGTGTTCCTGTTCTCCACGCACCGCACGCTGCAGCGCATGCTCAGGCCGCTGGGCGTGGCCGCGCAGGATGCCCAGCGCATCACCCCGCAGACGCTGGGCACGCGCCTGCAGCCCAAGGACCTGCCGCGCGAGTTCGCGCCCCTGGTCGAGGCCTTCAACCACGTGCTGGACCGGCTGCAGGCCGGCTTCAGGAACCAGCAGGAATTCCTGTCCATGGCTGCGCATGAGCTCAAGACGCCTCTGGCCCTGATGCGCGTGCAGATCGAGCTGGAGCCCGAGGACCGGCGCAGTCCCGAGCTGCTCAAGGACGTGGACCACATGGCGCGCCAGGTCCAGCAGCTGCTGCACCTGGCCGAGGTCTGCGAACACCAGCGCTACCGCATGGAAGACATTGCGCCGGCCGACATCATTGGCGAGGTCTGCGACTTCATGGCCCGCGCCTCCGAAAAATGCGGTGTGCACATCCACTGCGAGGTCAAGGACGGCTCGCCTGCCTGGCGTGCCGACCGGGGCGCGCTCTTCGTGCTGCTCAAGAACCTGATCGAGAACGCCGTGCAGCACAGCCCGCAGGGCGCCACCGTCACCGTGAAGGCCTGCGGCCTGGGCTTTTCGGTGCTGGACCAGGGCCGTGGCGTGCCGCCCGAGGACCTGCCGCGCATCTTCGAGCGCTTTTGGCGCAGCAGCGAGCGGCGCGACCTGGGCGCGGGCCTGGGCCTGCCCATCTGCCTGGAGATTGCGCGCGCCCATGGCTGGACGCTCACGGCCCTGCCCGGTGCCACGGGACTGGAGATCCAGGCGCGCTTTGCCGGGCCGGTGCAGGAGCCCGCGCAGCCGTTCAACCGCCCAGCAATGCCTTCTTGAGCTGATCGTCGGCCGGGTGCGGGCCCAGCCAGATGCCCAGCAGCGCCTGGAAGAACTCGGGCTCCTGGAAGGGCGCGCCCTGGGCCTGGCCCTTGACGAAGACCTGGGCACCCTGGCCCGGCACCCAGTCCACCGAGAAGTTCTCGCCCGGCAGCAGCTTCTTGTGCTGCGTGAAGATGTCGCTCATGCGCAGCACGCCGGGCACCAGGCGCGAGAAGCGGGCGCGCTCCATGTTGTCCTCGATGCCGCGCGCGAACAGCTTGCCCAGCTCGGCCGAATCGATCTCGCGCAGCATGGTCACGCTCACGCGCTTGGGGCCGGGCAGGGCCGCGATTTCCTGCAGGCTGGCGGCCGGCTTTTCCAGGTACAGGCCCGCCGTGTAGACCTTGAAGATGGCCTTGTAGCGGATGCCCGCGCCATTGAGCTGCAGCGTCTGGCCGCCCACCCCCGCCTGGGCGGGATAGGCCACGCCCGCTACGGTGCGCGGCGGCTCCTGGGCAGTGGCGGCCAGCGGCATCGCCAGCGCCATGGCCAGGGCGGCTGTCTTCATCCAGCGGGGCAAGGCGGTCATGGTGTCTCCTGCGCGGGGCCTGTGGCCCGGTTGCGGTTTGTTACGTCCGGGCGACATGTTGTGGGGATTGGAGAGGGGTGGCAACAGGGTTTTCGCGGGCCGGTGGATGGCGCTGCTTTGGCGGCGTTTCCGCGCTGGTTCTCTTTGTAAGCCCCTGTCGGGGCGTTTCTTTTCGAGGCCGGGTTTCGGCCCGGCGGCCGACCTCCTTTTCTTTGATTCGTCAAAGAAAAGGAGGCAAAAGAAAGACGACCGGTACGACTCACACTCATAGGTGACACATCAGTACAAGGACATGGGTAACAGATCCAAGCTTGGCAGCTGTAGCCAACAGCAGCCAAGGAGCGATCACCATGCCCTGGAAGGAGTGCGCACCCATGGACGAGAAACTGCTCTTCATAGCCGACCATCTGCGCAGTGGCGTGTCGCTGAGCGAGCTGTGCAGGCGCTACGGCATCAGCCGCAAGACGGCCTACAAGTGGGTTGAGCGTTACCGCCAACTGGGCATGGATGGATTGCAAGAGCGCAGTCGCAGGCCCCACGGGAACAATCAGGCGATCAGCTATGCACAGCGCCGGGCCATCATTGAGCTGCGCACGCAGCAAAGGTCACAGATGGGGCCCAAGAAGCTGCACGCTTTGCTCCTGCAGCGTTGGGGCCCACAGGAGACACCCAGCAAAACCACCATCTACAACGTGCTGAAGGCTGAGGGGCTTGTTTGCAGCAGGCGTGTACGCAGACGCTCGGTGCCTACGGCCCAGCCCTTGCGAACGAGCAAGCAGCCCAATGGGGTGTGGAGTGCAGACTACAAAGGCCAGTTCAAGACAGCCGATGGTCACTGGTGCTATCCATTGACCATCATGGACCACGCCAGCCGCTATTTGCTGGCCGTGCATGTCTACGACAGCCCCAACTACGAGGATGCCAAACGCAGCTTTGAACAGGTGTTTCGGCAATACGGACTGCCCGAGCGCATACGCAGTGACAACGGTCCGCCGTTCGCGACTACTGGCGTGGCGGGCCTGTCACGCCTGGCGATATGGTGGATAAGGCTGGGCATCAGGCCGGAGCGCATCGAGAGGGGCAAGCCACAGCAAAACGGTCGCCACGAGCGGATGCACCGCACGCTCAAGCATGCCCTGGGCAAAGAGCCTGCGGCGGACAAAGCGGCATTGCAGATGCAGCTCGATGCCTTTGTGGAGCACTACAACCAGCAGCGCCCGCATGAGGCCTTGCAGCAAAGCATGCCGGCCCAGCATTACAGCGACTCGGCCAGGCCATACCCCTCAAAGCTACCCGAGCTGCAGTACCCGAAGCATTGGGAACGAGTTCGAGTCAGCCACAACGGCCTGATTTACTGGCGAGCGCTGCGGGTCTACATCGGCTACCTGCTGGCGGGGCAGTGGATCGGGATGCAGGAAGTGGCCGCTGGCCAGTGGGATGTGTATCTGGGGCCGGTGCGACTGGGCTGCTTCAACGAAGAGGATGTGCGAGGACCCCAGAAGGACTATGTGAGCTTGAAGTGTTACCCATGTCTGTGAGCTGAGTTGTTACCCATGTCCTTGACACGTACACCCCGAATGTCCGCGACCCCTTCGCTGCGCTGCGGGGCAACCTGCGCCGTGGCGGTTGCGGGGTTCGCCGTGAAACTCACTTCGCTCTGCGAGCTACGTTCAAACAATCACGGCGAGTCAGATGACGAAGCAGTCCTGTCCTGCGGCAGGACTGCAACCCCGCAACCGCCACGTCGCAGGCGCTGACATACGGGGAGTTGGCCCGGGCCTTCGCTGTGCTCGGCCTGGGGCTTCGGGGCGTTTGCCGTCTTGAAAGCCTCTATCATTGCGGCGGCCCCCTGTTCAGGGGCTGGTGCGTAAGAACACCTGCGTGTAAAGCGGTGCGGCCTCCCCGTGAGCGAGGCCTTGTCACGTCTGAATTGTCGGATCGTGGGTGCATGCCCACGTCCCTGCGGTTACGGGCGGGATGGGGCTACCCGCAAGGGCGTCCGCACGGCTTTGCACGTGTTCTTAACATCCCGTCCACCTGTCTGTGCGTAAGAACACGGGCCGGTGGTTTTGTTCTCTCGCAAAGGAGTACGAAATCATGTACGGCATTTCCATTTCTGCCTTCCCCTCCTCCCATCAAGCGCCCCACGCTGGCGCGTCTGCCGTGGGAGGGGTTGCGCCATGAGTACCGCTTCCACAACCCTGACCCAGCCCACGCCGCAGCAGTTGAGCCATGCCGTGACCGAGATCGGCCGGCTGACGCTGCAGGGCAGCAGCGAGGTGTATTCCCTGGGCCAGCTGGCGCTGGCCTGGCTGGAGCGGCCCGAGGGCCATCGCAATCTGGAGGTGGTGGCCAATGCGCTGCAGGCCATTTGCGGGGCTGCGCAGCGGATGGAGGAGCTGGTGGAGGACGAGGTGAGCTACGTGCATTGCCTGCAGGAGGATCCGGCGTATCTGCGGCGGATGGCTGCAGCTTCGGCGGCGTTTGAGCGCTGATTCTCTTTGCAAGCCCTGTCGGGCCTTCGCTTCGCTTGGCCTGGCGTTTCAGCCCAGGACGTTCTTCAGCAGCGTCTTTTCCTGCTCCGTGAGGGCGGCGATGCATTCGTCGCCCAGGGCCTGCAGCAGCCGGGTGCTGTCGGCGTTGGCGATGTCCAGGCCCAGGCGCTTTTGCTGGGCTGCGGGCTGCGTGAAGTTCAGGCGCAGGTAGCTGCTGGTGCCCAGTTCCTGGCGGGCCGCCTTGACGGCCTGGACCTCCTGGGCGGCCATGACCAGGTCCAGCAGGGGCTTGACCAGGGTCAGCCCGCGCCGGGGCATGGCCACGGGGTCCTGGCCCTGCTGGGGGTTGGCGGTGCCTATGCTGATCATCACGATGTCGGCGGCCGGCCCCCACAGCTGCCGTGCGGCCTGCAGGGCCAGCAGGTCGGGCGCGTTGGCGGCGAGTCCGCCGTCCACGAAGACATGGCCTGCTGCGGTGTGCGCGGGAAAGTAGGTGGGGGCGGCCGATGAGGCCAGCATGGCGTCCATCAGCGTCAGGCCCAGCCGGTCCCTGTCGGGCAGGGCGCCGCTGGCCAGCAGGTGCAGCTGCGATGAATTCCAGTTCACGGCGGGCAGCAGCAGCGGCACCTGCAGTTGCCCCAGGGCGGACTGCTCCGCTTGCGGCATGGCCTCCTTGATCGCTGCGCGCAGCGGGGCGCTGTCGTAGAGCGCCTTGCCCATGGCCTGGCGCAGGCCGGGCAGCCATTTGGAGGGAAAGATGGCGGGGCCATGGTCCAGCAGCAGTTGCTTGATGCGCGCGGGCTGGCAGCCGCTGGCCAGGGCGGTGGCGATGATTGCGCCGATGGAGGTGCCGGCGAACAGGTCCACTTTCTCCAGCAGGTCGCCGTTGCCGAATTCGCGGTGGATGCGCTTCAGCACATGGGCGCTGAACAGGCCGCGATAGCCGCCGCCCGACAGGCTCAGGACGACCCGGCGCCGGCGCAGGCCCTGGCGCACCGCGCTGGACAGGGGCGGTACGTCGAAGTCCATCACAGCGCGTGCACGGTGACGCCCCGGGCGGCGGCCTGCGCCAGGTAGAGGTTGGCGGGCTCGGTGTAGCAGACCTTGAGCAGGTCGGCCGTGGCGATGAGCAGCCGCAGGTCCTGCGCCAGGGGCGCCGTGCCCTGCGGGCCCTGGCTGTCCAGCGGCGCGAAGTTGCGCCATTCGATGAAGCGCTCCAGCACCTTGTTGTCCACGCTGGTCAGCATGGAGGCGCCTTCGGCCCGCAGGTTGGCGTACAGCGCATCGAGCAGGGAGAACCACTCGTTGCGGTCACGCAGGTCGTGGAATGCCTCGGCCACGGCCGCCTTGGCGATGGCCATGGACAGGTCGCTGACGATGCAGTCCAGCGGCCGGATGGTGGAGAACCACTGCAGGGTTGCGGGCTCCTGGTTCGCCATCCACAGCAGGCAGCGGGGGCCCAGCAGGTAGCGGCTCATGGCGCGCGCCGGGCGGGTACGTCGATATCGCCGCGCGCCCCGGACATCTGCGCAGCGGACAGATCCATGGCCTGGCGCGGCAGCGGCAGGGACCGGCAGATGTCGGCCACCGTGCGGGGGGCGCGCTCGTTGGCGGACAGGGCCACCATGTGCTCCTCGCTGACGATCACGTAGCGCTTGCGGCCCTGGGAGATGAGGGCCACCCCGTCGTGGTCGGCCTGTTTGAGCACCGCGCCGTATTGCGCCTTGAAGACCGAGATCGGCATGGGCGTGGTGTTGCGCGGCATGGCCGATCCGACCTGATGGCTCAGGTCCCGCAGGGCGCGGTTCAGCGGGTCGCGTTCGCCCTCGGGCAAGGCAGCGTCGGTGCGGGCGGAGAAATGGGACGGCATGGTCGACCTTTCTGGTCAGGTTGTGCTGCCATTGTTGGTCAGGCTGACCAGGGTGTCAATTGTGGCGCTGGCAGGCCCCTGCGGCGCCCCCGCAAGGCGCCGGTCCGCACTTGTACCCAGCCGCGTCTGCGCTACACTTGCCCGCTATGTTCATTCATCGCATGTTCATTGCAGGTTGTGGAGACCGGGGAGCCTGGCCCTGGCGCAAGCCTGTCCAACTGAACAGCTGAAGCACCCGGGGCGCGACCCGGCGTGCACCCGAGGCCCTACGGGCCAATCGAATGAATCGGCGCAATCCATACGCAGCCCGCACCCACACCAGGTCTGCCAGCGCCACGCAATCCGGAGCCTTCCCCCGTGATCACCGAACTCGAATTCAAGAGCCTTGCTGCGCAGGGCTACAACCGCATCCCTCTGATGGTCGAGGCGTTTGCGGACCTCGAAACCCCCCTGTCCCTCTACCTCAAGCTGGCCCATGCGGGCGGTGACGGCAAGCACAGCTTTTTGCTGGAGTCCGTGGTGGGCGGCGAGCGCTTCGGGCGCTACAGCTTCATCGGCCTGCCTGCACGCACGCTGCTGCGCGCCAGCGGCTTCGGCGATGCGGCATGCACCGAGGTGGTGACCGATGGCCAGGTGGTGGAGACGGCCAAGGGCAATCCGCTGGATTTCATCGCTGCCTACCAAAAGCGCTTCAAGGTGGCACTGCGCCCGGGGCTGCCGCGTTTTTGCGGCGGGCTGGCCGGCTACTTCGGCTACGACGCCGTGCGCTACATCGAGAAGAAGCTGGAAGATTCCTGCCCGCCCGATACGCTCAACTGCCCCGACATCCTGCTGCTGCAGTGCGAGGAAGTGGCGGTGATCGACAACCTGTCGGGCAAGCTGTACCTGATCGTCTATGCCAACCCCGGCGAGAGCGAGGCCTATACGCGCGCCAAGAAGCGGCTGCGGCAGCTGAAGGATCTGCTGCGCTACTCGGTCAGCGCGCCGCAGATCAAGGCCGGCGAGAGCCACCCGGCCCAGCGCAGCTTTGCCAAGGAAGACTACCTGGCGGCCGTGGAGAAGGCCAAGGAGCTGATCGCCGCGGGCGACTTCATGCAGGTGCAGGTGGGCCAGCGCATCCACAAGCGCTTCACGGCCAGCCCCTTGAGCCTGTACCGCGCGCTGCGTTCGCTCAATCCCAGCCCCTACATGTACTACTACCACCTGGGCGATTTCCATGTGGTGGGCGCCAGCCCCGAGATCCTGGTGCGCCAGGAGAACACGGACGAGGGCCAGAAGGTCACCATCCGCCCGCTGGCCGGCACGCGCCCGCGCGGCGCCACGCCCGAGGCCGACAAGGCCACCGAAAAGGAACTGGTGGCCGACCCCAAGGAACGCGCCGAGCACGTGATGCTGATCGACCTGGCGCGCAACGACATCGGCCGCATCGCCAAGACGGGCAGCGTGAAGGTGACCGAGGCCTTTGCCGTGGAACGCTACAGCCACGTGATGCACATCGTCAGCAACGTGGAGGGCATTCTGCGCGACGGCATGGACAACATGGACGTGTTCAAGGCCACCTTCCCGGCCGGCACGCTGACGGGCGCGCCCAAGGTGCATGCCATGGAGGTCATCGACCAGCTGGAGCCCACCAAGCGCGGCATCTACGGCGGCGCCTGCGGCTACCTGAGCTTTGCGGGCGACATGGACCTGGCCATTGCCATCCGCACGGGCGTGATCAAGGACGGCACGCTCTACGTGCAGGCCGCCGCCGGCGTGGTGGCCGATTCCGTGCCCGAGATGGAATGGAAAGAGACCGAGCACAAGGCGCGCGCACTGATGCGTGCGGCCGAGCTGGTGGAGGAAGGACTGGAATGAGCACGGACCGCGCCAAGCAGGCCATCGACCTGGTGCAGCACTGCACCGACATGCTGGATGTGCGCCGCAATGTGGATGCGCTGGACGATGTGCTGGTGCCGCTGCTGGTCACGCGCATGGGCTACATGCAGCAGGCCGCGCGCATCAAGGCCGATGCGGCCCAGGTGCGCGACGAGGGCCGCATCGAGACCATCGTGCGCCGCGTGCGCGAGCGCACGGCCGCCGAGGGCGGCCAGCCCGACATGATGGAGGCGGTGTACCGCCACCTCATGGAGGAATGCATTGCCTACGAGCACCGCGAGTTCGCGCGGCTGCGCGAAGGCGGTGCGCAGGACGATCATTCCTAGCCCGGCAGCCAGCGCAGCGCATGGCGCGCTGCCACCCATTCCTCGTTCGTGGGCTCCACGCCCACGGTGACGGCGCTGCCGGTGGCCGAGATCACGGTCGCATCGCGCGCATTGGCCTCGGCGTCCAGCCGCAGGCCCAGAAAACCCAGGCCCTCGCACACGCGCCGCCGTATCTCGGCGCTGTGCTCGCCCACGCCTGCGGTGAACACCAGCAGGTCCAGGCCGCCCAGCACGGCGACCAGGGCGCCGATCTCGCGCACGATGCGCCGCACGTACAGGGCCAGCGCATCGCGCGCACGCTCGGCCTGGGCATCGCCGCCTGACTCCAGCGGCAGCAGCACGCGCGGCTCGGACGAGGTGCCCGAGACGCCCAGCAGGCCGGACTCGTGGTACAGGATGCGGCCCACTTCCTGCAGGCTGAGCTTTTCGATTTCCATCAGGTAGATCACGGCGCCGGGGTCCAGCGCGCCGGTGCGTGTGCCCATCATCAGGCCGTCCAGCGCAGAGAAGCCCATGGTCGTCGCCACGCTTTGCAGGCCCTGCATGGCGCACAGGCTGGCGCCGCTGCCCAGGTGGGCCACCAGGGTGCGCCCGCGCGCCAGGTCGCCATGGCGCTCGGGCAGGGCGGTGGCCATGTATTCGTAGGACAGGCCGTGGAAGCCGTAGCGGCGCAGCCCGCGCTCCCAGGCCGCATGCGGCAGGGGCAGCAGTTGCTCGACCTTGGGCAGCGTGTGGTGGAAGGCGGTGTCGAAGCAGGCCACCTGCACCAGTTCGGGCCGCTCGCGCAGCAGGATGTCCATGGCCTCCAGCGCAAAGGGCTGGTGCAGCGGCGCCAGCGGGATGAAGGCCTTGAGGTCGGCCAGCACGCCGGCATCGACGCGCACGGGCTCGAAGTAGCGGCTGCCGCCGTGCACCACGCGGTGGGCGACGGCGGCCACGCGGGCGCCGTCCAGCTGCGCCAGGCGCGCGGTGATGCGCTCGCGGATCAGCTGCAGCGCAGCGCGGTAGGGGTGGGCGGCATCCAGGGCAATGGCAAAGGGCGGCACGCCGCTCTCGCCGAAGTCGGGCGCGGGCCCGCCTATGCCCTGGACCTTGCCGTTCCACAGCGGCTTGCGCGGCAGCGGGCGCTGGGCACCGTCGAAGACGGCGAACTTGATGCTGGATGAGCCGCAGTTGAGCACCACGACCAGTTCGCGGGCGGGGGAGGATGCGGTGTGGGCAGGGATCATGGCGGGGAGTTCCGGTAGCGGTGGGCCAGCAGCAGGGCGATGGCGCAGGAGGCGATGCGCGAGGCGCGGCTGTCGGCGCGGCTGGTCAGGATCACGGGCACCTTGGCGCCCATGACGATGCCGGCGCTGGCCGCCTCGCCCATGTACATGAGCTGCTTGGCCAGCATGTTGCCGCTTTCCAGGTCGGGCACGACCAGGATGTCGGCCTGGCCTGCCACGGGCGAATCGATGCCCTTGGTGCGCGCGGCGGCCATGGACACGGCGTTGTCGAAGGCCAGCGGCCCGTCGAGCACGCCGCCTTCGATCTGGCCCCGGTCGGCCATCTTGCACAGCGCGGCGGCGTCCAGCGTGGCCGGCATGTGCGGGCTCACGGTCTCCACGGCGGCCAGGATGGCGACCTTGGGCTCGGGCACGCCGATGGCATGGGCCAGGGCGATGGCGTTGCGCACGATGTCGGCCTTTTGCTGCAGGTCGGGCGCGAGGTTGATGGCCGCATCGGTGACGATGAAGGGGCGCGGGTAGTGCGGCGTCTGCAGCACGAAGCAGTGGCTGACGCGGCGCTTGGTGCGCAGGCCGGCGGCGGCGGCCACCACCTCGGCCATGAGTTCGTCCGTGTGCAGGCTGCCTTTCATGATGGCCTCGACCTCGCCGCAGGCGGCCAGCTCGGCGCCGCGCGTGGCGGCGGCGTGGCTGTGCGGCACGTCCTCGATGCGTAGGCCGCCCAGGTCCAGCCCATGCTCGGCCGCCACGGCCTCCAGCCGCGCGCGCGGGGCCACCAGAACGGGGTCGATCAGGCCTTCGCGGCGCGCGTCCAGCGCGGCCGAGAGGCTGGGCTCGTCGCAGGGATGGACCACGGCCACGCGGATGGGCGGCAGGCCGGCCACATGGGCCAGCAGGCGCTGCAGGCCGTCGCGTCCACCGGCTTCCAGGCGGATCTCGGGCAGGCTGGTGCGCTGGCGCTCGATGTGGCGCGCAGGCGCATGCACGGTGGCCTGGCCCTCGATCACGGCGGCGCCATGCTGGTTGGTGCAGGCCACGGCCAGCGTGACCTGGCGCTGCTCGGCCTGCTTGGCCAGCACCTCCACGCGCACGGTCAGCCGGTCGCCTGCGGCCAGCGGCGCCAGAAAGCGCAGGGTCTGGCCGACCAGGGTGGTGCCGGGGCCGGGCAGGCGCGTGCCCAGCACCGAGGCCAGCAGCATGCCGCCCCACATGCCGTGGGCGATCAGGGCCGTGTCGTCATCGTCGGCGCCGGCAACCGTGCCGGCACCGGCACCAGCGCCGTCGGCCACGGCCGCGCCCGACAGGGCGGCGAACAGGCGCAGGTCCTGGGTGCTCAGCGTGCGTTCCAGGCTGGCGCTGTCGCCCACGTCCAGCTCGTCAAAGCTGTGGTTGCGCAGCAGGGCCAGGTCTTCGGGCGGCAGGGCCGCATCGGAATCGGGGGAGAGGTTCATCGCTTTTTCCGGGGGCTGGGGTGTGCGCGGCTGGCCTGGGCGCGTGCGGGGCGCTTGGCGGCAGGCGCGGAGTCGGGAACAGGTGCGGGCTCGGGTGCCGGTTCAGGAGCCGCAACAGGGGCGGTCAGAGGCGCTGCCGAAGGAGCTGTCAAAGGTGCGGGTTCAGGCTCGGCCACCGAGGCTGGCGCGATGGCCGGGTGCCGCTCGGCCTGCTCTTTCGCCTGCCTGGACTCGGCCGCCTCCAGCGCCTGCACGAAATGCCCCATGGCCTGCAGCAGGCGCTGGTGCTCGGCATCGCTGAGGTTGCCGCCCTGGTTGGCCAGCTCGTCCACCGTGGTCATGCCCCAGCGGATGTCGCCGGCGGGCGAGGCGGCCAGCAACCGGGGGATGGCGGCCATGGCGGCGTCGGGCTCGCGCTGCATCAGCAGGGCCTGGCGGCGCACGATGCGGCGGAACTGCGCCATGTCGGGCGGCACGCCGCCCAGGTGGTCCTGCAGCAGCCGCCAGGCGTGGCGGAAGTGGCGCTCATCGGCCTCGCCGCGTGCGCGCAGCACGTGGAACAGGGCGCGGATGACGGCCTCGTACAGCCCGCCCTGGGCCACGCTTTCGTGCAGCCGCGCCAGCTCCTGGCGCATGTACTGGCAGTGCTCGGGCGATTCGCCGGGGTGCGGGCGCGGCGGGCCGTCGTCCTGCCGGCTCTGGCCGGCCAGGGCCTGGACCAGGGGCGAGCCATAGATGGCGTGGAACAGCCGCGCCTGCATGGCATCGCGCTGGTCGCGGTAGGTGTCGAGCAGATGCACCACGGCCTGCGACATGGCCTGCTGCGCCTTCAGGAAGGGGTTGTCGGGCTCGACGGGGTGGCGGTCCTCGCGCGCATGCTCGGCGGCCTGGGCCACGACGGGGGCCAGCGGGTGCGAGTCCGACCAGCATTCATAGCCCACGCGCAGCGGGTGCATGGCCTGCAGCCAGCGCGCAGACAGCGGCGTGGACAGCGCCTGCACCCAGGGCTGCACGGTGTTGCGGTACAGGGCCAGGTTGATTTCGGAGACGCGCGCGGCAGCGGCGAAATGGCGCTCGCTTTCGGGGTCGGGCCGGACGATGGAGCGCACCTCGGCCAGGTCGCTGCGGCGGATCTTCATCAGGTAGGCGTCGTCGGTCAGATCCTGTGCCGGCACACCGGCCGGGCGGTCGGCGATCTCGGCGCGGTAGATGCCGGCGGGCAGCAGGTCGATGATGTCGATGTGCGCCGCGAACTCGCGGTGCTCCTTGCGGCCCACGGCGCCCGAGACAAAGATGCCCAGGTGGCCGATGCTGTCATGCGTGGCGAAGACGATGGTCTGGTCGTGGGCGGCGATGTCCTCGTCGTCGCGGTACAGGTCGGTGATCCAGCCCAGGGCCTGGCCCGGTGGCGTGATGTTGTCGCCATGCGAGCAGAACACCACGATGGGCGAGCGGATGTTGCGCAGGTCGATGCGCACGCCGTCCGAGGTCGTCAGCTCGGCCGTGGCCAGCCGGTTGCCGATGAACAGGTTGTCCACGATGTACTGCATCTCGCGGCCTTCCAGGAAGACATAGCCGCCCCAGTACTTCTCGAAGCCCAGGTAGCGCGGCCCCTCGGTGTCCACGTCGGCATAGACCTGGTACTGCTTTTCCCACAGCGTGTTGGCCGGGTTGAGGTTCTCGAAGTTCTGCACCAGCCATGCGCCGTCGAAGCGGCCCGCGCCTAGGTCGCTGGTCAGCGCCGTCATCCAGCTGCCGCCCATGAGGCCGCCGCCGTAGCGCATGGGGTTGTCGCCGGCCCAGTACGACAGCGGCGCACCGGCCACGATGATGGGGCCGAACAGCTCGGGCCAGACGGCCGCCGTCATGAGGATCTGCCAGCCGGCCTGGCAGTTGCCGATGACGGCGGGCTTGCCCCGGCTCTCGGGGTGCAGCTCGGCGACCTTGCGCACGAATTGGGCCTCGGCGCGCATCACGTCCTCGACGGTCTGGCCGGGCACGGGGTCGGGCAGGAAGCCCACGAAGTAGCAGGGATGGCCGGCCTTGAGCGCGGCGCCGATCTCGCTGTCGGGCTTGAAGCCGCCGATGCCGGGGCCGTGGCCCGCGCGCGGATCGACGACGATGAAGGGGCGCTTGGCCGGGTCGATGACCGTGCCCTCCATGGGCGCGATGCGGGCCAGGCCGTAGTTGACGGGGCGCGGCAGGTCCAGGCCCGACATCACGATCTCGGCCCGGAAGCTCAGCACATTGGGCACTTCCTCGGCCAGATGCTCGCGGTACTGGTTGCCACGCTGGCGCCGGATGTCGGCATACAGCAGCGAGCGCTGCCAGGCATCGGTGGCGTATTGCGCGGCTGCCTGCGACAGCTTCATCGGATCGCCCCACATCCCTCCCACGTCCACGGTGCCGTGGCTCTGCAGGTTCTCGTTCATCTGGCCCACTCCTTTACCGGCATGTCATGCCCTGCTCTTAGATTGCGTGTGATTGCTTGTGGCTGGGTGCGGATGGCCGCCCCGCGCCCATGCGGCCCCGAACCTGCGGGACCGCGTGGCGGCTTCCTTGGGGGCCGTCAGCCCTGGGCTGTGGTGTCGCGGGCCGTTTCGGCGGCGGCTGCCGCAATGGGCTGCTGCGCCGCATGGGCGGGCTGGGCCACGGACTGCACGGCCGAGGTCCAGCGGGCGAGCAGGTCGCTCCACGGCACGGCGGTGTCGGCTGCGCCCTGGGTGCTGTTGCCCAGCGTGGCTGCCACCTGTTGCTGCCAGTCGTGCACGGCCTGCTGCACGCCCTGGGCCAGGGTCATCTGGCTGGCCATGGCGGTCTGGGCCAGGGCCTGGGCATGGCCCATGCGCAGGTGGGCGTGGCGCCAGAAGGCCTGGGCGGGCAGGGTGGCCAGCTCCTGCCAGCTGCTGGTCTGCTGCACGCCCTCGATCTCGCTGCCGGTCTCGGCGATGCGCTCGGGGCCGTTGCGCGCGGCATGCTCCAGCCACTGTTGGCCGCTTTCCTGCAGCAGCCGGCTCAGGTGCAGTTGCAGTTCAAGCTGTGCCTTGAGCAGATGGAGGGGAATGGTCTGTGCGCTCATATGAAACTCCTTGCTGGTTGAGATGGAAAGATGCCTTGGCGGCGGGAACGAAATCAGGCCATCTGGCTGATGGTCTTGCGAAAACGGGTGAGCGTGAGGGCGAACAGCACGGAGCCGATCGCGGCCAGCGCGAGGAAGGGCTTCCAGACCACGTCCAGCCCCGCTCCGCGGTAGAGGATGGCCTGCGACAGCTCGACAAAGTGGGTGGTCGGCGCGGCCAGCATGATGTTCTGCACCAGCTCGGGCATGCTTTCGCGCGGCGTCATGGCGCCCGACAGCAGCTGCAGCGGCAGCAGCACGAGCACCAGCAGCATGCCGAACTGTGGCATGTTGCGCGCCAGCGTGGCAAGGAAGATCCCCAGCGACGTTGTGGCGAACAGGCACAGCGCGGCCCCCGCCAGGAACAGCGGCAGCGAGCCTTCGATGGGAACGCCCAGGGCGCCGCGCACCACGAGGTTGAGCGAGGCAAAGGCGGTGACCAGCACGACCAGTCCCATGGACCATATCTTGGCCAGCATGATCTCGGTCGGTGTCACCGGCATGACCAGCAGGTGCTCCACCGTGCCGTGCTCGCGCTCGCGGATCAGGGCCGCGCCCGTGAGGATGATGGACAGCATGGTCACGTTGTTGATGATCTGCATCAGCCCGCCGAACCAGACCTTGTCCAGCGCGGGATTGAAGCGCGCGCGCACCACCAGGTCCACGGGCAGGGCGGTGGCGCCCCGAAAGCGCCGCACGAACTCGCTGACCTCGGCCGTGACGATCTGCTGCACATAGCTGTTGCCCGTGAAGGCCTGGCTCATGCGCGTGGCATCCACGTTCAGCTGCAGCTCGGGGGCGCGGCCCGCCAGCACGTCGCGCTGGAAGTTGGGCGGGATGTTGAGCACGAAGGTGTAGGTGCCCGAGTCCATGCCCGGGTCCATCTGCGTGCGATCGATCATGGCCGGCGGCGCGAACTGCGGCGGATAGAAGGCGCCCGCGATGCGCTGCGACAGCGGCGAGCCGTCCTCGTCCACGATGGCGATGGGCGCGTTGTGCAGGCTCTCGGGCATGGCCGTGGCCGCCGTGTAGATGGAGACCGTGAACACATAGGCGATGAGCACCAGCAGCACGGGGTCGCGCCACAGGCTCCACAGCTCCTTGACGCCCAGCCGGTAGATGTTGGAGAAAAGGCGGGTGCGCATGTCAGCTCTCCTGCTTTCTGGTCAGTGCAATGGCCAGGCCCAGGATCACCGGCACGGACAGCAGCAGCGGCCCGAACGAGCCGGCCAGTTCCCGAAATCCCAGCGCCTTGCTGAACACGCCGCGGCTGATGGCGATCATGTGGCTGGCCGGATAGACCTCGCCGATGATGCGGCCCGCCCCCTCCAGCGAGGACACGGGATCGACCAGGCCCGCGAACTGCGTGGTGGGGATCAGCGTGCCGATCAGCACCAGGAACATCGAGGCGATCTGGCTGCGCGTCAGCGTGGAGGCCAGCAGGCCGAAGCCCGTGGAGGCGCCGCTGAAGATCAGCGCCGCCAGGGCCAGCGTGGCAAAGCTGCCCGTCACGGGAACGCCGAACAGGGTGACGGCCATCAGGCACATCAGCAGGAAGTTCAGCATGGCCAGCACCACATAGGGCAGTTGCTTGCCCAGCAGGAATTCGGTGCGCGTGACCGGCGTGACGTAGAGGTTGGTGATGGAGCCGCTTTCCTTCTCGCGCACCACGGCCAGCGCCGTCAGCATGGCCGGCAAAAGCAGCAGCAGCAGGGGCATGACGGCCGGCACCATGGCCGGCAGGCTGCGCACGTCGGGGTTGTAGCGAAAGCGCGTCTGGATGTCGATAAGGCCGGCTGGCGTCACACCCAGGCGCTCGCGTGCCTGCTCGGTCAGCCAGTGCTGGTGGATGCCCTGCAGGTAGCCGCGCACGGTCTCGGCGCGCGTGGGCATGGCGCCGTCGAACCAGGCGCCCACCTGCACGGAGCCGCCGCGCAGCACATCGCGCGCAAAGCCCGGGGGAATCTCGATGGCCAGGGTCAGCTCGCCGCTGCGCATGCGGCGGTCCAGTGCGTCGTAGTCGGTCAGCGGCGGCTGCTCGATGAAGTAGCGCGAGCCCGACAGGCTCATCGCATAGCTGCGGCTGATGGTGGTCTGGTCGCGGTCCAGCACGGCAAAGCGCAGGTCCTCCACGTCCAGGCTGATGCCGTAGCCCATCACGAACATCAGGATCAGCGAGCCCACCAGGGCCAGCGTGGCGCGCACCGGGTCGCGCTGCAGCTCCAGCGCTTCGCGCCAGACATAGCTGAGCATGCGCTGGGCGCTGAAATGGCGGCGGCGCGCGGTGTGCGTTTCCACGGCAGCGGGGGCGGCAGGCGCGGCCTGCTGTTCCTCGGCCGGGGCCTCGCCGCCACCGGCCTCGACCAGGTAGCCGATGAAGGCTTCCTCCAGCGTGGCCGCGCCGCGCTTGGCTACCAGGCGCGCGGGCGTGTCGCTGTCCAGCACCTTGCCCGCATGCATCATGGACATGCGGTCGCAGCGCTCGGCCTCGTTCATGAAGTGGGTGGAGATGAAGATGGTCACGCGGTCGCGCCGCGACAGCTCCACCAGCAGGCGCCAGAAGCCGTCGCGCGCCACGGGGTCCACGCCCGAGGTGGGCTCGTCCAGGATGAGCAGCTCGGGCTTGTGCACCATGGCCACGGCCAGCGACAGGCGCTGGCGCATGCCCAGCGGCAGGGCGGCCGGCAGGCTGTGCTGTGCGGCTTGCAGGTCGAAGCGCTGCAGCATCTCGGCCACGCGCGCGGGAATGTCCGCCTCGGGCACGCCGAACAGGCGCGCATGCAGCACCAGGTTCTGGTGCACGGTCAGCTCGCCGTACAGCGAGAACGCCTGGGTCATGTAGCCCACGCGGCGGCGCGTGTCGATGTCGCGCGGGTCCACGGGCTGGCCGAACAGCCAGGCCTGGCCCTCGCTGGCCGGCAGCAGGCCGGTCAGCATCTTCATGGTGGTGCTCTTGCCGCAGCCGTTGGAGCCCAGGAAGCCGAAGATCTCGCCACGGCGGATGCGGAAGGACACATGGTCCACGGCGACGAAGTCGCCAAAGCGCATGGTCAGGTCCCTGGCCTCGATGGCGATGTCGTCCTCGCCGCCCTCGGGCAGGGGCGCAATGGTGACGGGCGCATGGCCGCGCTTTTTCTCTTCGGGCAGCAGGGCGATGAAGGCCTCTTCCAGCGAGCGGCTGTCCGTGCGCTGCAGCAGCTCGGCCGGCGTGCCCGTGGCCAGCACGCGGCCCTCGTCCATGGCCACCAGCCAGTCGAAGCGCTGGGCCTCGTCCATGTAGGCCGTGGCCACCAGCACGCTCATGCCGGGGCGCTGGCGGCGGATGCGCGCGATCAGGTCCCAGAACTGGGCGCGCGCCAGCGGGTCCACGCCCGTGGTGGGCTCGTCCAGGATCAGCAGGTCGGGGTCGTGGATCAGCGCGCAGCACAGGCCCAGCTTCTGCTTCATGCCGCCCGACAGCTTGCCGGCCGGGCGCTCCAGGAATTTGCGCAGGCCCGTGGCCTGGGTGAGGTCGTCGATGCGACGGCGCCGCTCGGCCGCGTCATGGCCGAACAGGCGCGCGAAGAACTGCAGGTTCTCCTCCACCGACAGCGTGGGATAGAGGTTGCGCCCCAGGCCCTGCGGCATGTAGGCCACGCGCGGGCAGACGGCCTCGCGGTGCCGGCGCTGGGCCATGTCGCCGCCCAGCACCTCGACACTGCCTTCCTGGATCTTGCGCGCCCCGGAGATCAGCGCCATGAGGCTGGACTTGCCCACGCCGTCCGGCCCGATCAGGCCGACCATGCGGCCTTCGGGAATGTCCAGGTCGATGCCCGCCAGCGCCTCGACCTGGCCATAGCGCTGGTGCACGCCCTTCAGGCGCACGACCCAGCCGCTGGCATGGGGCGTCGTGCTCTCGCTCATTGCGCGGGCTGGGCTGGCAGCTTGATGGCCAGGTTGGCGGGCCACTCATGGCTGGCATCGGTGCGCAGCCAGGCCATGCCGGGCACGCCGGTCTTGACCTGTTCCAGATGGCGGCGCAGCAGCTCCGGCGGGATCTGGGCGCGCACGCGGAACATCAGCTTCTGGCGCTCGCTGGCGGTCTCCACGGTCTTGGGCGTGAACTGGGCCTGGCTGGCGACGAAGGAGACGCGGGCCGGGATCACGTACTCGGGCGCGGCGTCCAGCACCAGGCGCACCTCGCTGCCCAGGGCAATGCGGCCGGCGGCGGTCTCGGGCACGAAGAAGGTCATGTAGACATCGGACAGGTCCAGCAGGTTGAGCACGCGCCCGCCTGCGCCCAGCACTTCGCCGGGCTGGGCCACGCGCAGCTGCACGCGGCCGTCGCGCGGGGCCTTGAGCACGCCGTCGTCGATGTCGGCCTGCACGCGCGCCACCGTGGCCGTGGCGGCCTGCACCTGGGAGCGCACGCCCACCACCTGGGCCTCGGCCGCCTTCACGGCGGCCTGGGCAGCGGCGGCCTGGGCACGCGTGGCGGCCAGCGCCGCCTCGCTGCCGCGCACACGGGCGCGGTCGTCATCGAGCTCCTGCACCGAGGAGGCACCCTCGCGCGCCAGCGTTTCCGAGCGCTTGAAGCGGCGCTGCGCGGCGTCCACCTCGGTCTCGCGCTGCACGATCAGGGCCTGGGCGGCGGCCAGGTCGCTGCGGCGCAGTGTGACCTGGGCCTCGGCCGCGGCCACGCTGTGCTCGGCCTGCTGGCGCATGGCGTCGGCTTCCTGGCGCTGGGCGCGCAGGGTGTCGATCTGCATGCGCGCCACGGGCTGGCCGGCCTGCACGAAGTCGCCCTCGCGCACCAGGATTTCCTCCACGCGGCCGGGCAGCTTGGTGGAGATGTCGATCTCGGTGGCCTCGACACGGCCGTTGCTGCCGACGAAGCCCTCGCCCGGGCCCTTGGGCGTGAAGGTCTTCCAGGCCCACCAGGCCACGAGGGCCAGGACCGCCACGGCGGCGATCGGCACGATCTTGTTCTTCAGAGAGGTGTTCTTGTCCATGGGCGGGTCCGGAGGCTTCAGGAGTTCGGGGGATCGGCAGGCGTGGCCGGCAGGGTGGCGGGCAGCGCGGCAGGTTCGGCCCCGCTGCCGCCGCCCAGGGCGGCATACAGGCCCACCTGGCTGGACAGCAGGGCGCGCCGCGCCTGCACCAGTTGCTGGCGTGCGGCCAGCAGGTCGCGCTGGGCGTCCAGCACCTCCAGGTAGGCGGCCGAGCCGTTGTCGTAGCGCAGCTGCGCCAGCCGCGCGCGCTCGGCCTGGGCCTGCACGGCGGTGCGCTGCACGGTGATCTGCTCGGACAGCCAGCGGCGCGCGGCCAGGCCATCGGCCACCTCGCGGAAGGCGGTCTGGATGGCTTTCTCGTACTGGGCCACGGCCATGTCGCTGCGGATCTCGCCCAGCTCCAGGTTGGCGCGGCGCCGGCCGCCGTCGAAGATGGGCAGGGACAGCGTGGGCACGAAGGCCCAGGCGCGGCTGCCGCCGTCGAACAGGCCGTCGAGTTCGGCGCTGGCCGTGCCCCAGCGGGCGGTGAGCGCAATGCGCGGGAAGAAGGCGGCGCGCGCCGCGCCGATCTGTGCCCGGGCCGCGCGCAGCTGGTGCTCGGCCGCGGCAATGTCGGGCCGCGCCGTGAGCAGTTCCGAGGGCAGGCCCGGCCGCAGCTCGGCCAGCACCAGGGCGTCGTCAAAGGGTGCGGCGGCGGGCAGCGGGCCCGGGTGGGCGCCGACCAGCTGCGCCAGTGCATGCAGCTGTTGCGCGCGTGCCAGCTCCAGCTGGGCCAGCAGGGCCTGCGCCTGGGTCAGCAGGGTCTGGACCTGGGCCAGCTGCAGGCGCGAGCTGGCGCCCACGGCCTCGCGGCGCGTGAAGATGCGAAAGGATTCCTGGCGCGTGGCCAGCGTCTCGCGCGCAATGGCCACGCGCTCGTCCAGCTCGCGCAGGCCCAGGTAGCCGTCAGCCACCTGGGCGATCAGCGCGGTCTGCACGGCGTGGCGGCCCGCATCGCTGGCCAGCCAGGTCTGCAGGGCCGCGTCCTTGAGGCTGCGCACGCGGCCCCACAGGTCCAGCTCCCAGCTGCTGAAGCCGACCTCGGCGCGGTACTCGCCGCTGACCACGGAGCGGCCCGAGAGGTTGAGGTCGCCAGGCACGCGAGCCCGTGCGGCCTGGCCGCCCACGCCAATGGCCGGGAACAGCTCGGAGCGCTGGATCTGGAAGGCCGCGCGCGCCTCTTCGGCGCGCAGCGCGGCCACGCGCAGGTCACGGTTGTGCTCCAGCGCGGTGGCGATGAGCTGGCGCAGCACGGGGTCGGTGAAGTAGTCGCGCCAGGGCAGGCCGGCGGCGGCGACACCCTGGGCGCCCGCCTGCAGATGGGTAGGCCAGGCCTCGGGCGTGGGCAGGGGCGGCGGCTCGTGCGGCGGCGCCAGGGAGGCACATCCCGCCAGGGCGGCGGCCAGTGCGGCTGCCAGCGCGGCGGCGGCGGTTCGGGGGAATGGGAGGGTCATCTGCAGTGCTGCGGGGCGCCGGTGCGGCAGCCGCTAGTTGAGGATGTGGTGGCCGCCATCGACATACAGCGTGCAGCCCGTGATGGCGCGCGCCCCGTCCGAGGCCAGGAAGGCGCACAGCGGCCCCACGTCGTCGGGCCGCAGCTCGCCGGCAATGGGCGAGCGGCGCACGCTGTCGGCCACGAGTTCATCGAACGCGGCAATGCCCGAGGCCGCGCGCGTGGCGATGGGCCCGGGCGAGACGGCATTGACGCGGATGCGCGAGGGGCCGAGCTCGGCCGCCAGGTAGCGCGTGGTGGACTCCAGCGCGGCCTTGACCGGGCCCATGATTCCGTAGTGCGGCATGACCTCGCTGGCGCCCAGGTAGCTCAGCGTCATGAGGCTGCCGCCGCTGGCGGCCATCAGCGGCTCGGCCAGGTGCGCCATGCGGATGAACGAGTGGCAGGAGATGTCCATGGCCAGCGCAAAGCCCTCGCGGGAGCTGTCCACCACGCGGCCCTGCAGGTCCTTGCGCGGGGCGTAGGCCACGGCGTGCAGCACGAAGTCCAGCCGGCCCCAGCGCACGGCGGCGGCATCGAACAGTGCGCGCATCTGCTCGTCGTCGCCCACGTCCAGCGGCATGCGCAGCTCGGCACCGATCTCGTCGAGCAGGGGCTCCACATGCACACGGGCCTTGTCGTTCTGCCAGGTCGCGCCGATCTCGGCGCCCGCCGCATGCATGGCCCGGGCACAGGCCCAGGCAATGCTGTCGCGGTTGGCGATACCGACGATCAGGCCTTTTTTGCCAGCCAATAGCGTCATCTCGAATGCTCCAGATCAGAAGGTCTGCCGGGAAACAGGCCGCCTCGGGGCGGCTTCGTCAGGAATCACGGGGCATGGCGCGGCATTGCCGACATATGCGCCACGGCGAATGTTTGTATTTCCTGTGACTACGAAGCTTTTGATAGCTTGTTTTGATGCATGCAAATCAAAGGTTTGCATGCCAATATCGTCTCCTGGTCTTTTTCATTCTATCTATGTTGCACTGCAGCGACCGATTTTGGCGATGCCGTTTCGTTATATCGATGCAGTTCACTCCATAGGCTTGACTCAGGTCAAAGAGGGCGGCGTCACTGAGAGGATGCCGCTTGCCGCCAGTCGCTGCGTCCAGTAGGGCAATGGCATCTTTTTGCGCCAACAGCCGAAAATTTCCTGTATTGGCCGGATTTCAATGAATACAAGGTTTTCACACCATATTGGTGCACGGGGGGTAAAGAAAATCGGAAATCTGCCGATGCTCCATGAACAGAGAAAATCCCCTGCCTGCAAAGGCCTGGGCCGCCACATTCAGTCAGGACAAGACCGAAGGAAGACGATCAATCCATGACCAGCATTTCATCCACCGGCGCCAGCTTTGCCGCCAGCGCAGCGGGCATGCGGCCCACGGTGTCCGTGAGGTCGTCAGCGACCACGGCAGCTGCTGCACCCGCCGACCCGGGCACGCAGGTCACGCTGGGCCAGTCCGCAGGGTCCAGCGTCATCTATGCCAAGCCGCAGCCCGTGGAACTGGGCCAGTTCAGGCTGACCCGGGCCTGGGCCTCGCAAGACAGGGACGACATCAGCACCCTGATGGCGCGCAACCTGGGCCTGGGCCCGTCGGCCAGCCTGGCCGACCGCTGGCGCGGCCTGGGCGGCGCCCTGCTGTCGCGTTTTGCGGCCACGCCGTCGGACTACCAACAGACGGTTGCGGAGTACCAGGCGCCCACGGCGGCCGACTCCGTCGCAGGCAGCGCGGATGCGCAGGCCCTGGACAAGTCCGCACTGAGCGATGTGTCCGTGGGCGCTGCCACCGTGAGCCTGAAGATCCGCACGCAATCGGGCCAGACCGTGGAGCTGCGGATTGCCACGAACGACGGCAGCGAAGCGGGCAGCAGCAGCGGGCTGCGGGTCGAGGTCAAGAGTTCCGCCACCTTGAGCCAGGCCGAGAGCGCGGCCATTGCCCAGCTGGCCGACGGGCTGGACGAGGCACTGGAAGGCCTGGGAAAGCCGGGCAAGCCCCAGCTGGAACTGGGCAAGCTGATGGACTTCGACCGCAGCGTGCTGTCCGGCCTGGACCTGGACATCAAGAACCCCAAGCCTTCGCAGCCCCTGTCCTCGTTCAGCCTGCATGTGGGCGCCGATGGCCGATCGGTGGCGATGAAGGGCGCGGCGGGCGAGCTGGCCGTCAACCTGGAGTCCGATGCCCCCGTGGGCGCCAGCGCTTCGCAGCGCCAGGCCGCGCTGGACCAGCATCTGAAGCGCTTTGATGCCGCCGCGCAGCGTGGCCGTGCGGATGCGGCGCTGGTGGACATGTTCAAGAGTGCCTTCAGTCAGCTGCACAACGCGCAGGCGCCGGCCGCGCCGGGCGCCATCGTCGCGCTCTCCGGGCTGGAGCGTTCCGTGCAGTCCCTGCAAAGCGGCCTGGCCGATTTCCAGGCCAGCTTCAGCGGTGACTTCGAGAACACCAATGAATTCGGCGCCGTGACCGAAATCGGCCGCGCCGAGTACCAGGTGGGCCAGAAGACCACCCGGCAGTCCCGCGGCAGGGAGGGCGAGTCGATCGCCCAGGTGGTGACCGAGTCCCTGAACGCCGAATCCAAAAAGGCGCGCAACCGCAGCATGCTGGATTTGCAGTCGGGCAACTATGACCTGACCAAGGTGCAGGACAGCCGCACCATCACCACGCTGATCGAGACAGCCGGCAAGCAGGTCACCGGCGCGCTGCGCAAGACGCAAGAGCGCCAGATGCAGACGTGGGACCAGCTGGTGGAGCACCGCACCCAGCAGCACCGCGAAACGCCCGGTGGGCGCAGCTTCACTGAGCAACTCGCGCTGAGGTAGTCGCGGCGCGGGCCGGGCCGCGTGTCGTCGTTGTGTCACAAAACTTCCGTATAAGAAGTTTTTTTGAACAAGACATGACAACGGCCCGCGCGTTCATGACCGAATTTCATCTTGCCGTCATCCAGGGCGGAGCCTCTCAATGAACGCGCGCCGTGCTTTGGCGGCGGGGCTGGCGGCGCTGCTGCTGGCGGCCGTGGGCGGCGGCATCTGGTACTCGCGCACGGCCCTGGTGCAGGACCGCCAGGCGCAGCTGACGCAGCAGCAGTCCGTGACGGCACGCGGCCTGATCGGCTCCGAGAAGGAAGCCTTCTTCCAGGACGAGCGCGTGCGCGACGTGCTGGCGCGCCACGGCGTGACGGTGACGGTGCAAAAGGCCGGCTCGCGCAGCATTGCCAACAGCTACGACCCCAAGCAGTACGACTTCGGCTTTCCCTCGGGGGCGCCGGCTGCGGCCCAGCTCAAGGCGGCGGCCAGGGCCGGCACGGTCTACACGCCGTTCTACACGCCCATCGTGTTCGCCAGCTGGCGGCCCATTGCCGAGATCCTGATCGCCAACGGCGTTGCGCAAAAGCAGGGCGACTTCTTTTACGTGACCGATCTTCCCGCCCTGCTGGCCATGGCCGGCAAGGGCACGCGCTGGCGTGACCTGAAGGCCTCCGGCGCCTTTGCCACCGGCAAGGCCGTGCTGCCCGCCAGCACCGATGTGCGCAGCTCCAACAGCGCCGCCATGTACCTGGCGCTGGCCAGCTATGTGCTCAACAGCCAGCAGGTGGTGCAAAGCCCCGCCGACCTGGAGCGCGTGATGCCCCAGGTGGCGCCGCTGTTTTTGCGCCAGGGCTTCCAGGAAAGCTCGTCGGCCGGGCCCTTCGAGGACTACCTGGCCCTGGGCATGGGCAAGGCGCCGCTGCTGGTGGCCTATGAATCGCAGCTGGTGGAGTTCCTGCTGCGCCACCCGCAGCGCAGAAGCGGCGAGATGGTGATGCTCTACCCGCAGCCCACGCTGTATTCCAAGCATGTGCTCGTGCCCTACACGCCTGCGGGCGATCGCGTGGGCCAGCTGCTCGAATCCGATCCGCAACTGCGCGCATTGGCGCAGGAATACGGCTTTCGCACCGGCGGCGACACGCACGGGCCCGAGCGCTGGGCCGGGCAGGGCGTGCAGGCGCCCGCGCAGCTGGTGGATGTGATCGAACCGCCCAGCCAGGAATGGCTGGAGCGAATGATCGTGGACATGGAGCAGCGCTTCAAATGACCGAACGTTCCAGGAGCAACCGATGAGCAACACCCCCCAGACCACCGCTGCCAGCGCCGCCGTGGCCGTGCCTGCACAGGAGCAGGATTTCGTGCTGGAGCCGCCAGCGCCCGCCCTGCCGGTGCCCATCGAGTCGGCCAGCGGCAAGGTCCGCCTCAAGGCCGAGGAAGTGCAGCAGCTGGACGCGCAGGTGGCGCAGTTCATCGACGACATCACCGCCAACGACAGCCAGTCGCCCGCCTTCAAGGGCGCGGTCGAGCGCATCCACGGCATGGGCAACAAGGAGGTGCAGGCCGCTGCCGCCGTCTCCAACCGCATGCTGGAGCGCCCCGTCAAGACGCTGAACAACGGCTTGTTCGACCAGGGCAGCCAGATCGGCCAGGGCCTGATCGACCTGCGTCGCCAGGTGGAGGCGCTGGACCCCTCGCGCCAGGACGACCTGTTCAAGCCGCGCAAGCTGCTGGGCCTGATCCCCATGGGCAACAGGCTGGTGGACTACTTCGACAAGTTCCAGTCCAGCCAGAGCCACCTGAACGCCATCATCGACAGCCTCAAGCGCGGCAAGGACGAGCTGCTGCGCGACAACGCCGCCATCGAGCAGGAAAAGGCCAACCTGTGGGGACTGATGGAGCGGCTGGAGAAATACATCCACATCGGCAAGAAGCTGGACGCGGCGCTGGAGGCCAAGGCGGCGCAGCTGGACGCCAGCGACCCGGAAAAGGCGCGCGTGGTGCGCGAGGACATGCTGTTCTACGCACGCCAGAAAGTCACCGACCTGCTCACCCAGATGGCGGTGAACGTGCAGGGCTACCTGGCGCTGGACCTGGTGCGCAAGAACAACCTCGAACTGGCCAAGGGCGTGGACCGCGCGACCACCACCACGGTCTCTGCCCTGCGCACGGCCGTCATCGTGGCGCAGGCGCTGGCCAACCAGAAGCTGGTGCTGGACCAGATCACGGCGCTGAACACCACCACGGGCAACCTGATCGCCGGCACCAGCGAGCTGCTGCGCGAGCAAAGCGGGAAGATCCACGAGCAGGCGGCCGGCAGCACCATCGACATCGCCAGGCTGCAGCAGGCCTTCGGCAACATCTACCAGACCATGGACGCCATGGCCGACTTCAAGGTCAAGGCCCTGGCCTCCATGCAGACCACCGTGGACACGCTGTCGCAGGAGGTGGACAAGTCCCGCGCCTATCTGGAAAAGAGCCGCCGCGAGGACGTGCGCGAGGCGCTGCAGGCGCCCGCCGGCGAGGTGGTGCTGTGAGCATGTTCCGGCGCCTGGCGGCCTGGTGGCTGCTGGGCCTTGCGCTGGCCCTGGCCGGCTGCGGCAAGTCGCCCGAAACCGCGCCGCAGGCCGCCGCCAAGTCCGATCCGTCCGCCGCTCCCCAGGGTGCATTCACCGTGCTGGCCGGCTCCGAGCTCAAGGACGTGGCGCCCGCGCTGGAGCAGGCCGCCACGGCGGCGGGCGTGCCGCTCAAGCTCAGCTATGCGGGCACGCTGGAGATGGTCGAGCGCATCAATGCGGGCGAGCAGTACGACGCCATCCTGCCGCCCAATGGCGCCTATCCCGCGCTGGCGCTGGCGAACAAGCCGCTGGCGCGCGAAAAGCTTTTCTACTCGCGCGTGGCCCTGGGCGTGAAGGCCCCCGTGCTGCAAAAGCTGGGCTGGGACAAGGCACCGCCCACCTGGGCCGACATCGCACGCGCTGCCGCCCAGGGCCGGTTGCGCTACGGCATGACCAATCCGGCCAGCTCCAACACCGGCATGAGCGCACTGTTCGCCGTGGCCTCGGCCGTGGCCGGCAAGACCGAGGACCTGGACGCCAGGGAGGTCAATGCCAAGGTGCTCAAGGACTTTCTGTCGGGCCAGAAGCTCACGGCAGGCAGCTCCGGCTGGCTGGCCGAGGCCTTCGAGCGCGAGCCCGGCGCCGTCGATGCGCTGGTCAACTACGAGGCCGTGATCCTGCGCCTGAACGAGAAGCTGCCCGCCGCCGACCGGCTCACCCTGGTCTACCCGCGCGACGGCGTGATCTCGGCCGACTATCCGCTGATGCTGCTCAACGCGGCACGGCGCGCCGACTATGACCGGCTGGTCGCCCAGTTCAAGGCCCCCGCCTTCCAGGGCCCGCCGCTGCGCCAGGCCCAGCTGCGCCCCGCCAGCCCCGAGGCACAGGCCAGCCCGGCGCTGCCCACGGCGCCCGTGGTGGAGTTGAGCTTTCCGAACCGGCTGGAGGTGATCGATGCCGTGCTCTCGGCCTACCAGAGCGATCTGCGCCGCCCGGCCACCAGCATCTTCGTGCTGGACGTGAGCGGCTCCATGAAGGGTGCACGGCTGGCGCAGATGAAGGAGGCGCTCAAGCTGCTGTCCGGCGCCGAGGCCTCGGCCGCCAGCCAGCGCTATGCCGCCTTCCAGGCGCGCGAGCGCGTGCTGCTGATTCCGTTCTCGGGCCTGGTCGGCCAGCCCGCGCGCGTGCAGTTCGCGGCGGGCGACCTGCAGGCCGCAAGCGCCCAGGTGCTGGCCTATGCCGACAGCCTGGTGGCCGACGGCGGCACGGCCATCTACGACGCGCTCACGCTGGCCCAGCAGCAGGCACGCCAGGAACTGCGGGCCGATCCCGAGCGCTTCGTCAGCATCGTGCTGCTGACCGATGGCGCCAACACGGCAGGCCGCGACTGGGCCGCATTCGAGCGCGAGCAGCGCATGGCGCGCGACGGCGGCGCGCCGCTGGTGCGCGTCTTTCCCATCATCTTTGGCGAGGCGCAGTCCGGCGAAATGCAGGCCCTGGCCGCGCTGACGGGCGGGCGCGCCTTCGATGCGCGCAACACCGGCAAGAGCGGACTGCCGCTGGTGTTCAAGGAAATCCGGGGCTACCAGTGACAGCGCCGCCAGCGATCGGACCCGCCTGATGCGCCGCCTGCAGCTTTTCTTCTACGGCAACGGCAACCTCGCCGGCCTGGCGCTGGCCCTGCTGGGGCCGGTGCTGCTGTTTGCCGGCGTGATCGGCGGCGGCTGGGGCTGGATCACGCTGGGACTGTACGTCGCGGGCCTGCTGCTGGGCTGGGCTCTGCAGCCCGCGGGCGCCAGCTTCGAGCGGGCGCTGCAGCAGCACTGGAGCGCCGAGGACATCCGCGAACGCATCGACGAGCTGGTGCAAAAGGCCCGCCCGATGCTCACGCCCGAGATGCAAAAGCACCTGGACAGCGTGCGCGGCTCGGTGCACGAGGTGCTGCCCTCGCTGGCCGAGGCCGGCCCGGTCTTCAACGACGGCCTGTTCACCGTGCGCGAGACGGTGCTGCAGTACCTGCCCGCCACGCTGTCGCACTATGCGGCGCTGCCGCCGCTGTTCCGTGTCACCCAGCCCGTGCAGGACGGCAAGACGGCCAGGCAACTGCTGACCGAGCAGCTGGCGCTGCTGGCCGGGCAGATGCAGCAGGTGGTGGCCCATGTGGCGGCCAGCGATGCGCAGGCGCTGTTGGCCAACGGGCGCTTTTTGAAGCAGAAGTTCGACCAGCCGGATTTCCTGAAGTGAGGCGCCCGCAGGGTCGTCCCGCCACGCTGCGCGGACCCTGTGTTAGCATGCTCCGCCATGCAGCCTGCTGCATTCCCGTCTTCCAGACACCTGAACTCTCGATCCAAGACAGCCATGAACGGTACGCCCGTTTCGATCATCGTTGCACAGTGGTGGCGCTTCCAATAAGGAAGCGGCACGTCGTTGCGGTTGCGTACCGCGCCTTGCCGCCGTGACGGCAGCAAGGCTCACCCAGCAGATGGCTCCCCGGCACGGCGGCTCCCAGAACCCAGGAGATTGCCCAGATGCCCTCAGATTCCCCCTTCCAGACCCAGGCAGCATTGCGCGCATTCCCGCGCCAGCCTTCGCTGCGGCATGCCCGCGCCACCCGTTTTTCCCTTTGAGACCCAGGAGCCGGTATGACCAGACTGCTGATGATCGACAACTACGACAGCTTCACCTACAACATCGTCCAGTACTTCGGCGAGCTGGGTGCCGATGTCACCGTGGTGCGCAATGACGAGGCCACGCTGGACGAGGTGATCGCCCTGGTCGAGCGCGAGAAGATCGACCGCCTGGTGATCTCGCCCGGCCCCTGCTCGCCGGCCGAGGCGGGCATCTCCGTGGCGGCCATCCAGCACTTTGCAGGCCGCCTGCCCATCCTGGGCGTGTGCCTGGGCCACCAGAGCATTGGCGCGGCCTTCGGCGGCGACATCGTGCGCGCGGGCCAGCAGATGCATGGCAAGACCAGCGTCATCACCACCGACCGCAAGGGCGTGTTCGCCGACCTGCCCGAGCAGTTCACGGTCAACCGCTACCACTCGCTGGCCATTGCGCGCTCCAGCCTGCCCGAATGCCTGGAGATCACGGCCACCAGCGAGGACGGCGAGATCCAGGGCGTGCGCCACACCAGCCTGGCCATCGAGGGCGTGCAATTCCACCCCGAGAGCATCCTCACCGAGCATGGCCACGCCATGCTCAAGAATTTCCTGGAACAGAAGGCCTGAGCAGGCCGGCACCCAACCGAGACACCGCAATGACCCAGATCACCCCCCAGGAAGCGCTGCAGCGCACCATCGAGCACCGCGAAATCTTCCACGACGAGATGCTGCACCTGATGCGCCTGATCATGCGCGGCGAGCTGTCGCCCGTGATGACGGCCGCCATCGTCACCGGCCTGCGCGTGAAGAAGGAGACCATCGGCGAGATCACGGCCGCGGCCGAGGTCATGCGCGAGTTCTCCAACAAGGTCCATGTGGAGGACAAGCGCCACCTGGTGGACATCGTGGGCACGGGCGGCGACGGCGCCAACACCTTCAACATCTCCACCTGCTCCATCTTCGTGATCGCGGCGGCGGGCGGCAAGGTCAGCAAGCACGGCGGGCGCAGCGTCAGCAGCAAGAGCGGCAGCGCCGACGCCATGGAGGCGCTGGGCGTCAACATCCAGCTCAGCCCCGAGCAGATCGCGCGCAGCATCGCCGACGTGGGCATCGGCTTCATGTTCGCGCCCAACCACCACCCGGCCATGAAGAACGTGGCGCCCGTGCGCAAGGAGCTGGGCGTGCGCACCATCTTCAACATCCTGGGCCCGCTGACCAATCCGGCCAGCGCGCCCAACATCCTCATGGGCGTGTTCCACGAGGACCTGGTCGGCATCCAGGTGCGCGCGCTGCAGCGCCTGGGCGCCGAGCACGCCATCGTGGTCTATGGCCGCGACGGCCTGGACGAGATCAGCCTGGGCGCGGGCACCCTGGTGGGCGAGCTCAAGGACGGCGTGGTGCGCGAGTACGAGATCCATCCCGAGGACTTCGGCCTGCGCATGGTGGGCACGCGCGCCTTCAAGGTGGACAATCCCGAGGAATCCAAGGCCATGCTGCTGGGCGTGCTCCATGGCGAAAAGAGTGCCGCGCGCGACATCGTCTGCCTGAACGCGGGTGCCGCCCTGTATGCGGCCAACGTGGCCTCCAGCATCGAGGACGGCATGGCCCGCGCCCAGGCGGCGCTGGACAGCGGCGCGGCCCTGGCCAAGCTCAACGAACTCGTGGCCTACACGGCCCGGCTGACGGCCTGAGCCGCGCAGCCCCCATCGACCACCGAATACAAGAAACCAAGGAAAGCAACGTGTCCGACATCCTCAAGCAAATCTGCGACGTGAAAGTGCAGGAAGTGGCCGCCGCCCAGAAGCGCATGCCCTTCGCGGACATGCGCCGCGACGCCGAAAGCCGCGTGCTCACGCGCGACTTCGTGGGCGCGCTGCGTGCCAAGATCGCCGCCGGCCAGGCCGGCGTGATCGCCGAGATCAAGAAGGCCAGCCCCAGCAAGGGCGTGATCCGCGAGGACTTCATCCCCGCCGACATCGCGCAAAGCTATGCCGATGGCGACGGCAAGGGCGTCAGCGCCGCCTGCCTCTCGGTGCTGACCGACAAGCAGTTCTTCCAGGGCAGCGTGGACTATCTCAAGCAGGCGCGCGCCAGCTGCCACCTGCCCGTGCTGCGCAAGGACTTCATGGTCGATCCCTACCAGATCTACGAATCGCGGGCCATGGGCGCCGACTGCGTGCTGCTGATCGCCGCCTGCCTGGACGACGCGCAGATGGCCGAGATGGAACAGATCGCCCACAGCCTGGACATGGCCGTGCTGGTCGAGGTCCACGACGGCGCCGAGCTGGACCGCGCCCTGCGGCTCAAGACGCCGCTGGTGGGCATCAACAATCGCAACCTGCGCAGCTTCGAGGTCAGCATCCAGACCACGCTGGACCTGCAAAAGAACGTGCCCGCCGACCGCCTGCTGGTCACCGAGTCGGGCATCGGCAGCCGCGAGGACGTCAAGGCCATGCGCGATGCCGGTATCCACAGCTTCCTGGTGGGCGAGGCCTTCATGCGCGCCAAGGAGCCGGGAGAGGCGCTGGCCAAGCTGTTTGCCTGAAGCCAAGACCGGATCGGTCCCTCGGTGGTGCGCCACCGAAGCAGCCCGCCGCAGCCATGCGTGCGGGCTTTTTTTGTGCAAATAGTGTTTCTAAAAGTTTTTCGTTTGCATGATAATTATTGACAATGCGCATGAAATGCCGATCCGGCAACATGGCCGCAGCCCATCGCCTACGGAGACTCCGATGTCGTTCATGCCCCGTGCCCCTTTCCTGTCCAGCCGCGGCTGGGCTGCCCTCATCGTTTGCGCATCGGCCACGCTGGCATCGTCCGGCGCCTGGGCACAGGCCACGCGCACCTGGGTCTCGGGCGTGGGCGATGACGTCAACCCCTGCAGCCGCACGGCTCCCTGCAAGACGTTTGCGGGGGCCATCGCCAGGACGGCCGCCAACGGCGAGATCAACGTGCTGGATCCTGCGGGCGTCGGTGGAGTCACCATCACCAAGTCCATGCAGGTGGACGGCACAGGCGTGCTTGCCGGCGTGCTGGTCTCCGGTAGCGCGGGCATCACCATCAACGCGGGTGTTTCTGACACCGTGGTGCTGCGGGATCTGGACATCGTCGGCAACGGCACAGGAACGTTCGGCGTCAGAATCTTCCAGGCAGGCAAAGTGGTGCTGGACAACGTCAGGATTCAGGGCTTCACGCAGGCGGCGGTCAAGGTCGAGACGAGCGCTACTTCTGTGTCTGTTCTGGTGCAACGCTCGCAATTGCTGGGCAATGCAGTGCCAGCACAGGGCGAGCCGGAACGCGCCGCCATCAGTGTCCAGAGCACGACCGCCCAGGTCTACCTGTCCAACACCACGGTGTTCGGCAATGACAAGGCGTTCAACGCTGTGGCTGGCGGGAAGATCACCTCGTTCAACAACAACCGGGTCATGGGCAACACCCAGGACAGCGCGCCCACCGACACCGTCTACGAACGCTGATCGGCGCAAGGCAGCATCATGCACAGCGTAAAAGGCGTTGCCCGCAAGTCCTGTCTGGGGCTTGCGGTGTTTGCGGCCCTGGGCCCGGCGCAGGCCGCCGAACTGCTGGCCAACGGCAGTTTCGAGCAGAACTCCGGTCCGGGTTCCCTGGTTTTCACGGGCTGGCAATCCGTGTCCCAGGCCGGCTCCAAGGGCGGCTTCGCCGCCCAGCAAGGCACCAAAGGCGCCATCACGCCCGTGGCCGTGCCTGCACCTCCCGACGGGGCGTTTGCCCTCATGAGCGACCAGCCCGGCCCCGGCAGCCATGTGCTCTACCAGGACGTCGCCATTCCGGCGGGCAGCCCGGCCACGCTGAGCGCCCGCGTCCATGTCCAGAATGCGGCCAAGGTCGCTGCGGCGCCGGCCACGCTTGACTACACGGTGGCTGCGCCCAACCAGCAGGTGCGCATCGACGTCATGAACCCTGCCGCCGCGCCCGACAGCCTGGGCGCCGGTGTGCTGGCCAATGTCTTCCAGTGGCCGCCGGCCACGGCGCCCGGTCCTTCGGCCAGCGGCAGCGGCTACCAGTCACTGCAGTTCGACCTGTCGGCCTACGCGGGCCAGACCGTGCGCCTGCGCATTGCCGAGGTGGACAACCGGCAAAGCCTGTTCTTCGGCGTGGATGCGATGAGCGTCTGGTCCGGCAGCGTTCCGGGCGCACTTCAGCCACCTGCCGATACGGGCTTTTTCGCGCAGGGCACGGCCGTGCAGCTGACCTTCGATCCGGTGGCCTCCATCCCCGGCCAGACGGTCACGGGCTATGTGGCGCAATGTGTCCCGCAAGGCGGCGGCGCGGTGCTGACGGGCACGTCCAGCACCCCGACGGTGGCGGTCAACGGCCTGACACCCGGCGTGGCCTACAACTGCAGCGTGGCGGCACAGTCCAGCAGCGGTGCGGGGCCCGCCTCGCAGCCCCTGACGGTCAACGCCCCTGTCGCTGGCGCCACCACCATCTCGACCCTGCAAGGCGGCAGCGCGACGCTGACCGTCAGCAATCCGGCCAGCGGCTGCAGCCTGCAATCGGCATCGCTGGTGCGTGCGCAAAGCCTGCCCACGGCGCCGCCCCAGGGTGCAGCGGCCTATCCGCTGGGTGTGCTGGACCTGCGCTCGTCGGGCTGCAACTCAGGCGCGACGCTGAAGCTCAGCGTCACCATGCCGCAGGCCCTGCCTTCGGGGGCCCAGTACTGGAAGTACGGTCCCACGGCGGCCAACCCGGCACCGCACTGGTATGCCTTCAACGACGGCTTCAAGGTGATCTCGGCCAATACCTACACCCTGGAAGTCCAGGACGGCGGCCTGGGCGACGATGACCTGCAGGCCAATGGCGTGGTGGTCGATCCGGGCGGTCTGATGGTGATGGCCGCGACCTCTGCTGCAGCCATTCCCGTGTGGAACCTCGCGGGTCTGGCGGGCACATCGGCCTCGGTGCTGCTGGCCATGGCGGCAATGCGCCGGCGCCGCCGGACGCGCTGATGCGCTGACGTGCATGTCGCACACGCCGGGCGGCTGTGCGACTGCGGGTATCCTCAGGACATCAATGCACCGGCCGCGCGCCGGTGAATTCCCGTTTCTTTCGTACCTTCGAGGAACCACCATCGCGCGCCATGCGTGCGCTGGTGCCCCATCCGCCATGGCCCTTCAAGACGACGCAATCGCCCCGGCGCAAGCCGACCAACTCCAATCCGCCGATCCCGCCGACTGGCCCGTTGCGCCCGACTGGCAGCCCCTGGTCGAGGACTTCTTCGCGGGTGCCACGGGCCAGCAGCTGCTGACCTTTCTGCACCAGCGCCTGGAAGCCGGTGCGGTGATCTTTCCACCCCAGCCGCTGCGCGCGCTGGAGCTGACCCCGCCCGAGGAAGTGCGCGTGGTCATCCTGGGGCAGGACCCCTACCACGGCCGGGGGCAGGCCGAAGGCCTGTCGTTCTCGGTGGCGCCGGGCGTGCGCATGCCGCCCTCGCTGCAGAACATCTTCAAGGAGATGCAGCGTGACCTGGGCGTGCCCTTCCCGCCGTTTCCCAACCCGGGCGGCAGCCTGGTCAAGTGGGCCAGGAACGGCGTGCTGCTGCTCAACACCTGTCTCACGGTGGAGGAAGGCCAGGCGGCCAGCCACTCGGGCAAGGGCTGGGAGCTGCTGACCGATGCGGTGATCCGGCACATCGCCCAGGGCGCGCGCCCCGTGGTCTTCATGCTCTGGGGCAGCCATGCGCAGTCCAAGCGCGCCTTCATTCCGGCCGACCGGGGCCATCTGGTGCTGACCAGCAACCATCCCTCGCCGCTGTCGGCGCTGCGCCCGCCCGTGCCCTTCATCGGCAACGGGCACTTCGGCAAGGCGCGCGACTTCCGCGCCCAGCACGGTTACTGAGCAACTCGTTCGGGGCGTGGCTCCACGATGGGGAACACGCTGTCGAAGCGGTCCAGCATGGACATGAGCGCCGCTACCTTGGAGGCGTCGCCCTCGATGCGCAGCTGGCCGCTTTTGATGGCCTCGGCCATCGTGGTCTCCTGGCCTGCAATGGCGTCCAGCGTGGCGCGCGTCAGGCGCAGGCTGGCATGGGCGGCGGGCGCAAGGCCCGGGCTCTGGGTGAGGGCGCTGTTCTCCAGGTTCAGGCTGCGCTGCTCGCCGGTGTCGGTGAAGGTCCAGTTGAGCACGATGCGCTGGCCTGCGGCCTTGCCCGCGTCCAGCCGCACGCCCAGGTAGTCGAAGAACATCTCCAGCGGCAGGCTGCGCACCAGGTCGCGCGCGGTGCTGCCGGGCCTGGGCAGCTGGGGCACGCCCTGGCGCAGTTCCGCCGCGCCCTGCAGGAAGGCGTTGCGGGCCGTGGCCGATTCCATCTGGTAGCCCAGCTGTTCATAGGCATTGGCCGCCAGCCGGCGCGCGGCCTGGTTGGCCGGGTCGGCAAAGACCAGCTGCGAGGCGATCTGCGCCACCCAGCGGTATTCGCCGCGCTCGTAGTCGGCCTGCGCACGGCGCAGCACGGCGTCGGCGCCCCCCATGTATTCCACGGTCTTGCGTGCGGCGGGCACAGGCGGCAGCGCCTCCAGCTGGGCCGGGTTGCCTTCGTAGTAGCCCAGGTAGTGCTGGTAGATGGCGCGGATGTTGTGGCGCAGGTGGCCGTAGAAGGCATGCGTTGCGCCGTCGCGGGCCAGGGATTCGGGCATCTTCAGCCTCTCGGCGATCTCCGAGCCCACGTAGCCGTGGTTCATGAGGCGCACGGTCTGGTCGTGCAGGTATTTGTAGGTGTCGCGCTGGCCGGCCAGCAGGTGCTGCAGCCGGGGCTGGCCCCAGACCGGCCAGTGGTGCTGGGCAATCATGATCTCGGCCTTGCCGCCATAGGCGTGCAGGGCGTCGTTCAGGTGGCGCGACCAGCCCAGCGCATCGCGCACCTGGGCGCCGCGCAGCGGCAGCAGGTTGTGCTGGGTGTGCACGGCGATCTCGGCCATGTTCAGCACCTTGAACTGGGGGTAGTACATGATCATCTCGGCCGGCGCCTCGGCCCCGGGCGTGAGCGCGAACTCGATGTCCACGCCGTCGATGCGCAGGGTCTCGCGCGGCTTGTCGATCACGCGCGTGGGCGCGATCAGCCCCATGGTGCCGGGCGCACCCGCCTTGCCCAGCCCTGCGTCCACCTGTCCCCTGGCATCGCGCGGCAGCAGCATGCCGAACTGGTAGAGCGCGCGCCGGCCCATGGCGTGGCCGGCGATCACGTTCTCGCCCACGGCCTCGGCCATGAAGCCCGCCGGGGCGATGACCTGCACGCGGCCCGCATCCACCTCTTCCTGGCGCACCACGCCGCGCACGCCGCCGAAATGGTCCACATGGCTGTGCGAGTAGACGACGGCCACCACGGGCTTGCGCGGGCGGTGCTGGAAGTACAGGTCCATCGCGGCCTGGGCGGTCTCGGTGTACATCAGCGGATCGACCACGATCAGGCCGGTCTCGCCCTCGATGATGCTCATGTTCGACAGGTCCAGGCCGCGCACCTGGTAGAGCCTGTCGGTCACCTGGAACAGGCCGCTGACGCGGTTGCGCTGGGCCTGGCGCCACAGCGCGGGGTGCACGGTGTCGGGCGCCTGGTCCTGCTCCAGGAAGGCATAGGACTGCATGCTCCAGATGGGACGGCCCTGGGCATTGCGCACGACCAGGGTGTCGGCCGGTGCGATCAGGCCGCGCCGGGCGTCCTCCATGGCCTGCGCATCGTCCAGCGGCTGCTGCGCCAAGGCCGCCTGCTGGGCCGCGCGCGTGGCGGCGCTGGCCGGCTGGGGCCTGGCCATGTCGGAGACGGGCAGGCTGCCGTGGGCGCAGGCGCTCAGCAAAGCGGCTGTGGCCAGGCTGGCCAGCAGGCGGGAAGGGCGCGCCAGCGCGCGGGGCAGGGGGTGTGAGGCTTGCATGGAAAGGTCTCCTGGCATGTTCGATGTCAGCGGCGAAAATACGCAGGCCCGCCGGCTGTGTCTGTCAGCCACCCGACATCCCTTTCCATGCAAGCTTCCCTCGCCTCTTCCTACCTGCCCACGCTGCGCGCCGGTCGCTGGTTCAGCGCACTGGCGCCGCAGTTTGCCGATTTGCTGCTGGCGCTGGCGCAGCCGCGCAGCCTGGAGACGGGCGAGGCCCTGTTCCTGCGCGGCGATGCGCTCGAGGGCGGGCTGTTCGCCGTGGTCCGGGGCAGCATCGGTTTCTCCGGGGTGGGTGGCCAGAGCGAGCATGCGCGCGAGGCCCTGCTCACGCGCATGGGACCGGCCACCTGGTTTGGCGAGATCGCGCTGTTCGACGGTTCGCCGCGCACCCACGATGCCCACGCCATGGAGCCCAGCGTGGTGCTGCAGGTGCCGCGCCAGCCGCTGCTGGACTGGCTTCTGCAGCACCCCGCGCACTGGCATGACCTGGGCGTGCTGATGTCGGGGCGCATGCGCGCGGCCTTTGCGGCGCTGGAGGATCTGGCCCTCCTGCCCGCGCCCCAGCGCCTGGCGCGCCGCCTGGTGGCCATGGCGCGTGGCTACGGCGAGCGGCTGGACGATGTGCCGGCCCGGCCGCGCCTGGATATCACGCAGGAGCAGCTGGCGCGCATGCTGTCGATCTCGCGCCAGACCACCAACGTGCTGCTGCAGGGCCTGCAGGCGCGCGGCCTCATCCGGGTGCAGCGCGGCGAGATCGAGATCCTGCAGTGGCAGGCGCTGTGCGCCGAGCGGTTCTGAGCGGCGCAGCCAGTCAAGGGCGGTTGTTCAGACCACCAGCGCATTCTCCACGTCCTGCACCTTGCGGCGCGCCAGCGCGAGATTGGCCTTGGTCTTGTCGAGCACCAGGTACAGGAACAGGCCCTCGTGGTGGGTGGAGGGGCGCAGGATGTGGTACTGCTTGCTCAGCGTGATGAGGATGTCCTCGATGGTGTCTTCCAGGCCCAGCGAGCGCATGGTTTTGAGTTTGGCGCGCACCAGTTCGGTGTTGCCGGCGGCAGCCAGCTCCAGGTCCACGCCCGATCCGTCCTGCCCCAGGATCATGCCGCTGTTGTAGTCCACCAGTGCAGCGCACATGGCGCCGTCGCAGCGCATCAGTTCATCCATGGTTTGCTTGATATTGGCCATTGTTTTCCTAACTCCCTTGTGTTGCGAAAATGTTCTGCACCTTCGCGGTGCCTTCTTGCCGGATGCATATGAGCAGCCCTTGCCTGCCTTTGCCATCACGCTTGTTCCAGCGTCCGCACGGCCTCGCGCGAGACATAGAGAACCTGGCCCAGAATGGCCTCGCGCGAGGCCACCACGCTGATGACCAGCGTCAGGCCCGGGCGCTGTGCCTGCAGCATGACGATGAAGCCCTCGGCCGCCTCGACCACCACGTTGGCGCAATGCCCGAGCTGGTTCTCCTCGCCGGCGATCATGCCCAGCGCCGCCATCGAGCTGGCCATGGCCGACAGCCGCGCCGTGCTGCCCTGGCCTTGCGCACGGGCGGCCACCTCGAAGCCGTCCTCGGTGCTGACCACGCAGCCACGCACGCCGTGCAACCTGCTCATCAGCGACTGCACCGCCGCCTGGGCTGCAGCCTTCAAGGCAGCGTCATTCTTCATGGGACTTCTCCTGGGCAAGGGCTTCAATCTGCAGCAGCAACAGCTCGATCAGGGCCACCACCTGCCGGGGGTTGCGCACATCGGCCGGCACCACGGGGCACAGCAGGCCGCGCGATTGCAGGTGCACGGCAAAGCTGTCCAGATCAGGCGCTGTGTACTCCTGCATGCGGCATACCGCCACCACGCATGCCGTGCTGCGCAAGACATCGGACAGGCCCTGGACATAGATATCCAGGTCGGCCAGCGGATCGGAGCGGCTGTTGTCGATCAGCAAGATCACGCCCAGCGCGCCGCGCGAGAGGATGCGCCACATGAAGTCAAAGCGCTCCTGCCCGGGCGTGCCGTAGAGGTACAGCTTCTCGCCGTTGTCCAGGGTCAGCTCGCCATAGTCCATGCCGGCCGTCGTCAGCGCCTTGTCCAGGGTGTCATCGGTGTTGCGCACGTCGGTGCTCACGGGGGCGATCTCGCTGACGCAGCGGATGGCCGTGGTCTTGCCTGCGCCTGGAGGGCCGGAAATCAGGATCTTGAGTTCGCTCATGGGCGCGCTCCTGCAAACCGGGCCAGGCGAAGGCGTATGCGTTCGAGCACGCCCCTGTCCGGCGCAGGGTTGCCGGGGGGCGGTGCGGCGGGCGGGCGGGCCGAGGCCCAGCGCAGCAGGCCGGCGGCGTCCAGCTCGTTCAGAAAACCGGCACAGATCTCGGGCGGCAGGCCCGAGCGCTGGCACAGGGTCTGCATCGTCGTGGGCTGGCCTGTCAGCAAGGTGGCCAGGCGGATATGGTGGGATCTCGTCAGCAGTTGCGGCGACGGCCAGCGCCGCAGCTGCAGAAGCATCAGCTGATGCTGCGTGTGCAGGCCGCTGGCGTGTGCCTTGGCGCTGGCCGGTTTGCCGTGCACCGACAGGATGCGTGCGCCCATGGTGTTGAGGCATTCCTCCAGCGCATCGGCGCGCAGGGGCATGCTCAGATGGCCGCCCGCAGGAAAGGCCCCCTTGGGCTGCCCGCCCACGCGCAGCGTCAACGCGGGCGGGGCGGCAGGCGCTTCGGCCAGTTCGCCATGCGCCACCGTCATGTCCGCCTGGGATTCGCGCCACGTCCAGCGGTGCCGTGTGCGGTGATTCACCATCAGCACATAGGAGCGGAACAGCTTGGCGTCGCGGTCCGACAGGCCATGCAGCATGAAGGTCAGTTCGGTTCGCTCATCCATGCTGTGCCTCCCGCTGCAATTGCCGCTTGCGCCCTCCGGTCTGGTTCGTGTACATGCCTTGCCTCTTGTTTGCAGGTCCGGCGATGGCCGGGTTGTCCGTGTATTCATTCAGGAGCGGGAGTCAAGGGGTTCCGCAAAGGAAGCCCGGCGACAGAGGTGCGAATGATAGGAACGGCGCCGGCGGCTGGCTGTCCGGTCGCGCAGGAGAATCCGAATCGGCTGAGTCAGAATCAGAGTAGTCCTATCCGATTCATGCCCGATCCGCTCCCGTCTTCGGTGGACCGATCAGGGCGATGGATGAATCACGGGTCTGCAGGGCAGTAAAAACCGGAGCTTTCCGAGTTTTGCCCCTCCGCCCATGTTCGGACTGTGGTCTCTTTTCTGGCCGGCCCTGTTTCCGTGGTGTCTGGCGGGCGCTGCCCGCGATGCCCTCCGGTTACCAGGGACCGGGCAACCGCAGCTGCAGCATTTCCAGGAAGGACTGCGCCGCATGCGGCAGCGTGCGGCCGGCCAGGGTCTGCACCTCGATGTCGCGCAGGTCCATGCCCCGGTCGCTGAGCGCCACGGCCACCAGTGCGCCTGTGGCCACCATGTGGCGCGCGGCGATCTCGCTGGCCACGGCCACGGCGGCGCCCTGGGCTGCAAAGTTCAGCAGGGTCTTGCCGTGGTTGCTCTCCATCACGGGCATCAGCATCAGGCCCTGGCGGCTGCAGGCCGCGTCCAGCAACTGGCGCACGGCAGTATCGGCCGGTGTGAGTGCCAGGGGGTGGCGTACCAATTGGGCCAGCGACAGGCGGCGGGCCTGGGCCAGCGCATGGCCGGGGGCGACCAGGGCCACCAGCGGCGCGGCCACGCGGCAGGCCACGGCAATGCCTTTTTCAGGCGCGCGGCTGAAGCACAGGCCGATGTCGGCCGTGCCGCTGCGCACAGCCTCTGGCACGGCAGGCGTGGGCAGCACCATCACCTCGAAGACGATGCCGGCATGCGCGCGCTGGAAGGCTGCGCACAGGCGCGGCAGGAACTCGTTGGCAAAGGCGTCGGAGCTTGCGATGCGCACGCGGCCGCTGCGCAGCCCCTGCAGGGCCTCGATCTCGCCCAGCGCACGCTCGGCATCCAGGCCGGCGCGGCGCACATGGTCAGCCAGGATCTCTCCGGCCGCATTGAGCACCATGCCGCGCGGGTGGCGTTCGAACAGCGGCGTGCCCAGCAGCCCCTCCAGCGCCGCGATCTGGCGGCTGATGGCCGAGGCCGCCACATGCAGCCGCGCCGAGGCCTCGGTCAGCGATCCGCATTGCGCCACTTCGTGGAAGTAGCGCAGCGCGGTGTCCTGCAAAAGAAGGTGGCGGGCGTCGGGCATGTCGCCCCGATTGTCATCAATTTGCCGCAGAGGCAACGCAGGTTTGCAAATTTGCTGATGGCGGCAAAGGGGCGAGGGTTCTACGATGGCCTGTTGCGGCGTTGCTGGGGAGCAGCGGCTGCAGCCGTCCAACCCCTGTCCAGGAGTGTGCCCATGAAGGCATTGCCCAGCGTTTTACTTCCACGCCGCGCCATCGTGGCTGCAGCCTGTGCCCTGGCTGGCGCCATCGCCCTGCCCGCCGTGGCACAGGGCCAGGCGTCCTGGCCCTCGCACCCGGTGCGCCTGGTCGTGCCCTTTCCGGCCAGCGGCGCCACCGACCTCGTGGCGCGCGTGGTGGCGCAGCGCATGTCCCAGGACCTGGGCCAGCAGCTGGTCATCGACAACCGCCCCGGCGCGGGCGGCACCATCGGCACGGGCGAGGCCGCCAAGGCCTCGCCGGACGGCTACACGCTGCTGTTCACCACCAGCAGCACGCATGCCATCTCGCCGCACCTGATGACCCGTCTGGCCTACAAGGCCGACAAGGATTTCACGCCCATTGCCGAGATCGGCGGCGCGGCCAGCATCCTGCTGGTCACGCCCTCGCTGCCCGTGCGCAACGTGCAGGAGCTGATCGCCTATGCCAAGGCCCATCCGGGCGCCCTCAACTACGCCAGCAGCGGCAACGGCACCATCGTCCACCTGAACGCGGCGGCCTTCGCGGCGCGCGCGGGCCTGCAGCTGACCCATGTGCCCTACAAGGGCACGGCCCAGTCCATCACCGACCTGGCCGCTGGCCAGGTGCACCTGCTGTTCGACTCCATTCCCACCGGCATGCCCCATGTGGCCAGTGGTCGCCTGCGCGCACTGGCCGTGACCGGCGACAAGCGCAGCGCGCTGGCGCCCGACCTGCCCACGGTGGCCGAGTCCGGCCTGCCTGGCTATTCTTCGGTCACCTGGTTCGGCGTCTATGGTCCGGCCGGCATGAAGCCCGAGCTGGTGGCGCGGATCAATCAGGCCTTCAACAAGGCCATCCAGAATCCCGAGGTGGTGGCCAGCCTGGCCAAGCAGGGCGTGGAGGCCGCATCGCCCCGCACGCCCGCGCAGTTCGCTGCCATGGTGCAGGCCGACAGCGCGCGCTGGGCGCAGGTCATCAAAGACAACAAAATCACATTGGATTGAGTGAAGCACCCCCTGAGCGGCTTTGCCGCTTCCCCCTCTCCTGCGGGAGGGGGACGACGCCCTTGCTGCGGGGCGGCCCTTGCTTGGCGTCCCTGAGCTGGGCCGTGCCTGCGGTTCCTCAAGCTATCGGTGGCGCGTTGGCGCTATGGAAATTGATATGACAAGCACTGTTACGGACTGGACACTTCCCTACGCCTCGCACCGCTCTTCGGTGCTGGGCCGCAACATGGTCTCCACCTCGCAGCCGCTGGCCGCGCAGGCCGGCCTGTCCATGCTGCTGGCCGGCGGCAATGCCGTGGATGCGGCCATTGCCACGGCCATGGCGCTGACCGTGGTCGAGCCCACGGGCTGCGGCCTGGGCAGCGATGCCTTCTGCATCCTGTGGGATGGCAAGGAGCTGCACGGCCTCAATGCCTCGGGCCGCTCGCCCGAAGCCTGGACGCCCGAGTACTTCGCCGCGCTGGGCGGCATCCCCGAGAAGGGCTGGAACGCCGTCACCGTGCCCGGTGCCGTCTCGGCCTGGGTGGAGCTGTCGCGCCGCTTCGGCAAGCTGCCGTTCGAGCAACTGGCCCAGCCCGCCATCCGCTATGCGCGCGACGGCTTTGCGGTCTCGCCCACCATCGCCACGCTGTGGGCGCTGGGCGGAGCCAAGCTCGGCGACCAGCCCGGTTTTGCCGAATGCTTCCTGCCCGATGGCAAGGCCCCCAAGGCGGGCGAGGTCTTCCGCAGCGAAGCCCATGCGCGCACGCTGGAGGAGATCGCCGCCACCAAGGGCGAATCCTTCTACCGTGGCGCACTGGCGCGCTCGATGGCCGAGCACGCCAAGGCCTGCGGCGGCGCCATGACCGAGGCCGACCTGGCCGCCCACCAGGCCGACTGGGTCGGCACGGTGTCGCAGACCTTTGGCGACTCGGTGATCCACGAGATCCCGCCCAACGGCCAGGGCATTGCCGCGCTGATGGCGCTGGGCATGCTGGACGCACTGGGCGTGGGCGCCGAGCCGCTGGACGGCGTGGAGTCCGTGCACCTGCAGGTCGAGGCCATGAAGCTGGCCCTGGCCGACCTGCACGAATACAACGCCGACGGCGACCACATGCGCGTCGAATCCGCCCATCTGCTGGACGCCGGCTACCTGCGCGAACGCGCGGCGCTCATTGACCGCGAGCGCGCCAGCGCGCCCACCTACGGCGCCCCTCGCCCAGGCGGCACCGTCTACCTGGCGGCGGCCGATGCCAGCGGCATGATGGTCTCGTTCATCCAGTCCAACTACATGGGCTTCGGCTCGGGCGTGGTCGTGCCGGGCACCGGCATCAGCCTGCAAAACCGCGGCCACGGCTTCACCACGCAAGCCGGCCATGCCAACGAGGTCGCGCCGCGCAAGCGCCCCTCGCACACCATCATCCCGGCCTTTGCGATGAACGCCGACGGCACGCCCCAGATGGCCTTCGGCGTCATGGGCGGCCCTATGCAGAGCCAGGGCCACCTGCAGATGGCCCTGCGTGTGCTGCGCTACGGCCAGAACCCCCAGGCCGCCGCCGACGCACCGCGCTGGCGCGTGACGGGCGGCAAGGGCGTGGCCGTGGAGCCCGCCTTCGATGCCGAGGTCGTCGCCGCCCTGCGCGCACGCGGCCACGAAGTCACGATCGAGGAAGGCCATGGCGTCTTCGCCTTCGGCGGCGCGCAACTGGTTCTGCGCGACGGCGACCACTACATCGGCGGATCGGACCCGCGCAAGGACGGGGGCGTGGTGGCGTTCTGAGCGGGGGCTGTGTCCGGCAGCCTCACCCCCAGCGCAACACCCAATCCGCCCGCCCCCGCGTTGCCGCAATGCGGCGCGCATTGGGCTCGTCCACCTGCGCCACCCAGTCGCGTGCGGCCTGGGGGCTGCGGCCGTGGAGTTCGTGGCGGCGGGTCAGGCGTTCGATGCGAAGGCGGTCGTCCATGTCCACGTACCAGACCTCGTCCAGCAGCGCGCGCACGGCATGCCAGTGTGTGCCTGGCGCATCCTGTTCCTCCATCAGCAGGTAGTTGCCTTCGGTGATGACCAGGGGCACGCCGGGCGCGATGGCGATGGCGCCTGCAATGGGCTCCTCGATGGCGCGCCGGAATTCGGGGGCGTAGACCGTTTCACCGGCCACGGGCGTGTGCAGGCGGCGCAGCAGGGCCACGTAGCCGGCTGAGTCGAAGGTGTCTGGCGCGCCCTTGCGCTGCGCGCGGCCCAGGCGCTCCAGCGCGGACTGCGCCAGGTGGAAGCCGTCCATCGGCACGGCCGCCGCCAGCGGACCCAGCGCCTGCAGCAGGGCGGCGCAGGCCGTGCTCTTGCCTGCGCCGGGCGGGCCAGCCAGGCCCAGCAGGCGGCGGGGGCCGGAGCGTGCCAGCGCAAACGCACGCGCCAGGGCCTCGGGCGGCAGGATGGCCGTCATGCGCGTGCCTGCTGCGCGCTGGCCAGCCCGTCTGCCATGAAGCCGCGTGCGTGCAGGGCCAGGTCCATGCCGTCTTCCCACATGGGGCGCCAGATGGCCAGCGCGTTCGACAGCTGCTCGTTGACGATGGCGGACGAGAAACTCTCGAAGGTGACGGTGCCCTGGTAGCCGATCTGCGCGAGCGCACCGAAGAACTGCGCGAAGTCGATGTGGCCCGCGCCCAGGTAGCCACGGTGGTTCTCGCCGATGTGCACATAGCCCAGCCGCTGTCCGCAGGCCAGCACGGGCGCGGCAAGGTCGGCTTCCTCGATGTTCATGTGGTAGGTGTCCAGGTGCACGCAGACATGGGGCTGGCCGACTTCGTCGATGAACTCCAGCGCTTGCGTGGCCGTGTTCAGCAGATTGCTTTCGTAGCGGTTGACCACCTCCAGGCCCAGCGTGACGCCGCGCTCGCCCGCGAAGTCGGCAATGCGCCGCACGGCCTCGATCGCGTTGCGCCGGCCCCGTGGCGTGCAGGGGTGGCCGTATTTCGCCATGGCGCCGTAGAGGATGCCGCCAAAGTAGCGCCCGCCCAGGCGCGCCGTGATGTCCACGCCCTCTTGCAGCAGCGCCAGGCCGCGCGCGACCACGGCGGGGTCTTCGCTGGAGACATCGGCCTCGAAGGTCAGGCCCCGCGAGCAGCCCACGCCCAGGCCATGCTCCTGCAGCAGATCTCGCGTGAGCGCCAGGTCCATGAGCCGGGGGCCGTGCAGGGACAGCTCGACCAGGTCGTAGCCGGCCTGGCGCGTCTGCTCGATCACATGGCGGGTGGAGGCCGGCGACAGGTCGCCGGCCCAGACAAGGGCGTGGATGCCGAGGGGGTTCATAGGGGCTCCGGGTGGACTCTGCGAGAGCGTGAAGGGGAGGGTTCGGCGGGTGCCCGGGCACGGCCCCGCCAGCGCGCGAGCAGGTGGCGCGCCGCCACGGCGGCGATCATGGTGGCGCCCCACAGGGCCTGCGTGAGCTGGGCATTGGCGCCCAGCAGGTTCACTCCGCTGGACAGCACCTGCAGGATGAGCAGTGCGATGAACAGCCCCGACACCCGGCCGAAGCCGCCCATGGGATCGGTGCCGCCCAGGATGGCCGCAAGCACCGTGACCAGCAGGTAGGACTGGGCGTAGCCCGCACTGGCCGAGTTGAAGCGCGCCATCATCAGCACGGCCGCGATCCAGCACAGCAGCGTGGACAGGGTGTAGACGCCGATCAGCACGCGGCGCGTATCGATGCCCGCATGGCGCGTGGCCTCGGCATTGGAGCCGACCATGCGGATGGCCAGCCCGTGGCGTGTGCTGCCCAGGTACAGGCCCACCAGCATGCACACGGCCGCGAAGATCCAGAACGGCAGCGGCAGGCCCAGCCACTGGGCGGAGCCCAGGGCCTGGAAGGCCTCGGGAAAGCCTGCAATGGGCTTGCCGCGCGTGAGCCAGACGCACAGGCCGTTGATCAGCGACATGGTGCCCAGCGTGACGAGGATGGGATGGGCGTTGACGCGCGCCACCAGCCAGCCGCTGGCCAGCCCCACCAGCAGGCTGGCGAGGGCGCCCACGGTCAGTGCCGCGGCGATGAGCAGGCCCTCATGGCCCGACAGGTCCAGGCCCAGCGCCGACAGTCCTCCCACCAGCACCCAGGCCATGGCCAGGCCCGCCATGTTGGCGCTGGCGACCACGGCCAGGTTGATGCCGCCACTGACCAGCGGCAGCATCTGCGCCAGTGCCAGCAGGCCCAGTTCCGGGATTTGCAACAGCACCGATTGCAGCGTGCCCAGGGTGGCGAAGCTGCCGGGCAGCAGCAGCGTGAACACGGCGCACAGCAGCGCCAGCAGCGCGATCAGGCCCAGCGGCGCGCCAGTGCTGCGGTTCATGGCGCGGCCCCCGCCAAGGGCGCTGCAGGAGTGGCGTCAGCGCTGCGCTGCTGGTTGCGTCGCTGCGTGCGCCGCAGTCCCGTTGCGGCCGCGCAGGCCAGCACCACGGCGCCCAGCAGCACCTGGAAGAAATACGGTGACACGCCCAGCAGGTTCAGCCCGTTGCGCAGCACGGCCAGCAGCAGCACGCCCATCAGCACGCCGCCCACGCTGCCCGTGCCGCCGAACAGGCTGGCGCCGCCCAGCACGGCGGCCGCGAGCACGAACAGCTCCGTGCCGACCAGGGCGTTGGGCACCGACTCGCCCACGCGGTGCGCCTGCACCAGGCCTGCGATGGCCGCCATCATGTCGAGCCAGCCATAGGCCACGCCCTGGATGGTGCCCAGCCCGATGCCCATGCGGTGCGCGGCCTCGGGGTTGCCGCCGAAGGCGTACAGGCGCCGCCCTAGCGCGCTGCGGCCCAGCAGCAGCGCGGTCAGCAGGGCGGCCGCAGCGGCCACGGCGATGGGCAGGGTCAGGCGCACGGGGTCTGCGCTGTCGGTGCCCGCGAAGCGGGCCAGCACCACGGAGTCGCTCCACCACGACGGCAGATCGTAGATGGACCGGCCGCCCGTGCCATGCATCAGCAGCGCGAAGTACAGGTTCAGCGTGGAGATGGTGATGATGATGGAGGTGGCGCGCAGGCGGTGGATGAGCAGGGCGTTGAATGCGCCCAGCGCCAGTCCCGTGGCCAGGCCCAGCGCGATGCTGGCCGCCGGTGCCCAGCCCAGGCGTGTGGCCGCGAGGGCCGCAAGGTACTGCGCCACCGTGGCCGTGGCGGCAAAGGAGATGTCGATGCCGCCCGCGACCAGCACCACCAGCAGGCCCACGGCCATGATGGCGGTGACCGATGCGCCCTCGGCCACGTCCATCCAGTTGCCCAGCGTCCAGAAGCCCGGCGCCAGGGCGCCGAACAGCAGGGCCATGGCGGCAATGGCCAGGCCGAGCCGGGCCACGGGGTGGTGCAGCAGCGCGTATGCGTGTTCAGGCATGGACGGCCTCCTCGATCTGGCTTTCGGAATGCACCCCCGGCACGAACTCGCCGGCCATGCGCCCGCCGCGCATGTGCAGCACGCGGTCGCAGTGGGCATGGACCTCGGCCACCTCGTCCGAGATGACGATCACCGCCATGCCCTGTGCGGCGAGCCCGTGCACGATCTCGAAGATGCCCTGGCGGTTGCCGATGTCCACGCCCACGGTGGGCGAGTCGAGGATCAGCAGGCGTGGCGCGGTCGCCAGCCAGCGGGCCAGCACCACGCGCTGGGCATTGCCGCCCGACAGCTGGTGCACGGGCGCGTCCAGCGCGGGCAGGCGCATGTGCAGGCGGTCGCGCCACTGGGCCGCAGTGGCGGCGCGGCGACTGGCGGGCAGCCAGCCCAGCGGGCCGGACAGGCGCGGCAGCATGGCCAGCACCAGGTTGTCCTGCACGGACTGGCGCAGGTTCAGGCCGATGGACTGGCGGTCCTCGGGCACATAGGCAATGCCCGCCGCCATGGCGTCGCGGTTGCTGCGCAGCACCAACGTGCGGCCGCCCAGGCGGATGCTGCCGCGATCGGGCCTGCGCATGCCGAACAGGCCCAGGGCCAGCTCGGTGCGGCCCGCGCCCAGCAGCCCGGTCAGGCCCAGGATCTCGCCCTCGCGCACGTCGAAGCTCACGTCCTCGTAGTCGCCGTCGCGGCCCAGGTCGCGCACTTCCAGCAGCGCGGGCGCGGCGGACATGTCGCGCGCATGCAGGCGCTCATCCACTTCCTGCCCGGCCATCAGCGCGGCCAGTTGCCGGCCCGACAACTGTTCGGCGGGCCAGGTGCCCAGCTTGCGCCCGTCGCGCAGCACGGTGACGCGGTCGGCGATCTCCATGACCTCATCCAGCTTGTGGCTCACGAAGACGATGGCCATGCCATCGGCCTGGAGCCGGCGCACCACGGCCAGCAGCGCATCGACCTCGGCACGCGTGAGCGAGGCCGTGGGCTCGTCCATGAACAGCAGCCTGGCCCGGGCCGCCATGCCCCGGCAGATGGCCACGAGCTGGCGGCCCGCAATGGGCAGGTCGCCCACCCGCGCATCCAGCGGCAGCGCAATGCCCAGGCGCCGCATCACGGCCTGGGCCGCCTCGCGCAGGCGCCTGCGGTGCACGGGCGCCCACCAGCGGCCCATGGCCTGGTCGAAGGCAATGTTCTCGGCCACGCTCAGGTTGGGAAACAGCGACAGGTCCTGGTAGATCACCTGGATGCCCAGGTACTTGGCCAGCGCCGGGTCCAGCCGCTGCACGGGCTGCCCGCCGATGTCGATGCGCGCACCCGGCTGCGGCGCGTGCACGCCGCTGAGCACCTTGATCGCCGTGCTCTTGCCGCTGCCGTTGCTGCCCATCAGGCAGTGCACCTCGCCGGGCATCACGTCCCAGTCCAGCGCATGCAGCGCCGTGGCGTCGCCAAAGCGCACGGTGACCGCCTGCATGCGGACCAGCGCCGTTGTGGTGGCATCCATGGCAGCGCGCGGCTCACAGGCCCAGGCCGACCAGCCGGTCTATGGTCTGCCGGTTGATCGGCTCCAGCTTCTGGCCCTGGATGTTGCGGCGCTCGCGGTCCACCTGCACCTTGCCCAGGCCCGGTATCTCCATGCCGTCCGTGGGCTCGCGGCCGTCGATCAGCATCTTGCCCACATGCACGATCACCTCGCCGGCCAGCGCGGGGTTCCAGATGAAGCCTTCGCGGATCACGCCGTCGCGCACCAGCTTCGCCCCCTGGCCCGGCGAGAACGAGCCCACCACGGCAATGCGCTCGGCTTTGCGCGCATCGGCCACCGCACGGCCCGCGCCAATGGGGCCCTGGCTGCCGAAGGCCAGAAAGCCCTTGAGGTCGGGGTGGGCGCGCATCAGGTCCTGGGCGCTGCGGTAGGAGTCGTCCAGGCTCTCGGCCACGCCGAAGCGCTCGGACACCAGCTGCATCTTCGGCCACTGCTTTTTCTGGTGGGCGATGGCCGCGTCGGCCCAGGCGTTGTGCAGCGGCACGGTCAGCGAGCCCACGAAGACCACGTACTTGCCCTCGCCACCCATGGCCTTGCCCAGGCTGTCCATGTGGCGCTCGCCAAATCCCGCGACGCTGCTCAGCTCGATGTTCCAGTCGGCGCCCTTCTGGTCGGGCGACTCGTGCGTGAGCACCTTGATGCCCGCGCTGCGCGCACGCCGGAACACGGGCTCCAGCGCCCTGGCGTCGTTGGGCACCACGGCGATGACCTTGCTGCGGCGCGCGATCAGGTCCTCGACCGCGCGCACCTGCTGGGCCGCATCGGCCTCGGTGGGGCCGACCATGCCGCTGGAGATGCCCAGCTCGCGGCCTGCCTTGCGGATGCCGGCCTCCATGGCGTTGAACCACGGAATGCCCCCGACCTTGGCCACCACCGACACATCCTCGGCGCTGGCCGCGCCTGCCAGCACCGCCAGGGTGCAGGCCAGCAGTGCCCTCGAGAACCGGCTGAATCCATGGAACATGGCGCTCCTCCCTCTGTTTTGCACAATCGATTGTGCAAACTATAGACAGATGGACTTCCATTGCCGATGCGGGATTTCCCGGGCCGCTGCTGCGTGCCGGTGCCGGTCCGCCCGAATCGCCGCCGCAGCGGCTACGATGGCCGCCGAGCGCTCCCGTCCCAACCCCTGCAGAGCACCGTGAACCGCCCCCGAACCTCCACCATCTACGACCTGGCCGAACTGGCCGGCACCTCGGCCTCGACGGTCAGCGCCATCCTTAACGGCAGCTGGCAGTCGCGGCGCATCAGCGAGGAGACCGCGCGCCGCGTGCAGCAGCTCGCCCAGGAACACAGCTTTGCCGTGAACCGCCAGGCCAGCGGCCTGCGCCGCCAGCGCTCGGGGCTGATCGGCATGGTGATTCCCACGCACGAGGACCGATTCTTCGGCGCACTGTCCCAGGCCTTCGAGCGCATGGCCCACGCGCGCGGCCTGTGCCCGCTGGTGGTCAGCACGCTGCGCGACGGCGCGCTGGAGGTGGAGACCGTGCGCTCGCTGATCGCCTTTCGCGTGGAGCACCTCATCGTCACGGGCGCCACCCGGCCCGACGCCGTCAGCGCCGAATGCCGCAAGGCCGGCGTGCGCCATGTCAACGTGGATCTTCCCGGGAAAAAGGCGCCCTCCGTCACCAGCGACAACCGCTGGGGTGCGGCCGAACTCACACGCCTGCTGCTGGCGCGCTCCAGGCCCCCGGCAGGTGCGCCGCAGGACGCCGTCTGCTTTCTGGGCGGCGTCCGCAAGGAGTACGCCACCGAGCAGCGCCTGGCCGGCTTTCGCGAAGCCCTGGCGCCCCACACGCCGGTGGCGGACGAGCACATCGTCTGCTGCGGCTACGACCCCGAAGCGGCCCGCCTTGCCATGGCAGCGCTCTACCAGCGCCTGGGCGGCCTGCCGCGCGCCCTGCTGTTCTCATCGGGCATCACGCTGCAGGGCGCCATCCGCTTTCTGCGCGCACTGCCCGATGCGGAACTGGCGCAATGCAGCTTTGGCAGCTATGACTGGGATCCCTATGCCGAATGCCTGCGCTTTCCGGTGCACATGGTGCGCCAGAACGTCGAAGGCCTGATGGCCGAGGCCTTCCGCGCCATCGACGGCGAAGGCCTGCGCGCGGGGCAGGTGGTGCAGGTGCGGCCGCAGTTGGTGGAGTGGGGGGAGGGCTAACCGCTGGACGGCGCTGTGCCCAGTAAACGCGCGGTCCGCAGGGCTGCGCCTAATGCTGCGCGAATTCCTTGATGCTCTGCATGGCGGACTGGCCTTCGCCAGCCACCACGATCACCTTGTGGTGCTCGAGCTCCCGCATGATGTCCTGGCTGACTTCCCTGTGAGCCTGCTTGTCCTGTGGAGGCAGGTTCACGTTGATGAGGATGTCTCCGGGCAATTCACGCTGCCGGATCAGTCGCGCGATCTTGCCGGTCCAGACGTCGCCATGCGCAGCAATGTCGTTGGCATCGCTTTGGCCCAGATGCAGGGCCTTGATGATCTTGCGGGGCTTGTCGCCCACCGTCTGCACGAAGTCGAACCGGGCACTGACGTACTCGTTGCCTATGCGCGCCGGCCTGAACGGCGCATCCAATTCGAGGCCGCCCAGCAAAGCCCTCAGGCGTTCGTTCATCGTGCGTTCCACGTACTCGGGCGTGGCAAAAGCATGGTCGACATAGTGGTCGAACTGCTGCTGCAACTCCCGGGCCGGATCCTGGGTGAGCACCACTCTGGCGGGGCTGAAGCGCACAATGGCTTCACGTGGCTGCTCGAGCGCGGCCATCATCCCCCTCAAAGCATCTGTCTTCGCCTGCGGCGCCAGGCTGTGGGCGAGAGTCTCGAGCCGCGACAACTCTTCCTCCACGGCCTTGACTGCGCTCTTGTAAAAATCCCTGTCAAGCGCATCGAAGAAATCGGTGACGCGCTTGGACTTGCGGCTTTGCAGCAGAAAACCGAAGTACCCGCTTTGCGGGCAGGTCAGCACAATGCCGACGTTGGCGAACTCGCCGGTCTCGGCATACGGGACAAATTGGACTATCGAATAGCGGCAGGTAAGAGGCTTCATGTGAACCTCCAAAAGTCGGGCGATTTGCACTTCGCAAGCGTCGCGGCAATGGCATTGATGTCCACCCTGGCGGGGATGTCGCATTCCGGGTTGTTCCAATGCCATTCCGGTGGAATATTGTCGCAGGCAAAGCGGAAAACGGCATCCATCGCCTCGGAAAGTTGATCCTGTAGCCGGTCGCGCGACACAAGATCTGTCTTCTGCCAGCAGCCTCTGAAAATGTGATTCTCGATAAAGGTTGCGGCGTCCAGATGCGGGTCGAAGGCGAGGTTGTGGTCGATGACCACCAATGCGCTGCGATGCGCATCCCACAGCAGGTTGGAGTTGCCGTCCATGCGGTCCACGTTCTGTACCCACCAGTCGAAGGCGAGGATGTTGGCCTGCAGGTCCTGCGGTACATGCAGGATCTGGGCTTTGTCGAACCAGGTGCATCCGGGATGACGCTGCGAGCCGAACGCTATGCCGCAGCCCAATTCACGCCATGGCCTGGGCGCCTCGTCCAGAAGTTCCTGGCTGACATGCAGCAGCTTGAAGGGCGGCAGCGGCAGGCCCAACTGCACGGCCAGATGCGCACAGATCCACTCGTTGCACAGGCTGGACCGATCCGTCTGCCGTCCTTTGACGTAGTAGGTCTGGCCATCGTCGGCCCGGCACAGAAACGGCTTTTGCGCGCCTTGCTCGGAGCGGCCCTGGATTTCAATGACTTCAGCGATGGCAGGCGGCATCTTCGTCTGTGTCGTACAGGTTACGGGAGGTCTGCTTCCAAGTGCCATCTTGCCCGATTTCGGCTGGATGGCCTTTGCTGCGAGTGTGATGCGGCGAGGCGTGCGGCCCTGCGCCCACCAACCCCGGCATCACCGTGAAATCCACCTGCGCCTGCGCCAGTTGCTGCATGGCCGGGATCAGGGCGCGGGCGTCGCCGCGCCGCCATTGGAAGGCGTAGTGCAGGGGCGCGAGAGCGGCTTTGGGATGGGCGCCCCCGACGGCGCGCAGGCCCAGGGCGGCGATCCAGCCGGTGGGCAGGAAGCCTACGCCCAGGCCGGCGCGCAGCATGCCGGCCACGGCGCCCCAGCTGTTGCACAGGATGCGCTCGCGCACGCTGGCGCCCTGGGCGAGCAGCCAGTCGTCCAGCAGGCGCGTGGTGCCTGCCTGCGGGGGCAGGGTGACCAGTGCATGGCGCTGCAGCAGGGCCGTGGCGCCCAGGCGGCCCGCGCCTGCCAGGCCGGGGGCCACGGCCCAGGCAAAGCGTGCGGCGCCCACGGGGCGGGACAGCAGGCTGCTGCGCGAGGAGCGGCCAGCGATGACGGCAAAGTCCAGCTCGCCGTCGTCCAGGCGCTGCTCCAGCACGCCGCCCACGTCCACATGGGGCTCCAGCACCAGCTGCGGATGGGCCTGGCGCGCGGCGGCCACGAAGGCCGGCAGCCAGGTCAGCGCCGACAGGTCGCCCACGCCGAAGCGGCAATGCCCGGCCAGCGCCTCGCGCGTGTCCAGGGCCTGGCCCAGCGCGGCCATGGCGTTGAGCACCTCCAGCGCGGCGGGCAGCAGGCGCTGGCCGGCGTCGGTAAGCACGGCGCGGTGGCCGCTGCGGTCGAATAGCGGCTGGCCCAGCGCGGATTCCAGTTCCGTGATGCGCTTGGACAGCGAGGACACGGACAGGTGCACGCGCTGCGCTGCCGTGGCGAAGTTGCTGCAGGTGGCGGCCCACCAGAAGGCTTCGAGCTGCTTGACCGAGGGTGTGGACATGGGTTTGTCATTGGCAAAAAGCGAACAAGTGCATTCTAAATAATCCACTTTCATTCAATGGGTCCGCGCCCTACAGTGGCGCCGGTTCCTGAACATTCCGAGGTCCGCACCATGGCCGCCATCGCTTCCTCCTCTGCCTCTGCCTCCACGCCTTCGGCATCCGCCCTGCCGGCGCCGCGCGCTCCGGCCGTGCTGCGCCGCATGCTGTCGCTGCATGATTTCGAGGAGGCCGCGCGCCGCAGGCTGCCCCGGCCCATCTTCGGCTACATCGCCGGGGCGGCAGAGGACAACGCCTCGCTGCGCGACAACCGCGAGGTGTTCGGCGAATGGGGCCTGACCACGCGCGTGCTGGCCGATGTGTCGCAGCGCTCGCAGGCCGTGGAGCTGTTCGGCGAGCGCTATGCCAGCCCTTTCGGCATTGCGCCCATGGGCATCAATGCGCTGTCCACCTACCGGGGCGACCTGGTGCTGGCGCGCGCGGCCCAGCGCGCGGGCATTGTGTCGGTGATGAGCGGCACTTCGCTGATCCCCATGGAGGAGGTGGCGCGCGAGAGCCCGGCCACCTGGTTCCAGGCCTATATCCCCGGTGACCAGGCCCGCATCGACGCGCTGATCGACCGTGTGGAGCGCGCAGGCTTTCGCACCCTTGTGGTGACGGTGGACATACCGATCTCCGCCAACCGCGAGAACAACATCCGCACCGGCTTTTCCACGCCGCTCAAGCCCAGCCTGCGCCTGGCCTGGGACGGCATGGTGCGCCCGGGCTGGGTGGCGGGCACGTTCCTGCGCACGCTGCTGCGCCACGGCATGCCGCATTTCGAGAACTCCTTTGCCACGCGCGGCGCGCCCATCATGTCGTCCAGCGTGATGCGCGACTTTTCGGCACGCGACCACCTGAGCTGGCGCCATATCGAGGCCATCCGCCGCCGCTGGAAGGGGCCGCTGGTCATCAAGGGCGTGCTCAGCGTGGAGGACGCGCTGCAGGCCCGGCGCGTGGGGGCCGACGGCATCGTGCTGTCCAACCATGGCGGGCGGCAGCTTGACGGCGCGGTGTCGGCCATGCGCATTCTTGAGGACGTGGTGGCGGCCCTGGGGCCGGACTATCCCGTGCTGATCGACGGGGGCTTCAGGCGCGGCTCCGATGTGCTCAAGGCCGTGGCGCTGGGCGCGCGCATGGTGCTGGTGGGCCGGCCCTTCAACTATGCCGCCGCCGTGGGCGGCGAGGCCGGCGTGCTGCACGCCATCGGCCTGCTGCGCGACGAGGTGGACCGCAACCTGGCCATGCTGGGCGCCTCCTCCTGCGGCGCGCTGGACCGCTCGCACATCGTGCGCCGCGCATCGGCCTGACAGAAACCTCCACCGTCCGTTCAAAACACAGCCATTCCCAGGATACATCCCATGAACCACTTCACTTCACGCCGCAGCCTGTGCGCCCTGCTGCTGGCCGCAGGCGCCGCACCGGGCGCCATGGCGGCCGATGCCGGCGCCTATCCCACGCGCCCGGTGCGCCTGATCGTGCCGTTTGCGGCCGGCGGCACCACCGACATCGTGGCGCGAGCGATCGCGCCGCGCATGGCCGAGGCCCTGGGCCAGCCGCTGGTGGTGGACAACAAGGGCGGCGGCGGAGGCGCCATCGGCGCGCACGAGGCCGCGCGTGCCCAGCCCGACGGCTACACGCTGGGCGTGGCCACCGTGTCCACCACGGCCACCAATCCGGCCATCAACCCGCGCCTGCCCTACAACCCGCTCACCGATTTCACGCCCATCACCAACATTGCGGCCACGCCCAATGTGCTGGCCGTGCATCCGGGCTTCAAGGCGCAGAGCTTTGCGGCCTTCGTGGAGGAGGTGAAGAAGAACCCCGGCAAGCATGCCTACGGCACGGCGGGCACGGGCTCCATAGGCCACATGCTGATGGAGCTGATGTCCAGCCGCTCGGGGCTGTCGCTCACGCATGTGCCCTACCGGGGTTCGGGCCCTGCGCTCAACGATGCGGTGGCGGGCCAGGTGCCCATCGTCTTCGACAACCTGCCCTCGGCCCTGCCCTTCATCAAGGCGGGCCGGCTCACCGCGCTGGCGGTGGCCGCGCCCGAGCGCCTGGCCCAGCTGCCCCAGGTGCCCACCTTCAAGGAGCTGGGGCTGGAGCCTGTCAACCGCAGCGCCTTCTATGGCATCTACGGCGCCAAGGGGCTGTCGCCCGAGATCGTGGCGCGCCTGCATGCGGCCGCCCAGCGCGCGCTGGCCAGCCCCGAGGTGCGCCGCCAGATCGAGGACACGGGCTCGCGCGTGATCGGCAACCGCCCCGAGGAGTTCGCGCGCGAGATCGCGGCCGAGAACGCCCTGTACCGCAAGATCGCCACGGAGCGGCGCATCGTGGCGGATTGAGCGCCAGCCGGGGCGGGAATGGGGGATGGGGGCCGGGGCTGCGAAAAAAATTTTCGCCAACGCTGTCACAACGCGCACGCTCCGTGCGTCTTGAAGGTATGGGCCAGCCATTCCGGCCGGCTGCTACATCCCTCAAGGAGTGTTTTCCATGACCGCTTCGTCTTCCGCTGCCACCGGCGCCCGTCCTCTTGCCGCCCCCACGCCGCGCCTGAACTTCCAGGCCGTCGCCCCCGAGCTGTACAAGGCCCAGGCCGGCATCAATGCGCTGCTCAACCAGTCCAGTTTGGGCATCCAGCTGCTGGAGCTGGTGTTCCTGCGCGTCTCGCAGATCAACGGCTGCGCCTTCTGCGTGGACATGCACACGCGCGAACTGCTGTCCCGGGGCGAGGACCTGCAGCGAATCAACAGCATCGTCACCTGGCCCGAGGTGGATTTCTACGACGGGCGCGAGCGCGCCGCCCTGAACTGGGCCGAGCGCTGCACGCGCCTGAGCCAGGCCCATCCCGAGCAGCAGGACTTCGAGGCGCTGCGCCCGCATTTCAGCGAGCGCGAGATGGTGGAGCTGACCTATGCCATCGGCAGCATCAATGTCTGGAACCGCCTGTGCGCGGGCTTTGCAGCGCCCGTGGCACGCAAGCCGATCAAGCTCTGAACGGGCGCAAGCCGTTCACTCCGCGGAGAGCTTTCGCTCCTTCACCAGCCGGCCCCACTGCTCGTATTCCTTCTTCATGAAGGCCGCGAACTCGGCGCGCGTGGTGGGCTGGGGGGTGAGGCCGTGCTTGTTCAGCGCCTCCTTGACGCCAGGGTCATTGAGTACCTTGACGATCTCGGTGTTCCAGCGGTCCAGCATCGGCTTGGGCGTCTTGCCCGGTGCCACGAAGGCATACCAGTTCAGTGCCTCGAAGCCGGGATAGCCGGCTTCGGCCACCGTGGGGATGTCGGGCATGTACGCCGGGCGCGTGAGGCCCGTGGTGGCCAGCGGGATCAGCTTGCCGGCCTCGATGTGGGGCAGGGCCGTGGGCGGCGCGGCGAAGTAGCTGGTCACGCGCTCGCCCAGCAGGTCCTGCAGCGCGGGCGCGCCGCCCTTGTAGGGCACGTGCACCATGTCGATGCCCGCGCGCTGGTTGAACAGCTCGCCTGCCAGGTGGGAGGCCGAGCCCGCGCCCGTCGAGGCGTAGTCCACCGTGCCCGGGTTCTTCTTGGCCTTGGCCACGAACTCGGCCAGGGTCTTCACGCCCGCACCCTTGTGCACCACCAGCACGTTGGGAAAGTTCACGCCGCCCGAGATGGGTGCCAGGTCCTTGAAGGGGTCGTAGGGCAGCTTCATCAGGTGCGGCGCAATGGTCAGCGGCCCCACCGAGCCGAACAGCAGCACCGAGCCGTCGGCCGCCGCATTGGCCACCTGCTGGTGGGCGATGTTGCCGCCCGCGCCGCCCTTGTTCTCCACCACCACGCTCTGGCCGATGTTCTCGCCCAGCTTCTTGGCGATCAGGCGCGCGGCCGCATCGGCAGCGCCGCCGGCGGCGAAGCCCACGACCAGGGACACGGGCTTCTTGGGAGGAAAGTCCTGGGCCTGCGCACTGGCGGCCAGTGCGAGCAGGGAGGCGGCCAGGGCGCTGGCGTGCAGGAAGTTGCGCTTGTTCATCATGGGGTTGTCTCCGTCATTGGCTGGGAATCGGGGCGCATGCGGCTAGTCGGCGCCCAGCCCGATGGGGCTGGGCTGGCGCTTTTCGGTGTTGTGGCGCAGCAGGGATGCCGTGCGGAACACGCCGTGCGCGAACTTGCCGTAGGGCAGGGTGGCGAACAGGGCGATCACCGCGCCCAGGTGCAGGCACAGCAGCAGGGCCAGGGCCGGCGTGCCGCGGCCCAGCCACAGCGCCATGCCGCTGGCGGCGACCAGGAACAGCAGGGCGATGAAGCCCAGGTCCATGGGTTTCTGGCGCGCGTCGCCATGCATCGGGTGGCGCCTGCGGTTCAGGCGCCACAAGCCTGCGGTGCCCAGCATGAGGCTGGTGCCGCCCACGGCGCCCAGCAGCTTGGGCAGGCTGGGGAATTCGTAGGGCGCGGCCCAGCCGAACACGTAGTGGTAGACCGTGGCCAGCGCCGTGGCCGCAAAGCACAGCAGGAAGCCGTAGAAGGTCAGGTGGTGAAAGCGCCTGCGGCTCAGGGTGTAGGCATCGTCCTCGTTGTGGCAGCCCTCGCCGTGGCCGCCGTCCAGGTATTTGAGGCGCAGCACGTCGTGCGCGGCCTCGGCCGCCGCCGGCGTGCCCACGTCCACGCCGCCGGTGGCGGGCTTGACGTCCTTCCAGAAGCGGCGCACGCCCATGGCCAGCGCCAGCACCACGAACAGGAACACGGGCGCGAAGATGCCCACCAGCAGGTTGTGCGGGAACAGGTTGTAGAAGTTGGCGCCCAGGTCGGCGCCCCCCAGCCGGCCCAGGCCGCCCTGCAGGGCCACGGCCAGCACCAGGAACAGCGACAGGCCTGCGGCCAGGGCCAGCGACAGCGTGAGCCCGTTCCTCTGGTACAGGCGCCCCAGGGCGGGCGGCCAGGCGTAGTCGGCATAGGTCTGGCCGCGCACCTCGGCCATGGCCTTGGGAATGTTGATGGCGAACTCGTGCGGCGGCGCGTACTGGCAGGCATGCAGGCAGGCGCCGCAGTTGTGGCACAGGTTGGCCAGGTAGTGCACATCGGCCTTGCCGAACTCCAGGCGCCGCGTCATGGCCGGGAAGACCGCGCAAAAGCCTTCGCAGTAGCGGCAGGCGTTGCAGATCTGCAGGGCGCGCGCCACCTCGCCTTCGGCGGCCGTCTCGGTGGAAACCGGCAGGATGGGAATGACCCGGCCGGCGGCCAGGTCCTGGGCTTCTTGGGCCAGGGCGCTAATTGTGTTTTGCATATGTGTCGTCCATGGGGTTGGCTTGCCGCCCGCAGCGCTTGAAGTAGGCCTGCTCCTGACCAGGGACAGCGAGCAAGGGCCTATGCCGGCCGCGCCGCCCCGCAGCGAGGCTGTCGTCCACCTTGGGGGATGGCGCGCAGCGATTCAGGGGGGTCTTCATCTCACTGCGCCGCGCACGGCGGGGTGGCCCGCGGCGGCCAGGGCTGCGTTGCGGCCCGCGATGCGGCCGAAGGCCGTGCCGATGGACATGCCCACGCCGGCCGTATAGCCCTTGCCCAGCACGTTGCCGGCCATCATTTCGCCGGCCACGAACAGGCTGGTGCTGGGCTGGCCGGCAAAGCGCACGGCCGCCGTGTCGTCGGTCTCCAGGCCCAGGTAGGTGAAGGTCACGCCGGGGCGCAGCTGGTAGCCGTAGAAGGGCGCCGTGTCGATGGGGCGGGCCCAGTGGGTCTTGGCGGGCGCCAGGCCCTCGGTATGGCAGTCGTCCAGCGCCGTGTGGTCGAAGTGGCCGACGCGGCAGGCGCCGTTGTAGGCATCCAGGGTCTGCATGAAGCGGTCCTCGTCCAGGCCCAGCTTGCGTGCCAGCTCGGGCAGGGAGTCGGCGCGCACGCCCGGGAAGACCGGCGGCATGAAGCGGCCTATGGCCTTGGCGTCGATGACGGACCAGGCGGTCTGGCCCGGCTGCTGGGCCACCAGGCGGCCCCAGATGGCATAGCGCTTGGGCCAGAAGTCCTCGCCCTCGTCGTAGAAGCGCTCGGCCTCGCGGTTGACCACCACGCCCAGCGAGACGCAGTCGATGCGCGTGCAGATGCCGCCGTCGTACAGCGGCGCGCGCGCATCGATGGCCACCATGTGGGCCTGGGTGGGGTCGCCGATGCGGTCGGCGCCATGGTCTTCGAGCAGGTGGCGCAGCAGCACGCCGCGGTTGAAGGCCGTGCCGCGGATCAGGAAGTTGTCGGACGGCCACTCGCCGCGTGCGTTCTGCCCCCAGGCCTCGCGCAGCCACTCGCGGTTGGACTCGAAGCCACCCGCCGCCAGCACGCAGGTCTTTGCGGTGATGCGCTGCTCGCCCACCCAGGCGGCCTTGAACTCGCCGCCCTCGATCTCCAGCCGGTCCACGGGCGACGCGTAGCGCACCTGCACGCCCAGCCTTTCGGCGCTGCGGTAGTAGGCATTGACCAGGGCCTTGCCCCCGCCCATGAAGAAGGCATTGGTGCGCGCCACGTGCAGGGCGCCCGACAGCGGCGGCTGGAAATGCACGCCGTGGCGGCGCATCCAGTCGCGGCAGGTGGAGGAGGCGCGGATCACCATGCGCGCCAGGTGCTCGTTGGTGATGCCGCCCGTGACCTTGAGCAGGTCCTGCCAGAACTCCTCTTCGGGGTAGGCCTCGACCAGCACGTCCTGGGGCGCGTCGTGCATGCAGCGCAGGTTGCGCGTGTGGCCGGAATTGCCGCCGCGCCAGTCGCGCGGCGCCGCCTCCAGCAGCAGCACGCTGCGGCCTGCCTCGCGCGCCATCAGGGCCGCGCACAGGGCGGCATTGCCGCCGCCTATGACCAGGACATCGGGGTCCATGGAGTTCTCCTTGCATTCGCCATCGTGGGGATTGCGAATGTAGGGAGAACGCCGCGCGGCGGGCAGGGGCCCGCCGGCATGGGGGTATCAGTCTTCGTGATGGATGAGGGCCGTGCCGGCCCAGGCGCCGCCGCGCAGCAGCTGGCGCACGCAGTCGATCAGCACCACGCGCGCGGCCAGGGCGGCGGGCGACAGCTCATCCTCGGACAGGCTGCACAGCAGGTTGGTGCGCAGGGCATCTTTGTCCGTGATACGCGACCACTCGAAGCGCTGCGCGGCATCGGCATAGCGGCCCATGGAGGCCCAGGGCTGCACCGTGCTGCCCAGGCCCGCATCCACGGCCGCCATGACCATGGACAGCGAGTCCACCTCCAGCACCAGATGCGGCGTGAAGCGCGCCTGCGAGAAGGCCGTGTCCAGCGTGCTGCGCAGGCCGTGCAGGCCCGTGGGCAGGATCAGCGATTCGCCGGCCAGGTCGGCCAGCGCCATCTGCGGCGGCAGCGGCTCGGGGTGGTGGCCGCGCGCGCGGATCAGGAACAGCTCCTCCTCGATCAGCGGGTGCACCTGCCAGCGCCGCCCACCTGCGCGGGCCTGACCGCCGTGCAGGCGGGCGTCAAACAGCACGGCCATGTCCAGCGCGCGCGCATTGAGCATGTCGGTCAGGTGGCCGGACATGCCTTCCACCATGTGCAGGCGCACATCGGGGTAGCGCGCGCGCATGGCCTGCATCATGGGCAGGCCCAGCATGGCCGAGGTGGTGGGCGCCAGGCCCACGCTGACCGAGCCCGACAGCCGCGCCTGCTGCGCGCTGCGCACGGCCTGCTCGGCATGGCGCAGCGTGAGCTGGGCCTCGCGGAAGAAGGCCACGCCCGCCTCGGTGGGCACCACGCCGCGCGGCGTGCGCTGCAGCAGCCGGGTGGACAGCTCGCTTTCCAGGCGGCTGACCTGCTGGCTCAGCGCGGACTGGACCATGTCCAGGTCCAGGGCGGCGCGGCTCATGGAGCCCAGTTCGACGATGCGGACGAAGTAGCGGAGTTGTCTCAGTTCCATGGGGGCGGCGCTTGTGGATGGCAGCGGCGATTGTCGGTGCAGACCGGGCGGGCCGCTGCACCGGGGGCTTGGCCTCAGATGCCGCGCGGCAGCAGGGCCGCCAGGGCCTCGCCTATCGAGCGCGCAATCAGCTTCTGGCGCTCGCCGGGCATGCGCTCCAGCGTGGAGGCCACGCTGACGGCGGCCACGGGCTCGCCTTCGGCATTGCGCACCGCCATGCCCACGGCCAGCACGCCGCGCGTGGCGTGGTTGCCGATGACGGACCAGCCGCGCTGGCGCGTGGCCTTCACCAGCAGGGCCATGCGCTCGGGCGTCATGCCGCCGTACTGCTCCAGCACGGGCGCGTTGGCCGCCATCGCGGCCTGCACCTCGGCATCGGGCAGGGCGGCCAGCAGGGCCAGGCCCGCAGCTCCCACGCCCAGCGGCTGGCGCGTACCCACCTGGATCACCAGGATCTGCACCGGATGCGTGCCCACATGGCGGGCGATGCAGTGCGATGCCGCGCCTTCGCGCACGATGGCAAAGGCCGCATCCGCGCAGCCCGCGCTCACGCGCTCCAGCACGGGCTGCAGCCGCACGGCCATGTTGGGCTGGCCTGCGCTGGCGGCCGTGGCCGCCAGCCGGTGGCCGGCCGCATAGCCGAAGCGCCCCCTGTGCGCCACATAGCCGCTGTCCACCAGGGTGGACAGCAGGCGGTACACCGTGGCGCGCTCCAGCCCCGTGGCGCGGCACAGGTCAGCGACGCGCAGGCCTTCGCGGCCAGCGGCCAGCACGGCGTCCAGCACCTGCAGGCCACGGCGCAGCGTGCGGCTGCCGGCATCGTCGGCGGAGACTGGAATGTCCGCTGGACGGACGTTTGGATTGGTGCTGCGCGAAGGCATGGAAAAGAATTTCCCGGTGATTGCAGGCAGGGCAGAAAAGGGCCTGCGTGCAGCGCGCAGTGTGCCGCAGGCCGTCGAAAGCCCACACAGGCAGACATAAGCGGACATAAGCAGACATAAGCAGACATAAGCAGACATCAGAACGATCACCTGGAGACAAGACATGACAATCCCTGCCCGTTTCAATCCGTGGGCGCGCCGGCGCCTGCTGGCCTGTTCCTTCACCTGCGCACTGGCCGGCATGGCCGCCGCGACCGTCGCGACCGTGGCGTTGGCGCCCGCGCCCGTGCTTGCGCAGCCGGCGGCCTGGCCTGCCCGGTCCGTGCGGCTCGTGGTGGGCTATGCGGCCGGTGGCGCCACCGACGTGATCGCACGCCTGGTGGCCGCCAGGATGGGCGAGCAGCTGGGCCAGAGCGTGGTGGTGGACAACCGCACGGGCGCCAACAGCAATGTGGGGGCCGAGGCCGTGGCGCGGGCACCTGCGGACGGCTACACGCTGTATGTCTACACCATTGCCAACACCATCAATGCCTCGCTCTACCCCCGGCTCGGCTATGACCCGGTCAAGGACTTCGAGCCCATCGGCCTGATCGCCAAGATTCCCAACATCCTCGTGGTCAATCCGCGCCTGCCCATACAGAACGTGGCCGACTATGTGCGCTACGCCCGGCAGAGTGCGCAGGGCATCAGCTTCGCCTCGTCGGGCAGCGGCTCGTCGATCCACCTGTCGGGCGAGATGTTCCGGCAGCTGTCGGGCCTGCGCATGCTGCACGTGCCCTACCGCGGCAGCGCACCGGCCATCACCGACCTGCTGGGCGGGCAGGTGGATTCCATGTTCGACAACGCGCCCTCGGCCCTGCCCCATGTGCAGGCCGGCAAGCTGCGCGCGATCGCCATCACCAGCGCCCGGCGCTCGGCGCTGCTGCCCGATGTGCCCACGCTGGCGGAGTCGGGCTATGCGGGCTTCGACGTGCAGTCTTGGTTCGGCCTGGCCGCCCCTGCGGGCACGCCGCCCGCAGTGATCGAGCGCCTGAACCATGCCCTGAACACCGCCCTGGCCGCACCCGAGCTGCGCCAGCGCCTGGGCGAGATGGCTGCCACGCCCGAGCCCGGCACCCCGGCGCAGATGCGCAGCTTTGCGGCGTCGGAGATCAAGCGCTGGCGCGAGGTGGTCAAGGCCTCGGGCGCCACCGCCCAGTAGTTCGGCACACGTTCGGCAAAAGCTCAACACAACCGCCCCACAAGGAGACAACCCCCATGCAACCCATTGATTTTTTCTGGCGCGCGGCCGAGCGCTGGCCGCAGCGCATCGCCATCGACGCGCCGGGCGGCTGCATCCGCTATGACGCGCTGGCCCGCAAGGTGGCCGCGCTGGCGGCCGGCCTGCAGGCGCTGGAGCCCGCCGTGCAAAGCCGCGTGGGCATCTGCGCGGGCAACAGCGCAGACCATATCGCCGCCCTTCTGGCGGTGATGGCCAGCGGCAAGGTCTGGGTGCCGCTCAATCCCAAGAGCACGCAGTTCGAGGTGCGCCGCATCATCGATGCCACCGAGCCTTCCATCGTGCTGTGCGATGCGGGCGGCGCTGCACTGGTGCAAGGGGCGCCGGGCATCCACCTGGTGCTGGGCGAGGGCACGGCGGCCCTGGAGCAGGCGCAGACCGGCGCTTTGCCTGTGACACCCGACCTGCCCGCCGATGCCATCCAGGCCATCAAGTTCACGGGCGGCACCACGGGCCTGCCCAAGGGCGTGATGCAGCCCTGCCGCGCCTGGATGGCCGGCATTGCCAACCAGATCCAGGCCTGGGGGTTCGATGAGCATGACCGCTACGTCATGGCCGCGCCCATCACGCATGGCACGTCCACCTACCTGCTGCCCATCCTGGCGCAGGGCGGCTGCCATGTGCTGCTGGATGGTGCGGGTGCCGAGGCCGTGCGCAGCGCCTTTGCCCTGCGCGGCGGCACCGTGTGCTTCATGCCGCCCACCCTGATCTACATGCTGATGGCGCTGCCGGGCGCCAGCCGTGCGGACTTCCCCGGCCTGCGCCGCCTCATCTACGGCGGCGCCGCCATGCCGCCCGAGAAAATCCGCCAGGTGCGCGCCTTCTTCGGCCCCGTGCTGGCCACCACCTATGGCCAGACCGAGGCGCCGCAGATCCTCACGGCCATGCGGCCCGAGGACTTCGAGGACGAAGGCCTGTGGACCTCCGTGGGCCGGGCCACCTGGTTCAGCGACCTGGCCATCATGGCGCCCGACGGCCGCCTGCTGCCCCGGGGCGAGGTGGGCGAGGTCGTGGCGCGCGGCGATCTGCTGATGAGCGGCTACTGGCGCCTGCCAAGCAAGACGGCCGAGACCCTGGTGAACGGCTGGCTGCACACGGGGGACCGGGGCCTGATCGATGCGCAGGGCTACCTGCACCTCAAGGACCGCCTGAAGGACCTGGTCATCACGGGCGGCTTCAACGTCTATCCCGTGGATGTGGAAAACGCCCTGGGCCAGCACCCGGCCGTGCATGAGTGCGTGGTCTTCGGCATCCCCGACGACCACTGGGGCGAGGCCGTGCAGGCCGCCGTGCAATTGCGCGCCGAACTGCGCCCCGACCAGCGGCCGGACGAGGCCGAGCTGCTCGCCTTCGTGCGCCAGCGACTGGGCCCCGTGCAGACACCCAAGCGCATCCACTTTCACGCCAGCCTGCCGCGCTCGCCCGTGGGCAAGCTGCTCAAGACGGCCGTGCGCGAGCTTGCGCTGGCACCCCGTTGATCCCGCACACCATCACAAGGAGACCCTGGCCATGGCAACCCCCCAACCCCCCGTCACCCGCCTGTGCACCCACACCCTCACCAGCCTGCATTACCGCGATGCCGACCTGGTCGAGGACCTGATGGGCAAGAAGACCTTCACCGAGGTGATGCTGATGCAGATCCTGGGCCGCACGCCGCGCCCCGTGGACCTGCGCATCGCCGATGTGGTGCTCATCGTGCTCATGGAGCATGGCCTCACGCCCAGCGCCATCGCCACGCGCCTCATCTACATGAGCGCGCCCGAGAACCTGCAGGGCGCCGTCTCGGCCGGCCTGCTGGCCGTGGGCAGCTCCTTCGTGGGCACCATGGAGAACTGCGCCGCGCTGCTCGACCGCATCGCCGCCGCCGCCGACCCCGAGGCCGAGGCCCGCGTCATCGCCCGGCACCACAAGGCGTTGAAAAGCCCCGTGCCCGGCTTTGGCCACCACCTGCACAAGCCCGTGGACCCGCGCGCCTACAAGCTGCTGGACATGGGCCGCGCCGAACCCGAACTGGCGGGCAGCAGAATCCGCGCGCTCGAAATCCTCTCTGCCGCCGTGGACGCCGCAGCGGGCCGGCCCATCACCATCAATGCCACGGGGGCCGTGGCCGCCCTGCTGGGCGAGATCGGCGTGCCCACGGCCGTGATGCGCGGCTTTGCCGTCATCTCGCGGGCGGCGGGGCTGGTGGCGCATGTGGTGGAGGAGCAGCAAAGCCCGTCGGGCCGGTTCATCTGGGAAACGGTGGAGGAAGCCATCCCCTACGCGGGGCATGCAGTTTCCGCGAACGCTGCGTGAAGCAATGACCGATGGACCACCGCGCGCCATGCCGCGAGCATGGAGTCCATGCAACAAACCCATGGACTGTCCAGCGCCCTCGACGGCCTGCGCGTGGTGGACCTGTCCCGCATCCTGGCGGGACCCTGGTGCACCCAGAACCTTGCCGACCTGGGCGCATCGGTACTCAAGATCGAGCGTCCCGGCACGGGCGACGACACGCGCGCCTGGGGCCCGCCCTTCGTGCAGGCCCCCGGTGGCGAGGCCGTGTCGGCCTATTTCCTGTCCTGCAACCGCGGCAAGCAGTCGGTGGCGCTGGACTTCACCGAGCCGGCCTCTCATGCCTGGCTGCTGCGCCAGATCCGCGATGCCGACGTGCTGGTGGAAAACTACAAGGCCGGCGCGCTGGCACGCCACGGGCTGGACTACGCGGCGCTGGCTGCCATCAACCCCGGGCTGATCTACCTGTCGATCACGGGCTTCGGCCAGAGCGGCCCGTTTGCGCACAAGCCCGGCTACGACTATGTGTTCCAGGGGCTGGGCGGCCTCATGGGCTACACGGGCGTGGCCGATGGCGAGGAGGGCGCGGGCCCGCTGCGCACGGGCGTGGCCGTGGTGGACCTGATGACGGGCATGTATGCCACCAGCGCCGTGCTGGCGGCCGTGGTGCAGCGCCAGCGCACGGGGCGTGGCCAGCACATCGACCTGGCCCTGCTGGACGTGGCCGTGGCCATGAATGCCAACCAGGCGGCCAACTACCTGGTCAGCGGCGAGAACCCGCGCCGCACGGGCAACGCCCATCCCAATTGCGCGCCCTACGAGGTGTTTGCCTGCGAAGACGGGCATTTCATCCTAGCCATCGGCAATGACGGGCAGTTCGCCGCCCTGTGCTCCGTGCTGGGCACGGACTGGCACCTGGACGCGCGCTTTGCCACCAATGCCGCGCGCCTGACCGGCATGGCGCAGCTGCGCCCGCTGCTGCGCGCGGCGCTGGGCCGCTGGCCGCTGCAGGCCCTGACCGATGCGCTGGACACCGCCCAGGTGCCCTGGGGCTGCATCAACACCATGGAGCAGGTCTTCGCCCATCCGCAGGTCCGGCACCGCCAGATGCTGCAGACGGTGGAGCACCCGCAGCTGGGCACGCTGAAGCTGGTGCGCAACCCCATGGTGCCGGCCGGCAGCGGCGCCCAGGTGCCGCCGCCGCCGGTGCTCGGTACGGCGCCGCAGGACCTCTGAATCCCTAGACATCGACAAGCCAAGAAGGAGACAAGGATGACGAAACGCATGAAAGCACTGAAGGCCGCCGTGGCAGCCGCCGCGCTGGCGGGGATGCCGCTGGCGTATGCAGCGGGGGCGGCAGGGGCGGCCGGGGCGGCGGGGGCGGCGGGGGCAGGAAGCTATCCCGAGCGGCCCGTACGCCTGGTCGTGCCCTATGCGGTGGGCGGCGCCACCGATGTGATCGCGCGCGTGGCGGCCCGCTACCTGGGCGAGACGCTGGGCCAGCCCGTGGTGGTGGAAAACCGCCCCGGCGCGGGCGGCAGCACGGGCTCGGCCTATGCGGCCAAGCAGCCGGCCGATGGCTACACCCTGGTGATGATGGTGGAGAGCTCGCATGCCGTGAATCCCAACGTCTACGCCAAGCCCGCGTATGACCCGGTGAAGGACTTCACCCCCATCACCAACATCGCCAACGTACCGGGCGTGATGGTGGTCAGCGCAGGCTCGGCCTACAAGAGCGCCAGGGATGTGAGCGACGCGGCGCGCGCCGCGCCGGGCAAGCTCAACTACGGCTCCTCGGGCAATGGCGGGCTCAGCCACCTGAGCGGTGCGCTGTTCGGCAGCACCACGGGCACCACCCTCACCCATGTGCCCTACAAGGGCCTGGGGCCGGCGCTCAACGACCTGATGGCGGGGCAGCTCGATGTGGTGTTCGACAACATGCCGTCTTCCGCTGCGCTGATCGCGGGCGGCCAGCTGCGTGCGCTGGCCGTGTCCAGCCCCGTGCGCCTGCCGGCCCTGCCGGGCGTGCCCACCTATGCCGAGGCCGGTCTCAAGCCCATGAACGACATGTCCTGGTATGGCCTGGGCGCGCCTGCCAGGCTCGATCCCGCCATTCTTGCCAGGCTCAGCGAAGCCATGCGCAAGACCTTGCAAAAGCCCGAGCTGATCAAGACCATAGAGCAGCAGGGCGCCGTCGTGGACTTCCAGGAGCCTGCGCAATTCAGGCAGACGGTGGAGCGCTCCAACCGCGCCTGGTCCCAGCTGATCCGCGACATCGGATTCGAGAAACTTTGAGGAGATCTGCCGTGCATGCACAAGTGACCTTTCCCACCCCGCAGACCGCCGTGCTCACCATCACCGGCGGCGGGCCGCTGAACATTCTGGGCACGCCCGTGATCCGCGCGCTGACCGCGCAATTGGCCGAGCTGGCCGAGCGCCCCGATCTGCACTGCCTGGTGCTGCGCGGATCGGGCACGCGCGCCTTCGTGGCAGGGGCCGATATCCGCGAGATGGCGTCGCTCAACGCCGCCTCGGCACGCGCCTTCATCAGCGGGCTGCGCGACCTGTGCAACGCGGTGCGGCATTTTCCCGTGCCCGTGATCGCCCGGCTGCAGGGCCATACGCTGGGCGGCGGGCTGGAGCTGGCCATGGCGGCCGACCTGCGCATCGCGGCCGATGATGCCGTGGTGGGCATGCCCGAGGTCAAGGTCGGCATTCCCTCGGTGATCCACGCGGCCATGATGCCCGCGCAGATCGGCGGCACGCGCGCCAGCTGGCTGCTGCTCACGGGCGAGAACATCGGCGCCCTGCAGGCCGAGCGCTGGGGCTTGCTCAACGAATGCGTGCCCGGCGACCAGCTCGATGCGCGCATCGCGCAGATTGCCGAGGGGCTGGGCGGGATCGGCATCGAGGCGCTGCGCCAGCAAAAGCGCCTGCTGCGCCGCTGGGAGGGCATGGGCGTGGACTCGGCCATCACCGACAGCGTGGCCGAGTTCGGCGCGGCCTTCAACACGGGCGAGCCGCAGCACCACATGAATGCCTTCCTGGAGCGCAAGCAGGCCAAGGCCCAGCCCCAGCCCCAGCCCTGAACCCGGGCCTAGGCCTTGTCGGCCAGCCCTTTCAGAAAGCTGCGCAGCCGCTGCGCGGTGGGCGTCAGCGGCCGTTCGCTGGAGCGCACCAGCTGCAGCGGGCGCCGTGCCCAGGTTTCCTCCAGCGGCAGGCAGGCCACCGCATGCGCGGTGCCGAGCCTGCGGTAGATGCTGTGCGGAATGATGGCCAGGCCCACGCCCTGCGAGACCAGCCGCACGATGGAGGTGAAATCGTCCACGTGGATGCGGCAGCGCAGCGGCCGGCCATGGCGCTTGGCCAGCTCGCGCAGAAAGGCGTAGTTGCTGCTGGTCAGCGCCATGCCCACGAAGGCATGGGACAGGGTGTCGAAGAACCGGCAGGAAGGGCCTTCGCCGTCCTCTGGCCTCTCGCCCGGCTGGGGCACCAGCGGATGGCCGGGCGGGGCGATCACCACCAGGCGGTCCAGCGCAAAGGTCTCGCAGGCCACGGCGCCCGCCATGGACTCGCCCGCGTAGACGCCCAGGTCGGCCTCGCCCTCGGCCACGCTGGCGGCAATCGTCTCGCTGGTCTGCTCGACCAGGGTCAGGTTCACCTCGGGAAAGGCGGTCAGGAACTCGCCGATGTGCGGGCCGATGAAGCCGTGCAGCGAGGAGCTGTTGGCCGCCAGCGTTGCCTTGCCCTGCAGGCTGCTGCCCAGCAGGGCGGCCTCGGCCTCCATGCCGTCGATGGCGGCGAACACGCCGCGCGCATGCTCGAGCATGGCGTGGCCTTCCTCGGTCAGCCGCATGCCCTTGTGCTCGCGCGTGAACAGCTGGCAGCCCAGGGCCTGCTCCAGGTTGCGCAGGCGCTGGCTGGCGGCCGAGGGCGTCAGGTGCCGCGCCTGGCTGGCACGCGAGAGATTGCCGGCCTGGGCGATGGCCATGAACAGCTTGAGATCGGTCAGGTCGTAGCGCATGCGGGCGTTTCCTAGGGGGCAAGAGGGCCATTATTCCTGCTGGCGCAGGGCTGCAAAGCCCGTGGCGCGCAGCCTTTGAAGGGCGCGGGGATAATCGCTGCCCATGACTAAACACCGCGTCGTGGTGGGCCTGTCGGGCGGTGTGGACTCCGCTGTCACGGCCCATCTCCTCAAGCAACAGGGCCATGAAGTGGTCGGCATCTTCATGAAGAACTGGGAAGATGACGACGACAGCGAATACTGCTCGTCCAATGTCGATTTCGTCGATGCCGCCGCCGTGGCCGACGTGGTCGGCATCGAGATCGAGCATGTGAACTTCGCCTCCGAGTACAAGGACCGCGTCTTCGCAGAGTTCCTGCGCGAATACCAGGCCGGCCGCACGCCCAACCCCGATGTGCTGTGCAATGCCGAGATCAAGTTCAAGGCCTTCCTGGACCACGCCATGCGCCTGGGCGCCGAGAAGATCGCCACGGGCCACTACGCCCGCGTGCGCCAGAACCCCGACACGCAGCTGTTCGAGCTGCTCAAGGGGCTGGACCCGGCCAAGGACCAGAGCTACTTCCTGCACCGCCTCAACCAGGCCCAGCTGTCCAAGTCCATGTTCCCCGTGGGCGAGCTGAAGAAGACCGAGGTGCGCCGCATTGCCGAGGAGATCGGCCTGCCCAACGCGAAGAAGAAGGACTCCACGGGCATCTGCTTCATCGGCGAGCGGCCGTTCCGCGACTTCCTGAACCGCTACATCAGCAAGGAGCCCGGCAACATCCTCGACGACCGCAACCGCAAGCTGGGCAAGCATGTGGGCCTGTCGTTCTACACGCTGGGCCAGCGCTCGGGCCTGGGCATCGGCGGCGTCAAGGAAAAGGGCGCGCCGCGCGGTGGCGGCGACCACGAGCCCTGGTTCGTGGCGCGCAAGGAGCTGGACACCAACACGCTGCGCGTGGTGCAGGGCCATGACCACCCCTGGCTGCTGTCGCAGTCGCTGCTGGCCGACCAGGTCAGCTGGGTGGCCGGCCACGCGCCCGCCGAGGGCAAGGCCTACGGCTCCAAGACGCGCTACCGCCAGCCCGACTCGCCGGCCCTGATCTCGGGCGCCACGCCCGAAGGCTTCCGGCTGGATTTTCCCGAGCCGCAATGGGCCGTAACGCCCGGCCAGTCGGCCGTGCTCTACGACGGCGACGTGTGCCTGGGCGGCGGCATCATCGCGGCGGTGGATCCGCACTGATGCAGCACTGACGCGGCATTGATGCGGATTGACGCCGGGCAGGATTCGGCCCGGCGCGTTTTGCTATCGTCACGGGGGGCGGCACAACCGCCCCTTTTTCTTTTTCCTTTTGTTCTTCACGACAGCACCACAGGAGACCCCATGGCTTCATCGATTCTTGCGCGCCGGCATTTTCTGGGAGCGGCCCTGGGCGCCGTGGCCACGGCCGGATGCAACGGCGAGGTGTCCTGGGGCGATCCCATCGATCCGCCCGTGACGGACCGCGTCAAGCGTGCGCTCGATCAACTCGACGGCCAGGTGCGCGCGCAGATGCGGCGCACGGGCGTGCCCGGCGTGGCCGTGGCGGTGGTGCATGAAGGCCGCCTGGTCTATGCCCAGGGCATGGGCGTGCGCCGTCTGGGCTCGTCGCTGGCCGTGGATGCGGACACGGTGTTCCAGCTCGCCTCCGTCTCCAAGTCCGTGGGCGCCACCGTGGTGGCGCAGCAGGTGGGCCAGCGCCGCGTGTCCTGGGACACGCGCGTGCAGCAGGGCCTGCCCTGGTGGACGCTGGAGGACGCAGATGCCGCCCAGCGCATCACCGTGGGCGACATGTATGCCCACCGCTCAGGCCTGCCCGGCCAGGCCGGCGATGCGCTGGAGGAGCTGGGCTACAGCCAGCGCCAGATCCTGGAGCGCCTGCGCTACCTGCCGCTGCGGCCCGTGGGCACCCAGTACGCCTACAGCAACTTCGGCCTGACCACGGGCGCCGAGGCCGTGGCTGCCATCGCGGGCCAGTCCTGGGCGGCGCTGTCGCAGCAGGCCGTCTACGGCCCGCTGGGCATGACGCAGACCAGTTCGCTGTTTGCCGATTTCGAGGCGCGCGCCAACCGCGCGGCCGGCCACCTGCGCGTCAACGGCGCGTGGCAGGCGGGGCCCGTGCGCCGGCCCGATGCGCAGTCGGCTGCGGGCGGCGTCAGCTCCACGGTGCGCGACATGGCGCGCTGGATGACCATGCTGCTGGACGAGGGCCGCTTCGAGGGCCGCCAGGTGGTCGATGCGCAGGCCCTGCGCACGGCGCTGTCGCCGCAGATGCTGCAGTCGCCGGCCGGCAACGGCGAGCCCGCCCGCTACTACGGCTTCGGCTTCAACGTGGGCGTGTCCGAGGCGGGGCGCACCACCTACAGCCACTCGGGTGCCTTCGGCACGGGCAGCGCGACCAGCTTCACCGTCATGCCCGAGCTCAAGCTGGGCATCGTGGTGCTGACCAACGGCATGCCCATCGGCGTGCCCGAGATCGTGGTCTCGCAGTTCCTGGACCAGGTCGAATGGGGCCGCCAGCGCCAGGACTGGGAGAGCATCTGGACCAAGCGGCTGGCACCCATCATGCAGCCGCATGGCGAGCTGGTAGGCAAGACCCGGCCCCCTTTCCCGCGCCCGCCCCGGCCGCTGGGCGCCTATGTGGGCAGCTACGCCAACCGCTTCTACGGGCCGGCCCAGGTCAGCCTGCAGACGGGTGGCGGGGGGCTGCAGGTCAGCCTGGGTTCGCAGCGCATGCTGCTCAGCCACTGGGATGGCGAAGTCTTCAGCTTCGTGCCCGAGGGCGATTCGCCGGGCAGCCTGTCCAAGGCCACGTTCGACGGCAACCAGCTCACGCTGGAGTACTTCGACGATGTGTTGACCCCGGCCGGCGTCAGTGCGGGGATAGGGCGCTTTTCGCGCTGAGGGTGGCCTGCTCCGTGCCTTCGTGCAGGTGATCGCCGGGCACGGGCAGCCAGGCGGCCAGCACGGTGGCGCCGGGTTCTGAGTCCATGTCCAGATGGCCGCCCAGGCGCTGCAGGCGCGCCTGCATGCTGCGCAGGCCCACGCCCATGCCGGCCTGCTGCACGGCGGCCACGTCAAAGCCTGCGCCGTCGTCGGTGATGCGCAGCATCAGCCAATGCGGCTCGGGCCACTGCAGCTGCACCTGCACGCACTGGGCGCGGCTGTGCTTGATCACATTGGCCAGTGCTTCCTCCAGCACGCGCGTCAGCGCCAGGCACTGCAGCGCACCGGGCGGCTGCGGCCAGGCGGCAGGCACCTGCCAGTCGGACTGCATGTCCAGCGCGTCGAACAGGCTGGCAAAGCGGTGGCGCAGCGGCGCGATCCAGGCCTGGGGCGTGTCCGGCACGGTGACGGAGACGCTGGTGCCGCTGTCGATCATCTGGCGCAGGTCGTCGCGCAGCAGCTTGAGCACGGACAGGAACTGGCGGTTGTGCATGGGGCCGCCCGCCTGCTCCACCATGGCGATGGAGCGCACCAGGGAGCCGCCCAGGCTGTCGTGCAGGTCGTGCGCCAGCTGCATCCGTTCCTGCAGCCGCGAGTGGCTGAGCGCCAGCGCATGCTCGCGCGCCAGCGTGCCGCCAAGCTCGTCGCAGGCACGCGCCACGCTGTCGGTCAGCTCCTGGTTGAACTGCTCAATGCGGCGCATGCTGAGCACGAACTGCCGGCCCAGCACCATGGACAGGGCCAGCATGGTCAGCGGTGCGGTATAGGGCATCCAGGGCGTGGCGGGGCCAATCACCTTCTTGAGCGCCAGCATGTCGTGCAGGCCCGCACACAGGAAGACCAGCAGGCAGGCCGCGTAGACCAGGTGGCCCGGCTCGCGCGTGCGCCAGGCGTGCAGCGGAAAGTGCAGCGACACGGCCACGCAGATGCCGAAGTACAACAGGCCGATGTGCAGCACGCCGTCCACCAGCGACCAGGGCGCGAAGATGGCGGCGGCCATGCCGGCCAGCGTCAGCGCCCACAGCAGCTTTTCCAGCCGGGGCAGGTGCAGCCTGCCGAAGCGCCAGGTGAACAGGCAAAAGCTCTGGCCGAATAGCAAAAAGACCAGCAGGTTGCCGCGTGCCACGGCCAGGGTGTCGGGGAAGGGCCAGGCCTCGGTGGCCAGGATATTGGCCAGGAACAGCGCCCAGCAGAAGGCATTGAGCGCATACCAGCCAAAGGCCTTGCTGGCGCGCCGCTGCAGCCAGGCAAAGGCGAACAGCACGCCCAGCACCAGCGAGACCACGATGTTCATGGCAAACAGCGTGCGCTGGTTCCACCAGGTCTGTTCGTGCCACTGGCGCAGCGCCTCGGGCTCGCCCAGGCGCACCTCGCCCAGGCCCGGCGTCTGCTCGGCCAGGCCGTGCACGCGTATCCACACGCTGTTGATGCCCGCATGCAGGGCGGATTCGGGCAGCAGCCAAAAGCGCGGCATGTTCCAGCTGCGCGACAGGGGCTCGACCAGGTGCCGGTCGCGCCACAGCAGGTCGCCGTTCACGAAGACCTCGCCGGCCATGACCATGGAGTGCAGGGCCAGCGCCACGGGATCGGCGGCGGCGGGAGCGGTGGCAGCGGCGGCAGCGGGGTGAGGGCAGCCGCGCTGCCAGTCGATGCGATACCAGACGGCGCCGCTGTAGCCGGGCCAGCGGTCCAGCCAGTGGTCGGGCAGGGTCACGTTGTGCCAGTCGCGTACCGCGCTGGCCATGGGCGGCGGTCCCTGGCCTGCGGCCTTGGCGGACTGGATGGACAGGATCTGCGGCAGGCAGGCCTGGGCCAAGGCGCAGGTACTGCACAGGAGAAACGCAAGGCTCAGGGCGAGGCCCAGGGCGAGGCGCCGCACCGGGCCGAACCACCGGCGCCACCCGCCCATGGCCGTCAGCCCAGCAATCCGCGCACGCGTGCCGTGTTGACGGCGCGCGTGCGCGAGGACACGGCCAGCTTGCGGTAGATGTGCTTGATGTGGCATTCCACCGTGTAGCGCGACAGGTGCAGCTGCTCGGCGATCTCGCGGTTGGTCAGGCCGTCGGCCACCAGGCGCAGGATCTGGCTTTCGCGCGCGCTCAGCGTGGACTCGGTGCCGGTGCTCTCCGGCGTGGCGGGTGCCGCGCCCTGCAGCTCGGCGATCACGCGGCGCGCGATGAAGGGGTCGATGGGGGCGCCGCCGCGCAGCACGCTGCGGATGGACAGCGACACTTCCAGGTCGTCGCGTTCCTTGAGCACATAGCCGGTGGCGCCTGCGCGCAGCGCCGCGAGGATGGCGTCCTCCGTGCTCCAGGCCGAGATCACCAGGATGCCCACGGCCGGGTCTGCGCTGCGCATCTCGGCGATCAGGTCGATGCCGCTGCCGTCGGGCAGGCCCAGGTCCACCAGGGCCAGGGCCACGGGCTCGGCCAGGCAGGCGCGGGCCTGGGCCAGGGAGCCGGCGAACAGCAGGGCATCGGGCGTGTAGCCCAGCTGGCCCAGCACGGACTGCAGCCGCTGGCGGATCAGCGGCTCGTCCTCCACCACCAGCACCGGGGCCGGAAGCGTGGACTCTGGGACAAGCAGGTGGGCGGGCATGGAAAAGGCGTGCGCAGCGGCGGGCGTAAAAAGGGGCAGGATGGCCGCCCGACTGTGGGCGAAGCCCGCATCTTTGCATATCCCTGAAAACTGGTAATCGCGGGGGCGCGCGCCGCTGCGCCGTCCATAATTCCGGCCCGGGCCGCACGGGCGGACCCTGGCAACGACACCTACCGAAAGGACGCCGCCGCATGGCACGCGTACGTGACCCTGCTGGCTACGATGGCCAGCGTGAAATGATTCTCTCCCACGCCGCCCAGCTGTTCGCGCAGCGCGGCTATGCGGGCACTTCCATGAACGAGGTGGCTGCGGCCTGCGGCGTCTCCAAGGCCACGCTCTACCACTATGTGATCGACAAGCACGACCTGGCCGTGCGCATTGCCGAAGAGCATGTGCTGCGCCTCGAAGCCCTGGTCAACGACACCCTGCAGGCCCATGCCGATCCCGAGCAGCGCCTGCATGCGCTGATCCGCGGCTTCGGCCAGGAGTACGCCCAGGCCCAGAATGCCCACCGCGTGCTGACCGAGGACGTGCGCTTCCTGCGCGAGGAAGACCAGCAGCGCATCCTGGACGTGGAGCGCCGCGTGGTCGCGGCCTTTGCGCAGACCATTGCCCAGGTGCGCGGCGAGCCCGCCGACAGCGCCCTGGGCAAGCCCCTGGCCATGCTGCTGTTCGGCATGATCAACTGGACCTTCACCTGGCTCAAGCCGGGCGGCACGCTGGACCATGACGCCATTGGCACCATGGTGTCCCAGCTGTTCTTCGGCGGCGTGCGCGCGGTCAGCGTGCCGGACGGCAAGAAGCCGCGCAAGGCCCGCCAGGCCTAGGCTCGGCCCGGTCCCTCACCACCTGCGCTGCACGACCACGAAGCGGTCTGCCACGAAGGCCAGCGTGGTGTAGCTGGCATTGGCCGCGGGATTGCCGCCCGTGGCGTGGAAGTCCGAGAAGCCTGCCGACTGGTTGACCATCACGCCCTGCGTGAGGTTGATGGACAGGGCCACGCGCGAGCGCAGCGCCGAGGCCGCCACGGCATCGACAAAGGCCGCATTCGTGGAGTACAGGCCCAGCGTCATCGCGCCATGCGCGCGCACGCTGCGCTCGGCCAGCTCGCGCGCGGCCTGGGCCGAGGGCACGGCCACCAGGTAGGAGACCGGGCCGAAGCATTCGCGCTCGTAGATGGCGGCGTCCGCCACGTCCAGCGCGCGCAGCGCGGGCGTGCGCACCTCGGCCTGCGGGTACTCGGGATGGGTGAGCTTTTGCGAGGCGCGCACGGCGCGGCCCACGGTGGCGGCCTGTTCCACGCGCTCCACGGTCTGCGCAGAGCCTATGGTGCCCAGCACGGTGAAGGCCACCTTGGGATCGGCCAGCAACTGGTCGATGGCGGCGGCCAGATCGGCGCCGACCTGCTCGAAGCTCTTGTGGCCCTGGTCAGTCTCTATGCCGCCAGCCGGAATCAGCAGGTTCTGCGTGGTGGTGCACATCTGGCCGCTGTACAGCGACAGTGACAGGGCCAGATTGCGCAGCATGCCTGCGTAGGCATCGGTGGACTCGATCACCACCAGGTTCACGCCGGCCATCTCGGCATACAGGCGTGCCTGCGGCGCGTTGGACTGCAGCCACTGGCCGAAGGCATTGCCGCCCGTGAAGTCGATGGAGGCCACGGCCGCGTGCGTGGCCAGGGCCTGGGTCAATTCGGGCTTGTCGCTCACGGCCAGGGTCACGAGGTTGGGGTCCAGGCCCTGTTCTGTCAGCACATCGCGCAGCACGCTCACGGTGAGCGCGGCCGGCAGCACGGCGTTGGGGTGGGGCTTGACGATCACGGGGTTGCCCGTGGCCAGCGCGGCGAACAGGCCCGGGTAGGTGTTCCAGGTCGGGAAGGTGGCGCAGCCGATGACCAGGGCCACGCCACGCCCCACGACCTCGAAGCGCTTGTGCAGCACAGCGGGCGCATGCTTGCCCTGGGGCTTTTCCCAGACGGCCTCGGCAGGCACGTCGGCCATGGCCTTCCAGGCCACGGCAATGGCTTCCAGGGCGCGGTCCTGGGCATGGGGGCCGCCGGCCTGGAAGGCCATCATCGCGCCCTGGCCCGTGGTCAGCATCACGGCATGCGCGATCTCGAAGCTGCGCTGGTGGATGCGCGTCAGCGCCTCCAGCAGCACGCCGGTGCGGCCCTGGGGGCCCAGCGCCTGCCATGCAGGCTCGGCCGCCTGGGCGGCATCCACCAGCGCCTGGGCATCGCACTCGGGGTAGCGGATGTCCAGGGCCACGCCATAGGGCGATTGCTCGGTGGCCACGCGGGCGCGTTCACCGGGCTGCTGCAGCGGATAGTCCTTGCCGAACAGCGCCTGCACGGCGGCGTGGCCCTGGGCCTGCGCGGTCTCGCCATACATCTTGGGCGAGGGCGCCTCGGGGAAGGGCGACCAGTGGCCCCGGCGGGACAGGGCCTGCAGCGCGTCGTCGAGCAGGGGGCGGTGGCGTTCGTAGAGGGCGTGGGCGGGCATGGGATGTCTCCTGGGTTGGAATGTGGCGTCGCTATCAGGGTTAGTACCGGACAACAAGCCTTGTTGCTCAAGAAAGCTGCATCTTATAATCCTACCGTCCGGTCGGTCAATTATTCTGAACCCCTTGCCTCACGACGCCAGAACCCCGATGAACAAAGACCTGCGCCCCGCCCCCGGCGAACTCGACCCCATCGAAACCGCCAGCCGCGACGAGATCGCCTCGCTGCAGCTGCAGCGCCTGCGCTGGTCGCTGCAGCATGCCTACGACCATGTGCCGCACTACCGCCGCGCCTTCGACGAGAAGGGCGTGCATCCGTCCGACCTGCGCACGCTGTCCGACCTGGCCCGCTTTCCCTTCACCACCAAGAAGGACCTGCGCGAGAACTACCCGTTCGGCATGTTCGCCGTGCCGCGCCAGAAGGTGGCGCGCGTGCATGCCTCCTCGGGCACCACGGGCAAGCCCACGGTCGTGGGCTACACGTTGAATGACATCGACAACTGGGCGAACCTGGTGGCGCGCTCCATCCGCGCGGCGGGCGGGCGGCCCGGCGACATGGTGCATGTGGCCTATGGCTACGGCCTGTTCACGGGCGGCCTGGGCGCGCACTACGGCGCCGAGCGCGCGGGCTGCACCGTGGTGCCCATGTCGGGCGGGCAGACCGAAAAGCAGGTGCAGCTGATTCAGGATTTCCGGCCCGACATCATCATGGTCACGCCCAGCTACATGCAGGTGATCGTGGAGGAGATGCAGCGCCAGGGGATGGACCCGCGCGAGAGCTCCTTGAAGATCGGCATCTTCGGCGCCGAGCCCTGGACCGAGGCCATGCGCCGCGAGATCGAGGGCAAGGCGGGGCTGGATGCCGTGGACATCTACGGCCTGTCGGAGGTCATGGGCCCGGGCGTGGCCAGCGAATGCGTGGAGAGCAAGGACGGGCCGGTGATCTGGGAAGACCATTTCTACCCCGAGATCATCGACCCCGACACGGGCGAGGTGCTGCCCGACGGCAGCGAGGGCGAGCTGGTCTTCACGTCGTTGAGCAAGGAAGCGATGCCCATCATTCGTTACCGCACGCGGGACCTGACGAGGCTGCTGGCGCCGACCTCGCGCAGCTTCCGGCGCATGGGCAAGATCGTGGGTCGCAGCGACGACATGATGATCATCCGCGGCGTCAACGTCTTTCCGACCCAGATCGAGGAAATCGTGCTGGCCAATGCCAGCCTCACGGGCCTGTACCAGATGCACATCAGCCGTGAAGGCCTGCTGGACACCGTCGAGGTGCACTGCGAGCTGCAGCCGCAGCGGCGCGGCCTGGGCGATGCCGAGCGCGGCGAGATCGCGCAGTGGGTGCAGCAGCGCATCAAGACCCTGGTGGGCATTTCCACGGCGGTGCGCGTCTTCGATCCCGACACCATCGAGCGCACGCAGACCGGCAAGGCCCGGCGCGTGTACGACAAGCGGCCGCGCTGAGGCACCGCCGGCCGTCGTCAACCATTTCATTCAAGGAGATCGCACATGTATACCCAGGCCATGGACACCATGGGCAAGGAAGCGGGCGATGGCGGCAAGGCCGTGCGCTCGGCCGACGAAATGCGCCTGCAGCAGCGCTTCGACGAGCGCATCGATGCCGGCGAATTCATCGAGGCCAAGGACTGGATGCCCGACAACTACCGCAAGACGCTGCTGCGCCAGATCAGCCAGCACGCGCACAGCGAGATCGTCGGCATGCTGCCCGAGGGCAACTGGATCAGCCGCGCGCCCACCCTCAAGCGCAAGGCCATCCTGCTGGCCAAGGTGCAGGACGAGGGCGGCCATGGCCTGTACCTCTACGCGGCCGCCGAGACGCTGGGCAGCAGCCGCGACCAGATGCTGCACGCGCTGCACACGGGCAAGGCCAAGTACAGCTCCATCTTCAACTACCCCACGCTGACCTGGGCCGACATGGGCACCATCGGCTGGCTGGTGGATGGCGCGGCCATCATGAACCAGGTGCCCATCTGCCGCTGCTCCTATGCGCCCTATGCGCGCGCCATGGTGCGCATCTGCCGCGAGGAGAGCTTTCACCAGCGCCAGGGCTACGAGGCGCTGCTGACCATGATGCAGCAGGGCACCGAGGCGCAGAAGGCCATGGTGCAGGACGCCGTCAACCGCTGGTGGTGGCCGTCCATCATGATGTTCGGCCCGCCCGACGACCAGTCGCCCAACAGCGCGCAGTCCATGCGCTGGGGCATCAAGCGCATCTCCAACGACGCGCTGCGCCAGAAGTTCATCGACGCCACGGTGGACCAGGCCAAGGTGCTGGGCGTGACCCTGCCCGACCCCGACCTGAAATGGAACGAGGCCCGCCAGGCCCATGACCATGGCCCCATCGACTGGGACGAGTTCTGGCGCGTGATCGCCGGAGACGGCCCCTGCAACCGCGAGCGCCTGGGCGCACGCGTCAAGGCCTGGGACGAAGGCGCCTGGGTGCGCGAGGCCGCCCTGGCCCATGCCCGCAAGCAGACACAGAGAAACCAGACCCGCAAGGAGGCCGCATGACCGCCGTCGAACAGAACATCACCAACGAATGGCCGCTGTGGGAAGTCTTCGTCCGCAGCAAGGCCGGCCTGGACCACAAGCACTGCGGCAGCCTGCATGCGGCCGACCCGCAGATGGCGCTGCAGATGGCGCGCGATGTCTACACGCGGCGCCAGGAGGGCGTGAGCGTCTGGGTGGTGCGCTCGGACCAGATCGTGGCCAGCGACCCCGGTGATAAAGACATGTTCTTCGATCCCGCCCAGGACAAGGTCTACCGCCATCCGACCTTCTACCAGCTGCCGCCCTCGGTGGACCACATGTGAGCGGGGAGCTGCCATGAACGCCTCCGCCTCCTCCATCGCCATCGACGCCCAGCCCGAGGTGCAGTACCTGCTGCGCCTGGGCGATACCTGCCTGATCCTGGCCCAGCGCCTGGGCCAGTGGTGCGGCCACGCGCCCATCCTCGAAGAAGACATCGCCATGACCAACATGGCGCTGGACCTGGTCGGCCAGGCTCGATCCCTGCTGACCCGCGCCGGCCAGCTTGAAGGCCGCGCGCACGACGAGGACCAGTTGGCCTTTCTGCGCGACGAGCGCGACTACTTCAACGCCACGCTGGCCGAGCTGCCGCGCGGCGACTTCGCCTTCACCGTGCTGCGCAACGCCATGGCCGCCACCTGGCTGCGCCTGATGTGGGAGCGCCTGGTGCACTCCAGCGATGCCGAGCTGGCCGCCATTGCTGGCAAGGCGCTCAAGGAGGCGCGCTACCACGAGCAGCACGCGGGCGACTGGGTGGTGCGCCTGGGCGACGGCACCGAGGAATCGCGCCAGCGCATAGAGGCGGCGCTGGCCCAGCTGTGGCGCTATGCGGCCGAGCTGTTCACCGACGACGCCACGGACGCCGCCGCGCGCGCCAGCGGCCTGGGCCCGGCCTGGTCCGAGCTGCGCGAACCCTGGCAGGCCGAAATGGCCGCCCTGCTGCAGGAGGCCACGCTGGACATGCCGGCCGAATCCGCCTTCCGCAGCACGGGCCGCAACGGCGTGCACAGCGAGCATATGGGCTTCATCCTGGCCGAGATGCAGCACCTGCAGCGCGCCTATCCGGGCGGGGTGTGGTGATGGCTGCCGCACGGCTGGTGGCCGTCACATCCGCCTCGGCCGAGCGCGAGCGCCTGGCCTGGGCCGCGCTGCAGGACGTGCCTGATCCCGAGGTGCCCGTGATCTCGGTCTGCGAGCTGGGCATCGTGCGCGAGGTCCATGCCCTGCCCGAAGGCCAGGGCATGGAGATCGTGCTCACGCCCACCTACTCGGGCTGCCCCGCCACCGAGGTCATCGAGCGCAGCGTGCTCGATGCCATCGAGGCCGCAGGCCTGGGCCCCGCGCGCGCCGTGCTGCGCCGCGCCCCGGCCTGGACCACGGACTGGATCAGCGACGACGGCCGGCGCAAGCTGCGCGAGTACGGCATCGCGCCCCCCGGGCGCTGCGGCGACTCCGGCCTGCCGGAGGGCACTTCGCCCATTCGCCTGGTGCGCCGCCGCCAGGGCATTGCCGTGCCCGAGCCCGTTGCCTGCCCGCACTGCGGCAGCGTGCACACCGAGCGGCTTTCGGCCTTTGGCGCCACGGCCTGCAAGGCCCTGCACCGTTGCCTGGACTGCCGCGAACCCTTCGAACACTTCAAGCCGATATGACCACGACCACGATGTTCCACCCGCTGCGCGTGCGCAGCATTGCGCCCGACACGGCCGAGGCCGTGGTCGTCTCCTTCGATGTGCCCCCCGCGCTGCGCGAGGTCTTCGGCTTCACCCAGGGCCAGTACCTCACCCTGCGCCACCAGATCGACGGCCAGGACCTGCGCCGCAGCTACTCCATCTGCGCAGGCGTGGATGACGGCGAGCTGCGCGTGGGTGTGCGCAAGGTGCGCGGTGGCCAGTTCTCCAACTGGATCAACGAGCATCTGCGCCCCGGCGACACGCTGCAGGTCATGGCTCCTCAGGGCCGCTTCTTCGTGCCCATCGAGCCCGGGGCCGCGCGCCACCATGTGGGCATCGCCGGCGGCAGCGGCATCACGCCCATCCTGTCCATCATGAAGACCGTGCTGGCGCGCGAGCCCGCCAGCCGCTTCACGCTGATCTACGGCAACCGCCAGCTGCAGTCCACGATGTTCAAGGAGGAGATCGAGGACCTCAAGAACCGCTACATGTCGCGGCTGTCGCTGCAGCATGTGTTCTCGGACGAACACACCGACCTGCCGCTGAACATGGGCGTGATGGACCGCAGCAAGATCGCCGAATTCCTGCAGGGCGTGGTGCCGGCCGCGCACATCGACCATGTCTACATCTGTGGCCCCCTTCCAGATGAACGACGAGGCCGAGGCCGCCCTGCTGGCCGCCGGCGTGGCCGAGGAACGCATCCACATCGAGCGCTTCGGCGTGGCCCTGCCGGCCGCAGGCCAGGGCACGGTGGGCGCCGTGGTGCACGAAGCCCAGCCTGGCGACGCCGCCACCGCCCGCATCACCCTGGTGCGCGACGGCCTCTCGCGCGAGATCCCCCTTCACGCGCGGCCAGGCGAGCATCCTGGATGCGGCCTCCTCGGCCGGGCTGGAAGTGCCCTATTCCTGCACCTCGGGCGTCTGCGGCACCTGCCGCGCCAAGGTGGTCGAGGGCGAGGTGCGCATGGAGCGCAACTTCGCCCTCGACAAGAATGAGGTCGCCTGCGGCTTCGTGCTGACCTGCCAGGCGCATCCGCTGACCGAGCGTGTGGTGCTGTCGTTCGATGAGCGTTGAGGGCCGTCCCGCCCGGGGACGGCCGCGGGCCTACTCGATGCCGATATCCAGCCGCGACACCAGTGCCCGGCCGTGTTCGTTCAGGCCCGTCACCTCGACCGTGCTGCCGTGCTTGCGCAGGCGCTGGCAGACCTTGTCCAGCGCATTGACGGCCGTGATGTCCCAGAAATGGGCGTTGGTCAGTTCGATGCGCACCGGCCGGCCTTCGATGTCCCGCACGTCGAAGGCATCGACCAGCAGGTCGGCCGATGCAAAGAAGACCTGGCCCGAGACCCGGTAGGTCAGGCCTGCGCCGTCCTCCGTCTTCTCGACGGACAGCAGCCTTGAGACCTTGAAGGTGAAGAACACCCCGCTGAGCAGCACGCCGACGCCCACGCCGGCGGCCAGGTTGTCCGTGGCCACGGTGACCACCACGGTGGCCAGCATCACGGCACTGGACAGCTTGGGATGCGTGAGCAGGGCGCGGGCCGATCCCCAGTCCAGCGTGGAGGCCGACACCATCACCATGATGGCCACCAGCGCCGCCACCGGCACCTGCGACACCCAGGGCTTGAGCAGCACCATCAGGATGAGCAGGAAGGCGCCCGCGAACAGCGTGGACAGCCGGCCCCGGCCGCCGTAGCGCACATTGCCCACGGTCTGGCCGATCATGGCGCAGCCGGCAATGCCGCCGAACAGGCTGGCCGCGATGTTGGCCACGCCGATGCCGCTGCACTCGCGGTTCTTGGAGCTGGGCGTGTCCGTGAGTTCATCGACCACGCTGGCCGTCATCATGGACTCCAGCAATCCCACCATGGCGATCGCCAGCGCGGGCAGGGCGATCAGGCGCAGCGTCTCCAGCGACCAAGGCACCTGCGGCAGCCCGAAGCTGGGCAGGCCGTCCGGCAGCAGGCCCAGGTCGGCGACCGTCTTCAGGGGCAGGTCCAGCCAATTCGCCGCCACCGTCAGCACCACGATGCAGACCAGGGGCGAGGGCACGGCCGTGGTCAGCCGGGGCAGGCCGTAGATGATCAGCAGGCCGGCGCCCACCATGGCCCAGGTGGCGGCATTGGCGCCGATCAGGTGCGGCATCTGGGCCGAGAAGATCAGGATGGCCAGCGCATTGACGAAGCCCGTGCGCACCGAGCCCGACACATAGCGCATCAGCACGCCCAGGCGCAGCACGCCGAACAGGATCTGCACGGCCCCCGCAAGAATGCCGGCCGCAAAAAGGTACTGCACGCCATGTGCATGCACCAGCGGAGCGGCCACCAGGGCGACCGAGCCCGCAGCCGCCGACACCATGGCCGGGCGCGCGCCGGTGAAGGCGATGACGATGCTGATGATGAAGGAGGCGAACAGGCCGACGGCGGGATCGACGCCAGCCACGAAGGAGAAGGCGATGACCTCGGGGATCAGCGCAAAGGTGGCCACGGCGCCGGCCATGAGCTCGCGCGGAATGCTGGGCGCCCACTCGGCGCGAAAGGGATGGGGGTGTTTCGACATGGAAATGGCCGGCCCCGTCGCGCTGGGTGTGGCAGGGCAGGGCAGGGCAGGATTTTGTAGACGGGAATGAACATGCCGGGCGTCGGGCGATGCCCGAAACCTGGCGGCTTGTACGGTTCGACCGTGCTACGGCGGCGCCAGGCGGGTGCAGCCCGAGCGCCGGCTCTGCGAGCCGCGCGCGATGCGGGCCAGCGTGAAGCTGTGAAGGCGTGCGGCATCGCGGCTGCGCGCTTGGCAAGCCTCGGGTTGACGGTGCCGGTGGACTGAAATCACGGGCGCGATTGTACGAGGGGGTGCTGCCTGCCGTGGGATGGACCCCTGGCCGCAATCAGTCGTAGTGCGCCATGGTGGCGCGGTAGCGCACAGGGCCTTGCTCGGCCGATGAGGCCTGCACCACTTCCACGTAGACGACTTGGCCCGAAGCCGCCGTGTACCTGGCATGGCGAACGCGCCGCCCCATGCCGTAGGAGGGGCCGGGCGTTTCGTCGTCCGCACTCCGGGAATAGCCTTTGCCGAGCAGGTAGGCATCGAAGGCGTGCGTGGCGGGGCCAATGCTTGCGAACTCCACGTCATAGGACACCAGGCCGTGTGGCGGCTTGTTGCCGTCGCCTACGGTGCCGAAGTACTCCGCCTTGCCCAGCGCGCCCACCAGCGGCGCATGGCGCACCAGGGACGAGATGCCGATGTAGTAGGTGAAGCTGCCGGGCTCGGGCGTGTAGTCCTCCTGCGAGATCAGGCACAGGGCTGCAGCCAGCCAGCCGAACACGGCCAGCGGCAGGCACAGGACAAGACTCCACAACAGGGTTCTGGCACGCGGCAGGGGCATGGGATTTGTCGTCGGGCGCCTGGAAAAACAAAACCCGCTTTCCGGGGAAAGCGGGTCTGGATGCTCAAGAACCTTGATAGTCCGAATCAGAACGGAATGTCGTCATCCATGTCGTCAAAGCCCGAGGCTGCGCGCTGGGGCGGGGGTGCCATGGGTGCGGGAGCGGGGCGCTGGGGAGGGGCCTGGCGCGGTGCGGGCGCTGCCATGGGGGCAGGGGCCGGGCGGCGCTGTTGCTGCTGCTGGGGAGGGGCGTCGTAGCCGCTGTCGCCGTAGCCTTCATCGCCGTAGCCGCCGCCTTGCTGGCCACCGCCGCCGCCCTGGCGGCTGCCCAGCATCTGCATGCTGTCGGCACGGATTTCGGTGGCGTAGCGTTCCTGGCCGCTGGCCTGGTCGGTCCACTTGCGCGTGCGCAGGCTGCCTTCGACATAGACCTGGCTGCCCTTGCGCAGGTACTGGCCCACGATTTCGGCCAAACGGCCGTTGAAGACCACGCGGTGCCACTCGGTGGCTTCCTTGTTCTCGCCCGTGTTCTTGTCGCGCCAGCGGTCGGTGGTGGCGATGGTCACGTTGGCCACCTGATCGCCACTCGGGAAGGTGCGCATTTCGGGGTCGCGTCCGAGGTTGCCGACGATGATGACTTTGTTGACGGATGCCATGAGTGAAATACCTTTACATAGGGAAGTGGCCCGGGCATAGAGGGATGGATCCCGGGCCAGACGCGCCATTGTGCCGCAAGCCGTCCGCCGATGGCAGGGGGCGGATATCCCGTGGCAACCGCCGGTGGCGGCGGCTTGTAACCGTCTGAAAATCCGCCGTTCAGCCGTGGCGGCCCACGGGGCGCAGCGGCCAGGTGACGACCAGCCACAGCACGGCCAGGACGCTCGTCAGGGTGAACAGGCCCGGCATGCCGGCCCATTTGGCGACGGCGCCGCCCAGCGCGCCGCCTGCGAACAGGCCCAGCGATTGCAGCGTGTTGTAGGCGCCCAGCGCCGCGCCGCGCAGCGGGGCCGGGGCCATGCGAGAGACCAGGCTGGGCTGGGTGGCCTCCAGCGCGTTGAAGCCGCAGAAGAACACGAACATCAGCACGGCCATGGCCCACAGCGGCGGCTGCGCGCCGCCGGCCGCCAGCAGGCCCAGGCCGATCTGCACGAGGGTGATCAGGGCGATGGCGCCCAGCAGGGCCGCGCGCAGGCGCCCGCGCCGCTCCATGGCGAACAGGCCGCCCATGGCGGCGAAGGACAGCACCACGGCCGGCAGGTAGACATGCCAGTGCGCCTGCTTGTCCAGGCCCGCCTGCACCAGCATGGCGGGCACGGCCACCCACATGGACATCTGTACGGTGTGCAGCACGAACACGCCCAGGTTCAGCCGCACCAGGTCGCCATGGCGCCACAGCTCGGCCATGCGGCCGCGCGGCTGGTCGGCGTGGCGCGCGGGCTCGGGCGGGACGACCCAGAGCACGACGGCAATGCCCGCCAGCGCCAGGGCGCAGGTCAGGCCGAAGATGCCGGGCAGCCCGCCCCAGGCAGCCAGCAGGGGGCTGAGCACCAGGGCCAGCGCAAACATGAGTCCGATGCTGCCGCCCACCATGGCCATGGCCTTGGTTCGCACGCTGTCGCGCGTGAGGTCGGCCAGCAGCGCGGTCACGGCGGCGGAGACGGCGCCTGCGCCCTGCAGGCCCCGGCCCCACATCAGGCCCAGCAGCGAGTCGGCCGTGGCCGCCAGCAGGCTGCCCGCCGCAAAGACCAGCAGCCCGGCGACGATGACGCGCTTGCGCCCGAATCGGTCCGAAGCCAGGCCCAGGGGCAGCTGGAACACGGCCTGGGTGAGCCCGTACAGGCCCATAGCCAGGCCGATCATGGCCGGATCATCCCCGCCCGGGTACTTGCGCGCCTCCAGCGCGAACACCGGCAGCACCAGGAACAGGCCCAGCATGCGCAGCGCAAAGATCAGCGCCAGGCTGGCGCTGGATCGGCGTTCCTGCGGGGTCATGCGGCCCGATGCGGCCGAGGAGGGGGCTGGCGCCTGGGCGCCGTGGACGGGTGTGGGGGAATCGAGCACGGGGTGCACTGTTGTGGGGGCAAGCAATCCGCCATTCTCGCCCATAGGCCAGCGCTGCGGGGAGGCTGGGTTATGCAAGCCAGTGCAAGACAGTTTTGTGAATGGGCGCCGCAGAAGGCCCTGCCGCCCCGTAGACCGAGCCGCCATGCGGTGGCACGGGTTCTGACCTATCATGGCGGGTTCGCCTTCGCAGGGGTTTTCCCGATGCCTGGTTCCCACACGATTTCCGAAGACGGCGGCCTGGACCGGGCCGCCGACTCCCGCTCCCAGCCCGACGGCCGCTACCTTGGCCTGGCGCTGGCGCAGTCACGCATCGCCATCCGCGGTGCGCGCACGCACAACCTCAAGAACATCGACCTGGACATTCCGCGCAACCGGCTGGTGGTGATCACCGGGCTGTCGGGCTCGGGCAAGTCCAGCCTGGCCTTCGATACGCTGTATGCCGAGGGCCAGCGCCGCTATGTGGAGAGCCTGTCGGCCTATGCGCGCCAGTTCCTGGGGCGGCTGGACAAGCCCGATGTGGACCTGATCGAGGGCCTGTCGCCCGCCATCAGCATCGAGCAGAAGGCCACCAGCCACAACCCGCGCTCCACCGTGGGCACGGTGACCGAGATCAACGACTACCTGCGCCTGCTGTTCGCACGCGCCGGCACGCCCTACTGCCCCGACCACAACCTGCCGCTGCAGTCCCAGACCATCAGCCAGATGGTGGATGCGGCCCTGGCCCTGCCCGAGGACACGCGCCTCATGGTGCTGGGGCCGCTGGCGCGCAACAAGAAGGGCGAGTTCGCCGAGCTGTTCGCGCAGATGCAGGCCCAGGGCTATGTGCGCTTTCGCATCGACGGCAAGATCCACGAGTCCCATTCCCTGCCCGCGCTGGAGAAGAACGAGCGCCACGACATCGACGTGGTGATCGACCGCCTCAAGGTGCGCGCCGACGCCCAGCAGCGCCTGGCCGAGAGCTTCGAGGCCGCCCTGCGCGCGGGTGGCGCCGACGCCGGCGGCCGCGTGATCGCACTGGAGATGGACAGCGGCAAGGAACACCTCTTCAGCGCCAAGTTCGCCTGCCCGCTGTGCAGCTATTCGCTGCCCGAGCTGGAGCCGCGCCTGTTCTCGTTCAACTCGCCCATGGGCGCCTGCCCGGGCTGCGACGGCCTGGGCTGCACGGAGTCCTTCGACCCCGAGCGCGTGGTCGCCTTCCCCACGCTGAGCTTGGCCAGCGGCGCCGTCAAGGGCTGGGACCGGCGCAATGGCTACTACTTCTCCATGCTGGAGAGCGTGGCGCGCCACTATGGCACCGATGTGGAGCTGCCCTTCGAGGAGCTGCCCGAGAAGGTGCGCCATGTGGTGCTCTGGGGCTCGGGCGAAGAGGAAATGCCCTTCAGCTACGTCTTCGACAGCGGCGCGCGCAAGGGCGAGTCCATGGTCAAGAGCCATCCCTTCGAGGGCATCATCCCCAACATCACGCGGCGCTGGCGCGAGACCGAGTCCAGCGTGGTGCGCGACGATCTGGCGCGGCTGCGCAGCGTCGCCGTCTGCCCCGACTGCGGCGGCACGCGGCTGCGCCGCGAGGCGCGCTTCGTGCGCATCGGCGAGGGCGAGCAGGCCCGCGCCATCTACGAGGTGGGCCACGCCACGCTGGCCGAGGCCCATGCCTGGTGCGCGTCCCTGCAGCTGTCGGGCGCCAAGGCCGAGATCGCGGGCAAGGTGGTGCGCGAGATCGCCTCGCGCCTGCTGTTCCTCAACGACGTGGGCCTGAGCTACCTGAGCCTGGAGCGCGGCGCGGACACCCTGTCCGGTGGCGAGGCCCAGCGCATCCGCCTGGCCAGCCAGATCGGCAGCGGCCTGACGGGCGTGATGTATGTGCTGGACGAGCCCAGCATCGGATTGCACCAGCGCGACAACGACAAGCTCATCGGCACGCTGCAGCACCTGCGCGACATCGGCAACAGCGTCATCGTGGTCGAGCACGACGAGGACATGATGCGCGCGGCCGACCAGATCATCGACCTGGGGCCCGGCGCGGGCGTGCATGGCGGCCGCGTCATGGCCCAAGGCAGCTACGAAGAGGTGCGCGCCAACCCCGATTCACCCACGGGCCGCTACCTGGCGGGCACCCAGCGCATCGAAGTGCCTGCGCGGCGCACGCCCTGGCAACCCGTGCTGGAGGCAACGGCCGAGGGCGAGGCCCGGCCAGCGGCCAAGGGCTTCCCGGCCCGCGCCCAGCAGCCCCCGGCCAATCCCGACAACGCAACCGCGCCCGGCGCGCCGCAACTGCAGGCCCTGCGCGTGGTGGGTGCGCGCGGCCACAACCTCAAGGGCGTGACGGCGGACTTTCCCGTGGGCCTGCTGACCTGCGTGACCGGCGTCTCGGGCTCGGGCAAGAGCACCCTGGTCAACGACACGCTCTATACCGAGGCGGCGCGCCAGATCCACCGCGCCGGCGGCGAGGCCGCGCCGCACGACGACATCATCGGCATGGGCCATTTCGACAAGGTCATCAATGTGGACCAGTCGCCCATAGGCCGCACGCCGCGCAGCAACCCGGCCACCTACACGGGCCTGTTCACGCCCATCCGCGACCTGATGGCCGAGACCAACACCGCCAAGGAGCGCGGCTACGGCCCCGGGCGCTTCTCGTTCAACGTGGCCGGCGGCCGCTGCGAGGCCTGCCAGGGCGATGGCGTGGTCAAGGTGGAGATGCACTTCCTGCCCGATGTCTATGTGCCCTGCGACATCTGCAACGGCCAGCGCTACAACCGCGAGACGCTGGAGGTGCAGTGGAAGGGCCGCAACATCTCCCAGATCCTGGAGATGACGGTGGAGGACGCCCATGCCTTCTTCAAGGACGTGCCCACCATCGCCCGCAAGCTGCAGACCCTGCTGGACGTGGGCCTGTCCTATATCCGGCTGGGCCAGAGCGCGACCACGCTGTCGGGCGGCGAGGCGCAGCGCGTCAAGCTGGCCCAGGAACTGTCCAAGCGCGACACGGGGCGCACGCTCTACATCCTGGACGAGCCCACGACGGGCCTGCACTTCGCCGACATCGCCCTGCTGCTCAAAGTGCTGCAGCAGCTGCGCGATGCGGGCAACACCATCGTGGTCATCGAGCACAACCTGGACGTGATCAAGACGGCCGACTGGATCATCGACATGGGCCCCGAAGGCGGCTCGGGCGGCGGCCAGGTGGTGGCCACGGGCACGCCCGAGGACGTGGCGGCCAACCCGGCCAGCCATACGGGGCGCTATCTGCGGCCCTACCTGGAGGCAGCGTCGGCTCCCGCGCAGGCCAAGCCAGGCCGCAAGAACGCAAAGTGAGGCCGGCCATGGACAGCAGCATCCGTGATTTCGTGGTGGTGGGCGCGGGCATGGCCGGTGCCTCGGTCGCCTGGCAGCTGGCGCGCGATGGCGGCGCCTCGGTGCTGGTGCTGGAGCGCGAATCCCAGCCCGGCTACCACAGCACGGGCCGCTCGGCCGCGCTGTATGAGGAGCACTATGGCCCGCTGCAGGTCCAGGCGCTGACGCGCGCCAGCCGCGCCTTCTACGAGCAGCCGCCGCAAGGCTTTGTGCAGGCTCCCATCCTGGCGCCGCGCGGCGTGCTCTATGTGGGCACGGCCGCGCAGAAGGACCTGCTCGATGCTGCCCATGCCGAGGCGCTCCTGCACTCGCCCCAGGCGCGGCGCCTGGGCCCCGATGAACTCAAGGCCCTGGTGCCCTGCCTGAACACCACGCTGCTGGTCGATGGCTTTGCGGACGATGGCGCGCGCGACATCGACGTGCATGGCCTGCACCAGGGCTTCCTGCGCGGCCTGCGCCAGTGCGGTGGCGAGCTGCGCTGCAGCGCCGAGGTCCGTGCGCTGGCGCATGACGCAGGTGTCTGGACCGTGGACCTGGCCGACGGCAGCCAGGTGCGTACGCGCTGCGTGGTCAACGCGGCCGGTGCCTGGGCCGATGCGCTGGGCGCGCTGGCGAGCGCCGCACCCATCGGCCTGGTGCCCAAGCGGCGCAGTGCCTTCACCTTTGCCGTGCCCGAAGGCATGGATGCCGCGCACTGGCCCGCCGTGATCAGCGCCGACGAGGGCTTCTACTTCAAGCCCGATGCAGGCCAGCTGCTGGGCTCGCCCGCCAACGCCGACCCCGTGGCGCCGCAGGACGTGGCGCCCGAGGAACTGGACGTGGCCACGGGCATCTGGCGCATCGAGGAAGTGACCACGCTGCAGATCCGTCGGCCCTCCCACACCTGGGCCGGGCTGCGCAGCTTTGTGGCCGACGGCGAGATGGCCGTGGGCTGGGATGCCTCGCCTGCGCCGCTGCCGGGCTTTTTCTGGGTGGCCGCCCAGGGCGGCTACGGCATACAGAGCGCCTTCGGCTACAGCCTGCTGGCGCGCAACCTGCTGCGCGGGGAGCCGCTGGATGCGCGCCTGGCCGCGCAGGGCGTGCAGCCTGAACGGCTGTCGCCCGCGCGCTGCCAGCGCGGCTGAGGTTCGGCTGAAGCGTGCCGCTCAGAGCGGCGAGCGCCTGGCGAAGCGCACCACGGTCACGCCCGCACGCGCCTGGCGCACCGAGGGCATGACCAGCACGCAGTCGCCATAGGGCGTGATCACCGGCTCGCCATCGTTGTCGCCGATCACCGTGCCGGCCTTCTCGAAGCGCTCCAGCCCCGTGAACGGCGCCGAGAAGCGAAAGCCGCTGCTCTTGGCCACCACGGGCGCCGTGACTTCCAGCGCCCACTGGGCCGGTGCGTCGGCCTGCTTCCAGCCGGGCAGGGCGGCGTGCAACGCGCTGTTGTCGAAGATGGCGGCCACTTCGAGGAAACGCAGGCACTGGTCGTGCGCCACGTCGCGGCTGGCCAGATCGCCGTGGAAGCCGCATTCGATCAGCAGCGAGCGCGAGTCGCCGGCCTCGGCGTCGGGCAGGCCGAAGCGACCGTAGTCGCGCAGCCGCGTGCCGTCCTTGTGACCGGCATCCACGACGATGTTCGCCGGCGCGCCCATCTGGCGTGCCAGATCGCGGTTGCGCGGCTGCATGCCGGTCAACAGCAGCGGGGCCGAGGGCTCGTGCATGGAATGCAGGTCCAGCAGCCAGTCGGCCTGCTGCACGAAGGGGCGCAGAGCGGCGGCGCGGCGGCGTTCGCGGGTGTTGCCCTCGTCGATGCGTGCGTCTATCCACTGGCGGTTCATGTCCTCGTCCACGAAGCGCGAGGCATCGTGGCTGGCCGCGTCGAAGCGGTCGAAGGCATCGAGGTTGGCCAGCACCAGGGTCAGGCGGCCGCTGTCCAGCGCCAGGCCGTTGTTCAGGGCCTTAAGCAGCCCGGACACGGCCCAGGCGCCGCAGATCTCGTTGCCGTGCACCAGCGCGGAAATCATCACGTGGCGGCCCGGGCGTCCCGAGTCGAATTGCCACACGCCCTCGGTACCGGTATTGCCCGCGCGCCAGGCGCTCAGGTCGGGCAGGGGAAGGTCAAATTGCAAAGCGTCCATGGCTGGCTCAGTTCTCGATGTGGGCAAACTGGACGATCTTGGTGTACTTGGCGATCTCGGCGTTGATGTACTTGCCGGCATCGGTCTTGGGATCGGCCACCACCGAGCCTGCCTCTTCCATCTTCTTGCGGAACTCGGGCGAGGCCATGGTCTCGTCCAGCGCCTTCTTGACCTTGGCGGCCACGGGTGCGGGCAGGCCCTTGGGCGCCATCAGCGCGAACCAGACGTTGATGTCCACGTTCTTGTACTGGGGCAGCTCGGACAGGGCCGGGATGTCGGGCGTGATGGCCGAGCGCTTGGCCTCCGTCGTGCCCAGGGCGATGACCTTGCCCGCGCGGATCTGGGGCAGGCCCGAGGACAGCACGAACATGCCGAATTCGATGTTGTTGCCCACCAGGTCCGTGGTCAGGGGCGCCACGCCGCGGTAGGGGATGTGGGTCATGTGCAGCTTGCCCTGCTCCTTGATCATTTCACCGGCCAGGTGCAGTGCCGTGCCCACGCCCGAGCTGCCGTAGCTGAACTTGCCCGGGTTCTTGGCCACCAGGGCGCTGAACTCGGCGGCTGTCTTGACGCCGGCCTTCTGCGAGGCCACCAGCACCATGGGCTGGGAGCCGATCATGCCGATGGGCGTGAAGTCGCCGATGGAGTACTTGATGCTCTTGTTGATCAGCCGCGCGATGGCCAGCTCGTTGTTGGCACCCACGAACAGCGTGTAGCCGTCGGGCGTGGCCTTGACGGCCTTTTGCGCCCCGATGGCGCCGCCGGCGCCGCCCAGGTTCTCCACCACCACGGGCTGGCCCAGGCGCGAGGCCAGGCCATCGGCCACGAAGCGGCCCACCAGGTCGGTGCTGCCGCCGGCGGGGTAGCCCACGATCATGGTGATGGCACGGTTGGGGTAGCTGGCGGCGTCGTCGGCCAAGGCGCTGCCGGTGGCGGCGATCAGCAGGCCGCAGGCCAGGGCGGTGCGGCGCAGGAGGGAGTTGCTGGGCATGGGGTTATTCCTGAAATGTATGAGATTGATTGTGCGAAGGACTACCCAGGCATTTGGTGCTGATTCGGCACGAGGCGGAGCCATTGCAGCACCAAAACCTGCTTGTTCCACAGCGCGGTGCGGGTTTGCACCAGGAGGGCGCATGCATGCACCCGTCAGGCGCCCGTGATGTCGCTCCAGAACTGCTCGGCAGCAGGACCCAGGTGGCGCTTGGGACGGTACAGGCGCACGTCGAAGTGCACTTCCAGGCCCGGGTCGCCGGCCACGGCCAGGCGGCCGGCCTGGCAGTCGCCGCGCACCATGGACCACGGCATCCAGGCCAGGCCCAGGCCGCGCAGCACGTATTCGTAGTGGGCGTCGGCCGAGTCGCAGTCCACGCAGCGGCGCAGGCGCGGCGCCAGCGGATGCCGGGCCAGGTGGTCTTCCACCAGGCGGCCCAGGGCCATGCTGTGGGAGAAGGCCAGGTAGGGCACGGGAGCGACGGGCTGGTGGCTGGCCGACAGCTCGTACAGCGGGCGGCCCTGGGCATCGGCGCGGGCCACGGGCACCAGCCTGTCCTGCATCACCGTCAGGTAGCTGAACTGGCGGCCGTCCAGGCGCACGCCAATGGCGGCGTGGTGATAGACCAGCGTGAAGCTGACTTCGCCGCGCTGCAGCATGGCCACGGTCTCGTCCAGCGTGCGCGTGACCACGCGCAGCTCGGCCGTCTGCAGCACGCTGCCGTGGCGCGTCAGCCAGTCGGCCACGATGGTGCGCGCCAGTGTGCGCCCCGTGGCCAGGGTGATCACGCGGGCCTGGCGCCCGGCCACGGCCTGCAGTTCATCGTGCGACTGGGCCAGCGTGCGCACCAGTTGCTCGGCCGTGTCGCGGAAGGCTTCGCCGGCCGGCGTCAGCCGCACGGGGCCGCCGCCGGGCTCGACCAGGGGCGTGCCGGCCCAGGCCTCCAGCGCGCGGATGCGCCGCCCGAAGGCCGGATGGGTGACATGGCGCAGCTCGGCCGCGCGCGTGAAGCTGCGCTCCTGGGCCAGCAGCAGGAAGTCTTCCAGCCATTTGCCTTGCATGGCCGGGCTTCCCTGCCGTCTCAGGCGGCGGCTGCGTCTTGCAGCGTCTGGCGCGTGGCCTGGGCGGCGGTGCGCGCGGCGGCAGCGAAGTCGTCGCCCTGCGATGCATAGAGCACCGCACGCGAGGAATTGATGATGATGGGGCCGCCGCCGATGCGCGCCGCCTTGACCGTGGCCACGGCATCGCCCCCCTGGGCGCCCACGCCGGGAATCAGCAGCGGCAGCGAGGGCGCGAATTCACGCACGCGCTCGATTTCCTGCGGGCGCGTGGCGCCCACCACCAGGCCGAGCTGGCCGTTGGTGTTCCAGGGGCCTTGCGCCAGGCGCGCCACGTGCTCGAACAGGTGGGGCTGGCCCGGCAGGTCGGCCAGGCGCTGGGCCTGCAGGTCGTCGCCGCCGGGGTTGGAGGTGCGGCACAGCAGGAAGGCGCCCTTGCCCTCGTACTGCAGGTAGGGCGTGATGGAGTCGAAGCCCATGAAGGGCGACAGGGTCACGGCGTCGGCGCCGTAGCGCTCGAAGGCTTCCTTGGCGTATTGCTCGGCCGTGGAGCCGATGTCGCCGCGCTTGGCGTCCAGGATGATGGGCACATGGGGCGCGACGGCGCGCATGTGGGCCATGAGCTTTTCCAGCTGGTCTTCGGCGCGGTGTGCCGCGAAGTAGGCGATCTGGGGCTTGAAGGAGTTCACCAGGTCGGCCGTGGCGTCGACGATGGCGGCGCAGAAGTCGTAGATTTTGCTTGCATCGCCGCGCATGGCCGCAGGAAAGCGGCTGGGTTCGGGGTCCAGGCCCACGCACAGCATGGATTGGTTCTGGGCGGTGGCATTGCGCAGCATGTCGAGAAAGGTCATGGGGCGCGATTTTAGCGATCGGCCCTTCCCGGGGCCTGTCGCCGGGCATCCAGCGGGCCTGGCGGCCCGGGGGCACAATCGGCGGCCTATGCCTGCCTTCACCGCCCGACAAATTCTTTTGCTGATCGCGCTGACCCTGATCTGGGGCGTCAACTGGCCGGTGATGAAGCTGGGCGTGCAGCATTTCCCGCCGCTGAGTTTCCGCATGGCCTCGATGTGGGTGGGGCTGCCCATCCTGGCGGCCTTCGTGGTCTGGCGCCGCCTGCCGCTGGCCGTGCCGCGCGCCTATTGGCCCCGGCTGGCGCAGCTGACGCTGTTCAACATGGTGCTGTGGAACAGCCTGATCATCATTGCCATCCCCATGCTCTCCAGCGGGCGGGCGGCCATCCTGGGCTACACCATGCCCATCTTCTCGGCCGTGCTGGGCAGCCTGTTCTTCCATGACCGGCTGGCGCCGCGTGCCTGGGCGGGTGTGGCGGCGGCCTTGACGGGCGTGCTCCTGCTGCTGTGGCACGAGGTCGGTGCCCTGGGCAGCCGCCCCATCGGCGTGGGCCTGATGCTGGCCGCCGCGCTGAGCTGGGCCTTCGGCACGCAGAAGCTGCGCCGCGCCGAGGTGCCCGTGCCCCTGCTGACGATGACGCTGTGGATGGTGGCGCTGACCGCGCTGACGCTCACGGTGCTGGCCTTCGTCTTCGAGCGCCACCTGTGGCACTGGCCCGACGCCCAGGCCACGGGTGCCATCGTCTTCAACGGTGTGCTGGTGCTGGGCTTTGGCCAGACGGTCTGGTTCTTCCTGGCGCGCAGCCTGCCGCCCGTGGCGTCCACGCTGAGCGTGATGATGATCCCCGTGCTGGGCGTGTTCAGCGGCGCCTGGTGGCTGGACGAGGTGCTGCACTGGCAGGACTGGACGGCCGTGGCGCTGATGGTGGTGGCCATCGCCTCGGTGCTGTGGCCGGCGCGCGGCCGCTGAGGGCAAGCAGGCGAAGGTCGGGAGAAGAAGACGCAGCCTGACTGCGCACACGGGCGCAGTCAGGCCGCAGGGCCTCAGCGTTGCGCCGTGGCCGGGGCGCCCAGCAGGCGCTGGATGTCGATGTTGTTGGGCAGCGCGTAGTCGTGGCTGCGCACGATGCGGCTGTCGTCGGTGCGAACCAGCTTCAGGCTCACATAGGTGTACTTGGCAGCCGCCGAGTACGTGCCCACCAGGACCAGGGCCGCATTGTGGTTGCGGGCGATGTCCTTGATCTCGCGCGACAGCAGCAGCTCGCCCGTGCCTTCCTTGACGTACACATCGCCGCGCAGCTTCAGCTCCTTGACGTTGTAGCCCTTGGCGGACAGCTGGGAGGCGTACAGCTCGCTGAGCGTGCGGCCCAGCGGGGCCGAGCGCGTCAGGTCGTTGACGTTGACCACGGTGGCTACGAGCACGGGCGCCTCACCCAGTTCCTCGGTGTTCAGGCCCTTGACCAGCTCGTCCACGGCAGCGCGGCTGCTGGCGATGAAGGGGTTGGCTGCGGCCGACTGGTAGGTGGGTTCGCCGCGGCGCGCGGCCGACGATTCGGGCGTGGTCGCGGGAGCGGGCACGGCGCAGGCGGACAGCAGGGCCGCGGCAGCCAGCGCGGCCGGCAGGAGGGGCGTGCGCAGCGTCATTGGCCCACCACCTTCAGGTTCTTGGCGGGGAATTCGGGGCGCTCGTCCTCGGCCGTGAACAGCACGGCGTCGCTCTTTTCGAGGTAGTAGACGTCGGTCTTGCGCGCCAGGTACTGGTTGTTGCGCACCACCGTCGTCGTCAGCACGAGTTCGGGGTTGGGCAGGCGCTTGCCGTGGCGCACGACCTGGGCGCCGTAGCTCACCTGCAGCTGGGCCTGGGCCGGCTGCTGCATGACGGTCACGCCGCTTTGCACGAGCTTGGTGATGATCAGCTCACGAAAGCCTTTGTCGAACTGGCTGGGCTCGGCCGGCAGGGCCACATGGACCGGCGTGGTGCGCTCGATGCCGGTCTTTTGCAGTGTTTCCAGCGTCTTGGCGACGACATCGTTGGCCACGGAGTCCCAGTGGCCGGCAGCGCCGATCTTGGGCTGGGCCGTGGCTTCGAAGTAGCTGGTCATCGGTGCATTGACGCAGCCCGCCAGGGCCAGGCAGAGGCCCGCCAGGGCCAGGCCGCCAGCGGATTTGAACGATCGCATGGATTTCTCCTCGGTGCGGGGCGCGCTGCGGCGGATTGCTGCAGCTGCGCAAAGTGTCGATTGTGGCTTCGCCGCGAGGCACTGACAAGAAAGTGCCCCGTATCCGGATGTTGCCGTGCTCAGCCGTTGGCGCGCTTTTGCAGGATCTCGAAGGCGGGCAGGGTCTTGCCTTCCAGCACCTCCAGGAAGGCGCCGCCGCCCGTGGAGATGTAGCCGACCTTGTCCTCGATGCCGTACTTGGCGATGGCGGCCAGGGTGTCGCCGCCACCGGCGATGCTGAAGGCGTCGGACTCGGCAATCGCCTGGGCCACGACCTTGGTGCCGTTGGCGAACTGGTCGAACTCGAACACGCCCATGGGGCCGTTCCAGACGATGGTGCCAGCCTTGCGCAGTTGCTCGGCCAGGCGGGCGGCGGTCTCGGGGCCGATGTCCAGGATCATGTCGTCGTCAGCCACTTCGGTGGCCTTCTTGACGGTGGCGGGCGCGTCAGCCGCAAAGGTCTTGGAGACCACCACGTCGGTGGGAATCGGCACCTCGGCGCCGCGTGCGGCCATGGCGTCGATCACGGCGCGGGCCTCGCCGACCAGGTCGGCCTCGGCCAGGCTCTTGCCGATGTTCAGGCCCGCGGCCAGCATGAAGGTGTTGGCAATGCCGCCGCCCACGATGAGCTGGTCCACGTTCTTGGCCAGCGACTGCAGGATGGTCAGCTTGGTCGACACCTTGGAGCCGGCCACGATGGCGGCCAGCGGGCGGCGCGGGTTGGCCAGGGCCTTTGTGATGGCGTCGATCTCGGCCGACAGCAGGGGGCCCGCGCAGGCAATGGGCGCGAACTGGGCGATGCCGTAGGTGGTTCCCTCGGCACGGTGGGCGGTGCCGAAGGCGTCGTGCACGAAGATGTCGCACAGCGCGGCCAGCTTGCGGGCCAGTTCTTCCTTGTTCTTCTTCTCGCCCACGTTCACGCGGCAGTTCTCCAGCAGAACGACCTGGCCGGGCGCCACCTGCACGCCGTCCACCCAGTCGGCGACCAGGGGCACTTCGCGGCCCAGCAGCTCGCCCAGGCGGCGGGCCACGGGCGCCAGCGAATCGGCGGGCTTGAACTCGCCTTCGGTGGGGCGGCCCAGGTGGCTGGTCACCATCACGGCGGCGCCGGCCTTCAGTGCCATCTCGATGGCGGGCACGGAGGCGCGCACGCGCGTGTCCTCGGTGATCTCGCCGGCATCGTTCAGGGGCACGTTGAGGTCGGCGCGGATGAAGACGCGCTGGCCCTGGGCCTTGCCCTGGGCGCACAGATCGGAGAAACGGAGAATGTTCATGACGGCGGCGTTGCGATCGGTGGCGATCGCCATGGAATTGAAACGAAAAAGAGGTAAAGCGCGGCCATTGTAGGCGGCGTGCCCGCCCCGGCAGTGGGCGGGCACGCCGGCGATCCGGGGCATCGGGAGCGCCTGTAATCCGGTTTCAGCCGGGGAGCCGGGCGCTCTCGGCCGCTCTCGCCCGCGCTGCGCCTACCAGCCCAGGCCGATATGCAGTGGCAGATAGACCGCCATGCCAAGCGCAATCGTTCCCATGATGCTGCGCTTGTAAAAAAAATACATGACCGCGCAAGCCAGGGCCGGCAGGCGCGCATCGACCACGGTGGAGATCAGCCGGCCGTTGGTCATCACGATCTCGGGCGCAATCACGGCCGCCAGGGCCGCCAGCGGCGCGTACTTGAGGCCGCGCTTGAGCCATTGCGGCAGGGGCACTTCGCGCTCGGGAATCAGGAAGAAGGCGCGTGTGAACAGCGTGATGGCCGCCAGGCCCACGCAGGCCAGCCAGGGCCACAGCCAGGACAGATCCATCAGAGCGTTTCCTTTTCCTTGGTTTGCACGGGCCGGGCGTCTTCGTCCAGCGGCAGCCGGGCATGGCGCTCGCCATGGGCTGTATCGGGCGGGAGAATCACCGGGCCTGACTCCCCTTTTTCAGGCGCCTGCAGTGCGCGCAGGCGCTGCTGCAGCGTTTCCGCCAGCAGGCCTGCGGCCACGGCTGCAGCGATGGCCACGAGGATATTGAGCTTGAGCGGCAGCGCAAAGGCCGCCACGGCCGCGCTGGCCGCAACCACGCCTGCCACCCAGGTGGCACGGTCGTTGAGCATGGACAGCAGCACGCCCATCAGGGCCAGCACGCCCGCAAAGCCCAGTCCCCAGGACAGGGGCACCTGGTCGGCCAGCAGGATGCCCAGCGTGGACGGGATCTGCCAGGCCAGCCAGTTGGTCGAGGCGGCACCCCAGAAATAGGGCAGCTGCTCGGGCTGGGGCCGGGCATCGGGGTAGCGTTTCATGAAGCCCACGAAGATCACGTCGCCGCTGAAATAGGCGATGGCCAGGCGGTGGCGCAGGCGCAGGTGGGCAAAGTAGCTGCGCCACATGCTGCTGAGGATGACGAAGCGCAGGTTCACGCAGATGGCCGTGAACCAGACCACCCACATGGGCGCGCCCACGGCCATCAGCGGCAGCACGGCCAGCTGGGCACTGCCGGCATAGACCAGCAGGCCCATGAACAGCGCCAGGGGCAAGGACATGCCGCTCTTGATCATGGCCACGCCCGTGACCAGGCCCCAGGCGCCTATGCCCAGCGCCGTGCCCGACATGTCGCGCACGCCGGTCATGAAGGCGGGATCGCGCGCAATGCCGCGTGCGCGCTCCACCAGGGGCTGCAGGTTCATGGCGTGCCGCCGCTGGCAGCACCGTCCAGAACGGCTCCTTCAGGCAGATCGAAGCCGCGCAGGAAATCGCCCGCCGCCAGCCGCTTGCCGCCCGCGCGCTGCAGCAGCGTCATGCACAGCACGCCATGGCCGCAGGCCACGCGCACGCCGTCGGCGCCTGCGGACAGCACGGTGCCGGGGGCTGCCGTCGCCACGGCGATGGCGGGGTCGGCGTGAGCCTCCCAGACCTTGATGGCTTCATCGCCGTACTGCGTGGCGCCGCCCGGGAAGGGGTTGAAGGCGCGCAGGCGCCGGGCAATGGCCTCGGCATCCTGGCGCCAGTCGATCTGGCTTTCGGCCTTTTCGATCTTGTGCGCGTAGTTCACGCCCTCGGCGGGCTGGGGCGTGCGCGGCAGGCCGCCGCAGGCGCTCATCTCCAGCGCCTCGACGATGAGGCGCCCGCCCAGGTCGGCCAGCTTGTCGTGCAGGCTGGCCGTGGTGTCGTCGGCGGTGATGGGCAGGCGCTCGATCAGGCACATATCGCCCGTGTCCAGGCCCGCATCCATCTGCATGATGGTGACGCCGGTCTCGGCATCGCCGGCCTCGATGGCGCGGTGGATGGGGGCGGCGCCGCGCCAGCGCGGCAGCAGGCTGGCGTGGATGTTCAGGCAGCCGTGCGGGGGCGTATCGAGCACCCACTGCGGCAGGATCAGCCCGTAGGCGGCCACGACCATGACATCGGCCTGAGCCGCTTCGATGGCGGCGCGGGCGGCGGCGGCCTCTTCGGGGTATTTGCCGTCCAGGCGCAGGCTGCGCGGCTGGGCCACGGCAATGCCATGCTCCAGAGCGCACTGCTTGACGGGCGAGGCCTGCAGCTTCATGCCGCGCCCGGCGGGACGGTCGGGCTGGGTCAGCACCAGGGGGACGGTAAAGCCCGCGGCGAGCAGGCGTTCAAGGGCAACGCGCGCGAACTCGGGCGTGCCGGCAAAAATGACTCTCATGCAATCCAGTAGGGACAGTGGGACGGTGTGCAGGCTCAGCGACGGTCGTCGTCGTTGAACACTTCGTCGGTGAACATCACGCGGCGCACCACGCCGGCGGGGTCGATATGCACATGGGCCTGGCGGCGAATGCCATTTTCCAGAATACGGTAGGTCCAGATGTCGCCGTTGAAACTGTAGACCCTCTCGATCAGCGCAGGCGGGCCGAAGAGCTGACGCACGCTTTCGCGGGTGTCCTCGCCATTGCGCAGGGCGTGGAAGCGTTCGATGGTGAGCGCCTGCTCCACGCGCACCAGGCGCTGGCTGGCGTCGAAATCCATGTGGTAGACCTGCTGGCCCGCAGGCTGCCGGCTGTAGACCAGGCGCGTGCCGCCACCGTCCAGCGGCAGGCTCAGGGTCGGGCGGCCCATGGAGCGCTCGATCTCGGAGCGCGGCGTGCCGGGCTTTTGCCACTCGGGCACGGCGCAGCCGGCAAGCAGCAGGGACAAGGCCAGGGCAAGCAGCGCCCAGGCAACGAGGCCCGCGCCGTCCATCTTCCAGCGCGGCATGAAGCGAAGCGCTGGCAGGTGGGTCATGCGCGTTCTGCCTGTTTCTGCTGCTTGAGCAGCTTGGTCTTGATGCGGTTGCGCTTGAGCGGCGACAGGTACTCGACGAAGACCTTGCCCATCAGGTGGTCCATCTCGTGCTGGATGCAGATGGCCTTGAAGCCTTCGGCCTCGATGATGCGTTCGTTGCCGTTCTCGTCCAGCGCCTTGACCTTGATGGCGGTGGAGCGCTCGACGCCGTCGTAGATGCCGGGCACCGACAGGCAGCCTTCTTCGCCCAGCTGCGTTTCCTCGCTGGCCCAGAGCAGCTCCGGGTTGATCAGCGCAAAGGGCTCGTCACGGCCTTCGGAGACATCGACCACGACCACGCGCTCGTGCACGTTCACCTGGGTGGCTGCCAGGCCCACGCCCTGGGCGTCATACATGGTGGCGTACATATCATGGACCAGCTGGCGAATGCGGTCATCGACCTTGGCAACCGGCTTGGCGACGGTGTGCAGGCGGGGGTCGGGATAGCAAAGAATGGGCAGAATGGACATGGCGTGGTCGGTGAATGTCGTTATTTTCGCCACTTTTCTGCCTGGGCGCAGCGGGACGACGCAATAAGCGTTGCCCTCTCATGGCCTTGCACGCAGAATCTTTGCTGATTTGTAAGACCTGTATGGCCGTTCATGACAAGATCGGCCGTGCCGCAGTGCCTAGGAGGGACGCTGCGTCAGCCACAAGAAGAGGAATTCCATGACTGCATTCGCCACAGCTCGTACCTGGACTGTCGCAACGGCCCTGATCGCTGCGTTCGCAGCGGCCCACGCGCAGCAGCTTCCGGTGACGGCATCGCAGCGCTCGGCCGCCCAGCAGGTGGCCCAGCAGGGCGTTCCCGTGGGCGAGCTGGCGCCCGATGCGCCCGACAGCTACACCGTCAAGCGCGGCGACACGCTGTGGGGCATCTCCGGCATGTACCTGCGCCGTCCCTGGCGCTGGCCCGAGCTGTGGGGCATGAACATGCAGGCCATCGCCAATCCCCACCTCATCTATCCGGGCCAGGTGCTGTACCTGGACAAGCGTGATGGCTATGCCCGCCTGAGCACGGCGCGGCCCATGGGCGACGGCGGCGAGCCCGGTGTGGTGCGCGTGTCTCCGAGCACGCGCAGCGAGTCGCTGGCGCAGGCGGCCCTGCCCACGCTGCAGCCCCATCTGATCGAGCCCTTCCTGGCCGAGCCGCTGGTGGTCGATGCCGAAACGCTGCTGCGCGCACCCCGCCTCATCGCCACCACGGACGAGCGCGTGCTCATGGCCAGCGGTGACCGCGCCTATGCACGCGGCACGGCCGAGGCGCCGCTGCGCAAGGGCGACGGCCTGCCGCGCCAGTACCGTGTCTTCCGCGATGCGGTGGCGCTCAAGGACCCCATCTCCGGTGAGGTGCTGGGCTACGAGGCCAAGTACCTGGGCCTGGCCGATCTCATCGAGGGCGAGACCTCGCTGGAGATCGTGGACAGCAAGGGCGAAAAGCACGAGCAGGCCTCTCCCGCCACGGTGGACCTGTCGCGCGCCAAGACAGAGATGCGTGCTGGCGACCGCCTGCTGCCCGCACCGGAACGAACCTACATGAACTATGCGCCGCATGCGCCGCAGGCTGCCGTGAAGGCCCATGTGGTGTCGCTGTACGGCGACCAGGCCGTGCGCTGGGCGGCCAACAACCAGGTCATTGCCATCAACAAGGGCACGCAGGACGGCATGGACGTGGGCACGGTGCTGGAGCTGAGCCGCCGTGGCGCGCGTATCGTGGACAAGACGGGCGACAAGAAGGAGCAGGTGCAGCTGCCCGATGAACGCAATGGCCATGCCATGGTGTTCCGCACCTTCGATCGCGTCTCCTACGCGCTGATCCTGGAGGCGCGGCGCGGCGTCGAGGTGGGCGACAGCCTGACCTCGCCGGCTCCCTGAGCCCCAGCGGCCTGCCGGCAACGCCATGGCGGCCGCCTTGCAGTCCACCGACCGGCTCGCTCCCGAGGAGCTGTCCGCCTGGCTTCGGCTGCTGCTGACGCCCGGCGTGGGCCGCACCACGGCGCGGCGCCTGCTGGCGGCCTGCGGTGGTGCGCAGAATATCTGGAGCGGCCCTCCAGCCGCCTGGCACGGCCTGGTGACGGCGGCGCAGGCCCATTCGCTGCAGACCGTGCCCCAGCGCCTGGAGCAGCTTGTGGCGGCCACGGCGCAATGGCTGGACCAGCCCGCTTCCGGGCAGTTGCATGCCGTGCTTGCGCTGGGCCATCCCCAGTATCCGCAGGCGCTGCTGCAGACCGAAGATCCGCCGCTGCTGCTGCATGTGCAGGGCAGCGAGCGCTGCATGACAGGTTCTGGTCCCTGGTTCCCCTATCCACAGTCCCTGGCCATGGTCGGCAGCCGCGGGCCGACGGTCCAGGGCGCGGCCAATGCGCGTGCCATGGCGCAGGCGCTGGCCGAGGCCGGCCTGTGCATCGTCTCCGGACTGGCGCAGGGCGTGGATGGCGCTGCCCATGAGGGCGCACTGCGCGCGGTGCTGCGCACCGGCGCCCAGGCGGCGCCCGTCACCATTGCCGTCGTGGGCACGGGCCTGGACCAGGTCTATCCACGGCGCCACATCGGCTTGGCCCGCGAAGTGGCCAGCCATGGGCTGATCGTCAGCGAGTATCCGCTGGGCACCGGCCCCATGGCCGCGCACTTTCCGCAGCGCAACCGCATCATTGCGGGCCTGTCGCAGGGCACGCTGGTGGTCGAGGCGGCCCTGCAATCGGGCTCGCTGATCACGGCCAGGCTGGCCAGCGAACAGGGCCGCGAGGTCTTTGCCATCCCCGGCTCCATCCACGCGCCCCAGTCGCGCGGCTGCCATGCGCTGCTGCGCCAGGGCGCCAAGCTCGTGGAAACGGCGCAGGACGTGCTCGATGAGCTGCAGGGCACGGCCGTGCGCCTGCCGATTGCCAAGCCCGTACCGGCAGCAGCGGCGGCAGCGGCAGCTGTCCAGTCCGCACAGGACCATGAGAACGACGCCACCCTGCGCGCCCTGGCCCACGACCCGCTGTCGCTGGACGAGCTCATGGACCGCACAGGCATGGATGCCGCAGCCCTGCAGGCCCACCTGCTGGAGCTGGAACTGGAAGGCCGCGTGGAGCGCCTGCCCGGCGGCCTGTTCCAGCGCCTGGCCCAGGCCTGAGCTCAAAAACTGGCGCGTCCCCAAGCGGGAGATGCCGAGCAAGAGCCGCCTCGCGGTGGGGGCGCCTAGCCGATGGCATCGTCCCCCTCCCCCGCGAAGCGGGTAGAGAGGCGCCGTGCCCCGGGGGGAAGGCGCGTAGCGCCTCAGGGGGAGCTTAGCCTTTCAGGGTTCGCCTGAATCTTCTCCAGCGCATCGCGCGTCGCACGCACCGTGAGCGCCTCTTCGTCATGCACGGACAGCAGGCCGGACTGCAGGTAGGAGGCCATGCGCCGCAGCTGCAGCAGGTGGCAGGTGCCATCGAGCGCGGCGAACAGGTGCAGCTGCTTGCGGCGGCTGCGCCAGGTGTATTGCACCTGGATGCGCGCGCCGTTGTGGTCCAGCGTGAACCAGCGGCCCGGCTCCAGCGAGGTGGCCCACTCCAGCATCACCGGGTCCACGGGGGTGTTGGTGCTCGGGATGACGTTGAGCCCGGCCGTGTCCACGCCCAGGATCATCTCGATGTTCTCGGGCGACAGCGGCATGTCCTCGTCGAGCATGCCGTCTTCGCTGATGTACTGCTCCAGATGGGACAGCCGCTGGGCCATGGCCTCGATGCGGGCCGGTGCGATGGTCGCCGTCTTGGAGACGAAGGCTTCGGCCAGCGTGTCGGTGACCAGCTTGATGCGTGCGGACTGCCCCTCGCCCGTGACGCCGATCAGGGCCAGCCCTTCGCGCAGCGTCTGCAGCAGCGTCGGCAGCGTCTGGATCACGCGCGAGCGTTCCTGGCGCGTGGGCTTGGCGCTGGCGGCCCAGACCAGTTCGCTGGCGGCCTGCTTGAAGCGCATGGTGCGCGCGTCCTTGGCGCCGTGGCGCACGGCGGCCAGGGCCAGCACCTCGGTCCAGGTCTTGAACAGGAACTCGCGGATCTCCTCGCGCACCGGCATGTCGGTGAGCAGGTGGCGCAGCTCGATCGTGTACTGGATGGCCAAGGTTTCCTTTTGCTCCACCTGCTGGGCCACGCTGACGATCTTGGCCTTGTCCTGCGACTGGGTCAGGTAGCGCGCCAGGAAGTCCTCGAACTCGCGCAGCACCAGCACGAAGACCTTCTGGCCGGTCTCCGGGTACTGCTCGATGACCTGGACGATGCGCCGGATCTCCGACTCCAGCGCGCTGCCGCTGATGCTGGAGGCGTCGAACCCCATCACGCACGAACCCAGGCGGTCGATCAGCAGCCGGGCCGGGTGGCGCAGATTGCTGAAGAATTCCTGCTCGGCCAGGGCCACGCGCAGCACGGGCACCTGCAGCCGGGCAAACCAGACGCGCACCGAGGGCGGGATGCGGTCCTCGGTCAGGATGGCCTGGAACATCAGGGCCACGATCTCGATGGTGGCCTTTTCACCCGAGGTGGTGGCCTTGCGCTTGAGCTCGGCCGAGCGCTCGCGCACCTGGCCCACCAACTGGCCGATGGCGGCCGGGCTGGCATCGATTTGCAGCGTGGTCAGTCCCCGGGCCAGCATGTGCTGGTACTGCGTCTGGGCCACGACGCGCTGCTCCAGCAGGGCCTGGGTCAGCGCGGCCGATGCGGGGGCCTGCTGCAGGCCACCGCCCACGCCGCCCACGCCGGGCACCAGGCCCGGCACGCCCACGCCCGGCTGCATGAGCAGGCGGCGCAGTTGGCCCACGACTTCATGGGCGCGGTGGCGTGCGCGCGAAAGTGTTGTCAGGCCCACGGGCATCTGTCCCTGGGGCAGTGCTCCGTTGGGCGGATAGGAGGCGGCAGCGCCCGGCACGCCACCCATCTGCGTGGGCGCATAGGCCGAGGAAGGCTGCGAGGTCGAGGCAGGCGCCGTGGCCGGGCCCAGGCCCATGGCGCGCGTGGAGTGGCCGCCCTCGGTGCGCCGCACCCGCATGGCCACGTCCTGCGAACGGGTGACGCCCTGGCCGTCCAGCAGCTGGTGGGCCGCCTGGTATCCGGCCACCAGCAGCGGTGCCAGGGCTGTCTGCAGCAGATCGTTCACGCGCTGCAGATCGCCGCGCTGCAGGCCGCTGGCGAGCCATTGCTCGACCAGATGGCGGCACACGGACTCGCTGCGCAGAATGTCGTCGGATGGCAGTTCCTGGTTTTCGATGGCCTGCATGCGCAGGCGCAGCGTATCGAAGACGGGTGCCGTGGTTTCACCCATGGCCAGCGCCATGCGGGAGGCCAGGATCTTGTTCTCCACCACATCGTCGCTGAGCAGTTCGAACTGCAGCGCCCCGCGCTTTGGCACGGAGGCCGGTGTGGCCCTGCCCGGCTGCAGTGCGCCCTGCAGGGCCTGCATGCAGGCATTCAGCCAGGCCGCCTGGTGCTGGCGGTAGCTGGACCAGGCCTCGCGACGCTCCTGCATTTCACGTGCGGTGCCCACGGCCTGGGCCTGTTGTTCCATCTGGGCCAGCAGCTGCTGGGCCACGCCGGGCAGGCCCTTGCACAGTCCACGCACCCAATGCAAACGCGCCTGCTGGCCCAGTGAAGACTGGGTGCCAGCAGGCGCGTTGGAAGGGGTGGGCAGGGAGGGCATGCCCGCGAGTGTAAGCCGGTCTGGAGCTAGAACATTCGCTTACACAGTGGCGCCGGCGTTGGGATCGTTGGGGTCCGTGGAAGCCTTGGGCGCCTTGATCAGATCCTCGCGCTTGACGCCCAGCCACATGGCGATGGCGGCGGCCACGAAGACCGAGGAATAGATCCCGAACAGGATGCCGATGGTCAGCGCCAGCGCGAAGTAGTGCAGGCTGGGACCGCCGAAGAAGAACATGGACAGCACCATGGCCTCGGTGGAGGCGTGGGTGATGATGGTGCGGCTCATCGTGCTGGTGATGGCGTGATCGATCACCTCGGTGGTGCTGAGCTTGCGGAACTTGCGGAAGGCTTCGCGGATACGGTCGAAGATCACGACCGACTCGTTGACCGAGTAGCCCAGCACAGCCAGCACGCCGGCCAGCACGGACAGCGAGAACTCCCACTGGAAGAACGCGAAGAAGCCCAGGATGATGACCACGTCGTGCAGGTTGGCGATCACGGCGGCCACGCCGAACTTCCATTCGAAGCGCATGGCCAGGTAGATCACGATGCCCAGCACCACGAAGCCCAGTGCCATCAGGCCGTTGTGCATGAGCTCGTCACCCACCTGCGGGCCCACGAACTCGGTGCGGCGCAGCGTGACTTCGGCGTCTTCCTTCTTGAGCGCCGTGAGCACCTGCTCGCTTTGCTGCGCGGAGGACACGTCCTTTTGCACGGGCAGGCGGATCATCACGTCGCGCGACGTGCCGAAGTTCTGTACCGTGACGTCGCTGTAGCCCAGCTTGGAGACGGTATCGCGCACCTTGGCGATGTCGGCGGTCTGGGTATAGGCCACCTCCATCACGGTGCCGCCCGTGAACTCCACGGACAGGTGCAGGCCGCGCGTGAGCAGGAAGAACACGGCCAGCGCGAAGGTGATGAAGGAGATCGCGTTGAGGACCAACGCGTACTTCATGAAGGGGATGTCTTTGCGGATGCGGAAGAACTCCATGGTCTTCCCCCTTTCAGTTGTTGGCGCCGGAATCGGCGACGCTGGAACCCTTGGCAGCCACGGAGCGCAGCTGGCTGGTGTCTTCCGGCTTCCAGACCTGGCCGATGGAGATGCTCTTGAGCTTCTTGCGGCGGCCGTACCAGAGGTTGACCAGGCCGCGCGAGAAGAACACGGCCGAGAACATGCTGGTCAGGATGCCGATGCAGTGCACCACGGCGAAGCCGCGCACCGGGCCGGAGCCGAAGGCCAGCAGCGCCAGGCCCGCGATCAGCGTGGTCACGTTCGAGTCCAGGATGGTGTGCCATGCGTTCTCGTAGCCCGCATGGATGGCGGCCTGCGGCGAGACGCCGCCGCGCAGTTCTTCGCGGATGCGCTCGTTGATCAGCACGTTGGAGTCGATGGCCACGCCCAGCGCCAGCGCCATGGCGGCGATGCCGGGCAGGGTCAGCGTGGCCTGCAGCATGGACAGGATGGCCAGCAGCAGCAGCACGTTGACCGACAGGGCCACCGTGGAGATCACGCCGAACAGCATGTAGTACACGCACATGAAGGCCGCGATGGCCACCAGGCCCCAGACCACGGAGTGGATGCCGCGGTTGATGTTGTCGGCGCCCAGGCTGGGGCCGATGGTGTATTCCTCGATGATCTCCATGGGCGCGGCCAGCGAGCCGGCACGCAGCAGCAGGGCCGTGTCGTTGGCTTCTGCCGTGGTCATGCGGCCCGAGATCTGCACGCGTCCGCCACCGATCTCGGTACGGATCACGGGAGCCGTCACGACCTCGCCCTTGCCCTTTTCGAACAGGATGATGGCCATGCGCTTGCCCACGTTCTCACGCGTGATGTCCTTGAAGATGCGCGCGCCCTTGGCATCGAGCACCAGGTTGACCGTGGGTTCCTGGGTCTGGCTGTCGAAGCCGGGCTGTGCGTCGGTGAGGTTCTCGCCGGTCAGCACGACCTGCTTTTGCACGATCACGGCCTGGGCGTTGCGGTCCAGGTAGCGCTCGGAGCCGAAGGGCACGGGGCCCGAGCCCAGCTCGGCGCCGCGCGCCTCGGAGGATTCGTCGACCAGGCGCACTTCCAGCGTGGCCGTGCGGCCCAGGATGTCCTTGGCCTTGGCCGTGTCCTGCACGCCGGGCAGCTGGACGATGATGCGGTCCAGACCCTGCTGCTGGATCACGGGCTCGGCCACGCCCAGCTCGTTGATCCGGTTGTGCAGGGTGACGATGTTCTGCTTGAGCGCCTGCTCCTGCACCTTGCGCAGGGCTTCGGGCTTGATGGAGGCCAGCAGCTTGAAGCCGGCGCCATCAGGCTCGGAGGTGGCTGCCAGATCGGGGAACTGGTCGGTGACCAGGTTGCGGGCGGCCGTGAGCATGGCCTCGTCGCGCACGCGGATCTCGACGGTGTTGCCGTTGCGCGAGACGCCGCCGTGGCGGATGTTCTTGTCGCGCAGCGAGGTGCGCAGGTCGCCGGCAAAGGAGTCGGCCTTCTTGGTCAGGGCCGCAGCCATGTCCACCTGCAGCATGAAGTGCACGCCACCGCGCAGGTCCAGGCCCAGGTACATGGGCTTGGCGCCGACGGCCGTGAGCCATTGCGGCGAGCGCGACACCAGGTTCAGCGCCACGATGTAGGCCGGATCGTTGGCATCGGGGATCAGGGCCTTCTGGATCACGTCCTTGGCCTTGAGCTGCTCGTCGGGCGTGTTGAAGCGCGCCCGCACCGAGGTGCCCTCGATGGTCAGCACATCGGGCTTGACATCGGCGGCCTTCAAGGCCTCTTCGACCCTGTGCAGCACCGCGTTGTCCACCTTGACGGTGGCCTTGGCCGAGGAGACCTGCACCGCAGGCGCCTCACCGAAAAAATTGGGCAGGGTGTAGAGCACCCCCACCAGCAGCGCGATCACGATGATCGCGTACTTCCAGACCGGATATCGGTTCATGATCGCGCTCTTCGCTCTTTGTAGACAGCAACGCACAAAAGGGTGTGCTGCCGCCTGCGCGGTCCGCACACCCGCAAGACAGGGACAGCGCTTACTTCAGCGTGTCCTTGGGCAGCACCTGTACGACGGCGCTGCGCTGGATCTGGACTTCCACACCCGAGGCGATCTCGATGTGCAGGAATTGCTCGGACATCCGTGTCACGCGGCCGATGATGCCGCCGGACGTTGCCACTTCGTCGCCCTTGGCCAGCGCCTCGATCATGGAGCGGTGCTCCTTCTGGCGCTTCATCTGGGGGCGGATCATCACGAAGTACAGCACCACGAACATCAGTGCCAGCGGTGCCATGCCATACAGCTGCGACATGAAGTCGCCACCGGAGGCTGCTGCTGCGGGTGCGGTCTGGGCAAAAGCGGAAGAAATAAACACGGGCAAGACTCCAGGATTGGAAGGTCGAAAAAGGGTCGCTGCGCACGCCGTATGCACGGGCCCGCGCAGGAGAACGGAGCATTGTATGCGTCAGCCCTGACCCACATGGGCTGCCAGGATCTGGCGGCTGCGGGTTTTTCGGCGACGATGGCTGCAACTGGCTGCAACTGGCTGCCATCTGCCGTTTTTAAAGGGGTGGAGCGCGGTTTTTCGTGATTTTTGCGCCCGGCCTGACGGTCCATGGAACGGACCCTGACGGAGCCGCGCCGCCCACACCTTGCGGTGCGGGCGGCGGCAGCGATCTTACAGGAGGCCCCTGGAACGGGGCGGTCCGTGTGGTTTCAGGCGACGCCGACGGCGGGCTTGCCCGTGCTGCCGGCACCCCGTGACGGTGCGCTCCAGCGTGCCATCAGCGCCTTCCACTTGATGCGGGCCGCTGCCAGGTTGCGCTCCTTGACATGGCCGTAGCCGCGGATGTCCTCGGGAATGCTGGCGATCTCCACGGCCAGCGCCAGGCGCTCGGGCGTGAGTTCGGCCAGCAGGCCTTCGATGCACTGGCGGTATTCCTGGATCAGGGCGCGCTCGGTGCGGCGCTCCTGCGTGCGGCCGAAGGGGTCCAGCGCCGTGCCGCGCAGGCCCTTCATCTTCGCCAGCACTTCCATGGCCTTGCGCATCCAGGGACCGTAGGACTTCTTGACCAGATGGCCGTGCTCATCCTTGCCGGCCGACGACGGCGGCGCCAGGTGGTGGACCACGCGGTAGTCGCCCTCGAACATGCCGGCGATGCGCTGGCTGAAGGCCGCATCGGTGTGCAGGCGCGCGACCTCGTACTCATCCTTGTAGGCCATGAGTTTGAACAGATAGCGGGCCACGGCCTCCGACAGGCGCGTGCCGGAGCCCGCCACGCCGCGCTCGGCGGCATGGATCTTGTCCACGAAGGCCTGGTACTCGGCCGCATAGGCGGCGTTCTGGTAGCCCGTGAGGAAGTCCACGCGCTTGGCCACCATCTCGGTCAGCGAGGGCTTCTTGACGAACTGGATCACCTGGGCCGTCTGGAACAGGGCGCGCACGGCGGCCAGGTCATGGGCGCAGCGGCGGCCCCACTCGAAGGCGGCCTTGTTGTTGTCGGCCTGCACGCCGTTGAGTTCGATGGCGCGCATCAGCGCGGCGTGCGACAGCGGCACGCGGCCCTTTTGCCAGGCGTAGCCCAGGATCAGCGGGTTGGTGTAGATGCTGTCGCCCAGCAGCTGCACGGCCACCTGCTCGGCGTCGAAGCTGCCCAGCAGCTCGGGGCCCACGGCCTGGGCCAGGGCGCTGGCGCAGCGGTCGTCCGGCGCCTGCCAGTCAGGGTTGGTGACGAAGGCTGCCGTGGGCGAGCCGTGGCTGTTGAGCGCCACGAAGGTGCGGCCCGGCTGCATCACGGACATGGTGGTCGGCGTGGCCGTGACGATGGGGTCGCAGCCGATCACCAGGTCGGCCTTGGCCATGTCCACCTTGGTGGTGTAGATGGCCTCGGGACGGTTGGCGATCTGGATGTGGCTCCAGGTGGAGCCGCCCTTTTGCGCCAGGCCGGCCGCATCCTGGGTGATCACGCCCTTGCCCTCCAGGTGGGCGGCCATGCCCAGCAGCGAGCCGATGGTGATCACGCCCGTGCCGCCGACGCCGGCCACGACGATGCCCCAGGCCTGCTCGGCCACGGGGAGCACGGGCTCCGGGATGGCGGGCAGCATGGACAGGTCGCCCTTCTTCTCCTTCTTGGGCTTCTTGAGCTGGCCGCCTTCGATGGTGACGAAGCTGGGGCAAAAGCCCTTCACGCAGGAGTAGTCCTTGTTGCAGGTGTTCTGGTTGATGCGGCGCTTGCGGCCGAACTCGGTCTCCACCGGCTCGACTGACAGGCAGTTGGACTGCACCGAGCAGTCGCCGCAGCCTTCGCAGACCAATTCGTTGATGACCACGGTCTTGTCGGGCGTGGCCAGCGTGCCGCGTTTGCGGCGGCGGCGCTTTTCGGTGGCGCAGGTCTGGTCGTAGATGATGGCCGTGCAGCCCTTGAGGGTGCGGAACTCGCGCTGGATGCGGTCCAGCTCGTCGCGGTGGTGCACGGTCACGCCCTCGGCCAGCGGCACGCCGTCGTACTTGGCGGGCTCGTCGGTGACGATGACCAGTTTGGCCACGCCCTCGGACTTGAGGCTGTTCATGATCTGCAGCACCGAGTGGCCCTCGGGCCGCTCGCCCACGCGCTGGCCGCCCGTCATGGCCACGGCGTCGTTGTACAGCAGCTTGTAGGTGATGTTCACGCCGGCCGCGATGCTCTGGCGTATCGCCAGCAGGCCGCTGTGGAAGTAGGTGCCGTCGCCCAGGTTGGCGAAGACATGCGCGTCCTTGGTGAAGGGCGCCTGGCCCACCCAGGTCACGCCCTCGCCACCCATCTGCGTGAAGGTGCTGGTGGAGCGGTCCATCCACACCGTCATGTAGTGGCAGCCGATGCCGGCCACGGCGCGGCTGCCCTCGGGCACGCGGGTGCTGGTGTTGTGCGGGCAGCCGCTGCAAAACCATGGCACGCGGTCGCCCGTGGGCTGGCTCTGGGCGGCCTTGAGCGCGGCCTCGCGGGCGTCCAGCACGGCAATGCGCTCGTGCATGCGCTGGGCGATGTGTTCGGGCACGCCGATCTTGGTCAGGCGCTGGACGATGGCGCGCGCGATGAGGGCCGGCGTCAGGTCCGCATTGGGGCGCAGCAGCCAGTCCTGGCTGGGATTGGGCACCGACCATTCGCCGCCGTGTTCGTCGCTGAACTTGCCGACCACGTTGGGCCGCACGTCGGAGCGCCAGTTGTACAGCTCTTCCTTGATCTGGTATTCGATGACCTGGCGCTTTTCCTCCACCACCAGGATTTCCTGCAGGCCGCGCGCGAAGTCGCGCGTGATGGTGGCCTCCAGCGGCCAGACCACGTTGACTTTGTGCACGCGTATGCCCAGCTGGCGGCAGGTGTCGTCGTCCAGGCCCAGGTCGGCCAGGGCCTGGCGCATGTCGTTGTAGGCCTTTCCGCTGGCGATCAGACCGAAGCGGTCGTTGGGGCCGTCGATCACGTTGTGGTTGAGCCGGTTGGCGCGCACATAGGCCAGGGCCGCATACCACTTGTAATTCATCAGCCGCTGCTCCTGCTCCAGCGGCGCATCGGGCCAGCGGATGTGCAGGCCGCCGGGCGGCATCTGGAAGTCCTCGGGCAGGATGATGTTCACGCGGTCCGGCTCCACCGACACGCTGGCCGAGGACTCCACCACCTCCTGGATGGTCTTCATGCCCGACCACAGGCCGGAGAAGCGGCTCATGGCAAAGGCGTGCAGCCCCATGTCCAGGATGTCCTGCACATTGCTGGGAAAGAACACCGGCGTGCCGCAGGCCTTGAAGATGTGGTCGCTCTGGTGGGCGGCCGTGCTGCTCTTGCTGATGTGGTCGTCGCCGGCCAGCGCGATCACGCCCCCGTGCCGGGCCGTGCCCGCCATGTTGGCGTGCTTGAACACGTCGGAGCAGCGGTCCACGCCCGGACCCTTGCCGTACCACAGGCCGAAGACGCCGTCGAACTTCTTGGTCTCGGGATAGAGATCCAGCTGCTGCGTGCCCCAGACGGCCGTGGCGCCCAGTTCTTCATTGACGCCGGGCTGGAAGACGATGTTGTTGGATTCGAGGTGCTTTTTCGCGGCCCATAGCGCCTGGTCATAGCCGCCCAGAGGGGAGCCCCGGTAGCCGCTGATGAAGCCTGCGGTGTTCAGGCCCGCTGCAGCGTCGCGCTGGCGCTGAAGCATGGGCAGGCGCACAAGGGCCTGTACTCCGCTCATGAACGCACGGCCGTGCTGCAGAGCGTATTTGTCGTCGAGAGTGACCGTCTCCAGGGCGCGGCGCACGTCTTCGGGCAGTGGGGCATTCATGGCTTGTCTCCATCGATGGTCGGCGCCCTGTCATGTCCTGCCCGGAACGGGAAAGAGGCATGCACGGCACTCGTTGTCTGAACCAAATCGCCTTTTTTCAGTGTATTCGTGCTCGTCTGATAGGTCTTTGCTTTCTTTGCGCTGTTTCAAGTATTCTTGGCAAGAATCATTCTTGAAGACGGTGTTTTGTGCAAACTTTGGACAAATTCGACATTGCCATCCTCGGCCACCTGCAGGCCGATGCGCGCCTGACCAATGCCGAGCTGGCCCAGCGCGTGGGCCTGTCGGCCGCGCCCTGCTGGCGCCGTGTGCGGGCGCTGGAGGAGGCGGGCTTCATCCGCGGCTACCACGCCGACATCGACCGCCACAAGATCGGCCTGGGCGTGCTGGCCTTCGTGCGGCTCGATGCCGTGCGCACGGCCGGCACGCTGACGCTGGAGATGGAGGACGCCATCCGCAAGCTGCCCGAGGTCGTGACCTGCCACTACATCAGCGGCACCGGCACCTTCGAGCTGCAGGTGGTGGCGCGCGACCTGGACAGCTTTGCGCAGTTCGCGCGCAACACGCTGCTGAACCTGCCCAATGTGAAGGACATGCAGACCAGTTTCTCGCTGGGCGAGATCAAGTCCAGCCATGCGCTGCCCCTGTCCCAGCTGGGGCCCATGGCGGGCAAGGGCCTGCCGGACCAGTAGCCGCAGGCCGGCGTACTGGCCTGTGAAGGTCGCGCCGAAGCGACAGTGTGCTCCTGCAAAAGGAGCAAAAAACGCCTGCCGTGCAAGGCGGTGATCGTGGTTCTTAGTGCAACAACCATTTCTGGCGCCACCCCCGCGTTTGGGCCGAGAATCAGGGGCACATGGCCGCAGAACAAACAACACCAGTCCCCGCCCAGCCGCCTGCCTCTGAATCCGAGCCTTCCACCCCGCCCCCGGCCGAGCCTTCGGGCATGGGGGCGCCGGGCACCCTGATCGAAGACCCGTCAGGCATGACGGCCGCCGACAAGGCGGCTGCCGAGGCCGAAGGCCAGAAGGCGGCCCAGGCCCAGCAGGGCGTCTGGGCGCCGCTGTCCGGCCCCACTTTCCGCATGCTCTGGCTGATCTGGATGGCGGCCAATACCTGCATGTGGATGAACGATGTGGCGGCGGCCTGGCTCATGACCTCGCTGACCACCTCGCCCGTGCTGGTGGCCCTGGTGCAATCGGCCTCCACGCTGCCCGTCTTCCTGCTGGGCCTGCCCAGCGGCGCGCTGGCCGACATCTTGGACCGGCGCCGCTACTTCATCGTCACCCAGTTCTGGGTGGCGGCCGTGGCCCTGGTGCTGTGTCTGTTCGTGCTGTCCGGCCAGATGACGGCGCACTGGCTGCTGGTGCTGACCTTTGCCAACGGCATCGGCCTGGCCATGCGCTGGCCCGTGTTCTCGGCGCTGATCCCCGAACTCGTGCCCAAGCACCACCTGCCCTCGGCCATGGCGCTCAATGCCGTGGCCATGAACGCCTCGCGCATCATCGGCCCCCTGGTGGCAGGCGCCATCATCGCCAGCCTGGGCAGCGCATGGGTGTTCGTGCTGAACGCCGTGCTGTCCATCCTCTCGGGCATCGTGCTGATCCGCTGGAAGCGCCGCCATGTGGCCAACCCGCTGGGCCGCGAGCGCCTGCCCTCGGCCATGCGCGTGGGCCTGCAGTTCGTGCGCGAGTCGCCCCGCATGCATGCGGTGCTGGCGCGCACGGTGTGCTTCTTCCTGCAGTGCACGGCCGTGATGGCCCTGCTGCCCCTGGTGGCCCAGCGCCTGCACGGCCCCACCGAGGGCGGGGGCGGCGCCGAGACCTTCACGCTGCTGCTGGCCTCCATGGGTGCGGGCGCCATCGTGGGCGCCATGTTCCTGCCGCGCCTGCGCCAGGCCATGTCCAAGGAAAGTCTGATCCGGTCGGGCTCTGCCGTGCATGCGCTGGCCACGCTGGCCGTGGCCCTGTCGCCCAATGTCTACATGGCCGTGCCGGCCATGATGCTGGCCGGCATGGCGCTGATCTCCACCGCCAACGTGCTGGGCGTCTCGGCCCAGATGGCCTTGCCCAACTGGGTGCGGGCGCGCGGCATGTCCATCTACCAGATGTCCATCATGGGCGGTACGGCGACAGGCGCCGCGCTCTGGGGACAGGTGGCCAGCATGGTGGGGGTGCGGGGCAGTCTCATGGTGGCCGCTGCCAGCGGCGTGGTCTGCATGCTGCTGGTCCAGCGCCTGGTGCGCGACCGCCAGATCGAGGAGGATTTGAGTCCCTCCAAGGCCTTCCAGCGCCCCGAGGTCAACATCCCCGAAGCCGGCCGCGTGGTCGTCACCATCGAGTACCAGATCGACCCCACCCAGGCCGAGGCCTTCCGCGCCCTCATGCAGGAAAGCCGCCGCAGCCGCATGCGGCAGGGCGCGCTGGGCTGGAGCCTGCTGCACAGCATGAGCCACCCCGAGCGCTACGTGGAGCAGATCATCGACGAATCCTGGACCGAGCACCTGCGCCGCTTCGACCGCGTCACCGCCGCCGACGTGGCCCTGCGCGACCGCAAGCTGGCCTATCACAAGGGCAAGGAACCGCCGCGCGTCACGAGGTACTTCGATACCCCCTGAGGCGCTGCGCGCCTTCCCCCTGAGGGGGACGGCGCCCTCGCCGCGAGGCGGCTCTTGCTCGGCGCCCCTGGCGTTGGGCCGCGCCAGAGCGAGGGACAGTGGATAGAGGTGTGTCTGCGCTGGTCTTGTGCCATGCGGGGCGAGCCTTGGCGCAAAGGATAAAACCGGCGCACCCCAAAGCGGGGGGAAGCGGCGTAGCCGCTCAGGGGGTCACCTCAAGTGCGGCGCCTGGCTGGCAAGGCTGCGCGGCCAGAAGGCCCACAGGCGCAGGTTCTGCTTGATGCGGCCGGCCAGGTCGCCGGCTTCGGGGCCCCAGCCCATGAAGTAGTCGGCGCGCACGGCGCCGACGATGGCGCTGCCCGTGTCCTGCGCAAAGACCAGGCGGTTCAGGGCCACGGTGGGCCCGGATGTGGACAGCCAGACCGGCGTGCCGTAGGGAATGCTCTGCTTGTCCACGGCGATGGAGCGGCCCGGGGTCAGGGCCACGCCCTGGGCGCCCTTGGGGCCGAATTGCAGGTCCAGGCCTTCCAGCGGCTCCTCGCGGAAGAAGACATAGCGCGGGTTGCTCCACAGCATTTCATTGACGCGGCCGGGGTTGGCGGCCACCCAGGCGCTGATGCCGGGCCAGGTGGCGTCGCGCACCAGTCCCTGGTCCAGCAGCCAGCGGCCCACGCTCTTGTAGGGCTGGTCGTTGGTGCCCGCAAAGGCGACGCGGATCGTGCGTTGCGCGCCCGTGGGCTCGATGATGTTCAGGCGCCCCGAGCCCTGGATGTGCAGCACCATCGCATCGACGGGGTCGCGCAGCCAGGCGATGGCGCGGCCTGCCAGGGCCGCCTGGGCCTCGGGCATCGTCTCGATCTGCTGGCGCGAGAACCAGGGCTTGCGGCTGCCGAAGCCGGCGCCGGCCGGCGTCTTGTACAGCGGCACGTTGAAGCCGTCGCCCGGCAGGCGCCGTGCCTCGAACAGTGGCTCGTAGTAGGCGGTCAGCATGCCGTCCGGGCCACCGCCCAGCGCTTCGATGCGGTAGGGCTGCAGATTGGCCATGAGCCAGGCGCGCTGCTCGTCGCCCGTGGCAATGCTCAGCTGGCGCACGTCCCGGCACAGGCCCGCGAAGACCGAGCTGGGCCGTTCGCAGTTCTTGAGCCAGGCATTCCAGGCTTCGTGCAGCGCGTCTTCCTGCAGGCCGGGCAATTCGCTCCAGTCGGCTGCGATCCAGCGGCTCTTGGTGGGGGTGCTGGTGACCAGCGGGGGCCTGGGTGTCACGGTGACCGGGCCTCCCGGCTGCAGGTCGGGCACGGGCGAAGGGTCATAGACCGGCTTGGTGGTGGTCGTGCAGGCGACCAGCGTCCCTACAATCAGCGCCATCGCGGCATGGCGCAGGAGGTGGAAATTCATGGGGTTGATTTTGCTCGAAGCACTGCTGGCCTTGGTGATTCTGGTCGCTATTGTGTGGTGGACCATGTTCTCCGGGCGCCGCAAGGGCGAGTTGCCCGTGGACACGCCACGGGATTCGCATCCGTCTCCAGACAAACCCTCTCCCGGGCAGGATCGCAGCGGCCCGTGACGGACGCGGAAGCAGCCTCGCGGAGCGGGCGCCGTCCTACGGGTATGCCCTGCCCGCACTGATAGGCTGTGCTCAGCCTGCTTTCCACAATGGGGACCCTGGCGCTACCGCACGGTGCGTTCCCAAGATTCAAAAAGGAGTTTCCCATGCGCAAGCACATCGTTCTGGCCGCCGCAACGGCTGCCGCACTGTTCATCTCCGGCTGCGCGAACATGAGCGACACCCAGCGCCGCACGGCCACGGGCGCTGGCGTGGGCGCTGCAGCCGGCGCCGTGCTGGGCGCGGTCACCGGCGGCAGGGCCGGCACGGGCGCCGTCATCGGTGCCGGCGTGGGTGCACTGGGCACCTACATCTGGTCGCAGAACATGGAAAAGCAAAAGCGCGAGATGGAGCAGGCCACCCAGGGCACGGGCGTGAACGTGAGCCAGACGGCCGACAACCAGCTCAAGCTCGACATTCCCAGCGACATCTCGTTCGATACCAACCGTTCCGACATCAAGGGCAACTTCGCCCCCATCCTGGACCGCTTCGCCGAAGGCCTGCGCAACAACCCCAATGCCGAGGTGCGCATCATCGGCCACACCGACAGCACCGGCTCGGACGCCATCAACAACCCGCTGTCGCTGGACCGCGCCAACAGCACGCGCAACTACCTGACCATGCGCGGCGTCTCGGGCGCTCGCATCGCCACCGAAGGCCGTGGCTCGCACCAGCCCGTGGCTTCCAACGACTCGGCCAGCGGCCGTGCCATGAACCGCCGCGTGGAAATCTTCGTGGGCGAGATCCCGCAGCAACAGCAGCCCCAGTATCAACAGCAGCCGCAATACCAGCCCCAGTACCAGCAGCCCCGCTGATCCCGGCTCTGGCCCCGATGCAACGCCCCGCAACGCGGGGCGTTTTTGCGTGGGCGGCCACCTGCCTTGCCCTATGCTGGCACCCATCCATCAATGGGGAGTCGTATGAGTGAAGCAAGCACAGCAGGCATGGCCGACGTGGTCAGCCCGCTCGACAAGGGCCTGGGTGCGCTGCCGGCGCCCTGCGCGCCGCAGGACGCCGCAGCACAGGGCTGGAACCTGCTGCGCGAGGATCTGGGCCTGCCGGCCGCCGTGCTCTCGCAGTCGCGCCTGGCGCACAACCTGGCCTGGATGCAGCGCTTTGTGGACGCCTACGGCGCCAAGCTCGCGCCCCACGGCAAGACGACCATGGCGCCCCGCCTGTTCCGCCAGCAGATCGATGCGGGCGCCTGGGGCATCACCTTGGCAACCGCCCAGCAGACACGCGTGGCCCATGCCCACGGCGTGCGCCGTGTGCTCATGGCCAACCAGCTGATCGGACGGCGCAATATGGCCACCGTGGCCGAGCTGCTGGCTGATCCCGGTTTCGAGTTCTTCTGCCTGGTGGACTGCGCTGAGCAGGTCGAGCAACTGGCGGCCTTCTTTGGCGCGGCGGGCCAGTCCGTGCAGGTCCTGATCGAGCTGGGCCCGCCCGGCGGGCGCACGGGTGTGCGCTCCAATGCGCAGATGCAGCCGCTGCTGGACGCGCTGGCAAGGGCTGGCGCGGCCGTGCGGCTGGCCGGCATCGAGGTCTACGAAGGCGTGCTCAAGGAAGAGGATGCCATCCGCACCCTGCTGCGGCGAGCCGTTCACTGGCTTGAGCGGCTCGCAAGCGATGGACGATTGCAGCGCAGCCCGGCCGTGCTCACGGGGGCCGGCTCGGCCTGGTACGACGTGGTGGCCCAGGAATTCGGCAAGGCCGATATAGGGGGAGCGCTGGATCTGGTGCTGCGCCCCGGCTGCTATCTCACGCATGACGCGGGCATCTACCAGGCAGCGCAGCAGCGCATCGACCAGACCAACCCCGTGGCGCAGCAGATGCGTGCCAGCCTGCTGCCTGCGCTGCAGGTCTGGGCCTATGTGCAGTCACTGCCCGAGCCTGGCCGCGCCATCGTGGCGCTGGGCAAGCGCGATACCGCCTTCGAGGCCGTGCCGCCCCGGCCCGCGCTGCGCTACCGCCCCGGTGATGCCGCGCCGGTGGCTGCACCGCCCCATTGGGAGGTCACGGCCATGATGGACCAGCATGCTTTCCTGAAGGTGGCCGAGGACGATGGCCTGCGCGTCGGCGACATGCTGGCCTTCGATATCTCCCACCCCTGCCTGACCTTCGACAAATGGCGGCAGATGGCCGTCGTCAATGACCGCTATGACGTGGTGGACGTGATCGCCACGTATTTCTGAAGGAGTCAGCCGTGCGTGCGCAGCAGGTTGGCCAGTTCCACGGCCGACTTGACCTGCATCTTGTCGAAGACGCGCGCGCGGTGGACTTCGACGGTGCGCACGCTGATGTCCAGCTGGTCGGCGATGAGCTTGTTGGGAATGCCTTCCACCACGAGCCGCATCACGTCGCGCTCGCGCTCCGTCAGTTCGTTGAAGCGTGCACGCACGGCCTCGCGAGCGCGGGTCTCGGCCTGGTGCTGGGCTGACAGTTCCAGCGCCTGCTCGATGCGGTCCACGAGCGCGTTGTCCGAAAAGGGCTTCTCGCAGAAATCGAAGGCGCCGCGCTTGACCGTGTCCACGGCCGTGGGTACGTCGGCATGGCCGGTCAGGAAGATCACGGGCATGCCCGCGATCTGGTTGCGCTCCAGCATGAGGTTGAACAGCGCCAGCCCGCTCATGCCGCCCATGCGCATGTCCAGCAGCAGGCAGCAGGGATTGCGTGGTGGCGGGCGCGACTGCAGCATGGCGTCGAAGGCCTCTGCGCTGTCATAGCATTCGCTGAGCAGGCGGCGCGAGCGCAGCAGCCAGGCCAGCGCTTCGCGTACATCGGTGTCGTCATCGACGATGTAGACGGTGGCGTCGGGTACAGGTTCCATGGGCCTATTGTTCCATCTATGGTTCCACCTGTGCCGGGTTGTGGGTCGGCAGCGTGAAGGCGAAGACGGTTCCGCGCGGGCTGTGCGGGCTGTGCTGCAGGTGGCCGCCATGCTGTTCGACCACGGTGCGGCACAGGCTCAGGCCCAGGCCCATGCCCTCGTTGCGCGTGGTGAAGAAGGGCGTGAACAACTGCTCCGCCACATGCTTGGGGATCCCGCTGCCGCAGTCGATGACGGCGAATTCCACCCAGCTGCGGCGCGTGCTGGCGGCCGCACGCCGCACGCGCAACTGCAGTTCGCGGTCCACGGTCTCGGGCGAGTCCATGGCCTGCATGCCGTTGCGCGCCAGGTTGAGCAGCACCTGCTCGATCATGGTCGGATCGCAGAGCACGGGCGACAGGCCGGGCTCGATATCGGTGGTCACGCGCACGCCCAGGTTGCGCGCCTGCAGGCTGACCAGCGGCAGCACGGCGTCTATGAGTTCGGCGGCGCCTATGACTTCGCGTGACTGGTCGCGACGCCGCACGAAGTCGCGCACGCTCTTGATCACGCGGCCTGCACGGTCGGCCTGGAAGCTGATGCGCTCCATGGCCATGCGCAAGTCCTGCAACTGCTGGCGCAGATGGGCTTCGTTGCCGGCGCTGCCTGCCGCACCGTCGTCGCTGCCCAGCATGTTCAGCGATCCCGTGGCGTAGCTGGAGATGGCCACCAGCGGCTGGGTGAGTTCATGGCTGAGCAGCGACGCCATTTCGCCCACGGTGGCCAGGCGGGCCGTGGCCTGCAGGCGCTCCTGCGAGGCGCGCGAGATCTCTTCCATGCGCTTTTGCTCGCTGATGTCGATGAAGGCGCTCATCCAGCCCGTGTGCTGGCCCTGGGCGTTGATCAGCGGCGCCTCGAAGATCAGCACCGGAATGCGTGTGCCGTCCTTGCGCATGAAGATGCTTTCGTGGCCCTCGCGCGGCGGCGGTGCGTTGCCGGACAGGCGGTTGTCGCGCCGGCGCGCGTAGATTTCGGCGCGCTCGGGCGGCCAGTAGGGCGCGATGCTCAGGCCCAGCAGCTCCTCGGCCGTGAAGCCCACCATGTTGCAGAAGGCCGGATTCACATAGCTGATGCGGCCCTGCAGGTCGCGCGCGCGCAGGCCCGTGACCAGCGAGTCCTCCATGGCCTTGCGAAAGGCCAGCGCATCGCCCAGGTCGCGCTCGGCACGCAGGCGGCGGCGGTTGTCGCGCACCAGCACGGCGACCACGGAGACCAGGGCGATGGACATCAGCGTCACCAGGGCCGTGAGCACGTTGGGGAACACGCTGGGCGCGCGGTGCCAGCTGTCCATGCGCAGCACCAGGGTGCTGCCGGGCAGGTCCAGCAGCTGCTGCGCCGTGAACATGCGCGTGCCGCGCCATGAGGCGCCCAGCAGGGCCAGGCGCGTGCCGTCGGGCTCGGTGAAGGACACTTCCTGGGTGCGCGGCAGGTTCTTGCTGACCTGGGTGATGAGCAGGCTTTGCAGGCTGTAGGTTCCGATGACGAAGCCGATGATGTGGCCGCTTTGCGTCAGCGGCAGGCAGACCTCCATCATCTCCGTGCCCAGGCCCTCGGCCAGCAGCTGGAAGTAGCTGGGCGAGTAGGCGGGGCCGTTCAGGCGGCGCGCGTGGGTGCAGGTCAGCACGGCCTCGGGGTGGGTGTTGTTCGTGCGCAGCTGGTCTTCCCACTGCACGTTGCGATAGGGGGTCTCGGCATGGGAGCGGATCTGCAGGCCCGCGTCGCGCCACTCGATGCGCATCAGCTCGCGGCGCACCTGCAGCAGCTCGGCGGCGCGGGTCTTCCATTCGGCGGGCTCGTTGTCGGGCGCGTTCAGCGCCTGAAGGTCCTGCAGGTTGCGGTTGAGCGCTGCGCGTATGTCGGCCACGGCATTGGCCGTGTCGCGCTCCAGCTTGTCCTGGACCTGGGAGGCCTCATAGCGCCCGGCCAGCCAGACCATGGTGACGAGCATGCTCAGGACCAGGGCGACCAGCAGGCTCCACAGCGACCAGCGGCGCCAGGCCGTGCGCCAGCGGCGCCAGGGCCAGCGGCCTTCGGGCATGGGCGACATCGGTGACATGGCCGGCATGGGCGGCATGGGCGGGTGCGGTGGATTCACAGGACGCGGTGCTCCAGGGCCGGCAGCTGGCGGCGCACATGCGCCAGGCGCTCGCGCTTGATCTCGCCCAGCACCACGCCGGCGCCCTCGGCCTGCTGGGCCAGCACCATGCCCCAGGGATCGGCCAGCAGGCTGTGGCCCCAGGTACGGCGGCCGTTTTCATGGTGGCCGCCCTGGGCGGGCGCCAGCAGGTAGGCCTGGTTTTCGATGGCGCGGGCGCGCAGCAGCACTTCCCAGTGCGCCAGCCCCGTGATGTGGGTGAAGGCGGCGGGCACCAGCAGCAGGTCGGCGCCCTGCTCGGCAAGGCGGCGGTACAGCTCGGGAAAACGCAGGTCGTAGCACACGCTCAGACCCAGGCGCCAGGTCTCGCCCTCGCGCGAGGTGATGTCGCAGGTCACGGGCGTGTGGCCCGCCTGGACCACGGCGGCTTCCGTGTAGCGCTCGCGTCCGTTGTCGTAGTGGAACAGGTGGATCTTGTCGTAGCGCGCCACGCATTCGCCCTGGGGCGAGAACACCAGCGAGCTGTTGAGTACGTGGGCGTCGTCATCGGCCACCAGGGGCAGGGTGCCGCCGACGATCCACAGCTGCAGCTCGCGCGCGGCGCGGCGCAGGAAGTCCTGGATGGGGCCTACGCCCAAGCTCTCGCGGTAGGCCAGCTTGTCGGTGTCGCGCAGGCCCATGGCGCAGAAATACTCGGGCAGGGCCGCAAGCTCGGCCCCCTGGTCGCGCGCCTGGCGCAGCAGTGCCAGCGCCTGGTCGAGGTTGGCGCGCACATCGGGTTCCGACACCATTTGCAGGGCTGCGATTTTCATGGGTTCTCTCCTGAAGAAGCGGGCTCGGTGGCGCTGGAGGGCGTGCTGGCGGGGCTGTTGGCGGCAGGATCGGAGGGTGTCGTGGCCCGGCGCCGCGGCAGGGCCGTGACCTGGGGCTCGTCCCAGCTGCCGTCGATGCGGAATTCCTTGGTGGCCGCCGCGATCAGCGGGCCGCGCAGCAGCACCTGCGCCAGGAAGCTGCCCAGGCCGACCACGGGGTTGATGGCCGTGGCCACCAGGGAGGCCGTCATGGCATTGATCTCGGGCACCACCACCACATGCAGATTCTGCGTCTCCTGGACCAGGTCGGCCGTGCCCTCCATCAGCACGGCGGCGTTGACGCCTTTCATCTGCATGTTGTTGGTGCGCGCCACGCCGTCGGTGATCTGCACGTCGCCGCGCATGAAGTCGAAGGCGAAGCCGTTGCTGAATACATCGCGGAAATCCAGGGTCAGCCGGCGGGGCAGCGCCTGCAGGCTGAGCACGCTCAGCAGCTTGGCCAGGCCCGGTTCGGCCTTGAGGAACTGGCCGGTCTGCACATCCAGGTGCATGGAGCCAGAGAGGCTGCGGAAGTCGGGCGTGATGGGCGAGCCCGTCCAGCCCGCCGATCCCTGCAGCACGCCCTTGCCGTTGCCCACCACGCCGGGCATATCGAAGCGCGTGAGCAGCTTGCCCACGTCGCGCAGGTCCAGCTGGAACTGCAACTGGCTGCGCCCCGGGTGCTCGGACTGGCCCTGGGGCAGGCGCCACTGGCCGCTGGCCGTCAGCGTGGCCTCGGGCGTGGCGATGTTGAAGCGCGACAACTGCCATTCGCGCGCCGCCGCATCGCCGGGAACGGGGCGGTTGCGGGCCTCCACTTCCAGGCGGCCCAGGGCGTGGCCTGACAGGTGCATGTCGTCCACCACGATCTGCAGGGCCGGCAGCTGGCGCGGCCCCTCGCTGAACAGGGCGTCCACACGGTCGGATTTGGCCTCGGGCACCGTCAGGCGTGACAGCCGGGCCACCAGCTGCCCTTCGGGCTGGGCATCCGTGCCTTCGCGAAAGCCCACATAGCCGTCAAGCTCCTGGGAGGCGAGGTTGCTGTGCCACGAGCCGCCATCGCGCGATATCCCCGCCACCACGTCGTGCAGCTGCCGCCCCTTGGCCTGCAGCTGCTTGACGCGCAGGGTCAGCCGGTCGGGGAGGTATTCGCGCGCAGGGTCCGCGGCATCGGCGGGCTCCGGCTTGGCGCCGCTGGACTGCGGCGCCAGTGCCAGCCAGTCGTCGAGATTGAACAGCGGCAGCTGCACATGGGCCTGCACGCCCTGGCCCGAAGTGGAAGCCGTGCCCGCTTCCTGGCCGATAAGGATGCTGCCGTGCAGCACACGGCTGTGCTTGCCGCTGATGTCGCGCTCATAGAACACCGAGCCCGTATCGCCCAGTTGCACGCTGATCTGGTCGCGCAGCGGGGCATCGGGCGAGGTGAAGCTGGCGGGTGCGAGCTGGTGGCTCACGTTCAATGGCTGGATGGACTCCGACGCCTTGCCCAGCGGGGCGGGCAGGTTGATGCGCATGCCTTGCAGGCTGGACTGGACCTGGATTTCGGGTGTTCCGCGCCGCACCTTCAGCAGCAGGGAATAGGGCGACTGGCCTTCGGCATGGCGGGCCAGGTCGGCCACCCAGCCCAGCTCCCTGGCTTCGCGCAGCCCCTGTGCCGTTGCCGTGCCTTGCACGCGCACCTTGACGGAGGATTCGGTGGCCGGCGCATTGCGCGCCAGCGCCTGCATGCCGCCATCGGCGCGCAGCTCACCGCCCAGCGCGCGCGCCTGCAGGCCGGCCAGCGAGAAGCCGGTTTCGGAGAACTTGACGGCCCCGCGCAGCTGGCTCAGATGGGGCGTCTGATCATCGAGCTGCAGTGAGTTGCCCGCCAGCGTGACCTGTCCAGACACCTTGCTGCGGTCCAGATGGTCGATGGGCAATTGCAGCTGCAGGGCCAGTTGCGCGGCGCCCGTGGCCTCGCTGCCGTCCAGCACGTGCCCGGTCAGCGCCGACAGGGCCGAGGTCTTGACCACGCCCAGCATGTCGGCCAGCGGGCCCTGGCCCTTGGCGGTGACGGCCACCTCGGTGTGGCCCAGGTTGGGAATGCTGGCCTGGATGTCGCGCATCTGCAGCTGCGGGTAGCCCGCGAACTCGCCGCGTGCATTGCGCACGGCCATCGATGAACGGTCGAAGACCAGCTCACCCGACAGATCGACCAGGGCCGGCCAGGGCGCCTCGCCATGCGTGAGCAGATGGGGCGGCACATATTCATAGTGCACGTCATGCAGCTTGGCAGCGATATGGAACTCGCCCTGGCTGGGCTTTTCTGCCGGCACGTGGTCCAGGTGGCCGCGCACCTTGAAGTTCACCGTGCTTGCGCGCCCGGCGTGGATGGCCTCTCGCACGTAGTGGCGCGCATCGGCGGGGATTTCCAGCGGCAGGTAGCGGTGCACGCGCGTGCCGTCTGCGTTGCGCAACTGGCCCTGCAGGTCCAGCACGCCCGGAAAGCGCGGGTGCTTGTCGCTGCCGTCGCCGGTGTGCCATTGCGCACGGGCCTCGCCCTCGGTGTCATCGTTGGCAAAGCGCAGGTTGGGCACCTGCACGCTGATGGCCTGGCCGCGCAACTGCCAGCGCAGGCTGGCCTGCAGGCGGTGCAGCGGGATCTCGGGTTCCTCGAAGACGCCAGGAAAGGACAGCGCGGCCGGCTGCTGCCCCGTGCCCTCCATCTCCAGCTGCGCCTGTCCGCCGTCCTGGTCCAGCGAGAAGCGCGCGTTCAGGCCCTTGACGCCGGGCATGCCCGGCTTCGTGGGGCCTTCGGACGATGCCACTCCGTCGATCGACAGCTGCTGCAGTTCGCCGCTGGCCTTGTACTGCTGCACAGCCTGCAGCGGGCCGCGCCAGCTTCCCTGGAACTGGCGCAGCTGGCCGGCCGGGGCCATGTCGGCCAGATGGCGCTGCAGCTGTTCGGGCAGCGGCAGGCGCTGGCCCAACTGGGCGAGGATGGCCAGGTCAATGCCATCGGCCTGGAACTCGCCCTGCTCGCCCAGGGCCCCCTGCGTGCTGGCGCCCGCAGGGTTGTAGCGCGCGCGCAGGTTGCCGGCAGGCCAGTGCAGGCCGTCACCCGTGGAGAACTCCAGGTTCTGCGCAGCGAAGCGCCAGCCGTCCTGGTGTTGGACGCTCAGCCGGCCCGTCAGCGCCTGCAGTTGCAGCGGCTCCAGGTTTTCGCGCCACTGCAGTTGCAGGGCATTCACCGCCACATCGGCCATGGCACCCACGGGCTGGCCCTGGCGCAGGTCGATCCAGGCGCGCAGTGCGCCCCGGCCCTGCTGCAGGCGCAGGTCGGCCGTATCCATGTACTGCCCGAGCCGGGACAGGTCGATCTGCGTGAACATCGCATGGGCCTGTCCGCTCCAGCGCTGCCAGTTGCCCTCGTGCGTGGACAGCAGCGGCTCGCGGAACAGGCCGGCGAGCATGAAGCGCTCGCCCCAGCCTTCGGGCGGCGTGGCATCCAGGCGCATTCCGTGGCTCCAGCCCTTGTTGCGCAGCACCAGGTCCACATCGCGCAAGGCCAGCGGCGGTGCCTGGCGCAGTTCGTCCACCCACAGCAGGCTGCCGCCGCGCAGGGCCAGCTCGGTCTGGGAAAACAGCCAGTCGGCGGCGGCATTGTCCCCGCCCGATGAAGGGCTGATCTCGATGCCGGCCACGAAGACACGGCCATCGGCCGCGCGGCGGACCACGAGTTCGGGGCGGTCGATATAGATCTGCTCCACGCCCAGGCGCATCAGCGAGCGGGCCGAAACGGCTACCACCACGCTGGGCAGGCGCAGGGCGTCCGCGGTGTGTTCTGGGTCTTCGACCACCACGTCGCCCAGCTCGAACCGGGGGACCAGTCCCTCGCTGCGGGCCGTGATGCTGCCTATGCGCACGGGTAGGCCCAGCGTGCGTGAGGCCAGGGATTCCAGCTGAGGACGCCATTCGCCGATTCGCGGCACAATCCAGCCATGGAGCACCCCCCACACGGAGCCCAGGACCAGCCAGAAGGCCAGGACCAGCCCCAGTGACCACCGCGCAAGGCCGGCCATCCAACGGGTCAGGCGTGTGGGGTGCGGTTTCGGTTCGATCATCGGCGGCATCAGCTATGACGGGAATTATGACCGGCACCCTCAGGGGCCGGACGGTAACCAAGGGTTGCTGCGATCCCTCTGCGCGTGAGTGGCCGCTTCTTTCGCGTTCCGTATGCAATCCTCAGAGCACGCAATGGCAGACACGGCCTTGAATGTCCCCGCACAGGCCGCCTATTCCCGTTTCCACCAACGGCTGCATCGTCGCTATGGCGACGAGTTGAGCCTGTTGCCGCCGGGCCCGCCCGAGCGCGCCTCCATGGAGCAGGCCCTGGCGGCGCTGCTGGAGCGCGGGCTGGACCTGTCGGCCGCGCTGCGCGTGCTGCGCCAGCTGGTCATGGAGCGCACCATGGTGCTCGACTGCGAGCAGCAGGCGCCGCTGGCCGTGGTCACGCGGGCCGTGACCGAGCTGGCCGAGCTGGCGCTGGAGCGCGCCTGCATCCAGGTGCGCGCCGAACTCGATGCGCGCCATGGCGCACCGCAAGGCCCCGAGGGCCGGCCCGTGCAGCTGTGGATCATCGGCATGGGCAAGCTGGGCGCGCGCGAGCTCAATGTCTCCAGCGACATCGACCTGATCTACGTCTACGAGCAGGACGGCGACACGGCCGGCCTGCCTGACGGGCGCGGCGTTCTCTCCAACCATGAGTACTTCGCGCGCGTTGTCAAAGGCATCTATGGCCTGATCGGCGACACCACCGAGCACGGATTCGTGTTCCGCGTGGACCTGGCGCTGCGGCCCAACGGCAACTCGGGGCCGTCGGCTGTCTCGCTGGCCTCGCTGGAAGAGTATCTGCAGACCCATGGCCGCGAATGGGAGCGCTTCGCCTGGCTCAAGAGCCGGGTGGTGGCGCCCATGGACAGCGTGCGCTCCACGCAGGTGCAGGCGCTGCGCGCCGTGGTCCTGCCTTTCGTCTTTCGCCGCTATCTGGATTACGCGGTCTTCGATGCGCTGCGTTCGCTGCACCGCCAGATCCGCGAGCATGCGGCGCGGCGCAGCGCGGGCCATCCCGGCCGCTCCAATGACGTCAAGCTCTCGCGCGGCGGCATCCGCGAGATCGAATTCACCGTGCAATTGCTGCAGGTGGTGCGTGGCGGCCAGTTCCCCGAGCTGCGCTGCCGCCCCACGCTGGAGGCGCTGGGGCGCCTGGCGCGCGCCGGCCTCATGAGCCAGGAAGTGGCCGACGCTCTGGGCGCGGCCTATACCTTTTTGCGCCGTGTCGAGCACCGCATCCAGTACCTGGACGACCAGCAGACCCATGTGCTGCCCACACGCGATGACGACCTCGAATGGATTGCGCGCACCATGGGCTTTGCCGATACCTGCGCCTTCCTGCACCAGTTCGACGCCCACCGCGAAAAGGTTGCCGAGGAGTTCGACACCCTGCTCGGCGGCTCGGCCCCGCCGCAATGCAGCGCGGGCCGCTGCAACGGCGCCCGCAGCCCTGCCCAGGGAGGAACGCCGCGCGAGATCGATGGACTCATGGAGCAGTTGCCGCCCGCCCTGGCCGCCCACGTGGCCGACTGGCGCGGCAACGCCCGCATCGCCAACCTGCGCGACGAGGCGCGCAGCCGGCTGTTCCGCCTTGTGCAGCGCACGGCGCAATGGGTGGCCGAGCGCAGCGTGCCCGAAGACGCCGCAGTGCGCTTTCTGAACTGGCTGGAGCCGCTGCTGCGCCGCGAAAGCTATCTGGCCCTGCTGCTGGAGCGCCCTGCCGTGCACGAGCGGCTGCTGGACCTGCTGGGCGCGGCGCGCTGGCCCGCGCGCTACCTGCAGCAGCATCCGGGCGTGATCGACGAGCTGGCCAACGACGCCATGCTGGGCGAGCGCTTCTCTCCCATGGATTTCGAGCATGAGCTGGCCCTGCGCCTGGCCGCGCTGCAGACCACGGGCGAGGACGACGACGAAACCCTGCTGAACCTGCTGCGCCGCGCCCACCATGCCGAGGTCTTCCGCACGCTGGCGCGTGATATCGAGGGCCGCATCACGGTCGAGCAGGTGGCGGACGACCTCAGTGCGCTGGCCGACTGCGTGCTGCGCGTGACGGCCAGCTGGTGCTGGAGCCGGCTCAAGAACCGCCACCGCGAGTCGCCGCAGTTCGCCATCATTGGCTACGGCAAGCTCGGCGGCAAGGAACTGGGCTACGGCAGCGACCTGGACATCGTCTTCGTCTTCGATGACGACGACGAGCACGCCTCCGAGATCTATGCCGCCTTTGTGCGCAAGCTCATCAACTGGCTGGCCGTCAAGACGGGCGAGGGCGATCTGTTCGAGATCGACACCGCGCTGCGCCCCAACGGCAACTCCGGCCTGCTGGTAACCAGCTTTGCCTCCTATGCCAACTACCAGCAGCAGCGCGGCAGCAACACGGCATGGACCTGGGAGCACCAGGCCATGACGCGGGCGCGCTTCGTGCTGGGCAGCGACGATCTGCAGGCCCGCTTCGACGCCGTGCGCGAGGCCGTGATCACCGCGCCGCGCGACGCTGCGGCCCTGCGCGACGAGATCGTGGCCATGCGCGAACGCGTGCGCAGCGCGCATCCGGTGCGCGGCGGCCTCTTCGACGTCAAGCACAGCCCCGGCGGCATGGTCGATGTGGAGTTCGCCGTCCAGTACCTGGTTCTCTCGCAATCTGCCCTGCATCCGGGGCTGATGGCCAATCTGGGCAACATCGCGCTGCTGCAGCGTGCGGAAGAGGCGGGCCTGCTGCCTGCAGGCGTGGGCCAGCAGGCCGCCCGGGCCTACCGTGAACTGCGCCGCCTGCAGCACGTGGCGCGGCTGGACGAGCGGACGGCCCAATTGGTGCCGGGCCAGGCCGAACCGCTCAGTGCGCCGGTCAAGGCCCTGTGGGAAGCGGTTTTCACTGGGGCTGCTCTGGTGTGAGGATGCGGGGAGGGAAGGTGGTGGGCCCTGGCCGACGCCATCCCGTCAGCATCCATCGAACACGGCCTACAGCAGAATGACGCTCCTCGTCAAAATGTTACATTTTTCCCGCCCCCGACCCCTGGAACTTCTGCAAAAGTAGCTCATCTATTGGACAGGTTGACGAGAGAGGGTATCCAGACCGAATTTCACGTTGCGAAGCCTCTGGGGCCACAGTCCTGAACTGTTCCGCCCGAAGCGCTTCTCCTCCCTCCCTCTCTTTATTCGTTTCGGGATGCTTCGCAACTTTTTTATGCCAGCAAAAAGGCCACCCATCGGGTGGCCTTTTTTTGTTGCCGCGGCAGCTGCAGTTGTCGTTGCGGGGGTGACCCGTTTTCAGGGCTGGGGCGGGCGTGTGCCCGCAAAGCTGGCGCGTTCCGCCAGCTTGGCCTGCAAGGTGGCCAGATTGGGGTGGTCGGCGCGCCAGTCCAGTTCGGGAAAGCGAAAGTCCAACCAGCCCAGGGCACAGCCCACGCACACGTCGGCCAGGGTGAAGTGGATGCCGCAGCAATAGGGCTTGTCGCCCAGGCCCTGGGACATCACGTTCAGTGCGGCGCGCACCTTGGCCAGCTGGCGGTCTATCCAGGCCTGGCAACGCTGCTCTTCGCTGCGGCCATCCCAGGTGGCTTCGAGGCGGGCCAGGGCTCCGGCGTCCAGCACGCCATCGGCCAGGGCTTCCCAGGTCTTGATCTCGGCACGCTCGCGGCCTGTGCCGGGGATCAGCTTGCCTACCGGGGAAAGTGTGTCCAGATATTCGACGATCACGCGCGAGTCGAACATGGCATCGCTGCCGTCCATGACCAGGCGCGGCACCTTGCCCAGCGGGTTGCCGGTGCCCGGCGACAGCTCGCGGCTCCAGGGGTTTTCCTCGACGAACTGATAGTCGAGCCTTTTCTCGGCCAGTACGACGCGTACCTTGCGTACGTAGGCGCTGGTGGAGGAACCTATCAGTTTCATGGCTGTTTTCCGTGGCGAAGAGGCGGCCCATGGGCGGGCAGCCGATTCTATGCGCTGCCCGGCGATCTCCCCCTACAGCCCCCGTTTTTGCCGCGCGCACCTACAATCACGGCCCATGAATCTGCCGCACATCTCCGCCCTGTCCCCGCTCGACGGCCGCTACGCCGCCAAACTGTCTCCTCTGCGCCCGATCATGAGCGAGATGGGATACATGCACCGCCGCGTGCAGGTGGAGGTGACCTGGTTCATCGCCCTGTCGGACGCCGGCTTTGCCGAGTTCAAGCCCCTGACCGAAGGCGCCCGCGTCTATCTGCAGGATCTGGTGAAGAACTTCTCCGAGGCCGATGCCGTGGCCATCAAGGACATCGAAAAGACCACCAACCACGACGTCAAGGCCGTGGAGTACTGGATCAAGGGCAAGTTCGACGGCCGTCCCGAGCTGCTCAAGGCCGCTGAATTCGTGCATTTCGCCTGCACCAGCGAAGACATCAACAACACCAGCCATGCGCTGCAACTGCGCGCCGGTCGTGACAGCGTGCTGCTGCCGGCCTTGACGGGCATCACCGCCAAGCTGCGCGAGATGGCCCACGCCTACGCGGCCGTGCCCATGCTCAGCCGCACGCACGGCCAGACCGCCAGCCCCACCACCGTGGGCAAGGAAATCGCCAACGTGCTGGTGCGCCTGGAAAAGGCCTCTGCCCGCATCGCCGAGGTCAAGCTCCTGGCCAAGATGAATGGCGCCGTCGGCAACTACAACGCCCATCTGTCGGCCTGGCCCGAGTTCGACTGGGAAGCCTTCAGCAAGAAGGTGATCGAGTCGCCCGAGCCCCAGGGCCTGGGCCTGAGCTTCCAGCCCTACTCGATCCAGATCGAGCCGCATGACTACATGGCCGAGCTGTTCGACGCCATCGCGCGCGCCAACACCATCCTCATCGACTTCTCGCGCGATGTCTGGGGCTATGTATCCCTGGGCTACTTCAAGCAGCGCCTGAAGGCCGGCGAGATCGGCTCGTCCACCATGCCGCACAAGGTCAACCCCATCGACTTCGAGAATGCCGAAGGCAACCTGGGCCTGGCCAACGCCCTGCTCAAGCACCTGGCCGAAAAGCTGCCCATCTCGCGCTGGCAGCGCGACCTGACCGACTCCACCGTGCTGCGCAACATTGGCGTGGCCATGGGCTATGCCACGCTGGCCTACAGCTCGCTGATGACGGGACTGAACAAGCTCGAACTCAACGAAGAGCGCCTGCAGGAAGACCTGGACCACGCCTGGGAAGTCCTGGCCGAGCCCATCCAGACCGTCATGCGCCGCTACGGCGTGCAGGGCGCCTACGAAAAGCTCAAGGAAGTCACGCGCGGCAAGACCGTGCAGGCCGAAGACCTGCACCGCCTGATCAACGGCCTGGAAATCCCCCAGGCCGACAAGGACCGCCTGCTGGCCATGACGCCTGCCTCCTATGTGGGCAAGGCGGCCGAGCTGGCCCGCCGCGTCTGAGTTGATGCAGGTGATCCCAGGGTCCGAAACTGCCCTGCGCTCCAACAATTTCGATGCCTTCAGGCTGCTGGCAGCCCTGCTGGTCATTTGGAGCCACCAGTTCGCGGTCCTTGGGCGGCCTATACCGAAGCTGCTTTACGACGAGCCCGGAGCAGTCGGCGTTGTCGTTTTTTTTGCCATCAGCGGCTATCTGGTGATGCTGTCCTGGCTGGCAGATCCACACTTGGGCCGATTCGCGATGCGCAGGGTGCTGCGCATATGGCCGGGCTTGACTGCTGCCGTGGTCTTGTGTGCGCTGGCACTGGGGCCGCTGGTGAGTTCGCTGTCCTTGGATGCGTATTTCGCGCATCCGCTGACCTGGAGCTATTTCAGCAATCTCTGGCTGCAGACGCGATATGAGCTGCCTGGCGTATTTGAGACGAATGTGCTGCGCACAGCAGTCAACGGCCCGCTGTGGACCATTCCTCTGGAGGTCGGCTGCTATGTGGCGCTGGCCGCGGCGGGCGCTCTGGGCCTGCTGCGTTGGCGTCATACCGCACCCTTGATCTTTGTGGCATTGATGGTGGCACTATGGCGGCGCTACAGCATCGCTCCCGGTGAGCCCATGCCTGAATGGTCGTTCGCGCTGCAGTATGCGATGGTGTTCTCGCTCGGCGCCACGCTGGCATGCTGGCGCCATCTCTGGATCTCCCGGCGGATGCTGGCCCTTGCCTTATTGCTGGCCGGCTGCGTGCTGCTGCATGCCAAAGGACCTCTGATCCTGGTGCTGCAAGCGCCTTTGCTGGCAATGGCCGTGCTCGCGGTGATGCTGGGCTCCGCCAGCACACCCCTGCTGCGACAAGCTGGTCGCTTTGGTGATTTGTCTTACGGCCTGTACATTTACGCCTTTCCCGTTCAACAGACAGTGGTCTGGTACTTTTCAGGCCGGATCGGTTTTGGTGCGGCGCTGGCCTGCAGTCTTGTGGGGGCTGGCCTATTGGCGATGCTGTCCTGGCACCTTGTTGAAAAGAAGGCGCTGGCCTTCAAGCCACGCAAGCCGACTGTCTCCTCCTCCCTCGATACTCCTGCGCATCTGTCCTCCTGATGGCCATGCGCTGTCCCTGGTTTTCTCATGGCCCTCAAATCCACCATCTTCAAGGCGAACCTGTCCATCGCCGACATCGACCACGGCTACTACGCCGACCATGCGCTGACCCTGGCGCGCCATCCCAGCGAGACGGACGAACGCATGATGGTGCGCCTGGTGGCCCTGGCCCTCAATGCACACCAGCTCAATGACATGTGCAAGGGTGACGGCACGCTGGCGTTTGGCGCAGGCCTGTCCGATCCCGAAGACCCCGATGTCTCGCTGACCGACTTCACGGGCGCCAAGCGCCTGTGGATCGAGGTTGGCCAGCCCGAGGAAAAGCCCATCGCCAAGGCCTGCAACAAGTCCGATGCGGTGGTGCTCTACGCCTTCCACCATGCGGCCGAGGTCTGGTGGAAAGGCCTGGAGGGCAAGCTGGCGCGGCTGAACAAGCTGCAGGTCTGGCGCATTCCCTCCGAAACATCCCAATCCCTGGCGGAGCTGGCCGAGCGCAGCATGCAGCTTCAGGCTACCATCCAGGAAGGCGCGTTGACGCTCAGCAGCAACCTGGGCACGGTCTTCATCGAGCCGCTGCGCTGGAAGTAAACGGGCTCCCGCTCAAGGTCCCCGTTTCAACCCGGCAACTGCATCCGGACGGCCTGGGCGAAGGACTCCACCGTCCAGCCCGCGCCCAGCAGCATGCGGCGCGTGGACAGGCGGTCCATGACATCGTCCGGCACGTTGCGGCCCAGATGGATGAGCGACTTGCTGTCCGCAATGCCCACATATTGGCCGTCATAGCTTCGCGCCAGATGGTTCCACAGGCCGTGGGCGCCCGGCGACTGGCGTGCGCCGCTGACCAGGCAGGTGCCTTTGTCCAGCACGCTGCGATACACGGCGCTGGCAATGCCGCGCCGCTGGTAGTCCGGAGCAAAGCGCGAATGCGGCGAGCGCACGCGGCGGTCGGTGCGCTTGTCCACCTCGACCAGGCGATTGAACACCGTGTAGCCGGCCAGGCAGCGCCGCTCCATGTCTTCCACGTAGGCAAACCATTCGCCGTCGGCTTCACGCCAGTGCAGCTGGAACTGCGGGTCGTGCAACGGGCGGCGCTCCAGGCCATGGAGCTTGTTGCCGGGCTGGTACAGGCGCTCGTGAATGGCTTCGAGCTCGCCCTCCACCAGCGGCTGCATCACGTCGATGCGCAGCTCGGTGACGTGGCGTGGCGCGCAGCGGGGCAGGGCGCGATGCGCCACGGTATCGCTCAGATGGCGCAGATGGCGCAAGAGCGTGGAAAAAGAGGGGGCGGCAAAAGAGGGCCCGGCTGGGGCAAGGGCTAGACAGGTCACGGCAGGGCTCGCTTCGTCGGCTGGCCGTCGGCTGGCCTTGAGGCCGGGCAGACGCGTGAAAATCCAACCGCCTTCAGGCTTCAGGATGAAGGCGGCGCAAGAAGAGCGGATTCAGTGAAGCGACGCTGCCCGGTTCCGCGCAGGGCAGCGCATCAAGACCGTGCGGCCTGTCGGGGGCCGATGTTCAGCCGTGCCGCATCACGCTCGCGCAGGCGCGCGGCCGTGGCGGGCCAGGCCTTGCCGGCCGGCACGCGCGTCTCGCCCGCATCACGTGCCGTGAGGCGCAAGCAAAGGCGGAGGTGGCTGTGGCGGTAAGCGGCGGTCTGCAGCATGGCGGCCGATGTTAGGCCGTCTGCAACATCGCACTGGTCCGGTGCGGTATCCGGCAGATCAGCCGGCAATCAACCAGAGTCACGCGATGTGTCCGTGCGCTCGGCCGCACGTTCTGCATAGCGGGTGAAACGCCAGGAGTCGCCCTCTGCCGTGATCCTGCGCCAGACCATCCGCTTTTGTGCCGGCTCCATCGCGGTCCACAGCTGCACTTCGTCAAAGCTGCGGCCGCAGCCCTTGCATCTTTCGTCGCCCTGGCTGGTGGAGCAGATGGCGATGCAGGGCGTATCGGGCGTGGTGTCGTACCAGGCCAGCCAGGCCGCCATGGCGTGCGAGGGAAAGCCCTCAACCTGTACTTCGCTCTCATGCCAGAAGATCATCAGCGCGTACACCTCGGCCAGGGCCCGTACTTCGGGCTGCAGCAGCACGCCGTCCGGGGACGGATGGCGCTCACGCCAGTAGTTGATGGCGGCTTCGATATCGGTGATGTGCAGTGCGGTCATGGACGGTCAGGGGGAAGGGACAGCGATGATAAGACGCCTGCCCGCGCGTGGCCGGGCATGGCTGCAACACTCCGTTGGTTCAAGGGTTGCTATGGATAGTGAAGCATTTGAGGTAGGCAGATAAATGGTCTGGGGGATGCGCGACTTGTGCTTTCCGTGGAAATGAAGGGTTTTTTCACTTGCGTGCCGTGGCGGCTTTGTGTTGCAATCCACAGGTTCGAAGGGGAGTAGCTCTCTGCCGGCGGGGGTGGTTTTTGCAAAGCCACCGTGCCGGCATCGGAATGGTCGTCAATACGAAGCGCAAGCTTCCGGCCTTCCGGGTTGCGGTGCATACCGCAGCCGAGCAAGACCTTTGATGGACCTGATGACGGTCGATCAATGTGTTCTCCCCTGAGCCAGGCATGTCCTTGCCCGGGTAGGCGCTGCGGCGTTGCATCGGTCTTTCTGTGCCGGTGGGTGTTTCTCCAGGAGGGAGGAGTTCTCGCCGGCCTTACTCAACAGCGAGGACCTTATGGACTTGGACTTTCTGACTCACGCCCCGTTCTGGGTGGCCCTGGGCCAAATCATCATCATCGACATCCTGCTGGGCGGCGACAACGCGGTCGTGATCGCGCTGGCCTGCCGCAAGCTGCCGCCCGAGCAACGCAAGAAGGGCATCATCTGGGGCACGGCGGGTGCCATCATCCTGCGCGTCATCCTGATCGCCTTCGCGATGACATTGCTGGCGCTGCCCTTCCTGAAGTTCGTCGGCGCACTGCTGCTGGTGTGGATCGGCATCAAGCTGATTGCTCCTGATGAAGACGGCCACGACAACATCCAGGGCAGCGACAAGCTGCTGGCCGCCATCAAGACCATCATCGTTGCCGACCTGGTGATGAGCGTGGACAACGTGATCGCCATCGCCGGCGCTGCCCAGAGCTCGGGCGAGCACCAGATGCTGCTGGTCGTGCTGGGCCTGTTGATCTCCATCCCCATCATCGTCTGGGGCTCGCAGCTCGTGATCAAGCTGATGGAGCGCTTCCCCATCATCATCGTGGCCGGCGGCATGCTGCTGGGCTGGATTGCCGGCGGCATGCTGGTCACCGACCCCGTCTTCGCCAATACGGAGAAGTGGGACTGGATGGTCAAGCTGCCCCAGACCGACATGCTCAAGTACGGTGCCAGCGTGTTCGGAGCCCTGCTGGTGCTGGCCCTGGGCAAGTACATCGCTTCGCGCCGTCCTGCTCCCAAGGCCGGTGCCCACGGAGCCTGATCCGCTGAAAAGTTGAGGTGGGCGCCGGGTTGGCCCGATGGGCCGCCCGCGCCGATTCGCGACAATCCATGGCAAGGGCGGCCCCGGCCGCCTGCCTCTCCCACTCCCGCAAACCCAGTTCGACAAGGACTTGCTTTGAACCCCATCATCGTCTACGTGGATGACGCTTCCTACGCTCTGCCTCTGGTACAGGCCCTGGCCGCCTCGCCGCAGGCCCAGGCTTCGCACTGGCTGCTGGTGGCCTGCGCGCCGCGCATTACCCACCGGGTCAGCAAATGGGTGAGCCACAGCGCGCGCGAAAGCTGGCGCGGCAAGTGGGCGGACAAGCTGTTCGCCCAATTGCTGCCGGTGTTCGGTGACAGCGCTGGCAGGATCACGCCGGTGCTGGCCAAGGGCCCGCTGGCCGAACTGGTGGCCCAGCTACAGCAGGAGCACGGCACGGCCCAGATCGTCGATGCACGCCGCCCCAAGCAGGAAGCCACGGCTCCCGCCGTGGCGCCTGCCGCCCCGTTGGGCCGGCGCTGGAATCTTCCGGGAACGCTGGCGGCCATCGGCGCGCTGATGGGCCTGGTGTTCGAGGAAGCGATGATCTAGCGGCTGGCATCTGCCTGGCCGCTCTGGTCAGGCGATCGCTTTCAGGACGCGGCATCCCGGAAACCGGGATGCCGTTTTTCATGGGGTTCTCCGCTCCACGGTTTCCAGTGCGCCGCCTCAACCTGGATCTGCCGGCTGCTGCTATGCTGCCCGCATGAAAATCCTGATCAAATGGCTGCTCAGCGCCGGTGCCCTGCTGGTCGTGGCCTATCTTTACGGTGGCGTGCAGGTCAACAGCTTCAGCTCGGCCATGATCGCGGCGCTGGTCATCGGCCTGCTCAATGCGGTGCTGCGCCCCATCCTCGTGGTGCTGACGCTGCCCGTGACCATCGTGACGGTCGGGCTGTTTCTCTTCGTGGTCAACGGACTGATGTTCTGGGCAGCCTCGGGCCTGCTCAGCGGCTTTCACGTCGCGGGCTTCTGGGCGGCCATGCTGGGCGCGCTCATCTACTCGCTGCTGGGCCTGGCCATCGAATCACTTCTCGCGCGCCTGTTCCCTTAGCAGCTCCTCCACGGCACGCAGCCGCGTGTCCACGATGGAGGCTTCGATGAAATCCACCTTGGGCCCGCCCTTGCGGGCCAGGTCCTGCGCGGCCTTGAAACGGTCCACTGCCGCCGCGTAGTCGTAGTGCGCGACCTGGGCCTCGGCCTCGGCACGCAGCGCGCGCAACTCCTGGCCCTGGGCGCGCTGCACCTGGGCCAGCAACTGCCAGGCGCTGGCATCACGCGGGTGGTCCGTCACCCAGGTCTGCAGCGGGCCCGCCATGCTGGCGGCGCCTTGCTCGCGCAGCAGGATCTGTGTGCGCATCAGCAATTCCGGCCTGCGCACGGCGCGGTTTTCGACCACATTGACGGTGGCCAGGCTGGGGCCGCTCTCCGTTGTCTTGGCGGGGATGGATTCCGTGGGATTGGCCTGGGCAGGCGCAGCTGCCGGCAGGTAGAGCGGTGGCAACGCCTGCAACGCGGCGCCGGGCTTGCCGGCCGTCAGCTCCAGTTCGGCCTGCAGCAGCCTGGCCTGCCGCTGGGCGCCGGCATCTGCGGCGGTTGCCACTTGAAGCCGCCCGGACATTTCCCGCGCTTCGGCCCAATCACGCAATTGCACGGCGCTCAGCGTGGCGGCATATAGCTGCGCCACCTGCTGGGTTTGGGTTTGGCTGCCAAAGCTGGTGGAGCGCGGCTGCTCGGCCCACTGGCGCAGCACATCCACGCCGGGGCGCGACAGCACGCGGGCCCGTGCGGCCATCATCACGTGCTCCAGGGATGGCGCAGGCGCAGGCGCAACGCCACGCGGCAGGCGCGAATGCATGTCGGCCATGCGTTCCGTGGTCAGCGGATGGCTGCGCAGATAGGGCCAGCTGCCGTTGTCATTCAGGCGGTTCGCCTGCTGCAGCTTGTCGAACATGGTCACAAAGCCCTGCGGCGCGAACCCTGCAGGCGCCATCAGCCCGTAGCCCATGCGGTCGGCCTCGCGCTCCATGTCGCGCGAAAAATTCAACTGGTTCTGCACGGCCAGCGCCTGGCCGCCCATCATCATGGCCATGGCGGCATCGGGGCTGCGGCTGGCGGCCAGGGCGCCCAGAATCATCGAGCCGATCATCAACGGCGTCTGCTTGCCCTGCTGCGCAATGAGTCGCGCGATATGGCGCTGGGTGACGTGACTCAGCTCGTGTGCCAGCACCGATGCCAGCTCGTCGCGTGTGCTCACCACGCCGATCAGGCCAAGGTGCACCCCCAGATAGCCGCCGGGCAGCGCAAAAGCATTGACCGATCGGTCGCGCCCCAGCAGGATCTCCCAGGCAAAGCGCTCTTCCAGCTCATCCGAAAGCTCGCCGCGCGTGCGTGCCGCATCGACCAGATGCTGCCAGATGCCTTCCACATATTCCTGCAGCACCGCATCGTCGATGTAGTCCGGATCGCGGTACAGCGAGCGGATGATGCGGTCACCCAACCGCCGCTCGTCACTGGTCGTCGTGGCCGCGCCGTCGCCCAGCGTGGGCAGGCGCAACTGGGCCTGTGCGGGGGCATGCGTTGCGATGGTGAGAGAGGCCGCCAGCAACTGCAGGCCGACGGCGATACGTGTCTTCAGGCGTGATGGGCGCATGGGCAGGTAAGAACCAAGGGGCCGGGCCCGTGCATCGGCACGGGGCGGTGAAACACCCCACTATGATGCCTCGGTTCGCCGAACGTTCACGGCAGGACTGACCAGTGTGTCAGGACTGCCGTAGACCGGCCCGTGCATTTTTTGGAGTTGCCATGTCTTCCCTCACCCATTTCGACGCGCAGGGCCAGGCCCACATGGTCGACGTCGGCGCCAAGCCGGCAACCCACCGCATCGCGGTCGCCGAAGGCCGCATCACCATGCAGCCCGCCACCCTGGCCATCATCCAGAGCGGCACCGCCAAGAAGGGTGACGTACTGGGCATTGCGCGCATCGCCGGCATCATGGCTGCCAAGAAGACCAGTGACCTCATTCCTCTGTGCCATCCGCTGGCGTTGACGCGGGTGGCAGTGGATTTCGAACTGTTGCCCGAAACGTCGTCCGTCCGCTGCCTTGCCACCGTCGAGACCGTTGGTCCGACCGGGGTGGAGATGGAGGCGCTTACAGCCGTGCAGGTGGCCTTGCTCACGGTCTATGACATGTGCAAGGCGGTGGACAAGGGCATGGTGATGGAGGGAATCAGGGTGCTGGAGAAGCACGGAGGCAAGACGGGGAGCTTTATTGCATACGCCCCTGATCAGTGAACAGCTTTGAAACCTCAACCCAGCAATTTCTTTACAGCAATTGCAATGACTATCCCGACCAGGATGCCCGCTGAAATCTCTAGCCGCGTGTGACCCATACGCTCCCGCAGGGGCCTGTGGGAGGCATCTTTTGCAGCAAGTCTGTTGATAGTCTGCGCATGATTGCCAACCTGGCGGCGCAAACTGTTGGCATCCAGAACGACAATGCAAGCAAGCGTGAAGGCTACGCCGAAAGCTGGGTGATCAAGGCCTTCCTTCAGGGCGATCAGGGCCGCCATGCTGCTCACGATGGCGCTATGGTTGCTAGGAAGCCCACCGTAACCGATGAGACTGAACGCGAGTCGCCGAGCCTTGATGCTGTTGATCATGAACTTCATGGAACCGGCCACCAGCCAGGCGAGAAATGGGGTTAGCACGTAGGCGTAGTTCATGACAGGCCGGCCGTAGGCCAAAGGGCCCATCCACACGCAAAGACCCATACCAAGACAGTCAGCAGCAGTTGCCAGTCAACCAGCAGTGCATCGGTGGGAGACTCGCCCCCGTTCAGCGCCTCCACCACAAACCAGTAACGGAACAGTCCAAACAGCACGAGCGGGATGGTGATCACGAGCTCAGGTCTCTCTGACATGACAAACATGCTGTAGAACAGTAGTGCCCCAGTGGCTGACATCTCTGCGTAGCGGTCGACCAGGGCAACAGAGTACTTCTCCAGAACCTGCCGGCCCTTGCTGCCGCTGTGGCTCAATTCCTGCCGCCGTTTGACGGCAGCCAGGTAGAGGGCCAAGCACAGGGTCGTGATGAACATCCAGGAAGATACAGGTACGTCGAGTGCCATGGCTCCTGCATACACCCTTAGCACGAAACCGATGGCAATGGTGAAGATGTCTACTACCGGCTGATGCTTGAGAGCGAAGGTGTAGGCCAGATTGAGAATCAAGTACGAAGCGATGACCAAGCCAACTTTCGGTACAACGATCAGGCCATAGAGCAGCGCTGCATAAAGGGCGGCAAGCAACATCAGGGCCATGCGTACGGACACGATGCCAGCTGCCAAGGGGCGCGTTTTCGACTTCGAGGGGTGAAGGCGATCACGCTCGATGTCATGGATGTCGTTGATGATGTAGGTGGCGGAAGATGCCAGACAGAACAGTGCTGCCGCAAGCAGCGTACTGAGGAGGGCGTATGGTTCCAGAAATTTTCCAACGAAGACCAGCGGGGCCAGTACAAAACTGTTCTTGATCCACTGCTTGGGCCTCATCAGTCTCAACAGTCCGAGCAGTTGGGCCTGAGGCGAGCGGGATGCTACGGTATCATGGATCATTTCAAATGCCGGTAATATGTTCAATGCGTTCCTCAACCAAGCTGGCGCTTAGCTACGGCATTTTCGCACTAGTAGCCACTGTGGCGAACATTGGCGCCCAGGATATTATTATTCAAATCTATGATGGTGTATTCCATGTGTGGGTTTCCATCATCGGCGGAACAGGCGTTGGGCTTTTGGTCAAATATTTTCTTGACAAGCACTACATTTTCCGATTTCGACCGAAGGATGTGGTCCATGATGCCCAGGTATTTCTGCTCTACATCGGGATGGGATTGATTACCACCATCCTGTTTTGGGCATCCGAGCTGGGATTTCACGCAGTCTTCGAGACAAAGGAAATGCGCTATCTAGGTGGGTGTGTTGGATTGGCAATCGGCTATCTCGTCAAATACCATTTGGACAAGAGATTTGTTTTTCGTTCGGACGCTTTATGAAATCCGTATCTTCCTGGGGGCGTTTGAGTGCATCTCCACACCATGTGGTGGAGCTACACAATGCGGAACATGCGAGGGGCGCAGTGCTGAATAGCCCGTTTCCCGGTCTGGCTTATGGTATGGGGCGCAGTTATGGCGATGTTTGTCTGAATTCTGGAGGAACGCTTTGGAATACGGAAAAAATGGATCATTTCATCGCTTTTGATGAGGAACGCGGCCGTTTGATCTGTGAGGCCGGTGTTCTCTTGCGTGATATTCAAAGGCTGATGGTTCCACGCGGATGGATGCTGGCAGTCACACCGGGAACGCAGATGGTGACCGTAGGCGGTGCGGTAGCCAATGATGTCCATGGCAAGAATCATCATGTACATGGGAGTTTTGGTGATCATGTACTATCCATGACGCTGCTTCGCACCGATGGCGAAATCATCCACTGTGGACCATTCGAAAGAAAGGAGTGGTTTGCTGCAACGGTTGGTGGCATGGGTCTTACAGGACTGATCACTCAGGTGGAAATACAGCTGCATCGCATACCTGGTCCCTGGGTGGATGCTGAAACAATTCCATATTCTCATCTGGATGAATTTTTCTGTATCGCAGATGATTCTGAGGATCATTGGGAGCATACGGTTTCATGGATTGATTGTTTGTCTGGCGTGCAAGGAAGAGGCTTGTTCATGAGAGGTAACTTCCAGAATTCCCCGTTATCTCATCAGACACAGTACGCGGCCCGCAGCATAAAAATACCTGTTACGCCGCCAATTTCCCTGGTCAATCAATGCTCTTTAAGGTTGTTCAACAACCTTTACTACCATCTGAAGAAAATCCGTGCTGGTCGTAACGTAGTTCACTATGAGCCATTCCTCTATCCGCTGGATAACCTGCTGGAATGGAACAGAATATATGGACGGAGTGGATTTTTTCAGTACCAAAGCGTAGTGCCCAGAAGTGTCGCGCTTGATTCAGTCAAGGCTATGCTCAGGGAGGTCACGGCCTTTGGTGGAGGATCGTTTCTGGCGGTGCTGAAAACATTCACCAAGAGAGAGGCTGTAGGTATGATGAGTTTTCCGCGTGAGGGAGCAACTCTGGCATTGGACTTTCCAGATCAAGGAAAGCGTACTGCCGATCTTTTCACACGGCTTGATCACATTGTCAGAGAGGCTGGTGGCCGTATCTATATGGCAAAGGATTCACGTATGCCCCGTGAACTTTTCGAGGCTGGATACCCGCGTCTCCAGGAATTTTTGAAATATCGAGATCCAGGCATAAGTTCCGTTCTCTCGCGCAGACTGATGGGAGGTTGAATTGTCTAATAGAAAGAGAATCGTAATTGTCGGTGCTACCTCAGCCATTGCACAGCACTGTGCCAGATTATGGCTTCAGGGTTCTGAAGTTGATCTCGTACTGATTGGTCGGGAGCAGCAGCGTCTTGAGATTATTGCGGCCGATTTCAAAGTAAGGAACTCCGGCGCCCACATTGTGATTGAGCAGGCGAATTTCACCGATGTTGCGAGCATTGTTGAGGTTGCAAGAAAAGTAATGGATCAGGGTGATGTCGATATCTTGTTGATTGCGCATGGTGCATTGCCGTTGCAGCGCGATTGCCAAGAGGATCTGGTGCTTTGCGAGAGGACCCTGGAAATCAATGCGATATCTCCTGTGCTCTTTGCGGAGGCCTTTGCAAAGTACATGGAGAGGCAAGCTCATGGAGCTATTGCCCTGATCGGCTCTGTTGCAGGTGATAGAGGGCGCAGATCAAACTATGTTTATGGCGCAGCAAAGGGTCTGGTTGATCGATATGCCCAAGGGCTACGCCACCGATTTGTCGGGAAGGCGCTGAAAATCGTACTCATCAAGCCGGGCCCTACAGATACCCCCATGACGGAAAGCATGAAAGGTAAGGGCCCTCGGCTGGCACCTGTCGGGGATGTGGCCAAGGATATTGTAAATGGCATACACCATGGGCGCGCTGTGATCTATACGCCTCGCAAGTGGAGGTTGATCATGTGGGTGATTGAAAAGATGCCTGATTTTATTTTTAATAAAATAAATATTTGATGCTCAGTTTGTGTCGAGTGATTTTCTGTTTAGTTTGCCATCAACAAATTGCAAGCCATGGATGTAATTCGCGGTCCTTCGGAGTGGAATTTGCAAGATATAGTTTTGCCAGGAACTTGCTTTCTTGCGGATTTCTTCAAGTAGTCCGATTGGGTTGAAGCTTTGTCAATCGAAAACGGCCGAGTTATGTCTTTCGTGACTGGATGAGCCGATCAGCATGTGGTTGTAAATCACGTTCAAGTACACATGGCTAGGCTTGTAGCTCTGACAGCCTTGTTAGTAGATTTGTAGGGCTTGAGGTGTTCAGGTGTACTTCCTTCGTGGTGATTCAGGCAGCGATCCAAGCTCCAGCAGGAAATACTTCAGTACTGAGAGGACCTCGGGTGTTACAGCCGGCGGCAGGTCATCCTTCATCCAAAGGAAGAAGCAGGGGGCTCACCATGGCCTCTTGTACTTTCTTGAGTACGCTCTCCAGCCTATGGGAGCGGCCCCCCGAAGACCTCAAGCATTCTCCCAATTGTGTCCGTCTGCTCGGTGGGCGCGGTGCCCGTACGCTGATAGCGGTCTCTTTATTGTCGGCATCTTAGCGTGCACGGCCGCGGGGCGGGCGTTCTTTTGCAGGGCAATCAACATGGCTTGGCCCCGGGTTCTGTCGCAGGGAGTCATCAACTTTTGCAGAATGGCTCGAGCCAAAGATGGATGGCGCTTAGAGGCTATCCCATCATTCCACATGCGGCAATTGGCGGTAGTCATCACCTGTAGGCGTTTTTTGAATTGATGGAGTTGTCAACTCTAAATTGACTACAGACTCGTGGCGTAGAATTTTCATGATTCTTGCAGAGGTTGGATAAAAATATAGATCTAGATTTTGCTGCCTCCTCTACTCCCGCCGGTACAAAGTATCTGGTTGATTCTTTGTAAAGGTGCTCGCCTTCCGACCATTTGTCCATCCCATACTTAGCATAAGAGGAAAATAGTAGTGAAGAGGCGTTGTGCGGATCAGATAGGATCAACATATCACTCACCATTTCTGCTTTAGAAAATTCTTCTTGATAAATGTATCCTCTTGCCAATATTGCATAGAGTCCCTTCATTTTTGAAGAATCCTTGCTTTTTTCATCTATTGAGTAATCTGATGCAGATTTTATTCCTTGCTGCAGTAGATATTCCTCTAGTAATTTGGTTCCGATTTCTGCGTTGCCTTTTCTTATCTGGAGATCTGCCTTGGTTAAGAGTACAAATATGGCATCTTTGGGGCTGTATTGAATGCTTTCGTTTTTTGCCAGCATGTTTTCCGCCGACTCATAGTCGCCCTCTCGGATTGCAGCAATGCTGTAGTTTAGTGCTGCATATGGCAGTTCTGGATTAACTTTCAAAACCCATGACCACAAGCTTAGGTCGCTCTGCCATAGTGGTGTGGTTATTTTAATGACGGCAGATGAGTATATTGTCCAGCAGAAAATAAATGCGGCAAAAGTAAACGCTGTCACTTTTTTCGATTTTTTATTCCCCCAGAGGAATATTGAATAAATTAATTGAGCAAGAAATATGGAGAACCAAGCTAGTGGATATGCTAAAAACCTTTCATGACCAATATTGCCGCCAATGGTTAATGGTACGATGTGAGAGACTGGGAGTAAAGAGATGGCAAAGCATAAGAGAAGTATCAGACTTCTTGCTTTGAATCGAAGGCTGATGGTCGTAAGCAATATTAGCCCGACGCACGCCAAACATCCTAGAATGACATCCAGCTTTGTCATATCCAATGGATCCAGCGGATGTTGAGGGTTTAAGCTGGAGAATGGCCAGAACACCATTTTAAAATAGAAGATAAAAGCCCACCCCACGTAAGAAATGTGGTGTGGTATATCGTAAAATTTTCTGGCCAGATTTTCATCAGTATGCAATATCTCGGGCATGTAGTGCATACGAATCGCCATATATGCGGCCAGAGATATAGTCAGGCTGCCCCATAATGGGATTCCATCAGGCCTGAAAATCTTTTTAACTGAATAATAAAAAGAATCTCTATCCTGGGAAAATTTGAGCAGGAAAATGGCTATGGGTAATGTAATGGCCATTTCCTTGCAAAGTAGAGCAAAGAAGAAGAATAAAGAAGTAAGAAAAGCTTGAGTCCAACCTGTATACCTAAGGAAGCTGTACACTGCTGCCAGGCTAAATGTTGTTACAAGAAGGTCAAAGCGTCCTGCGGCCCATGCTACTGGCTCTACCAATACAGGGTGCAAGCTATATATAATGCTTCCTGTAATAATGATAATTAGCTTATTATTCGATTTTTTTGAATAAACGAACAGAATTGCACACAGCAAAGCTGTGTTAGCCAAATGGATTAATAAATTTACTAAATGTGATACTGTTGGATTTGCATTATTCTGAGTCAAGAATTCTATGCAGAAAGTGAGAAGAGGGAGAGGTCTGAAATAGGTTGTCCCTTCGAGTATTGGGCGGAATATTCCTTGCCAAATGAGCTCGGGATCTCTTAAATACGGATTAAATATGAATAACTGCAAATCATCCCAAACGTAATCAAGCTTGGTAATGCTAGGGTAATATGCATATATTAATAGAGTGCACAAAAGAATGGGATAAGCGACAAGGATTTTCTTTCTGAGATTTGTCTGCATATAGATCCAATAATAAAAATACCCGCCGTAAAGGCGGGTATTTTTTCTAGAGATTATTAGCGGCACTCAGACGGAGCATACTTCTCCGGCAAATCGCCAACAACTGCAGAACTCAGACCGCGATTTCCTGCGCTCACCTTGGTAGCAGAGGCGCACGCCCAGTCAATTGCACCCATGGAGGATGCCGTCGGGGCAGAGCTTTGGACATTGGGAGTAAAGGTGATGAACTTTCCATCCACTCCAGTAGGAATGCCGTTGCCAGCGCTAGCTGCCACGTACACCTTGATGTCCCAAGGGCTGGCGGTTGTTACGGTGATATTTTTGACATACTTGGAAGTTTTCTCGTTCTGCGGCTTGTTATTGAATGCCACAGCGGCGGCGGTCAGGCCGCCAGTACTATCAGTCTGAAAGGCCTCGCTCATCATGGATTTCACCGAAGAGCCGGCAATTACTGCTTCAGAAATCTTGGCGCGGACTGTGTAATCCTGATAAGCCGGCAGCGCAACGGCTGCCAAAATACCGATGATCGCCACAACGATCATCAATTCGATCAAGGTAAAACCTTGCTGGATGGAACGCTTCATGAACTTCTCCTCATAGGGGGGTTGATTGCATACTCTGTAGAGCAAGAGCCGTGCCAGTCGCGCCTTGAGGCCAAGGTTCGCGCATGTGTATTGTTTGGTTGCAAATTACACGGCTGGTCGACATTCTCTGACAAATCGATCCAATTTTGCGTGACATTTTTGTCAAGGATGGTGCGCTTGCCAACGAAGCAACAGCGAACCTTGTCAGTGGATCAAGAGGGTCCCTCACGCCACCAGGAACTGCATCTGCGTACCTGCCAGCTCCACCGTGTCGCCGTGCTGCAGCGGCATGGCACGGCGGCCGATTTCCTGGCCGTTGAGCTTGAGGCTGGGGGAGTCGCCTTCCAGCTGGGCCAGCACGAAGCCGTGGTGCTTCTGGGTGATGGAGGCGACGGCTACACCGGGCTTGCCCAGCGTGGTGACGACTTTGACCAGTGGTACTTCGCGGCCGGCGGCGTTGCCGTTGAGCATGCGGATGGCAGCCTGGCGTGTGGCCAGGCCGGCCATCGAAGGCGGCAGGGTGTGGTCGAAGCCTGAGGGGGTCTGGGTGCTGAACTGCGATGGCAGGTCTTCCGCCAAGGGGGCTGGGCGGGTTGCCTCCACTGCTGCGGCAATGGCCGCCAGTGCCGAGCGCGAGGAGGCGCTGACCTGCTGTTGCACGAAGCGGATCTTGTACTTGCCGATGTCCAGCAGGTCGCCGTGGTTCAGGGTCTGGCGCAGTATGGGCTGGCCGTTGACATAGGTGCCGTTGGTGCTGCGCAGGTCTTCGATGATGACGGTGCCGTCGACGATGCTGAGAACGGCGTGCTCGCCGCTGACGGCGAGGTTGTCGATCACGATATCGTTGTAGGGGCGGCGTCCCAGCGTGGTGCGCTCCTTGGCCAGCTGCACTTCCTTGATGACGGCGCCGTCGATGGAGATGACCAGGGTCGGCATGCTCAAAGTTCCTTTGTTATGCCCGGCTTGCACCATCCACTGGGCGATCCGGAGCTGGGGTGTATCTAAATATTATGTCTGCGGCCTGCGTGCGCCGAGGTCTGCCATGGTATTTGATACAGACTATGGATCGTCTTTTCCTGATTGTTGAATTTGCAATCATTTTTAACAATTGGAACCTGCGAGTGCGGTGCAGGCAAGCGCGTCCATCGGTTGGGATCTGCCGTCGATCGCTGTGAGAGGCTCAATCGAGGGAAGTGCTGGCTGTCGGGGACGGGCTGGCCTGTATCTCGATCAGCGCCGCGCTGATGTTGTCGTTTCCGCCGGCTTCATTGGCGGCGGCGAGCAGCGAGGTCAGCAAGACGGGCAGCGGGCTGGATTGGGTGAACAGGGCGGCGATGGCTTGGTCATCGAGCATGTCGGTGAGGCCGTCGGAGCACAGCAGGATGCGGTCGCCGGGTTGCAGCGGCCATTCATTGAAATCGGGCGTGACGTCCGGCGTGACGCCCAGGGCCTGGGTGAGCAGGTGGCCCAGGCCGGATTGCCGGGCTTCGTGGTCCTGGATGCGGCCTGCGTCGATTTCTTCCTGTAGCCAGGTGTGGTCCCGGGTCAGGCGCAGCAGTTGACCCTCGCGCCAGCCGTAGGCCCGCGAGTCGCCAAGGTGGGCGAGCATCAGCAGACCTGGCAGCAGGGCTGCGGCAATGATGGTGGTGCCCATGCCGCGGCAGCCCGGTGTTTCCCGGGCAGCCGTAAGAATGGCGGCGTTGGCCAGGTTCAAGGCATTGGCCAGTGACTGCTGCAATTCCTTGCGGGCTTGTGGAGTGTTGGCTGCAGGCGCCTCGGTGGCTACGCTTTGCAGAGCCACGGAGACCAGGCTGATGGCCATGGCGCTGGCGACTTCGCCGGCGTTGTAGCCGCCCATGCCATCGGCCAGCACCGCAATGGGCCAGGGCTGGGCGCTGGGGTGGATGGTGACCGCATCCTCGTTGTTGTCACGGCGCCGGCCCACATCGGTGCGCGCAACCATGGCGCAGTGTTGCGCAGGGACTGCCTGTCGGCAGGGCTGGTCCGGGGTCTTGGGTGCGCTGGGCATGGTGGCGAAGGGCGGGCGCGGCGGTGTTGCCATCAGTCCCTGTGTGCAGATGCAATGGTGAAGCCGGTGCACAGCGTAATTGAAAACAGTGCCCCCAAGTGCCAAGAATGGGCCGGCGCAGCGGCTCGTCAGCTTGACGCCACATCAAGAATGGACCCTCACAAAGCAAAAACGCACTGCCGAGGCAGTGCGTTGTGGAGGTGGCGAGGGGCCGCCTGCGGCGGTATCAGGCCTGTGCCGCGTGCTTGGCGCCGGAGCGCGACTGCAGGAGCTTGCCAATGCCGACGACCAGCACGGCACCGGCGGCAGCCGCCACGTAGTGCAGCCAGGGATGGCTGATGGCGTAGTCGTGCAGCAGGCGGTCGTTGACGATGGTTTCTCCGCCGACCCAGCCGATCAGGGCAGCGCCCAGCGTGATGATGACGGGGAAGCGCTCCATGAGCTTGATCATCAGCGTGGAGCCGAAGATCACCAGCGGGATGCTGATGGCCAGGCCCAGGATCAGCAGGACCATGTTGCCTTGCGCCGTGGCGGCCACGGCGATCACGTTGTCCAGGCTCATCACCAGGTCGGCGATCAGGATGGTGCGGATGGCGACCATCATGCTGCCGTGTCCTTTGGATTCGCCTTCATCATCTTCTTCGCCGGTCAGCAGTTGCAAGCCGATCCACAGCAGCAGGCAGCCGCCCACGATCTGCAGGAACGACAGCTCCAGCAGCTTGGCCGCGACCACGGTCAGGATGATCCGCAGCACCACGGCGGCGCCGGAGCCGAACATGACGGCTTTCTTTTGCTGTGCGGGGGGCAGCGAGCGTGCTGCGAGGGCGATGACGACTGCGTTGTCGCCAGACAGAATGATGTTGATCCAGACGATCTTCAACAGGCCGATCCAGAAATCGGCGCTTTGCAGGTATTCCATGGTTTCTCCACTGTTATGAGTTGAAAAGCGCCAGGGCGGTGGCCTCTGGCGCTTTTTCTTTTTTGGAGTTGTCAGTGTAGGGCGGACTTGCCGCCTTACCGATTCGTAATTCTGCGTAATTTTCTCCTGGGGCGAACCCCAGGATGTCGCGCAGAACCGGTGCCGCTTAGATCAGGCCCTTGAGCAGGCGACCCATTTCGGAAGGATTGCGGGTGATGACGAAACCGCACTCTTCCATGATGGCCAGCTTGGCGTCGGCCGTGTCGGCACCGCCGGAGATCAGCGCGCCGGCGTGGCCCATGCGCTTGCCGGGAGGGGCGGTGACACCAGCGATGAAGCCGACGATCGGCTTCTTCATGTTGTCCTTGCACCAGCGGGCAGCTTCGGCTTCGTCGGGACCGCCGATTTCGCCGATCATGATGACGGCGTCGGTGTCGGGATCGTCGTTGAAGGCCTTCATCACGTCGATGTGCTTGAGACCGTTGATCGGGTCACCGCCGATGCCCACGGCCGACGACTGGCCAATGCCCAGTTCGGTCAGCTGTGCCACGGCTTCATAGGTCAGCGTGCCGGAGCGGCTGACCACGCCGATGCGGCCCTTCTTGTGGATGTGGCCGGGCATGATGCCGATCTTGATCTCGTCGGGCGTGATCAGGCCGGGGCAGTTGGGGCCCAGCAGCAGGGTGCGCTTGCCGCCTGCGGCTTCCTTGGCGCGCATCTTGTTGCGCACTTCCAGCATGTCACGGACGGGGATGCCTTCGGTGATGCAGATGGCCAGGTCCAGGTCGGCTTCCACGGCTTCCCAGATCGCGGCGGCAGCGCCTGCGGGGGGAACGTAGATCACGGAGACCGTGGCGCCCGTGCCTTGCGCGGCTTCCTTGACGGAGGCGTAGATTGGCACGTCGAAGATCTTTTCGCCGGCCTTCTTGGGGTTCACACCGGCCACGAAGCAGTTCTTGCCGTTCGCGTATTCAATGCACTTTTCAGTGTGGAACTGGCCCGTCTTGCCCGTGATGCCTTGGGTGATGACCTTGGTGTCTTTGTTGATGTAGATCGACATGGTGTTTTCTCCGGGCCTGCTTACTTGACGGCTTCGACGATCTTGGTGGCCGCTTCGGCCATCGTGTCGGCGCTGATGATGGGCAGGCCGGACTCGGCCAGCATCTTCTTGCCCAGTTCTTCGTTCGTGCCCTTCATGCGCACGACCAGGGGCACTTGCAGGTTCACGGCCTTGCAGGCAGTGATCACGCCGGTGGCGATGGTGTCGCACTTCATGATGCCGCCGAAAATGTTGACCAGAATGCCTTCGACCTTGGGGTTCTTGAGCATGATCTTGAAGGCTTCGGTGACCTTCTCGGGGGTGGCGCCGCCGCCCACGTCCAGGAAGTTGGCCGGCTCGCCGCCGAACAGCTTGATGGTGTCCATGGTGGCCATGGCCAGACCTGCACCGTTGACCAGGCAGCCGATGTTGCCGTCCAGCGAGATGTAGGCCAGATCGAACTTGGAGGCTTCGACTTCAGCGGGATCTTCTTCGTCCAGGTCGCGCAGGGCCACGATTTCGGGCAGGCGGAACAGGGCGTTGGCGTCGAAGTTGAACTTCGCGTCCAGGGCAACCACATTGCCCTTGCTGTCACGGTTCAGCGGGTTGATCTCGACCAGCGAGGCATCCGTGTCCATGTAGCACTTGTAGAGCTTCTGGCAGATGTCGATGAACTGGGCGGTGGAGTCGGCAGGCATGCCGATGCCCTTGGCCAGTTCTTCGCCCTGGGCCTGGGTCAGGCCGACCAGGGGGTCAACGAAGATGGTGATGATCTTCTCGGGAGTGGAGTGGGCCACTTCCTCGATGTCCATGCCGCCTTCGCTGGAAGCGATGAAGGCCACCTTCTGCGTGCCGCGATCGGTCACGCACGACAGGTAGTATTCCTTCTGGATGTCGGCGCCGTCTTCGATGTACAGGCGGCGGACCTTCTGGCCTTCGGGGCCGGTCTGGTGCGTGACCAGCTGCATGCCCAGGATCTGGCCAGCCAGTGCCTTGACGTCGTCAATGCTCTTGGCGACCTTCACGCCGCCGCCCTTGCCGCGACCACCAGCGTGGATCTGGGCCTTCACGACCCACACGGGGCCGCCGAGCTTCTGGGCGGCCTCGACGGCCTCTTGCACTGTGAACGCAGGGATACCGCGAGGTACAGGCACACCAAACTGACGCAAGATGTCCTTGCCTTGGTATTCATGAATCTTCATGATGTCTCTCTCAAACAAATAGGGGGGGATTGACCCGGTAGCCCTGGGGTGCTGCCTCAAGGCGGAGTGACCTGGCAATCGCCGAATGTACCATGCTGCACTGCGCCATCCGACACGCCCCCATGCGCAGAATCCACAATTTCCTGCGGGCCAAGCAGCATGTCAGGAACTGTGCAATGCATTGATATGTCAGGGAAAAGACGGTTTCCCGACATTTCTTTCAGGCGCCACAGCTCTTTTGTCTTATAGAGGATCTGCAGATGGCGCTGCCCGCTGTTTGTAACAGGTGCATGTCAGCGCGCCCTTGATCGCCACCGCCAACCGTTTTGCGACAACGGGCGCAGGGGGACCCGGTTTCGGTGAGAATCCGCAGCTGGAACGCGGCAATGGTGCCGCAGCGGCTCCAGGAGGGCCGCGCAGCAGGAGAAATACAGCGATGGCAAAAGTCTTTATCGATGGCGAAGCAGGCACGACAGGGCTGCAGATCCGTGAGCGTCTGGTCGATCTGTCCGGCGTGGAGCTGGTCAGCATTGCCCCCGAGCTGCGAAAGGATCCTGCCGCCAAGCGTGCGCTGATCGCCGGCGTGGACTTGGTCATCCTGTGCCTGCATGACGATGCCGCGCGCGAGACCGTGGCCATGGTCGATTCCATCGAGGCCGAGACCGGCCGCACCATCAAGATCATCGATGCATCCACGGCCCACCGTGTGGCGCCCGACTGGGTGTATGGCTTCCCGGAGCTGCGTGCCGGCCAGCTTGAGGCGGTCAAGACTGCCAAGCGCGTGTCCAACCCCGGCTGCTATGCGACGGGAGCCATCGCGCTGCTGCACCCGCTGGTTGCCGCGGGCCTCATCCCTGCCGACCACGGCCTGAGCCTGCCCTCGGTGTCCGGCTATTCGGGCGGCGGCCGCAGCATGATCGAAGCCTATGAGGCCGGCACGGCCGCGCCTTACGAGGCCTACGCGCTGGGCCTGACGCACAAGCACATTCCCGAGATCCTGCAATACACCGGCCTGACGCGCCGCCCGGTGTTCATTCCCGCCGTGGGCAATTTCCGCCAGGGCATGCTGGTGCAGCTGCCGCTGCATCTGGACCTGCTGCCGGGCGCGCCCAAGGCGGCCGACCTGCACGATGCGCTGGCCTCCCACTACGCGGCCACCAACACGCCGGAGCAATGGGTGTCGGTGCTGCCGCCCACCGAGGACATGAAGCTGGCCGCCGACACGCTGACGGACACCAACAAGCTGGAGCTGCGCGTGTTCGCCAATGAGCAGTACCGCCAGGCCGTGCTGATCGCCCGCCTGGACAACCTGGGCAAGGGCGCCAGCGGCGCCGCCGTGCAGAACCTGCAGATCATGCTGGGCCTGTGAGGCCCCCCGCGCCCCCGTCCTTGCCGGGCCGGCGCGGTCCGGTCTGGGGCCATGTCCTGGCCCTGGCCGTGCTGTGCCTGCTGGTCGTTGTGTTTGCCTGGAAGCTGCGGCCGGCATTGCCGTCTTCATCGCGCCTGCTGCTCAGTCCGCTGCTGGGCAATATGGAGGCCTGTCTGGTGCAGGACGGGCTGCGCGAGGATTTTCCCAAGGAATTTCAGCAGATACCCGCCAGCTGCCTGGGTCCGCAGGGCTCGGCCGCAGAAATGGTGAAAGCCACGCTGCAGCGCCTGGGCCGGCCCCAGGGTGAACTGGACCTGGGCTATACGCTCAGCGTGCCGCTGCTGCGCTATGTGCAGTGGAATGGCCAGGCCTGGGAAGTCCGGGGCGAGGCGCTGGACCGCGTGGTGCGCACGGTGGCGCAGGCGCACCGGCCCGTGGTGCTGTATCTGTTCGCCACGCATTTCGAGGTGCACTCCAAGGCCGAGGAGCGCCTGGCCGCCGATCCCGCCAATCTTGCGTGGACCCCCAAGGGGCCGCTGCCGCTGGACAGCTATCTGGGCGCGCGCATCTTCCCGTGGTCGGTCGCGCGGCAGGACAACGAAGTCACGCGCGTGCGCAAACTGGTCGTCGATGCCCTGGCCGAGCGCATATGCGCCGCAGGCGATGCCGCCATGCACCAGCTGCGCGCCCTCACCGTGCTGGGCGAGACGCACCAGCTGTTCCCGGGATTCGAGGCCGGCATGGGGTTCGCGGCCGAAGGCTATGCGGTCACCGACTACAGCCCGGCCTCCGTGGCGGGCTTCCATGCATTCCTGCGCCAGCGCTATGGCGACATCGCACGGCTCAATGCCCACCTGAAGTCCGGCTTTGACAGCTTCGAAGCGGTCGAGCCGCCGTCGCGCAACATCCGCAGCGAGCCGCTGCAGAACTTCTTCCAGCACATCGACAGCTATGCAGCCGGCACCGTGCCCGTGTCCGGCTGGGTCCACTCGCCCGATGCGAAGCTGCAAAAGCAGCTGGCCGTGGCCGTCTTCGTGGACGGGCATCCTTACTCGCACGCCCCCGTGCACATGCACCGCCAGGACGTGGCTCAGGCCAAGCCCGGGTTCCTCACGCCCGATGTGGGCTGGCGTGCCGACATCCGCTATCCGGCGCTGGGGGAGGGCCTGCACCGCATCGACGTGGTGCTGCAGGCCGGTGGACGCAGCCTGGGCCTGCTGGCCACGCGCCAGATCGCCGTGATGGACCGCAACCAGGGCGAGCCCAGGCCCCATGCCGCCGAGGCCTTGCCCGACTTCGGCAAGCTGCCGGACGGCGTGGAATTCTGGGTGGACAGCCCGCAGGACCGGCTGGCGCTGTTCTACAACCCGCTGGTCACGGACTGGAACGATTTCCGCGAGCAGCAGGTGGCCGACTACATCCAGGGCTTTTCCGAGCACATCGGCCACGGCTGCCTGGGCCGGGTTCCTCGCTTTGCCCACCAGCTCAACCCCCATGCGAATCCGAGCTGGGATGCCAACCGCTATGCCGTGGAGCGCAGCCTGCAGCGCATGCCGGGACTGTCCCTGGGCGTCAGCCTGTACGGCGAAGATACCTACGGCCCGCTGGTCGGCCAGATGCTGCGCCGCTATGGCCACACGGCCTATGGCGTGACGGAGTTCCATCCGCTGGTGGCACTGTCGCCGCAGCGGCTGGAGAAAGTGCTGACCATGCACCGCCGCCAGGGTGCGCGCTTCCTGTCCTTCTTCATGGAAGCCCGGCCCGAGGATGCGACGGGCACGCAGTCCAGCAACGAGTTCTCGTTCGATGCGGACAACACCGCGCATGGCTCGGATGCGCTGTACCACTCGCTGCGCCAGCTGCTGCAGCCGCACTGATCTGCCGCGCGCAGCCATCGACGTGTCTTCCGTGCAGAACAACTCGCCCGTGGCCGCTGGCCGGGCCACCGCCATCGGACTGCTGGCCGTGGTGTGCTGGAGCTGCACCGTGGGCCTGATGCGCTCGGTGGCCGAGCCGCTGGGCGCCGTGGGCGGTGCCGCCATGCTCTACACGGTCAGCGCACTGTGCGTGGCCGCCGTGCGCGGCTTGCCCAGGCCCTCGCAGTGGCGGGCCATGCATCCGGCCTATTTCTGGGGCTGCGGCCTGCTGTTTGCGGTCTACGAGATCTGCCTGTCGCTGGCGATTGGCCTGGCGCAGGACCGCGCCCAGGCACTGGAGCTGGGGCTGATCAATTACCTGTGGCCCAGCCTGACCATCGTTTTGGCCGTGCTGCTGCGCCAGCAGCATGCGCGCTGGTGGCTGTGGCCCGGCGTGCTGCTGTGCCTGTGGGGGCTGACGCGCGTACTGGGCGGCGACTCGCTGCAACTGCGGGGCATGGCGGACCACATGCTGTCCAACCCGCTGGCGTATGGACTCGCTTTTGGCGCCGCCCTGCTGTGGCCCTGCTATTCGCTGGCTGCGCGGCGCTGGGGCGGTGGCCACAATGCCGTGGGCCTTTTCCTGATATGGACCGCGCTGGCGTTGTGGATCAAATGGCTGTGGCTGGGCGGTGAAGGCGGCATGCAATGGTCGGGCACCGTGGTGCTTCAATTGCTGGCCGTGGGCGGGCTCACCGCCCTGGGCTACAGCTGCTGGGAGCACGGCATACAGCACGGGCATCTGGCCGTGATGGCTGCCGCCTCGTACTTCACGCCCGTGTTCTCTGCCTTGCTGGCCAGTGCCTGGCTGCAGGTGCAGCCGGGCTGGGGCTTCTGGCAGGGCGTGGTGCTGGTGACCGTGGGGTCGCTGGTGTGCTGGGGTGCGACCCGGCGCGCAGACTAGCCTTCGTCCTCTGCTCCTGCATCCCAGTCTTCGCTGCGGCCCCGCAGCACCTTGCTCGCAATTTCTCCACCAAAACCGCGGGCGGCCAGAAAGCGCATCTGCTTGAGTCGTTCCTGCGGTGTGGCCGGTGGTGCGCCGAAGCGCTGGCGCCATACGGCAAGGGCGCGCTGCAGTTCGGTGGCGCGCAGTTGCTCTGCGGCGGCGCGCACCAGTCCGTCGTCCAGCCCCTTGTTGCGCAACTCCTGCACCACGCGTGCCGTGCCAAAGCGCGCGGCCTTGCGGTGCAGCACGGACTCGGCCACGCGCTGGGCACTGATGAAGCCGCGCTGCTCCAGCGCGTCGAGCATGGCGCCCAGGTCTTCGCCTTCCTCCACATGGGGGGCGAGCTTGCGTTCCAGCTCCAGCCGTGAATGTTCGCGCTGGCCCAGCAGCTTGAGCGCCCGACCCTTGAGCGACAACTTGGCGAATCCCATGCGGCAATGTCTCCTGAATCGTCCCGAATAAAAAAGGCCCCCACGCTCCCCTTGCTGCGCAAGGTCCGCTGCCCCCCAAGGGGGCCGCTTTTTTGCCTTGGGGCGTCCCGGCGATAAAAAAGGCGCAGACGTGAGCCTGCGCCAAGATGGCAAACACAGTGTGTGCAGGCGCGGCGGCGCCTGCAGTGAGGGGTCAGGCCGCTCAGGCTTCGATCACGCCGTCCTTGTCGGCCTTGGCCTTGCCCGCCTTGGCGGCCTTGGCTTCGGGAGCATCGCCACCGGCCGTGGGCAGCAGGGCGATGCCCAGGCTGTCGCGCACCTTGTTCTCGATCTCCACGGCCAGGCCGCTGTTCTCGCGCAGGAATTCGCGGGCGTTGTCGCGGCCCTGGCCGATCTTCTCGCCGTTGTAGGCATACCAGGCGCCCGACTTGTCGAGGATCTTGGCGTTGACGCCCATGTCCAGGATTTCACCTTCGCGCGAGATGCCCTCGCCGAAGAGGATGTCGAACTCGGCGGTCTTGAACGGAGGCGAGACCTTGTTCTTGACGACCTTGACCTTGGTCTCGTTGCCGATGGCCTCGTCGCCCTTCTTGATGGTGCCGGTGCGGCGGATGTCCAGGCGGACCGAGGCGTAGAACTTCAGCGCATTGCCGCCCGTGGTGGTTTCGGGGCTGCCGAACATCACGCCGATCTTCATGCGGATCTGGTTGATGAAGATGACCATGCAGTTGGTCTTCTTGATGGTGGCTGTCAGCTTGCGCAGCGCCTGGCTCATCAGGCGGGCCTGCAGGCCGGGCAGCTGGTCACCCATCTCGCCTTCGATTTCGGCCCGGGGTGTGAGGGCGGCCACCGAGTCCACGACGATCATGTCCACGGCGCCCGAACGCACCAGGCTGTCCACGATTTCCAGGGCCTGCTCGCCGGTATCGGGCTGGCTGATCAGCACTTCGTTGAGGTTCACGCCCAGCTTCTGGGCGTAGCTGGTGTCCAGTGCGTGCTCGGCGTCGATGAAGGCGCAGGTGCCGCCCTGCTTTTGCATTTCGGCGATGACCTGCAGCGTCAGCGTGGTCTTGCCCGAGGATTCAGGGCCGTAGATCTCGATCACGCGGCCACGGGGCAGGCCGCCAACGCCCAGGGCGATGTCCAGGCCCAGCGAGCCGGTGGAGACGACCTGGATGTCCTGGATGGCTTCGCCTTCACCCAGGCGCATGATCGTGCCCTTGCCGAACTGCTTTTCGATCTGGGCGAGTGCGGCCTGCAGGGCCTTGGCTTTTTCACTGTTGGCGGTGGTGACGGCGGTGTTCATGCGGACTCCTGGGTTGGCTGGGGTTTCAGCTCTGTATTTGCATTCAGGCTGGATGCTTGAACAGTAGTTTATGGGCTTGTTGGTTTGTTTTGTTGGTGTTTTTAGTCAGTTTTCCTGACTTGTTGGATTTGCCTCCACAATGCATCCATGAGTGAGTTTTCCCCCGTCACGCCGCCCGCCGACGCCTGGCGCCAGACCCACTTGGGCCGCCTGCTCGGCCATGCCATGCGGCGGTTCGACGCGCGTGTGCTGCAGCTCATGGCGCGCGATGTGGAGGTGCCGCTGGCGCTGTCCAATCTTGCGGCGCGCGACAAGGTGGGTGCGGCCCACATCCACATCACGCGGCATCTGTCGCTGGCTGGCGACAGGCTCACCGACCTGGCCGAGCGCGCTGGCATGACCAAGCAGTCCATGGGCGACCTGGTGGCCCAGTGCGAGGCCTGGGGCCTGGTCACGCGCGAAAGCGACGAGCGCGATGCGCGCGCACGCCGCATCCGCTTCACGCCTGCGGGCCTGGCATGGCTGCAGGCCTTCCATGACGCCGTGTCCCAGGCCGAGGCCGAGTTCCGCGAGGAAGTCGGCGACGACATCGCCACCGTGGTGGCGCTGGGGCTGGAGGCCTATGCGGGCGGCGGCTCACTCGGGTAAGGTCCCTGCCCGTGGGGCGGGGCGCATCCTAGAATCCTAGGAATCAAAGGCGCGCATTTCCAACATTCAGAGCGCGTCTGTATTTCAGGAGACAACCCCATGCGCATTCTGATTGCCGAAGACGACCAGGTCCTAGCCGATGGTCTGCTGCGCAGCCTGCGCGGCTCGGGCGCCGTGGTCAGCCATGTGGCCAACGGCAGCGAGGCCGATACCGCGCTGATGACCAGCAGCGAGTTCGACCTGCTCATCCTGGACCTGGGCCTGCCCAAGATGCACGGGCTGGAAGTGCTCAAGAAGCTGCGCGGCCGGGGCGATGCGCTGCCGGTGCTCATCCTCACGGCGGCCGACAGCGTGGAAGAGCGCGTGCAGGGGCTGGACTACGGCGCCGACGACTACATGGCCAAGCCGTTTGCGCTGTCCGAGCTGGAGGCGCGTGTGCGCGCTCTCACGCGGCGCGGCATGGGTGGCGCCAGCAGCACCATCAAGCATGGCCCCCTTGTCTACGACCAGGCCGGCCGCGTGGCCACCATCGACGGCAAGATGGTCGAGCTGTCGGCGCGCGAGCTGGGCCTGCTGGAAGTGCTGCTGCAGCGGGCCGGGCGGCTGGTCAGCAAGGACCAGTTGGTCGAGCGTCTGTGCGAATGGGGCGACGAGGTCAGCAACAACGCCATCGAGGTCTATATCCACCGCCTGCGCAAGAAGATAGAGCGCGGCCCCATCCGCATCGCCACCGTGCGCGGCCTGGGCTACTGCCTTGAGAAGATCGCTTCCTGAGGCAGCTGCCCCGGCTGTCAGGCCCGGGTTGGCTTGCCTGCGCATAGTGGCGGATGCCACGGGGCCGTGAACCCGTCGTGAGGGCTGCCCGCCGATGAAAATCTTCCAGCGTGAACAGCGCTCACTGTTCGGCGAGATCCTTGACTGGATGCTCACGCCGCTGCTGCTGCTGTGGCCCGTGAGCCTGGCGCTGACCTGGCTGGTGGCCCAGGGCCTGGCCAACAAGCCGTTCGATCGCGCGCTGGAGTACAACGCCCAGGCGCTGGCGCAGCTGGTGATGGTGCAGCAGGGCAAGGTGCTGTTCAACCTGCCGCAATCGGCCAGCGAGATCCTGCGCGCCGACGAGTCGGACACCGTGTATTTCCAGGTGTTGGGCGTGAAGGGCGAGTACCTGGCCGGCGAGCGCGATCTGCCGCTGCCGCCCGAGTCCCACGATCCGCCATCCGGCGATCTATCGCCCGGCGCTGCACCGACCGGCGGGGCCGTGCAACTGCGCGATGCGGAGTTTCGCGGCATTGACCTGCGCGTGGCCCATGTCTGGGTACGCATGCCCCTGCCCGACGAGCCCCAGGCCCTGGTCCAGGTGGCCGAGACGCGCGAAAAGCGCAGCGTGCTGGCCACGGAAATCATCAAGGGCGTGATGCTGCCCCAGTTCGTCATCCTGCCGCTGGCCGCCTTGCTGGTGTGGCTGGCGCTGGCGCGCGGCATCAAGCCGCTGCACCGGCTGGAGGAGCGCATCCGCGCGCGCCGGCCCGAGGACCTCTCGCCCATCAACCACAAGGACGTGCCGCTGGAAGTCGTGCCGCTGGTGGACTCGGTCAACGACCTGCTGGGTCGGCTCGGTGATTCGCTGGCCACGCAAAAGCGCTTCCTGGCCGACGCGGCCCACCAGCTCAAGACACCGCTGGCCGGGCTGCGCATGCAGGCCGAACTGGCCCAGCGCGAGGGCGTGAGCACGGAGGAGTTGCGGCAGTCCCTGGCACAGATTGCACGCTCCAGCATCCGCGCCACGCACACGGTGAACCAGTTGCTGGCGCTGGCGCGCGCCGAGAGCGCCGGCGTGGGCCGCGGCCTGGCCATGCAGCCCTGCAACCTGGTGCGCATCGTCACCGACGTGGTGCGCGACTGCCTGCCGCGCGCCATGGACAAGCATGTGGACCTGGGATACGACGGCGCCGAGTCATCGGCCACGGGCGTCTGGCTGCAAGGCAACGCCACGCTGCTGACGGAGCTGGTGCGCAATCTCGTGGACAACGCCATCAACTACACCCCTTCCAGCAGCAGCCGGCCCGGCATGGTCACGGTGCGCGTGCTGGCCGATCCCTTCGGTCAGGTCCTGTTGCTGCAGGTGGAGGATTCGGGGCCCGGCGTGCCCGAGGCCGAGCGCGAGCTGGTGTTCCAGCCGTTCTACCGGGTCCTGGGCTCGGAGGCCGATGGCTCGGGCCTGGGCCTGCCCATCGTGCTGGAGATCGCGCGCCAGCATGGCGCCCAGGTGGTGCTGGAAGATGCGCATCCTGGCCAGCAGCCGCCGGGTGCGCGTTTCAGCGTGCGCTTCAAGGCGCTGCGCTCGCCGCCGTCGCCCAAGCCTGCGGTATAGGTGGCGGGGCATCCCCGGCTGCCGCAGATTCCCCGGGAGCCACAGGTGCCACCGCGATCCGTCCCGGCGTCTGCGCGGCATGGTCCACCAGCCAGTTGCGGAAGATGCCCAGGGTGCCGTGGTTGGCGCGGTCGGCCGGATAGCACAGCCAGTAGCCCAGGGCGCTCTGGTAGCCGTGCTGGGGCAGGGGCTCGTTCACCAGGCCGGCCGCGATCTCGTCCTGCACCAGGCAGCGCGGCACCAGGGCGATGCCCATGCCGGCCATGACGGCGCGGATGATGGTCTGGAACTGGTCGAACTGCGGGCCCGCCAGGGGGCTGATGCCGTTGACGCCATGGGCCTCGCTCCAGCGCGCCCAGGCATCGGGAATGGTCACATGGCGCAGCCGGGTGCAGCGCGCCACGTCCTGGGGGGTGGTGATGCGTGCCTCGGGGCCCGCGCCGCGCGGCGGTGCGATCAGCGCCACCTGGCGGCCCACCAGATAGTGGGCATGCGCGCCATTCCAGTGCCCGTCGCCAAACAAAATTGCGCAGTCCAGCCCCGGACTGTCAAATTGGTAGCTGTGTACGTAGGGTACAAAGTGCAGCGTGATCTGTGGATAGCGCTGCTGAAATTGGGGCAGCCTGGGGATCAGCCACTTGGCCGCGAAAGTCGGCAGCGATGACAGGTGCAGCGCGCCTCGGCTGTCATCGCTGGTGATGAGTTCGAGGGTGGCTGCCTCCAGCTGGCCCAGCAGGGCGCGCACTGCGCGCTCATAGCGCTCGCCCGCGGGCGTCAGCCTCAAGCGCTTGCGCTCGCGTTCGAACAGCGGCACGCCCACCCATTTCTCCAGTTCCTGGATCTGCTTGCTGACTGCGCTTTGCGTCAGGTGCAAGGCTTCGGCCGCGCGCGAGACGCCCCCGAAGCGCACCACGGTGGAGAAAGCGCGCAGCAGATGCGTGGGCGGGTTGAGGCGGCGCAAACTCATGACAGGGATATGATGAAAGTATTCCTGTTTGGAATATTAACAGGCACAGTATTTGCTTTTTTTGTGAGTAGATTTCTTTTAATCTGAACTTGTTTGTAAGAAAGATCCTATGCAACGACGTCATTTCCTTGCTTCCATCGCCGCTTCTTCTGTCGTTCCTGGAATGTCCTTCGCCCAGGACACCTCCCGTCCCCTGCGCATCGTCGTTCCGTTCCCTGCTGGTGGCTCCACCGACATGGTCCCGCGCAACATGCAGGACGTGCTGCCCAAGCTGCTGGGCGGCCAGGCCGTGGTGATTGAGAACAAGGCCGGCGCTGGCGGCTCCATCGGCATGGCCGAAGTGGCGCGTGCCACCGACGGCGTGACCTTCGGCATCGCCACGCTGTCCACGCACGGCGTGAACCCTGCCGTGTTCAAGAAGCTGCCCTACGACGCCATCAACGATTTCGTCGGCGTGACCGAGATCGTCAAGGCGCCTGGCGTGATCGTGATCAACCCCAAGCTGGTGCCCGCCAACAACTTCGCCGAGTTCGTGAAGTACCTGAAGGCCAACCCCGGCAAGGTCAGCTTCGCAACACCCGGCAACGGCACCATCGGCCACATGTGGGGCGCCCAGTTCATGAAGAGCACGGGCACCGAGATGCAGCACATTCCCTACCGCGGTGCAGGCCCGGCCATCAACGACGTGCTCGGTGGCCAGGTTCCCGTCTACTTCGACCAGGTGGCTTCCTCGCTGCCCCACATCAAGGGCGGCAAGGTCAAGGCCCTGGCCGTGTCCTGGCATGAGCGCCTGGACGTGCTGCCCGACGTGCAGACCTACGCCGAAGCCGGCCATGCCGACCTGAATGATCCTTCGTGGTTCGGCCTGGTGGCCCCCAAGAGCACGCCGCCCGAGCAGATCGCCCGCGTGCAAAAGGCCATCGCGGCCGCGCTCAAGGACCCGGCCGTGCAAAAGCGCATGGCGGCCCAGGGCCTGTACATCTCCGGCACCAGCAGCGACGCTTTCACCAAGCAGATCGCCAGCGAAGTCGCCAAGATGAAGAAGATTGCCGCCACGGCCCAGATCCAGCTGGATTAAAGGCTCCCCCTGAGGCGCTTCGCGCCTTCCCCCTCTCTCGCTTCGCGGGAGGGGGACGACGCCCTCGCTGCGGGGCGGCCCTTGCTCGGCGTCCCTGGCCTGGGACGCGCCAGTTTCATGGCGGGCTGGCCGCAGCGCAGCGGTGCAATGCGTAACCGAGATAGACCACTTCCTCATGCATCCCGTCCTGCGACTGATCAGTCAGAACTTCCTGCAATCCCTGCCCGGCGCGGCAGGCTCCGGCGCGGCCGATGCCGCGCCGCCCATGGTCACCAGCGTTGCCGGCGCCAGTGCCGTGGTGCTGGACTCGCCGCACAGCGGCACGGTCTACCCGGCGGACTTCGGCTCCTGCCTGCCGCTGGCCACGCTGCGCCAGGCCGAGGACACGCATGTGGAGAAGATCTACGCCTTTGCGCCGGGCCTGGGCGTGAGCTGGGTGGAGGCGCATTTCCCGCGCATCTACCTGGATGCCAACCGCGACACCACCGAGATCGACACCACCATGATCGAGGGCGAGTGGCCGCTGCCCGTCACCACCGACCAGGTCGTGCTGCAGAAGGTGCGCCTGGGCAAGGGTCTGATCTGGAAGTTCACCGATGAGGGCGTGCCCATCTATGACCGCCAGCTGCCCGCCGCTGAACTGCTGCAGCGCATCGAGCGTTGCTGGAAGCCCTACCACGCCGCCGTGGAGCGCGCCATCGACGGCGCCCATGCGCGCCATGGCTACAGCATCCATATCAACTGCCACTCCATGCCTTCCGTCGCAGCCAGCCACGCCACGCTGCACCCGGGCCTGGTCCATGCCGACTTCGTGATCGGCGACCGCGACGGCAGCACGGCCAGCCCGGCGCTGTCCGAGCGCATCTGCGCCTTCCTGCGCGAGCGCGGCTACAGCGTGGACTACAACCATCCCTACAAGGGCGTGGAGCTGGTGCGCCGCTACGGCAAGCCCGCCGAGCACCGCCACAGCATCCAGATCGAGATCAACCGCAAGCTCTACATGAACGAGCAGACCCTGGCTCTCGACCAGGCCGGCTACCTGCGCCTGACCACCGACCTGAAGGTGCTGGTGGAGCAGCTGGTGGCCACCGATCCGCGTACGCTCTGAAGCCCCTGCGAGTGAAATGCAAAAGGCCCGCGATCACAGGATCGCGGGCCTTTTTTCATCGTGCCCTCGCGGGGCTCAACAGGGCCTGAACGGCTTGCCCTCGAAGGCCTTGCCGCCCATGGACTCGACCTGGCTGCGCAGCGCGGGCGTGGCCTGGGGCAGGCGCAGCGTGTAGAGGGTGATGTCGGGGCGCTCCTGCACCACGCGGGCCGTGCGCACGCCCTGGCGCGCAACGTTGGTCAGCTCGCGCGTGGCCGCTTCCTCGGAGGAGAAGCGGCCCAGCGACAGGCCGGGCTCCAGCGCGCCGCCTGCGCGGTCAAAGTCGATCTTGCGTGCACGCAGTTCCGCGCGCTTGCGCTCCAGGAACTCGGCATCGGGGAATTTGCCCATGTAGACCATCCAGCGGCCCGGCTGGTGCGTGCTGCTCAGGTCCCACTGGTCGCTGGCGACCTGGGCGATGAGGCCGCGGCGCAGCGCCTCGGCATGGCGGTCTTCGATGCCCGTGGCCACCAGGCAGCTGGTGGGCTGGCCCGCGGCTTTCTCGGGGCGAGCCGGTGCGGCGGGTTCCTCGCCACCTGCAGGAGCCGCAGGTGCTGCGGGTGCCGCAGGTGCGGCAGGGGATGCAGGAGCCGTGCCCGGGGTGGCCGAGGAGGGGGCCGGCGCGTTGTCCACACTCAGCAGGCTCAGCGCCTCCGGGCGCACCTGCTGGCCCAGGCGCTCGGGCTCGGTCTGGGATGGCGGTGCCAGGCCCAGGGCCTGGAGCTGGCCGTGGTTCCAGAGGTAGTAGCCGGCATTGGCCAGCACCAGCAGCAGGAAGGCGATTCGCAGCATGTCGTTTCTTGGGCCCTAGTGATGAGTCACCCGCCCTAGCCTACAGCAGCCGGGCGCACGCTGATTTCCGAGCTGGTGATGGCCTGCAGGCCGCGCGCCGTGCGCACCAGCAGCGCGCCATCGGGGCCCACGCCCTCGGCCGTGCCGCTTTCGCCATCGCTGAGATTGACGGCGCGGCCACGCAGCAGGTCGCGCTGGGCAAAGCGCTCCACCAGCGGCGCAAAGCCCTGGGCGGCAAAGGTCTGGATGTCTGAGACCAGGCCCGGCAGCACGCAGGCCAGGGCGGTGGGTGCGTCCAGGCGCTCGTCCAGCTCCAGCAGGCTGGCCGGGGGCGTGCGCATGCCGTCGCCGGGGCGCGGGCGCACATTCAGGCCGATGCCCACGACCACGTAGCGCGGTGTGCCGGGCTCATGCGCGGCGCTGCCGACAAAGCTGGCCGTCTCGATCAGGATGCCGCCGAGCTTGCGGTCGCCGTCGATCCACAGGTCGTTGGGCCATTTGAGGCCGATGCGCGGGCGCTGCGAGCCCGGGGCGGGCAATTGCGGCTGCAGGCTTTGCGCCACGCTCAGGCCCACGGCCAGCGACAGGCCGGACCAGTCGGCAGGCGCCAGCGGCATGCCCAGCGAGAAGGTCAGCGAATCGCCCACGCCGCTGGTCCACTGGCGGCCCAGCCGGCCCCGGCCGGCGGTCTGCACTTCGGTCACCAGCAGCACGGGTTCGTTGCGGCCATCGCGGGCACGCGCCATCAGCTCGGTATTGGTCGAGCCGATGCTGGGCACGATTTCCACGGAAAAGCCCGGCAGTTGCGGCTCGATGGCCTGCCACAGCGATTCCGCAGGCCAGTGAATGGGGGACGATGCCATCATGCGCCGGCCTTTGTGGAGGATTTGCGGGATTTTTTCCTTGGCTTTTGGGGGGCCTTTTCCAAGGGCTTTTCCAAAGACTTTTCCGCTTTGACCTGCTGCTTTTTGGCCCGCTTTGTCTTTTCAGATTGTTCCGATGCCGGCTTTGCGCTGGCCGGCAATGCATCGCCGGGCATGGGCGGGCGCCAGCCGCGCTTGGGCGCCAGCAGCGTGCCGCGGCAGGTGGCCGCGCCGCACCAGCATGGATACTCGGCCTTCAGCTTCCTGGTGTAGGGTTCGTCGATGATCAGGCCGTAGTCGTAGCTCAGCTCCTCGCCGGCGGCGATGTTGCGCAGCGCGACGATGAAAATCCGGCCATCGCGCTCATCGGTGTAGCAATTGGGAGCGCAGCTGTGGTTGATCCAGCGCGAGGAGTTGCCCCCGTAGTTGGCGTCGATCACGCGGTCTTCGTCCACGTGGAAGTAGAAGGTATGGTTGGGCTGGCTGGGGTCGTGCGGATGCCGGTCCTGGGCTTCCTGCCAGCTGACGATTTCCCCTACGTACTCGACAAGGACCTCGCCTTCGGCAAGATCCTGCGCGGCGAAGACGCCCTTGCCATGGACACCCGAGCGGCGGGTCTGGATACGGCGGCCGCCGGAAGGGGCCAAAGCTGTGCGGGGCATGTTTTCTCTGATAACTTGAATAGGCACACATGCGCGTGCGCGTACACGTACGTACACGCGTGAGCCATGGATTGTAGAAGCGCAGGCTGCGACATGCAGGTCCTGCGGGGAATGACGAGTACACACAATGACAAAGACCCTGGTGATTGCTGAGAAGCCTTCGGTCGCGCAGGACATCGTCCGCGCGTTGACTCCGGTGGCGGGCAAATTCGACAAGCACGATGAATACTTCGAGAGCGAGCACTACGTCGTGACCAGCGCCGTGGGCCACCTGGTGGAAATCCAGGCGCCCGAGGAGTTCGACGTCAAGCGCGGCAAATGGAGTTTTGCCAACCTGCCGGTGATTCCGCCGTATTTCGACCTCAAGCCCGTGGACAAGACCAAGAGCCGGCTCAATGCCGTGGTCAAGCTGGCCAAGCGCAAGGATGTCACCGAACTCGTCAACGCCTGCGACGCGGGCCGCGAGGGTGAGCTGATCTTCCGCCTGATCGAGCAGTACGCCGCAGGCGCCAAGCCCGACGGCAAGGGCCTGGGCAAGCCGGTCAAGCGCCTGTGGCTGCAGTCCATGACGCCGCAGGCCATCCGCGACGGTTTCCAGAACCTGCGCAGTGACGCGCAGATGCTGGGCCTGGCCAGCGCCGCGCGCAGCCGCTCCGAGGCCGACTGGCTGGTGGGCATCAACGGCACGCGCGCCATGACGGCCTTCAATTCTCGCGATGGCGGCTTCTTCCTGACCACCGTGGGCCGCGTGCAGACGCCCACGCTGTCCCTGGTGGTGGAGCGCGAGGAAAAGATCCGCAAGTTCGTGAGCCGCGACTACTGGGAAGTGCATGCCGCCTTCGACGCCCAGGCCGGCCAGTACCTGGGCAAGTGGTTCGATCCCCAATGGAAGAAGAGCGAGGATGCGGAAGCCCGCGCCGACCGCATCTGGAACCAGCGCGACGCCCAGGCCATTGCCGACGCCGTGCGCGGCAAGCCAGCCCAGGTCACCGAGGAGTCCAAGCCCACGTCCCAGGCCAGCCCGCTGCTGTTCGACCTGACCAGCCTGCAGCGCGAGGCCAACGGCAAGTTCGGCTTCTCGGCCAAGACCACGCTGTCGCTGGCGCAAAGCCTGTACGAGCGCCACAAGGCCCTGACCTACCCGCGTACCGACTCGCGTGCCCTGCCCGAGGACTACGTGCCCGTGGCGCACCAGACCTTCGCCATGCTGGCCGGCAGCGGCATGCGCCACCTGGCGCCCTTTGCCCAGCAGGCGCTGGACGAGAACTACGTGCGCCCGACCAAGCGCATCTTCGACAACAGCAAGGTGTCGGATCACTTTGCCATCATCCCGACCACGCAGGCGCCCAGCGGCCTGTCCGAGGCCGAGCAAAAGCTCTATGACCTCGTCGTGCGCCGCTTCATGGCCGTGTTCTTCCCCAGCGCCGAGCACCAGGTGACCACGCGCATCAGCAAGGTCGAGCAGCACAGCTTCAAGACCGAAGGCAAGATCCTGGTCAAGCCGGGTTGGCTGGCCATCTACGGCAAGGAGGCCGCCAACGAGGTCGAAGGCGGCAAGGACGGCGACAAGGGCCAGCCCCTGGTCGCGGTGCAGCCCGGCGAGCAGCCGCGCGCCGGCCAGGTCGATCCCAAGGGCCTCAAGACCAAGCCGCCCGCGCGCTACTCCGAAGCCACGCTGCTGGGCGCCATGGAAAGCGCCGGCAAGCAGGTCGAGGACGACGAGCTGCGCGAGGCCATGCAGGAAAAGGGCCTGGGCACGCCTGCCACGCGCGCGGCCATCATCGAAGGCCTGCTGACCGAAAAGTACATGCTGCGCGAAGGCCGCGAGCTGATTCCCACGGCCAAGGCCTTCCAGCTCATGACCCTGCTGCGCGGCCTGGGCGTGGAAGAACTCTCGCGCGCCGACCTCACCGGCGAATGGGAGTACAAGCTGGCGCAGATGGAAAAGGGCCAGCTCTCGCGCGATGCCTTCATGCAGCAGATCCAGTCCATGACGGAAAAGCTGGTCAAGAAGGCCAAGGAATACGACCGAGACACCGTGCCCGGCGACTACGCCACCCTGTCCACCCCCTGCCCCAACTGCGGCGGCGTGGTCAAGGAGAACTACCGCCGCTACGGCTGCACGGGCAGTGACGGACAGGGCGCGGGCTGCGGCTTCTCGTTCACCAAGTCGCCGGCCGGCCGCACCTTCGAGACGGCCGAGGCCGAGCAACTGCTGCGCGACCGCCGCCTGGGCCCGCTGGACGGCTTTCGCTCCAAGGCAGGCTGGCCCTTCGTGGCCGAGGTCACCATCGTGCACGATGAGGAAGGCGGCAACTACAAGCTCGAGTTCGACTTCGGCGACGACGCCGCCTCCGAAGACACGGGCGAGCTGGTGGACTTTGCCAGCCAGCAATCGCTGGGCCCCTGCCCCAAGTGCGGCGCGCCGGTCTTCGAACACGGCAGCAACTACGTCTGCGCCAAGGCCGTGCCCACGCTGGCCCAGGCCACGCCCAGCTGCGACTTCAAGAGCGGCCAGATCATCCTGCAGCAGCCCATAGAGCGCGAGCAGATGCAAAAGCTGCTGCAGACCGGCAAGACCGACCTGCTGGACAAGTTCGTCTCCAACCGCACGCGCCGCAGCTTCAAGGCCTTCCTGGTCTGGGATGGCGCGGCCGGCAAGGTCAACTTCGAGTTCGAGCAGCGCGACAGCAAATACCCGCCGCGCAAGACGGCGGCCGCCAAGAGCGCGCCGGCCAAGAAGGCGCCTGCCAAGAAAGCCGCAGCCAAGACCACGGCAAAGACGGCCACCAAGACGGCCACCAAGATGGCCACCAAGACCGCGCGCAAGCCGGCTGCCGGCACTTTGCAGCCCAGCGCGGCCCTGGCCGCCGTCATCGGCGAAGGCACGGTGGCGCGTACCGAGGTGGTCAAGAAGCTGTGGGAATACGTCAAGGCCCAGAACCTGCAGGACCCCAAGGACAAGCGCGTCATCCGCGCCGACGACAAGCTGCGGCCCGTCTTCGGCAAGGACAGCGTGAACATGTTCGAGCTGGCTGGCATCGTGGGCAAGCATCTGGCGTAAGGCGCCTGCCTGACCTGATCCTGCGACCCGCTTCTGCACCTTGCCGCAGCGGGTCGCCGGCCTGACACGGGGGCAACACATGCTTGGGCTAATCTAGCGGGCATGGATACCGAAATGCTCACTCCGGCAGCGGCTGCCGCCGCTGCTTCCTCCCCGGCGCCCTCGCGCTCCATCCGCCTGGACGGCGCCTCCAACTTCCGAGACCTCGGTGGCTACGCGGGCCTGGATGGCCGGCGCGTGCGCTGGCGCACGCTGTTCCGTGCAGACCATCTGGCCGGCCTCAGCGCAGCGGACCTGGACGTGCTGCAGGGCCTGAAGCTCGCGCGCAGCGCGGACTTCCGGGGCAAGATGGAAAGCGCCCACCTGGCCTACGAATGGCCGGGCATTGCCCGCCATGCGCTCATCGTCGAGCCCACCGTGGTGCAGCGCGCCAGCGCCCTGATTGCCGCAGGCAACGACCTCACGGCCGCCCATGCCGAGGAGCTGATGCAGGACACCTACCGCAGCTTCGTGCACGACTACGCGCCACGCTTTGCACAGCTGTTCCAACTGCTGCTGGACAGCCAGGACCCGCTGGTCTTCCACTGCACGGCCGGCAAGGACCGCACGGGCTGGGCCGCCGCCCTGCTTCTCACCGCGCTGGGCGTGGACGAGGACACCGTGATGCAGGACTACCTGCTGACCAACCAGCTCTACCAGCGCCCCGCCACCACCTTCGCCCCCATGCCTGCCGAGGTGATGGATGTGCTGTGGCGCGTGCAGGCCTCCTACCTGGCGGCGGCCACCGACATGGTGCGGGCCGACTTCGGTGGAATGCAGGGGTATCTGCGGGATGCGCTGGGCATCGACAGCGCTGCACGCGAGCGGCTGGCTGCGCTTTACCTGGAAGGTTGATTACCTTCGCTCACGGGGCGGCGGGTTGGCGCGGCTAACATGGGCTGTGCCGGTCGGTTGCGCCGGAGATGAAGGAGATTGCGATGAAGTACGGCATGCGTGGGCTGGCCGCGATGGTGCTGGTGGCCTTGAGTGTGGGGCTGGCTGGTTGCGCGGGCGGGGTGGCTGGGGATGTTTCGGGGAGCCAGGCGTCCAGTGGCAGTGGGGTGACGGTGTTTGGGACTGTGGATGCCAATGTGAGTCATACGCGGACTTCGCGGTGACTCGGTTTGTGCTTTGATTCTTTCGCTGGATTTGTCCCTGCCGGGTGGTTGTTTTTCGAGGCCGGGTTTCGGCCCGGCGGCCGACCGACTTTCTTGCCGCGCGGCAAGAAAGTAGGCAAAGAAGCGCGCCCCACTGCCCACGACCCTTCGCTTCGCTACGGGCGACCTGCGTTGGGCGGGATGCGGGGTGCGCCGTGAAACTCGTTGCGCGCTGCGCGCTTCACTCAAACATCACGGCGAGCTAGACAACGAAGCAGCCCTGTCCTTCGGCAGGGCTGCCACCCCGCATCCCGCCCAACGCAGGCGTGGGCAGAAGGGGGAGGCTGGGGAACAGCCAACAGCCAACAGCCAACAGCCAACAGCCAACAGCCAACAGCCAACAGCCAACAGCCAACAGCCAACAGCCAACAGCCAACAGCCAACAGCCAACAGCCAACAGCCAACAGCCAACAGCCAACAGCCAACAGCCAACAGCCAACAGCCAACAGCCAACAGCCAACGGCCAACAGCCAGCCGGGTCAGGGCTGGATCGGCGTGATCACCACGCCGGTGCCTGCGGGGGCGTCTTCGCCGCCGGGCAGGGTGGGCGTGGCGGGGGTGGCTTCCTGCACTGCGCGCTGGTCCGTGGGGCCCAGCGTGCCCTGGGTGAGGGGGATGCTGGGAGCGGGCAGGGCGGGGGTGCTTTCTATGATTTCCTCGCCGGGCGACAGGCCCGGGCCGGGTGGCTCCGTGGGCTCGGGTGCGGGTTCAGGGGCCGGAGTCGGCTCCGGGATGGTGGGTTGGCCGGGCTGGGCGGGCGGCGGCTGGTCAGGCCACCAGTCCTGCATGCGTTCGCGCAGGCGGCCGACCATGTCGGACCACCAGTGGCTTTGTTCGGGCGGCTCGAAGCGGGCCTTGGCGTCAATGACGGGGCTGCGCAGGGCGCGGGACATGAAGTCTCCCACCATGGGCAGGGCGCTGCGCGAGCCCTGGCCCCAGCGGTCGCTGCGCAGGGTGATGCGCGGGTCGTTGAAGCCGGCCCAGGCGCCGGTGACGATTTCCGGGTGCATGAGGATGAACCAGCCGTCGGCATTGCCCTGGGTGGTGCCGGTCTTGCCGGCCACGTCGGCGTGGATGCCGTAGCGCTGGCGCACGGCCACGGCCGTGCCTTTGTCCACCACGGAGCGCAGCATGTCCACCAGGGCGTAGGCGTGGTCTTCGTCCAGCGCGCGCTCAGGCTTGGGCGGACTGAATTCGGCAATGACCTTGCCGTCGGCGTCCTCGATGCGCGTGACCATCATGGGCGGCAGCCAGCGGCCACCGTGGGCCAGGCTGGCATAGGCGTTGACCATTTCCAGCAGTGACACGGGGCTGCTGCCCAGGGCCAGGGCGGGCACTTCGTCCAGCGGGCTCTGGCGCACGCCCAGGGCGCGCGCCAGGCGCGCCACGCGGGCGGGGCCCACGGATTGCATGACTTCGGCGGTGATGGTGTTCTTGGAATAGGCCAGGGCGTCGCGCAGCGTCATCTCGCGGCCCGTGGGTGGCGTGGCGTCGGTGGGGCGCCAGACTTCGCCGCCGGGCAGCTTGATTTCCACTGGGCCGTCCACGCGCCTGTCGTCGGGGGTGGCGCCCTGCTGCAGCGCGGCGCCATAGACAAAGGGCTTGAAGGTGGATCCGGGCTGTCGCCGTGCCTGCTGCACATGGTCGTAGGCGTCCTGCGTGAAGTCGCGGCTGCCCACCCAGGCCAGCACTTCGGAGGTGGCCGGGTTCAGCGCCACAAAGCCTGCCTGCACTCGGGTCTTGTCCTCGCGCAGCTGCTTCATGAAGGCCTTGTCGGCCAGCAGGGCCTTGAGGGTGTCTTCCTCGCTGTCCTTGTCCGATGCCTTGTCCTTGCCTTGGCCGTCCGCGCGTTTGCGCGCCGCGCGCCAGGCGGGGGTCTCCCGCACCAGCTGTTGCACCAGCGGGTTGGCGGCATTCCAGCCGTCGCGCTGGCTCCAGGCGCCGTTGGCCACGCCCTGCAGCGTGCGCGTCTGGCGCGCCACGGCCTGGTTGGCCCAGCTCTGCAGGCGCGAGTCGATGGTGGTGTGCACCACCAGGCCGTCGGTGTAGATGTTGTAGTCGTTGCGGTCGGCCCAGTCGATCAGCCATTTGCGCAGCTGCTGCGCGAAGTGGGGCGCCATGCCCAGGGGCTCTTCCTGGCGCTCGAAGTTGATGCGCATGGGGCGCTTCTTGAGCTGGGCGAACTCGGCCTCCTGCAGCACGCCGCGCTTGACCATTTGCGACAGCACCGTGTTGCGGCGGTACAGCGCGCGGTCGGGGTTGAGCACGGGGTTGTAGTAGCTCGTGCCCTTGAGCATGCCCACCAGCGTGGCGCTTTCCAGCACCGTCAGCCGCGCGGCGGGCTTGTCGAAATAGGTGCGCGCCGCCATCTCTATGCCGAAGGCGTTGTAGAGGAAGGGGACGGTATTCAGATAGGTTTCGAGGATCTCGTCCTTGGTGTAGAGCGCCTCGATCTTGAAGGCCGTGATCGCCTCCTTGAGCTTGCGGTTGAGCGTGGGCGCGCGGCCGATTTCGGTCGGGTACAGGTTGCGTGCGAGCTGCTGGGTGAGGGTGGAGCCGCCCTGCGGATCGCCACGCAGCGTGTGCACCACCGAGCCCAGCGTGCGCCGCCAGTCCATGCCGTGGTGCTCGTAGAAGCGGTGGTCCTCCGTGGCGATCAGCGCCTTGATCACCGAGGGCGACATCTCGTCGAGCTTCACCCACTGCCGGTTGCTGCGCTTGAACTGCGCGAGTTGCTTGCCATCCGCGCTCATGATCTGGGCGGGCTGCTCCAGCTTGGCCTTGCGTATGTCGCGGATGCCGGGCGTGAACGGGATCAGGGCCAGCACATACAGCGCGAACAGCAGCGGCAACGCAGCGGCGAAGAGCAGCCATTCGCGTCGCGTGGGCCAGCGGTGCCACCAGGGCAGGGCCGCCACGCGCTGGCCGATGCGGCTGGCCAGCAGCCTTTGCCAGGCTGTGAGCACAGCTTCGGGCAGCTTCAAGTCATTGAAAGAAAAGCGCATATTGCAAGACGGCCCTGATGACAGGACATCAGGGCCGATAGGGCGGGACCATTCCGCGAAGCCGAGAGAATGCCCAAAAAAACGGCACCCCGCTCGCGCGGGGTGCCTTGCCTATGGGCCAAGCCCCGATATTGTCGGGCTGGCGGGTACTGGCGGGAAGTGCTTATTTCTCCAGCCAGTCGGACAGCTCGTCCGCATGCTCCTGCTCCTGCTCCAGAATGGATTCGATCAGCCGGCGCGTGGTCGGGTCCTTGTCACCGATCAGGTCGATCATCTGGCTGTAGGCCTCGATGGCCACGCGCTCGGCGATGAGGTTGGTGCGGATCATGGCCTTCAGGTCCATCTCGCCGTTGTAGTCGGCGTGGCTGCGCTGGGTCAGCGTCTGGGGATTGAAGTCGGGCTCGCCGCCCAGCTGCACGATGCGCTGGGCCAGCTTGTCGGCGTGGGCCATTTCCTCGTTGGCATGGACGAGGAACTCGTCGGCAATGGCGGGCGAAGCCAGGCCCACGGCCGTGAAGTGGTGGCGCTTGTAGCGCATCACGCACACCAGCTCGGTGGCCAGCGAGTCATTGAGCAGCTTGATGATGTCCTCGCGCCAGGGCCCGAAGTGCGGGGTCACGGCGCCATCGTCCAGGCTGTGCTTGGCGGCCTCCAGGGCCTTGGGGTCCAGCGCCAGGTGGCCGTTGCCGGCGTTGGATTTGGTTTGCTTCGTGGGGGTGCTGTTGGGGTTCATACGTGGTCTCTTCATCGTGGGACGGAAACTACGGCAGGCATGCGCCTATGCGGCTTGTAAACACCTGCCAGCGAAACGGGACCAGGCGGACCGATGTGCCCGCCTGTTGTCTTCCAAGGTAAGTTTTCGGTCGCCTGCTGTCTGTGAGACAAGTCCGCGTCCCCATGCCCGGCCAGCGCGCCCCTGGGTGTCCCTGGCTATCCCGGCGCTACCATGGGCGCTCCACTCCAGGAGCACCCGCATGAACGACACCGCCGCCGCGCCCCGCTCGGCCTATGACTTCGAGGCCACCTCCATCACGGGCCAGGCCGTCCCCCTGTCGGACTACCGCGGCAAGGTGCTGCTCATCGTCAACACCGCCAGCGCCTGCGGCTTCACGCCGCAGTACGCGGGCCTGCAGGCGCTGCATGAGCAGTACGGCGGGCGCGGCCTGGTGGTGCTGGGCTTTCCGTGCAACCAGTTCGGTTCCCAGGAAAAGGGCAGCGAATCGGAAATCGCCAGCTTCTGCGACCTGAACTTTGGCGTGCGCTTTCCGCTCATGGGCAAGATCGACGTCAACGGCGCCAACGCCCACCCGCTGTACCGCTGGCTCACGGCCGAGGCGCCGGGCGTGCTGGGCACCAAGGCCATCAAGTGGAACTTCACCAAATTCCTCGTTGGCCGCGACGGCCAGGTCATCCGCCGCTATGCGCCGCAGGATGCGCCGGCCAAGCTGTCCACGGACATCGAGGCCGCGCTGGCGCCTTGACGCGTTGAGGCGCGTTGATGCGCGCTGATCGCGCCTGTCCATCAGGGTTTCACGCAGGGCCGGCAGCGCGGGCCGGCCGCACGCCATGGTTAGCATGCTCCTTGACATCACAACAAGGAGACAACACCCGTGAAAGCCTTCCGCCGCACCGCCCTCGCCCTGCTCACTGCCTGCACCTTGCCCATGATTGCTACCAGCGCCGCCGCCCAGGAAAAGCCCGTGGTCCAGTTCATCGCCACGGGCGGCACCATCGCCATGAAGATCGACCCGGTCAAGAACGCGCCCGTGCCCGCGATCTCGGGCGACGACCTGCTGGCCACCGTGCCCGACGTGGGCAAGTACGCGCGCATCCAGGTCAACAACCTGTCCAACGTGCCCTCCGACTACATGGACCCGGCCCGCTGGGTGCAGCTCACCCAGGCCGTACAGGCCGCGCTGGCCCGACCTGAGGTGGCTGGCGCCATCGTCTCGCACGGCACGGACACGCTGGAGGAAACCGCCTTCTGGCTGGACCTGACCGTGCAGTCGTCCAAGCCCGTCGTGCTCATCGGCGCGCAGCGCAATGCCTCGGTGTCCGACTTCGACGGCCCGCGCAACCTGCTCAACGCCGTGCGCATCGCCGTGGACCCCAAGGCGCGCGACAAGGGCGCCATGCTGGCCATGAACAACCAGATCAATGCCGCGCGCTACGTCACCAAGACACACACGGCCAACGTGGAGACCTTCCGCTCGGGTGAATTCGGCTTTCTGGGCGAGGTCTACCCGGACCGCGTGAACTTCGCCTCCGCCCCCGCGCGCCGCCAGCACCTGCCCATCCAGGCGCAGACCATGCCCGAGGTGGAAATCTTCCCCATGTACGGCGGCGCCAACGGCCAGGCCGTGCGCCAGGCGGTGGACCGTGGCGTCAAGGGCATCGTCATCGACGCCCTGGGCATGGGCAACATGAACGTCGCCATGCTCGATGCCGCCAAGTACGCCATCGGCAAGAACGTGCCCGTGGTCGTCAGCACGCGCGTGCACAACGGCCGCGTCATGCCCAGCTACGGCTTCGAGGGCGGCGGCAAGACCTCGTTCGAGGCCGGCGCCGTCATGGCCGACGATCTGCGCGCGCCCAAGGCGCGGATCCTGCTGATGCTGGCGCTGCAGTCCGGCGTGACGGGGCAGAAGGACCTGCAGGCGGTATTTGATCGATAGTTCGACCGATAGGCCGCCGCAGCCCGCCGCGCAGGCCCTGGCCTTGCGCGGCATTTCTGGCGGGGCACCGAGGTGGCACACTGGCAGCCTCATATGCCAACCAGGGCGCACCATGCAGGATGACGATCTCGAATACGTGGGCTTCTGGGCCCGCACCGGCGCCGCGCTGATCGACACCGTGATCCTGCTCGTGCTCATGCTTCCGGCCCTGATCTCCATCTATGGCTGGGAATACCTGGAATCCGAAAAACTGCTGCACGGCCCGGCCGATTTCGTCATCTCCTGGGTGCTGCCTGCCATTGCCGTCGTCATCTTCTGGATCAAGAAACAGGCCACGCCGGGCAAGATGCTCATCGCCGCCAGGATCGTGGACGCGCAGACCGGCGCGGACATGAGCACACGGCAGGCCATCATTCGCTACCTGGCCTACTTCGTGTCCATCATCCCGCTGTGCCTGGGGCTGATCTGGGTGGCCTTTGACCCGCGCAAGCAGGGCTGGCACGACAAGATTGCGGGCACCGTGGTGGTCAGGCCCAAGCACCGGGGGGTGCAGCCGGTGAAGTTCCGCTGACACGCACCTCAGGCGCGCCCGCATCGGGCGCTCCGTGCTATTTCAACGGCAGCTCGGATATGGCATCGCGCAGCTGCGCGGCCCGCCCGAAGTTCAGTGCTGCAGCACAGGACAGGCGCCTGATCTCCGTCGCGTTGCCGGCTGCGCCGCCAGCCAGAGAAGCAAGCCAGCTGCATTGGGCATCGCGGTACTGCGTGAATTCCTTGCCGGAGGCGGACAGCCTGGCCTTGGCCTGGGCGGCATATTTGGCATCCTCATCCCATTGTCCCAGTGCGCTGGCTGCCTGTTCCTCGGCCTGCTTCAATGCCTTGTGGCTGTCTGCGAGCCTGCGCGCCAGACAGTCTCGCATTCCGGCCTGGGAGTGGGCACTGCATTCCTCGCGCAAGGCGCGTTCATCGGGTTGAGGAATGATTTCCGTGGCGAGGCTCCACAGAGGAATGCAGGCTGCCAGTGCCAGGGTTGTCAGCTTTATTGTGCGCATGCGACCGCCTTTGCGCTGCGAACCAGCGATAGGGTGTGGTTGAGTTTACGGGCGTAGTTGGGATCGCCGCCGCCGTTGTAGCGTTGCGCCACCATGTTGGTGGAAATGGAGCGCCAGCCTGTAATGACGCGCTGGACGGACGCCTTCTGGTACCTCAAAACCTGCCCCGGCTGTAGCGTGGCCGCTTTGGGGTTGAGTCTCTTGAGTGTCTCTGGGGTGCTGCCCTGCGCCTTTGCAATCTTTTCCAGGCTGTCACCGCGTTTGACTGTGACTTCGTACATCTTCGGATCTGAAGCAGGCACAGTCTGGAACTCGAAATTGGCCATGCGCATGAGCAGATAGCCAATGCCTGCATGAATATTGTGCGTGGGTATGGAGCGAACAGATCCCGTGGTCAGACGGCCCTTCCAGGCGGGCGGCAGAATCAGGTCGCTGCCTTCGTCGTTCGACAGAAATGATGACAGCCCAGGATCTCCGGTGACACCGATTTGCATGGGCTTGGAGTTCCATTGTGAGTTATTGGCGCCAGTTTCAACCCATAGCATAGCCTTGATGAGTTGCCAGTCGAGGGACACGTATCCTGCTGTACTGGAAAGATGGCGGTTGTACTCGTTGACTGCCATTTGAATGTCACAGTCCCAGGCGTTCCACTTTGGGTCACCGACAGCTTTCGTAATGCCTTCTTTCCATTGCTCAAAATCCATTTTTTGAGGTGCTTGAGTCGCCATATAAGTCCTGCCTAAGAGTTTCCCGGTTGGTGTCCGGCATTCTGGCATACAGGAGTTGAGGCCCTTCATTGCAATCCGCGGCGATATGCTGCGGGTGGAGCTATAGCTGCTCATGATCTGGTTGTTGTTTCAATTAAATACATATTGATCTGCTGGTTTTATTGATCCTTTGAGTCCGGCGGCAAGCAAAGGTCTTTCGCGTAAAGATGAACTTCCACCGTTGCATCGGTTGGTATACGAAGCGCAGGCCGTGGCTGTCAACTGTGCTGTTGCTGCGGTCCTGCCAAGAGACCCGCATTCCAGCGTCCATGCCTTGTTCTGCGGCTCGGTCGATGGGGGTTCTTTGGTGATGCCTGAAGACAGGCGCGGCACGAAGTGAGAGTCTGCGTGCAGACCTTGGACCAGGAGTACGGCCGCCCAGCAGAGTTCAGTTGGGTCAAGACCAAGTCGCAGCGATGCTGATGACTTTGGTGGAAGGCGCCGGGTGCTATTGAGGCTCAGATCAGCGAAATGCTACTCAATCAGTTGACCATCGATGTGTGCATGCTGGCTGCCGCGCTATTTCGAGTTGGTAGCGCCGGGCAGCACCCGTCCGCTCCCCGTGGCTCAATCCTCTTCCAACCCCGGCTCGTCCACCACGAAGCCCGAGCCGTCCTCGTCGCAGAACACGCATTGCTGCAAAAAGCTGTCCATGCTGCTGGCGTGGAACCAGATCAGGCCCTGGTCTTCGTCGCAAAGCATGTCGGTCTGGTCGTCCACGCTGGCGGCGGCAAAGCCGCTCAGTTCCATTTCTTCGAGGAACTGCTCCAGGTCCTCGCAGCCTGCAAACAGCTCATGGTCCAGGCTGCCGATGCGGCCCTTGAAGGCGCCGTGCAGCACTTCCACGAAGGGGTTGCCGCCAGGGTCATGGCCAATGACCATGAAGTGCGCGGCAAACAGGTTCTCGCGCTGGTGGTCCTCCACGTCGCAGTGCTCCGAGCCTGCGCGGAAGTGGTGCAGGGTGCGCAGCCAGGCGTGGTTGTCGCCGGTCTCGTCGTCGGCCTGCAGATAGTCCTCGCGGTCGGGCGCCGCTTCGAGCCGGTCGAAGTCCAGGCCGTTCTGCGTGATCAGGAACTGCGCGTAGGCGTCGGAGAAGCCTTGCGCGGCCTGGTACTCGCGCACCGCCTGGGCGTCGGGCAGGGCCAGGCCGAAGGGATTGGGAAAGCGCACTTGCATGGAACGGTCCTTGAAAAGGAGTGAACGGCGGCCACGCAGGCCGTGCCCGCAGGATGGTGCAGGCGTTGGGAGGCAGTTTGGTGACAGTTCCGTATTGAGCTGCAGAGCAGAGCAAAGCAGTGGCACGCAATGACTTCCCATATGTGCGTTGAGCCCAGGCCTGCCTGCTCACACATTGCACAGGTCTCAGACGTATCCGAAAGCACTCATGGAGGCAAGTACCCGTCCACCAGCGCTTGCACCACGTCCGCTTGCAGTACATCCCGCCTGCGCTTGATGGCCTCTCGCTCGCGCAGGCCGGCCATCCATCGCTTGAACGCGACGAAGGTTGCCGGGTGGACGGTATGCATGCGCGCCATGGCTCCATTGCTGGCGACGATGACGGCTGAAAACGGTGGCGCATCCAGCAGCACGTTGGCACGCCTGGCCTGGGCCACCCAGAAGTCTTCCTCGGCGTCGCTGAGTTTGATGGGGTGGGGATCGTCTGCCACACGTTCGCGACGGATGATGTCCACTTCAAAACCGTCTTTGTTGACGGCCGTGTAGAGCTGGCTTTTGCGCAGGCGGAACGTGCTGTCCACCTTCTTCAGTACGCCGAGCATGGAGCTGTCTACGCGGGCGAGTTGCGTGGCAAATTGCAGCCGCTTGCGGGTATCCCACAACAGGTCCATGTCGCGCGTGGCCAGGGCATCTGCCTGTAGCCGCAAGCCGGCTGCTGCCTCGTACGCGTAAAGCGCATGCGTTCCTACCACGCGAAAGTGCGGACTCAGCCCGGTGATCGACAGACGGTTGAGCAGCTCCACCACCAGCGGGTCCACCCTGCCTACGCGCAGCGCGCGATTCAGTCGCTGGTGCTGGGCCAATGCGGCCTTGAGCCCGGCCAAACGCTCGGCGCTTTCCTGTTTGCGCTGCATGAAGCGTTCATAGATGGCTTCGGTTTCCGGCGTGCGAAGACCGAGGCTGGTTTCGGCGCCCGCAGGCGTGGTGCGGATCAGGTAGCTGGATTGAGGAGACGACGCCGGACCCGCATGCCAATACATGCCACCGCGTACTTGAGCCCCTTCATCCCGGGCTTCTTCCAGAGCTTCGAAGGTGGATACGGCGTCTATGTACTGGCGGGCCGCTGATGGCTGGAGGTCTTGCATTTCGGTATTTTTTTGAGAATTTCTCTTTTATACCGAAATTCTTTTAAAAACAACTGCCTAAGAGATTTTGAAACGCTTCGGATCACGAAGAAACCACCAGCCTCGAATGCCCCACGCCACCGCCTTTCTCCACCCGCACCTGCACGGCGATGCGCTCCTTGAGCGCCTCCACGTGGCTGATGATGCCGATCATCTTGCCGCTGTCGTTGAGCCGGTCGAGTGCGTCGAGGGCGATCTCCAGCGTGTCGGCATCGAGCGTGCCGAAGCCTTCGTCGAGGAACAGGGAGTCGATGGAGGTCTTGTGGCTGACCAGGTCCGACAGGGCCAGTGCCAAGGCCAGGCTGACGAGGAAGGCCTCGCCGCCCGATAGCGTGCGCGTGTCGCGCGGGGTGTCGCCCTGCCAGCTGTCGACGATGTCCAGTTCCAGCTCGCCCTCGGGCTTGCGGCGCAGCAGGTAGCGGCCATGCAGGCGCGCCAGGTGGAGGTTGGCCAGGTGCAGCAGGTGGTCCAGGGTGAGGCCCTGGGCGAAGCGCCGGTATTTGTCGCCCTTGGCCGAGCCGATGAGGCCATCCAGGTGCTGCCACAGGTCGCTGTCGCTGGCCTGGGCGGCGATGTGCTCGAACAGGGCCTGCTGGCCCTGGCGGCGGCGCTGGTCATCGGCCAGCTGGGCGCGGGTGCCGCCCAGTTGTTCGCTGAGTGCCGTATGGCGCTCCTGCAGTGTTTGCAGCAGCGCCTGGATGGCTTCGGGTGCCAGGTCGGTCAGGGCCTGGGCCTGCAGATCCGCGTGCTCGCGCTGTGCGGCTTCCAGCAGGGTGGCCGCGCGCTGTTGTGCCGCCTGCAGTTGCTGGCGCAGCGTGGCCAGGCGCTGGCGTTCGGGTGCGGGCAGCAGGGCCTGCAGGTAGGTGGATTCGTCAGCAAAGGGGCTGGCGGCCAGGGCGGCCTGCCATGCGGATTCGGCCTGGGCCGCTTCCTCGCGCTGGCGGGCCAGCGTGGCCTGGGCCTGTTGCTGCTGGCCTTGCAGGGCATCCTGCTGGCGCGTGAGAGCGGCGATGTCGTTGGCGCATTCGGCCAGGGCCTGCGGCAGCTGTTCCACGGGCGGCAAGGGCAGTGAAGGCGGCTCTGCCACAGCCGTATCGGCGGGATGGGGCTGCGCCGTTCTCTGCCCCTCCCACTGTGCCTCCCACTGTGTTTCCGACTGTTTTTTCCAGCGCTGCGCATCGGCCTCGGCCGCCTCGCATTCCTTGCGCTGCAAGGCCATGGATTGGGCCAGTTGCTGCAGGTCGTGCCGGGCCTGTTGCCAGTGCTGCCATTCGGCTTCGCGCGCTTCAAGCCAGGGCTGGGCGTCGTCGGGCAGGGTGTGGCCGGCCTCGCCGAGTGAGGCCTGCAACTGCGCGTTCAGCGCCTGGGCTTCGGCCTGCAGGCCGGCGATGGATTGCTGCAGTTCTTCGCGGCGTGCGCTGTGGTCGGCCAGGGCCTGCTGCTGCAGCGCAAGCTGGCCTTGCGCGGTCTGCAGTGACTGGCGGCTGTGCTGGGCAGCGTCCTTGGCCTGTTGCACGGCCTGCTCGCCTTGCTCGGCGGCCTGCACGGCGCGCTTGAGCGTGTCCAGCTGGCGGGCGCAGGCCTGGGCCGATGCGGCGAGGGTGTCGGCCTGTTGCCAACTGTCTGGCGCGAGCTGCAGGGGTTGCGTGAGGCCCTGCCATGTGTCGTTCCATGTGTCGTGCCAGCGTGCGATGTCCTGTTCCAGTCCGTCGGCCTGGCGCTGGCGTGCAGCCTGCGCGGCCGTGGTGGCGGCCAGCGTGGCGCGGGCGGTTTCGCCCTGGGTTTGCAGGGCGTCGAGTTCATCCTGCTTGCGGCGCAGCGCGGCTTCGGTGGCCGAGGCGTCCAGCGCTTCGTAGGCGGCCACGGCCGGGTGCTCGTGCGCGCCGCACAGCGGGCAGGGCTGGCCGGGCTGCAGGGCGTGGCGGTGCTCGGACAGGCTTTGGATGCGCTGCTCCTGGGCCAGCAGTTTTTGCTTGTCGCGGACCTGTTCTCGCACGTCTATGTAGCGCGTGCGCAGGGCTTGCCAGGTGTCCGTCTGCTGCTGCGCCAGTGCTGTTCCTTCGCGCAATTCCCGGGCCAGTGTCTGTCGCTGGCGCGCAAGTTCGCGGCGCTGCGCGGCCTGGGTTTCTGCCTGGCGCCACAGGTGCAGGCGGTCCTGCTCTGCCTGCTCGCGAGCGCGCAGCTCGGCCATGCCGCCGCTGCCTTGAAGGCGCTGCGCCTGTTCGTCCTGCGCGTGCTGGAGTGCGGCGCTGGCGCAGGCCTGGGCGTCGGTGGCGGCCTGGACCTGGGCCGCGCCGGCTTCGGCGCTTTGCGCCATGCGGGCCTGTTCGGCATCCAGCTTGCGCAGGGCCTGCTGCTGGCTGGCCGCTTGCTGTTGCTGGCTGGCGCGCAGCTTGAACTGCTGGCGCCAGCTGCCCAGGCGCTCGCCCAGCAGGGCATGGGCGGCATGGTGGGTGCAGAACTGTTCCAGCGTTTGGTGCTCGGCCTGCTGGCGGGCCAGGGTGTCTTGCGCGGCCTGGGCCAGGCGGGCGGACAGGGCCTGGGCATGGCGGTGCTGCAGCAGCAGCCGGGCCTGGGTCTGCTGTTCGTGCTCGCGCAGTTGCTGCAGTTGCTGGCGGCTGTCATCGCAGGCGGCGGTGCTGCGCTGCCAGGCCTGGTGCAGCGGCTGCAGCGCCTGCGCGGGCTCGTCATGGGCCAGGCTTTCCAGTTCGGGCGCGGCCTGCTCCAGTGCCTGGGCGGCGTCTGCGCAGCCGGTGCGGGCGGCCTGCAGTGTCTGGGTGGCCTGGGCCAGTTGCTGCTGCCATTGGTGCTGGGCCTGGGTGCGCAGGTAGTCGGTCTGCAATGTAGCCTGCTCCGTCACCAGGCTGTCGGCCTGGGCCTGCAGGGCATCTCGCGCCTCGGGCGTCAGCAACTCCACGCCATCGGCCTGGGCCTTGAGCTGGTCCAGGCGCTGGCGGGCGTCGCGGGCGCGTTCGAAGACTTTCTGCGAGATGAGGCCGTAGATCTCGGTGCCTGTCAGCTCTTCCAGCAGGCCGGCGCGCTCATTGGCATTGGCTTGCAGAAAAGCCGCAAAGCCGCCCTGTGCCAGCAGCATGGACTTGGTGAAGCGCTCGAAGTCCAGCCCGGTGATGGCGGCGGTCTGCTCCAGCTTGTCGCGCGTCTGGCTGCTGAGGATGCTGCCGTCGCCCCGGGCCAGTTCCACCTTGGGCGCCTGCAGTGCGCCATCAAGCCTGTCGCGTGCGCGGCGCTGGCTCCAGAAGGCGCGGTAGACCTGCCCCTTGACCTCGAATTCGACCTCGGCCAGGCAGTCGGCCGTGTGGCGCGTCATGAGGTCGTTGGCCGATGCCGAGATGTTGTTCAGCCTGGGTGTCTTGTGGTAGAGCGCCAGGCAGATGGCATCGAGCAGGGTGGACTTGCCCGCGCCCGTGGCCCCGGTGATGGCGAACAGGCCGTTGCCCGCGAACGGTGCCTGCGTGAAATCGATGCGCCATTCGCCCTTGAGCGAGTTGAGGTTCTTGAGCCGCAGCGTAAGGATCTTCATGCGCGGGCCTCCTTGCCGTGTTCGCCGGCGCCTGGCTGGGGCGCATCGAGCCCGGCCACCACTTCCTGGTAGCGCCGGGTGAGGGCCTGGGCCAGGCCGGGCTCCAGTGTTTCCAGCGCCAGGCGGCGCTCGAAGACGTCGGCGGGGCTGATCTCGTGCAGCGACTCGCCGGCGGCGGCGGCCATGCCGGCCACCGCCCGGCCGCGCTGGCGCCGCACGCGCAGCAGCTCCACGGGCAGCTCATCGGCCAGGGCCTGCACGCGGTCGGTGAGCTGGGGCAGGTAGTCGTCCTGCTCCACCACCACCTCCAGCCACACGGGCCGTGCAGGGCTGCCGGCCTGGGCGGCGGTGCGCATCAGATCCGGCAAGGCGGTCAGGCTGCCTGCCACCGAGGCCATGGGCTGAAAGCAGGGAACGGGCAGCGGCGTGACGGACTGCAGCCCTTCGGGGCCCAGGTCCACCAGCAGCATCTGCTTGGACTGGCGGGCCTCGTCAAAGCTCAGCGCAATGGGCGAGCCGCTGTAGCGGATGTGCTCCAGGCCGCCCACTTTCTGCGGCTGGTGGATGTGGCCCAGGGCCACGTAGTCGGCGGGCGGAAAGGCCGAGGTGGGGAAGGCGTCCAGCGATCCCACGTAGATCTCGCGCACGGACTCGCTGCTGCTGGCGCCCACGGTGGTGAGATGGCCCGTGGCGATGATGGGCAGGCGCTGGCCGGATGCGGCGGCCAGCGCGTCACGGCGTGCCATGGCGGCGTCGTGCACGCTGCGGTAGCAGGACTCGATGGCGGCCTGCAGCGCCTGCTGCTTTTGCTCGGCGCTTTGGCCGGGCTGGCTCAGCACCAGGTCGCGCGGGCGCATGAAGGGCAGGGCGCAGACGATGCAGCCGGGCGCGGCCGGCTGCCCCGGCCGGCGCCGCAGCGGCAACTCGACCACGTGGCTGGCCGTCTCGCCCACGGCGGCAACCACGGTGGTGTCCAGGCAGGCCAGCAGCTCGCGGTTCTCTGCCAGCGTGGCCACGGAGTCGTGGTTGCCGCCCAGCAGCAGCAGGGCCACGCCCGCCGCATGCAGGCGAACCACCAGCTGGCTGTACAGCTCGCGCGCATAGCTGGGCGGCGCGCCGGTGTCGAAGATATCGCCCGCGATGAGCACGGCATCCACCGCCTGGGCATCGACCTGCTCCAGCAGCCAGTCGATGAGCGCAGCGTGCTCGGCCTGGCGGCTCTTGCCCATGAAGTGCTGGCCCAGGTGCCAGTCGGAAGTGTGAAGAAGGCGCATGGTTTCGGTATCGCGGTATCGGTGCAATGTCCGCCGGCTGTGGCGGGGGCGACAGTATGGTCGCTGGCGCGCATGGGTGACAGCAGGACGGCGTGCCGCAGCTAACATCCCGGTTCGCATCAACCAAGGAGACACAGGCATGTTCAGCCACGTCATGGTCGGGGTCAACGACCTCGAAAAATCCAAGCAGTTCTACGACGCATTCCTGGGAGCGCTCGGCATTGCGCCGGGCATGGCCAACAAGAACCGCTATTTCTACCGCAGCGCGGGCGGCACGTTTGCCATTTCCACACCGATCAACGGCGAGTCTGCCTGCCACGGCAATGGCGCGACCATCGGCTTTGCGACGCAGTCGCCCGAGCAGGCCGACGCGGCCCATGCCGCCGCCGTGGCAGCCGGGGGCGTGACCTGCGAGGATCCGCCCGGCTGGCGCGAGGCTTCGCCCGGTGGCCGGCTGTACTTGGCCTATGTGCGGGATCTGGATGGCAACAAGCTGTGCCTGTTGCATCGGCCGCCGAAGGCCTGAGCGAATACCGCATCCCGGCATATACAAACCCCTCTGCGCCATACTCCCGCCCGAACGCGCCCGCCGGGCGCTCACCCCCAAGGAGAATGCGTGCAATCAGCAAGTGACCAGTGGTTCGACGAGGCGTACTACCAGCGCTACTACTTCGACAAGAAGACCAGCGTGGTCGATACCGAGCATGTGAACCGTCTGGGCGCTTTCGTCTGTTCCTACCTGAGTTATGTGCGCGTGCCCGTGCGCCGCGTGCTGGATGTGGGCTGCGGCATCGGTCTGTGGCGCGAGGCGGTGCAGCGCCACTTCCCCGGTGCCAGCTACCACGGCGTGGAGTTCAGCGAGTACCTGTGCGGGCGCTTCGGTTGGGAGCGCGGCTCGGTGGTGGACTATGCGGCGCATGATCCTGCAGAGCCCTTCGATCTGGTGATCTGCCAGGGCGTGCTGCCCTATCTGAGCCCGCCGGATCTCAAGCGCGCGCTGGCCAATCTGGGGCGGTTGAGCCGAGGCGGTCTGTATGTGGAGGCGGTGGCGCGCGAGGATTACGAACGCGGCGTGATCGATGAGGATCTGACCGATCCGCGCCTGTTCCGCCACCGGGCCGATCTGTACCGGCGCGGGCTGGCCGAGCATTTCAAGGAACTGGGCGGCGGCGTGTGGCTGAGCCGCCGCGCCGAGCTGCCGCTGTTCGAGCTGGAAAGCGTGGGATGAGCCTGGAAATGTCAGCTGTGCCTGCTTCGGCGCAGGATGCCTGCGTGCCTCTGTCCTATCTGCGCGGCGTGGACTCCGGCGTGGCGCCGCATGCGGTCTCGCGGCTGCGCACGCAGCGGCTGGCGCGCAGCACGCGGCCGTTTCTGTCGCGCGGCGGGCCGCGCGGCGAGCGCTGCGAGGGTTGCCGGCTGCGGCCTTCGCACTGCCTTTGCGCGCTGCGTCCCATGCTGCCGACGCGGGCGGGCTTTTGCCTGCTGATGCACGATGCCGAGCCGCTCAAGCCCAGCAACACGGGCTGGCTGATCGCCGATGTGGTGGAGCAGACGCACGCCTTCGGCTGGGCGCGAACCGAGGCCGATGCGGGCCTGCTGGCCTTGCTCGATGACCCGCAGTGGCAGCCCTATGTGGTGTTTCCCGGCGAGTTCGTGGAGCCGCCGCAGCGCGTGGTGCATGCGCTGCCGGCGCCCCGGGCCGGAGCCCAGGCCGGGACTGAACCGCACCCAGGCCGGCGCCCGCTGTTCATCCTGCTGGACGCGACCTGGCCCGAGGCGCGCAAGATGTTCCGCAAGAGCCCTTACCTGGACCGCTTTCCGGTGCTGAGCCTGCACCCGGACCAGGTGTCGCAGTACCGTCTGCGCCGCTCCCAGCGCGAAGACCATTTCTGCACCAGCGAGGTGGCGGCCCTGTGCCTGGAGCTGACGGGCGACGGCGGCGACCGGCGCGCAGGCCGCGCGCTGGAGAGCTACCTGGCGCTGTTCACCGAGCACTATCTGCGCGCCAAGAACCAGCAGCCAGTGCAGGCAGACAGTGACGCGCGCCGTGGTCTGCAGGACGCGATCTCTTCCGTTTGTCCGCCTGCTTGTTAAAAACGATAGCGGAAGATGCTGGTGTTCATTGGGATTGGTGGCGTTTTGTTCCAAATTGTTGACGGCGCATCCAACTCCCCTTGCCCTGTGTTCGCCATTGGCTCAACAGGGCGGCGCAGGGCGGCGTGAGGCCGGGCGCAGCAGCGGCGGCGACAACTTCCTGTTACGTTCCGGCCGCGGTGCGCTGCCCATACTCGCGGCGTGCGATGAGAGGTGGACAGGCGGCGGGGCGGGGTGACCCAGGATTCCAGGCCGAATGTCCATCGAACCTGGCCCGCAGGCGGTGATGGCTAAAATCGGATTTCGCTGAAATTCATCAGCCATTGCCCTGTACTGCAGGGCATGTTCGTGCACGCAGGGCCGCCCGTAGAGGCGGCCCGCATCCTCCAGGTGCGCCGCAGCCGCGGCTCGCGGATTGCTGGTCACAGCATCTGCCGGGAACCTTGGGGCGTGCCGTCTCTCTTATCGCGCTGGACCATGCGTTGCGACCCTCCCGGGGACGGCTGCGCCATGTCCGCGTGCTCCATTTTTCATGGGGTTTGTTCATGGCCCGGGGCGTATGCCCCGGCGTTGGAAAGGTGTCCGGTTTTGGTGGTCAAGGATTTCAAACTGCACTACAACCCCGCCCTTGACGGGCTGCGGGGCGTGGCGATCCTGTTGGTGATCTTGTCGCACTCCCATGCGCCTTTGTTCGATGGCGCATTCTTCGGGGTGGACCTGTTCTTCGTGCTCAGCGGCTATCTGATCACCTCGCTGCTGCTGATGGAGAACGAATCCGAAGGCCGCATCGGCTTCTGGCGCTTTTACCGCCGCCGCTTCTATCGCCTGATGCCGGCGCTGGCCCTGTTCCTGGGCGCGTACTGCATCTTCGCGCCCTTGCTGTGGCCGGACCTGAACGACATCTACACCGATGCGCTGGTCTCCATCCTCTATCTGGCCGACTACGGCATCGCCTTCTTCGACAGCCCGGACACGCTGCTGCACATGTGGTCGCTGTCGGTGGAGGAGCATTTCTACCTGATCTGGCCGCCGCTGCTGGTGCTGCTGCTGCGCTTTTCCAAGCCGGGCCGTCTGTGGCGCCCGATTGCCCTGCTGTGGGCGCTGAGCTGGCTGTGGCGCGTGTACTGGGTGGACCAGGGCCAGCACTTCTATGAGATCTTCTTTCGCTTCGACACCCGTGCCTCGGGCCTGTTCGCCGGTGCGCTGCTGGCGGCGGTGATGATCGAGCGGCCCGACTTCATCGCTGCACTGAAGGCGCGCATGCACCACGCCATGTGGGTGCCGCTGGCCGTGCCGCTGTTGATGGCGCTGCAATGGGACAACCAGGACGCCATGGTCTGGGGCATCACCGTGGTGGAATGCGCCGCTGTGGTGCTGCTGGTGGCGGCAAGCCAGGGCTCGGGCCTGGTCTTCGACATGCTGTCGTCGCCCACGCTGGTGAAGCTGGGCCGCCTGTCCTATGGCGTCTACCTCTGGCACTACCCGGTGGTGCGCTATCTGCGCGCCGACTTCTCGTGGCCCGTGGTGGTGGCGCTGGGCCTGGCGATCTCGGTGGCGCTGTCGGCGCTGTCGTTCTACACGATCGAGCGCTGGGCGCTGCGCATGCGCGATGGCGAGCGCAAGGGCGGCGAGCGCCAGCCGCAGGCGCAGCCGGCCTGAATGCGGGCAGCGCGCCGAAAGCAAAAAAGGGAACGTTGGCACGTTCCCTTTTTTGTGGGTGAAGGAGATCCGCTGCGCTCTCAGAACCCTGAGCCGGGCTGGGACAGGTACTGCAGTTCCTCGGCCGTGCTGGTGCGGCCCAGGATGGCATTGCGGTGCGGAAAGCGGCCGTAGCGCACGATGACGTCGCGGTGCCGGTGGGCGTAGTCAAGCGTGCCGCCGAGGAACTCGCGCACGCCCTCGCCGCCAGCGTCACCGGCCTGGTCGGCCAGGGCCTGGAAGGCGGCCACGCTGCGGTCCTGCAGGGCCAGGTCTTCGGCATGCTCCAGCGGCAGGTAGCAGAAGATGCGCGCCACGGCTGGCAGGTCGGCATGGCGGTCATGGCCCAGGGCGATGCCGTCCAGCGCCAGTTGCAGCGCCTGCGGGTCGCCTGCAAAGCTGCGTGCCGTGCCCCGGAACAGGTTGCGCGTGAACTGGTCCAGCAACACGATCAGCGCCAGCCGCCCCAGCGCCGTGCCGGCCCAGCCGTCCAGTTGGCCGGCCAGCGCATCTTCGACCAGGGCGCCGAAGCGCTCGCGGATCTGGTCGTCAGTGGCATCGGACTTGATGAACCACAGGTTCTTGCAGGCCAGGGCGCCCGCGTTGTCGGGATGCGCGGAGCCCAGCCAGTAGCTGAGCACGTCGGCGATGCGCGGGTCTGCGGCGTGAGAAGGGGCAATGCTTGTCATCGGTGGCCAGGCTCTTGTCGGATGAGGAAGCCTTCGATTGTGCAGGCGGTGGCGTACTGCCCTTGTGGATGGCAGTTTTTGCGCTGTCAAAGCACAGCTTGTGCAAATGTTTTTCAAGAGAATGTGCACAGGTTTTTCAAGAGAAATTACCGGCGTTATCCACAGATTGGTATTCAGATTTCATTGCTGGTGCCTGTCAATCAGGCACTCATGAATTCAAGATTTCGCGTGGAAATACTGCGAAAGTCCCCGGAGATGCGCGCATCCTGCGCCACGGTCTGCCAGAAGCGGCGTGCCAGCGCCTGGGCATGCGGCCATTCGGCCAGCGTGGCGGCCGTGGGTCGCTGGGGCTGGGCGCCGAAGTCGCGCTCCACGATCTCGCCGTTGATGGGCATGTAGAGCATGGGCAGCATGTCGTAGGTGGGCGACAGCGCCCAGTCGCCATGGGGCTGCGGCAGCACGAAGGAGATGTTGCCGTAGTGCCGGTCGGTGTTGGCGATGAGCTGGCCGTAGGCTTCGAGCAGGCGCAGGCTGCGCGCGTCGGCCTCGGTGATGAGGCCGCGTGCGGCCAGGCGGTTGGCCGTGGCTGCCCAGTTGTCCACCTCGCCCACGTACTGGGCATTGAGCACCTGCAGGGACACCATGCCGATGCGTCCCGGGTTGCTGCCCGGGTGGGCCTGTGAGACGGGCACATCGCCATCGCCCGGCGCCGGCTGGCTGCGGTCGAAGCGCTCCGATTCGAGGAAGGCGCGGCCGCCATCGAGGAACAGCCGCGTGCGCGCTGCGGGCAGGCCGTCTTCGGCCAGGGTCTGCAGCGCCAGGTGCTCGCAGACCAGCAGGTCGCGGATGCGCTGCTCGGCCGGCGCGTTGCCTGCCGGGGAGAACTTGACGATGACGCTGCGCCCGGCCGTGATGCAGCAGAACTTGGGCTGCTCGCCGCCCGCCGACGAGCCCGGATGCGTGCCCTGCATGGCCTGCATGGCCAGGCGCGGATAGTCGGCCGCAGAGGCGGCGCGCAGCGTGCGCGCGGGCAGGGAGTGGAAGCGCTCGAAGGCGGCTTCGCCCACGATGAGGTTGCCCGGCAGGTCTTCGCCAAAGCGGGCCAGGGCGCGCAGCACATCGTCCTCGCCCCACTGGCGCGGGTCGCCGCCCAGCTGCAGTTCGGGGTGGCTGTGCGCAAAGCTGCGGCCGATGAAGCCCTGGGGCCGCATGTCGTCCAGGAACCAGGGCAGGCCGTCGTGCTGCTCGCTGAGGCCGTCGGCCTCATCCACCCAGAAGCCGCCGCCGTGCAGGGCGATCATGCGGCCGAAGGGCGATGCATGGCCTTCGGTGTCCACGCGCATGATGGCCACCTCGGCGCCCACGCCCGCCACCTGGCGCGGCAGCACATAGCGCTGTGTGCGCGCCGCCCCCACCTTGCGCACCTGGCCTGACTGGATCAGCGGTGCCAGCGCGCGCGACACCGTGGGCTGGCTCACGCCCAGCATTTGCTGCAACTCGCGCGCCGCCAGCGCACCGCCCTGGCGGCGCAGTGCTGCCAGCACCTGCAGGGAAAGGTCTTCAGTGGCCATGGGGAATCAATTCATGAATGGATGAAACAAGGGGTTAATTTATTGAAAATCAAGGATTTATGCAAATCCATGAATGGATATATGAATAGATAAAAAAACCGCGCCCAAGGGCGCGGCAAAGCTGGATTTCGCGGCGGCTTGCAGGTCTGCGAATCACGATCACAGCCTGTGAAACTGGCGTGCTCCAACTCAGAGACGCCGAGCAAGAGCCGCCTCGCGGCGGGGGCGCCTAGCCGAGGGCATCGTCCCCTGGGGGAAGCGGCGCCAGCCGCTCAGGGGGTCAGAAATTGTGCGTGATACCCAGGCTGATGCCGCTGGCGCGTGTCTTGTTGCCTGCGCCCTGGTAACCGTTCTTCCACTTGGTCGTGTCCAGCTCCAGGAACAGGCTGGTGCGCTTGGACAGCTGGTAGTCCACGAAGCCGATCAGGCGCTGGAAGCCGTCGTCGCCCTGGCCCGTGCGCTCGCGGTCCACCTTGTAGTAGCCGCCGTTCAGGCCGATGACGGGCGTGACGGCATAGCGTGCGCCCAGGGCCAGGATCTTGTTCGTGGTTTTCGCGGTGTCGCTGGTCTCGGCCTTGTTGCGGCCGTAGTTGAGCATCAGGCGCAGGTCGCCACGGCTCCAGGCGCCACCGATGTTGGCGGCGTCCAGCGTGCGGCCGCTGGTGTCGTGGAACTGGGTGTAGGCGCTGGTCAGCACCAGGTCGTCCTGGCGCCAGTCCAGGCCCAGGCCGCGCGTGTCCAGGCGCGAGGCCGACACGCCGGTCTCCCCGAAGCTGTACATGGCGCGCGCCGTGAGGCCTCCAAAGCTGCCCGAGTACTTGATGGAGTTGTTGACGCGGTTGGAGCCCACCTTGGTGTTGGTGGCGCCCCATTCGTTGTTGAGGCCGTGGCCCGTGAGGCTGGTGACCTGGATGTTGGGGTTCAGGCCCGCAAAGCGCAGGGCGATGGGATCGACCAGGCCCACGGAGTCGGAGATCAGCGTGTTCTGCCGGCCAGCCGTGACCGCGCCCCAGTGGCCTGCCAGGCCCACGATGGCCGCCCGGTCGAAGGTGCCGGCCACGCCGCCGATGCCGCCCACGTCGGCGCCCAGCGTGGATTCGAGGTTGAAGATGGCGCGCAGGCCGCCGCCCAGGTCCTCGCTGCCGCGTATGCCCCAGCGGCTGGTGGGACCCACGCCGCTGTTGACCGAGCCCATGCTGCCCGCAGCCGGCGCATTGGCGCCCGACAGGCCGCTTTGCGCGCGCACCGACACGTCGATGATGCCGTACAGGCTCACGCTGCTGGTGGACTGCGCCAGGGCGGGGCCGGCCGCGCAGCCTGTGGCCAGCAGGGCGAGGGCGATGTTCTTCTTCATGGTGTCTCCTTGATTTCTTCTGGAAGGCGGGAACTTTGCGAGCGGCCGAGTTTCCGTATGGGAGCCGGTACTGCCTATGTCCGGCGGGCACTAGCTGCTATGTCGTTTCGTTCTCGAAGTGGCTTCGCGCAGGTGCCGGGCAACACCCACTGCCGGGACAGGGAATAGCCCCTGGCGGGACAATGTCGCTCTCAAAAAACATAGCGCCATGCGTATGGCATGCATGGCGCTTCAGGGTTTCGTGTCGGGCTTTCTGAGGCTTGTGCTGTCGTGATGAATCGCCGCTTTTTGTTGATGGTCGTGGCAGCGGGCTGGAGCCTGGCCGCGACCGGATGTTCGGGAAAGTCCGGACCTGGGAATGTCTCGGTTTCGCGGCAAAGGCTGCAGGAGGTGGTGGCCCAGCGCTTTCCCCGGCAGTTCCCCGTGGCCGGCATGCTGCAGCTCAAGCTGCATTCGCCGGTGCTGGGATTGCTGCCCGAGCGCAACGCGCTCAATGCGGTGCTGCAGGCCGATCTGTCGGGGCCCGTGCTCAAGCAGGGCTATGGCGGCCATCTGAACCTGGACTTCGCGCTGCGCTACGAGCCCACGGACCGCACGCTGCGCGCCCATCAGATCAAGGTCAACAGCCTGGTCATCAACGACCTGGCGCCCGCCATGAGCGACATGCTCACCACCTATGCCAGCGCGCTGGCCGAGCAGGCGCTGGGCCAGCTCGTGCTCTACCAGCTGCAGGACAAGGAACTGGCCCTGATGGACTCGCTGAACATGGAGCCCGGCGCCATCACGGTGACGCCGGACGGTCTGAGCGTGGCCCTGGTCCAGAAGCCCGTCGCGCCGCGCTGAGCGCAGCGGCGCGCCTTCGTCCTTCCCTTCGCCCGCGTCTCAGTCCGCGCGGATATTGGCCGCGCGAATCACCTCGCCCAGCTCGGCGCTCTCGGCCTGAATGAAGGCGCCGAACTCGGCCGGCGTGCCGCCCATGGGCGATGCGCCGATGTCGGCCAGCTTCTGCAGCACGGCGGGCTGGGCCAGGCTCTTGTTCAAAGCCTGGTTCAGCGCCTGCACCACGGCCGGCGGCGTGCCGGCCGGCGCCACCAGGCCCCACCACACGGTGGCCTGCACATTCACTCCCAGCGAGCGCGCCGTGGGCACGCCCGGCAACAGGCGCGAACCATTGTGGTTGAGCACCGCCAGGGCGCGCAGCGCACCGCTGCCCACATGGCCGGCCACCTCCAGCGGGTTAATGGCCATGAAGTCCAGCCGCCCGCCCAGCAGGTCGGTCACGGCGGCCGAGCCGCCCTTGTAGGGGATGTGCACGGCCTGGAAGCCGCCTGCGCGCTCCAGCAGGGCACTGGCCATGTGGCCCGAACTGCCCACGCCAGCCGTGCCATAGGACAGGGCGCCAGCCTTGGCCTTGCCGGCGGCGATCAGCTCGGCCAGGTTCTTGTGGGGCGACTTGGCGTTGACCACCACGACCAGCGGCGCCTCGCCGATGCGGCCCACCGGGATGAGGTCCTTGAGCGGATCGAAATTGAGCTTGGCGTACAGCGCCTTGTTGGTGGTCAGCGTGTTGGATGCCGTCAGCAGCAGGTAGCCGTCGGCCGCGCCGCGTGCCACCGCGCCCATGCCGATGTTGGTGCCGCCGCCGGGCTTGTTGTCCACCACCAGGGACTGGCCCAGCAGCTCCGCCATGGGCGGCGTGACCAGGCGCGTGATGATGTCCACGCCGCCGCCGGGCGAGTAGGGCACGACCACGGTCACGGGGCGCTCGGGGTAGCCGGCCGCTGTGGCGACCAGGGGCAGGGCCGCCCAGGCGGCGGCGGTGGTGCCGAGCAGGGCCAGTGCGTGGCGGCGGGTGGAATGTCTTGTCATGCATGTCTCCGTTGATTGTTATGACCCGGCGGCAGGGCCGGGTCTGCCATTATTTAGCGTGCCAAGCATGGCTGGGCGCCGAACGTTACGATGCAGCGGCCATCGATTTCTTGGCGAACCCGTCCAGCCTTCAAGGTGCCCCATGACTTCACAGAATCCGCTTTCCGCCTTTTCCGTCACGCGCAAGTGGCCGGCCACGCAGCCGGACCGCATCCAGCTGTATTCCCTGCCCACGCCCAACGGCGTCAAGGTGTCGATCGCTCTGGAGGAGATGGGCCTGCCGTATGAGGCGCACCGCGTGGGCTTCGAGAGCAATGACCAGCTCTCGCCCGAGTTCGTGGACACCTTCCCCAACAACAAGATCCCGGCCATCCTGGACCCGCAAGGCCCGGGCGGGAAGCCGCTGGCGCTGTTCGAATCGGGCGCCATCCTGGTCTACCTGGCCGAGAAGTCCGGCAGCCCGCTGCTGCCCGCCGACCCGGCCGCGCGCTATGAAACGCTGCAGTGGCTGATGTTCCAGATGGGGGGCGTGGGCCCCATGTTCGGCCAACTGGGGTTCTTCCACAAATTCGCGGGCAAGGACTTCGAGGACAAGCGCCCGCGCGACCGCTACGTGAACGAGTCCGTGCGCCTGCTGGGTGTGCTGGAGCGCCGCCTCACAGGCCGCGCCTGGGTGATGGGCGAGCAGTTCACCATTGCCGACATCGCCCTGTGGCCCTGGGTGCGCAACATGGTGGTGGAGCAGGGCTACAACGCGGCCGAACTGCTGGGCTGGGAGCGCTTTCCCGAGCTGCAGCGCGTGCTGGCCGCCTTCGTGGCGCGCCCGGCCGTGCAAAAGGGCCTGGTGACGCCGCCGCGCAACTGACCCGGCGGGCGTTGCATTCCTGGGCCGCACTGTCCCAGCCATGGTGGCTTTCAAAACGGGCGCGGGGGCCGCATCTGTCCGAGAATGCAGCGCCCCCTTTTTTCTTGCGGGCGCAGCCTCACAGGAGCCACGATGACCGCAGCCACCACCCCCGTCCTCCAGAGCCAGCCGCTGGGCCCGCTGTGGCCCACCATGGACCCCTTCCTGTTCTGTGCCCACCATGACGATGCCTATCCGCCCAGCGATGGCCGCCTGGGCGTGCAGGCCGTGGACCTGGAAGGCCGCCAGATGGGCAGCGACTTCAGCCGCAAGGACGGCTTTTCCATGTACCACGGCGATGGCGTGCCGGGCTTTCCCGGTCACCCGCACCGCGGCTTCGAGACCGTGACCCTGGTGCGCAAGGGCCTGATCGACCATTCCGATTCGCTGGGCGCGGCCGCGCGCTTTGGCGGCGGCGACGTGCAGTGGCTCACGGCCGGCAAGGGAATCCAGCACTCGGAGATGTTCCCGCTGCTCAACAGCGACGCGCCCAATCCGCTGGAGCTGTTCCAGATCTGGCTGAACCTGCCTGCGCGCTCCAAGATGGTGGAGCCGCACTTCACCATGTTCTGGAACGAGCGCATCCCGCGCCTGGAGCACGCAGACGCCGCAGGCCGCAGGACCATGGTCACCGTGGTGGCAGGCAGCCTGCCCGGCACGGCGGCCGCCCTGCCGCCGCCGCCCGAATCCTGGGCCTCGCAACCCGAGGGCGACGTGGCCATCTGGACGCTGCGCCTGGAGCCCGGCGCACGCTGGACGCTGCCGCGCGCAGCCGGTGAGGACACGCAGCGCATGCTGTATTTCTTTGCGGGCCAGGCATTGCAGGTCGGGCCCACGGCGCTGGCACAGCATGCGGCCCTGCATGTGGATGCCACGCAGGACTGGGAGCTGCACAACAGCGGCGCCGACGCCGTGGAATGCCTGGTGCTGCAGGGCCGCCTTATTGGCGAGAGCGTGGCGCAGTACGGCCCCTTCGTGATGAACACGCAGCAGGAAATCATGCAGGCCATGCAGGACTACCGGCGCACCCAGTTCGGCGGGTGGCCCTGGGCCGAGCAGGACCCGGTGCATGGCGCAGAGAACCGGCGCTTTGCGCGCTACCCGGGCGCTGCGGCCGAGGAGCAGCCTCCGGCCGCCTGAGTCCGGTCAGGCCGCGTCAGGTCGCGTCTGCGGGTGGATGAAAGCTGGCCGGCGCGGGCGTGCGCCCCAGCTCCTTGAGGATCTTCAGCGTGATGGCTATGCCGGTGTTGCCTGCGGGCACGCCGGCATAGACGGCGGTCTGCAGCAGCACTTCGCGGATGGTGTCCAGATCCAGCGGCGCGGCCTCGGCATCGGCCGGGTCGGCCAGCAGGCCCGTGCGGATGTGCAGCTCGAACTCTTCCCAGCGGCCCATGGAGGCCGTGATGGCCAGCACCATGATGCGGCGCGTGCGGCGCTCCAGGCCGGGGCGGCTCCAGATGCCGTCCCAGGCATAGGCCGTGATCATGCGCTGGAACTCCACATTCAGTTCGTTGGCGCGCGCCACGGATTGGTCCACCCATTCATCGCCCAGCACGCGGCGGCGGTTGGCAAGGCCGCGCTGCAGGGCGTCGGCGGAAGATTCGGTCATGGCGGGGGGTCCTGTGTCAAGCATGGGAATGGGCATGGGCATTGGCGTGGGTCTGCGGCGCTGCCAGCAGCGCCAGGCATGCATCATGCGATGCCTGCACGGCGCGGGCCGGGTCGCAGGCCCGGGCCAGCGCATCTTGCAGCGCCTGCAGGGCCGCTGCGTCCAGCCGGGGCTCAGCCCATTCGGCCAGCAGCAGGCGCAGCTCGCGCCCCTGCTCCAGCGCCTGCGGGGCCAGCAGCTCCACGGCGGCCAGGGCCTCGGGCTTGCCTGTCCAGGGCGCCATGGCGTGCACGCAGGCCTCTGAAAACACCAGTCCGTGCAGGCCCCGCACATGGCCCAGCATGCGCTGCGGATGCACCTGCAGCGACTGCGCGGCCTGGCGCAATGCGGCGGCGGCGCCATGCACATGGCGCCACAGGTCGGGCCAGTGCGCGACCTCGGCCTGCCACTCGCCCAGCGCGCGCTCATGGGCCTGGGCCATGCAGCCCAGCAGCAGGGCCGCGAGCGGGGGAACGGCCTGGGCCTGTGCCACGGCCTGCATCAGGTGCACGGGATTGCGCTTGTGCGGCATGGCGCTGGAGGTGCTGCCGCGCGGCGCCTCGCTGACCTCGCCCACCTCGTACTGCGACATCAGCGACCAGTCCTTGGCCAGCTTGGCCAGGCTGCCGCCGCATACGGCGGCCTCCATGGCCAGGCGCATCCAGTCGTCGCGCTGGGTATGCCAGCTGCGGCCGCAGGCCGACAGGCCCAGGCGCCGGGCCAGTGCCTGCTCCACCTCGGCACGGTGGCTTCCCAGCACGGCGCCATTGCCCACGGCGCCGCCCAATTGCACGCACAGCGCAGCGGCGGCAAGCCTTTCAAACTGTTCGATGCTGCGGCCCACGGCGGCTGCCGACTGCGCGCACTTGAATCCGAAGCTGGTGATCTGCGCGGGCTGCAGCAGGCTGCGCGCCAGCATGGGCGTGGCCGCGTGCGTGCGGGCCAGGGCCTGCAGCGCGGACTGCAGCCCGCCCAGCTCGGCCAGCAGCGCCTGCAGGGCCTGCTGCGTGAGCAGGGCCTGCGCCGTGTCCACGGCGTCCTGCGTGGTCGCACCCCAGTGCAGCCAGGGCAGGCCTTCCGGGGCGTGGGCCTGCAGCCACTGCTGCAGCGGCCGCACCACGGCCAGGCCCAGCGCGCCGCTGGCGCGTGCCTGCTCCACCACGCCTTCGCACGTGAGCGGCGCCTGCGCGCAGGCGCGCGCAATGGCCTCGGCGGCCGGGCGCGGCACCAGGCCGCAGTCGGCCTGGGCCTGGGCCAGCGCGCTCTCGAAGCGCAGCAGCGCGTCCAGCCAGCGCGCGTCTGCAAACCAGTGGCCGCTGTCGGCGGGGCCCAGATAGTCCTTCACCAATGACATGCTGTCCTTGCCGGTCTCAGGCCGTGGCGCCTGAGGCCTTGATCACGGCCGCCCACTTGGCGCTCTCCACCTGGATGCGGGCCGCGTACTGCGCGCCATCGCCCAGCAGCGGCACGGCGCCCTCGATGCCCAGGCGCGACTGGAAGGACTCGGCAGACGCCACCTTGAGGATGTCGCGCCCCAGCGCGCGCACCGTCTCGGCAGGCGTGCCCTTGGGCGCGAGGATGCCGTAGGTCAGCGAGCTCTCGAAGTCGGCCAGCGCACGCACGCCGGACTCGGCCACCGTGGGCACGTCGGGCAGCTGGGGCTGGCGTTTGGCTCCGGTCACGGCCAGGGCGCGCAGCTTGCCGGCCTTCACCAGGGCCATGGCCGCGGGAATCACGCCAAAGCTGAAGTCCACATTGCCGCCCACCAGGTCGGTCAGCGACGGGGCCGTGCCCTTGTACGGCACGTGGATGGCCTTGGCGCCCAGCGCGTGGGCGAACATCTCGCCCGTCAGGTGGCCGCCCGTGCCCGAGCCGCTGGAGGCGTAGTTCATCTCGCCGCTGCGCTTGCGCATCTGCTCGGCCAGATCGGCCACGCTGCGCGCGGGCGAGGAAGCCGGCACCACCAGCAGCAGGGCCGACGAGGCGAACATGGCCACCGGCTGCAGGTCGGTGGCCGCATTGAACTTGAGGCCCGGATACAGCGAGGGATTGATGGACACCGTGCCCGTGTGGCCTAGCAGCCAGGTGCTGCCGTCGCCGGCCGCACGCACCACGGCTTCCGTGCCCAGGTTGCCCCCCGCGCCGGCCTTGTTCTCCACGATCATCCCGTAGCCGAAGGACTCGTTGAGACCATGCGCCATCTGCCGCGCAAACACATCGTTGCCGCCGCCTGGCGCAAACGGCACCACCAGGCGGCTGCCGCGCTTTTGGGCCCAGGCCGGCAGCGCACAGGCGGCCAGCGCGGCGGCGGCGGTGGACAGCCACATCCGGCGCGGCAAAGAGGTCTGAGAGGCTTGAGCGGTTTGAGAGGTGGGCCGGGAATCCATGCGTCTGTCTCCTGAAATAGTCGTTGTCACGCAGTGTGGTGCAGCGCAGCCTGGGAAAACAGCAGTTGCATCTGCGTTGTGATTCAAGAAAATGTGTGAAATGGACGTGAGATACATACACAATTTCTTGAGAGTGGTGGACACCGGCTCCATGTCCGAAGCCGCTCGCCAGCTGGACCTGAGCCCCTCGGCCATTGCCCAGCAAATGCGCGTGCTGGAAGGCGAGCTGGGTGCGCCGCTGCTGGTGCGCCATGGCCGCAGCGTGCGCGCCACCGAGGCGGGCGAGCGGCTGTTCGAGCGCGGCCGCCAATTGCTGCAGGACTTCGAGGGCCTGCGCGAATGGGTGGCCTCGGACGCGGACGGCGGCGAGCTGCGGCTGGGCACCGTGAACACGGCGCTGCACGGCTTTGTGCCCGCCGTAATGCGGGCCTTCGTGGCGCGCCACGCCGAGGTGCGCATCAGCGTGCGCGCCGGCCTCACGCCTGAGCTGTACACGGCCCTGGTCCAGTCCGAGCTGGACGTGCTGATCTGCCTGCAACCCTCGTTCGACCTGCCCAAGACCGTGTGCTGGGCCGAGCTGCGCCAGGAGCCTTTGGTCGTGCTGTGCCGCGCCCGCGATGCGCAGCAGGACCCGCTGGCCCTGCTGCGCACCCGGCCCCTGGTGCGCTACGACCGATCCCTGGCCGGTGGCCGGCTGGCCGACCGCTACCTGCGCGCCCAGGGCATTGCGCCGCTGGAGCGCATGGAACTGAACTCGGTGCTGGCCGTGGCCATGATGGTGGACCAGGGCCTGGGCGTGGGCCTGGTGCCCGACATAGGCCCCGTGCTCTCCCAGGGCCGCGACGTGCGCGTGCTGGCGCTGCCAGAGCAGGGCGCTGCTGCGGACGGCGCCGGCTCCCGCCCCGCCGATGCGCGCAAGGTCGGCCTGCTGTGGCTCAACACCTCGGCCCGCGCGCGCTGGGCGCGCAGCCTGCTCGAATGCGCGCGCGAGTGCCTGGCTTGAGGTTGGGCGGCCGGTGAACCCACGGCCGCGACGCTGGAATGCCCCAGGTCGCCGACAATGGCAGCTTTGCGCGGCGCGCCTTCTGCGCTGCGGTTTTCCAAGGCCTTTGCCATGAACATCACCAAAGACACCGCCGTCACCATCAACTACAAGATCACCGACAAGCTGGGCAAGCTGCTCGACAAGGGCGATGTGGCCTATCTGCACGGCGGCTACGACAACATCTTCGCCAAGGTGGAAGCCGCCCTGGATGGCAAGGCCGTGGGCGACACGCTGACCGTGGACCTGGCCGTGGAAGACGCCTTCGGCGCGCGCGACGAGAGCCTGACCCGCACCATCCCCAAGGGCGAGTTCCCGCCCGGCGTGAAGGTCGGCGGCCAGCTGCGTGGCACGGATGACCAGGGCCAGCCCCAGATCTACCACGTGGTCAAGATCAAGGGCCCCGTGGTGCTGCTGGACGGCAACCACCCGCTGGCCGGCATGGCGCTGCACTTTGCCTGCAAGGTGACGGAAGTGCGCGCGGCCAAGCCCGAGGAAATCGAGCACCGCCACGTGCACGGCGGCCACGGCCACCACCATTGAGAGGCAGGGCCGGGATACACCCGGTCCGCACGGCCCCGCAAAGCACAAAGGCCGCCTGGCATGCCCGGCGGCCTTTGTGCTTTGCGACTAGACCGCCTCCAGCGCCAGCAGCGCCGTGGCGGTGTTGGATATCGGTATGTGGTAGTTGCCGTGCACGCGGCGCACGCCGGGCGCAGCCGCGGACAGGGCGCCGCGCATGGCCAGCCACATCAGCAGTTCCACGCCCTGGGTGCCGGTCTTTTCCACGAGTTCATGCACGCTGAACTGCGTGGCCCATTCGGGATTGGTGGCCATGCTTTCAAGGAACTGCAGGTCGAAGGCCTTGTTGATGAAGCCCGCGCGCTCCCCATCGAGCTGGTGCGACAGGCCTCCTGAGGCAATGACAGCCACGCGCTGGTCGCTGTTCCAGCGCGCGATGGCCCGGCCCACGGCCTGGCCCAGCGCATAGCAGCGGCGCGCCGAGGGCAGCGGGAACTGCACGGTGTTGATGCACACCGGCACGACGGCCACAGGGCAGTCGCCCTCGGGCCAGAACAGCTTGAGCGGCAGCGTGCAGGCGTGGTCCACCAGCATCTCCTGGCAGCTGACCACGTCGAAGTCCTCGCCCACCAGGGACTCGATCAGGTGCCATGACAGCTCCGTGTGGCCGCGCAGCGGTGCCAGCGTGGGAATGCCCCAGCCTTCGTCGGCGTTGCAGTAGCGCTCGGCCGCGCCCACGGCGAAGGTGGGCATCTTGTCGAGGAAGAAGTTCAGGCCGTGGTCGTTGTAGAACATCACCACCACGTCGGGGCGCTGGGCGGCCAGCCATTCGCGGATGGGCGGGAAGCCGTCGAAGAAGGGCTTCCAGTAGGGCTCGTTCTGCAGGCCCTTGTGGATGGCGTTGCCGATGGCGGGAATGTGCGAGGTGCCGAGGCCGCCGATGAGATGTGCCATGGTGGGTGTCTCCTGTGCTGTGTCTTGCGTGTGGTCTGCGGCGGGGCTCAGGCGTGCGAGCGCAGCAGGGCCTGGAATTCGGCCTTGGTCATGCCGGTCTGCTGGGCGCCTATGTCCTGCATGTCCAGGTGGAAGATGCCGGCCAGCTTGGCCAGGTAGTAGGCGTTGCCGCCGGCCGCGATCATCTGCAGCACGTTGCGCGCGCGCACGGCATCGGCCTGCTCCTGGTTCAGCCCGTAGCTGCGCATATAGGCCTCCTCGTCGGCCAGGAAGGCCTGGCGGTTGGCCAGCTCGTTGAAGGAAAAGCACATGCTGTTGAGCGCATAGCCCTTGCGGGCCTGCCTGCCATCGAACAGGGTGGTGCCGGGAATCTGCGGCTGATCGGCCATGTTTTGTCTCCGGTATTTGCGTTGGATCAGCGGCAGTGTCCGGCGCGCGTTGCCAAAGATAAAGCGGCGGCCAATCATGGAATGCATGAGACAAATCGATGGATCGCAGCTGGACGGCCGGCTGCTGCAACTGCTGCTGGCCGTGCTGGAGACCGGCAGCGTCACGGCGGCGGCGCAGCGCCTGGGCGTGACGCAATCTGCCGTCAGCCATCTGCTGGACAAGCTGCGCGCCATCACGGGCGACCGATTGTTCGTGCGGCAGGGGCGGGGCATTGCGCCCACGGCCCATGCGCTGGCGCTGCAGGCCCCGGCGCGCGAGCTGCTGCGGCAGATGCAGCAGTTCGGCCGGGGGCCCAGCTTTGACCCCGCGCACTGGCGTGCCGAGATCACCATTGCCGCCAACGACCTGCAGCGCGAACTGCTGCTGCCCGCGCTGGCCCGGCGCCTGCGCTCAGCCGCGCCCGGGACGGTGCTGCGCGTGATCGACAGCGGCGCGCCGGATGCCGAACTGCTGCGCTCGGATGCCTGCCTGCTGGCCATCAGCCCGCGCCCGCCCGATGCCACGGACATCGTGCAAAAGCGCCTGTTCAGCGATGAGTACGCAGTCTTCTATGACAGCGCCGTGCGACAGCCGCCGGCCAGCCTGGCCGACTATCTGCACGCCGACCACGCCACCGTGGCCTATGCCGACCGCCAGGCGCTGGACCTGGACCTGCAACTGCAGGCGCGCGGGCTGGAGCGCCGCTTTGCCGTGCGCGTGCCGGGCTTTGCGGCGCTGGCCGCCTTTGTGCGCGGCACGCCGCTGCTGGCGACGGCGCCGTCGCTGCTGGGCCGCACGGCCCTGTCATCGCTGGCCAGCTTTGCCGTGCCCGTGGACTGCCCGCCGCTGCCCATGTTCATGATCTGGCACACGCGCCACCAGGCCGATCCCGCCCATGCGTGGCTGCGTGGGCAGTTGCAGCAGGTGGTGGCGCAGGCGCTTGGCGGCGCGGGGCCGTCAATGCCTGCGAAGCAAGGCGCGGCGCAGCAGGCGTGCTGCGCGGTTGCGGATCTGGAACGGGCTGTGGCTCACGGCCGGGCTCACGCGGGCGCGTGAGCAGGCGGCCAGGAAGTCGCGCAGCAGCACGCTGTCATCCAGCGTGCTGGTGTCCGGGTTGCGGAACTGGAATTCGGGGTGCCACTGCGTGGCCGCGATATAGCTCTTGAGCGTGCCGGGCTTGCGGAAGATGGCCTCGGGAATGCGGTCGGGCAGGCTCCAGGCCTCCACATCGAACTCGGGCGCCACGTCCTTGATGCCCTGGTGGTGGATGCTGTTCACGCGTGCGCGGTCCAGCGTGGGGTACAGCGCCTCCAGCCGGCTGCCGGGCACGATGGCGATGTCGTGGTAGTGGCGGTCGTACTCGGTGGGATTGCGGTGCAGCTGCGAGCCGGGCACCTGGGTCTCTATGTCCTGGTAGAGCGTTCCGCCGAAGGCCACGTTGATCAGCTGCAGACCGCGGCAGACACCGAAGATGGGCTTGCCGGCCTGGGAAAACGCCTCGACCACGGCCAGGTCGTAGAGGTCGCGCACGCGGTCGCCCAGCCATTCGGGGCGCATGGGCTCCTCGCCATAGCTGCCGGGCCAGACATCGGCGCCGCCGTGCATGACCACGCCGTCCAGCCACTCGGCATAGTGCTCCAGCGTCACGTCGCCGCGCGCGGTCTCGCCTGTGGGGCAGGGCACCATCACCACCATGGCGCCGGCCGACATGATCCAGTGCGCTATCGATTGCTCCACGTACTGCAGCGTCTTGCCCGTGAAAAGCGGACGCTGCGGGTCCGCATGGGAGAAACAGGCCGAAAGGCCGATCTTGAGGCGGCGTGAGGCAAGTGGGCTCATGGGGTGGTGGGCAAGGGGGAAGTCCTGATGGTCACGTTGTAAGCCCAATCGTGCCTGCGACCTGTAGGAAGGGGTTGAACGCCCGCGACCGGCGCAGGGCCATCACTGCAAATAGGTGTAGGTGAATGCAAGAGTTGTCTTGAGGCATCTCAAGCTTTTTCGGTCCATTCGTGCAGGCGCCCCGCCTGCGGGTGTAGCCTGTAGCCAGGGGTTGGGGCTGCGGATGCTGCAGCGCGAAAAACCTGACGACGCAGGGTGCGACTTGCTGTGCAGGCAGCCCGCATGGCGTTACGATGGATTCGCCAGTTCATCAATGGCCCCGACAACCCCGCCGCGCCGGTGGTGCGGCTTTTGGCGACTAGGAGGATATGCATGCAAGTTCAGGTTCATGCCGACGATTCGATCCAGGGTGGCGAGTCCTTGGCGCAATGGGCGCAGGAAGAGATCAACGCCAAGCTGGCGAGATTCAAGGACTACGTGGTACGCGTGGAGGTTTTCCTCACCGGCGTCGATGCGCTCAAGACCTCCGGCGCTCCCGGCAAGCGCTGCGTTCTGGAGACCCGGGCCAATGGCCGCCCGCCGATCGCCGTGAACGCCGAGGCTGAAAAGGTCAAGGATGCCTTCAATGCGGCCATTGAAAAGCTGAAGCGGGCCGTGGAGACCGACCTGGGCAAGCTCAAGGACAAGAACGGCCGCGAGAGCGTTCGCGGCGTGGAAGACGGCACCGAGGTGGATGCGGCCAGCCCGGCCTGACCCTCGAAATCCCCGCAACACAAACGGCAAGGCGCCCCATTCGGGGCGCCTTTTGGTTGGGCAGGGCCATGGCTGCAGGTCGATCGCCGCAGCAAGCGCGTTCAGCGCGAGGCGCGCAGCACCACGCCGTCCAGCGAAGGCGCATGCAGCGGCTTCAGGGGCGATGCCAGCGGCGGCCCGAAGCGGCGCGCCGCACCTGCGGGCAGGGCCTGCGCATCCTGAGCGGCCTCCGCTTCCCATTGCGCGCGGGCCTCGGCGATCTCCTCGCTGGTGCGGGCCACGAAGTTCCACCACAGCAAGATGGCTTCATCCATGGGCTCGCCGCCAATGACCAGCAGGCGGCTGCCGGGCGTGGTCTCGATGGCGACCGAGGCCGTGCCCAGGGGCAGGTAGAGCAGTTCCTCCACCGGCAGGGCCTGGCCGTTCACGCTCACGCTGCCTTCCAGGCTGAGCACGGCATGCTCGAAATCGGCGCGCAGCGGCAGCGTGGCGACGGCATTGCCATTGCCCGCGCTGTCCGCATGCAGGTCCACGCTCATCAGGGGCGTGTGCACCTCGGCCGGCGACGTCAGGCCCAGCGCTTCGCCGGCCAGCACCGTGGCCGTGAAGTCGCCCACCGTGGTTGTGGGCAGCTCGGGGTAGTGCTGGAAGCGCGGCGGACCGTTGCGGTGCGACTCGGGCAGCGCAATCCACAGCTGCGCGGCGTGGATGTGCGAGGGCGTCTGGCTTTCCTCGGAGTGGGCGATGCCGTGGCCGGCCGTCATCAGGTTGACCTGGCCGGGGCGGATGATCTGGGTGTGGCCCAGGCTGTCGCGGTGCAGCACTTCGCCGCGGATCATCCAGGTGAAGGTCTGCAGGCCGATGTGCGGATGCGGGCCGACCTGCATGCCCGGTGGCGCGGGGTCGGCAGGTCCGGCGTGGTCGAGAAAGCACCAGGCGCCGACCTTGCGCAGGGCGCGCTGGGGAATGGCGCGCTGGATGGGAATGCCGCCCACATCGGCGGTGCGGGTGGGCAGGTGCTGGGGTTGGGTCTGGGGCTGGGACGTGTCGGACATGGTCGGATCGGCCTGTTTCGTGGGGGAAGCCCCCAGTGTCGTGCAGCGCGGCGCAGCAGGCAAACGCGGCTCGCATCGATTGGGCCTGTTCGCTGACAGCGCGTTCTCAGGAACATTGTTTACATTCGAAGAACGGACCGGCGCCCGCCATTTTGGCGGGCGCCGGCCTCACTCTTACAGGAGAAAACGCCATGAATACATCCGTACAGACGCAAGCCGAAGCCGCTGAAGAGGCGGTCCAGAGCGCCGTGGAAGTCCAGCGATTCCCCGAGAAGTTCGAAGCCACGGTCACCGGCAATGTGCAGCACCGGGTAGGCGACGGCCCCCTGGAAGACATTCCGCGCGGCACCCGTGTGCAGGTGGCCACGGCCATCGGAAGCTATGTGCTGTCCTGGACCCAGGACGAGCAGCCGATCACCGTGTCGCTGGCCAAGCGCGAGTTCGAGCTCTATGTCGATACCGGGGAGATCGAGGTCAGCCAAGCCTGACTCCGGCCATGTCCCCATCCACTCCAAAAGCCCTGCGGCCTGACAGCTGCAGGGTTTTTTGCATGGTGGCCCGGCCCGCGCTCAGGCCGGCAGCTGCAGCGCGGTCTGGATGTGCACCTCGCCGGCCAGCAGCTTGTGCACGGGGCAGGCCTCGGCCACCTGCAGCAGGCGCTGGCGCTGCTCGTCGTCCAGCGCGCCTTGCAGCGTGATCTGGCGCTCGATCAGGTTGCCGCTGGCGGGCGTGCCTTCGGGGTTCAGGCGCAGTTGCACGTCCACCTGCTCCAGCTTCCACTGCTTGCGCGCCGCGTACATCTGCAGCGTGACCGTGGTGCAGGCGCCCAGGGCCGACAGCAGCAGCTGCAGCGGGTTGGGCGCCGTGTCGCCGCCGCCCTTGTCCGCAGGTTCGTCCACATGCCAGCTGTGGCCTTGGGGGTCGCCGAGCATGACGCGATAGGGGGTGTCCGTGCTGGTGGCGTGGGCGCTGTGGATCATGGAAGGTCCTTTGTCCTGGGGTGTCGCAAGAGGGGTGGGAGAGGCAACGGACGACTCTACGCCTGCTTCGCGTCCGCTGCCTGGGGCCGGTGCTTCATGCGCAGCGGGATTTTGAGGTAGTGCACGCCATTGGCCTCGGCCGCAGGCCAATGGCCTGCGTGCATGTTGACCTGGATGGCCGGCAGCAGCAGGGCGGGCGCGGACAGCGTGGCGTCTCGCTGGCTGCGCATGGCCACGAAGCTGGCCTCGTCCACGCCCCTGTGCACATGCACATTGCCGGCGCGTTGCGCGTCCACCGTGGTTTCCCAGGCATGGCGGTCGCGGCCCGGCGCCTTGTAGTCATGGCACATGAACAAGCGCGTTGCAGGCGGCAGGGCCAGCAGGCACTGGATGGAGCGGAACAGCGTGCGCGCGTCGCCGCCGGGGAAGTCGGCGCGCGCCGTGCCGTAGTCGGGCATGAACAGCGTATCGCCCACGAAGACCGCGTCCGCGATGCGGTAGGACACGCACGCCGGCGTATGGCCGGGCGTGTGCATCACCTCGATGCGCAACCCGCCCAGCGGCAGGCTGTCGCCGTCGGCCAGCAGCCGGTCGAAGGGCTGGTCGCCGCCGGACGCGGGCAGGTTGAAGACGGGGCGGAAGATGCGCTGCACCTCTCGGATGTGCTCGCCCACGGCAATCGGGGCGCCCGTGCGCTCGCGCAGGTACGGGGCTGCGCTGAGGTGATCGGCATGGGCATGGGTTTCCAGAATCCAGCGCACTCGCAGGCCCTGGGCCTGCGCGGCGTCCAGCACGGCATCGGCCGAGCCGGTGTGGGCCTGGCCGCTGGCGTGGTCGTAGTCGAGCACGGGGTCGATGACGGCGGCCTCGGCCGTGTCCGCATCCCAGGCCAGGTATGTCACGGTGTGGGTGTTGGCGTCGAAGAACGGTGCAATGCGCAGCGGTGATGTCATGAAGGCACTCCTGGTTCGATGGCTGTGCAGCCTGTCGGTAATTATATTAGAATTTGCTAAATTAGATTGTTCTTGATCAACCATGACCGAACCGACGCTCTCTCCCGAACAGGCCTTTTTGCAGCAGGGCGCTGCACGTGCCGCCGCGCTGCTGCGCGCCGTGGGCAACGAGAGGCGCCTGCTGGTGCTGTGCCTGCTGATCGAGCATGGCGAGCTGTCCGTGGGCGAATTGCTGCAGCAGATCCCGCTGAGCCAGTCGGCCCTGTCCCAGCACCTGGCCCGCATGCGCGAAGAGGGTCTGGTCGCCTACCGCCGCGAGTCGCAGACGCTGTACTACCGCATCGCCAATCCCGATGTGCAAAAGCTGGTGGCCACGCTCAAGAGCATCTTCTGCGCCTGAAATCCTCTGTTCCCAAGGAGCTGATCCATGTCTCTTTCCTCCGTCTCCTCCCAAGCCGCCCGCCAGATGCAGGAGCAGGGCGCCTGGCTCATCGACATCCGCGCGCCGGACGAACATGCGCGCGAACGCATAGGCGGCGCCCGCAGCATGCCCATGGACCGCCTGGCGGCGGGAGCCCTTGCCGGCGCGCCCGCCGCCGTGGTGTTTCACTGCCGCTCCGGCCACCGCACGCGCCTCAACGCCCAGGCCCTGGCGGCAGCCTTGCCGCCCGGCTGTGCCGGCCATGTGCTCGACGGCGGCCTGGACGCCTGGAAGGCACAAGGCCTGCCCGTGCTGCGCGACAGCCGCCAGCCGCTGGAGCTGCAGCGCCAGGTGCAACTGGGCGCGGGCGGGCTGGCGCTGCTGGGCGCCGTGCTCGGCGCCACGGTGTCCCCGTGGTGGCACCTGCTGTCGGCCTTCGTGGGCTGCGGCCTGATCGTGGCCGGTGCCACGGGCTTTTGCGGATTGGCGCGCGTTCTGATGAAGGCGCCCTGGAACCGGCGCGCCCTGGGGCAGTGACGGCGCCTGCACTGAATCCAGCCTGACGTCTGCTGTCCGACCCCCAAGTTCCCCTGTTCAGGGGACTGTGGAGAACCCCGGACGGCAGTACGATAGCTGTATGACATCTGTTTACGCTCAACGCCGCGCACGCTTGGCCGCCCAGTTGGGCGCTGGCGGCATCGCCATCATTCCCACCGCTCCCGAGCGCCAGCGCAACCGGGACACCGGCTACCTGTACCGCCACGACAGCTACTTCTACTACCTGACCGGCTTTGCCGAGCCCAATGCCTGCCTGGTGCTGGCCGCCGACGGCACCAGCGTGCTGTTCTGCCAGCCCAAGGACCTGGAGCGCGAAATCTGGGACGGCATCCGCCTGGGCCCCGAGGCCGCCGTGGCCACGCTGGGCGTGAGCCAGGCGTTCTCCAGCGCCGAGATCGATACGCGCCTGCCCCGCCTGCTGGAGAACCGGGGCCGCCTCTGGTATCCGTTCGCCACGCATGAAGGCCTGGCCGTGCGCGTGGAAGGCTGGCTGGGCCAGGTGCGCGCGCGCGTGCGCTTCGGCGCGCTGTGCCCGGCCGAGCAGGGCGACCTGTGCACGCTGCTGGACGAGATGCGCCTGGTCAAGGACGCGCATGAACAGGACATCATGCGCCGCGCCGCCGCCATCAGCGCCCAGGCCCATATCCGCGCCATGCAGTGCTCGGCACGCATGCTGCGCGCAGGCCAGGAGGTGCGCGAATACCACCTCGACGCCGAACTGCTGCATGAATTCCGCCAGCAGGGCTCGCAGTACGTGGCCTACGGCTCCATCGTGGCGGCCGGCGCCAACGCCTGCGTGCTGCACTACCAGGCCGACAAGGCGCCCGTGCATGCGGGCGAGCTGGTGCTGATCGACGCGGGCTGCGAGCTCGACGGCTACGCCAGCGACATCACGCGCACCTTCCCCGCCGATGGCCGCTTCACCGGCCCGCAGCGCGCGCTCTACGAGCTGGTGCTGGAAAGCCAGAAGGCCGCCGTGGCGGCCACGCGCGCCGGTGCGCGTTTCAACGATCCGCACGACGCCACCGTGGCCGTGCTGGCGCAGGGCATGCTGGACCTGGGCCTGCTGGACAGAAAGGTCTATGGCAACGCCCAGGACGTGATCGAGCAGCGCGCCTTCTTCCAGTTCTACATGCACCGCACGGGCCACTGGCTGGGCATGGACGTGCACGACTGCGGCAGCTATGTGGAGCCCTCGGAGCTGGGCCAGTCGCACGAGCGCAAGGACCCGCTGTCGGGCGAGACCATCACCAACCGCCCCAGCCGCATCCTGCGCCCGGGAATGTGCACCACCATCGAGCCGGGCATCTACGTGCGCCCTGCGGCCGGCGTGCCCGAGCAGTTCCACAACATCGGCATCCGCATCGAGGACGATGCCATCGTCACCGAGACGGGCTGCGAGCTGATCACGCGCGGCGTGCCCGTGGAGCCCGACGAGATAGAAGCCTTGATGCGTGACTGACAACGCCAGCCTGCCCACCACCGGCCCCGTGTCCACCCTCATGCCCGCCCCATCGGCCTATGTCCCGCCCGCGCTGCCACGGCTGAGCTGGCGCATCTTCACGGTGCTCTGGCTGCTGGGCCTGCCCGGCGTGGCGGCCATGGCCTGGTTCGTGCTGCCCGACTGGATGCGCCTGCTGGGCCTGCCCGTGGAGCCGCTGGCCACGCCGCTGGCCGGCATTGGCGTGATGGCCGCGCTGCTGGCCCTGCCCGTGGGCGTCGGGGTGTGGCTGGGGCCAAGGCTGGGCCTGTCCGCACCGCTGTTGACCACCTGGGTGGCCGGGCGTTCGCCCCAGCGCGCCGTGCGCTACCTCACGCTGCCGGGGCTGGCCGGCGGCGTGGTCGGCGCGGCCTGGCTGGTGACCCTGGCCCTGGCCTGGCCCGACGACCTGACCCTGATCGACCCCGTCTACGCCATGCCGCTGGGCGCCAAGATCCTGTACGCGGGCATCACGGCCGAGCTGGTGATGCGCCTGGGCGGCATGACGCTGGTGATGTGGCTGCTGTGGCGGCTGAGCGGGCGCACCGACCGCCGCCCGGGCTGGATGCTGGGCTGGTGGTCGGTGATGCTGTCGGCCCTGCTCTGGGGCTTGCTGCAGCTGGCGCTGGCCTGGGGGACCTGGGGCGGCCTGTCGGACGGGCTGGTGCTGCAGCTGCTGCTGTTCGAAATCGTCCACGGCGCCGTGGGCGGCTTCCTGTTCTGGCGCTATGGCCTGGAGGCGGCCATGGTGGCCCATGCGATCACCTATCTGCTCTCGCACGGGCTGGTGTGACTCTAGCCAAACCTCAGCGAGCCGAACAAGCCTTCGGTCTCATCCTTGGGGCCGGCCGCGAAGTACAGGGCATTGCTGTCGCCCAGGGCCACACCGTTGCCGAACTGCAGCGCCCAGAGGCCCGGTATGGCGACCGGGCGATCCTGGCCATCGCGCAGCTCGTCCACGTAGCTGCCGCTGTCCAGGTCGAAGGCGCAGATGCGGCCCGCGCCGCCAAAGTTGCCCACCAGCAACCGGCCCGATAGCGGCCCGAAGTCGGGCGGTGCGATGGCCACGCCCCAGGGCGCGTTGAGCCTGCCATCGTCTGAATAGATCCGCTGCAGGCGGCCGTCCAGATCGAACTCGGCCAGCTTGCCGCGCGCGGGGCGGTTGCCGGTGGCGGCCTCGCGCTCTGCATCCATGGCATCTTCCTCACCCGCGAAGAAGGCGTTGGCGTCCTCGGGGTCGGGCTGGCTCATGGCGTAGAGCACGAAGACGCGGTCTCTTGAGCCGTCGTTGACAACCTGGATGTTGAACGGCACGGGATCGCCAGGTCTGGCAACGCCGGCAGGGCCGCTGGCGAAGGGGTTGACGAAGCCCTGGGTGGGGGTGAGCTGCCACTGCGCGTCCAGTGTGCGGATCTGAGGCTGGTCGCCGAAATCGGCCAGCCACAGACGGTCCCAGCGGCCCGTATGCAGGGCCGCGCCGAAGAAGGCCATGCCCCGGCCCGTGCCATCGAAGACCTCGACGGCTGGGCCGTCCACGCGCACGATGGCGCCCGTCTCTGCGTCGCGCTCGGTCCAGGCGCTGACGCTGCCGCTGTCGGTCACGAAGACAAAGCGCGCCGCGCCGTCGAGCAGGCGCCCGCCTGCGGGCTGGCTGCGCACGCGGAACAGGTGGGATTCCAGGGGCGCGCCGTGGTAGACCACGCCAGTGACCTTGCCTGCGCTGCCGTCGTCGATCCGGGAGTCCGACTGGGGCACGGCCACCTTGCGAAGGCCGTCCTGGCGCAGTGTGCGCAGGCTTGGCTCGGACGAGCGCGAGACGTCACCCAGGAATTGCCAGGAAGTGCCACCGCCGCCAATCCAGAAATGGCCGCCTGCGCCGGCCGGGCGGATGGCAATGCCCCAGCCGTTGACGAAGTCGGGTTCCGTGAAGCGCGCGCCGTAGCCAGCATGGCTGGCGAGCAGGGGTGTCTGGAGGTAGCGGTTGGCGGGTGCGCCGCCGCCGCAGGCGGTCAGCGCCGAGGAGGCGAGGGCGCTCAGAACAAAATGTCGCCGGTCGAGCATGTTGGATTTTCTGGTGGCATGGCAAAGCGGTGGACGGGTTGGCTGAGCATGCGAAACCAAGGGGCACCGGATGTTCTGGCTGCTGGCTGCGAACCCGGGGGGCCGCAGATATGAACAGGCGATGCTAGAGAGGGGCCGCCTGCCGGGTCAATGCGGCCCCGTCTGATTCTGCAGAGCGATGCAGGAGGACTCAGCGCAGCTGCCTGCGCAGAATCTTTCCGGTCACGGTCTTGGGCAGTTCCTCGCGCAGCTCGACGATGCGCGGCACCTTGTAGGCGGCCATGTGTGCCTTGCAATGGGCGATGAGTTCCTCGGGCGCGGCCTGCCGGCCCGCTTTCAGCGAGACCACGGCCTTGACGGTCTCGCCCCGGTAGTCGTCTGGCACGCCGATGACGGCGGCCTCGCGCACGGCGGGATGGGTGTAGAGCACGTCCTCGACCTCGCGCGGCCAGACCTTGTAGCCGGCTGCGTTGATCATGTCCTTCTTGCGGTCCACCAGGTAGAACCAGCCGCGCTCGTCCATGAAGCCCACGTCGCCCGTGCGCAGCCCGCCCTCGAACATGGCGTCGGCCGTGGCTTCGGGCAGGTTCCAGTAGCCGGACATGATCTGCGGGCCGGCCGAGACGATCTCGCCGATCTCGCCCGGCGCGGCCTCGCGGTGCTGGTCGTCGATGATGCGCACCACCGTGCCATAGACCGGCACGCCGATGGACAGCGCACCCGATGCCGGGTCCACCGGCGCCCGCGCGCCCAGCGGAACGAAGTGCGTGGGCGAGCAGGTCTCGGTCATGCCGAAGGCGTTGTGGATGACCAGGCCCGACAGCTGCTCGAAGGCCTGGATCACGGCCGGCGCAATGGGCGCGCCGCCCGAGTACAAGGCCTTGAAGCTGCGGAAATCCTCGCGCGAGACGCCCGGGTGGTTCATCAGCGCCACGAAGGCGGTGATGGCGCCGATGGTGAAGCTGGGCCGGTGCTCGCGCATGGATTCGAGCATGGTCTCGGGATGGAAGCGGTGGCTGAGCACCAGCGGGCAGGGCACCAGCAGGGCCAGGGCCACATGGCCGACCAGGCCGGTGATGTGGAACAGCGGCGCCAGGCCCAGCACGCTGTCGTCCGCCGTGATGCCTATCCAGTCGCGGTAGGTCTGGGCGTTGAAGGCCAGGTTGCCATGCGTGTTCATGGCGCCCTTGGGCTGGCCCGTGGTGCCCGATGTGTAGGTGATCACGGCCGTATCGTCCGCCGTGGGCCGGCGCGCCAGCGGCGCGGGCTGGCCGCCGGCCTGCACCAGCGCAAGCAGGTCCAGCGTGCCATCGGCCACGGGCAGGCGCGGACCGTCGCCGAGCACACGCGCATCGCCGCGCGTCTGCCAGTCCAGCGCCGATGTGGTGACCACGGTGGCCAGCGGCAGGCCGCCGGCCGCATGCACTTCGCGGGCCACGTCCAGGTACAGCTGGTCCAGGCACAGCAGGGCCTGGGCGCCCGCGTTGTGCAGGATGTAGTGCAGCTCGCGCTGCCGGTTCATGGGATTGACCGGCACGGCGATACCGCCCAGCTTCCAGGCCGCCACCAGGCCGATGACGAAGGCCGGATTGTTCTGCGTATAGAGGGCCAGCCGGTCGCCGGCCGCAAAGCCCCGCGCCTGCAGCGCATGGGCCAGCGCGCTGGCGGCCTGGTCGAGTTCGCGCAGGTTCAGCCCGCCGTCGAAGTAGCGCACGATGGCGCAGCCGGGTGCCGCAGCCAGCGAGGCTTCGAACAGGTCGAGCATGCTGCTGAACTGCGGCCGCATCTCGGCCGGCTGGCCCGGCGCGTAAAGGCCCAGCCAGGGCCTGTCGTGCGATGGGGCCGCGCTCATTTGATCACCACGGGATTGACGGGCGAGCCCGTGGCGCGGTGGATCTTCAGCGGCGCGGCCACGTACAGAAAGGTGTAGCGGCCGTCGCGCGCGCAGCTGTCGGCCAGGGCCTCCAGGTCGCAGATCTCGGTCAGCGTCACGCCCAGGTTGCGCATCAGCGCGCAGTGCAGCGGCAGGGCCACGCCGTGCACGGGGTCCATGGTGACTTCGTTGGCGATGGTGTCGGTGACCAGGTTGGGGATCTCCATCGCATGGAACCAGTCCACGAGTTCGGGCGAGTAGGTCAGGCCGGGCTCGCAGAAGTCGTTGTAGAAGCTCGCCTGGTCTTCGTAGAAGCCCGACAGGAAATTGGTGCGCACGATCAGGATGTCGTGCTTTTCTATGGTGTGCCCCTGGGCCTTGGCGCAGGCCATCAGGTCTTCGTGCGTGAAGGTCTCGGCACGCTCCAGCGCTGCCTTGCCGCGGTGGCGTGCCATGTCCAGCAGCACGCCGCGCCCCACGATGCCGCGCGCGCCCAGCGCCTCCACGCTGGCCTTGTCCAGCCCGCCGATGGTGGTGCGTGCGTCATAGCCATTCCAGATGCGCCCGCCGTACCAGACATGGCCCAGCGCGTCGTACTGGGTCGATCCCTGCAGGAAGGCGTCCAGCTTGTCATCGGCATAGTGCAGGCCGCCGGGGAACCGGGGTGCATCGGGGCCGTCCCAGCTGGACTCGTCAAACACCATGGTGCGCTCGGCCGGTGTGCGGCCGGGCCAGACCGGATCGCCGCGCGGGTCGCCGATCAGGCGCTGCAGCGTGAAGGTCTCGCCCGAGCGGATGTGGGACACGCCGCGCAGCACCTCGGCGGGCGTGAGGAAGTTCAGCGCCCCGACCTCGTCGTCGGGTCCCCAGCGGCCCCAGTTGCTGGGGGCCTTCCTGAGCAGATCCTCCATCAGCGGGGCGTCGTCGTGCGTATGTCCATGGTCGTGAGCATGTCCCATGTCTGTCTCCTGTCGTTGGTTTGTCGAACAAGGCGCGCAGGGCATTCAAACGCCAGGAGGGGCGCGAGGCTGTCGCGGGTTCGACACGCGGGCGGCAGGCATTGCGAACGTCCCGGGCAAAACTGCTTTCACAGGCGGCAGGCATGGCGGCGTGCCTGCGCCGGTGATGCTGCGCTGCAGCATCAAAACCCATAGCGGCAAAGGCCAGGCGCCACGGTGCTTTGCGATGCGCTGCGTGCCGCGCCTGCGCGATCTGCGGGGTGCCTGGGGCCTGGCTTTCAGCCCCTGGCCACATGCCGGAATGTTGCCTTCATGTAACCGCATTCGTGTGAGAATTGAAACCCGATTACAAACCCTGAGCGAGAGACATTCCATGCAAGTCCGCCGTGCCACCAAGATCGTCGCCACCCTGGGCCCCGCTTCCAGCGACCCGCAACTGCTGGAACAGATGGTGCGTGAAGGCGTCAACGTGGTGCGCCTGAATTTCAGCCACGGCAAGGCGCAGGACCACATCGACCGCGCCACCATGGTGCGCGAGGCGGCCCAGCGCGCAGGCCGCGAGGTGGCCATCATGGCCGACCTGCAGGGCCCCAAGATCCGCGTCGGCAAGTTCGCCGAAGGCAAGGTCATGCTGGAGCCTGGCGCGCGCTTCGTGCTCGACGCATCGCGCACAGCGCCTGGCGACCTGGGCGGCGTGGGCCTGGACTACAAGGAGCTGCCGCGCGACGTGAAGCCCGGCGATGTGCTGCTGCTCAACGACGGCCTGATCGTGCTCACCGTGGACCATGTGCGCGGAGACGAGGTGCACACCACCGTGAAGCTGGGTGGCGAGCTGTCCAACAACAAGGGCATCAACAAGCAGGGCGGCGGCCTGACGGCCCCGGCGCTGACGGCCAAGGACATGGAGGACATCAAGACCGCCATGAGCTTCCAGGCCGACTACGTGGCCGTGAGCTTTCCCAAGAACGCCACCGACATGGAGATGGCGCGCCAGCTGTGCAACGTGGCTGCTGCCCAGTACGGCCACAAGCCCGGCCTGATCGCCAAGATCGAGCGTGCCGAGGCCATTCCGCGCCTGGAAGAGATCCTGCATGTCTCCGACGGCATCATGGTCGCCCGTGGCGACCTGGCCGTGGAAGTGGGCAACGCGGCCGTGCCCGCGCTGCAAAAGAAGATGATCCGCATGGCGCGCGACATGGACAAGTTCGTGATCACCGCCACGCAGATGATGGAGAGCATGATCACCAACCCCGTGCCCACGCGCGCCGAGGTCAGCGACGTGGCCAACGCCGTGCTGGACGGCACGGACGCCGTCATGCTCAGCGCCGAGACCGCCGCCGGCAAGTACCCGCTGGAGACCGTGCAGGAAATGGCCAAGATCTGCGCCGCCGCAGAAGCCGCCGAAGACCCGGACAGCGATGCCGAGTTCACCGGCCGCCAGTTCTCGCGCATCGACCAGTCGATCGCCATCGGCGCGCTGTTCACGGCCCACCACCTGGGCGCCAAGGCCATCGTCGCCATGACGGACAGCGGCTCCACCGCGCTGTGGATGAGCCGCCACCGCATCCACATCCCCATCTACGCGCTCACGCCCAAGATCTCCACGCAGCGCAAGATGGCCATGTACCGCAACGTGCGCCCCCTGCTCATGGACACCAGCGCCGACCGCGACACCGCGCTGGACCAGGCCGAAGGCCATCTGCGCGCGCGCAACATCGTGCAAAGCGGCGATGTCTATGCCATCACCTGCGGCGAGCCCATGGGCCAGCCCGGTGGCACCAACATGCTCAAGATATGTCGTGTGAACTGATGCGCACGCATCCGCTGCGCGTCAGTAATTGAACCCACCCGGGACAGGCCCACAGGTCTTCCCGGGTTCTTTGTTTCAGAGCGTGCCTGAGCCCAGGCGTGCCAGCAGCGGCCCGCCTGCACGGCGGCGCCACAGCGCGGCATGCCAGACCAGGGTGGCGCTGCAGATGCCCACGATGGCGCCGCCGACCACATCGGACGGGAAGTGCACGCCCAGGTGCACGCGGCTCCAGGCCATGCCCAGGGCCAGCGACCAGGCTGACACCATGACCCAGCGACGGTGGCGCGTGCAGCCCAGGGTTAGCGCCTGGGCCAGGGCAAAGGCGCCCGTGGCGTGCATGCTCGGGAAGCTGGACCGCAGCGCGTGATCCACCCATTGCACGCCCATGCCCAGCTGGGCAGGACGCGGCGCCGGAAAGCCCCAGCGGATCAGCCGCGCCACGGCCCAGGCGGCCAGCATGGACAGCAGGGCCAGCACCAGGGTGCGGCGCAGGGCGGGCGAGCCGCGCAGCAGCCCGGCCATCACAGGAAGGGCGCACAGCGAGGGAAGCCAGGACGAGATGGCGCGCGCCGCCTCGATCGAGATGGCGGGCGTTTGCGCGTTGGCGTTCAGCAGCGTGAACAGGGCGGGGTCCAGGGGCAGCATTGCAATGCTCGATCAGGGTGCGGAAGGCGGAAGGCTGGCGGCGGGCCACAGGGAGTCGGGCGCGCCGTCCCGGGTGCGCAGCGCACGCGTGACCGCCAGGTCGAAGAGCCAGCCCGCCGTCCAGCACAGCCAGCCGGTCCACAGCGTGTGGCTCATGAAATGGGCGCCGCGCATCTGCTGGGCCAGGCCCATCGACAGGCCTGCGGCCAGCGAGACGGCCAGCCAGATCCAGGCTGCGCGCGGTGCATGGCGGCGCAGCGCGAAATAGCCGGCCAAAAAGGCGAAGCCCGCCGAGGCATGGCCTGCGGGAAAGCAGCGGCCCGGCCCGCCATCGGCCAGGCCCAGCGACCAGTGCGAGACATGGCGCGCCACACCGCCGAACTCGGCCAGGTCCCAGGGGCAGCTGGTCGCGCTGGTGTACTTGAGCAGCGATATCAGGGCCAGCGACAGCAAGATGCCCGCCACCAGCTGCACGCGCCGCCCATGGGGCAGCAGGCGCAGCGGGCCCACGGGCCGCCAGACGCACAGCGTCAGGCCCAGCACCACCAGCCAGGCCAAGCGGCGTGCGCCTTCGTGGGCGATGTTCACGAAGAACCAGTCCGAACGCAGCGCAAAGCCATCGGCTTCGCCAAACCAGCGGGCCATGGCCAGGTCCAGGGCGCTGGCATCCCAGGCCAGGACCACGGCCAGCGCCGCCAGGGTCCACAGCAGGGTGCTTTTGAAGGAGGGGCCCTGCGCGGGGGCTGCGGAGAAATCTCGGGGTTCAGGTGTCGGCATGGCCGGCAGCATGAGAAGCGCGGCTTAAACCCGTCTTAACGCATGCCTCGGCGTGCGGCCATCGTCTGGCACCGCAGCCGGCAGCGGTCATTGCACAATGCGCGCATGCGAATACTGGTCGTCGAAGACAACGCGGGCATTGCCGCAGGCCTGCAGGCCAATCTGCAACAGCGCCGCTACGCGGTCGATGTCTGCACCACCGTGGCCGAGGCCTGGCATGCGCTGGAGATGGAGCGCTTCGATGCCGTGCTGCTGGACCTGGGCCTGCCCGATGGCGACGGCAGCGAAATCCTGCGCCGCCTGCGGGGCCCGCGCCGCCCGGGTGGCGACAGCCAGGCCCTGCCGGACCCCAACACGCCCGTGCTCATCCTGACCGCGCGCGACCAGGTGCGCGAGCGCATCGCCGGGCTGGACCTGGGTGCCGACGACTACCTGGTCAAGCCCTTCGACATCGACGAGCTGGAGGCGCGGCTGCGCGCCATGCTGCGCCGCGCAGGCGGCCAGGCGGCACCCGTGATCCGCCATGGCGAGCTGGAGGTCGACCCGGCCGCGCGCACCGTGCGCCGCGACGGAAAGCTGGTGGAGATGTCGCCGCGCGAGTTCTCGGTGCTCTGGGTGCTGCTGCAGGCGCGCGGGCGCGTGCTCTCGCGCCAGCAGATCGAAGAGCACCTCTACAGCTGGGGCACGGCCGTGGAAAGCAATGCCGTCGAAGTCCACATCCACCACCTGCGCAAGAAGCTGGGCAATGCCAGCATCGTCACCATGCGTGGCGTGGGCTATTTCCTGCCCGTGGAGAACACATGAGCACCGCGCCGGACCGCCGCCCCTCGCTGATCTGGCATCTGATGGCCTGGATGCTGGGCGCGCTGGTCGTGGTCTGGGCCAGCTTCGTGGCGCTGGGCTACCAGACCGGCGTGCACGAGGCAGACGAGCTCACCGACGGCCACCTGGCCGGCGTCGCTGCGCTGGTGCTCAACCTGGAAGTCGCAGGCGCCGTAGGCCAGGGAGCAGCCACGCCCGTGCATGAGCCCCCCGGCCTCATGGCCCACGACTACCAGCAGTCGCTGAGCGTGGCCCTGTGGGATGGCTCGGGCCGGCTCATCTCGCGCACGGGCGATGCGCCGGAGCCCTCCTTCGACACCGAGCAGGGCTTTGCCACGCTGCGCCTGGGCCCGGAGCGCCGCGCCTGGCGCAGCTTCACGCAGTGGAGCCGCGACCATGCGCGCAAGGTCAGCGTGATGATCGAGCTGCAGGAGCGCGACGAACTGGCCGACGACATTGCGGGCCAGATGGTCGAGCCCGGCCTGTGGCTGCTGCCCGTGGTGGCGCTGGCGCTGGGGCTGGCCATTCGCCGGGGCATGCGGCCGCTCAACGAACTCTCGCGCGAGGTGGAGCGCCTGGACCTGGCCCAGGCCGAGCGCGTCTCGCACCGCCACGCGCTGCGGGAATTCATGCCCGTGGTGAACTCCATCAACACCTTGCTGGACCGCCAGCAGGAGGCGCTGGAGCGAGAGCGCAGCCTGGCCAACGAAGTGGCCCATGAACTGCGTACGCCGCTGGCCTCCATCGCCTTGCAGGCGCGGGCCCTGGGCGATGCGCCGGCTGGTGCCATGGACGCCCCGGCCCAACGCCAGGCGCTGGCGCAGATAGGCCAGGACGCGTTGCATGCCGGCCATGTGCTCAGCCAGCTGCTGGCACTGGCGCGCGCCGGCCGCGCCATGCTGGCCGAGCCGCCCGTGCCCGTGGACCTGGCCGCGCTGGCCCGGCAGGTGGTGGCCGCCCATGCGCAGGCGGCATGGCAGCGCGACTGCAGCCTGTCCGTGCAGGCGCCTGAGGCACTGGGCGTGATGGGCAATGCCGTGCTGCTGGAGCTGGCGCTGCGCAATCTGGTGGAAAACGCCCTCAAGCACACGCCGCACGGCACGCAGATCGAAGTCCAGGCCGGGCAGGGGCCCGACGGCGAGGTCTGGCTGCAGGTCTGCGACGACGGCCGCCGTGATGGCGCAGAGCGCGCGGCGGCGCCCGTGGACAGCCTGCACCTGGGCCACGAGATCGTGGCGCGCGTGCTGCGCGCCCACCAGGGAAGCTTTGGCGAGGCCGCGCCGCCCGAAGGCTTCACGACCTGCTACCGCATGGGAATGCCCGGGACAGGGTTGGCGGCAGCTGGTTAAAATCGCCAGTTACCAAGCGGTTACTGCCGCGATCCCCCGGCCGTGGCCCCGCAGCGCACCCATGACGCAGCGGCGGCTGCCATGCGGCAGGGGCATCCCCCTCTCAACAACTTGATACGGACCCTACACATGCCTCTCGTTTCGATGCGCGAACTGCTGGACCACGCTGCCGAAAACGGCTACGGTCTTCCCGCCTTCAACGTCAACAACCTGGAGCAGGTGCAAGCCGTGATGTCGGCCGCTGACGAAGTGGGCGCGCCCGTCATCCTGCAGGCCAGCGCAGGCGCCCGCAAGTACGCCGGCGAGCCCTTCATCAAGCACCTGATCCAGGCCGCTGCCGAGCAGTATCCCCACATCCCCCTGGTCATGCACCAGGACCACGGCACCTCGCCCGCCATCTGCCAGGGCGCGCTGAACCTGGGCTTCGGCTCGGTGATGATGGACGGCTCGCTGATGGAAGACGGCAAGACGCCTTCCTCCTTCGAATACAACGTGGACGTGACCCGCAAGGTCGTGGAAATGGCCCACAAGCTGGGCGCCACCGTCGAAGGTGAGCTCGGCTGCCTGGGCTCGCTGGAAACCGGCATGGCCGGCGAGGAAGACGGCGTGGGCGCCGAAGGCGTGCTCGACCACTCGGCCCTGCTGACCGACCCCGAGGAAGCGGCCCAGTTCGTCAAGGCCACGCAGCTGGACGCGCTGGCCATTGCCATCGGCACCAGCCACGGCGCCTACAAGTTCACGCGCAAGCCCACGGGCGACATCCTGTCCATCCAGCGCGTCAAGGAAATCCACGCCCGCCTGCCCAACACCCACCTGGTCATGCACGGCTCCTCCTCCGTGCCCCAGGAACTGCTGGAAATCATCCGCCAGTACGGCGGCGCCATGAAGGAAACCTACGGCGTGCCCGTCGAGGAAATCCAGGAAGCCATCAAGCACGGCGTGCGCAAGATCAACATCGACACCGACATCCGCCTGGCGATGACCGGCGCCGTGCGCAAGTTCCTGGCCGAGAACCCCGAGAAGTTCGACGCCCGCGAATGGCTCAAGCCCGCCCGCGAAGCCGCCAAGCAGATCTGCAAGGCCCGCTACATCGAGTTCGGCTGCGAAGGCCAGGGCGCCAAGATCAAGGGCTACACGCTGGAGCAGATGGCCGCCAAGTACGCTGCCGGTTCGCTGCAGCAGGTCGTGAACTGATCGGTTCCTTCCCCTTCAAAAAAAGCCCGCCGGTCCGCCCGGCGGGCTTTTTTGTTGTCAGCGCGGCGCGGGGGCCGCAGCCTGGGACCGCTGGGGCACGGCCATGGCCATCTCGTCATCGGGCACCACGGGCTGGGGGTGGCTGGCGTTCCAGCCCGATACCAGCAGGCTGGTGCCCGACAGCACCAGCAGCAGGCAGACCATCCATTCGACCAGCCGCTTGGGCAGGGCGGGCGGATGGCGCATGTGCAGCCAGGTCACCACCGTCACCACGGGAAAGGCCAGGGCCGCCGCCAGCAGCACGCTGGCGGTGATCTCGCCCTCCCAGGCCACCATCACCAGGCGCAGCAGCGCGCAGGTGAGGAACATGGCAAACAGGCACTGGCGCACCACCAGGCGGTCCAGCGGCTGGCGGTACAGGTGGTAGACCATGGGCGGGCCCGGCGTGGCAAACAGCCCGCCCAGCACCCCCGATGCCACACCGGCCACCCACAGCGACACCGGCCCCGACACCTGCGCGTTGACCTGCTTTTGCAGCAACAGCAACAGCGCGCAGGCCACGATGGCCAGGCCCAGCAGCATGCGCAGCCCGCTCAGCGCATTGCCGCTGAGCCACTGCAGCAGCAGCACGCCGCCGATCACGCCGATGACGCTGCTGATCAGCATGGGCTTGAGCAGCGTCCACTGCGGCACCTGGCGGTGGGCGCGCAGGTAGGCCACGCCGTTGACCACGGACAGCAGGCAGGCCACGTTGGCCGCATCGCCAATGCCCATCAGATGCGTGGCACCGGCCACGCCCACGAAGATCAGCCCGAAGGCAAAGCCCGTCAGGTTCTGGCAAAACGTCGCCAGGCCCACCAGGGCCAGGAACATCACATACTGGATCACGCTCATCGAAAGGCTTTCTGGCGCGCCGCTGCGCCGAACCGGCGACGCTATCACGAAGCGCGCGCCGCTGCCTGCAGGCGCAGCGGGCAGGGCGCCAAGCCGCCGATCGCCAGGCCGCACTCACCGACGCACGGTGTATCAGCCCGGCGCGTTGAGGCGTTCCAGCCGCTCGGGCGTGCCCACGTCGGTCCAGCGGCCCGTGTACAGGCTGGCCCCCACCTGGCCGGCCGCCATGGCGCGGCGCAGCAGCAGTACCAGCGGCACGCGCCATCCCTCGGGGTTGCCGGGCGGGATGTCGCACCAGGGCGCGGCAAACAGCTCGGCGCGCAGCAGCGCAATGGTGCCGTAGGTCTGGCGCGGGCGGGCATCGCCCTCGGGCCAGTCGCAGGCCAAGCCCAGTTCGTCCACGCCGAAGTCGCCGCGCGGGTGGTGCTCGGGGTTGGGCACCAGCCACAGATGGGCCAAGCGGCCGCTGGCGGCAAATTCGCGGGCCGCCTCGAACGGAAAATCGAAGTCCGGCGCGTAGACGTCGCCGGCCGCCAGCCAGAACACCTCGCCCAGCAGCGGCAGCGCGCGCGCAATGCCGCCGGCGGTCTCCAGCGCCTGCTCGGGCTCGGGGGAATAGGCCAGTTGCAGCGGCTCGCCCCCGTTGTCAGGCACGAATTGGGGGCCGAATCGCGCCGGAATCTGCGCGCCCAGCCAGCCCGTGTTGACCACCGCGCGGCGCACGCCCGCCCGGGCCAGCGCCTGCATGTGGTGCTGCAGCAGCGGCTGGCCCTGCACCTGCAGCAGGGGCTTGGGTGTGGTGTCGGTCAGCGGCCGCATGCGCTCGCCACGGCCTGCGGCCAGCAGCATGGCAGGCGGCTGTTCGGTGAGGGAAAGCGCCTTGGCGGCGGGGAACGGCGGGATGGGCTGGGCGGTCATGGAGGGCAACTGTAGACCATTGCCAGCGGCCATTGCCCCGCGCCCCGGAGCCGAAAACCCCAGTCCTTTAAAATGGCCGGCTTATTCTGATTACCCCCTCCTTCACGGAGCGCCCTGATGGCCAACACTCAACAAATGGCGAATGCGATCCGCGCACTCGCAATGGATGCCGTTCAACAAGCCAACTCCGGCCACCCCGGCGCCCCCATGGGCATGGCCGACATGGCCGTGGCACTGTGGAGCCGTCACCTCAAGCACAACCCCGTCAACCCGCAATGGGCTGACCGTGACCGCTTCATCCTGTCCAACGGCCACGGCTCCATGCTGATCTACGCGCTGCTGCACCTCACGGGCTACGCGCTGCCGATCGACGAGCTCAAGAACTTCCGCCAGCTGCATAGCAAGACGGCCGGCCACCCCGAAGTGGGCATCACCCCCGGCGTGGAAACCACCACCGGCCCGCTGGGCCAGGGCATCACCAATGCCGTGGGCTTCGCGCTGGCCGAAAAGCTGCTGGCTGCCGAATTCAACCGTCCCGGCCACGCCATCGTCGACCACCACACCTACGTGTTCCTGGGTGACGGCTGCCTGATGGAAGGCATCAGCCACGAGGCCGCGGCCCTGGCCGGCGCCTGGAAGCTGGGCAAGCTGGTGGCGCTGTACGACGACAACGGCATCTCCATCGACGGCAAGGTCGCTCCCTGGTTCATCGACAACACGCCCGCCCGCTTCGAAGCCTATGGCTGGAACGTGATCCGCGACGTGGACGGCCACAACGTCCAGGCCCTCGATGCCGCTATCGCCGCTGCCAAGAAGAACAGCTCCAAGCCCACCCTGATCTGCTGCAAGACCAGCATCGGCAAGGGCTCGCCCAACCGCCAGGACACGGCCAAGGCCCACGGCGAGCCCCTGGGCGCCGAGGAAATCGCGCTGACCCGCGCGGCCCTGGGCTGGGAGCACGGCCCCTTCGACATCCCCGCCAGCGTCTACGGCGACTGGGATGCCAAGGCCGCCGGCGCCAAGGCCGAAGCGGCCTGGAACAAGAAGTTCGCCGCCTACGCCAAGGCCTTCCCCGAACTGGCTGCCGACTTCACGCGCCGCATGGCCGGCGACCTGCCTGGCAACTTCGGCGAGATCGCCGCGCAGATCGCCTCCGACGCGCATGACGCAGGCGCCACCGTGGCCAGCCGCAAGGCCAGCCAGCTGGCCCTGGAAGGCCTGACCGCAGCCCTGCCTGAACTGCTGGGCGGCTCGGCCGACCTGACCGGCTCCAACCTGACCAACACCAAGAGCACGCCTTCGCTGCGCGTGGACGACAAGGGTGCCGTGGTCCTGACCGAAGACGGCAAGATCGGCCGCCACATCAACTACGGTGTGCGCGAGTTCGGCATGGCCGCCATCATGAACGGCATCGCCCTGCATGGCGGCTACATCCCCTACGCAGGCACCTTCCTGACCTTCAGCGACTACAGCCGCAACGCCATCCGCATGGCCGCGCTGATGAAGCAGCGCGTGGTCCACGTCTTCACGCACGACTCCATCGGCCTGGGCGAAGACGGCCCCACCCACCAGTCCATCGAGCACGCCGCCTCGCTGCGCCTGATCCCGGGCCTGGATGTCTGGCGCCCTGCAGACACCACGGAAACCGCCGTCGCCTGGACCGTGGCCCTGAGCCAGAAGAACAAGCCCACGGCCCTGCTGCTGTCGCGCCAGAACCTGGCCTACGCAGCCAAGACCGAAGACGCGCTGGACGACATCGCCTGCGGCGCCTACGTGCTGTCCGAGCCCAAGGCCGTCGGCCTGAACAAGAAGGCCCAGGCCGTCATCATCGCCACCGGCTCCGAAGTGCAGCTGGCCCTGGCAGCCCAGAAGCTGCTGGCCGAGCGCAAGGTCGCCGTGCGCGTGGTCTCCATGCCCAGCACCACCACCTTCGACAAGCAGGACGCCAAGTACAAGAGCCAGGTGCTGCCGGCCAACCTGCCGCGCATCGCCGTGGAAATGGGCGTGACCGACTTCTGGTGGAAGTACGGCTGCGCCGCCGTCGTCGGCATCGACACCTACGGTGAATCGGCCCCAGCGCCCGTGCTGTTCAAGCACTTCGGCTTCACGGCCGAGAACGTGGCCGACACCGTGCAGGCTGCGCTGCAGCGCGCCGGCAAGTAAAGCTGCGAGAAGGGGCCTGTGGCCCCTTTTTGCCGCCCGCTAGGCCCTGCCTGGCCCTCACCGTTTCAGTTTTTCCGTTTTTCGCAATCCGTCAATCCAAGAGGCAAATATGACGATCAAGATCGGTATCAACGGCTTCGGCCGCATCGGCCGCATGGTGTTCCGCGCTGCCGTGCAGAACTTCAGCGACATCGAAGTCGTGGGCATCAACGACCTGCTCGAGCCCGACTACCTGGCCTACATGCTCAAGTACGACAGCGTGCACGGCCGTTTCAAGGGCGAGGTCTCGGTGGAGGGCTCCAACCTGATCGTCAACGGCAAGACCATCCGCCTGACGCAGGAGCGCGACCCCGCCAACCTGAAGTGGAACGAAGTCGGCGCCGACATCGTGATCGAGGCCACCGGCCTGTTCCTGACGGACGAGACCGCACGCAAGCACCTGGCTGCCGGCGCCAAGAAGGTCATCATGTCCGCGCCTTCCAAGGACAGCACCCCCATGTTCGTCTTCGGCGTGAACTGCAAGACCTACGCCGGCCAGGACGTGATCTCCAACGCCTCCTGCACCACCAACTGCCTGGCTCCCGTGGCCAAGGTGCTCAACGACAAGTGGGGCATCAAGCGCGGCCTGATGACCACCGTGCACGCTGCCACCGCCACGCAAAAGACCGTGGACGGCCCCAGCAACAAGGACTGGCGCGGCGGCCGCGGCATCCTGGAAAACATCATTCCCTCCAGCACGGGCGCAGCCAAGGCCGTGGGCGTGGTGATTCCCGAGCTCAACAAGAAGCTGACCGGCATGTCCTTCCGCGTGCCCACCTCCGACGTGTCGGTGGTGGACCTGACGGTGGAGCTGAACAGCGAAGCCAGCTACGAAGAGATCTGCGCCGAAATGAAGGCCCAGTCGCAAGGCGCGCTCAAGGGCGTGCTGGGCTACACCGAAGACAAGGTCGTGGCCACGGACTTCCGCGGCGAGTCCTGCACCTCGGTGTTCGATGCCGAAGCCGGCATCGCCCTGGACAAGACCTTCGTGAAGGTCGTGTCCTGGTACGACAACGAGTGGGGCTACTCGAACAAGTGCCTGGAAATGGTGCGCGTGGTCGCCGCCAAGTAATCCTGGCGCGAACCGCTGCGGGGCCTGTCGAGGGCCCCGCACCAGGCCGGCATCGGACGCGATGCCGGCCTTTTTCATGGAGACTGCGACACTGGCGGCCTGTTCATCTCCCGTGATTCGACTGCCATGCAACCCGCCCTTTGCAGCGTCTGCAACAAGGATCCGACGCAGGAACCCGGCCCGCTGCACGGAGACTGGCTGTGCTTTGCCGACCATTGCGCCGAGCAGGCCGGCATGCTGTCCCATCCGCAGGGACTGGCCTATTTCTGCTCTGTGCATCTGCCGGCGGCGAAGGCCCTCGCGCATTTGCCGCAGCAGGAAGCGATGGCACGGCTGGCGCATGCCTGCGCGCGTTCGTGAGCCCGCCACTGTTCCGCACTGCAAGCGTTGCTCGACAAAGCCGGCCCCGGCGGCGCGGCATCATGGCCGCATGACTACTTCATCCGCATTGCACGAGACCATTGGCTTTGACGACTTCCTCAAGGTGGAGCTGCGCGTGGGCCGCATCGTGGACGCCCAGGTGTTCAAGGAGGCGCGCCGCCCCGCCTATGTGCTGCAGGTCGATTTCGGCCCGGAGCTGGGCGTGCGCAAGTCCAGCGCCCAGATCACGGCGCTGTACCGGCCCGAGGAACTGATAGGCCGCCAGGTGGTGGCCGTGCTGAACTTTCCCAGCAAGCAGATCGGTCCCATGCGCTCGGAATGCCTGGTCACGGGATTCCACAACGAGAACGGCGAGGTGGCGCTGTGCGTGCCCGACCGCGAGGTGCCGCTGGGCACCAAGCTGCTGTGACGGCCTGGGTGACTATTGGCCTGGGTGACTATTCGATGCGCACGTCGGCCGCCTTGACGATGCGCCCGGACGCTTCCCAGTCGTCCTTGAGCAGGCGCTGGAATTCGGCGGCCGGCAGGGTGGCGGCTTCCACGCCCACGCGGGCCAGGCGCTCTTGGACCACGGGCTCGGCCAGCACCTTGCGCACGGCGGTGTTGATGCGCTCCACTTCGGCGGGCGGCGTGCCGGCCGGTGCCAGCAGGCCCAGCCAGGAGTCGAAGGCATAGCCGGGCACGCCGGACTCGGCCACCGTGGGCAGGTCAGGCAGGAAGCGCGACCGTTGCTGGCCCGAGTAGGCCAGCAGCTTCACGCGCGGGTCCTTCTGGAAGGCCAGCATGCCGATGGTGGCGCCCGTGACCAGCTGCACGCGGCCAGCCAGCAGTTCGGTCGTGGCGTCGCCCGTGGATTTCATGGGGATGTGCTGCAGCTTGATGCCCGCCTGCGCGGCCAGCGAGGCCGAGGCCAGGTGCGAGGCGCTGCCATTGCCGGCCGACGCATAGTTGAGCTGGCCAGGCTGGGCCCTGGCGCGCTGCAGCAGCTCGCCCAGGGTCTGCACGCCCGAGGCGGCCGGCACGCCCACCACATAGCCCGTGCGGCCCAGGAAGGACACGCCCACGAAGTCCTTGAGCGGGTCATAGGGCAGCTTCGCGTACAGATGGCCGGCCAGGTTGTGGCTGGCCGCAGCCAGCACCAGGGTGTTGCCGTCCGGCGCGGACTTGGCCACCTGGGCCGTGCCCACGCTGCCACCCGCGCCCGCCCGGTTTTCCACCACCACGGTGGCGCCCAGGGCCTGGCCCAGTTCATTGCTGAAGGTGCGTGCCACCGTGTCCTGCGTGGCGCCTGCGCCGAAGGGCACGACGATGCGGATCACGCGTTCGGCATGCACGGCCGGTGCCAGTCCCAGGGCCAGGGCTGCTGCCAGCAGAACGCGGCGGGTGACGGGAGAAGGATGAGAGGTTTTCATGGGGAAGTTTCCTGGGGGACGGCAAGCCACCGCTCCACCAGCCGCACGAAGTAGCTGGCGCCGATGGCAAGGATGTCGTCGTTGAAGTCGTAGGAGCGGTTGTGGATCAGGCAGGGGCCGTCGCCATGGCCGGGCAGTCGGTGATCGCCCTGGCCGTTGCCGATGAAGGCGTAGCAGCCGGGCCGCGCCTGCAGCATGTGGGCGAAGTCCTCGGCCGCCAGCACGCCGGGGAACTTCGTGTCCACGGCGTCGTCGCCCGCGATCTCGCGCATCACGGCGGCGGCGAAGGCTGTCTCGGCCGCGTGGTTGACCAGGGGCGGCGAGGCGCGCCGGAAATGGATCTCGGCCCTGCAGCCATGGGCCAGGGCCGTGTGCTCGGCCTGGCGGCGCAGGGCGGATTCGAGGATGTCCAGCGCCGCCACGGAGAAGGTGCGCACCGTGCCGCCCACCCAGGCGCTGTCGGGAATCACGTTGGGCGCGTCCGAGCCCTGGATCTGCGTGACCGCCAGCAGTGCGCGTTCGCGCGAATCCACATGGCGCGCGACCAGGGTCTGCAGCTGCTGGGCCAGGTCAATGGTGGCGGCCACCGGGTCGATGCCCGTGTGCGGCAGCGAGGCATGCGTGCCCTGCCCATGCAGCACGATGCGGAAGGTGTTGCTGGAGGCCATGAGCGCGCCCGGGTTGAGCGCGAAGCTGCCCACGCGGTCCAGCGCGAAGTTGTGCAGGGCGAAGACCGCATCGCAGGGGAAGCGCTCGAACAGGCCTTCGTCGATCATCCTGCGTGCGCCGGCCTTGCCCATCTCTTCGGCGGGCTGAAAGATCAGGTGCACCGTGCCCGCGAAGTCGCGCGTTCGCGCCAGATGCCAGGCCGCGGCCAGCAGCATGGTGGTGTGGCCGTCATGGCCGCAGGCATGCATGCGGCCTGCGTGCTGCGAGCGGTGGGCAAACCGGTTTTCTTCCTGCAGCGGCAGCGCATCCAGGTCGGCGCGCAGGCCGATGGTGCGCGTGCCATGGCGTGCGTCCGTATGCCTGCCGTGCACCACGCCCACCACGCCCGTGCCGGCCAGGCCGGTATGCACCTCCACGCCCCAGGAGGCCAGGCGTTCGGCCACGATGGCCGAGGTGCGGTGTTCCTCGAAGCCCAGCTCGGGGTGGGCATGCAGGTCGCGCCGCAGGGCCACGAAGGGCGCCATGTCGGCAAAGCTTTCGATCAGGTGGGGCAAGGCGGTCTCCGGCCGCAGCCGGCCCATGCCTGCTGCGACGAATCCCGGATTCTGTAAAACCGCCAGCCCTGCGGCAACGAAGCAAAACGCATATGCATGCGCCCTGCATGCACAAGCCGAACGGGCCGATCAAGCCGTTCAGGCGGACGTCACAGGGCCCTCAGGACTGCGCCATGCGCTGCGCGAGAAAGTCCAGGAAGGCCGTGATGCGCGCGGCCAGCGCCGTGTTGCGGTAGTAGACGGCGTGGATGGGCTGGCGCTGCTGCACGGTCTCGCGCGCCAGCACCTGCACCAGTTCGCCCTGGGCGCGATCGCGCACGGTCATGAAGTCGGCCAGGCAGACCACGCCCTGGCCTGCCAGGGCCAGCTGGCGCATGGTCTCGCCGCTGGAGGCCGTGAGCTGGGGCGCGGCATCCCAGCGGTCACCGCCCTCGGGCGTGCGCAGCGGCCAGTGGTTCAGGCCCGGCACCTGGCTGTTGCCGATGCGCTGGTGGCGCGCCAGCGCAGCCACGCTCGCCACTGGGCCATGGGCCTGCAGGTAGGCGGGGCTGGCCAGCACGCGCAGCACGCTGTGGCACAGCAGCCGCGCATGCAGCGTGGAGTCGCGCAGCTCGCCGATGCGGATGGCGATGTCGGTGCGCTGGGCCAGCAGGTCGATGTGCAGGTCATCGGTGTTCAGCTCCAGCGTGATCAGCGGATAGAGCGCGCGGAACTCGCCGACCAGCGGCACGATGGCATGCAGCATGAAGGGCGAGGCCGCGTTGACGCGCAGCAGCCCGGCCGGCGCCTGGCGCCGCGCGGCCAGTTCCTCCTCGGCCGCGTCCAGGGCCTGCAGCACCTCGCGCGCGCGGGCCAGGAAGCGCTCGCCTTCCTCGGTCAGCTCCAGGCTGCGCGTGGTGCGCCGCACCAAGGTGGTGGCCAGCTTTTTCTCCAGGCGCGACAGGCTGCGGCTGATGCCCGAGGTGGTCTGTCCCAACTGCTCGGCCGCCGCCGTGATGCTGCCGCAGTCGATCACGGCGCGAAAGGCCTGCAGTTCGTCCAGCGTGGTTTTCATGGGGTGCCAGCTTGGCGCAATTGTTGCTGCAGCGTCAAATATTTTCTGCTGATACCAGGCTTTATCTGCAAGCGTGAACGCGCCAGACTGCAGTCTTCGGGGCGTTGTTCCGCGCCTTTTTTGCTTTTTGAAAGACCTGCATGACATCGACTGCCTCTCTCGCTTCCGTGGTGCCCGCGTTCGGCCTGGGCACCTTCCGCCTCAAGGATGAGGTGGTGCGCCACTCCGTGGGCCAGGCCCTGGAGGTGGGCTACCGCGCCATCGACACCGCCCAGATCTACGGCAACGAGGCCGATGTGGGTGCCGCCATCGCCGCCAGCGCCGTGCCGCGCGATCAGCTCTTTCTCACCACCAAGATCTGGACCGAGAACCTGTCTGCCGACGCGCTGATCCCCAGCCTGGAGCGCAGCCTTGAAGCCCTGCGCACCGACCATGTGGAGCTGACGCTGATCCACTGGCCCTCGCGCAGCGTGCCGCTGGAGGACAGCCTGGGCGCGCTCATGCGCGCCAGGGAGCAGGGGCTGACGCGCCACATCGGCGTGTCCAACTTCAACATCGCGCTGCTGCAGCAATCCATCGCCGCCGTGGGCGCCGCGAACATCGCCACCAACCAGATCGAACTGAGCCCCTATCTGCAAAACCGTGCCGTCACCGACTTCGCACGCCAGCAGGGCATTCACACCACCTCGTACATGACGCTGGGCTACGGCAAGCTGCTGGCCGATCCCGTGCTGGCCGACATCGCCGCCGCCCACGGCGCCACGCCCGCCCAGGTGGCGCTGGCCTGGGCCATGGCCATGGGCTATGCCGTCATTCCCTCGTCCACCCAGCGCGCCCACCTGCAGGCCAACCTGGACAGCTGCCAGCTGGTGCTGGGCGCCGAAGACATGCAGCGCATCGCCGCGCTGGAACGCGGCGACCGCCAGATCAGCCCTGACGGCCTGGCTCCCGCCTGGGATTGAACGGGGGGCTGTGATCGGGGGCCTGCGCGGCCCGGCGGGCTTTGACCTGGAGCAACGCAATGGTGACCCTAGGGGTAGTACTAGGGTTATCACAGTATCGAACGACCGTGCTTTTTATGAGAATGCACGTTCAATCGAGAAACCAGGAGACGAGCAGCATGAGTGACCGCCCATGGCTGGGTGCCTATCCGGCAGGTGTGCCCGCCGACATCGATCCCTCCCAATACCCCTCGCTGGTGGCCCTGATGGAGGAGGCCTTCAGCCGTTACGCGGACCGCGTGGCCTATTCCTTCATGGGCAAGGAGCTGACCTACTCGCAGGTCGATGCGCAAAGCCGCGCCTTCGCCGCCTATCTGCAGAGCCTGGGCCTGGCCCGCGGCGACCGCGTGGCGCTGATGATGCCCAACATTCCCCAGTACCCCGTGGCCGTGGCCGCCGTGCTGCGTGCGGGCTTCGTCGTGGTCAACGTCAACCCGCTGTACACGGCGCGCGAGCTGGAGCATCAGCTCAAGGATTCGGGTGCCAAGGCCATCGTCATCATCGAGAACTTCGCCCACACGCTGCAGGCCTGCAAGGCCGCCACGCCCGTGCAGCACATGGTGCTGTGCACCATGGGCGACCAGCTGGGCATGCTCAAGGGCGCCATCGTCAATTACGTGGTGCGCAAGGTCAAGAAGCTGGTGCCGCCGTTCTCGCTGCCGGGGGCCGTGCGCTTCAACGACGCGCTGTCCAAGGGCATGCGCTCGCCCTTCCAGGCGCCGCAACTGCAGGCCTCCGACATGGCCCTGCTGCAGTACACGGGCGGCACCACGGGCGTGAGCAAGGGCGCCGTGCTGCTGCACAGCAACATCATCGCCAACGTGCTGCAGTCCGAGGCCTGGAACCTGCCTGCCATGGGCAAGGTGCCGGCCGGCGAGCAGCCCACCAGCATCTGCGCGCTGCCGCTGTACCACATCTTCGCCTTCACGGTGAACATGATGCTGTCCATGCGCACGGGCGGAAAGACCATCCTGATCCCCAATCCGCGCGACCTCAAGGCCACGCTCAAGCAGCTGTCCACGCAGCGCTTTCACAGCTTTCCCGCCGTGAGCACGCTGTTCAACGGCCTGGCCAACCACCCGGACTTCAACACCGTGGACTGGTCTCACCTGAAGGTCTCGGTCGGCGGCGGCATGGCCGTGCAAAGCGCCGTGGCCCAGCTGTGGCTGCAAAAGACCGGCTGCCCGATCTGCGAGGGCTATGGCCTGTCGGAGACCAGTCCCTCGGTCAGCTGCAACCCCGTCAACTCCACCGAGTTCTCGGGCACCATCGGCGTGCCCCTGCCCAGCACCTGGATGAAGCTCGTCGATGACGAAGGAAACGACGTGACCACCATCGGCGAGCGCGGCGAGGTCGCCATCAAGGGCCCGCAGGTCATGGCCGCCTACTGGCAGCGCCCCGACGAAACCGCCAAGGTCTTCACCGCCGACGGATATTTCCGCACCGGCGACATCGGCACCATGGACGAGCGCGGCTACTTCAAGATCGTGGACCGCAAGAAGGACATGGTCCTGGTCAGCGGCTTCAACGTCTATCCCAACGAAGTGGAGGACGTGGTCTCCAACTGCCCCGGCGTGCTCGAATGCGCCGTGGTCGGCGTGCCCGACGAGAAGACCGGCGAGGCCGTCAAGCTGGTCATCGTGCGCAAGGACGACAGCCTCACCGAACAGGCCGTGCGCGACTTCTGCCACGACAACCTCACGGGCTACAAGCGGCCTCGCGTGATCGAGTTCCGCACCGAGCTGCCCAAGACCCCGGTGGGCAAGATCCTGCGCCGGGAGCTGCGCGACAGCAAGTAACGCAGGCGGCTTGCCGTGTTTGCAAAGAGGCGCTGCGGCGCCTCTTTTCATTGGAAAGGAGCACGTCTTCAGAACACGCCCAGACCCGCCATGACCAGCGCCGCCAGCGCCACGGCCGCCGCATTGAGGCAGGCCAGCGCAAAGCCGAAGCGCACCAGCTCGCCTTCTTCCTGGGCATTGGTCCGTGCCAGGCCCAGCACCAGCATCACGATGGACAGGGAGCCCAGCGCCGCATGCCCGGCGGCGCTGTTGTGCACGGCGGCCAGCAGCAGGCGCGAGGACTCGGGCAGCAGGGCGATGGCGGGCATGAAGATCGCGTTGCCGCCCACGTTGGAGCCCGTCATGTAGCCGGCCAGCGCACCGAAGGCCGCCACGATGGGCGCCAGGGCAGCGGGCGCCAGCTCGGCCAGCAACTGCACCAGGCCGGCCAGGAATCCGGCCTTGACCATCATCTGGGACATGGCCAGGAAGAAGAAGATGGTCAGCAGCGGGCGCTTGGCGCGGGCGGCCAGAGCACCAGCCAGGGCAAAGCCACGGCCGGCGCCGCGCACCAGCAGCAGGCCAAGCACCAGGGTCAGCGCCACGCCGGGCGAGGCCAGCGGCTTCCAGGCCACCTGGGCGCCCTGCACGATCCAGCGCTGGTCCCACTGCGTGGCCAGGGTCAGCAGCTTGAGCAGCACGATGGCAAGGGCGAGCGCCAGATACGGCCAGGCCTGTCGCGGCCAGCCGGGTGCCGCCTGGGCACGGCCGCGCAGCAGCAGCGCGCGCACCAGCATGCCCAGCGCCACCGCAAAGCCTGCGCCCACGCCCGCCACCTCGGGGCCCAGCCAGCGGCTGATGCCATGCAGCACGCCCACGAACAGCAGGCCAAAGCCGCCCAGCAGCAGCCAGGCCCGCGCACCGCGCTCTCCGGCCAGCTGCAGGGACAGAGCGCCCAGCACCAGGAACACCGGCGCGCTGGTCAGCGAGGACACAGCGGCCAGCGCTGCCGCGTCCACATGGGCCAGCGAGGCACCGATCACCGTGGCCAAGCCCAGCGTGCCCCAGGGCATGATGGCCATGCCCGCCAGCGCCATGCGCAGTGCGGCGCGCCGCTCGAACAGGCTCAGCAGCAGCGGCACGGTGGCGATCAGCGACACGCCAAAGCCCGTCATCGCCTCCAGCAGCGGCGCCAGGCCCAGCACGATGAACACCACCTGATCGGCCGGCCCCAGGCCCAGCGAGCGCACCCACTGGCTCAGCGCCTGGTTGACACCCATGCGTTCGATGAGGATCACGAAACCCAGGCCCGGCACGATCACGAAGGCCGTGCTCAGGAACAGCACGCCCGTGTCGCGCGCTGCGGCCAGGGCGGCGCCGGAAGCGGCGGTGCCCGTCGCCATCCAGGCATCGACCAGCCACAGCAGGGCGACCAGCGCCGCCCCGGCCATGGCCGCCTGCACAGGCGGGCGGCGCAAAACCATGAGCATGGATATCACAAGAAACACGGGAGACAGGTGGAGCAGGGTGGCCATAGGATGGGCTTTCTCGGCAGGCAGGTCCGCATGCGTTGGATGCGGAAAACGACGAAATACTATTTCGCGGCACCTGTTTTTTGGTCTCTGAATTGGGGGTGTTTGCGAGAAAATTTCTCACCCTCCAAAAGTCCTCGCTTCCCATGACCAAGCACACCGCCCACCCTGCTCACCTGGCCGACCTGGACGGCTTCGACCGCGCCATCCTGGCCATCGTCCAGCGCGACAGCACGGTGCCGCTGCGCCTGCTGGCCGAGCAGGTCAACCTGTCCACGGCCGCCGTGCAGCGCCGCCTCAAGCGCATGCAGGCCGAAGGCGTGATCACCGGCCAGGCCGCCACCGTGGACCCCACGCGCGTGGGCCGGCCCATCACCATCATCGTGGAGGTCATGACCGAGCGCACCAGCATCGACGCGCTCAACGCCATGAAGTCGCACTTCGCCGTGCCCGAGGTCCAGCAGTGCTACTACGTCACGGGCGAGGTGGACTTCGTGCTCGTCCTCACCGTGGCCACCATGCAGGAGTACGAGGCCCTGGCGCGGCGCCTTTTCGCCGAGAACCCCAACGTCAAATGGTTCAAGACCATCGTGGCGCTGGACCGCGTGAAGGTCGGGCTGGAAATTCCCTGCGAGTGAAGGCTCTTTGGCGCAATCTTGACAGCCGTGAAACGGCCGCCTACATTGAGTGGAATGATCGTTCCAATTCAATGAACCACCATGCGCACCAAGGACTTCGACCCCGATGACATCGCAGACGCCGCCATGCAGGTGTTCTGGCAGCGCGGCTACGCGGCCACCTCGGTGCAGGACCTGGTGGACGGCACGGGCCTGTCGCGCAGCAGCCTGTACGGCACCTTCGAGAACAAGCAGGGGCTGTTCCAGCATGCGCTGCGCCGCTATGAGGCCGTGACCACCTCCAACGTGGAACTGTTGTCCGGCCCGGGACGCGCCCGGGACCTGGTGCGGCAGCTGCTGCTGCGCATCGTGCAGGACGAATTGAGCGATGCCGGGCGCCGTGGCTGCCTGGTCGCCAATGCCGCGCTGGAGCTGGCCGGCCATGACGAGGCCGTGGCCGAGAGGGTGGCCGGCAACTTCCAGCGCCTGCAAAAGGCGCTGGAAAAGCTCATCCTGCGCGGCCAGCAGGAAGGCGACATCACCGACAGCAAAAAGCCGCGCGCCCTGGCGCGCTTCGTCCTGAACACCGTACAGGGCCTGCGCGTGCTGGGCAAGGGCAGCAGCGCGCCGCAGCGCCGCCAGTGCCTGATGGACGTGGTCGACGTGGTCGACATGGCGCTGCAGGCGCAATAGCCGGCCACCCGCCAACCGCCGCGCGCATGTCGTGCCGTTGCGGGTTTTTATTTTCCTTGAATTGGAATGATCGTTCCAGTAATCCGGCTTTCGGTTTTCCGTGTCTGTTTCACTCTCTCATCACCCTGGAGTTCCCATGCATTCAAACCTTCAAACCACCATTGCCGTGCTCGGCACGGGCCTGATCGGTGCGCCCGTCGCGCGCAACCTGCAACGCAAGGGCTTCACCGTCCGCGCCTGGAACCGGACGGCCGCCAAGGCCCAGGCCCTTGCGGCCGACGGCGTTCAGGCCTGTGGCGATGCGGCCGACGCCGTGCGTGGCGCCCGCATCGTCGTCACTGTGCTCAAGGACGGGCCGGCCGTGCTGCAGGCCATGCAGGCTGCAGCGCCCGCATTGCAGCCGGGCACACTGTGGCTGCAACTGAGCACGGTGGGTGTGGACGCCATCGCGCCGCTGGCGCAGTTCGCCGATCGGCATGGCCTGGTGTTCTACGACTGCCCCGTGCAGGGCACGCGCCAGCCGGCCGAGCAGGGCCAGCTGGTCATCCTGGCCGCAGGCCCGCTGGCGCAGCGCGGCCAGGTGCAGCCGGTGTTCGATGCCATTGGCAAACGCAGCCTGTGGATTGCGCAGCAGGCAGGCGCCGCCAGCCGGCTCAAGCTGGCGCTCAACCACTGGGCCTTCGCACTCACGCATGGCCTGGCCGAAAGCCTGGCGTTGGCCAAGGGGCTGGACATAGAACCGGCCCTGGTGGTCGATGCCGTCACGGGCGGGCCCATGGACAGCGGCTTCTTCCAGGCCAAGGCCGCTGCCATGCTGTCAGGCCGCTACGACGCCAGCTTCACCGTGGCCAATGCCGTCAAGGACGCTCAACTGGTTGCCGATGCCGCAGCCGGCGCAGGCCTGCTGCTGGATGGCGCCCAGGCCGGGCTGCGCCGCTTCGAGCGCGCGCTGGCCGCCGGGCATGGCGACAAGGACATGGCGGCATCCCACCTGGCATCCCATCCAGCCTCCCATGCCTGAGATGCGCAGCAAGGAAAAGGCAATGAACCAGCCCATGGACACCTCCGGCGACACGGGCCTGCCGCTGGGCAGGCTGCTGGCCCTGGCGATGGCAGGCTTTCTGGCCATCATGACCGAGACCCTGCCGGCCGGCCTGCTGCCCCAGATCGGCACGGGACTGGCAGTGTCCGAAGCCATGGCCGGCCAGATGGTCACGCTGTACGCGCTGGGTTCGGTACTGGCCGCCATTCCCGTCGTGGCCGCCACGCGCGGCCTCAGGCGCCGGCCGCTGTTCATGGCGGCGGTGGGCGGGCTGCTGCTGTTCAACAGCCTCACCGCGCTGTCCGGCCACTACGGCCTGACCCTGGTCGCCCGCTTTGCCGCAGGCATGGCTGCGGGCGTGATCTGGGGGCTGGTGGCCGGCTATGCGCGGCGCATGGTGCCGCCGCATCTGCAGGGGCGCGCACTGGCCTTGGCGGGCGTGGGCCAGCCGTTGGCCCTGGCGGCCGGCGTGCCGCTGGGCGCCTGGCTGGGCAGCCTGTTCGACTGGCGCGGCGTGTTCTGGGCGCTGTCGGCGCTGTGCCTGCTGCTGCTGGCCTGGGTGCGGCTGGGTGTGCCGGATTACGCCGGGCAGACGGCGCACCAACGCCAGCCCGTGGCGCGCATCCTGCTCGTGCCCGGCGTGCGTCCCGTGCTGCTGGCGCTGTTCGGCTGGATGCTGGCCCACAACATGCTCTACACCTTCATCGCGCCTTTCCTGGTCTCTGCAGGGCTGGGGCAAAGGGTGGATGTGGTGCTGCTGCTGTTCGGCCTTGCGGCCATTGCCGGCATCTGGCTCACGGGCCTGCTGGTGGACCGCTGGTTGCGCGCGCTCACCGTGCTGAGCCTGGCCTTGTTCGCCGTGTCTGCGCTCGTGCTCGGCCTGGCCGGGCAGTCGGCCGTGGCCGTTCTGATCGGGGTTGCGGCCTGGGGCCTGAGCTTTGGCGGCGCACCCACGCTGCTTCAGACCGCGCTGGCCGACGCGGCAGGCGAGGGCGCCGACGTGGCCCAGTCCATGCTGGTGACAGTCTTCAACCTGGCCGTGGCGAGCGGCGGCGTGGCCGGCGGACTGCTGCTGGGCTGGCGGGGTGCCTCCGCCTTGCCCTGGGCTCTGGTGGTGTTGGCGCTGGCCTGCCTGTCCGTGGTCTGGCCGGCCAGCCAGGCGGGCTTTCGGCCTGGGCGGCGCAGCATGGCTGCCTGAGGCACGGCCATCGCTGTTCCTCAACAGACGGGCAGCAAAGGGGCCACATGCCGCTGCGCATGTGGCCCTTGTTGCGTGCGATCAATCTTCCTATAATTGTTTTACCCCATGAACTGTGATTCATGGATAAAACAAATGGCGCCTTCCCCGCCATGATCCACCGACGTTGATGGAGAGACACATGTCCGAATCCGCTCAGAACACGCCCCGCACCTGGGACCAGCCCGAAGGCTCCAGCTTCGAACAATGGATGGAGTCGCGCGTGGCGCGGTTTTCCACGCGCAAGTACGACTTCGACGCGCTGAAGTTCCAGGCCGACTTCGACCCCAAGTACCGCCGTGGCCAGATGCGCTACATCGGCACGGGCGGCACGGGCGTGGCTGCGGACAGCAACACCATCCCGTCCGAGAACTTCACCTTCTCCACCATGGTCATCCCGGCCGGCAATGAAGGCCCCTCGCACCTGCACACCGATGTGGAGGAAGTCTTCTTCCTGATCCGCGGCAAGCTCAAGCTCGTGCTGGAGAAGGACGGCCAGCGCTTCGAGACCATCCTCACCGACCGCGACGTGGTCTCCGTGCCGCCCGGCGTGTACCGCGAGGAAATCAACATCGGCGACGAAGACGCGCTGATGTGCGTGATGCTGGGCGCCAAGAAGCCCATCACGCCCACATACCCGCCCGAGCACCCTCTGGCAAAAATCAAACGTTAGAAATGGAGCACCCCCTGAGGCGCTTCGCGCCTTCCCCCTTGAAAGGGGGACGACAGCCTCGCGGCGGGGCGGCCCTTGCTTGCTGTCCCTAGCTTGGATCGTGCCAGTCTCATGGCTGAAGGGCCATGCCATCGCCATGGATAACTGAAATGACCCCCTCGGTAACAGCATGCATGGAGCAGCGCCTTCAGGCGCAGTTCCCCGAACACCTCATCGCCCTGCCCGGTGGCGCTCAGGCCGCCTGGCGCGAGGCCGGCGACACGGCCTCGGACTTTGCCGTGGTGATGCTGCATGGCATCAGCTCGGGCGCCGCCTCCTGGCTGGACGTGGCCCTGGAGCTGGCGCCGCGCACGCGCGTGCTGGCCTGGGACGCGCCCGGCTATGGCCGCTCCACGCCGCTGGCACCCGACGCGCCCACGGGCGCCGACTACGCCCGCGTGCTGGAGCAGTCGCTGCAGGCGCTGGGCGTGCGCCGCTGCATGCTGGTGGGTCACTCGCTGGGTGCGCTCATGGGCACGCCCTGGGCGGTGCAGGCCGGTGCCGGGCGCGTGCAGCAACTGGTGCTGATCAGCCCCGCTGGCGGCTATGGCGCACCCGGCATGGGCGAGCAGCAGGCCAAGGTACGCCAGGGCCGTCTTGCGGCCCTGCAGGAAAAAGGCATCGAAGGCCTGGCTGCCGCCATCGACCAGCGCCTGGTCTCGCCCGCCGCGCCCGAGCCCGTGCGCCAATGGGTGCGCTGGAACACGGCGCGCCTGCATGCTGCCGGCTACGCCCAGGCCGTGGAGCTGCTGTGCGGCAGCGACCTGGGGCAGGCGGCGGGGCAACTGGCCATGCCGGTCGAGGTCTGGGTGGGCGAGCACGACGTGGTCACGCCGCCCGCTGCCTGTGCGGCCTGGGCCGCAAGGCTGGGCGCCCGGTACGTTACGCTTGCGGCAGCCGGCCATGCCTCTGTCGTCGAACAACCTGCGGATGTCGCACAGAGGCTGGCCACCCTGCTGACCTGATGGCCTACCGGCCCGAATTGCGATGAGCGACACCTCAGAAACCCTCTCGAACGACAACGACCGCTACACCGTCCCCGCGCTGGAGCGCGGCCTGCGCCTGCTGGCCTGCTTCACGCCTTCGCAGCCCGTGTGGAGCGCGCCCGACCTGGCGCGCACCCTGGCGCTGCCGCGTTCCACGGTGTTCCGGATGCTGACGACGCTGGAGAACATGGGGTATCTGCAACGCTCGGGCACCGAGTACCGGCTGGGCCTGTCCGTGCTGCGCCTGGGCTACGACTACCTGTCCACCCAGCCGCTGGCCCAACTGGCCGAGCCCGTGCTGCAGGCGCTGTGCGAGCGCCTGGGCTTCACCACCAACCTGGCGCTGCTGGACGGCACCTCCGTGGTCTACGTGGCGCGCATTGCGCCGGCCGGCGCCTTCCAGGGCGCCGTGCGCGTGGGCTCGCGCCTGCCGGCCCATGCCACCGTGCTGGGCCGAGCCCTGCTGCAGGACATGGACGCAGACCAGCTGCGCGAACTCTTCGGCGGCAGCGAGCTGCCGCAATTCTCGGAAAGCACGCCGCGTGACGTGCAGCAACTGCAGCAGCTGCTGCTGCAGGACCGCGAGCGCGGCTACGCCATGGGCGAGGGCTTCTACGAGCCCGGCGTCTCCAGCATTGCCGCGCCCGTGCGCGATGCGCAGGGCCGCATCATCGCGGGCCTGGGCATGGCCGTGGCCTTTACCGAAATCGCACCCGGGCGCATGGCGCACTGGGTGGAACAGGTGCGCGAGGCCGCCGTCGAACTGACGGGCCACCTGCGCACCCAGCATCCTGGTTTTCTGCGCTGAGGAGGCGGTGCCCCCACCGGCCTTCAGCGCGTTCTTGCTCAGAAAGAAATGACGATGAATATTGCTGTGATTGGCTGCGGTGCGATTGGCGCCAGCGTGCTCGAACTGCTCAAGGGCCATGCCGCGGTGCAGGTGGGCTGGGTGCTTGTGCCCGAAGTGACGGACGCCGTGCGCGCCACCCTGGCCCGGCATGCGCCCCAGGCGCGCGCACTGCCTGCGCTGACGACTGAAGACCGGCCCGACCTCATCGTCGAATGCGCAGGCCATACCGCCATCGAAGAGCATGTGCTGCCCGCCCTGCAGCGGGGCATTCCTGCCGTCGTGGCCTCCATCGGCGCACTCAGCGCCCCCGGCATGGCCGAGGCCGTGCAGGCCGCGGCCGAGGCCGGAGGCACCCAGGTGCAATTGCTGTCGGGCGCCATCGGCGGCGTGGATGCGCTGGCCGCAGCCCGCATCGGCGGCCTGGACGAAGTGGTCTACACCGGCCGCAAGCCGCCCCTGGCCTGGACCGGCACGCCCGCAGAACAGCGCTGCGACCTCGCCAGCCTCAAGGAAGCCTTCTGCATCTTCGAAGGCAGCGCACGCGAGGCCGCCCAGCTCTACCCCAAGAACGCCAACGTGGCCGCCACACTGTCGCTGGCCGGCATGGGCCTGGACCGCACCACGGTGCGCCTGTACGCCGACCCGGCCGTGGACGAGAACGTGCACCATGTGGCCGCGCGCGGCGCCTTCGGGTCCATGGAATTGACCATGCGCGGCAAGCCGCTGGAGGCCAACCCCAAGACCTCGGCCCTCACCGTCTACAGCGTGGTGCGCGCCGTGCTCAACCAGGCCACGGCCATCGCCATCTGAGCCGCACCGGGCACAGGCTCGCGGCACAATGGGCGCTTTCGCCCCGCAGGCGGCCTCCGGGCCGCCTTTGCTTTTTGCCTGTGCCGTTGAAACGTTGAAAGAGAAGCCACCATGACCATCGCCATCCTCAGTGCCCTGCCGCAGGAACAGGAAGGCCTGGTCCATGCCATGTCCGACGCCCAGGGCACGGCCCACGCCGGCCGCATGTTCTGGCGCGGGCGCCTGCATGGGCACGACGTGGTCTGCGCGCTGTCGGGCATAGGCAAGGTGGCGGCGGCCACCACGGCCACGGCGCTGATCGAGCGCTTCGGCGTGCGCCGCATCGCCTTCACCGGCGTCGCCGGCGGCCTGGGCGAAGGCGTGCGCGTGGGCGATGTCGTCGTGGCCGACGAATACCTGCAGCACGACCTGGACGCCTCGCCCATCTTCCCGCGCTGGGAAATGCCCGGCTACGGCCGCACGCGCCTGCCCTGCGACCCCGAAATGACCGCCGCGCTGCTGGCGGCTGCCCAGGCCTGCGTGGCCGAGGCGGGCGAAGACCTGCGCGCCGCCCACGCCACCACGGCGCCGCGCGCGCACCAGGGGCTGATTGCCAGCGGTGACCAGTTCGTGGGCACGGCGGGCGCCTCTTCCGCGCTGGCGCAGGGCCTGCGTGCTGCAGGGCATGAGGTGCTGGCGGTGGAGATGGAAGGCGCCGCCGTGGCGCAGGCCTGCCTGGACTATGGCGTGCCGTTTGCTGCGATGCGGACTGTTTCCGATCGGGCGGATGACAGTGCGCATGTGGACTTTGCGGAGTTTGTGAGGGTGGTGGCGAGTCGGTATGCGTTGCGGGTGGTGGATGGATTTTTGCGGCGGCTGTCGGCGCAGCGCTGAGCGGTAGTGCTTTTATGCCGCTGATGCCTGGAGAACCGTCGCATCGTCCAGTTCAAAGTGCAAAGCCGTGCCAAGCGCCACGCTGGCGCGGGCCAACGTGGCCAGGGTGACGCCGGTGTCGTTTTCGTCCAGCAGGCGGTTCACCACCATGCGGCTGGTGCGCATGCGTGTCGCCATCTCGGTCTTGCTGACTTTCTGGGCTTTCATCGCCTGTGCGAATTGCCAGGAAATCACCCGCTTCACTGCGATAGCTGTGGCCTCTTCAAGCAGGCCTTCTTCTTCGAGGAAGTCATCGAAATTGCTGCCTAGATGTTTGTTCATGGGGTATTCCTCAGCTTCTTGAGCCGGTTTCTGGCAGTTGTCAGATCCGGCGCGGGGGTGTTGGCCGACTTTTTGATGAAGCCATGCAGCAGAACCATTTTTCCATTCTGGGCCGTGAATAGGACACGTGCGATGCCATCGGCAATGCTGCACCGCACCTCCCACAGTCCTGGCTCCATCTTGCGTACTACCGGCATGCCCAGAGGCCAGTTGTATTGGACGGTCTTGATATCGGCGCCGATGGCTTTGCGGTCTTCCACCGTAAGTTCACGAAGCCAGTCACGCACGGGCTCCTTGCCGGCATCGGATCGGTAGAAGACAACGGAAAGAATGGGCTCTTCCATCGGAAAAGTGTATCTAAAAAAGTACTATTTTGCTGCGTGTCGTTACTGATGACCGTGTAGCCCGTGTGTCATCGGAGGCCAAAGCCTTGACGCTGGACGCGAGGGGAATTCCTGCCACTGCGATTGCTTGGTTTTGATGCCTGGTTCCTGGCCCGGCAGCCGATGGCCCGTCTTGATTCGCCAAGAAAGGTCAGGTCAAAGACGGCAACCGGTACGACTCACACTCATAGGTGACACATCAGTACAAGGACATGGGTAACAGATCCAAGCTTGGCAGCTGGAGCCAACAGCAGCCAAGGAGCGATCACCATGCCCTGGAAGGAGTGCGCACCCATGGACGAGAAACTGCTCTTCATAGCCGACCATCTGCGCAGTGGCGTGCCGCTGAGCGAGCTGTGCAGGCGCTACGGCATCAGCCGCAAGACGGCCTACAAGTGGGTTGAGCGTTACCGCCAACTGGGCATGGATGGATTGCAAGAGCGCAGTCGCAGGCCCCACGGGAATAATCAGGCGATCAGCTATGCACAGCGCCGGGCCATCATTGAGCTGCGCACGCAGCAAAGGTCACAGATGGGGCCCAAGAAGCTGCACGCTTTGCTCCTGCAGCGTTGGGGCCCACAGGAGACACCCAGCAAAACCACCATCTACAACGTGCTGAAGGCTGAGGGGCTTGTTTGCAGCAGGCGTGTACGCAGACGCTCGGTGCCTACGGCCCAGCCCTTGCGAACGAGCAAGCAGCCCAATGGGGTGTGGAGTGCAGACTACAAAGGCCAGTTCAAGACAGCCGATGGTCACTGGTGCTATCCATTGACCATCATGGACCACGCCAGCCGCTATTTGCTGGCCGTGCATGTCTACGACAGCCCCCACTACGAGGATGCCAAACGCAGCTTTGAACAGGTGTTTCGGCAATACGGACTGCCCGAGCGCATACGCAGTGACAACGGTCCGCCGTTCGCGACTACTGGCGTGGCGGGCCTGTCACGCCTGGCGATATGGTGGATAAGGCTGGGCATCAGGCCGGAGCGCATCGAGAGGGGCAAGCCACAGCAAAACGGTCGCCACGAGCGGATGCACCGCACGCTCAAGCATGCCCTGGGCAAAGAGCCTGCGGCGGACAAAGCGGCATTGCAGATGCAGCTCGATGCCTTTGTGGAGCACTACAACCAGCAGCGCCCGCATGAGGCCTTGCAGCAAAGCATGCCGGCCCAGCACTACAGCGACTCGGCCAGGCCATACCCCTCAAAGCTACCCGAGCTGCAGTACCCGAAGCATTGGGAACGAGTTCGAGTCAGCCACAACGGCTTGATCTACTGGCGAGCGCTGCGGATCTACATCGGCTACCTGCTGGCGGGGCAGTGGATCGGGATGCAGGAGGTGGCCGCTGGCCAGTGGGATGTGTATCTAGGGCCGGTGCGACTGGGCTGCTTCAACGAAGAGGATGTGCGAGGACCTCAGAAGGACTATGTGAGCTTGAGGTGTTACCCATGTCTGTGAGCTGAGTTGTTACCCATGTCCTTGACACGTACAAACCCGAATGCCCGCGACCCCTTCGCTGCGCTGCCGGTCAACCCCGCAGGCGGCCCGACGCAGGCGCTGACATACGGGGAGTTTGCTCGGGCCTTCGCTGCGCTCGGCCGGATGTGGCCGCACTCGTGGCTATGGGCTTTGAGTGTGGTCGCAACCTACGCTTCTGGCTTCGCCTTGCACATAGTCGGCCAGTGACTCAGCGCCATCGCGGATGGCGCGCAGTGCGTGAGCCATGGCTTGCGGACGTCGCAAGTCTTCTGGTGCATTGAGGCTGGCCAACACAAGTTGGGCCAGGGCCCGTATTTCGTTGCAGCCTTCCTGTACCCATCCATTGGTTTCGGTGATGGTGCGAGCCAGTTGCTCGAAGCTGGCGCGCGTGGGAAGAGCGGTGCGCTGATCGTTCATGTTTTCGTACTCCTGTGCGAGACGGAAACACCCGACCTGCGTTTTCAAGCGCAGAAAGGGTGGATGGGATGTTGAAAACACGCACACAGACGTGCGGGCAGCCTTGCGGGTAGCCCCATCCCATCCAAAACCGTGTGGACGTGCGGGTGCGATGCCCACTGTCCAAGTGTTCAGACGTGACGAGGCCTCTCTTTCGGGGAGGCTCTGCCGCTGTGTGTTGATGGTGTTTTCAAGCACCAGCCCCGGAACAGGGGGCTACCGAAATCATAGAGGCATTCCACAACCCCGCCTCAAACCCCAGGCCGAGCGAAGCGACGGCCCGCACCCACTCCCCGTATGAACGCGCCTGCGGCGTGGTGGTTGCGGGGTTGCAGTCCTGCCCAAGGACAGGACTGCTTCGTCATCCGGCTCGCTGCGGTCGGCCGCCGGGCCGAAACCCGGCTCTCGCCCGCAGGGCGGGCATGTCCTCACAAGCCATAAAAAGCCCCCATCCAAAACACACCCAGACACACCTCTGTCATCCATTTCCCACACGCCTCCGTGTTTTCCCCAATCCCACCCCGAACCATCAGTCCTAAACTCACGCTTGTTTCAAGAAAAAAGTGTCATTTCAAATTTGAAACAGACACAAACCCCCTTCGATTGAGGTACGCCATGAACACCACGCCCTCCACAGGCCAGCTTGCCGGCCGCCGCATCCTCGTCACAGGCTCGGCGCGCGGCCTGGGCTTTGCGTTCGCCAAGGCCTTTTGCGAGCAGGGCGCGCGTGTCGCCATGGCCGATCTGCGCGAGGAGCTGCTGGCCGAGTCCGTGGCCCGGCTGCGTGCGCAGGGCTTCGAGGCCCATGGCTTCGGGCTGGATGCCGGCAATCCGGAGTCGATAGAGCGCTGCGCGCAGCAGGCCGTGCAGGCGCTGGGCGGGCTGGACGGCCTGGTGAACAACGCGGCCGTGACCGATTCGGGCGGCAAGGGCATGGACGACATCGATCTGGACAAGTGGGACCAGGTGATGAACGTGAACGTGCGCGGCGTGTGGCTGATGACGCGCGCCTGCCGCGCCGCGCTGCGCGACAGCGGCCGGGGCGCCATCGTCAACCTGGCGTCCGACACCGCGATGTGGGGCGCCCCCAACCTGATGGCCTATGTGGCCAGCAAGGGCGCGGTGATGGCCATGACGCGTTCCATGGCGCGCGAGCTGGGGGCCGACGGCATCACCATCAACGCCGTGGCGCCGGGCCTGGTGCTGGTGGAGGCCACGGAATACGTGCCCGAGCACCGCCACCGCCTGTACATCGACCAGCGCGCGCTGCAGCGCGAGCAGCGGCCCGAGGATGTGTCGGGCGCCGTGGCCTATGCGCTGTCCGATGGCGCGCGCTTCGTGACGGGGCAGGTGCTGCCCGTCAACGGCGGCTTCGTCATGAATTGAAGGGGTTCGCCATGAACGACACCACCTCTTCCGGGAATGCCGAGAGCGCCGAGAGCGCGGACAACGGCGCCGACAAGTACATGGTGCCCGCGCTGGAGCGCGGCCTGCGCCTGCTGCAGGAGTTCGGGCGCGGCAATGCCACGCTGGGCGCGCCCGAGCTGGCCCGCCGCCTGCAGCTGCCGCGCGCCACGATTTTCCGCATGCTCAACACGCTGGAGGCCATGGGCTTTCTGCAGCGTGCCGAGGGCAGCAATGACTACCGGCTGGGCCTGTCCGTGCTGCGCCTGGGCTTCGAGTTCCTGTCGTCCATGGACCTGACCGAACTGGGCCAGCCCGTGATCGCGCGGCTGTGCGGCGAGATCCGCTATCCCTGCAACATCGTGGTGCGTGATGGCCGCTCCATCGTCTACGTGGCCAAGGTCACGCCGCCCACGCCGCTGACCAGTTCGGTGCGCGTGGGCACGCGCCTGCCCGCCCATGCCACGGCCCTGGGCCGCGTGCTGCTGGCCGACCTGTCCCTGCCCGAGCTGCGCGCGCTCTACCCCGAGGAGCACCTGGAAGCGCACACGCCCAAGACGCCGCGCACGGTGCTGGACCTGTTCAACCTGGTCGAGGCCGACCGCGAGCGCGGCCATGTGTTCAGCGAAGGCTTCTACGAAAGCTCCATCTGCACCATCGCCGCGCCCGTGCGCGACCACAGCGGCCGCGTGGTGGCGGCGCTGGGCACGACGGTTCCCGCGCCCCATGTGGAGGAGGGCCGTGCCGAGACCCTGATCGCCGGCGTCTGCGACGCGGCGGCCGAGCTGTCCGAGCTGCTGAACTACCGACCGCAAGCGCAAACGCAAACGCAAACGCAGACGGCACAGCTGCTTTCCCTCAATTCCCGGCGCGCAGGAGGCGGCCATGTTTGATTCCCAACTCAAGGACACCACGGCCGTCGTCACCGGCGGCTCTTCGGGCATTGGCCTGGCCACGGTCGATCTGCTGCTGTCGCAGGGCGCGCGTGTCGCCCTGTGCGGGCGCAGCGCCGAACGCCTGGAGCAGGCCGTGCAGCAACTGCGCGGACGCCATCCCGAGGCCCGCCTGTTCGCCCAGGCCTGCGACGTGCTCGACGCCGCCCAGGTGCAGCAATTCGCGCGCGACAGCGAGGCTGCGCTGGGTCCGGCCTCCATCCTCGTGAACAACGCGGGCCGGGGCCGGGTCTCGACGTTTGCCAGCACCGACGATGCGGCCTGGACCGAGGAGCTGCACCTGAAGTTCTTCTCGGTGCTGCATCCCACGCGCGCCTTCCTGCCGCAGCTCGAGCGCACGGCGCAGCCGGCCATCGTCTGCGTCAATTCGCTGCTGGCCTCGCAGCCCGAGCCGCACATGGTGGCCACCTCGGCCGCGCGTGCCGGCCTCAAGAACCTGGTGCGCTCCATGGCCACCGAGTTCGCGCCCAAGGGTGTGCGCGTCAACGGCATCCTGGTCGGCCTGATCGAGTCCGGCCAGTGGCGCCGCCGCTTCGAGGCGCGCGAGGACCGCAGCCAGGACTGGAACGCCTGGAGCGCCGACCTCGCCCGCAAGAAGTCCATTCCGCTGGGCCGCCTGGGCTCGCCCGACGAGGCCGCGCGCGCCATCTTCTATCTCGCCACGCCCCTGTCCTCCTACACGACCGGCAGCCACATCGACGTCTCCGGTGGCCTTGCACGGCAAGCGTAGTGCTTCAGCCCCTTCACCCGATTCAAAGCAGAACATGACTTCTTCCGCATCCAAAATCACCGTCGGCGCCGTTGTGGCCCAGTTCCTCGAACACTGCGGCGTGCAGGCCGCGTTCGGGGTGATCTCCATCCACAACATGCCCATCCTGGACGCGATGAATGCGCGCGGCCATGTCCGCTTCGTGATGGCGCGCGGCGAGGCCGGCGCCGGCAACATGGCCGATGCCTGCGCGCGTTCCACGTCCAGCCTGGGCGTGTGCATCACCAGCACCGGCCCGGCCGCAGGCAACATCGCCGGCAGCCTGGTGGAGGCCTATACGGCCGGCACGCCGCTGCTGCACATCACGGGCCAGATCGAGACGCAGTACCTGGACCAGAAGCTGTCGTACATCCACGAGGCGCCCGACCAGCTGACCATGCTGGGCGCTGTGTCCAAGGCGGCGTTCCGCGTGCGCAGCGCCGAGACCTGCCTGTCCACCTTGAAGGCCGCCGTGCAGGCCGCCATGACCGCGCCCACGGGGCCGGTGAGCGTGGAGATTCCCATCGACATCCAGCAGACCGTGATCGACATGCCGGCCGACCTGTCGCCGCTGCCGGTGGCCGTGCTGGCCCCCAGCGAGACATCGCTGGATGCGCTGGCCGACACGCTGGCCAAGGCACGCCGCCCGCTGCTGTGGCTGGGTGGCGGCGCACGCCACGCAGTCGCTGCCGTGCAGCGCCTGAAGGCGCTGGGCTTCGGCATCGTCAGCACGGGCCAGGGCCGCGGCATCGTGGCCGAGGACGATCCGGCCTCGCTGGGCGCCTACAACATCCAAAAGCCCGTGGAGGCCTTCTACCAGCGCTGCGACGCCATGCTGGCCGTGGGCACGCGCCTGCGCAGCAACGAGACGCTGAAGTACGAGCTGAAGCTGCCGCGCCCGTTGCTGCGCATCGATGTGGACGCCGCCCAGCAGGGCCGCTGCTATGCCGATGACGGCTTTGTCTGCGGCGACTCGGCCCTGGCGCTGACGGGCCTGGCCGACCGGCTGGAGGCACGCGGCTACAAGGCCGACCCCGAGCTGCTGGCCGACCTGCGCCAGGTGCACGACGAGGCCGTGGCCACCATGCGCGACGGCCTGGGCCCGTACAGCGTGCTGGTGCAGGAGCTGCAAAAGGCCGTGGGCCGCAACTTCAACTGGGTGCGCGACGTGACCGTCTCCAACAGCACCTGGGGCAACCGCGAGCTGCGCTTTTTCGAGCCCAACGCGGGCGTGCACGCCACGGGCGGCGGCATCGGCATGGGCATGCCCATGGCCATCGGCGCGGCCGTGGGCGCGGCGGTCAGCGGCTCGGGCCGCAAGACGCTGGGCCTGGCGGGTGATGGCGGCTTCATCCTGAACCTGGGCGAGCTGGCCACGCTGGTGCAGGAAGAGTGCGACACCCTGATCGTGCTGATGAACGACCAGCGCTACGGCGTGATCCAGAACATCCAGGACGCCTCCTACGGCGGCCGCCGCTGCTATGTGGAGCTGCACACGCCCGACTACGCGCAGCTGTGCGCCTCCATCCAGCTGCCCCATGCCCGCGTGCAGAACCTTGACGAGCTGCCCGCCGTGCTGGCCTCGGCCTGGCCGAAGAAGGGCCCCTTCCTGCTGGAGATCGACATGCGCGCCATCGGCAATTTCAAGGCCACGTTCTCGGGCCCGCCCGTGAACAAGCTGGACCAGATCCCGGCCACCACCACGGCGTCCAAGGCCGCCTGAGGCGGCTGGATTCGAACGAACGAGAGAGGCTCACCATGTCGAACCTGGAACTGCTCCCCATCAATATCGCCGGCGAATGGCGCCTGGGCGGCGGTGGCGAATCCACCACGCTCTACCCCGCCACCGGCGAAGTGGTGGGCCGCCTGCGCGCGCCCAGCCTGGAGGATGTGGAGGAGGCCATCCAGAAGGCCGACCACGCCTTCCGCACCAGCGGCTGGGCCCAGAAAAAGCCCCATGAGCGCGCGGCCGTGCTGCACCGCGTGGCCCAGCTGATCCGCGAGCGCGCCGAGCCCATGGCCCAGCTGCAGCGCCTGGACAACGGCAAGCCCATCAAGGAAACACGCATGCTGGTGGCCAGCGCCGCCGCCACCTTCCAGTTCTTTGCAGCGGCCTGCGAGACCATGGAGGAAACCATCACGCCCTCGCGCGGCGACTTCATGACCATGAGCGTGTACGAGCCCATGGGCGTGGTGGCGGCCATCACGCCGTGGAACTCGCCGATTGCCAGCGAGGCGCAAAAGCTGGCGCCCGCGCTGGCCGCCGGCAACGCCGTGGTCGTCAAGCCCGCCGAGGCCACGCCGCTGCTGGCGCTGGAGCTGGCCAGGATCTGCGAAGAGGCCGGCGTGCCCAAGGGCCTGGTCAGCGTGCTGCCGGGCCGTGGCTCGGTGATTGGCGACGCCATCACCAAGCACCCGCTGGTCAAGCGCGTGTCGTTCACCGGCGGCACGTCCACGGGCAAGCACATCGCCCACATCGCGGCCGACAAGATGATGCCGGTCTCGCTGGAGCTGGGCGGCAAGTCGGCCACCATGGTGCTGGCCGATGCCGACATCGACCATGCCGTCAACGGCGTGCTCTACGGCATCTTCAGCTCCTCGGGCGAGTCGTGCATTGCGGGCTCGCGCCTGTTCGTGGCGCGCAGCCTGCATGCCGAATTCATGCAGCGCCTCACGGCCAAGGCCGCCGCGCTGCAGGTGGGCGACCCGGCCGACGAGCGCACGCAGATGGGCCCGCTGATCACCGCCAAGCACCGCGAATCCATAGAGAGCTATGTGGCCCTGGGCCTGTCCGAGGGCGGCCGGCTGCTCACGGGCGGCCAGCGGCCCGAGGGCGCGCAGTTCGAGCGCGGCTACTACTACCGCCCGACCATCATCGACGGCGTGAAGAACGACTGGCAGATCTGCCAGCAGGAAATCTTCGGCCCCGTGCTCGTGGCCATGCCCTTCGACAACGAGGACGACCTGCTCGCCCAGGCCAACGACAGCGTCTACGCGCTGGCCGCCGGCATCTGGACGCGCGACTACAAGAGCGCCTGGCGCATTGGCCGCGCCGTGCAGGCCGGCACGGTCTGGATCAACACCTACAAGCAGTTCTCCATCTCCACGCCCTTCGGCGGCTGGCGCGACAGCGGCCTGGGCCGCGAGAAGGGACGGCTGGGCATACAGCAGTACATGGAGCAAAAGAGCATGTACTGGGGCTTGAACGACCAGCCTTTGGCCTGGGCGAACTGAAAGGGAATCGACATGAGCGTACTGGGCATAGACGAAATCACCTACGGCGCGGACGACCTGGCCACCTGCCGCCGCTTCTTCCTGGACTGGGGCCTGGCGCTGGTGCAGGAAGCGGACGACCGGCTGGTGTTCGAGACCCTCAACGGCTGCCGCGTGATCGTGGCCGCCGTGGACCATCCCGATCTGCCGCCCGCCATCGAGGCCGGCCCCACGCTGCGCGAAGTGGTCTGGGGTGTGGAAAGCGAGGCCGATCTGGCGCTGTACGCCGGTCGCATCGCCGCGCTGCCGGGCTTCACACAGGGCCAGGGGCGCATAGGCTGCACCGACCCCAACGGCCTGTCCGTGCGCCTGCAGGTCACGCAAAAGCGTGATGTGGATGTGCAAGGCGCCGCCTACAACACCTGGAACCGCAAGGACCGCGTCAACCAGGCCAGCCCGGCCTACGAACGCGCCCAGCCCATCGAGGTCGGCCATGTGGTGTTCTTCGTCAAGGACGTGCAGGCCTGCGAGCGCTTCTACGTGGACAACTTCGGCTTCGCGGCCTCGGACCGCTACCCCGAGCGCGGCGCCTTCCTGCGCTGCGCGCCTGACGGCGGCCACCACGACATCTTCCTGCTGCAGCGCCCGGCCAAGGACGCGGGCCTGAACCACGTGGCCTTCACGGTGCGCGACATCCACGAGGTCTTCGGCGGCGGCATGCACATCTCGCGCTGCGGCTGGGACACCCAGCTGGGCCCGGGCCGCCATCCCGTGTCCTCGGCCTATTTCTGGTACTTCCGCAATCCGGCCGGCGCCCTGGTCGAGTACTACGCCGACGAGGACCAGCTCACCGCCGACTGGCAGCCGCGCGAGTTCGAGCCCGGCCCCACGGTGTTTGCCGAATGGGCCATCGATGGCGGCATCGACGGCAACACCCGGCGCCAAAAGGGCGTGGGTACCAGCGACGGGAAATTCATCACCGACAAGCGGCATTGAGACCGCGCCTGACGGCCTACCCCCACAACCCAACCACCCCACGGCCCCCACCATGAACAAGACACGTCGCCAGGTTTCTCTTGCCGCTGCATTCCTGGCTGCAGCCACGCTGTCCGGCACCGCGATGGCCCAGGCCTATCCGGCCAAGCCCATCACCATCATCGTGGCCTATCCGGCCGGTGGCGACACCGATGCCATGGCGCGCCTGTATGCCGAGAAGCTGTCCACGCGCCTGGGCCAGCCCGTGCTGGTGGACAACCGCCCCGGTGCCAGCGGCACCATCGGCAGCGTGCATGTGGCCAAGGCCGCGCCGGACGGCTACACCCTGCTGCTGGCGCCCAATACCTTCGCCATTGCGCAGTTCGTGCTCAAGACGGCCTCGGGTTCCAGCTACGACGTGCTGCACGGCTTCACGCCCATCGTGCAGACCAGCGTGCAGCCCATGTTCGTGGCCACCAACCAGGCCTCGGGCATCAAGGACATGAAGACCCTGATCGCCCAGGGCAAGCGCGACGGCCTGACCTACGCCAGCCCCGGCAGCGGCTCGCCCATGCACATCCTGGGCGAGATGTTCAACCGCGCCGCCGGCACGCGCATCGCCCACATTCCCTACAAGGGCGTGGCGCCCGCCGTCAACGACCTGATCGGCGGCCATGTGCCCACGACCTTCATGACCTGGGGCCCGATTGCGCCCTACATCGGCGGCAAGGTCACCGCCCTGGCCGTGGCCGACAGCCAGCGCAGCGCGCTGGCCCCCAATGTGCCCACCCTGGCCGAGCTGGGCGTCAAGGACGTGGAAGTGTCCGCATGGCAGGGCCTGTTCGGCCCCAAGGGCATGTCGCCCGAGACCGTGAAGCTGCTGAACACGCACCTCAACGAGATCCTGAAGATGCCCGACGTGGTCTCCAAGATGGCCACCTTCGGCGCGCTGCCTGCAGGCGGCGAGCCCGCGAGGCTTGAGAAGACCAATGCAGCGGACTTCAACCGCTTCGGCAAGCTCATCAAAGACCTGGATATCAGGGCTGATTGAGCACCCCCCACACAAGACAGTTTTCGAAGGAGAGAACCATGGCCGCTGATCGCTATCTCGAGCCGCACCAGGCGCGCGAACGTGCCCCCACCCTGATGGAAGACCTGCTGGGCGATTCCATCGAACGCGCCTTCGGCGAAGGCGTGCAGACCCTGTCCGAACTGGTGGCCTATCTCAACCGCAGCGGCCCCGCCGGCGAAAACGGCCAGGCCTGGACCGAAGACAGCTTCCAGGCGCTGATGGCGCGGCTGGGCTATTGATACCGAGCAGGACTGGAGAGCCCCATGAACGTACAAACCATCACCATCGATCCGGTGGACGGCCTGCTCAACAAAGGCCTGAAGAACCTCTGGTACGCGGTCTGCCCCTCGGACTTCGTGAAGACCCAGCCCGTGTCGGTGCGCCGCTTCGGCCGCAAGATCGCGCTGTGGCGCGATGCCGCCGGCCAGGTCCACGCGCTGGAAGACCATTGCCCGCACCGGGGCGCGCCGCTGTCGCAGGGCGTCATCCTGGGCGACCGCCTGGCCTGCCCCTACCACGGCGTGGAAGTGCGCGGCGACGGCACGGTGACCAAGGTCCCCGGCAGCCCCGGCTGCAAGCTCGAGGGATCGCGCGCAGCGCTGGCCTTCCATGCGCGCGAGGCCCATGGCGCCATCTTTCTCTACAACAGCGACAAGGCCGTTGACGAGGCGCCCGAGTTCACGCTGCCCGAGGAGCTGACCTCGCCCGAGTACTCCAACTTCCTGTGCTATGCCGAGTGGCGCAGCGACTACCGCTATGCGCTGGACAACGTCATGGACCCCATGCACGGCACCTTCCTGCACAAGCAGTCGCACTCCATGGCCGAGGGCGACAGCAAGGCCACGTTCCAGGTGCGCGAGACCGATGACGGCTTCGTCTTCGAGAAGGTGGGCCAGCGCGGCGTGAACTTCGACTGGACCGAGTGGGGCAGCACGGGCGTGCACTGGATGCGCCTGGAGATCCCCTATCCCAAGACCGGCGGCCCCGGCGGCAACTTCGCCATCGTGGCCTGCGTCACGCCCATCAGCGCCGACCTGTGCGCCGTGTTCTTCTGGCGCTGCCGCAAGGTGCAGGGGTGGATGCGCGACACCTGGCGCTTTCTGTACCGCAACCGCCTGGAGGCGCGCCACTGGGCCGTGCTGGAGCAGGACCGGATCATGATGGAGCAGATGGAGCTGGACGCCAACGAGCGCGAGAACCTCTACCAGCACGACATCGGCCTGGTGCGCCTGCGCCGCCACCTGCGCCGCCTGGCCCAGGAGCAGATCGACGAAGGCGGCGCATCATGAGCACCAACCTCCAGGCCTTCGTGCACACGCTGCGCTTCGAGGCCCAGGACACCATCAGCGTGGACCTGCGGCCCGTGGCGGGCGGGGAGCTTCCCGCTTTCACGCCGGGCTCGCACATCGATCTGCACCTGCCCAACGGCCTGGTGCGCAGCTACTCGCTGAGCAACCCCAGCGAGGAGCGCCACCGCTACGTGGTCGGCGTGCTGCGCGACCGCGCCAGCCGCGGTGGCTCGCGCTGCGTGCACGAGTCGCTGCGCGTGGGAATGCCCATCACCATCTCCGAGCCGCGCAACCATTTCGCGCTGGACGAAAGCGCCGCGCACACCGTGCTGGTGGCCGGCGGCATCGGCATCACGCCGCTGCTGTGCATGGCGCGCCGGCTCAAGGGCCAGGGCCGCTCGTTCGAGATGCTGTACTTCGCCCGCGAGCGCAAGGGTGCGGCCTTCCTGGAAGAGCTGCAGGCGCTGGGCATGCAGCTGCACCTGCACTTCGACAGCGAGGCCGGCGGCCCGCCCGACCTGCGCGCGCTGCTGGCCCAACGGCAGCCGGACGCTGGCACGCACCACTACGCCTGCGGCCCCACGCCCATGCTGGACGCCTTCGAGAAGTTCTGCGCCGAGCTGAGCCACGCCAACGCCCACGTCGAGCGCTTCACGCCCGTGGAGGTCAAGGCCGCCGACGACGCGCGCAGCAACTACACGGTGGAGCTCAAGCGCAGCGGCCGCTTCATCGAGATCACGCCCGAGAAGTCGCTGCTCGACACCCTGCTGGATGCCGGCATCCAGATGGACCACAGCTGCTGCGAAGGCGTCTGCGGCTCCTGCGAGACGCGCGTGCTCGAAGGCATTCCGGACCACCGCGACTCGGTGCTCAGCCCCAAGGAAAAGGCCAGCAACAAAGTGATGATGGTCTGCGTTTCCGGCTGCAAGAGCGAACGTTTAGTGCTCGATATCTGAGCAGGCAATCAGACCTGCACGGCAACAACCCACCACCCCCAAGCCCCCCAAGCCACCACCCCAGAGGAGACAACCCCATGAAAACCATCCATACGCCCATGCTGGGCGTGGCGCTAGCCTGCCTGGCGTCCTTGCCCGGTGCCGCTTCGGCGCAGTCCAAGGTCGAGATCTTCGGCGTCGTCGATGTCGGCGTCACGCACCTGAACGGCTCCGGCCCCTCCAAGACCGGCCTGTCCACGGGCGGCGCCAACATCAGCCGCCTCGGCTTTCGCGGCACGGAAGAGCTGGGCGGCGGCCTGCGTGCGGGCTTCTGGCTGGAGGCGGGCATGGACGTGGACAGCGGCTCTGGCAAGGCCAGCGGTGGCGGCCTGAGCTTCAACCGCCGCTCCACCGTGAGCCTGTCGGGCGACTTCGGCGAAGTGCGCCTGGGCCGCGATGACTCGGCCACCTTCCTGAGCACGCTGATCTTCGACCCCTTCCTCACCAACGGCGTGGGCGGCACCATGGGCTTCACCATGCTGGGCATTCCCGGCACGGGCACGGCCACGGGCGGCGCGCCCATCCAGATCAGCAACGCGGTCAGCTACTTCCTGCCGCAGAACCTGGGCGGCTTCTACGGCCAGGTGCAGGTGGCCATGGGCGAGCAGGCGCGCAGCGCGCCCAACAAGAACCAGGGCGACTACCGCGGCCTGCGCTTTGGCTACCGCCAGGGCCCCTTCAACGGCGCGCTGGCCACGGGCAAGTTCTATGGCGACAGCGATGCGACCAACCTCACGGCCAGCAACGTGGGCCTGAGCTGGGACTTCGGCGTGGCCAAGCCCATGCTGCTGTGGGCCAGCGAAAAGCGCGGCGCCCTCAAGGTCACCGCCCTGCAGCTGGGCGTGACCGCGCCCGTGGGCATGGGCGAGTTCAAGGCTTCCTACGGCCACTACAACACCGACGGCAGCAATGCCGACTGGAACAAGATCAGCGTGGGCTACGGGCACAACCTGTCCAAGCGCACCCAGGTCTACGGCACGGTGGCCTTCCTCAAGAACAAGGACGGCGCGGCCAAGTCCATCGGCGTGCAGGGCCTGTCGGCCCCGGGCACCACGCTGGGCGGCCGCTCCTCCGGCTTCGAGGTGGGCGTGCGCCACTTCTTCTGATACAGCCCATCGGGCGATAGAGACTTGCCATGAAAGATATGCGTGCGGCCCGCTGGTGGGGGGTGATCAGCCTCTTCATCATCGTCGCCATCTCCTATGTGGACCGGATCAACCTTTCGATCCTCATCCTCGACCAGGGATTTCTGGACCACATCGGGCTGACGCACGACGACCGCACGCGCCAGGGCCTGCTGGCCACGGCCTTCATGGTGGGCTACGGCGTTTCTTCCTTCGTGTTGACGCCGTTTTGCGCGGCGCTCTTCGGCGTGCGCCGAAGCCTGGTGGTCGGCCTGCTGCTGTGGGGCGCCGTGTCCTTTCTGTCCCCGGCCATGAACAGCTACGGCCTGCTGCTGGCCTCGCGAATCCTGCTGGGCATCTCCGAAGGGCCGCTGTACTCGCTGGCGGGCAGCTACATCAAGGCGCATTTCCAGAGCCACGAGAACGGCCTGCCCAACTCCTTCGTGAACATGGGCACGGGCCTGGGGCTGGCGGTGGGCTACCCGCTGATCGGCTACCTGGTGGCCGGCCATGACTGGCAGACCTCGTTCCACGTGCTGGGCCTGATCAATGTGGCCATCGGCATCCCGCTGGTGCTGGCCTTCATCCGCATGCCCCGCGTGGACACCGGCATGCCGCGCCCGCGCTCGCTGGGCGAGGCGGTGGGCCAGGTCGGCCAGATCGTGCGCGGCGCCATGCACACGCGCTATCTGGTGCTGGTGGCCGTGCTGTCGGCGGCCTTCTTCTCCTACCTCTGGGGCAGCAGCAACTGGCTGCCGGCCTATCTGGAGTCGCGCGGCTTTTCGCTGCGCGAGATGGGCTGGCTGGCCTCGCTGCCGCAGTACGCCACGGTATTGGCCGTGCTGGTCGGCGGCATCGTCATCGACCGCCTGCCGCGCCGCCAGGTGCCGCTGATCTTCGTCGGCGGCAGCCTGGGCCTGGCGCTGGCCATCTGGCTGGCCATCCACATGGAAGACCGCTACGCGGCGGCCTACTGCCTGATCGCCGCCAACTTCTGCTGGGGCCTGATGAGCCCGGCCATTCCCAGCACCGTGCAGTACTGCGCGCGGCCCGAGCATGTGGCCAGCGCCTATGGCGTCGTCAACGGCACGGCGACCCTGGTGGCGGGCTTCATGCCTGCGCTCATGGGGGCCGTCATCGGCTGGACCTCGCATTCGGCCGGTGGCGGGTTCGTCGCAGGCTTCAGCCTGCTGGTGGGCACGCAGCTGGTGGTCATGGTCTGCGGCCTGGTGCTGTGGCTGCGCGAGCGCGGCCAGGGCACCGACGGTGCCAGCGATGCCCGGGACAGGTCCGCGCGCACGGCCTGATCTGCACTACAGCGCGCCCGCTGCGGCGCACTGCTCCAGAAACGTCACCAGGGCCTGCACGCGCGCCGTGCGGCCCTTGCGCGTGGGCACCAGCAGGGTGACGGGCGCGCTGCCGAAATGCCAGTCGGGCAGCACGCGCACCAGCCGGCCCTCGGCAACGGCCTGCTCCATGTCCCATTGCGAACGCAGCACCAGGCCCAGGCCCTGCTCGGCCCAGTGGCGGGCCACGCCGCCATCGTTGGTGACGTAGGACGGCGTCACGCGCAGGGTCTGGCCATCCGCGGCGCGCCGGCTGGCGGCCGGGCGCAGGTGCCACAGCGTCACGTCCTCCTCGTTCTCGCGGATGCAAATGCAGGCGTGCTCCAGCAGCTCGCGCGGCATGGCGGGCGTGCCGTGGCGGCGCAGGTAGTCGGGGCTGGCGCACAGCCAGCGGTCATTGGCGGCCAGTTCGCGCGCCACCCAGGAGGAGTCGCGCACCGCGCCGATGTGGACCACGGCATCGGCATCGTGGCGGTCGGGGAAGGGCGTTTCGCGCAGGTCCAGCTGCAGTTTCAGTTGCGGGTGCTGGCGCGTGAAGGGCACCAGGGCCGGGGCCAGCCGGCTGCGCCCGTAGCCAAAGGGCGCGGCAATGCGCAGCGTGCCGCCCAGCTGGCGGGCATCGCCGTGCAGCGAGTCGCGCAGCTCCTCGATCTGGCCCAGCAGCCGCACGGCCTCGCGGGCGAAGCGCTCGCCCTCGGGCGTCAGCGCCAGGCGCCGCGCGCTGCGGTTGGCCAGGGACAGGCCCAGTTCGGCCTCCAGCCGGCGCAGCCGCATGGACAGGGCAGGCGGCGTCACATCGAGCGCACGGGCGGCGGCGCTCAGCGAGCTTTCGCGCAGCAGGGCGGCGGCAAGCTGCAGGTCTTCGATGGCAATCATTCAATTTGCCTTAACGATTGATGACGGCGGATTTAACCACGGGCACAGGTTCCATCCGTACAGTTCCAGGCCATGAACACCCCAGCCCCACTGACGGAACCGACCGCCGCCGCCTGGCCCCGTGCCGTGCTTTTCGACCTGCTGACCGCCTTGCTCGACTCCTGGACGGTATGGAACAGCGCTGCCGGCAGCGAGGCCGCCGGGCGCGACTGGCGCGCCGAGTACCTGCGCCTGACCTATGGCTGCGGCGCCTACCAGCCCTATGAAGACCTGGTGCGCGACGCGGCCCGCAACCGGGGCCTGCCCGCCTCGGCCGCCGACCGGCTGGAGGCGCAATGGGACCAGCTGCAGCCCTGGGATGGCGCGCGCGAGCTGCTGGCCGCCCTGCGCCCGCACTGCCGCCTGGCCGTGGTGACCAATTGCTCCGAGCGCCTGGGCCTGCGCGCCGCCGCGCTGCTGGGCGTGGATTGGGATGTGGTGGTGACCTCGGAAGCAGCGGGCTTCTACAAGCCCGACCCCCGGCCTTACCAGCTGGCGCTGGACCGGCTGGGGCTGCCTGCGGACCAGGCCGCCTTCGTGGCCGGTTCGGGCTATGACCTGTTCGGCACCTCGGCCGTGGGCCTGCGCACCTTCTGGCACAACCGCGTGGGCCTGTCTCGGCCTGCGGGCGCGCCCGCCGCCGAGGGGGAAGCCGCCACCCTGGCCCCCGCCTTGCCCTGGCTGCGCGGCTTTGCCGCAGGCCGCTGACTGTGCTAAGCCTTTTTCAGGAGCCCCCATGCAAGACACTCTTTTGACGCTGGACACGCCCGCTGCCGTGATCGACCTCGACCGCATGCAGCGCAACATCGCCCGCATGCAGCAGCGCATGGACGCGCAGGGCGTGCGCCTGCGCCCCCATGTGAAGACCAGCAAGAGCGTGCCCGTGGCCGCCGCGCAGCGTGCGGCCGGGGCCTCGGGCATCACGGTCTCCACCCTGAAGGAGGCCGAGCAGTTCTTTGCGGCAGGCACCACCGACATCCTCTATGCAGTCAGCATGGCGCCGCACCGCCTGCCGCAGGCCCTGCAACTGCGCCGGCGCGGCTGCGATCTCAAGCTCATCGTGGACAGCGTGGCGGCGGCCCAGGCCATTGCCGCGTTCGGCCGCGAGCAGGGCGAGGCCTTCGAGGTGTGGATAGAGATCGATACCGACGGCCACCGCTCCGGCGTGGGCGCAGACGATACGCCGCTGCTGCTGGCCATTGGCCGCACGCTGCACGACGGCGGCATGCGCCTGGGCGGCGTGCTCACGCATGCGGGCTCCAGCTACGAGCTGGACACGCCCGAGGCGCTGCAGGCCCTGGCCGAGCGCGAGCGCGCCGGCTGCGTGCAGGCTGCCGAGGCCCTGCGCGCGGCCGGCCTGCCGTGCCCCGTGGTCAGCGTGGGCTCCACGCCCACGGCGCTGGCGGCCAGCCGGCTGGACGGTGTGACCGAGGTGCGCGCAGGCGTCTACGTGTTCTTCGACCTGGTGATGCGCAACATCGGCGTGTGCACGGCCGAGGACGTGGCGCTGTCGGTGCTGGCCACCGTGATCGGCCACCAGGCCGACAAGGGCTGGGCCATCGTGGATGCGGGCTGGATGGCCATGAGCCGCGACCGCGGAACGGCCCGGCAGAAACAGGATTTCGGCTACGGCCAAGTCTGCGACCTGCAGGGGCGGGTGATGCCGGGCTTCGTGCTCACGGGCGCCAACCAGGAGCACGGCATCCTGGCCCGGGCCGATGGCACGGCGGAGGCCGACATCGCCACGCGCTTTCCCCTGGGCACGCGGCTGCGCATCCTGCCCAACCATGCCTGCGCCACGGGCGCGCAGTTCCCGGCCTACCAGGCGCTGGCGGCAGATGGCTCGGTGCAAGCCTGGGAGCGGCTCCATGGCTGGTGAAAACGGGATCGATCTGCGCCATGCATCGCCGAACCTGCCTGCGCCGGGCGGCCACTACAGCCACACGGCCACGGGCCAGGGGCTGGTCTTCGTGTCAGGGCAGTTGCCCATACGGCCCGACGGCACGCGCCTGGTGGATGCCGGTTTCGAGGACCAGGCCCGGCAGGCGCTGGCCAACCTGGCAGCGGCGCTGGAGCTGGCCGGCAGCGGCGTGCCGCGGCTGCTGCAGGTGCGCGTGTACCTGGACGACATGGCGCACTGGCCGGCCTTCGACCGCATCTACGCAGACTGGGCCGGCACGCACCGGCCCGCGCGCGCCGTGGTGCCCACGGGGGCGCTGCATTTCGGGTTGAAGGTGGAGATCGAGGCCGTGGCGCTGGCCTGAAGAAAGCCCGGCCCGAGGGGGCCGGCTGCCGCTACTTCAGCCAGCCGCGCTTGCGGAAGTAGAGCATGGGCCCCACGGCGCTGAGCACCATGAGCCCGATGACGTAGACGTAGCCGAACTCCCATTCCAGCTCGGGCATGAACTTGAAGTTCATGCCGTAGACGCTGGCGATCAGCGTGGGCGGCAGCAGGGCCACGCTGGCCACCGAGAAGATCTTGATGATCTTGTTCTGGTTGATGTTGATGAAGCCGACCGTGGCATCCATCAGGAAGTTGATCTTGTCGAAGAGGAAGGCCGTGTGGCTGTCCAGCGATTCGATGTCGCGCAGGATCTGGCGCGCTTCCTCGAACTGCTCGGCATTGAGCATCTTGGAACGCATCATGAAGCTGACGGCGCGGCGCGTGTCCATGACGTTGCGGCGGATGCGGCCGTTCAAGTCTTCCTGGCGCGCAATGGCGCCCAGCACCTCGCGGGCCACGTCGTCGGTCACGTCGCCGGACAGCACCATCTGGCTGGCTTTTTCGAGGTCGTCGTAGATGCGCTCCAGCGTGTCGGCCGAGTATTCGGCGTCGGCGTCGAAGAGCTTGAGCAGCACGTCCTTGGCCTCGTCGATCAGGCCCGGCGCGCGGCGTGCGCGCATGCGCAGCAGACGAAAGACCGGCACGTCCTCGTCGTGGATGGAGAAAAGCACGCCGCAGCTGCGCAGGTTCTTGTTGTGCTCGTTGACGATGAAGGCCACGCGCACCGAACGCGGGTCCTCGTCATCGTCGATCAGGAAGTCGCTGCGGATGTGCAGCTCGCCGTTGTCTTCTTCGTAGAAGCGGGCCGATTCCTCGATGTCGTCGTCCATCGCATCCTCGGGGATGGACAGCTCGTAGTGCTGCTTGATCCAGCGCTTTTCCTCGACCGTGGGCGACTCCAGGTCCACCCAGATCGGCTTGAAGCGGGACAGCTCCTCCAGCGACTCGATCTCTTCTTGAACCAGGCGGCCATTGGCCAGCGTAAAGATGTTGAGCATAGGCTCACTCCAGGTGTTCTTCTCAGGCGTGCGGGGTATCGGAGGTGCTTTCAACCCCACAGGCCAACCGGGAGTTGAAAGCTACCAACTGGGGTAGGTTTCCACGGAGCTTTCTCCAAGATGCAAAGCGTTGGATTATGCAGCGTTGCGCTGCAACATGCGGGCCGGCTGCGCTATTCGGAAGCGGCTCCAGGGGGCATCTGGCGGCCTGTCACAAAAGCCTGCGCATGGCACAGGTCGGCCCAGGCGCCGGCCTTGGCCTGGGGGGCGCGCAGCAGGTAGTTGGGGTCGTAGCTGACCACGGCCGGCACGCCCGCAATGCGGTGCGGCTCGGCACGCAGGCGGCCCAGCGCCTCCTGGCGCTGCAGCACGGCGCGCGCCGTGGCCAGGCCCAGCACCAGCACGCAGGCCGGGCGCAGATCGCGCAGCAGCGCCTCCAGCGATGGCTGCAGCGCCGGGACCTCGGGCGCCTCCTGTCCTTCGGCCGCAGGCTGCACGCGGTGCAGGGCGGCGCTGTACAGGCGCGGATGGTCCTGCAGGTTCAGCGCGCGCAGCATGTTGTCCAGCAGCCGGGCCGCGTCGCCTTCCAGCGCGGTGCGCGCGCAGTCGGGGCCGGGACGCTGGGCGGGTGGCAGGGGCAGGGAGTTGGCGGGCGGCTCCAGCAGGATCAGCCAGCCGCCTTCGCCGCCATCACCGGCAGGCGGCGTTGCCGCATACACGGGCCGCACGGGGCCCAGGCGCCAGCCCAGGCCCGGGGCGCCGGCCACAGGCTGCTGCACGTAGCGGCGCGGCGGGCGTTCGCGTTCGGGAATGATGGGTGCGGGAGGCGGCGGCGCCTGAACGCGTGCGGGCGCTGGCGCGGCGACAGGCGCCGGTGCATCAGGCGCCGGGGGGGGCGCCTCCTGCACGGGCGGCGGCACGGGGCGGGCTGCCGGCGGATCCGCCAGGGGCGCCGCTGCAGGCGCATCGGCGGGCGCAGCCAGGGCCTCGGACAGCACGGCGGGTGCGGTCTCGGGCTCGGGCAGCCAGACGGTGATGCCCATGGCGTGCAGCATGGCCCGCTGGCGGGTGTCTAGATTCAGGGCCATAGCTTGAGGCTCATGAGCACGGCATGCTCGCGCGGGCCGTCGTGCATGGGGTAGTAGTTTTTGCGCAGGCCCACCTCCTGGTAGCCATGCGCGGCGTAGATGCTGCGTGCGCGGACATTGCTCTCGCGCACTTCCAGCCAGATCCATTGGGCCTTGCGCTGGCGCGCCCACAGGGCCAGCGCGTCCAGCAGGATGCGGGCCCAGCCCTGGCGCTGGCGCGACGGGGCCACGGTGATGTTGAGCAGGTGGACCTCGTCGAGCACGATCATGGCGACGAAGTAGCCCACCAGTTCGCCCCGGGCATCGACCAGCAGCTGCGCTTCATTGCCGGCCGCCATGGCATCGATGAAGTTGCCACGGGACCAGGGATGCGAGTAGGCCTGCTGCTCCACGGGCAGCAGCATGTCGAGCGACAGCACGTTCAGCGGCTCGAAGCGCACGCTGTCCCGCTCCGGCGCCGGAGCGTCGGTCAGAGGCGGCTGCGGCCGCGAGGGCTGTGGCGTGTGCGTGCTCATGGTGCGGGTGGGGCGGCCTCTGGAGTGGGCGTGGCCAGGGCCAGCGCGGCGGCCGCCTTGGCAGCCTCCCGCTCGGCCGTGGTCTGCGCGACTTTATCGCGGATGTAGCGCGGCAGGGCCTGGTCGGCCGGCAAGGCGCGGTCGGCCGCCAGCAGGGCCGGGGCCAGGCGCAGCATGGCGGCGGCGGTGGGCAGGGCGGCCAGGTGGCTGGCCTGGGGCGCCAGGCGCTCGCCGTAGGCGGCCAGGGCGTTGCCGGCCACCACGGTGCCGGGCGGCAGTTGCAGGGCCTCGGGCGCGCACAGGCCGAAGTCACCGCTTTGCTCGCCAATGTCGTTCCAGCGGCCGTCGCTCCAGTGATAGGCGGCGTGATAGACCTCGTTCATGCGCGCATCGATCACGGCGATGAGGTCGGTGCAGCCGTATTGCACGCGCGCCTGCTCGGCCACGGCCAGCAGGCTGTCCATGGGCAGCACGGGCACGCGGGCGGCAAAGGCCAGCCCCTGGGCCACGGAGCAGGCCGTGCGCAGGCCCGTGAACGAGCCCGGACCCCGGCCGAAGACGATGGCCTGCAGCTCGGCGAATTCCAGGCCGGCCTGGGCCATCAGCGCCAGGATGGCGGGGATCAGCTCGGTCGAGGTCTGCGGGCCGCCGGGGCCGCTGTGCTCCCAGACGGCATCGCCGCGCTGCACGGCGATGGAGAGGGTGTCGGTACTGGTGTCTAGGGCAAGAAGATTCATGGCTTGGGGCAGGCGGCGGTGCCGCAGCAAGTGCAGGATTATCGGTGCCCCGCCCGTCCCGCGCCCGGCAGGGCTGCAATGACCGGCGTAGACTTGCCGGCCATGTTGCATCTTTCGCCGTCTTCTTCCCTTATTTCCTCGATTTCCTCCGCCTTCTCTCTCGGATTGCCGCTTTCCCGCCAGTGCCTGGCGGCCGCGCTGCTGGCGGCGTCTGTCCTGCCCGGCGTGGCAAGCGCCCAGGCAGACGCGCCCACCTCGCCGGCCTCGCTGTCCACCAAGACTGCACGCGAAAGCCGGCTGCCCCCGGCCGTGGAGGCGGCGCTTGCGCGCGCCAAGCTGCCGCGCGACGCGGTCTCGGCCCTGGTGGTCGAGGTCGATGGCCGGGCCGCCCCGCGCCTGGACTGGCAAAGCCACGTGGCCATGAACCCCGCCTCGGTCATGAAGCTGGTCACCACCTATGCGGCGCTGGACCAGCTGGGTCCCGCACATGTCTGGCGCACGCCCGTCTTCCTGGGCGGGCCGGTCCAGGACGGCGTGCTGCGCGGGCCGCTGTACATCCAGGGCCAGGGCGACCCCAAGCTCGTGATGGAGCGGCTGTGGCTGATGCTGCGCCGCCTGCAGGGCATGGGCATCAAGGTCATCGTGGGCGACATCGTGCTGGACCGCAGCGCGTTTTCCGTGAGCGGCCATGACGCGGCCACCTTCGACAACGAACCCTGGCGCCCCTACAACGTGGCGCCCGACGCGCTGCTGGTCAACTACAAGGCCGTGACCGTGGGCTTCACGCCCGACGCGGCGGCGGGCGTGGCGCGGCTGCAATACGATCCGCCGCTGGCCGGCATCCAGCAGCAGGAAACCGTGCCGCTGGCGCCGGCCGGCAGCGAATGCGGCGACTGGCGCGCCCGTCTGCAGCTGGACATGGCCGACCCGCTGCGCATCGCCTTTGCCGGCCCGTTCCCGGCCAGTTGCGGCGACAAGAGCTGGTCGCTGGCGCCGGCCCAGCCCGAGGCCTTCGCGGCCCGCGCCATCGAGGGCATGTGGCGCGAGCTGGGCGGCAAGCTCACCGGCACCGTGCACGACGGCCGCGTGCCGGCCGGGCTGCAGCCAGCGTTCCAGAGCGAATCGCCTTCGCTGGCCGAGGTGGTGCGCGACATCAACAAGTACAGCAACAACGTCATGGCCCAGCAGGTGTTCCTGACCATGGGCATGCAGCGCACGGGCGTGGCCAGCTTCGAGTCCTCGCGCCAGGCCCTGGGCCAGTGGTGGCAGGCGCGCTGGGGCGCGGCCGAGCAGCCCGTGGCCGACAACGGCGCCGGCCTGAGCCGCGAGGCGCGTATCACCGCCTCGGGCCTGGGCCGCATGCTGCAGCAGGCCTGGGCCTCGCCGGTGATGCCGGAGTTCGTGGCCTCGATGCCCATCGTCGGCGTGGATGGCACGCTGCGCCGCAGCCTCAGCCGGGCCCAGGGCATGGCGCATCTGAAGACCGGCACGCTGCGCGATGCCTCGGCCCTGGCCGGCTATGTGGACGGGGCCAGCGGCCGCCGCTACGTGCTGGTGGCCATGGCCAACCACACCAACGCCCCGGCCGCGCGCGCGGCCTGGGATGCGCTGGTGGACTGGACGGCGCGCGACCGCTGATCGGGCGCCTTCGCGTCTTGTGCAGGGCCTGCTTTCGCAGGCCCTTTTTCATTGTTTTTCCAGCAAGGACGTTGTCCTACCCACGGGCCATGCGGCGATCCTTATCGTCTGTTCGCCCGCGTGCGAATTGCCTTGTCGGCGTGCGATTTCTATCCGTAGTTGCCCGGTGTCGCCAATGCGCAAGTGTCGTTACGATGGCTTTAGCAAAAAAGCACGGTCGTGCTATTCATAATACTTCACGGAGATTCCATCTTGGCAAATCGTTATCGAATCCTCGCGGCCGCTCTGGCCACGGCCGGCCTGCTGGTCGCTTGCGGCGGCGGCAGCGGCGCTGACACCACTCCCCGCGCCAAGATCACTTCCGTCAAGGTGATGGGCGACAGCCTCTCCGACAGCGGCACCTTCGGCTACAAGTTCACCGTGCAGAACGCCACGCTGACGGGCGCAGGCTCCAACCAGGTCTGGGCCGAGCGCGTGGCGGGCCTGTACAACATCTCCCTGTGCCCGCGCTTCAACGGCACGGCCTTCACGCCCAACACCTCGTGCAACAACTACGCCGTGGGCGGCGGCCGCATCAACTACACCAGCGCGCCCACGGCGCCTATCTCCATCACGCAGCAGATCCTGCTGGCGGGTGCGGCGGGCTTCACGGCCGATGACCTGGCGGTGATCGACGGTGGCGCCAATGACGCGGCCGATGTGATCGGCGCCTTCCTGGCCGCTTCCAGGGACCAGGGTGCGAGCTTCAAGGCTCTGCTGTCCACCAAGATCGACGCGGCCACGCTGGGCGCGCTGCTGCAGCAGGGCCAGGCCGGCATGGCCCAGGCCGGTGGCCTGTACATGCAGAACCTGGCCAAGGGCTTCGTCTCCAGCATCCAGACCAATGTGCTGGGCAAGGGCGCCACGCGCGTGGCCATCCTCAACGTGCCCGCCATCACGCTGACGCCGCGCTTCCAGCTGGTGCTGCAGTCCGTGGCCCAGCAGCAGGGCTCGGCCGCCGCCGCGCAGCTGGAGACCGTGTTCGACGGCTGGGTCAAGGCCTTCAACCAGCAGGTCGCGGCTGGTTTCACGGGCGAGAGCCGCGTGGCCATCATCGACTTCTACAGCGAGTTCCGCCAGCAGATGGCCGACCCCGCCCAGTACGCCTACACCAACGTGAAAAAGGCGGCCTGCCCTGTCACCGGCGTGGGCGCCGACGGCCTGCCCACCTACAGCTTCCCGACCTGCACCGAGGCCGCGCTGTCCGCCTCCATTCCCGTGGGCGAGACCAGCGCCAACTGGTGGAAGAGCTATGCCTTTGCCGACAGCTTCCACCCCACGCCCTATGGCCACCAGCAGATGAGCCAGCTGGCCTCCCGCACCCTGGCCCGCGCCGGCTGGCTGTGATAGCAGACACGCAGCACGAGGAGACACATCCATGAAGACATTCCTGCGTATCACCGCCGCCGTGGCCATGGCCACGGCCTGCATGGCCGCCACCGCCCAGTCCGCCGGCACCTGGAGCGTGCGCCTGGGCGCCACGCGCATCGATCCCCAGACCAGCAGCGGCTGGCTGAGCACGCCCAGCTTCCCCGACACCCGCGTGGACGTGAAGGCCAACAGCCAGCTCACGGGCGGCGTGACCTACATGGTCACCAACAACTGGGCCATCGACGTGCCCATGGGCCTGCCGTTCAAGCACGACTTCGTGGGCGATGGCGCCATCTCCGGCACGGGCAAGCTCGGCCGCACCAAGGTGCTGCCCGCCACCGTGTTCGCGCAGTACCGCTTCGGCGAGGCCAACTCCGCCTTCCGCCCCTACCTGGGCCTGGGCGTGACCTATGCCAAGTTCTTCGGCGAGCGCACCACGGCCTCCCTCAACGGCCTGACCGGCGGCACGCTGGCCAACCCCACCACGGCCTCGGTGGACAGCAAGTGGGGCCTGACGCCGCAGATCGGCTTCGTCTACAACTTCAACGAGCGCTGGTTCCTGGACGTGGCCTACTACAAGAGCTTCCTGAAGACCACGGCACACCTGTCCTCGGGCCAGAGCGTGTCGCTCAAGCTCAACCCGAACGTCTACGCCATCGGCATCGGATACCGCTTCTGACAGGTCGCAGTCCCCAAAGAAAAACCAGCCCGCGGGCTGGTTTTTTCATGGAGCGGGCCTGCGCCTACTTGGCCGTGGGCATGACGAATTCCGCGCCCTTGGGCGTGCTCTCGGGCCAGCGCTGCATGATGCTCTTTTGGCGGGTGTAGAAGCGCACGCCTTCCTCGCCGTAGGCATGCATGTCGCCGAACAGGCTGCGTTTCCAGCCGCCGAAGCCGTGCCAGGCCATGGGAACGGGAATCGGCACGTTGATGCCGACCATGCCGACCTCGATGCGGCGGCCGAACTCGCGCGCCACGTTGCCGTCGCGTGTGAAGCAGGCCACGCCGTTGCCGAACTCATGGTCGTTGACCAGCTGCACGGCCTCGGCGAAGTCCTTGGCACGCACCACGGCCAGCACGGGGCCGAAGATCTCTTCCTTGTAGATGCGCATGTCGGGCGTGACGTGGTCGAACAGCGTGCCGCCCAGCCAGAAGCCGCCCGAGGTGTCGGTGCCCGTGGCGGCGCCGGCCGCCTTGCCGTCGAAGCCCCGGCCATCGACCAGCAGCTGCGCGCCTTCCTTGATACCCAGATCGATGTAGCCGCTGATGCGATCGTGCGCGGCGCGGGTCACGATGGGGCCCATTTCCGCGGCCAGGTCCTCGCCGTCCAGCACCTTCAGGGCCTTGGTGCGCTCGATCAGGCGCGGCAGCAGCTGGTCGGCCACGTCGCCCACCAGCACGGCCACGCTGATGGCCATGCAGCGCTCGCCGGCCGAGCCGTAGCCGGCGCCGATCAGTGCGTCCACGGCCTGTTCGATATCGGCGTCAGGCATGACCACCATGTGGTTCTTGGCGCCGCCCAGGGCCTGCACGCGCTTGCCGTGGCGCGCGCCCGTCTCATAGATGTAGTTGGCAATCGGCGTGGAGCCGACAAAGCTCACGGCCTTCACCTGGGGATGCTCGATCAGCGCATCCACGGCTTCCTTGTCGCCCTGGACCACGTTGAACACGCCGTCGGGCAGGCCGGCCTGCTTGAGCAGGTCGGCGATCAGCAGCGAGGGCGTGGGATCGATGGGGCTGGGCTTGAGCACGAAGGTGTTGCCCGCCGCAATGGCCACCGGGAACATCCACATCGGCACCATTACGGGGAAGTTGAACGGCGTCACGCCCGCCACCACGCCCAGCGGCTGGCGCAGCGTCCAGTTGTCGATGCCGGTGGAGACCTGGTCGGTGAAATCGCCCTTGAGCAGCTGCGGGATGCCGCAGGCGAACTCCACGATGTCGATGCCGCGGCTGACCTCGCCCTGCGCATCGGTGAAGACCTTGCCGTGCTCGGCCGTGATGGCGTGGGCCAGTTCGTCCTTGTGCTGGTTGAGCAGCTCGAGGAAGCGGAACATCACGCGCGCCCGGCGCAGCGGCGGCGTGTCGGCCCACTTGGGGAAGGCCGCCTGGGCGGCCGCCACGGCGGCATCGACATCGGCGCGCGAGGCCAGGGCCACGCGGCCCGTGACCTGGCCGGTGGCCGGGTTGGTCACGTCCTGCTCGCGGCCGCTGGCACCTGCCGTGCGCTGGCCGTTGACGTAATGGACGATGGAAGCGAAGGAGGTGTTTGCGGTGTTCATGCCGGCCAGTCTAGGAGTGCGCCTTCGGCCTGCCTAGGCGCTGCGCTTGAATTGATTGTTCATTTTGCTGAACAATCCCTGCATGGCAAATGAAAAACCCGATGCCAAGGCCGAGGCCTTGTGGAGCCACCTGCACTGGCTGGTCGTGCTGGAGCAGCAAGGCAGTTTCACCTCGGCCGCCGCGCGCCTGGGCGTGAGCAAGGCGGCCATGAGCCAGCGCGTGGCCGAGCTGGAGCGCTCGGCCGGCGTGGCCCTGGTCACACGCACCACGCGCAGCGTGCGCCTGACCGAAGCGGGCCAGCGCCTGGTGGACGAGACGCGCGGCGCCTTCGAGCACATCGCCGACAGCTTTGCGGGCGTGCGCGACCTGGCGGCCGAGCCGCGCGGCCTGCTGCGCGTGACCGCGCCCGTGGCCTTCTCGCGCCAGCAGCTCATGCCCCGGCTGCCGGCCTTCCTGCGCGCCCATCCGCAGATCCGGCTGGAGCTGGACCTGTCTGACCACCTGCGCTCGCTGGCGATGGAGGGCTTCGACATCGCCGTGCGCCATGCCTCCACCCCGCCCGAAACCCATGTGGCCTGGGCGCTGGCGCCCACGCGCTCGCTGCTGGTGGCCAGCACGGACTACCTGGCCGCGCACGGCACCCCGGCCACCCCGCAGGACCTGGCCGCGCACCAGTGCCTGCACTACCCGCGCACCCAGGGCGCCATGGCCTGGAGCTTCGTGCCCGCCGATGCCGGTGCGGACGCCGGTGCAGACGCCAGTGCAGACGCAGTACGCACCGTCGTGCCCGTGGCCGGCGGTTTTGCCGCCAACAACAGCGAAATGCTGCGCGACGCCGCCATGGCAGGCCTGGGCATCGCCCTGGTGCCCGACTTCAGCGCCCAGTCGGGCCTGGCCTCCGGCCATCTGCGCGAGGTCCTGCCCGGCTGGCGGCCCGTCGATGCCTTCGGCGAACACCTGTTCGCGATACGCCCCTACGCCAGCCACGTGCCGCGCGCGGTGGCGGTGTTCGTGGAGTTCCTGCGGGCGTCGTTTGCGGCGGGGTTCATCCGCTGAGGGCGAGCCCTCAGGCCTTGATCCCCAGCTTGTCCACCAATTGCTTGAACACCGCGTTGTCGCGGTCGATCACGGCCTTGAATTCGGGCTGGTCCAGGTAGCCCTCGCCCATGTTCTGCTTGGCCATGGTCTCGCGCAGGACGGGGTCCTTGAGGGTCAGGGCCATGGCCTTGCGCAGGGTCTGGACCACGGCGTCGGGCGTGTTGCGGGGCACGGCCAGGCCGCGCCAGCCGCCGATGAGCAGGTCGATGCCGCGCTCCTTGAGCGTGGGCACGGCTTCCCAGCCGGCCTGTATGCGCTGCTCGGCCATGATGGCCAGCGGGCGGATCTTGCCGGCCGCCACATAGGTGGCCACCTCCACGGGCGTGACGGCCACGGCCTCGATGTGGCCGCCCAGCAGGTCGAGCACGGCAGGGTTGGCGCCGCGGTAGGGCGCGTGGTTGAACTTCACGCCCGCCTTGTCCTGCAGCGCGGCGGCGGCCAGGTGGCCCAGCGAGCCCGGGCCGGCATTGCCGATGCGCACGGCGGCCTCGTCCTTGCGCGCGGCGGCGATCAGTTCCTCAATGCTGCGATAGGGCGAGTCGGCACGCACGGCGATGGTGGCGGGGTCGGCGTTCAGGCGGGCCACGGGCAGCAGGGCGTCGGAGCTGATCTTGGTCAGCCCCATGTGCGGGATCATGGTCAGCTCGACGGTGATGATGCCGATCTTGTAGCCGTCCGGCCGGGCATTGGCCAGCTCGGTCCAGCCCACGGCGCCGCTGGCGCCTGCGCGGTTGAGCACGATCAGGTCCTGCGGCAGGTGCTTGCGCGCCACCTCGGCCAGCGCGCGTGCGAGCACGTCGGTGCCGCCGCCAGCGGCAAAGGGCACGATGAGTTCAATGGGGCGTTGGGGCCAGGCGCCGGCCGGTGCCTGCGCCATGGCGGGCAGGGCCGGCGTTGCGGCCAGGGCGGCCAGCGAGTGGATGAATTGGCGGCGGGATGCGAGGGTCATGGCTTGTCTCCGGGATCTTTTTTATGTGGCGATGTCTGCGCTTCAATCCATTTTGATGTTGGCGGCCTTGATCACGCCGCTCCACAGCGCCTGTTCCGAGCGCACGAAGCCTGCGAACTGCTGCGGCGTCATCTCCATGGGCTGTATGCCGATCTCTTCGAGCTTGGCACGCGTTTCGGGGTGGCGCAGGGCGGTGGCCAGGCTTTTGTTCAGGCGCTCGGTGAGCGCAGGGCTCAGGTGGGCGGGGCCGACGAAGCCCTGCCAGGCATAGGCTTCGAAGCCGGGCACGCCGGCCTCGGCCATGGTGGGCACGTCGGGCAGGATGGGCAGGCGCTGGGGCGTGGCCACGGCCAGCACGCGCAGCTTGCCCGCGCGGATGGCCGAGATGCTGGGCGGCAGGTCCACGAACATGGACTGGATCTGGCCGGCCATGAGGTCCTGCAGCGCCGGGGCCGAGCCCTTGTAGGCCACGTGCAGGATCTGGGTGCCCGTGCGCTGCTTGAACAGCTCCAGCGCCACGTGCAGCGGCGAGCCCGGCCCCGACGAGGCCGAGGAGATGCCGCCCGGCTCCTTGCGCGCCATGGCCAGGAATTCCTGCACGTTCTTCGCCGGGAAGGACGGGTGCACGGCCAGCACCAGCGGCATGCGGCCCAGGCCGCCGATGTAGCTGAAGTCCTTGCCCGCGTCATAGCTCAGGCGCGCATACATGGCGGGGTTGAAGGCCAGCGTGCCCGAGTCGGCCGTGCCCAGCGTGTAGCCATCGGCCGGGGCGCGTGCGATCAGCGTGGCGCCGATGATGCTGGCCGCGCCGGGACGGTTGTCCACCACCACGGGCTGGCCCAGGTCCTTGCCCATCTGCACGGCCAGCTGGCGCGCGATCACGTCGGTGGTGCCGCCCGGTGCGTAGGGCACCACCCATTTGACGGGCTGGGTGGGCCAGGCTGGCGCACTCTGGGAGGACGGGGCTGGGGCGGATTGCCCCTGGGCGGTGCCCATGCCCAGCGTCAGCAGGGCGCAGGAAAGCCAGGCCTTGCGGTGCAGGGCCATTGGGTTGAACAGCATTTTTTGTCTCCGGTGGTTTTTATGGGTGTCTGTTGCGCCGTGCGTCAGCGCGGCCGCAGCATCCATTCGTGCGCGGGGTCGTTGCGGAAGGCCCAGCGCCGCTCGGGCCCGGCCATGGTGTTGAGGTAGTAGAGGTCGTAGCCGTGCGGGGCCACGCAGGGGTGGTAGCCGCGCGGCACCATCACGGTGTCGCGGTGCTCCACCGCCATGGCTTCGTCGATGCTGCGGTCATCGGTGTAGACGCGCTGGAAGGCGAAGCCCTGGCTGGGGTTGAGCAGATGGAAGTAGGTCTCCTCCAGCACGGTCTCGGCGTCCGGCGCGGCGGGGTCGGCGCTGTCGTGCTTGTGCGGCGGATAGCTGGACGAGTTGCCTGCGGGCGTGATGACCTCGACCACCAGCAGGGACTCGGCCGCCTCGGTCTCGGGCAGGATGTCGCAGACATGGCGCGTGTTGCTGCCCTGGCCGCGCACGCTGCGGCGCATGCTTTCGGGCGCGATCACGCGCGTGGCGTGGCGGCCCGTGGCGGGTGCGGCGCTCAAGGCAATGTCGGCCGGGCCGCGCGCCGTGATGCGCAGGCTTTGGCCGGGCGGCACGTAGACGGCCGTGGGCGCACTCTCCTCGAACACGCTGGCGCGGCTGCCCAGGGCGCTGAACGCCTGGCTGCCGACCTGCACATCCACCTGGCCGGTGAGCACGGTGATGCAGTATTCAAGCGGTCCCGTGGACAGCTCCTCCTGCTCGCCCGCCTGCAGCCTCAGGGCCTTGAAGTGGATGTGCTTCCAGCCCGCGCTGGCGGGCGTGATGTCGGTGACGATGCGGCCGGGCGCGGCCTTGACGAGAAGGCTCATGCCACGGCTCCTTCGGTGATGTCCTGGCGCGCGTCCACGCGGCTGGCATCCCAGCCCGCGATCAGCGCGCGGAAGTTGGCGGCGACGGCATCGCGCAGCGCGGCGTCGTCCAGCTCGTTGCGCAGCCACTGCAGCGCGGGTCCGGCCCAGACGCTGCGGCCGATCATGAAACCCTTGACCACGGGCGCCCGCGCCTGGGCAAAGCCCTGCACCAGTTGCTCCACGGGCTGGGACAGCCCCAGGATCACGGCGCCCCGGCACCAGGGGTCGCGTTCGTTCACCAGGGTGTCCAGCGCCTCCCAGTTCTCGCGCGCCATGGTGCCGACCTTCCACCATTCGGGCTTGAGGCCCAGGTCGTAGAAATGGCGTATGGCGCGCAGCACGGCCTCGCCCCGGTCGTCGGGCGCCAGCGTGTCCTTTGGCGGGATCACTTCCAGCAGCAGCTCATGGCCGCTGGCGCGCGTGGCGGTCCAGACCTGCTGCAGCCAGGCATCCTGCTCGGCGCGCAGTGCGGGCGTATCGTCGGGGTGGTAGAAGACCAGGCATTTGACGGTATGGCTTTGCGGCCAGTGCAGCAGCTCGGAAGCCAGCGAGTCCGTGCCGTCAAAGCGCAGCGGGCGCGAGCCCGGCAGCTCGATGGGCCGGCCTATCCACCAGCCGCGTCCCGTGGCGTCGTGCAGCGCGGCCTCGCCCAGGTGATGGCGGCCGTCGATCAGCACGCCCATGCGGCCCGCGTTGCCCGGATCGCGCTCGACCTGGGCGACCACCTCGTTGATCAGCCGCTTGAGCGGGCGCAGCCGCGCGGGCGCTGCGCCGGCCTCGCGCGCCAGATCGTCGAACTGGCTGCGGTGGTCATAGGCCAGCACGCACAGCGCGGGCCACTGCGGCCGCGCGCGGCTGACGCGGTGCAGGTGGGACAGCTCGGGGTCCTGGTCGGGACGCGGATGGCGGTGGCCCGAGAACCAGTGCGCCAGCTCGGCCTGCGTGGGCATGGCCGGCGCGCAGCCATGGCGCGAGACCACGATGGCGCCGCAGGCGTTGGCAATCGCCGCAGATTCCTCCAGGCTCTTGCCGCGCAGCAGACCCGACAGCAGGCCCGAGGCAAAGGCATCGCCCGCGCCCAGCACATTGAGCACTTCCACGCGCTCGCCCAGCACCGTGGGCGCATCGGCGATCGCATCGGGCACCTCGCCCTCGATCAGCGAGCAGCCCAGCGGCCCGCGCTTGACCACGAAGACGGCGCGGCTGCATTCGCGCACGCGGCGCAGGCTGGCGATCAGGTCGCCCTCCACGCCGCCGGCGATCAGCCATTCCTCCTCGGTGCCGATGATGAGTTCGAACTGGCCCAGCTCGGCCTGCAGCCTGCGGCTGACCTCGGCGCTGGCCACATAGCGCGTCTCGCCGTCGCCGCGCGAGGCCAAGCCCCACAGCACGGGCCGGTAGTCGATGTCCAGCACGCGCACCAGGCCGTGGCGGCCTGCCATCTCCAGTGCCTTGCGGCTGGCGGCCAGCACGCCGGGTGCGCTCAGGTGGGTGCCCGTGATGGCCAGGCAGCGGCAGCGGGCCAGGAACGCCTCGCTGATGGCCTCGGCGTCCAGGGCCATGTCGGCGCAGTTCTCGCGGGCGAAGAGCAGGGGGAAGGTCTCCTGGTCCTTGATGCCCAGCAGCACCATGCCGGTCAGGCGCTGGGCATCGACCTGCACCTGGCTGGTGTCGCAGCCCTCGCGGCGCAGCGTCTCGACCAGGAAGCGGCCATTTTGTTCATCGCCCACGCGCGAAATCATGGCCGAGCGCAGCCCCAGGCGCGCCGTGCCGAAAGCCATGTTGCCGGAGGAGCCGCCCAGGTACTTGGCAAAGCTGCTGGCCTCCTCCAGGCTGCAGCCGATCTGCTGCGCGTAAAGGTCCACGGCCAGTCGGCCCAGGCAGGCCACGTCCAGCGGCCGGTCGGAGGGAAAGTTCAGCATGCTCATCGTCATAGGCCTGTGCGTTGCGGACACCCGCGTGCGGGCCTGTCCATAATCGTTGCGTGCATGCGATCATAGATCGAAATAGAAAAAGTTTTCCATATATATGAAAAATAGAAAAACCCTTGGCGATGCAGGCGCCCCTTCGCTGGCCGGCCCCTACGCCGACCGCGCCGCCTTCCTCACCGTGCTGCGCGAAGGCTTCGAGGCCCTGAGCCGCCAGCTCAAGGCCATCGGCCGCCATGTGGAAATGCAGGGCGATCGCCTGGCCTTCGACGGCATCCAGGCCACGGCCGAGCAATGTGGCGTGCAGCCTTCGGCCGTGGTGCGCTTTGCCAAGCATTTCGGGTTCTCGGGGTACTCGGAACTGCAGGCGCTGTTCCGCGCCGATGCGGCGCGCCAGCTCTCGGCCCAGCATGACTACCAGGACCGCATCCGGGGCCTGATCGCCTCGGGCAACGAGCCTCGCAGCAGCGCGCGCCTGGCGCACGAGGTCATCGAAGGCAGCATCGAAAGCCTGCAGGCCCTGCAGCGCGGCCTGCCGCCCGAGCAGTTCGAGGCGGCGGTGGACCTCATGCTGGATGCCCCCTCGCTGTGGCTGGCCGCCTCGCGCCGGGCCTTCCCCGTGGGCGCCTACCTGGCCTATGCGCTGCAGCACACCGAAAAGCCCGTGCACTGGCTGCACGGCCTGGGCGCCATGCAAAAGGGCGAGCTGCGCGCGCTGGCGCCCGGCGACGTGATGCTGGCCGTCTCCTTCGAGCCCTATGCGCCCGAAACGCTGGAGGTGGTGGATGCGGCCCTGGCACGCGGCGCGCGCCTGCTGGCGCTGACCGACAGCCAGCTCAGCCCCCTGGCATCCCGCGCCACCGTCACCCTGCTGGCCCAGGACGCAGCCACTTTCGGCTTTCGCTCCCTGACCAGCACGCTGACCCTGGCGCAGTCGCTGTTCCTGGCGCTGGCCTACCGGATGGAGCTGGCGTACGAGCCGTCCCGCAAGCCTTAGAAGAGGGTGTAGGTGTTATCCGGCCGCCGCCGCGCGCAGCAGCCGGTCGCGCACGCCTTCCCAGTCCGGCGTGTCGGGCGGGGTCTCGATCCAGATCAGCCTGGCGCCGACTTCATCGAAGTCGCGCAGGGCGCCGAACAGCTCGCGCGCGGTGGCGGCGGCGTCGGCGGGCATGGCGCGCAGCGTGACGGCGCGCGAGGCGGTGCGCAGCGGTGTGCGGTGGTAGACGGCCAGGTTCCTGGCGTCGGCGCCCAGCACGTCCAGCCCGGCCTGCAGCTGCTTTGCGTCCATGAGGCGCACCTGGGCGTTGGGCGCGTAGTGGGCCAGCAGGGTGCCGGAGGCGCGTGGCGTGTTCTCCTGCAGCTCTTCCTTGGACAGGGGGCGCTGGCCGCAGGCGCGCTCGATATCGTCGCGCGTGATGGCGCCGGGGCGCAGCAGCACGGGCACGCCGCGCGTGCAGTCCACGATGGTCGATTCAATCCCCACTTCGCAGGCGCCGCCGTCCAGCACCAGCAGCGTGTCGCCGAACTCGCCGGCCACATGGGCTGCCGTGGTGGGGCTGACGCGGCCGAACTTGTTGGCGCTGGGCGCCGACACGCCCCAGACGGGCGGCTGCAGCTGCTGGCAGGCGGCCAGCACGGCATGGGCGACGGGGTGGGAGGGGCAGCGCAGGCCCACGCTGTCCTGGCCGCCGGTCGAGGCCCGGGCGGCCTGGGGCAGGCGCGGCAGGATCAGGGTCAGCGGGCCGGGCCAGAAGGCGTCGATCAGCTGCTGCGCGAACAGCGGCACTTCACGCGCATAGCGCGTGATGGTGCCGCTGTCGGCCACATGCACGATGAGCGGATGGTTGGGCGGCCTGCCCTTGGCGGTGAAGATCTGCGCGACGGCCGCGTCGTTGTCGGCATCGGCCGCCAGGCCGTAGACGGTTTCCGTGGGCAGGCCCAGCAGTTCGCCGCGCTGCAGCGCCTGTGCGGCGGCCTGGACAGAGGCCGCCAGCGTTCCATCGAGAATCATCGCGCGGGCCTTCAGAACGGCTCTATACCCAGGATGGCAGCGGCCTGCAGGGCGGTGGAGCGCACGGCCTCGGGCGAGGGGCCGGTGACGTTCAGGTGGCCCATCTTGCGGCCGCGCTTGGCGTCGTGCTTGCCGTACAGGTGCAGGTGGCAGCCGGGCAGGGCCAGGACCTGGTCCCAGGCCGGCGCCTTGGCCTGTTCGCCGTCCTTGAACCACAGGTCGCCCAGCAGGTTCAGCATGATGGACGGGCTGTGCTGGCGCGGCTGCGTCAGCGGCAGGCCGGTCATGCAGCGCACCTGCAGCTCGAACTGCGAGACATCGCAGGCGTTCTGGCTGTAGTGGCCGCTGTTGTGCGGGCGCGGCGCGATCTCGTTGACCACGAGCATGCCGTCCTGCAGCACGAAGAATTCGACGCAGAGCACGCCCACGTAGTCCAGGCCATCGGCCACGGAACGTGCGGCGGCCAGCGCCTGCTCGACCTGGGCCTGCGGCAGGTTGCCTTCGTAGACCTCGGTGACGGAGAGGATGCCTTCGCGGTGCAGATTGCGCTGCACGGGCAGGTTGACCATGGAGCCGTCACGGCCGCGCGCCACGATGACCGAGCATTCATGGGCCAGCGGCAGCATTTTTTCCAGTACGCAGGCCACGCGGCCCAGTTGCTCCCAGGCGGTGGCCAGCTCGGCGGCGTTCTTCACGCGCACCTGGCCCTTGCCGTCGTAGCCCATGCGCGCGGTCTTGAGGATGCCGGGCAGCAGGCTGGCGTGCACGGCCGCAAGCTGGGCGGGCGTCTCGATCACCGCATAGGGCGCGCAGGGCACGCCGCAGCGCACGAAGTGGGCCTTCTCCTGGGCGCGGTCCTGGGCAATGGCCACGGACGAGCCGGCCGGCGAGACCGGCCGCTGGGCGGCCAGCAGGTTCAGCGCCGCGGCGGGCACGTTCTCGAATTCGGTGGTGACGGCGGCCGACAGGCGCGCCAGTTCGGCCAGGCCCTGCGGGTCTTCGTAGCCGGTACGGATGTGGTGGTGGCTGACCAGGCCGGCAGGGCTGGTCGGGTCGGCGTCGAGCACGGCCGTGAAATAGCCCATGGCCTGGGCCGATTGAACGAACATGCGGCCCAATTGGCCGCCACCCAGCACGCCCAGCGTGGCGCCCGGCAGGATCACATCTGCGCTCATACGGCCACCGGGGGAAGCGTCATCGCGCGCGCTGCGGCGGTCTGCTCGGCGCGGAAGGCTTCGAGCCTGGTGCGCAGGGCCGGGTCCTCATTGGCCAGCAGGGCCACGGCGAAGAGGGCCGCATTGGCCGCACCGGCCGCGCCGATGGCAAAGGTGGCCACGGGCACGCCCTTGGGCATCTGCACGATGGAGTGCAGCGAGTCCACGCCCTGCAGGTGGCGGCTGGCCACCGGCACGCCGAGCACGGGCACCACGGTCTTGGCGGCGATCATGCCGGGCAGGTGGGCAGCGCCCCCCGCACCCGCGATGATGGCCTTCAGGCCCCGGCCGGCAGCGGCCTCGGCGTAGGCGAACATGTCGTCGGGCATGCGGTGGGCCGAGACGACCTGGGCTTCATGGGCGATGCCAAATTGCTGAAGAATGGCAACTGCGTGCTGCATGGTCTCCCAGTCGCTGCTGGAGCCCATGACCACACCGATCTGGATGGAGTTCATGTCGTGAGGGCGCCTGCGGCCCGGCCTAGTGGAACCCGCGATTTTACTTTTTTAGTCCGGATCGGCCCGCATCCCCCTGCAAATCACCGCACAGCCGTGTGCTGCTCGCGCGCAAAACCCAGCACGCGCTGGCGAAACACATGGGCCAGCCAGGCCAGGGCCAGCCCCACCTGCACGGCCAGCGACAGCCACATTCCGCTGGTGACGGGCTTTGTCAGGCCGGCTGCCAGCGGCTGGGCCAGCACGGCGGCATCGGCCCCGGCCAGGCCAAAGGCCAGCAGCGGCAGCACGATGTTGACCAGCAGCCAGGTGACGGCAAACGCGGCCAGCGGCGACTTGATGCGCCCGGCCAGCAGGGAAAAGCCCGTGGCCAGCGCGGCATCGCGCAGCAACTGCGCCGTGGCCAGCGCCGCCATTTGGGCCGCGCCCGGCACGATGGGCTGGCCGCCCGCGGGCCACAGCAGCCACAGCGCGCAGGCCAGCACGGCCAGCAGCCAGCTCACGGGCCACAGCGGCAGCGCTTCGAGCGCGCCACGCCAGCGCCCCTGCAGCACGCACCACTGCACCTGGCGCCAGCTGCGCAGGCCCTCGTCCATGCCGTGCAGGCAGACATAGGCCGTGCCCGCCAGCGCCAGCCCGGTGGTCCAAGCGAAGAAAGAGGCCGGGCCGGGGCCCTGCAACTGCATTGCATCGAGGTGCATGCCTCCAAAGGCCAGGCCCGCCACGCACAGGCCCAGCGGCCAGGCCCAGGGCAGGGTGCGCACATCCAGCCGCGTGCACAGCAGCCGCCACAGGGCCAGCAGGCCCAGCCCCAGCGCGATGGCGCCGAACAGGTAGATGGCGCCGCGCCCGTGCAGCGGCACGGACCACCACAGCACAGGGCGGCCTTCTTCGCGGCCCAGCTGCTCGGTCAACCGGCCCAGGATGGGGCCGGGCAGCACCATCACGAACAGCAGCGGCACCAGCACGAAGCGGATGCGGCGCGCGGGCTGCTCCTTCGGTCCCCAGCCCATGAGCACGGAGTGCATGCTCCAGGCCTGCAGGGCCAGGCCCCACAGCACGGCCTGCAGCACGGCGTGCACGCCCCAGGCCAGCCCGCCCGGCTGGCCCGCCGAGGTGGCCAGCACGGCCAGCGCGCACCACAGCATGTACAGCCAGGCCGCCAGCGGGGCGCCCAGCAGCTTGCCCCAGGCCATCTGCCAGGGCGTCAGGGCCGACAGGCGCTGCCAGTCCCAGGTGTGCTGGTGCGCCTCTTCGTTGAGGCCGCGCCCGGCCAGCACGCTGCCCAGGCCGGCCGCGGCGATCCACATGCCGATCAGGGCGGCGACCAGCAGGGCATGCAGGCGATCGTTGGGCTGGACCAGGACCATTGGCGTGGCCAGCAGCAAGGCGGTGAGCAGCAGGCTCCAGCCCAGTTGGGCGGGCCGCCAGTTGAGCCAGAGCTGGCGCTGGAATTCGGGGTTGTGCGTCATGGCTGCTCCGCAGGGGTGAGGGGGGCTGCGGCCTGCAGGCCGCGCGCGTAGCGGTCCTGCAGGCGCTCGCGCACAGGCGCCAGGCTGGCCACGGGCAGGCCGGCGCCAACCAGGCGTGCCAGCAGGTCGGCGCGTTCGCGCGGCAGGGTGGGCAGCCACAGCTGCAGATGCACCAGGCCCTGGTCATCGGGCGGCGGCACAGGGGTGTCGGGAAGGACCAGATGCAGCTGCCGCGCCAGCGACTCGGCCGAGGCACCCGGGGGCGGTGCCAGCTCCAGCGCGTACAGCGCCAGCGGGGCATCGCCGCCGGCGGCAGGTGCCTTGATGCCGCCGTGCAGGGCCTCGTGGCTTTCCACGCGGCCGCCGCGCAGGCTCAGGATGTGGGTGCAGTACTCGTCGAGTTCGCTGAGGATGTGGCTGGAGACGATCAGGGTCATGCCCTGGGCCTGCAGCGCCCGCATCAGCTGGGACAGGCTGGCGCGGGCCTCGGGGTCCAGGCCGCTGGCCGGCTCGTCCAGCAGCAGCACGCGCGGCTGGTGGACGATGGCCTGGCCGATGGCCACGCGCTGGCGCTGGCCGCGAGACAGCTCGGTGGGCAGGCGCTCCAGCAGATCGGCCAGGCCCAGCTGCCCGGCCACGTGCGCCACGCGCTGCGGCGCCTGGGACGGGGGCACGCCCATGGACAGGGCCGCGTACTGCAGGCAGCGCCGCACGCTCAGGCGGTCATAGAGGCCGAAGAAATCCGACAGATAGCCCAGGTGCCGGTGCACTTCGCGGGGCTGCTCCTGCACGGCAATGCCATGCACCTCGACCTGCCCCGACAGCGGCTGGTCAAGCCCGGCGATGCAGCGCATCAGCGTGGATTTGCCGGCGCCGTTGGGCCCCACCAGGGCCGTGACGGTGCCTGCGGCGATATGGACGCTGACGCCATCGAGCGCGCGGTGGCCGGGGTACTCGAACACCAGCTGCGAAACCTTGATCAAGGCGAGCCCTCCCTCATTGCGTTGATGGCAGGCCGCAATGGCGGCACAGCGCGCCAATATAGCCCAGCGCTGCCGCGCCGCGCCCTCGGCCGGGTGGCTTGAAATGCGCGCAGCCTGCTCCCATCTGGGGTGGCTGCCGCCCATGGCGTTCACGCCCTGGGCCTTGGAATTGCTGGAGAATCACACGGTCCGCATCGGAGGCATTCGGCCGCCGAACTCCGAACCGCCACAGTCCGCGCGCCCTGGCCGCGCGCCTTGCCACAGGGTCTGATCACATGATTGATGTCACCATTGAGAATTTCGAAGCCGAAGTCGTCGCCGCCTCCATGCAGGTGCCGGTGCTCGTCGACTTCTGGGCGCCCTGGTGCGGCCCGTGCAAGACGCTGGGCCCCATCCTGGAAAAGCTCGAAGTGGCCTACGAAGGCCGCTTCAAGCTGGTCAAGATCGACTCCGACCAGGAGCAGCAACTGGCCGGCATGTTCGGCATCCGCTCCATTCCGACCTGCATTCTGATGATGGGCGGCCGCCCCGTGGACGGCTTCATGGGCGCGCAGCCCGAAGGCAAGCTGCGCGAGTTCCTTGACAAGCACCTGCCCTCCGAAGGCGAGCTGGCCGCCGAGGCCGAAGCCGACGAGGCCCACCAGTTGCTGGAAGCCGGCGACACCCAGGCCGCCCTGCAAAAGCTGGCCGACGCCCTGGCCGCCGACCCGGCCAACGACGATGCGCGCTTCGACTACGTGCGCCTGCTGATCGCCACGGGCGGCTACGAAGAGGCCGGCGCCCTGCTGGCCGAGCCGCTCAAGCGCATTCCCCAGGCCACGCGCTTCGAGGCGCTCAACCAGTGGCTGCAATGCATGCTGTTCGTGCACAACGACGAGCGTGGCAACTGGGAGTTTGCGCAGTTCGACGCCGTCATCGCGCAGAACAAGCGCGACTTCGACACCCGCTTCGGCAAGGCCCGGGCCCTGGCCGCCGAAGGCCAATGGGCAGCCAGCATGGACGAACTGCTGGAAATCATCATGCGCGACAAGGATTGGAACGGCCAGGCCGCGCGCAAGCTCTACGTGGGCATCCTGGAGCTGCTCACGCCCCCGAAGCCCAAGAAGCAGGACGCCATCCCCGGCAAGAGCAGCGGCGGCATCGAGCTGCTGGGCAAGGCTGGCGCCGAGCAGGACGAAGCCACGCAACTGGTCAACAGCTACCGCCGCAAGCTCAGCATGGCGCTGAACTGAGACCGGCGCTGCACGGGGGAAGAGACGGGGGAGCCTTGCGGCTCCCTTTTTTCATGGCGAGGGCTCAGGGCGCAACCGGTTCCTCGGCCGCATGCGCGCGGTGCAGCAACTGCACGAAGCCGGGCGCATCGGGCAGATGCACATCGGCCAGGCGCCTGACCGGAATGCCCGGGGACCACGAATTCATCACCACGGCGCCGGCCAGGGATGGCAGGTCGGCCCGTGTCAGCACGGCCTGGCGCTGCGCCACGCCCAGGCGCTGCAACTGGCGCCGCAGCATGGACTCGGTCGTGCCCGGCAGCACCTGGGCGCGCGGCCAGACCACGGCATCTCCATCCCAGAAGGCCAGGTTCCAGATGGTGGCCTCGCCAATGCGGCCGTGGCGGTCGGCAAAGGCGGCGTCGTCAAAGCCCTGGGCCACGGCGCGGCGCAGCAGATGCGTCTTGGCCACCTCGCCCACATGCTTGAGGTGGGGCAGCATGCGCTCATGCTCGAACAGCGCCAGGCTCAAGGGCCCGGCGGGGCCCGAGGCGGGTGCCGAGGTGCGCACCAGCATGCGCGGCCGCGCATCGGCGGCCGTGAATTCCCCGGCAGGCGAGTACACCGTGGCGGTCAGCGACACATCCTGCGGGCCGTTAGCAAGCGCCGCCCGCAGCTGTGCCTGGACATGGTCATCGGACAAGGCCTGGCCGTACAGCTCCAGCGAGGCCTGGCGCAGGCGCTGCAGATGCAGGTCCAGCCCGCGCAGCCTGCCGCCGCGCACCTGCATGGCCGTGAAATGGGCATGGCCGGCAAAGGCCAGGGCGGCGAGTTCGGCCGCCGTAGCGGGCTGCCCATCGATAAGGCTGGTGAAGAAGGAGGCGGTTTTCATGGGTTCATCCATCAAGTTTTCTTGATTGTTCGATGGCAGTCCCAAAAGAGGAAGCAAGTAGTATTCGGGGCTTCATCAAGAAAAATTTGAAGATTCATGCGCCAGCTTCCACCCGGCACGCGCGCCCTGCGCAGCTTCGAGGCTGCAGGGCGCCACCTGAACTTCACGCGCGCGGCCGACGAACTGGGGCTGACCCCGGCGGCGGTCAGCCACCAGATCAAGGAGATGGAGGAACAGCTGGGCCTCGTCCTCTTCACGCGCAACAGCCGCAGCATGCAGCTCACGCCCGCAGGCAGCGTGCTGCTGGAGGCCACGGCCGAGGCGCTGGGCCTGCTGCGGCGCGCCACCGGCCGGGCGCGCCAGCTGGCCCGGGGCGAGACGCGGCTGCGCCTGTCGCTGGGCGCGCGCTTTGCCACGCAGTGGCTGCTGCCCCGGCTGCCGCGCTTTCGCGCCGCGCATCCGCAGATCGAACTGAGCTTCGACATCTGCGACGAGGTGCGCGACTTCGACGCCGATGACATCGACGCCGCCATCCGCTTCGGCACCGGCCATGATCCGCACACCCTTGCGGTGCGCCTGTTCGATGCCAGGGTGATCCCCGTCTGCAGCCCGTCCCTGCTGCAGTCCGGCCCGCCGCTGGCCCGGCCCGTTGATCTGCTGGCGCACACGCTGTGCCATGTCGATTGCCGGGTGGACGGCCAGGTCTGGCCGAACTGGCCGATGTGGATGGCGGCGGCCGGCGTGGAGGGCCTGGACGCAGGCCGCTGCATCGCCTTCACCGACTCCAGCCATGTCGTGCAGGCCGTGCTGGACGGCGGCGCCGTGGGCCTGGTCGAGCAGGACCTGGTGGCCGAAGACCTGGCCCGTGGCCGCCTGGTGCGCCTGTTCGACATCGCCGTGGGCCTGGGCCCGGCCTATGCCTACCACCTGCTTTACCCCCAACGCAGCCAGGGCCAGCCGGCCATCGAGGCGCTGCGTGCGTGGGTGCTGCAGGAGGCCGGGCTGTAGCGCCTACTGCCGTACGGGATCGGCAAATCGCATCAACCCGCGCACCACGGCCTGCACGGCCGGGTCTTGTTGCGCGGCGCTGCGGCAGGCCAGGCCCAGCGGGCGTGTCAGTGCGGGGCTGAGTCCGCGCTGCTGCAGCGTGCGGCTGACGGCGTCCATGGGCTCCTCGCGCGGCAGGACCGTGGGGCCGTGGCCTGCTGCGACCAGGGCGCGTATGCCTTCGGGAAAGCTCATTTCCATGCGTGGCTGGGGCAGCAGGCCCGCCTGGGCGAACCATTGGGACAGCAGGCGGTGCATCTGGGTGCCGGCGGCAAAGCCTATCCAGGGCTGGGCGTTGAGCCATTCGGGCGTGATCTGGTCGGGCAGCGGCATCTGCGGCGGGGCAAACAGCTCCATGGGGTCGTTGCGCCAGGCGCGCATTTCCAGGCCTGAAGGCACGGGCTGGGGCAGCCCGACCAGGGCCAGGTCCAGGTGGCCAGTTGCCAGGCGCTGCATGGCCTGGGCGGAACTCGCGACTTCCAGGCGCAGTTCCACGCCGGGCGCGTGCTCGGCCAGCCATTGCAGCAGTTCGGGCAAAAGCAAGGGGCTGACGCCGGCCGAGGCGCCTATCCGCACGCTGGCGCCAAAGCCCTCGGCACGCTTGCGCACCTGGCGCAGCAGGGCCTCGCTGTCGGCCAGCAGGCGGCGTCCGCCTTCGGCCAGCAGAGCGCCTGCGGGCGTCAGCTGTGCCTGGCGCTTGCCGCGCACCAGCAGGGGGGTGTCCAGGCGCGCTTCCAGCTCCTGGATGTGCAGGCTGACGGCGGGCGGCGACAGGTGAAGGGCCTGGGCGGCGGCAGCCAGCGTGCCCAGGTCGGCCACGGCCACCAGGGTCTGGAGCTGGTCAAGGTTCAGGCGTCGCATCAGGTTTCCTGAAGATGATGTTCCAAAGATTCGACTTTATCTAATCTGGGTGTGAATCCATCATCCCGTCCCGTATCAAGAACGAGGCCATGGAATGGAATTGAGCAATGCGGTGCTGGCCGCGGCCCTGGGGGCCGCGCTGATGAATGCGGGATGGAACAGCGCCATCAAGCTGGGCGGCGACAAGATGGTCGCCATGGCGCTGACCACGGGGCTGGCCAGCCTGTGGTCGCTGCTGGTGCTGCCCTGGCTGGACTGGCGCGCGGCGGGGTTGTGGGACGCATCGGTGTGGTGGTGGCTGGCGGCTTCGGTGGCCGTGCACACCGTCTATCACTTCGTGCTGCCGCGCGCCTACCAGCATGGCGAGTTCGGCGTGGTCTATCCGGTGGCACGCGGCAGTGCGCCGCTGTTCGTGACGCTGGGCGCGGCGCTGCTGGCCGGTGAGTGGCCGGGCGCGACCGGGTTGGCCGGCGTGCTGTGCCTGTCGCTGGGCGTGCTGGCGCTGTCGGTGCGCAGCGGCGCGGCCAGCGGTTATGGCGGTAGCGGCTATGCGCTGGCCACGGGCGCCATGATTGCCTGCTATACGGTCATCGACGGGCTGGGAGCGCGCGCATCCGGCTCCGCGCTGCTCTATGCGGCTCTGCTCACGCTGGGCGATGGCCTGGCCACGGTGCTGATCGTCGCCTGGCGGCGCGGCCCCGCCGTGCTGCGTGCCGATGCACGCACCTGGCGCCTGTGCGCCCTGGCCGCCGCCATGCAGCTGAGTGCCAGCTGGATGGCGACCTGGGCGCTGTCGCAGGCGCCCATGGGGCTGGTGTCTGCGCTGCGTGAAAGCAGCGTGCTGTTTGCGGGCTGGATTGCCGCCTGGCTGATGCGCGAGCGCCTGGGCCGCGTGCGCATGCTGGCCTCGGCCCTGGTCTTCGGCGGCATCGTGCTGGTGCGCTGGGGCGGTTGAGCCGCCCGGCGCCAACGTCCGCTGCGTGCTCAGCCGTGGCTGATGCGCGTGCCCAGGAGCGTCAGGAACTGGGCGATCCAGGCCGGGTGTGCGGGCCAGGCGGGGGCGCTGACCAGGTTGCCTTCGGTATGCGCCTGGTCCACGCCGATGTCGGCATAGGTGCCGCCGGCCAGCTCGACCTCGGCACGGCAGGCCGGGTAGGCCGAGCAGGTGCGGCCCTTGAGCACGCCGGCGCCGGCCAGCAGCTGGGCGCCATGGCAGACGGCGGCCACGGGCTTGTTGTTGTCGAAGAAGTGGCGCACGGCGGCGCGCACGGCGTCGTAGTTGCGAAGGTACTCGGGGCCGCGTCCACCGGGGATCACCAGAGCGTCGTACTGCTCGGGCTTGATGTCGGCGAAGCTGGCGTTGAGCGTGAAGTTGTGGCCGGGCTTTTCGCTGTAGGTCTGCGCGCCCTCGAAATCATGGATGGCCGTCTTGATGTGTTCCCCGGCCTTCTTGTCGGGGCAGACCGCATGCACCGTGTGTCCCACGGCCTGAAGGGCCTGGAAGGGGACCATGGTTTCGTAGTCCTCGCAGTAGTCGCCACAGATCATCAGAATCTTCTTGCCAGCCATGTGCTTGCTCCTTCAGAAAAAGTCAGAGGAAGCGAACATTGTGGCAGCGTCGGTGACGCAGGCATGACCGGCTGCAAAAACGCAGGCCCGCAACGAAAAAGAGAGCCGAAGCTCTCTTTTGCGGGGAAAGGCGCGCGGGGCCGGGCTACGGCAGGCCGTCAGGCCGTCAGGCGCTGCAGGGCTTCGCGGTACTTGGCGGCCGTCTTCTCGGTCACTTCCTGGGGCAGGCGCGGGGCCGGAGCCTTCTTGTCCCAGGGCTTGCCGTTGACCTGGGCCTGCTCCAGCCAGTCGCGCACGAACTGCTTGTCGTAGCTGGGCGGGTTCTCGCCATTGGCCAGTGCCTGGGCATAGCCCTCCACGGGCCAGTAGCGCGAGCTGTCGGGCGTGAGGACTTCGTCCATCAGCACCAGTTCGCCGTTCTCGTCCAGGCCGAATTCGAACTTGGTGTCGGCAATGATCATGCCCTTTTCGAGGGCGATGGCCGCAGCTTCCTTGTAGATGCGGATGGCCGTATCGCGGATCTGGGAGGCCAGCTTCTCGCCGACCATCTCCACCGTGCGCTCGTAGGTGATGTTCTCGTCATGGTCGCCCATCTCGGCCTTGGCGGCCGGGGTGTAGATGGGCTCGGGCAGCTTGGCGGCGTTGGTCAGGCCTTCGGGCAGGGGCACGCCGCAGACCGAACGCGATTCCTGGTATTCCTTCCAGCCGCTGCCGGCCAGGTAGCCGCGCACCACGGCCTCGATCAGCACGGGCTTGAGGCGCTTGACCAGCATGGAGCGGCCCGTGACCTGGGGCACTTCGGCGGGCGTGACCACGGACTCGGGCGCTTCGCCGGTCAGGTGGTTGGGGCAGATGTGGCCGAGCTTGTCGAACCAGAACAGCGCCATTTGCGTCAGCAGCTCGCCCTTGCCGGGGATGGGCTCGCCCATGATCACGTCGAAGGCCGACAGGCGGTCCGAAGCCACCATCAGGATGCGGTCATCGCCCACGGCATAGTTGTCGCGCACCTTGCCGCGCGCGAGCAGCGGCAGCGAGGCAATGTTGGAAGTGTGCAGGGCGGAGGGGCGGGACTGGGTGGTCATGTGAGGCAAGGGGCAATCTGGCAAAGAGGCTGCAGCGGCCGGATGGCTGCAAGCGGCACGCGCAGGAGCGCGATTCTAACCAACGGCGCCTCACGGTGACGGGCGGCCGTTGGCAAGCCCCACCCCAGGGGCGCAGCCTGGCAAACCCGCCGATTGTGCGCCCAATTGCATGGCGCGCAAAACCCGCCTCCAAGGCCCTGCACCGTCCTGCGCTATCGGCTTGCGGCGTTGCTTTTGGGCAGACCCCGGCGCATAGTGGATTCGCAAGCAAACGAATGCGCATTCCGGCCTGCAAGCACCTGTCCCTGCGGATCGTCTCCCTGTGGACCGGGCTGTTTTCATCCAGAGCAAGGAGTGTTTAGATATGAATCTGACGATTAGTGGGCATCACCTGGAGGTCACTCCCTCGCTGCGCAGTTACGTCATGGCCAAGCTCGAACGCATTCTTCGACACTTTGACCAGGTGGTGGATGTAAAGGTCTTGCTGACCGTTCATAACCAAAAGGAGAAGGAAAAGCGCCAACGTGCCGGTTGCACGCTGCGCGTCAAGGGCCAGGATCTTTTTGTCGAGACCTCTCACTTCGATCTCTACGCCGCCGTCGATGCGCTGGCTGACAAGCTGGACCGCGTGGTGGTGCGCTACAAGACCCGCCAGCAGGGCAGCCGCTATGGTTCGGCCAAGCGACTCGATGATGCTGGGCTGACCTTGGCGTCAGTCGGGTGACAGGTAAGGCGCCAGCCCTGTGCGGGCGCTTACAATACCTGCGCTTATGTGGCTGATGAGCCACGCACGACCACCGCCCTTCGGGGCGGTTTTTGATGGGGGTCAGGGTTTCCCCACGGTTTCCGGCACTGCGGTGCATAATTGTTTCCCGAACCATGAACCGTCTTGCCTCCATCCTGCCCGCCGCTCAAGTGCTCGTGAGCGTCGACGTCACCAGCAAAAAGCGCGCTTTCGAAGAAGCAGGTCTGCTCTTCGAGAGCCTGCATGGCCTGTCCCGCGCACTCATCACCGACAGCCTGTTTGCACGCGAACGCCTGGGCTCGACGGGGCTCGGCCACGGCGTGGCCATTCCCCATGGGCGCATCAAGGGCCTGACCGCTCCCATGGCGGCCGTGTTCCAACTGGACAATCCCATTGGTTTCGATGCCCCCGATGAGCAGCCCGTGGGCCTGCTGATCTTTCTGCTGGTGCCCGAAGCGGCCACCCAGAAGCATCTGGAAATCCTGTCCGAAATCGCCGAGCTTCTCAGCGACAGCCAGCTGCGCGAGCGCCTGAAGTCCTGCGCCGATGCGGCCCGGCTGCATGGAATGATTGCCGGCTGGCAGTCCTCCGCTGCGCCCCTGGTCTAGTCTTCCAGACTTTTTCCTTCCCCTTTTCACGGGCCTTGCCATGAGACCCAGTGCCATCAGCGCCGATGTCCTGTTCGAGGAGTTCCGCTCCAGCCTGCGCTGGGAGTGGGTGGCGGGCCTGGGAGCCTCGGAGCGCCGTTTCGACGAGATGGCCGTGCGCTCGGCGCGCTCCGGCGCGGACCTCGTCGGCTACCTGAACTACATCCATCCCTACCGGCTGCAGGTGCTGGGCGAGCGCGAGATCGCCTATCTGAGCAATGCCACGCCGCAGGACTGCCAGCGCCGCGTGGCACGCATCGTCACGCTGGAGCCGCCCGTGCTGGTGCTGGCCGACGGGCAGACGGCGCCCGAGGCGCTGCTGTCCATGTGCGAGCGCGCCCACATTCCCATGTTCTCCACGCGCGAGCAGTCGGCCTTCGTGATCGATGTGCTGCGCGCCTACCTGGCCAAGCATTTCGCCGACCGCACCACCATGCACGGCGTGTTCATGGACATCCTGGGCATGGGCGTGCTGATCACGGGCGAGTCGGGCCTGGGCAAGAGCGAGCTGGGACTGGAACTGGTGACGCGCGGCAACGGCCTGGTGGCCGATGACGCGGTGGACCTGTACCGCATCAACCAGACCACGATCGAGGGCAAGTGCCCCGAGCTGCTGCAGAACCTGCTGGAGGTGCGCGGCATCGGCCTGCTGGACATCCGCGCGATCTTTGGCGAGACGGCCGTGCGCCGCAAGATGCGCCTCAAGCTCATCGTGCACCTGGTGCGCAAGGAAACCATGGAGCGCGAGTACGAGCGCCTGCCGGCAGAGCCGCTGACGCAGGATGTGCTCGGCGTGCCCGTGCGCAAGGTGGTGATCCAGGTGGTGGCGGGCCGCAACATCGCCGTGCTGGTCGAGGCCGCCGTGCGCAATGCCATCTTGCAGCTGCGCGGCATCGACACCTACCAGGAATTCGTGCAGCGCCACCGCCGCGCCATGGAGCGCGGCGACACCTTCTAGCGGCCGCTGGCGTCGCCGAGGCCGGGCCGCCTGTTGCCTGGCCCCCACTGTTTTCAACGCGATTGTTTGCTGGCCGTGCGCCCATGTTTGCGCGCGGTGCGTTGTTGTTGCTTTCTTAATAAGAATAATTCTCATTTTCTATAATTCGGGCAGATGCCGTATCCGGCCTGTGTCCGAGTGGCTCCGGGCTGGATGCGGCGCATTTCCTTCCGTCTCGAAAGCCCTCCCGGATGCCTTCCCGTACCCGCATCGGCCTGCCGCGCACAGGCGCCGTCAGCCCCTTCACCCCTGTTTGCCCCCCTGTTTGCACGCTCCACCGCCTGGGCACCATTGCCCGTGTCTGCGCCATGGTGGCTGCCGCGGCGCTGCCCGCCGGCGCCTGGGCCGCTGACGCCGAGCTGGGCGAGGTCACGGTGCGCGGCACCACCGATCCCCAGACCCTTCCCGCGGTGGCCCCGGGCGGCCAGGTGGCCAAGGGTGCGGGCCTGGGCGTGCTGGGCCAGCGCGATGTGATGGACACGCCGTTCAACATTACCTCCTACACGGCCGAAGGCATTGCCAACCAGAACGCGGCCACGCTGATGTCGGTGCTGGAAAACGATCCTTCGGTGCGCTTCACCACCAACACCGGCCATGCCTACGAGAACTTCACCATCCGCGGCCTGGGTGTGAATGCCTCGGAGCTGGGCTTCAACGGCCTGTATGGACTGGCGCCCGACGGCCACGTGCCCGTCGAGATGATCGAGCGCGTGGAGGTGCTCAAGGGCCCCGGTGCGCTGATGAGCGGCATGACGCCCGGCGGCGCCGTGGGCGGCACCATCAACCTGGTGACCAAGCGCCCGCTGGCCCAGGATCTCACGCGCGTGACCACCATGTTCAGCAGCGGCTCGCAGCTGGGCCTGCAGGCCGATGTCTCGCGCCGCTTCGGCCCCGAGCGCCGCCTGGGCATACGCGTCAACGGCAGCACCTCGAGCGGCGACACCGAGATCGACGGCCAGAACCGCCGCCACGGCCTGGGCGCGCTGGCGCTGGACTACCAGGGCGACGGATTCACGCTCGGCCTGGATGCCTACAGCTACCGCTCCACCATCCGCGACGGCAGCCCGATGATGGTCAGCATGCAGAACCTCAAGCAGGTCATCGCGGCGCCCGACGCCACGACCAACCTGTTTCCCGGCATACACGCCAAGCAGCAAAGCGATGCGCTGATGCTGCGCGGCTCGGTGGACCTGGGCGCGGACTGGACGCTGTTCGGCTCCGCAGGCACGGCGCAGCATGCCTACGACGGCATGCTCAACGGCACGCGCGTGGTGCTGCGCGCCCAGGGCGACGGCTCGGCCGTGGGCCAGACCTACAACCAGTACGGCTATACCGACAGCACCGCGGCCGAGTTCGGCGTGCGCGGGCGCCTGCGCACGGGCGGCGTGAACCACCTGCTGGTGGCCTCCCTGAACTGGATGAACCAGAAGGGCGGACGCGCGGCCGTGGCCACCAGCGCCAGCTACATCACCAACATCTACAACCCCGCGCCCATCACGCTGGCCGGCCCCTACGGCGCCATCAAGCAGGAGCGCGACGACGTGCTCAGCAGCCTGGCCCTGGCCGACACGCTGAGCTGGGGTGGCGATGCCGTGCAACTGACCGTGGGCGCACGCCTGCAGCGCGTGAACCAGAAGATGGCGGGCTACAACGAGCAGGCCGTCTCGCCCGCGCTGGGCCTGGTGGTCAAGCCCTGGGGCGATGCGGTCTCGCTGTACGCCAACCATGTGCAGGGCCTGAGCGCGGGCTCCATCGTCGGCGCCACCTATGCCAATGCGGGCGAAGTGTTCGCGCCCTACAAGACCAAACAGTTCGAGATTGGCGCCAAGTGGCGCACGGGTGATTTCACGCAGACGGTCTCGCTGTTCCAGATCGAGCGGCCCTCGTCCGTGGTGGAGACCGCGACCAACCGCCTGCTGATGGATGGCGAGCAGCGCAACCGGGGCCTGGAGTGGAATGTGTTCGGCGAGCCGCTGCGCGGCACGCGCGTGCTGGGCGGCCTGGCCTACACCCAGGCCATCCAGAGCAAGACCCAGGGCGGCGCGCGCGATGGCTTCGGCGTCTACGGCGTGCCGCGCTGGACGGCCAACCTGGGCGGCGAATGGGACGTGCCCGCGCTGCCGGGCGCCACGCTCACCGGCCGCCTGATCTATACGGGCGCGCAATGGGTGAATTCGGCCAACACGCTGAAGATGCCCAGCTGGACCCGCGTGGACGTGGGCGCGCGCTATGCCACCCGCATCGCGGCCAAACCCGTCACCTTCCGCGCCACGGTGGAGAACCTGTTCGACAAGTCCTACTGGGCCGGCAGCTTCAACGACAACTTCGCCACCACGGGCGGCCCGCGCACGGTGCGTGTCTCGGCCACGGTGGACTTCTGACGCCATGGCGCAAGCTGCACGACAAGGCCTGTGCCTGGCCGCCTCGCTGCTGTGCCTGCTGGGCGCAGCCGTCCATGCCGGTGAAGACATGACGGCAGCCGCATCGCGGCAAGCCCTGGCCGCACGGCCGGGCACGCTGGCGCCGGGCCAGGCGGCCACAGGGGTCCTGGCTGCCGGTGGGCGCGAGTCCTGGCGCGTCGATCTGCCCGCCGGCCACGTGGTCCAGGGTGAATTCGAAGGGCAGGGCGTGGCCCTGGACCTGGAGGATGCCCAGGGCCGGCACCTGCGCCGCCTGGCGCGGCCCGATGGCGGCGCGCAGTCGCTGATGTGGGTCACGGAGGGAGCCGGCAGGCAAAGGCTGGTGGCGCGCCACATCGCAACGGACGCGCTGATGGCCGGCGAGGTGAAATCCGCAGCCGGCCGCTTTGCGCTGCGGTTGACCTCCAGTCTTGCGCCGTTGGGCGCCAAGGCTGTGCAGGCCCTGGAGCTGCCTGCGCTGGAAAGCCCTCGCCTGCAGGCCCTGGCGCAGGCCATCCAGCGCGGCGCGGGTTCGGGCGTGGCGGCAGACGCCTTCTGGCGGCGCGTGCAGGAGGAGGGCGCGCCGATGGTGGAGCCGCTGCCCGGCGGCCAGTCCCTGGTCACCTTCCTGTGGCGTGGCCAGCCGCGCGCCGGCATGCAGGGGGTTCGCCTGTTCGGCAGCCCGGCCGGCAACCATGATCCGCTGCAGCATTTGGCCGGCAGCGATGTCTGGTGGGCCAGCTTCCGCATGGCCGACAACGCGCGGCTCAGTTACCGCCTGGCGCCCGATGTGCCGCTGATCGCAGGCTCGGCCATGGAGCAGCGCCGCGCCCTGCTGGCCACGGCGCAGCGCGACCCGCTCAATCCCAAGGTGTTTCCGCAGCCCCCCGAGGGCGGCTTCATCGACGCCTTCCAGGGCGCCTCCGTGCTGGAGCTGCCCAAGGCACCGCCCCAGCCCTGGGTGGCGCCGCGCGCGGGCGTGGCCCAGGGGGCGCTGGTGCAGCACCGCCTGTCCAGCCGCGTGCTGGGCAACAGCCGCGATGTCTGGACCTACCGCCCGGCGGGCGGCCAGGCGCCCGAGGCGCTGCTGGTGCTGTTCGACGGCAACGCCTATGCGAAGCAGGTGTCCACGCCCACCCTCATCGACAACCTCATGGCCGACGGCCTGATCCCGCCCACGGCCGTGGTGCTGGTGGACAACGCCAGCCCGCAGGCGCGCGGCAGGGAGTTGCCGCCCAACACTGCTTTCGCACGCTTTCTGGATGAGGATCTGATGCCCTGGGTGGGTGAACAGGGCCTGGGCCAGCCTGCGGCGCGCACGGTGATCGGCGGCTCCAGCTTTGGCGGCCTGGCCTCGGCCTATGCAGGTCTGGTCAATGCGCGCTGGTTCGGCAACGTGCTGAGCATGTCGGGATCGTTCTGGTGGTCGCCGGCCGGCGAGGTGCCGGGCTGGGTGCAGCGCCGCTATGCCCATGAGCCACGCCAGCCCGTGCGCTTTTATCTGGATGCGGGCCGCTACGAGCGCGCACGCGGCGGGCAGGACGGCATCCTGGAAACCAACCGCCACCTGGCCGATGTGCTGCGCGCCAAGGGCTACGAGGTCACCCAGGCCGAGCACGAGACCAGCCATGACTACCTGCAGTGGCAGGGCTCGCTGGCCTGCGGCCTGGTGGCCCTGCTCAACCCCGGGCGCTTTGCCCAGGGCCTGCCGGCCTGCGAGCGCATGCCCGACGGCACGCCTGCACTTCCCTGATGCCGCAAAGGCCAATGTTTGAACTTCCTGGCAATACAGCAATCACTGTAAAGATGAACACCATGAATGCAAATCATTCCCGTCGCCGGATCCTGGCGAAGATGGGCCAGGGCCTGGGCGTGCTGGTCACGCTGCCGCTGGCGGCGCAGATGTCCCATGCCCAGACGGCAGCGGCTGGCAAGACCGTGACCGTGCCGCATGCCAAGGGCGAGATCCAGGTGCCCTTCAAGCCCGTGCGCGTGCTGGTGTTCGAGCTGGCGGCGCTGGACACGCTGCAGGCGCTGGGCGGCGAGGTGCGGGGAGTGCCCGAGTTCAAGATGCCGCCGCTGCTGGCCCGCTATGCCGATGCGAAATACGCACGCATCGGCAGCCTGTTCGAGCCTGACTACGAATCCATCAAGGCGCTGTCGCCCGACCTCATCATCGTGGGCGGCCGCTCCGAAGCCAAGTACAAGGAGCTGTCACGCTTCGCGCCCGTGCTGGACCTCAGTGTCAGCGACCAGCACCAGATGGCCGACATCTACCGCAACATCCGCACGCTGGGCGCCGTCTACGGCCTGCAGGACAAGGCCGAGGCCGAGGTCCGGTCGGTGGAGCAGGCCATCACCGCATTGCATGGCAAGGCGCAGGACGCCGGCAAGGGGCTGGTGCTGCTGACCTCGGGCGGCAAGCTCAGTGCCTATGGGCCGGGTTCGCGCTTCGGCATGCTGCACGATGTGTTCGGCGTGAAGCCGGCCATCGACAACCTCACGGTGGCGCGCCATGGGCAGGTGGTCTCCTTCGAGTTCCTGCTCAAGACCAATCCCGACTGGCTGTTCGTCATCGACCGCGACGTGGCCATCGGCCAGGATGGCAAGACCGCCCAGCAACTGCTGGACAACCCGCTGGTGCGTGCCACCAAGGCATGGCGCGGCAAGCAGGTGGTCTATCTGAATGCGGCCAACTGGTACACCCTGTCCAACGCCGGGCCGGGCGCGCTGAAGGCCAATATCCAGCAACTGTCGGATGCCTTTGCCCGCACATGACCTCAAAGCATTGAGCCCGCCTGTCACCACCGCGCACGCCGCGCCCATGTCACGCCCCTCTCGCCAGGCCCTTGCCTGGCTTTTCGCGCTGGGCCTGTTGCTGGCGCTGTCGCTGGCCAGCCTGATGGTGGGCGCGGGCGACATGCACTGGAGCGTGCTGTGGTCGCGCAGCGAGGACGACCTGGCCAGCCAGGTGCTGGTCTACAGCCGCGTGCCGCGCACGCTGGCCCTGGTGCTGGCCGGCGCATCAATGGCGGTCTGCGGACTGCTCATGCAGATGCTGGCGCGCAACCATTTCGTGGAGCCTTCCACCGTGGGCACGGTGGAGTCGGCCAGCCTGGGCATGCTGGCGGCGTTTGTCTGGGTACCGCATTGGCCGGTGATGGCCAAGATGGGGATTTCGGCCGTGGCGGCACTGCTGGGCACGGCGCTGTTCCTGGCCGTGCTCTCGCGCATCCGGCTGCGTTCGTCGTGGATGGTGCCCCTGGTCGGCCTGGTGCTGGCCGGCGTGCTGGAGGCAGCCGCCAGCTTTCTGGCGCTGCAGTTCGACATGATGCAGGCGCTCAAGTCCTGGTCCAACGGCGATTTCTCGCTGGTGGTCCAGGGCCGCTACGAGTTGCTGTGGCTGTCGCTGGGCGTCACGGCCCTGGCCTGCCTGGCGGCCGACCGTTTCACCGTGGCGGGCCTGGGCGAGAGCTTTGCCACCAACCTGGGCCTGAACTACCGGCGCCTGGTGTGGCAAGGGCTGGTGGTGGTGGCCGTGGCCACCTCGGCCGTGGTGGTCACGGCCGGCAGCCTGCCCTTTGTGGGCTTGATCGTGCCCAATGTGGTGCGCCTGGTTCTGGGCGACAACGTGCGCCGCAGCGTGCTGTGGGTGGCGCTGATCGGCGCGGGCCTGACCGTGCTGTGCGACCTGGTCGGGCGGCTGCTGATCGCTCCCTATGAAATCCCCGTGGGCACCGTGCTGGGCGTGCTGGGCAGTGCCCTGTTCCTGGCGCTGATCCTGCGCCGCCGCAAGGACCGTGCATGAGCAGCGTGCCGCAATCCGTTGCTTCCGATGGGCCTGCAGCTCGCAGCTGGGGCCATGGCGCGCGCCTGGCGCTGCTGGGCGCGCTGGCCCTGCTGTGCCTGCTGGCCTTCATGACCGTGGGCGTCAAGACCGACTGGGCCTTCGTGCTGGAGCACCGGGGCGCCAAGGTCCTGACCATGGCGCTGGTGGCCTGTGCCATCGGCCTGTCCACCGTGGTGTTCCAGACCGTGTCGCACAACACCATCCTCACGCCTTCCGTCATGGGGCTGGATGCGCTGTACCTGTTCGTGCAGGCGTCCATGGTGCTGATGCTGGGCGCGGCGGGCGTGTCCGCCATGGGCGAGGTCGGGCGCTATGCGCTCAACATCGTGCTGATGATGGGCTTCAGCGTGCTGCTGATGCGCTGGCTGTTCGTGGGCCATGCCAGCAGCCTGCACCTGATGCTGCTGGTGGGCATGGTGGGCGGCATCTTCTTTCGCAGCCTGGCCGGGCTGGCCATGCGCGTGCTCGATCCCAATGAGTTCACGGCGCTGCAGGACCGCATGTTCGCCAATTTCAACGCGGTGAACCTGCAGCTGCTGCTGCCGTCGCTGCTGCTGATCGCCCTGGGCAGCGCCTGGATCTGGCGCCAGCGCCGCGTGCTGGACGTGATCTCGCTGGGGCGCGATGCCGCCGTCAGCCTGGGCCTGGACTACGAGGGCCGCGTGCTGCGGCTGCTCGCCGTGGTGGCCTGCATGGTGGCCGTGTCCACGGCCCTGGTCGGCCCGGTGATCTTCTTCGGCCTGCTGGTCAGCAACATGGCCTATCACGCCATGGGCACGCGCCGCCATGCCTGGGTGCTGCCTGCGGCCGTGCTCTGGGGCTGCGTGCTGCTCATGGGTGGGCAGGTGCTGCTGGAGCAGCTTTTTCAATTCAATACCGTGCTGAGCATCGTGGTGGAGTTCCTGGGTGGAATCGTCTTCATCGTGCTGCTCATGCGCAAGGGGACCCAATGATCGAGGTGCGTGATCTGCTCAAGCGCCATGGCGGCACGGCAGTGCTGCAGGAGCTCAATTTCGATGTGCCCGAGCGGGCGCTGACGGCCATCATCGGGCCCAACGGTGCGGGCAAGTCCACGCTGCTGTCCCTGGTCAGCCGCCTCATGCCCATCACGGCGGGCAAGGTGCGGGTGGCCGGCCTCGACGTGGCCACCACGCCCACCGAGGCGCTGGCGCGCATCATGGCCATCCTGCGCCAGGACAACCAGAGCACGCTGCGCCTGACGGTGCGCGACCTGGTGGGCTTTGGCCGCTTTCCGCACAGCAAGGGCCGGCTGGGCCCCGAAGACCTGCGCCATGTGGACGAGGCGCTGGAGTACCTGCAGCTCACGCCGCTGGCCGAGCGATTTCTCGACGAACTGTCAGGCGGCCAGCGCCAGCGCGCCTACATCGCCATGGTGCTGTGCCAGGACACGCCCTTCATCCTGCTGGACGAGCCGCTGAACAACCTGGACATGGCCCACGCCGTCAGCATGATGGGCCTGCTGCGCCGCGCCGTCACCGAGCGCGGCAAGACCGTGGTCATGGTGCTGCACGACATCAACTTCGCCTCGTGCTACGCCGACCACATCATCGCGCTCAAGGACGGCCGCCTGGCCGTGGCGGGCACGCCGGCCGAGGTTGTGCAGGACGAGGTCCTCAGCAGCCTCTACGGCATCCCTGTCAGCGTGCATGAGGTCAAGGGCCGCAGGCTTTGCCATTACTTTGGTTGAACATGCGGCGTTTCGGGCTTGGCGCTTGAACCTGGCGCGGCCTGAGGCGAGGGACACCAAGCAAGGGCCTAAGCCGGCCGCGCCGCCCCGCCGCGAGGGTGTCGCCGGCTGACCGTATGCCCCCTCCCTCGCGAAGCGAGTAGAGAGGCGCCGTGCAACGGGGGAAGGCGCGAAGCGACTCAGGGGGTGCTTTTCTTCTTCAACAGCATGGAATCGCCGTAGCTGAAGAAGCGGTACTCCTGCGCAATCGCATGGCGGTACAGTGCCATCACCTGCTCATAGCCCGCGAAGGCGCTGACCAGCATCATCAGCGTGCTCTTGGGCAGGTGGAAGTTGGTGATCAGCAGATCGACCACCTGGTACTCGAAGCCGGGCGTGATGAAGATGCGCGTGTCGCCGGAGAACTGGCCCGTCTGGGCCCAGGACTCCAGCGTGCGCACCGTGGTCGTGCCCACGGCGACGACGCGGCCGCCGCGCTGGCGGCAGCGTTCCAGCGCAGCCAGCGTGGCCAGCGGGATCTCGTACCACTCGCTGTGCATCTGGTGGTCGGCCAGGTTCTCGGTCTTCACGGGCTGGAAGGTGCCGGCGCCCACGTGCAGCGTGACGCTGGCGCGCTCGATGCCGCGCTCGGCCAGGCGGGCCAGCACGGCGTCGTCAAAGTGCAGGGCGGCCGTGGGCGCGGCCACGGCGCCGGGACGGGCCGCGAAGACGGTCTGGTAGCGCTCGCTGTCTTCGGCGGCATCGGGGTCGTTGCCGGTGTCCTGGTGGCGCTCGATATAGGGCGGCAGCGGCAGGTGGCCGAAGCGCTCCATCAGCTCGTGCGGCGTCTCGCCGCGCGGGCCTTCGAAGCTCAGGTGGAACAGCGGGCCGTTCTCGTCGGGCCAGCGGCCGCGCAGCACGGCGTCGAAGCCGCCGCGGTTCTTGCCGCCGCACAGGTGGATGCGTGAGCCGGGCAGGGGCTTCTTGCTGACGCGCATGTGGGCCACGACATCGTTGCCTTCGAGCACGCGCTCGACCAGCAGCTCCAGCCGGCCGCCGCTGGCCTTCTCGCCGAAGATGCGCGCCTTGAGCACGCGCGTGTCGTTGAACACCAGCAGGTCGCCGGGCTGCAGCAGGTCGGGCAGCTCGTGGAAGATGCGGTCGGTGGGCGGGGTGGCATCGTCGCGGCCGTCGAGCAGGCGCGAGGCGCTGCGCTGGGCGGCAGGATGCTGGGCGATCAGGTTCTCAGGAAGCTCGAAGTCGAAATCGCTGAGCGAAAACACACGGGACAGGGAGGACATGCAGTGCTTGAGGGCCGGACATGGCCCGTTCCAAGTTCGTTGAACGGAAGTCCGCCATTGTCGCAAACCCTGGGGTCATCCCCGGAATTTCGCGGCGGTCACTTGGCCATCTGGGCCTGTGTCTGGGGCTGGCGCTCGAACTCCAGCCACAGCGTCTCCAGATCCGGGAAGTCCCAGTTCACCGGGTCCTCGCGCGCGATGATGCGGTCGTTGCCCTGGCTCTCGGACAGGTCCTCGATCTCGGGCGTGATGCGGCAGGCCTGGCGCAGCGAATAGAACACCTTGACGCGCGGCGCCAGCAGGCTGCCCGGCGAGGCATCGACCACGACGGCCAGGCGCTGCGAATGCAGGCGCACCAGCGAGCCCAGCGGATAGATGCCCACGGTCTGCACGAACTGCTCGAACAGCCGCTTGTCGAAATGGCGGGGGCTCCACTCGGCCATGCGCCGCAGCGCCTCCGAGGGCGGCCAGCCCTTCTTGTAGGGCCGGTCCGAGGTGATGGCGTCGTAGACATCGCAGATCGCCGTCATGCGCGCCAGCAGGCCGATGTCGCCCTGCTGCAGTCCGTCGGGGTAGCCGCTGCCGTCCACCTTTTCGTGGTGGTGCAGGCAGGCATCGATGACCTCGTCGTCCAGGCCCAGCGGGCGCAGCAGCTGCTCGCCATGGCGTGGGTGAGCACGCATCAGCGCCCATTCCGCATCGTCCAGCGGCCCGGGCTTGTTGAGCACGGCGACCGGGATCGCGGTCTTGCCCAGGTCATGCATGAGACCGGCCATGCCTGCCTTGCGCAGGCTGTGGTCGTCCAGGCCCATGCGCTTGGCCAGGGCCACCATCAGCGCGCACACGGCCAAGCTGTGCATGTAGGTGTAGTCGTCGGCCGTCTTCAGCCGTGCCAGGCCGATCAGGGCATGGGGATTGCGCGCCACGGAGGCCGTCACATCGTCCACCAGCTGCCCGGCGGCGGTGGCGTCCACGGGCCGGCCCAGCCGCGCGTCGCTGAACAGGCGGCTGAGCAATTGCTTGGCCTGCACGCAGGTCTGCGCGGCGCGGCGCAGCTCGGTGGCGGTGGAAATGGGGGCCGTGCTCTGCTCGGAGACAGGGCGGGCGCTGTCCGGGATCTGGTGGCGAAGCTCGTCCTGCGGGTCAAAGCGCAGGCAAGGCACCTGGACACCCACGTCCAGGCCCTTGCGCACGTCGATCCAGACCTCCTGGATGGAGGTGGAGCGCAGGCGCTGGAGGTCGGCCTCGGAGCGGAGCAGGAAACGGGTTCGCCAAAAAGGATGCTCCATCCAGGAGCCGCAGAACTCGTGCAGGAACATGCCCAGAGTGACATGCTGGACATTGATACGCTTCAACATGGCATTCGGTGGCGGGGTAACACTACGTAACGTCAGCGTGCATGGTAGCGGCTTCCCCAGAGACCCGGGGCCTCAAGGGTGCTTTGGGCAAGGGCATCCGGCATGAACGTGGCGTGTTGCCTACACCTGTATATTCATACACTATGCTGCATGCCCGCCCATGTCCATGCGCATGCTCTGAAACAGGATAGCCCATGCCCTTGAACGTCTCCTCTGCCTTCCCAGATCTGGGGCGCGACGCCCCCGGCGGCAAGGCCGCGCGTGCCGGCAAGGGAAAGGCCGCAGGCAAGGGCGGCAAGGCAGCGGGCAAGGCAGGAGACAAGCCCGCAGCGCCCGCCAAGCCCGCAGCCAGCGCCGCGCAGAAGGCGCTGCAGAAGATGGGCCTGGTGCGCGACATCGATCTGGCCCTGCACCTGCCGCTGCGCTATGAGGACGAGACGCGCATCACTGCGCTGCGCAATGCCCGCGAGGGCGACACGGTGCAAATCGAGGCCACGGTGACCCACAGCGAGGTGCAACTGCGCCCGCGCCGCATGCTCAAGGTCACGGTGGACGATGGCACGGCCGAGTGCGTGCTGACCTTCTTCAGCTTCTACCCCTCGCACCAGAAAACCCTGTCTGTGGGCGCGCGGCTGCGCATCCGCGGCGAGGTCAAGGGCGGCTTCTGGGGCCGGCAGATGCTGCACCCGGCGTTTCGCACGGCGGGCGGCGACCTGCCCACGGCGCTCACGCCCGTCTATCCCACGGTGGCGGGCCTGCCCCAGGCCTACATCCGCCGCGCGGCGGTCACCGCCATGCTGCGCGCCGATCTCTCCGATACCCTGCCCCAGGGCGAGCATCCGCCCGTGGCGCAGTTCCATGGCAACGGCGGGCTGCCGCCGCTGTTCAGCCTGCGCGATGCGCTGCAGTTCCTGCACCACCCCACGCCCGATGTGGCCCTGGCCACGCTGGAAGACCATTCGCACCCGGCCTGGCAGCGCCTGAAGGCTGAGGAGCTGCTGGCCCAGCAACTGTCCCAATACGAGGCCAAGCGCGAACGCGCGCGGCTCAGGGCACCCGTGCTGCGCGCCCAGCCCATGGACAGCGCCCAGGGCCTGGCGCGCCAGTTCCTGGACCAATTGCCCTTTGGCCTGACCGGCGCCCAGCAGCGCGTGGTGGCCGAGATCCTTGCCGACATGGAGCGCCGCATGCCCATGCACCGGCTGCTGCAGGGCGATGTGGGATCGGGCAAGACCGTGGTGGCGGCGCTGTCGGCCGTGGCCTGCATCGAGGCCGGCTGGCAGTGCGCGCTGATGGCGCCCACCGAAATCCTGGCCGAGCAGCATTTCGGCAAGCTGGTCGGCTGGCTGGAGCCGCTGCTGGCCCCGCTGGGCAAGCGCGTGGCCTGGCTGGCCGGCGCGCAGAAGAAGAAGGAACGCACCGCCATGCTGGAGCTGGTCCACAGCGGCGAGGCGGCCCTGGTCGTGGGCACGCACGCCGTCATCCAGGACCAAGTGCAGTTCAAGAACCTGGCGCTGGCCGTCATCGATGAGCAGCACCGCTTCGGCGTGGCCCAGCGGCTGGCGCTGCGCCAGAAGCTCGCGGCCTCGGGCATGGAGCCCCATCTGCTGATGATGAGCGCAACGCCCATCCCGCGCACCCTGGCCATGAGCTACTACGCCGACCTGGATGTGTCCACCATCGACGAGCTGCCGCCGGGCCGCACGCCCATCGTCACCAAGCTCATTGCCGACAGCCGCAAGGACGAGGTCATCGAGCGCATAGGCGCCCAGGTCGCGGAAGGGCGCCAGGTCTACTGGGTCTGCCCGCTGATCGAGGAAAGCGAGGCGCTGGACCTGTCCAACGCCACGGCCACCCATGCCTATCTGAGCGAGATGCTGCCCGACGTCATGGTCGGCCTGCTGCACTCGCGCATGCCCACGGCCGAGAAGAAGGCCGTGATGGAGCTGTTCTCCGCCGGGGTCATGGGCGTGCTGGTCTCCACCACGGTGATCGAAGTGGGCGTGGACGTGCCCAACGCCTCGCTCATGGTCATCGAGCATGCGGAGCGCTTTGGCCTGTCGCAGCTGCACCAGCTGCGCGGGCGCGTGGGGCGGGGTGCGGCGGCCTCGGCCTGCGTGCTGCTGTACTCGGTGGGAGACAGTGGGCGCCTGGGCGAGACGGCCAAGGACCGGCTGCGCGCCATGGCCGAGACCAATGACGGCTTCGAGATTGCGCGGCGCGACCTGGAGATCCGCGGCCCCGGCGAATTCCTGGGCGCGCGCCAGTCCGGCGCGCCTATGCTGCGCTTCGCCGACCTGGAGCAGGACCTGATGCTGCTCGACTGGGCCCGCGAACTGGCGCCGCGCATGCTGGAGCAGCACCCGCAACTGGCGCAGCGCCATGTGGGCCGCTGGCTGGGCGGCAAGGCCGAATTCCTCAAGGCCTGATCGGTTCGTTCCATTCCTGCCGGGTGGTTGTGTTACGTATTTTTACGAGTCCAGGCGCTGCCTGGCAACGTCATCTTCCGCAGGCCTGCAGCCCGCGCCAGACATGGTTTCCACGCGCGTTGTAGCCATCGAAATGGAGCGCTTCACGCCGTCCTGGCGGTGACAGTGCCGTCCCGTTACGGCATTGAATATTTGTGACCTTTTGGTACATTGAGTCACAAAAAACAGGGTAGCTCCATCCGGGAGGGGATGGCCTGCCAAGCCTCCCCCACGGGGAGGACGGCCGCGATCACTCTTGTGTTGTCCCATTTTTCTGCGAATGAGGAGCTGCCAACATGAATGAAGCCGTTCAAGCGAATGAGATCGTCGAGACCTCCTGGCGCATGGGCCTGGTGGTCCTGTCGTATGGCATTGCCGTATTGGGCTCCTTCGTGGCCCTGACTGCGGCGCAGCGCATCCGGGGACGCGAGGGCATCAGCTGGCTGAACCTGCTGGCGGCAGGCACGGCGCTGGGCGGCATCGGCGTGTGGTCCATGCATTTCACGGGCATGCTGGCGCTGAACCTGGGCATGGGTTCGGGCTACTCCATGGTCGAAACCCTGCTGTCCCTGTGCGCCGCCGTTGCCGCCACCTCGGTGGCGCTGGCCTTTGTCGCGCGGCGGCCCGAAAGCGGGGCGCGCGTGCTGGGCGCGGGCACCCTGCTGGGCCTGGGCGTGGCCTTCATGCATTACCTGGGCATGTATGGCATGCGCTTTCCGGGCTTCATCGTCTGGTCCGTTCCCACCGTGCTGCTGTCCGTGGGCATCGCCGTGGCGGCTGCCAGCGCCGCGCTGTGGCTGTCGTTTCGCACCAGCTCGCCGGGCATGCGTGCGCTGGCCGCCGCCGTCATGGGCGCGGCGGTCTGTTCCATGCACTACACCGGCATGGCCGCAGCGGACTTCGTATGCATTTCAGAGACACAGCGTTATGCTAGGCCGCAAGGCTTTGCCGTGATCAGCGCCCTGGACCTTCCGGTCTTTACCGTGATCGTGGCCATAGGCCTGGCTGCATTGATAGGCATGGACCAGCTCATGCAGCAACGCGACCGGATGCGCCGGCCGTTGCACTAGGTGGATAAATACAAAAAGCCGGCGGGTCGGGGAGCGCGCAGTGGTCATGCGCGGACGAGGACTGGCACAATCGAATTAGGACAAATCCTAGAACCTGTGCAGGAACTTTTGAGGGGAGCACCCCGGCAAGCCGGCCGCAAGGCCTGATTGCACAAAGGTTCCGGCACAGGTTCTTGGTGTAAGACCATCGTATTTTCCGAGGCTCCCTCCCAGACACAGCTCGCCAATGACACTTACCGAACTCAAATACATCGTGGCCGTGGCACGTGAAAAGCATTTTGGCCGCGCCGCCGAAGCCTGTTATGTGTCCCAGCCCACGTTGTCCGTGGCGATCAAGAAGCTGGAGGAGGAGCTCGATGTCAAGCTCTTCGAGCGCAGTGCCGGCGAAGTGTCGGTCACGTCGCTGGGCGAGGAGATCATCCGTCAGGCGCAAAGCGTGCTGGAGCAGGCCGCCGAGATCAAGGAAATCGCCAAGCGCGGCAAGGACCCGCTGTCCGGCGTGCTCACCCTGGGTGTGATCTACACCATCGGCCCCTACCTGCTGCCTGACCTGGTGCGCAACTCCATCATGCGCACGCCGCAGATGCCGCTGATGCTGCAGGAGAACTACACCATCAAGCTGCTGGAGATGCTGCGCACCGGCGAAATCGACTGCGCCATCGTCGCCGAGCCCTTCCCCGACACCGGCCTGGCGCTGGCGCCGCTGTACGACGAGCCCTTCATGGCCGCCGTTCCCAGCACCCATGCGCTGGCCCAGAAGGACCACGTCTCCACCAGCGATCTCAAGAACGAGACCATGCTGCTGCTGGGCTCGGGCCACTGCTTCCGCGACCATGTGCTCCAGGTCTGCCCCGAGTTCGCACGCTATGCCAGCAATGCCGAAGGCATTCGCCGCACCTTCGAAGGCTCGTCGCTGGAGACCATCAAGCACATGGTGGCCGCTGGCATGGGCGTGACCCTGGTGCCGCGCCTGTCCGTGCCCGCCGATGCGCTGGAGACCACGGCGCGCCGCCGCAAGACCGACGAGCCGCACATCCGCTACCTGCCCATCCTCGAGGACGACGGCTCGGCCCCGCCGACACGCCGCGTGGTCCTGGCCTGGCGCCGCAGCTTCACGCGCTACGAGGCCATCGCCGCCCTGCGCAACGCCGTCTACGCCTGCGCCTTGCCCGGCGTCAAACGCCTGTCCTGATGACCGCACCGGCGTGCGAGTCGGGCCTGTGGGGCCGCTGCGCTTGCGTTATCGTTGCAACTGGCTCCCGGGCGACCTGCCGGGAGCATCTTCCGTTTGTACGAAGCTGAAAGGGATCCCATGGCCAAAAATGCCAGCAAAGACAAGTCCGGTGCAAAGAAGCCAGAGGCCGTGCAGGCCGACAAGGCAGTGCAGCCTGCAAAGGCCGCACTGGCCGACGTGGCACCGGCGTCCGTGCGCTCCTCCGCCATCCATATCGGCATCAGCGACAAGGACCGCGCGGCCATCGCCAAGGGCCTGTCGGCCCTGCTGGCCGACACCTACACGCTGTATCTGACCACGCACAATTTCCACTGGAACGTCACCGGCCCGATGTTCAACACGCTGCACACCATGTTCATGGGGCAGTACACGGAGCTGTGGAACGCCGTCGACCCCATCGCCGAGCGCATCCGTGCGCTGGGCCATTTCGCGCCGGGCTCCTATGCCGACTTCGGCAAGCTCACCAGCCTGGCCGACGTGCCCCACGACCCGCCCAAGGCCCTGGAGATGGTGCGCATCCTGGTCGCCGGCCACGAGGCCGTGGCCCGCACGGCGCGCAGCCTGTTCCCCCTGGCCGACAAGGCCAGCGACGAACCCACGGCCGACCTGCTGACCCAGCGCCTGACCGTGCACGAGCAGACCGCCTGGATGCTGCGCGCCCTGCTCGAAGACTGATGCTGCGCAAACCCCAGTCTTCCCGCGTACCCACCCTGGCCCGGGAGTGATGCCACCGCATGCTCTGGACCTGGATTGACGCACACGCCGCCACGGGCGGCCTGTGCCTGGTACTGGCCGCCTTGGGCGGCCTTTTTTTCTATCTGCGCCTGCCTGCCACGGCCCGGCTGCGCCACGCAGGCCTGCCCATGCCGCGGTCCGCATGGCTGGGCCTGGCTGCCGCCGGCGTGCTGGCCTTGCTGGCACTGGCCGTGATGGTGCGCGACATGCTGGGCCTGGCCCAGCCCGCAGGCTGCGCCATCTGCACCGACTGGCCGGTGCTCGACGAGGCCCTGCACCTGTGGCTGGCCGGCCATGCCACCGATGCCTGGGTGCGCCCCGTGGTCGCCTTCACCCAACTGGGCAATGTGGCCTGGATGGTGTCGCTGTCGGCCGCCGTGCTGGCGCTGCTGCTGTGGCGGCGCGACTGGCTGCATGCGGCCGCCTGGGTGGTGGCCACGGCTGGCGTGGGCCTGTGGATACGCGCCATCAAGACCAGCGTGGGCCGTCCGCGCCCCGTGGGTGGCTGGGTGCCTGAAGGCGGCTTCAGTTTCCCCAGCGGCCACAGCGCGGGCACCTTCGTGCTCTATCTGATGCTGGCCTGGCTGCTGCTGCCGTACCTGCGCCCGGCCTGGCGCTGGCCCGTGGGCCTGGCGGCCCTGGCTGTCGCCCTGGGCGTGGGCGCCAGCCGCGTGGTGCTGCGCGTGCACTATGCCAGCGATGTGCTGGCCGGCTGGCTGCTGGGCCTGGCCTGGATGGCGCTGGTGATCTGTGCCGTGGAGTGGGCGCAAACCCGCGTTGCCGGCAGGCGCTGCTGAGGCGCGCCGCCGAGCCTGCCCGCCCAGCGGCGACAATGCGGGCATTTCGAATGTGATGCGTGCGATGGTCGGCCCACGGCCGCCATCGGCGCCCAGACGCCATGCCCACCACCTCCTCCACGCCCATGCCTGCGCCCCGGCGCAGCAAACTGTCGCTCTATCTGGACCTGGTCCGCTTCAACCGGCCGGCCGGCTGGCTGGTCCTGGTCTGGCCCACGCTGGCCGCACTGTGGGTGGCAGCGGGCGGGTTTCCGGGCTGGCATCTGCTGGTGGTCTTCGTGCTGGGAACGGTGCTGATGCGCAGCGCCGGCTGCTGCATCAACGACATCGCCGACCGCGATTTCGACCGCCACGTCAAGCGCACCACGCAGCGGCCCATCACCTCGGGGCAGGTCTCGGTCAAGGAGGCCGCGCTGCTGGGCGCGGCCCTGGCCCTGGTCTCGCTGGGCCTGGTGCTGACCACGCGCTGGGAGGCCGTGGCCTGGTCCGTGCCCGCCGTGCTGTTCACCATCCTCTACCCGTTCACCAAGCGCTTCTTCGCCATGCCCCAGGCCTTCCTGGGCATTGCCTTCAACTTCGGCATCGTCATCGCCTTCGCCGCCGTGCAGGGCCAGGTGCCGGCCACGGCCTGGATTCTGTGGCTCGCCAACATGTTCTTGGTGCTGGCCTATGACACCGAATACGCCATGGTGGACCGCGACGACGACCTCAGGATCGGCATGAAGACCTCGGCCATCACCCTGGGCCGCTTCGACGTGGTGGCCGTCATGGGCTTTTTCGTGCTCTGCGGCCTGCTCACCGTCTGGGCGCTGGCGCCCTATGGCCTGGCCTGGCCTTTCTGGCTGGGCCTGGCCGTGGCCGCGGCCCAGGTGATCTGGCACTTCACCCTGATCCGCCACCGCACGCGCGAGGGCTGCTTCGTCGCCTTCAGCAAGAGCCACTGGATCGGTGCCGCCCTGTTCGCAGGCGTGGCGCTGGGATTTGCCTTGCGCTGAAGACGCCACGCCGCCGCAGTGCGTGCGCACCGAAGCCTGCCGCCATGGCACCCAGCAGCGCCAGCGGCCAGGCGCCGAGTGCGGGAATGGGCGCCGGAGCGGGCGGCGGCACGGGTGGAGTCACAGGTGGGTCTACAGGTGGATCCACAGGAGGATCTACAGGAGGATCTACGGGGAGCGGCAGGGTAGGCGGCACCACCGCAGTCAGCGCGATGTCCTGCGCCACCTCGGTGGCCGGCATCCACCGCGCATCGCCGGGCTGGCTGGCGGTCACCGTGCAGATGCCTTCGCCCGCCATCGTGACCCTGTTGCCCGAGACCGTGCAGATGCCTGGGGTCGTGCTGGCGTATTCCACCGGCAGGCCGGAGCTGGCCGTGGCGGGCGGGTCGATTGTAAAGATCGTTCCCGCCTCGAAGGACCGGCTGGCCTGTGCCGGGAAGCGGATGGCCTGTGCTCTGCGGATGCGGACATCGGCGCTTGCGTCGGCGGGCAGCCAGTGGGCATTGCCCGCCTGGCGGGCCACCAGGGTGCAGATGCCGCCATCGATCATCGTGACCGTGGTGCCCGAGACGGTGCAGACGGCCGGGGTGGCGCTGCCGTAGTCCACCGGCAGGCCGGAGCTGGCCGTGGCGGGAGGGTCTATGGTGAAGGTGGAGCCAGGGCTGCCGAGGACCTGGCTGGCCTGTGGCCCAAAGGTGATGGTCTGGGGGGAGAGGGCGCGCAGGTCCACGGTCATGAGTGAGACAAAGGCATCAGGGTTCGTGAACAGTGCTCCGGAGTAGCCCCCGGCCAGAAGCTCGCCAGAAGCAGTGATGTGCAGCGCGGTGACACCATCCAGGCCCCTTGCGCCCAGGTAGGTGCTTTGCTCCAAGGTGCGCAGATCGTCCGACAGGCGTGCCACGTAGCCGGTTTGCAATCCGCCACCGTAGACAGGCTCAATGGCGCCCGCCATGCCGGGAAAATTGTCGGATGAGGTGTTGCCGGCCACCAGGATCTCGCCCGAAGGAGCGATGGCCAGGGCAGCGATCCAGTCTGGGTTTGCGCCGCCCAGATAGGTGCTCTGCAACAGGGTGCGCAGATCGGCGGACAGCCTTGTGATGTAGCCGGGGTAGTTGCCATTGCTGGCAGGCTGCGCACCACCGCTCGTGCCAGGAAAGGCAGAGGACGATGTTTGCCCGGCTGCCACGATCTCTCCCGAGGGGTGGAAGGCCAATGCCGAGAGTGTCTCCCAGCCGTTCCCCCCCAGGTAGGAGCTGCGCACCAGGGTGCGCAGATCGCCTGAAAGCAATGCGATGAAGCCGTCGGCATCGCCGCTGATGTCTGGCTGGGCTGCGTGCGCCGTGGCAGGCAGATCGGGGGACTGGGTCTGCCCGCCGGCGAGTATCTCTCCTGAAGGTCCGATGGCGATATTGGAGATACTCTCCGCTCCCGTCCCGCCCAGATAGGTGCTTTGCACCACGGTGCGCAGGTCGGCGGACAGGCGCATGACGAAGCCGTCACGATCGGCGCTGAGGGCGGGCTGGGCTCCGTTGGCCGCGCGGGGCAGGTCCTTGGCAAGGGTGTCCCCGGCCACCACGACCTCCCCCGAGGCAGGAAGGGCCAGGGCAGTGGCGACCACCCAGCCGTCTCCGGTCAGATAGGTGCTCTGCTCCAGGGTGCGCAGGTCGCCGGAAAGCCGGGCGACGAAGCCCGCAGGAACGCTGAGCGACACAGGCTGTGCTCCCCCGGCCGTGCCGGGAAAATCGCTGGTCATCGTCTCGCCGCTTACCACCACGTCACCCGACGCTGTGACGGCCAGTGCGTGGATCTGGCTGCCCCACGACCCGCTCAGGTAGGTGCTCTGTATCAGGCGGCTCAGATCACTGGACAGCCGGGCGACGAAGCCATGCAATGCAAATATGCCAGGGGGGCTCGCAGGCTGCGCTCCACCCGCAGTGCCGGGGAATCGGTTGGAAAGGGTAGTGCCGGCCAGCAGCACGTCGCCTGAAGGGGCGGCTGTGGCTATGGCCTCTATCCAGGAACTCTCGGGGCTGCCCAGATAGATGCTCTGCAGCAGTGGATCGATCACCAGCGGCAGCGCCCGGTCATACGCTCCCAGTGCGAACCCGTAGCCATCGCCCTGGCTGTTGAGGGCGTACTGCACAGGCACCTCCACGCGCTGCCCAGCAACTTCCTGGAAGGCCACGGGCGCGGTATAGGCCACATCGCCATGGCCTGTGGCGGCCACCAGTTCGCCGCCTTCGCCCAGGCGCAGGGACAGCGCGCCGTCCACGCGCACCTGGATCTGCCCGGGGTCGGCCTGCGGCGCCACGTGAAAGAGCTTTTCCACATTGGTGCCGCGCACGGCCAGCTCCACCTGCACGCCGGTCCAGGCCTGGCCCAGGTGGAGGTTGCGGTAGGTGGCCGGCTGGTAGCGGTGCGGGCCGCTGAAGCGGGTGATCTGGGTGCCGGCTGCCTCGCCGCCCGAGGGCGACAGCGGCAGCGCGCCGACCAGGGTTTCCGTGAGACTCCAGCCGGGCCGCAGGATGGGGGCGCTCTTGGGCGCACCGCCGGCCGCTTTGCTTCTTGCCCAGTCCGCCAGCCGTCCCGTGTCGGGCCCGGGCAGGCCGTACACGATCTGCCCCTGGTGCGTGACATGGACGGCGCCCGCGAAGGTCCGGCCCATGAAGGCCACGGCCGGGTCGAACTGGCCGCTGTTGGCTTCGAAGGGCATGGACAGGCCCTGCAGGGCCTGCTTCGCATGCTGCAACTGCGCCGCACCGGGTCTCTCACCCGGCGCTGCATGGGCGGTGCTGGCGGCCATGCATGCGGCTGCTGCCATGGCGAGCCAGAGGAGGGCTGTGCGGCTTGTGCTGCGCCACCGGAGCCAGGGCGCAGGCTGAAGAAAGATGCTCATGGGGTCTCCCTGAATGCGGCCGCCCCGAGGCAAGCCTGCCTCCGGGCGTGAGCCCCGCAGGCGGAGGCCTGGCGGGGCCGGGTTCCTGGGGCGTGACCGGCACGGGGGCTACCCCCTCCTGCCCGGCCACGCGTGCGTTGCTAGCGAGCGCTGCTATGGCGCGCCCGGCGGCGCAGCGAGATGGCGCCAAGGCCTGCCGCCAGCGTGCCCAGCCAGGCCAGGTCCCAGGGGCCCAGGGTGGGCACGGGCAAGGGGGACGCAGCGCCGGGTCCCGGGCCGGGTGCGGGAGGAGGAGGCGGCGGGAGTGGCGACGGAGGTGAAACGGTGCTGGCCACCAGTTCGATGTCCTGCGACACGTCAGTGGCCGCCAGCCACAGCGTGTTGCCCGGCTGGCTGGCTGTGACCCTGCAGATGCCTGCGCTGACCATGGTCACCGTGGCGCCCGAGACCGTGCAAACGCCGGGCGTGGTGCTGGCGTAGTCCACCGGCAGGTTCGAAGTGGCCGTGGCGGGCGGGCCGAGGTCGAAGCTGGCGCCGGCCGTGAAGGGCTGGTCGGCCTGGGCCGGGAAGGAGATCACCTGCGGCCTGCGGATCTGCAGGGTCACGAAGATGCCGTTGGCTGCCAGCCACTGGCCGGGCACGCTGGGCAGCCAGGCCTCCAGCATGCAGGGGCCCGCATCCACCATGGTGACCGTGGTGCCCGAGACGGTGCACACGGCCGGCGTATGGGCGGTGTAGTTCACGGCCAGGCCGGAATTGGCCGTGGCGATCGGGCTGATCTGGAAGGTGTCGCCGGTCGCGGTAAGCACCTGATCGGCCTGGGGCGGGAAGGTGATGGCCTGGGGGGAGACGGCGCGCAGGTCGGCGGACAGTCGTGTGATGAAGCCGTCTGCAGTGCCTGCATTGGTCTCCTGTGCGCCACCGGCCATGCCCGGCAGGTTGCGGGATTGGGTATAGCCGCCCACCACCACTTCCCCGGAGGGCGTGGTGGCCAATGCGGTGATGTGATCATCGGACTCGCCGCTCAGGAAGGTGCTTTGCTCCAGCGTGCGCAGGTCGGCAGACAGGCGTGTGACAAAGCCGCTCTGGAAGCCGAAGCTGACGCGAACCGGCTGTGCACCGCCTTCTGTGCCCGGAAAGCCGGAGAATCGGGTATGGCCGCCCACCACCACCTCCCCGGAGGGCGTGATGGCCAATGCGGTGATGGCGTCAGAGTCCGCGGCACCCAGGTAGGTGCTCTGCCCCAGCGTGCGCAGGTCTCCGGACAGAAGTGTGACGAAGCCGTCGCTGGGGTTGCCGCGGATGAAGTAGTAATCCGGCTGTGCGCCGCCTGCCGTGCCCGGCAGGTCGTTTGAACCGGTAAATCCGCCCACCACCACTTCCCCGGAGGGCGTGATGGCCAATGCTGTGATGGCGTCATTGGCCGCTCCACCCAGGTAGGTGCTCTGTTTCAGCGTGCGCAGATCGGCGGACAGGCGTGTGATGAAGCCGTCCTCCAGTCCGCGGAGGTTGTTGTCCGACCCAGGCTTGGGCTGGGCGCTGCCGGTGGTGGCAGGCAGGTTGGGGGAAGTTGTGGATCCGGCGACCAGTACGTGCCCTGAAGGCGTGACGGCCAGTGCCGTAGGCGAGTCTGCTCCGGTGATATAGGTGCTGCGCACCAGCGTGCGCAGGTCCGCCGAGAGCAGGGCTGCAAAGCCGTTGCGGGTATTTGGCGCTACGTCCGCAATGGCGCCCTGTGCCGTACCGGGGAAATCGGAGGACTCCGTAGATCCGCCCACCACGATGTCGCCCGAGGGGGCGATGACCAGGGCTGTCAGGTGGTCCTCATCGCCGCCCCCCAGATAGGTGCTCTGCACCAGGGTGCGCAGATCGGCCGACAGGCGGGTGACAAAGCCAGAGCCGCTTGCTGGCTTTGCCGGTTGCGCTCCGTTCTCCGTGCCAGGAAGATTTCCGCTCCAGATGGTGCCCCCCACCACCACATCGCCCGAGGGCAAGATGGCCATGCTGCGGGGGATGCCTCCATCGCCCAAATAAGTGCTTTGCTCCAGGGTGCGCAGGTCGCCGGACAAGCGTGCCACAAAGAGGTTGCTCGTGCCGCTGGAGGGCTGGGCACCGCCGGCGGTGCCTGGGAAATCGCTGGACTCGGTTCTGCCGGCCACCAGCACCTGCCCCGAAGGGGTCACGACCAGGGCGGTAATGACATCGTAGTTAGACCCGCCCAGGTAGGTGCTCTGCAGGAAGGGGTCGATTACCAGCGGCAGCGCCCGGTCATACGCCCCCAGTGCGAAACCGTAGCCATCGCCCTGGCTGTTGAGCGCGTACTGCACAGGCACCTCCACGCGCCGCCCCGCAACTTCCTGGAAGGCCACGGGCGCCGTATAGGCCACGTCGCCATGGCCTGTGGCGGCCACCAGTTCGCCACCTTCGCCCAGGCGCAGGGACAGCGCGCCGTCCACGCGCACCTGGATCTGCCCGGGGTCGGCCTGCGGGGCCACGTGGAAGAGCTTTTCCACATTGGCACCGCGCACGGCCAGCTCCACCTGCACGCCGGGCCAGGCCTGGCCCAGGTGCAGGTTGCGGTAGGTGGCTGGCTGGTAGCTGTGGGGGCCGCTGCAGCGGGTGATCTGGGTGGCGGCGGCCTCGCCGCCCGTGGGCGACAGCGGCAGCGCGCCGGCCAGGGTTTCGGTGAGGCTCCAGCCGGACAGGGGCTGGGTGGCCGGAGGGGTCTGGGGCGGTGCCTGGGGTTTGGTACCTGCGGGCGTCCTGGGCGGCTTCTTGGGAGGTGCTTGGGGAGGCATCTCGGGCGGGGGGGCCGAGGTCACGCCCTGCTGCTGCGTGGGCGCGGCCAGGCTGTAGACGATCTGGCCCTGGCGGGTGACGTGGATCGCGCCCGCGAAGGTGCGGCCCGTGAAGGCCACGGCAGGGTCGAATTGGCCGCTGTTGGCCTCGAACGGCACGGACAGGCCCTGCAGGGCCTGCTGCGCGTGCGGTATCTGCCGGGCCTGGGCGGAGCCATGTGCTGGGGCATGGGCTGGTGAGTGCGCTGGTGTGTGCGCGCGGTGGTGGGCAGGACTTTGGGAGGGGCCGGGTACTGCGTGGGCCAGGCCGGTCGATGCCCAGAGCAGGCATGCCGCCAAGGCCGGCTTGCTGCGGCGCCGCCTGGGCACGGAAGGGGGATGGAAACGCATGCTTTCTCCTTGAATGCAGCGAATCCAAGGCAAGCCATGGACAGGGGCGGGCAGGCGATGCACGTCCCGCCGAGGCGAATGCTTGGTGGAAACTGCGGTGGCAGGTCATGACCGGCGCGGGGCTTTCCGCGCTGCCGGTCAATTGCCGATTTCTACCGAGTGCCGCTTGCTTCCACCATCAGAACTATCTGGTTTTTGCAGGAATCTGGCGCACCGTCCCCTTGCCACCACAAAGAGGGGCGCGCGCGGGCGTGTCCTACCTGCCGAATTCGGCGGCCAGCTCCTTGGCCCGTGTTTCCGCTGCCCGCATGGCGGCCACGAAATGCTCGGGCACCTGTTGCGCCTGCATGTGGGTGATGGCGGCGTGGGTGGTGCCGCCCTTGCTGGTCACGCGCTGGCGCAGCACGTCGGCGCTTTCGGTGGAGCGGGCGGCCAGTTCCGATGCGCCCTGGAAGGTGGCCACGCCCAGGCGGTAGGACTGCTCGGCCGTGAGGCCCATGTCCACGCCGGCCTGTGTCATGGCTTCGAGGAACAGGAAGACATAGGCCGGGCCCGAGCCCGACAGGGCGGTCACGGCGTCCAGGTGCGCTTCCTGGTCGACCCAGACGAACTGGCCCGTGGTGGCCACCACCTGCTCGACGGCGCTCTTGCCTGCGGCATCGACCTGGGCGCGGGCGAACAGGCCCGTCATGCCCTTGCCCACCAGGGCCGGCGTGTTGGGCATGGCGCGCACGATGCGGCCCGTGCCCAGCCACTGGGCGATGGAGTCCGTGGGAATGCCGGCGGCAACGCTCAGGTGCAGGGCCTGGGCGGTGTGCGGCGCCACGGCCTGGGCGGCTTCCTTGAAGGTCTGGGGCTTGACGGCCCAGACCACGATGCTGGCACCGTCCAGCGCGCTGGCGGCGGCCGCGGCATCGGCATGCGCCGTGATGCCGAAGTTCGTGCGCAGCGCGTCGCGCGCAGCCTCGAAGGGTTCGACGACGACGATGCGGTCTGCGGATTGGCCCTGGCCGATCAGTCCGCCGATGATGGCGCTGGCCATGTTGCCGCCACCGATGAAGGCGATGACAGGGGAGGCTGTGGAAACGGTGTTCATGCTGGTGGCGGTGGAGAAGGAAAACGAAGAGTTTAGAGCGTGTTCCCACCGTGCCAGCGCATGTCCACGCCATGGCTGGCGGCCAGGTCCAGAGGCTGTGCCGGGGCGCCGGGCCGCTGGCGCAGGGTGAGTGCGCAAGGGCCCTCTCCGCGCGTGGCAAGGCGCTGGCGCAGTGCGTCGGAGGCCGCCAGTGCCTGCGCGCCTTGCAGCAGCAGATCGAACCCCGGCAATGCCAGCCGCGCGCCCTGGTCGTCCAGCCTCTCCAGCTGCAGGCCCGGGCCCAGCAGCGCCCGGTAGCGGTCCAGGCTGGCGTCCAGGTCGTGCACGGCGACGGTCAGCGAGGCCACGCCCAGCGCGCCGTTGGGATGCTCCCGCACGCTGCCTTCGGGCACGCGCAGGGCGCGCGGCGTGACGTCGCCGCACAGGAAGGGCAGGTCGGGCGTGGCGTGGCGCGCCGTCTGCCACAGCAGTTGCGCGCCATCGGGGCGCACGCGGCCTCCGTCCACGGGGCCGACCAGGGTATCCAGCCCCCGCCCGCGTGCCTCGGCCAGCGCCTGGGAGGTGCTTTGGGGCAGCAGGGCGAAGTCCACCAGCCCTTCGCCATGGTCGCGCAGTGTGCGGTACCAGCGCTCTTCGGGCGCCGGGGCGGTCCAGGCAATGATCTCCAGGTAGGCGCCGTCGGCAAACACGACCAGTGCGTTGTGCGAGGTGCGGCCCGGATGGCGGCCGCCGATGGCGACCTGAAAACCCAGCGCGCGGTAGTCCGCCACGGCGGCCTCGAGGTCCTGCACAGCGATGACGATGTGGTCCAGCGGAAGTGCCATGAATGCTCCTGTGTGGTGTAAGGGGGTGCCGTCCGGATTCTCAGTCTTCGAGCTGGACCTTGTTGTCGCGCACGAAGCGGCCCCAGCGCTCATATTCCTGGCGCACCCAGCGGTCGAGGGCGGGTCCGTCCGTGGCCATGACTTCAAAGCCCGACTGCACGAGCTTGCTGCGGATGTCGGGCGTGTTCAGCGTGGCCTGGAAGTCTTCGGTGAGCTTGTGCACCGTGGCTGCCGGCGTGGCGGAAGGTGCGAACACGCCGATCCACGAGTAGGCCTCGAAGCCCGGGAAGCCTGACTCGGCCACGGTGGGCACGTCGGGCAGCTCGGGCAGGCGCTTGAGGCCGGTCACCGCCAGCGGCTTGATCTTGCCTGCCGAAATCTGGCCGCGCAGCGCCGCGTAGCTGAGCAGGGTGAGGTCGGACACATTGCCGAGCACGGCCTGCACGGCCGGGCCGCCGCCGCCGTAGGGCACGTGCAGCACGTAGGTGCCCGAGCGGCGCTTGATGTCCTCCATCACCAGGTGGTTCATGGACCCCAGGCCGGTCGATGCGTAGCTGTATTTGCCCGGGTTGCGGCGCGCCAGTTCCAGGAAGCCGGCCAGGTCCCTGGCGGGCACCGAGGCCGAGGCGCCGATCACCAGCGGGAAGCGCAGCGCCAGCGACACGCCCGTGAAGTCCTTGAAGGTGTCGTAGGGCAGCCGGGACTTGGCGATGGGATTGATGGCATGGGTGTCGAAGCTGAACAGCAGGGTGTTGCCGTCCGGGGCGGACTTGGCCACGTACTGGGTGGCGATCTGGCTGGCGGCGCCGGGGCGGTTCTCCACGATCACCGGGCGCCCGGCCACCTCACCCAGGCGCGGCTGCAGTATGCGGGCGGCGATGTCGGTGCTGCCCCCCGGCGGGAAGGTGATGACCAGCTTGAGCGGGGCGGCGCCCTGCGCGGATGCCGTGCCGGCCGGCCCCAGCAGGCATGCGGCGGCCATGGCCAGCAGCAGCTGGCGGCGGGAGGGTGGATGGGGCATGGGAAGGCTCCTTTTCAAGCGCATTGGCGGGCAGGAATTCGGGAATCTGTGCGTGGGGCCTGGCGTCAACCCATCCACTGGCTCACCGGCACGGCCGTGTCCTGGAGCTCTTGCGAGATCACATCCACCAGCGCCGGGCCGTCGTGCATCAGCGCGGCCTTGAGCGCGGCTTCGAGATCTGCCGGGTCATGCACCTGCCAGGCCTTGACGCCGAAGGCCTCGGCCACGCGGGCATGGTGGGTGCGGTTGAAGTCGACTGAAAAGTAGCGTTCATCGTAGCCGGACTTCTGGCTGGCCTTGATCCAGCCGAACACGCTGTTGGAGAACACGATCATCTTCAGCGGCACGTTGCGGCGCACAATGGTTTCCAGCTCGCCGCAGGTGAAGCCGAAGCTGCCGTCGCCCATGACCGCGACCACCACGGAATCGGGCTGGCCGATGGCGGCGCCAAAGCCGGCGGACATGGCAAAGCCCAGCGCCCCGTGCGCGCGGTTGGTGATGAAGTGCCGGCCGGCCTGGGGCGCGTCGAAATAGGCCGTGAAGTAGGGGCAGGGCGTGCCGGGGTCGGCCACCACGATGGCGCGCGCGGGCAGCAGGCGGTTGAGCGTGTCCACCACGCGCTCGGGCTTGATGGGGCGCTCCAGCGAGGCCGCCAGCGGCGCGAAGAAGGCCTGCTTGGCGGCGCGCGCGGTGGCCGCCAGCGCGGCGCCGTCTGCGGCATCGGCGGGGCGGCGGGCGATGCGCTGCTGCACGGCCGCGTGCAGCGCCTGCAGGCCCAGCAGGGCGTCGCCCACCAGGGCCACGTCGGTGCGGTAGTTGGTGCCTATGGTCATGGCGTCCACGTCCAGATGGACGATCGTCACCTTGCGCGAGGGCATCTGCCAGTGCTCGGTGGTGGTGGAGCCGGCCCGGGCGCCGATGAACATCACCAGGTCCGCCTGCGCCACCACGGCGCGCGTGGCCTCGACGCCGCCATTGGTGCCCACCACGCCGGCATTGAGCGGATGGCTGCCCGCCAGGCTGCCCTGGCCGCTGACGCTGGAGCACACGGGCGCATTGAGCAAGGTGGCCAGCGCATCCAGTGCGGCGCTGGCGCCTGCGATCAGCACGCCGCCACCGCAGATCAGCACGGGGCAGCGTGCCGCCACCAGGCGGTCGGCAGCCTCGGCTACCGACGTCGGATCGGGCGCGGACCGGTAGGCCGGATAGTGGTCATGCCCTGGCTGGGCCCAGACATCGGCCGGATCCAGCGTGTGCTTTTGCACGTCATAGGGCAGGCAGATATGGGTGGCGCCGGGCCGGCCCGTGGTCATGGCGCGAAAGGCGCTGCGCACGGCGTGCGGAATCTGGTCCACGCGGTCGATGGTGGTATTCCACTTGGTCAGGGGCCTGTACAGCGCCTGCTGGTCCAGTTCGGTCAGCGGGAACTTGCCGCGCGCGCCCACGGAAACGTCCGAGGTGATGCCCAGCACGGGCACCGAGGATTCGTTGGCCTCGGCCAGGCCGGGCAGCAGGTAGGTGGCACCGCCGCCGCTGGGGCCTTCGCACACGCCCACCTTGCCGGTGACGCGCGCATAGGCGTCGGCCATGTAGCCGGCGCTGCGCTCGTCCCGCGTGAGGATGTGGTCCATGCCGTGGTCCAGCCGCGCCATGGCGTCGTAGAAGGGCAGGCTGGTGTCGCCGCACAGGCCGAAGATGTGCTTGACGCCATTGAGCTGCAGCATGCGGACCATGGCGTCGGCGCCATTGAAAGCGGTGGTCATGTCGGGAGTCTCCAGGCAGGTTGGGTGACGGGATTTTTAAGAATCCATTTCAGTATACTTAAAAGAATGCGCAGCGCCAAAGGGCACAATGGCGCCATGAAAATCTCCAACATCCGCCATGAACGGGGCTCCAGCGTCTACAGCACGCTGCGTGACATGGCCATCTCCTACGAATTCAAGCCGGGCGAGCGCCTGAGCGAAAGCGAACTGGCCTTGCGCCTGGGCGTGAGCCGCACGCCCGTGCGCGAGGCACTGACGCGGCTGGTGGCCGATGGCTTTTTGCTGCCGGCCAGCCGCGGCTACATGCGGCGCGAATTGGACGTGAAGGAGTCGCTGGACCTGTACGAGGCCCGCGTGGCCGTGGAGCGCGAATGCGTGCGCTTGGCCGTGGAGCGCGCCACCGATGCCCAGCTTGACGAGGCCCTGGCCTACCTGGAGCAGAGCCAGCGCGTGGCCTCCGATACGCCGATCCGGCAGCTGGTGGACCTGGACGAGGGATTCCACCTGCGCATTGCCGACATGGCCGGCAACGCCGAGCTGCGGCGCATGCTGGCGAGCCTGAACGAGCGCATCCGCTTCATCCGCTGGATCGACATGGAGAGCGTGGGGCGCGCCTCCACCCAGCACGAGCACCTGGAAATCCTGCGGGCCCTGCGCGCGCGCGACGCCCAGGCCAGCGAGCGCCTGATGGCCGAGCACATCGGCCTGCGGCGCGAACAGATCGTGGAGGCCATTGCGCGCGGGCTGACGCGCATCTACCTGCCGCAGGAGCAGGTGCAGGCCACGCCCTGAAGCGCCTTCAGGGTGCGCAGGGCGGCGAGGGCCGGTAGGCGGTGATCAGGATCTGGTTGGCCTGCGCCGGGTTGAAGTTGTCGTCGCTGGCGAACACCAGCACGCGGGTGCCATCGGGCAGTGGCGGGCCCCAGGACATGGCTTCCATGTTGTCCAGCCGGCCGGGTTGCACGGTGGACAGATCGGCCACCAGTTGCTTGACCGCCACTTGTGGCGGCGTTTGCGCGAAGCTGGCCAGGGCCAGCGTGTCAGGCGCATCCAGGCCGATGCGGTACAGCCGCGCGCCAAAGCCGTGGCCCGGGCTGTAGGAGCGCTCCAGCACCAGCAGGTGGCCGGGGCCGTCCAGCAGGATCTCGCTGATGCCGTTGACCTCGCGCTGGGGCAGGGCCCAACTGGCGGCCGGCACGGCATCGGGCTGGTAGGCGATCTGGCGCAGCAGCCGGCCATCGTCCAGGCTGACGAGGCTGATGCGCACGGGCGAGCCTGCCGTGGCGGCGCTGGCGCGCGGGCCGTCCTGGCGCAGCGGCGCCTCCAGGGCCAGCCAGGCCTGTTGGCCGTCCGGCGTCACGGCCAGCCCTTCGAAGCCGAAATTCGAGCGCAGGCCCGGCACGCCGGCCTCGTCCTTGAATGCGTAGAACCACCGCGCGATCTGGCGGCCCGTGGCGTCGGTCCTCACCAGCGAGGTGCCAAAGCCCCGGCCCGGGTCGCCTTCATCGGTCCACAGCAGGCCGCCGTCCGGCAGCAGGCGGATGGCTTCGGGGTCGGGCACGGGCTGGGTGGCGGGCGCGGCATGGCGCGGGCGCAGCCAGCGGCCCTCGGCATCCAGCAGCGGATGCACTTCGGTGACCTGCGCCTGCCAGGGGTTGGGGCCGGCCCGCTGGCCCGCGTCCAGCGGCTCTATGCGCAGGCGCATCCAGCGCGCGGGGCCGCGCGCCGCGCGGTCATCGCTGATGGCCACGTAGTCGCCGTGCCGCGCGTCGTAGTTCAGGCCCGAGATGCCGCCGGTGGTGGCGCCATGGATGGGTTCATCGCGCGCAATCGTGGTGCTGCCCAGCCATTGCAGGCGCGCACATGCCGTGGGCTGCGGGGCCGGCAGGGCCTGGGGCGGCGCGGCGCAGCCGGCCAGCAGCAGGCCGGAAAGCACCAGGCTGGCCGCCTTGAACAAGGCCGTGGGCCCGTTGTCAGGCCGCCAGCGCGGTCTGGGCCACCGCATGCTCCCAGCGCGCCATCAGCTCGTCGGCGCGGTGCTTGTCCAGCGTGGGCACGAAGCGCCGCTCGGCCTTCCACAGCGCCGACAGTTCCTCGGTGCTCTGGTACACGCCCGAGGACAGGCCTGCCAGGTAGGCAGCGCCCAGGGCCGTGGTCTCCACGCAGGCCGGGCGCACGACGGGAATGCCCAGCAGGTCGGCCTGGAACTGCATGAGCAGGTTGTTGACGCAGGCGCCGCCGTCCACGCGCAGTTCGCTGACCGGCGCGCCGCCGCTGGCCACCGCGTCGCGGCTCATGGCCAGCAGCAGGGCGGCGCTCTGGAAGGCGATGGATTCAAGCGCGGCCCGCGCGATGTGGGCGATGGTGGTGCCGCGCGTCAGGCCCGTGATGGTGCCGCGCGCATCGGGCTTCCAGTAGGGGGCGCCCAGTCCGGTGAAGGCCGGCACCATCATCACGCCGCCCGAATCGGGCACGCTCTCGGCCAGTTGCTGTACCTGGCCGCTGTGCTCGATGGCGCGCAGCCCGTCGCGCAGCCACTGGACCACGGCGCCGCCCACGAAGACGCTGCCTTCCAGCGCATAGGCCGGCGCAGCGGTGGGCTGTGCCGCAGCGGTGGTCAGCAGGCCGTTGGCGGAGGTCTGGAACACGCCGCCCGTGTGCATGAGCATGAAGCAGCCCGTGCCATAGGTGTTCTTGGCCATGCCGGCCGAAAAGCAGGCCTGGCCGAAGAGGGCGCTTTGCTGGTCGCCGGCCACGCCGCCGATGGCGATCTCGCCGCCCAGCACCTCGGCTGCCGTGCGGCCGAAATCGGCGGCGGAAGGCAGCACCTCGGGCATCAGCGCGCGCGGAATCTCCAGCAGCGCCAGCAGATCGTCGTCCCACTGGTTGGTGTGGACGTTGAACAGCATGGTGCGGCTGGCGTTGGAGACATCGGTCACATGGCGGCGTCCGCCCGTGAGCTGCCAGATCAGCCAGCTGTCCACGGTGCCGAAGGCCAGTTCGCCGCGCTCGGCGGCGGCGCGCGCGCCGTTGACGTTGTCCAGGATCCAGCGCAGCTTGGTGCCCGAGAAATAGGCGTCGATCAGCAGGCCGGTCTTGCGCTGGATGGTGTCGGCATGGCCGGCCTCGCGCAGCTGGGCGCACAGCGGCTCGGCGCGGCGGTCCTGCCAGACGATGGCGTGGTGTATGGGCTGGCCCGTGGCGCGGTTCCAGACCACGGTGGTCTCGCGCTGGTTGGTGATGCCCAGGGCGCGGATGTCGGCCGCCGCCAGCCCGGCCTTGGCCAGGGCCTCGCGCGCCGTGGCCAGCTGGGTGCGCCAGATCTCGCGCGGATCGTGCTCGACCCAGCCGGGCCGGGGATAGATCTGCGGCAGCTCCAGCTGGGCCGAGGCCACGATGCGGCCCTGGGTGTCGAAGACGATGCTGCGCGAGCTGGAGGTGCCCTGGTCCAGGGCAAGCAGATAGGTCATGGTGCGGTATCCAGGAAAAGCAGGGCCGGTGCGCGTGTCCTGTGCGGGCGGTGGCGCAGCGGCTGCGGAAAACTTATTGCGCCACCACGCATTGCACTTCTGCTTCGCGCAGAAGGGCATCGAACGGGGCCGGGGGCGCGGTATCGGTAAACAGGCGGTCGATCTGGTCCAGGCGTGCCAGCTCCACCATGGCCTGGCGGTGGAACTTGCTGTGGTCGGCGGCCAGCCAGACCTCGCGCGACTGGGCAATGATGGTCTGGGCCACCTTGACTTCGCGCATGTCGAAGTCGCGCAGGCTGCCATCGGGCTCGATGGCCGAGATGCCGATCAGGGCGATGTCCACCTTGAACTGGCGGATGAAGTCCACGGCCGCCTCGCCCACGATGCCCCGGTCGCGTGTGCGCACCACGCCGCCGGCCACGATGACTTCGCAGTCCGCGTTGGAGCTGAGGATGGCCGCCACGTTGAGGTTGTTGGTGATCACGCGCAGGCCCCGGTGCTTGAGCAGGGCCTGGGCCACGGCCTCGGTGGTGGTGCCGATGTTCAGGATCAGCGAGCAGCCGTTGGGAATGGCGTCGGCCACGGCGCGCGCAATGCGCGACTTGCCTTCGGCATGCAGCACCTGGCGCTGGGTGTGGCCCAGGTTCTCCACCGTGGCGCTGGGCACGCGCACGCCGCCGTGAAAGCGCACCATCAGGCCCGCATCGGCCAGCTTCTGTATGTCGCGGCGCACGGTCTGCAGGGTCACGCCCAGGATCTCGGCCAGCTGCTCCACCGAAGTGGACTGGCGGCTGCGCACTTCGTCGAGCAGCTGTAGTTGTCGGGGATTGGTGTTCACGGCGGCGATTCCAGATCTGGTGCGTTCTCAGGCAAACAAGGCGGGGCGACCGGGTTATAGCGCATTTGCCCCTGGTCGGCCGTGGGTTGGGGAACTTTAAAACGAAGAAAAAAGAACAGCACCTAGGGTATGTGTTGATGGGCTGCGATCTGGAAAGAACAAAAATGATCACGTTCTTGCTTTCGGATGGCGCGCAATCGCCGCCTTGAGCGAGATGTTTCTCCTTGTTCAATCGCTGCCCCCGAGGCGGCCTCGTCAGTGAGGGCGGTCGTGGAACTGGTGTTGGAGAGAATCAGCAAACGCGTGGGCGGCCAGACCTGGCTGCACCCCATGCACCTTGAACTGGAAAGCGGCGCGGTGACCGTGCTGCTGGGTGCCACGCAGGCCGGCAAGACCAGCCTGATGCGCATCATGGCCGGCCTGGACGTGCCCACCGAAGGCCGTGTGCGCGCCGATGGCGTCGATGTGACCGGCATGCCCGTGCGCGAGCGCAACGTGGCCATGGTCTACCAGCAATTCATCAACTATCCCTCGCTCACGGTGGCGGACAACATCGCCTCGCCGCTCAAGCTGCGCGGCGACCGCGACGTGGCGCAGCGCGTGCGTGCCCTGGCCGAGCGGCTGCACATCGAGATGTTCCTGGACCGCTACCCGGCCGAGCTGTCGGGCGGCCAGCAGCAGCGGGTGGCGCTGGCGCGCGCCCTGGCCAAGGGCGCTCCGCTGATGCTGCTGGACGAGCCCCTGGTCAACCTCGACTACAAGCTGCGCGAGGAACTGCGCGAGGAACTGACCCAGCTGTTCGCCACGGGCGACTCCACCGTGGTCTATGCCACCACCGAGCCCGGCGAGGCCCTGCTGCTGGGTGGCTACACGGCGGTGCTGCATGAGGGCGAACTGCTGCAGTACGGCCCCACGGCCGAGGTCTTCCATCAGCCGAATTCGCTGCGCGTGGCGCGCGCCTTCAGCGATCCGCCCATGAACCTGATCGCGGCCAGTGCCGTGGAGGGCGGGCTGCAACTGCCGGGCGGCGCGCGGCTGCCCGTGGCGCTGCCTGCGGACCTGGCCGCGTCCGGCCAACTGACCCTGGGCCTGCGCGCCAGCGCCCTGCGCCTGCAGTCCCGGCCCGGCGATCTGGCACTGCAGGGCGTGGTGGAACTGGCCGAGATTTCGGGCTCCGACACCTTCGTGCATGCCACCACGCCCTGGGGCGAGCTGGTGGCCCAGGTCACGGGCGTGCACCACCTGGACCTGGGCAGCGCGGTCACGCTGCACCTGGATCCGTCCCATGCCTATGTGTTCGGCGCGGACGGCGCGCTGCTGCTGGCGCCGGCGCGGCCCGGAGGACGATGAGATGGCCCGCATAGAACTCGATCTGGCCCACTCCTACAAGCCGAACCCGCAGCAGGACAGCGACTACGCGCTGCTGCCGCTGAGCATGGTCTTCGAGGACGGCGGCGCCTATGCGCTGCTCGGCCCCTCGGGCTGCGGCAAGACCACCATGCTCAACATCATGTCGGGCCTGCTGGTCCCCTCGCAGGGCAAGGTGCTGTTCGACGGCCGCGACATGACGCGCGCCACGCCCCAGGAACGCAACATCGCCCAGGTGTTCCAGTTCCCGGTGATCTACGACACCATGACCGTGGCCGAGAACCTGGCCTTCCCGCTGAAGAACCGCCGCATGCCCGAGGAGCGCATCCGCGCGCGGGTCGGCCAGATCGCCGAGATGCTGGAGATGAGCGGCCAGCTCGACCAGCGCGCGGCCGGCCTGTCGGCCGATGCCAAGCAGAAGATCTCGCTGGGCCGGGGCCTGGTGCGGCCCGATGTGTCGGCCGTGCTGTTCGACGAGCCGCTCACGGTGATCGACCCCCAGCTCAAGTGGCAGCTGCGCCGCAAGCTCAAGCAGATCCATCATGAACTGCGGCTCACGCTGATCTATGTGACGCACGACCAGGTGGAGGCCCTGACCTTTGCCGAGCACGTTGTGGTCATGACGCGCGGGCGCGCCGTGCAGGTGGGCACGCCCGCCCAGCTTTTCGAGCGGCCCAGCCACGCCTTCGTCGGCCACTTCATCGGCTCGCCGGGCATGAACTTCGTGCCGCTGCAGCAGGACGGCGGCCGGCTGCTGGCCGAGGGCCAGTACCTGCCCCTGCCCGAAGCGCTGGCCGGCGTGGCGCCCGGCCTGCCGCTGAGCCTGGGCATACGCCCCGAGTACCTGGCACTGGCCTCGGCCGACGCGCCCGGCGCCGTGGCCTGCACGGTGGAGCGCGTGCAGGACGTGGGCACGCACCAGTTGCTGGTGGCGCGCCTGGGCGAGCGGCTGCTCAAGCTGCGCTGCGGCGCCGATGCCTTCCTGCCCGCCGCGGGTGAAACGGTATGGGTACAGCTGCAGGGCCCCCACACCTGCTACTACGTCAACGAGGAGTTGGTATGAGGCTCCCCCTGAGCGGCTGCGCCGCTTCCCCCTCTCTCGCGACGCGGGAGGGGGACGACACCCTTGCGGCGGGGCGGCCCTTGCTCGGTGTCCCTGAGCTGGGTAGGTCCAGTCTCGTAGGCCGCGGTTTGTGCATTAGCGTGAGGGGGGCCTGAGATGAGTTCAATCAAGCCCGTCAACCAGAAGGCCTGGCTGCTGATCCTGCCGGTCATCATCTGCGTGGCCTTCTCGGCCATCATCCCGCTGATGACGGTGGTGAATTACTCGGTGCAGGACATCATCAGTCCCGACCGGCGCGTGTTCGTGGGCACGGAGTGGTTTGCCCAGGTCATGCGCGACGAGGAACTGCACTCGGCCCTGCTGCGCCAGATCGGCTTTTCGCTGGCCGTGCTGCTGGTGGAGATCCCGCTGGGCATCGCCCTGGCCCTGTCCATGCCGGCCCAGGGCTGGAAGGCCTCGGCCGTGCTGGTCGTGGTCTCGCTGTCGCTGCTGATTCCGTGGAACGTGGTCGGCACCATCTGGCAGATCTACGGCCGCGCCGACATCGGCTTGCTGGGCGCGGCGCTCAACGCGCTGGGCGTGGACTACAACTACACGGGCAATGCCACCCATGCCTGGCTCACCGTGCTGGTGATGGATGTCTGGCACTGGACGCCGCTGGTGGCCCTGCTGTGCTACGCGGGCCTGCGCTCCATTCCCGACGCCTACTACCAGGCCGCGCGCATCGACGGCGCCAGCAAGTTCGCGGTGTTCCGCTACATCCAGCTGCCCAAGATGCGCGGCGTGCTGATGATCGCCGTGCTGCTGCGCTTCATGGACAGCTTCATGATCTACACCGAGCCCTTCGTGCTCACGGGCGGCGGGCCCGGCAATGCGACCACCTTCCTGTCGCAGTACCTGACGCAAAAGGCCGTGGGCCAGTTCGACCTGGGGCCGGCGGCTGCCTTCTCGCTGATCTATTTCCTCATCATCCTGCTGCTGTGCTTCATCCTCTACAACTGGATGCAGCGCGTGGGCACGGCAGACAAGGAAGGGGCAAGAGAATGACCCCCACGCTCCCTTCGTTCACTGCCCCCCGAGGGGGCTCGGCCTGCCTTGGGGCGGCCCTGCGGGAGGCCGGACATGACTGAAGACCGCCGTTTCCACAAGCGCACGCTGTTCCTCGTCGCCTACCTGCTGTTCGCCGTGCTGCCCATCTACTGGATGGTCAACATGAGCTTCAAGACCAACGAGGAGATCCTGTCGAGCTTCTCGCTGTGGCCCCAGCATTTCACCTGGGCCAACTACCAAACCATCTTCACCGACGCCTCCTGGTATTCGGGCTACATCAACAGCCTGATCTACGTGGCCATCAACACCGTGATCTCGCTCACGGTGGCGCTGCCGGCGGCCTATGCGTTCTCGCGCTACCAGTTCCTGGGCGACAAGCATGTGTTCTTCTGGCTGCTGACCAACCGCATGACGCCGCCGGCCGTCTTCCTGCTGCCCTTCTTCCAGCTCTACACCACGGTGGGCCTGATGGACACGCACATCGCCGTGGCCCTGGCCCACCTGCTGTTCAACGTGCCGCTGGCCGTCTGGATCCTGGAGGGCTTCATGAGCGGCATCCCGCGCGAGATCGACGAGACGGCCTATATCGACGGCTACTCCTTCCCGCGCTTTTTCCTCACCATCTTCCTGCCGCTGATCAAGGCCGGCGTGGGCGTGGCGGCCTTCTTCTGCTTCATGTTCAGCTGGGTGGAGCTGCTGCTGGCGCGCACGCTGACCAGCGTGAACGCCAAGCCCATCGTGGCGACCATGACGCGCACCGTCTCGGCCTCGGGCATGGACTGGGCGACGCTGGCGGCGGCGGGCGTGCTGACCATCGTGCCGGGCGCCATCGTGATCTGGTTCGTGCGGCATTACATCGCCAAGGGGTTCGCAATGGGGAGAGTGTGAAGCACCCCCTGAGGCGCTTGCGCGCCTTCCCCCTCTCTACCCGCTTCGCGGGGAAGGGGGACGACAGCCTCGCGGCGGGGCGGCCCTTGCTTGCTGTCCCTCGCTTGGGGTCGCTCCAGTTTCGACGGGCAGTGGTTTTTGTTTCTGAAAGGACTCGTCAATGTTTTCCTGGATGGCCTGGACGCTGCCGGTGGCGGTGTTCTTCAGTTGCATCGTGCTGATGCTGGTGGGCATGACGCTGTGGGAGCTGCGCAGCCCGACCGTGATGCGCAAGGGCTGGCTGCCGATGGCGACGACGCGCGGGGACCGGCTGTTCATCGGGTTGCTGCTGGCGGCCTATGTCAATCTGGCCTGGGTGGGCCTGGGCGAGAGGATGGTGCAGTGGTTCTCGCTGGAGGCCGAGCCTTCGGTGTGGATCAGCCTGGTGCTGTCCATGCTCGTGCTGGCCGTCGTGATGCGCAAAGGCTGATCACTTCATTCCATTTATCGACAGCCGGGTCCGAAGCTCCCCCGGGGCCCGCTGGTGCATGTGCATGTCGGGGAGACAGCAAGAATCTAGGAGACGGCAGATGAAACAACGACTTCATACCATCGCCCTCGCGGCGGCCCTGCTGGCGGCGGGGCAGGCGTCCTGGGCCGGAGAGGCGGAAGCCAAGAAGTGGATCGACGCGGAGTTCCAGCCCAGCACGCTGTCCAAGGACCAGCAGATGGCCGAGATGAAGTGGTTCATCGAGGCGGCCAAGAAGCTGCAGGCCAAGGGCGTCAAGGAGATCGCCGTGGTCTCCGAGACCATCACCACGCACGAGTACGAGAGCAAGACGCTGGCCAAGGCCTTCACCGAGATCACGGGCATCACCGTCAAGCACGACCTGATCCAGGAAGGCGACGTGGTCGAGAAGCTGCAGACCTCGATGCAGTCGGGCAAGTCCATCTATGACGGCTGGATCTCCGACTCCGACCTGATCGGCACGCACTACCGCTACGGCCGCATCATGAGCCTGACCGACTACATGGCCGGCGCCGGCAAGGACTTCACCAATCCGGGCCTGGACATCAAGGACTTCATCGGCACCAGCTTCACCACCGCGCCCGACGGCAAGCTCTACCAGCTGCCCGACCAGCAGTTCGCCAACCTCTACTGGTTCCGCGCCGACCTGTTCGAGCGCAAGGACCTCAAGGACAAGTTCAAGGCCAAGTACGGCTACGAGCTGGGCGTGCCGCTGAACTGGAGCGCCTACGAGGACATCGCCGAGTTCTTCACCAACGACGTCAAGCAGATCGACGGCAAGCCCATCTACGGCCACATGGACTACGGCAAGAAGGACCCGTCGCTGGGCTGGCGCTTCACCGATGCCTGGCTGTCCATGGCCGGCGCGGCCGACAAGGGCATTCCCAACGGCATGCCCGTCGATGAATGGGGCATCCGCGTGGCCGACGACAAGTGCACGCCCGTGGGCGCATCGGTCTCGCGCGGGGGCGCCACCAACTCGCCAGCCGCCGTGTTCGCGCTCACCAAGTACGTGGACTGGATGAAGAAATACGCGCCCAAGGAAGCCATGGGCATGACCTTCGGCGAGTCCGGCCCCGTGCCGGCCCAGGGCCATATCGCGCAGCAGATCTTCTGGTACACCGCCTTCACGGCCGACATGACCAAGCCCGGCCTGCCCGTGGTCAATGCCGACGGCACGCCCAAATGGCGCATGGCGCCCGGCCCCAACGGCCCGTACTGGAAGGACGGCATGCAAAACGGCTACCAGGACGTGGGCAGCTGGACCTTCTTCAAGGACCATGACGCCAACCGCACGGCCGCCGCCTGGCTCTACGCGCAGTTCGTCACCGCCAAGACCACCAGCCTCAAGAAGACCATCGTCGGCCTGACGCCCATCCGCGAAAGCGACATCCGCTCCAAGGCCATGACCGACATGGCGCCCAAGCTCGGCGGCCTGGTCGAGTTCTACCGCAGCCCCGCCCGCGTGGCCTGGACGCCCACCGGCAACAACGTGCCCGACTACCCCAAGCTGGCCCAGCTGTGGTGGAAGAACGTGGCCCAGGCCGTCACCGGCGAGAAGACGCCCCAGGGCGCCATGGACAACTTGGCCGAGGAAATGGACCAGGTCATGTCCCGCCTGCAGCGTGCCGGCATGGCGCACTGCGCTCCCAAGCTCAACCCCAAGGGCGACCCGGCCAAGTGGCTCAGCGACAAGCAGGCGCCGTGGAAGAAGCTGGCCAATGAAAAGCCCAAGGGCGAGACGATTGCGTATGACACGCTGCTCAATGCCTGGAAAAACGGCAAGGTGAGGTGACACCCCCTGAGCCGCTGCGCGGCTTCCCCCCGTGGCACGGCGCCTCTCTACCCGCTTCGCGGGGGAGGGGGACGACGCCCTCGCCGCGAGGCGGCTCTTGCTCGGCGTCCCTGAGTTGGGCCGTGTCGGTTTTGGACGGCATGCGCTGTGCTGGCATCGCAGTCCATCGTTGGGGCTTCCTGGGTCGCCAAAAACACGAAACGAAAGATAGCGAAGAAAAAAATACAAAAACGAGCGAAAATAGCGGAAAACCCGATTCCGTCCCCTTCGCATTGGGCGCAGGCGTGGCGTCCCGGGTGCTGACATGGCGGCTACATGGCGCCCTGTTAACTTGCCCCACATTCCTTCGTCGAAGATCCATGTCCCTCGCTGCTTCCCCTCTGCCCACCGGCCGCGCCGCCCTGCTGGAACGCCTGGCCCAGCCTGAAACCTACGATCTGGCCATCATCGGCGGCGGTGCCACCGGCCTGGGCGTAGCCCTGGACGCGGCGGCGCGCGGGTTCAAGGTCGTGCTGGTGGAGTCGCATGACTTCGCCAAGGGCACGTCCTCGCGCGCAACCAAGCTGGTCCATGGTGGCGTGCGTTACCTGGCCCAGGGCAACATCGCCCTGGTTCGCGAAGCGCTGCATGAGCGCACCACGCTGCTGCACAACGCGCCCCACCTGGCGCAGCCGCTGGCCTTTGTCATGCCGTCCTACAAGCTGCTGGACACGCCGTTCTATGGCATCGGCCTCAAGATGTATGACGCGCTGGCCGGCAAGGCAGGCCTGGGCGCCACCGAATTCCTCTCGCGCTCCAGCACCGTCAAGTGTTTGCCCACCGTGCGCCAGCAAGGCCTCAAGGGCGGCGTCAAATACTGGGACGGCCAGTTCGACGATGCCCGCCTGGCGCTGGCGCTGGCCCGCACGGCCGCCGCCAAGGGCGCGCTGCTGGTCAACTACTGCCCCGCGCTTGAACTGCTGCATGAAGGCGGCAAGGTCGCCGGCCTGGTCTGCGAAGACACGGAATCGGGCCGGCGCTTCACGCTGCGCGCCAAGTGCGTGGTCAACGCCACCGGCCCCTGGGTGGACCTGTTCCGCCAGCAGGATGCCGAGGCCCAGGGCCGTCCCGTCAAGCCCATGGTCGCGCCCAGCCAGGGCGTGCACGTGGTGGTGGACCGCGACTTCCTGCCCAGCGACCACGCCCTGCTCGTGCCCAAGACGGCCGATGGCCGCGTGCTCTTTGCCGTGCCCTGGCTGGGCAAGGTCATCCTGGGCACCACCGACACCCCGCGCAACGACCTGGCACGCGAGCCCCTGCCGTTCCCCGAGGAGCTGGACTTCATCCTCACCGAGGCCGGACGCTACCTCACGCGCCAGCCCACGCTGGCCGACGTGCGCAGCATGTGGGTCGGCCTGCGCCCGCTGGTCAAGCCCCAGGACGACGACGGCGAGAACACCAAGAAGATCAGCCGCGAGCACACGGTCATGTCCAGCCGCACCGGCCTGGTCACCGTCACGGGCGGCAAATGGACCACCTACCGCGCCATGGCCGAAGACGTGCTCTCCGAGTGCTTTGCCATCGGCCGCCTGCCGCACCGCCCCGGTGGCGTCACGGCCCGCCTGCCGCTGGCCGGCGCCCCGGCCGAATCCGCCGTGCACCACCGCATGAACCAGGTCCAGGGCCTGCACTCCTATGGCACGGAAGCCCCGGCGGTGGAGGCGTTGCCGGGCAACGACGAATGGCTGGCAGACGGCCTGAACGAAGCCATGGTGCGCTTTGCCGCGCGCTTCGAATACGCGCGCACCGTGGAAGACGTGCTGGCGCGCCGCAGCCGCCTGCTGTTCCTCGATGCGCGCAAGGCCGCCGAGGTGGCGCCGCGCGTGGCAGCCATCCTCCAGGAGGAGCTGGGGCAGGACGCCGGCCTGGCGGACTTCATGCCGCTGGCGGCCCAGTACCTGCCGGCCTGATCGCGGCTGAAGCCCCTCTCAAGCAAAACGCCCTGCACTGCAGGGCGTTTTGCTTTTGGAGGCAGATGCAAGCCAAGGAAAGATTGTCAAAATTGATGGATATCTATCTTTGATTGTTTTTATGAATCAGAATGCTGCCCATGGCATCTCGTGACGGTGCCGGCGAACAGCAGCCAGCACAAGGCTGACGAGGGAGGGGGAATGATGAAGAAAGCGCTTGAAAGTCCGTTTTCCGCAGGGTCAGGGCCGTGCCCGAGCCCAACGCGGTGGCCCCAAGCCGCTGCGATGTCTGCGCCGCCGTAGTACGCGCGGCCAGCCCGCAGCAGACGATTGCGTTGAGTCTGCCACCCTTTGCCGAGCCCGCCAGGCTCGGCTTTTTTATGGGCGTTTCCGATGGTGTGCGGCCATCGGCAGGCCCAGCTTGCTCCTGGGTTGATAGCGCTCTTGTGGGGGTTGCGCAACGCTGCCGGCCAGGGGTGGAAAAGGCAGCTAAGGGTTTGACGCGCAAAGGAATTTCTGGGACAATCCCATGCTTCACGTGAAAATCGTGAAGTTATCTGCCCAGTGGAAGCGCCGAGAAATGGTTTTCGGCGTGGACGACGGGCCCAAGACTGACTGGCTGCTCGCGGCCCTTGAGAAGACTCTGGGGCTGTCGAGTGTTTGCTGGAGCAAGTTGGGAATATTGAAATGATCCAAACAGAATCTCGGTTAGAGGTTGCCGACAACACCGGCGCGAAGTCTGTTCAGTGCATCAAAGTGCTGGGCGGTTCTCATCGTCGCTATGCGAGTGTTGGTGACATCATCAAGGTGACCATCAAGGAAGCTGCACCGCGTGGACGCGTCAAAAAAGGCGAGGTCTACAGCGCGGTCGTGGTGCGTACGGCGAAGGGTATTCGCCGTGCTGATGGCTCGCTCGTCAAGTTCGACGGCAACGCCGCCGTTCTGCTGAACGCCAAGCTGGAGCCTATCGGCACCCGCATCTTTGGCCCCGTGACTCGTGAACTGCGCAACGAAAAGTTCATGAAGATCGTGTCCCTGGCACCTGAAGTTCTCTAAAGGAAGCACCATGAACAAGATTCGCAAGGGCGACCAAATCATCGTGCTGACCGGCCGTGACAAGGGCAAGCAAGGCGTGGTCTCGGCTCGCAAGGACGACTCCCACCTGTTGATCGATGGCATCAACATGGTGAAGAAGCACGTCAAGCCGAACCCCATGAAGGGCACCACCGGCGGTATCGTGGAAAAGGCCATGCCTATCCACCAATCCAACGTGGCCATCTTCAATGCAGCGACCGGCAAGGCTGATCGCGTGGGCATCAAGGTGCAGGCCGACGGCACACGCGTTCGCGTGTTCAAGTCCAGCGGCGCCGAAATCAAGGCGGCCTAAGGGGTAACACATGGCACGACTGCAAAAACTGTATCGCGAAAAGATCGCGGCTGAACTCAAGGAAAAGTTCGGCTACACCTCCTCCATGGAAGTGCCCCGTCTGACCAAGATCACCCTGAACATGGGTGTGAGCGAAGCCGTGGCCGACAAGAAGGTGATGGACAACGCCGTGGCTGACCTGACCAAGATTGCTGGTCAGAAGCCCGTGGTGACCAAGGCCAAGAAGGCTATCGCCGGCTTCAAGATCCGTGAAGGCCAGGCCATTGGCTGCATGGTGACCCTGCGTGGCGTTCAGATGTATGAATTCCTGGACCGTTTCGTCACCGTGGCTCTGCCCCGCGTGCGTGACTTCCGTGGTATCTCCGGCCGTTCTTTCGACGGTCGCGGCAACTACAACGTCGGCGTCAAGGAACAGATCATCTTCCCCGAAATCGAGTACGACAAGGTGGACGCTCTGCGTGGTCTGAACATCAGCATCACGACGACAGCTCGGACCGACGATGAGTGCAAGGCACTGCTCGCCGCTTTCCGTTTCCCCTTCAAGAACTGAGGTGGCGCATGGCTAAAGTTGCATTGATCCAGCGCGAACTCAAGCGCGAAAAGCTGGCAGCCAAGTACGCTGCCAAATACGCAGAACTGAAGGCAATCGCCGCTGACGCAAAGCGCAGCGACGAAGAGCGCGACGCCGCTCGCCTGGGCCTGCAGAAGCTGCCCCGTAACGCGAACCCCACTCGCCAGCGCAACCGCTGCGAGATCACGGGTCGTCCCCGTGGCACCTTCCGTCAATTCGGTCTGGGCCGCGCCAAGATCCGTGAACTGGCCTTCGCTGGCGACATCCCCGGTGTCACCAAGGCCAGCTGGTAAGCAAGCAGGAGAGATTAAACATGAGCATGAGTGATCCCATCGCTGACTTGCTGACCCGCATCCGCAATGCACAAATGGTCTCCAAGACCACCGTGACGGCTCCTTCCTCCAAGGTCAAGGTTGCCATCGCCCAGGTGCTGAAGGATGAAGGCTACATCGACGGCTTCCAAGTGAAGACCGACGCTGGCAAGTCCGAACTCGAAATTACCCTGAAGTACTACGCCGGCCGTCCGGTGATCGAGCGCATCGAGCGCGTGAGCCGTCCCGGCCTGCGCGTGTACAAGGGCCGTGACGCAATCCCCCAGGTCATGAACGGTATGGGCGTTGCCATCGTCACCACTCCCAAGGGCGTGATGACGGATCGCAAGGCACGCGCCACTGGCGTGGGCGGCGAAGTGCTGTGCTACGTGGCCTAACGGACATTAAGGAGAAATACTGAAATGTCTCGCGTAGCAAAGACTCCCGTGGCCATCCCCGCAGGCGTGGATGTGTCCATCAAAGACGACCAGATCAATGTGAAGGGCACCGGCGGCACGCTGTCGCAAGCCCAGAACGTTCTGGTGAAGATCTCCAACAACGAAGGCAAGCTGTCTTTCGAGCCCGTCAATGACTCGCGCGAAGCCAACGCCATGAGCGGCACCATGCGTCAGCTGGTGAACAACATGGTGGTGGGCGTGAGCAAGGGCTTCGAGAAGAAGCTGTCGCTGGTTGGCGTGGGTTTCAAGGCTTCGGCCTCGGGCTCCAAGCTGAACCTGGCGATCGGCTTTTCGCACCCGGTGAACTTCGAAATGCCGGCCGGCATCACTGTCACCACCCCCACACCGACCGAAATCTTGGTCAAGGGTGCTGACCGCCAGGCCGTTGGCCAAATGGCTGCTGAGATCCGTGCCGTTCGTCCTCCCGAGCCCTACAAGGGCAAGGGCATCCGTTACTCGGATGAGAAGGTCGTGATCAAAGAGACCAAGAAGAAGTAAGGAGCTGCATTATGTTGACCAAGAAAGAGCAGCGTCTCCGTCGTGCCCGCCAGACCCGCATCCGCATTGCACAGCAAGGCGTGGCACGTCTGAGCGTGAACCGTACGAACCTCCACATCTACGCAAGCGTGGTGTCGGAAGACGGCACCAAGGTGCTGGCTTCGGCCTCCACCGCCGAAGCCGAAGTGCGCACCCAACTGGGCGCCATCGGCAAGGGTGGCAACGTGGCTGCCGCTACGCTGATTGGCAAGCGCATTGCCGAGAAGGCGAAGGCTGCCGGCGTGGAGAAAGTGGCTTTCGATCGCGCTGGTTTCGCATACCACGGCCGCGTGAAGGCTTTGGCAGAAGCCGCTCGTGAAGCCGGCCTGCAGTTCTAAGCGGAGCGGATAGAAATGGCAAAGTTTTCTCCCAAGGTGCAAGACGAAGGTCGTGACGACGGTCTGCGCGAAAAAATGATCGCGGTGAACCGCGTCACCAAGGTTGTGAAGGGCGGTCGTATCCTCGGCTTCGCTGCACTGACCGTGGTTGGCGATGGTGATGGCCGCGTTGGCATGGGCAAGGGCAAGTCGAAGGAAGTGCCTGCAGCCGTGCAAAAGGCGATGGAAGAGTCCCGTCGCAACATGATCAAGGTGTCTTTGAAGCACGGCACGATCCATCACACCGTGATGGGTCAGCATGGCGCAGCATCCGTGATGCTGAACCCCGCTCCCAAGGGTACCGGCATCATCGCCGGCGGCCCGATGCGCGCCGTTTTCGAAGTGCTGGGCATCACCGACATCGTGGCCAAGAGCCATGGTTCGTCGAATCCCTACAACATGGTCCGCGCGACTTTTGACGCTCTGAAGCACTCCACGACCCCTTCGGAAGTGGCAGCCAAGCGCGGCAAGTCGGTTGAAGACATCTTCACCGCCTGATCGGAGTCAATCACATGACAACGCAACAAACCGTGAAGGTGCAACTGGTGCGCAGCCCCATTGGCACCAAGGAATCGCACCGCGCCACCGTCCGTGGCCTGGGCCTGCGCAAGCTGAACAGCATCAGCGAACTGCAGGACACGCCTGCCGTGCGCGGCATGATCAACAAGATCAGCTACCTGGTCAAAGTTCTCTGAAAGGATTGATGATGGAACTCAATAGCATCAAGCCTGCAGAGGGCTCCAAGCACGCCAAGCGCCGTGTCGGTCGCGGCATCGGCTCCGGCCTGGGCAAGACTGCCGGCCGTGGTCACAAGGGTCAGAAGTCGCGTTCGGGTGGCTACCACAAGGTGGGCTTCGAAGGCGGTCAAATGCCTCTGCAGCGCCGTCTGCCCAAGCGTGGCTTCAAGTCGCATCTGCTGAAGTTCAATGCAGAAGTGACCCTGTCCGCTCTGGAACAGCTGGGCCTGGCCGAAGTCGATCTGGCAGCTCTGAAGCAAGCCGGTCTGGTTGGTGAAATCGCAAAGGTGGTCAAGATCATCAAGAGCGGTGAAATCAGCAAGGCTGTCAAGCTCAACGGCATCGGCGCTACCGCCGGCGCCAAGGCTGCCATCGAAGCTGCCGGTGGCAGCATCGCCTGATTAATGATCTGAAAGAAGACATCCGTGGCTACTAGCGCAGCTCAAATTGCAAAAACCGGAAAATTCGGCGATCTTCGCCGCCGTCTGGTTTTTCTGTTGCTCGCGCTGGTCGTTTACCGGATCGGGGCTCATATCCCCGTGCCGGGCATCGATCCAGCGCAGCTGCAGCAGCTGTTCAATGGCCAGCAGGGCGGCATTCTCAATCTGTTCAACATGTTCTCGGGTGGGGCGCTCTCGCGCTTCACGGTGTTCGCACTGGGGATCATGCCGTACATCTCGGCATCGATCATCATGCAGCTCATGACCTACGTGGTCCCTACATTCGAGCAGCTGAAAAAGGAAGGTGAATCGGGTCGTCGCAAGATCACCCAGTACACCCGCTACGGCACATTGGGCCTGGCGATTTTTCAGTCCCTGGGAATTGCCGTGGCTCTGGAAAGCTCCGCAGGTCTGGTTCTGAGCCCTGGCTTCGGCTTCCGCCTCACGGCGGTGGTCAGCCTGACGGCCGGCACCATGTTCCTGATGTGGCTCGGTGAACAGATCACGGAACGTGGTCTGGGCAACGGCATCTCGATCCTCATCTTTGGAGGTATCGCCGCAGGTCTGCCGAGCTCCATCGGTGGTCTGCTGGAGCTGGTGCGCACCGGTGCCATGAGCATCCTGGCCGCGATCTTCATCGTTCTCGTGGTGGCAGCCGTGACGTACTTCGTCGTGTTTGTCGAGCGGGGACAACGCAAGATCCTGGTGAACTATGCGCGTCGTCAGGTGGGTAACAAGGTGTATGGTGGCCAGTCTTCGCACTTGCCGCTGAAGCTGAACATGGCGGGGGTCATTCCTCCCATCTTCGCTTCCTCGATCATCTTGCTGCCGGCGACCGTTGTGAACTGGTTCAGTGCAGGGGAATCCATGCGCTGGCTGAAGGACATTGCTAGCACGCTGACCCCCGGTCAGCCGATCTATGTGATGCTCTACGCCACTGCCATCATCTTCTTCTGCTTCTTCTACACGGCCCTGGTGTTCAACAGCCGGGAAACCGCCGACAACCTGAAGAAGAGTGGTGCCTTCATCCCCGGGATCCGTCCCGGTGACCAGACGGCCCGCTACATTGACAAGATCCTGGTTCGCCTGACCCTGGCTGGCGCGGTGTACATCACATTCGTGTGCTTGTTGCCCGAGTTCCTGATCCTGAAGTACAACGTTCCGTTCTACTTCGGTGGCACATCACTGCTGATTATTGTGGTGGTGACCATGGACTTCATGGCCCAGGTGCAGAACTACATGATGTCGCAACAGTACGAATCGCTCCTCAAAAAGGCGAACTTCAAAGCGACACTTGGCAATTGAACTAAGTGATGGGCCTGGCCGGCGGCGCCGGCGGGTCCAGTAAGAGTTAGTAGACGCCCACTCGATCTATCCATCGCGGGCATGTTTCCCGGTCGATAGGCCGTAACGGATGTAGAGTTTTAGGAGAATGAAATGAGAGTTTCGGCTTCGGTCAAAAAAATCTGCCGTAACTGCAAGATCATCCGCCGCAAAGGTGTGGTGCGAGTGATCTGCACGGACCAGCGCCACAAGCAGCGCCAGGGTTGATAGGAAAGTTTGAGGACGAATAATGGCACGTATCGCTGGCATTAACATCCCGCCGCATCAGCACGCTGAAATCGGCCTGACCGCTATCTATGGGATCGGTCGCACCACTGCACGCAAGATCTGCGAAGCCGCTGGCATCGCATATTCCAAGAAAATCAAGGAACTGACTGACGGTGATCTGGAAAAGATCCGTGATCAGCTGACTTCCCTGACTCTGGAAGGTGATCTGCGTCGCGAAACAACGATGAACATCAAGCGTTTGATGGACATCGGTTGCTATCGCGGTTTCCGTCATCGTCGTGGCCTGCCCATGCGTGGTCAACGTACCCGCACGAATGCACGTACCCGCAAGGGTCCGCGCAAGGGTGCCGCGGCTTTGAAGAAATAAAGAGATTGAAAGATCACTATGGCTAAGTCTCCCGCAAACAACGCTGCACAGCGCGTTCGCAAGAAAGTCCGTAAGAACATTTCGGACGGCATTGCCCACGTGCACGCTTCGTTCAACAACACGATCATCACCATCACCGACCGCCAAGGCAACGCTCTGTCGTGGGCCTCGTCGGGTGGCCAGGGCTTCAAGGGTTCGCGCAAGTCGACTCCCTTCGCTGCCCAGGTGGCTTCGGAAGTGGCTGGTCGTGCTGCCATCGAACAGGGCATCAAGAACCTGGACGTCGAAATCAAGGGTCCCGGTCCTGGCCGTGAATCCTCGGTTCGCGCCCTGGGCGCCCTGGGCATCCGCATCACTTCCATCGCGGACGTGACGCCGGTTCCCCACAACGGCTGCCGCCCTCAAAAGCGCCGTCGTATCTAAGCTTTTTCACCAAGCCCACCGCCGCCCAGATGTGTAACATCGCGGGCGGCTCCCGTGCTTGTGCACGGCAGATGACACAAAGGAAATCAAGTGGCACGCTATATCGGCCCCAAGGCCAAACTCTCCCGCCGTGAAGGCACTGACCTGTTCCTGAAGAGCGCACGTCGCTCGATCGCCGACAAGTCCAAGTTCGACACCAAGCCCGGCCAGCACGGCCGCACTTCCGGTCAGCGTACTTCCGACTTCGGCCTGCAGCTGCGTGAAAAGCAGAAGGTCAAGCGCATGTACGGCGTGCTGGAAAAGCAATTCCGCCGCTACTTCGAAGCCGCCGACAAGAAGAAGGGCAACACCGGTGCCAATCTGCTGTCGCTGCTGGAGTCGCGTCTGGACAACGTGGTGTACCGCATGGGCTTCGGCTCGACCCGCTCGGAAGCGCGTCAGCTGGTGTCGCACAAGGCCATCACGGTCAACGGCCAATCCGTCAACATCCCTTCCTACATGGTGAAGGTGGGTGACGTGGTCGCCGTGCGTGAAAAGTCCAAGAAGCAGGCCCGCATCGTCGAAGCCCTGCAACTGGCTGGTCAAGTCGGTTTCCCCGCATGGGTGGAAGTGTCTGCCGACAAGGCTGAAGGCACGTTCAAGAAGTCGCCTGACCGCGACGAGTTCGGTGCAGACATCAACGAATCCCTGATCGTTGAGTTGTACTCGCGTTAATTCCGCGCAGCGACATTTCTGTAAAACCGTCCCCCAGCCGCGAGGCATCGCGCTGGGGTGCTTCACCAGCCTTACCGGTGTAACGAGCCGGGGGTATTGAGAGGAAGTCTGCATGCAAACCAATTTGCTGAAGCCCAAGACGATCAATGTCGAGCAGCTTGGCCACAATCGCGCCAAAGTTGTTCTGGAGCCGTTTGAGCGTGGCTACGGCCATACGCTGGGCAACGCCCTGCGCCGTGTCCTGCTCTCGTCCATGGTGGGTTACGCAGCGACGGAAGTGACGATTGCTGGTGTGTTGCACGAGTACTCGTCCATCGACGGTGTCCAGGAAGATGTGGTCAACATCCTGCTGAACCTCAAGGGTGTGGTGTTCAAGCTGCACAACCGCGATGAGGTCACGCTCTCGCTGCGCAAGGATGGCGAAGGCGTCGTGACGGCGCGCGACATCCAGACGCCCCACGACGTGGAAATCATCAACCCTGATCATGTCATCGCCAACCTGTCGCAAGGCGGCAAGCTGGACATGCAGATCAAGGTGGAGAAGGGCCGCGGCTATGTGCCCGGCAACGTGCGCCGCTATGGCGACGAGTCCACGAAGTCGATCGGCCGCATTGTGCTGGACGCTTCGTTCTCGCCCGTCAAGCGCGTGAGCTACGCCGTCGAATCGGCCCGCGTTGAACAACGCACCGACCTCGACAAGCTGGTGGTGGAGATCGAAACCAATGGTGCGATCACTGCCGAGGACGCCGTGCGCGCATCCGCCAAGATCCTGGTGGAACAGCTCGCCGTGTTCGCTCAGCTGGACGGCGGCGATATCGCCAGCGTCTTCGATGCTCCGGCCGGTGGCCGTGGTGCCGCAACCGCCTTTGATCCCATCTTGCTGCGTCCCGTGGACGAGCTGGAACTCACCGTGCGTTCGGCCAACTGCCTCAAGGCAGAGAACATCTACTACATCGGCGACCTGATCCAGCGTACCGAAAACGAGCTGCTCAAGACCCCCAACCTGGGTCGCAAGTCGCTCAACGAGATCAAGGAAGTCCTGGCTTCCCGCGGTCTGACGCTGGGCATGAAGCTCGAGAACTGGCCGCCTGCTGGCCTGGAAAAGCGCTAAGCACTATAATTGCTGGCTCTCCTTTTTGGAGAGCCTCAGTGCCTCGGGCAGTACCTGATACGGCTGCTCGAATTAATCAACAACTTGCGCAAATTCGGTTGAGGCAAGCTGCAGATCCGGTAACGGGTCCAGGCTTGCATCCTTGTTTGCGCAAGCCCTAATTACATATTTTAGGAATAAAGCACCATGCGTCACGGTCACGGCCTCCGCAAACTCAATCGCACCTCTTCGCACCGCCTGGCGATGCTGAAGAACATGATGAATTCGCTCATCGAGCACGAAGCCATCAAGACCACCGTTCCCAAGGCCAAGGAACTGCGCCGCGTGATCGAGCCCATGATCACCCTGGCCAAGGTCGACACCGTTGCCAACCGCCGTCTGGCATTCGACCGCCTGCGCGACCGCGACAGCGTGACCAAGCTCTTCAACGAGCTGGGCCCCCGCTTCGCAAAGCGTCCTGGTGGCTACACCCGTATCCTGAAGATGGGCTTCCGCGTGGGCGACAACGCCCCCATGGCCTTCGTGGAACTGGTCGAGCGCGCTGAAGAAGGCGCCGCCGAAGCCAAGGCAGCTGAATAATCTGCTATAATTTTGGAATACCGCGCGATGGAGCAGTCTGGTAGCTCGTTGGGCTCATAACCCAAAGGTCGGAGGTTCAAATCCTTCTCGCGCAACCAAATTGAAAAGGGCTACGACAACTGTCGTAGCCCTTTTTCATGCCCTCGCGCCAGGGCAAAGGCCAGGCAGACAGCGCGGCATCAGCCGCCCAGCTGGTTGCCGATGCGCTGGCCCAGCCGCAGGCGCACGCGGTGGGCGATTTCCTGGGCGACCTCGGGGCTGAGCACTTCGCTGATGTGCAGCAGCTCGGTGTAGTGCATGTACAGAAGGCCGCGCAGGGTCTTGAATGCGGCCTCGTGCTCGGCGCCGCAGACGCTGGCGTCATTGGCCAGCACGCGCTCCACCACACCGGCCTGCAGCAGCGGGATCTTGCATATGACGGCGTGGCGGGCGATCTCCAGGTCGATCTCCTGGAGCCGGCATTCCCATTCCTCGGGCAAGAATCGGTTGGCTGGCATGTCGGCTTTTCTCCTTTTTTCACTGCATGGGTACACCGGGGCGAAAGGCACCCGGTCTGGGGATGCTGTCATGTGAGCGGGGCTCGGTGGCCTGGGTCGCCAGGTTTACTGGCCTGGCCTTGATGCCTGTCAAACTTCGGTGGCGCAGGCGCCCGCTGGAAGCCGGGCTCATGCTGCACTGCATCATGATGTCAGTCATGCGGCGCGGCCGCCAGTGCCCGTGCAGGCTGGTGGGCTTTTGCTCCCGGCAGGCCATGCTCTCTCGGCGCCGCTCCGGCAACGCAAAGGATCCACATGCTCGAGAAGATCGCCTCGCTGTTCCGCTATTTCAAGGCGGCCGTGCCGTTCCGGCTGGTGCCGGCACTGATTGCCACCGCCGTGCTGTTCGGCCTGCTGCTGATGCCCGTGCCCGAGGGGCTGACGCCCAAGGGCTGGCAGCTGGTCGCCATTTTCCTGACCACCATCGTGGCCATCATCCTCAAGGTCATGCCCATCGGCGTGATGGCCTTGATGGCCATCGTCATCGTCTCGCTGTCCCAGGTCACCTCCGGCTCGTCCAAGGGTGCCATCACCGATGCGCTGAGCAGCTTTTCCAGCCCGCTGATCTGGCTGATCGTGGTGGCCATCCTGATCTCGCGCGGCCTCAAGAAGACGGGGCTGGGCAGCCGCATCGGCCTGATGTTCATCGCCCTGCTGGGCAAGCGCACCATCGGCATCGGCTACGGCCTGGCGATCTGCGAGCTGGTGCTGGCACCGTTCACGCCCAGCAACACGGCGCGCGGCGGCGGCATCGTGCACCCGATCATGAAGTCCATCGCCAATGCCTTCGAGTCGGACCCGGCCAAGGGCACGCAGGGCAAGGTGGGCACCTACCTGGCCCTGGTCAACTACCACGCCAATCCCATCACCTCGGCCATGTTCCTGACCGCCACCGCGCCCAACCCGCTGGTGGTGGATTTCGTGGCCAAGGCCACGGGCCAGGCCCTGCACCTGAGCTGGACCACCTGGGCGCTGTACATGCTGCTGCCGGGCCTGCTGTGCCTGCTGCTGATGCCGCTGGTGATCTACCTGCTGTCGCCGCCCGAGCTCAAGGCCACGCCCAATGCCGTGGAGTACGCCCGCAGCGAGATGGCGCGCATGGGGCCGCTGTCGGGCAAGGAGCGCGTGATGCTGGGCACCTTCGGCCTGATGCTGCTGCTGTGGGCCAACGTGCCGCAGATGCTGTTCGGCCCGGCCTTCGTGCTGGACCCCACGGTGGTCGCCTTCCTGGGCCTGTTCGTGCTGATCATCACGGGCACCATCGACTGGGATGACGTGCTGTCCGAGAAAAGCGCCTGGGATACCCTGGTATGGTTCGGCGCCCTGGTCATGCTGGCCGAGCAGCTCAACAAGCTCGGCGTGGTGTCCTGGTTTGCCGTGGGCATGAAGAACGCCATCGTCGCCAGCGGCCTGGACTGGCTGCCGGTGGCGGCCATCCTGGTGGGCGTGTTCGTGTTCTCGCATTACCTGTTCGCCAGCACCACGGCCCACATCAGCGCGATGATGCTGGCCTTCCTGACCGTGGGTGCGCAGCTGATTCCGGCCGACTATGTCGTGCCCTTCATGCTGATGATGACGGCCGGCTCGGCCATCATGATGACGCTGACCCACTACGCCACCGGCACTTCGCCCATCATCTTCGGCAGCGGCTACGTCACGCTGGGCAACTGGTGGCGCGTGGGCGCGGCCATGTGCGTGATCGAGCTGCTGATCTTTGCCGTGGTCGGCAGTGTCTGGTGGAAGCTGCTGGGCCTGTGGTGAGGGCGGGCGCCCTCAAGCCGTGGTCCGTGGCTCGCCCAGCGACAGCATGAGCCGGTTGGCCCAGTTGAAGAAGGCCGTGCCGTGCAGCACATCGGAGATGGCGGCATCGTCCAGGCCTGCGGTGCGCAGCGCATCGATGTGGGCGGGCTCCAGCGCAGGCGGCGTCTGGGTCAGCGCCACGGCCGCCGTGACGATGGCATTCCAGCGCGGCCCCAGGTCCGTGCCCGGGCCTTCGTCGAGCAGGCGCTGCACGTCGCCGCCCCGGCGCGAGAAGTGCGTGGCAAAGCGTGCGTGCACCGAGGCGCAGTAGATGCAGCCATTGGCGCGCGAGGTGGCCGCAGCGGCCAGCTCGCGCTCGGCGCGCGGCAGGCCGGCGTCGGGGTTGTAGAAGATGTCCTTGTCGGTGCGCGTGCGTGCGCCCAGCGTGTCGGGGTCGCGCGCCAGCAGGCGGAAGTAGGGCGACTGCGCGCGTGAGGCATCGACCAGGCCTGCATGGTGGCGTTCGGTCAGCTCGCTTTCTTCCAGCGGCTCAATCCATGGCAGCCAGTCGAGTTGTTCCTGGGTGAAGACCTGGGGAGCGGCGGAGTTCGTTGAGGTCATGGCTGGGCTTGCAGGGTGGTGGGTTGATGGGCTGCCTGGGGCGCGGGGCGTGCAGCCAGCACGCGCAACCCCGCCACCACGCGGATCTGGAAGGACAGGAAGGACGCCAGCTGGGACAGGATGACGATGTCCGTCTCGCTCCAGCCCGCCTGTTGCAGCGCCCGCAGGGCCCCGGCGCTGGCGTCGCGCGGGTGGTAGGCCAGCAGGTGGGCATGGGCCAGCGCCGCGGACAGGCGCGGGCCCAGCAGTGCGGCGTGGGCCGGGTCCACGGCATAGGCGGGGCCGGGCTGGTCCTCGCGGCTCAGCGGGCCTGCCGGGTAGCTGCCGTAGGGGCCGTGCGGGCCGCTGCCGGCCTGCAGGCTCTGGGCGCGGCCACGCACCACTTCGGACGCCACCACGGCGGCCAGTTCCGCATCCTCGGTGGCCAGTGCGCGTGTATAGAAGACGGCGCTGCGCGGCTCGCCATGCAGCCCGGCCGTGAAGGCGGCCAGGGCCAGCCGCTCGGGCAGCGAGACCGTGCCGGGCACGGGCTCGGCGGGCGTGAACAGGGCGGCAAAGCTTTGCTGGGCCTGCGTGCGTGCCTCGGTGCGGTGGCGGCGCACGCGGTCCAGTGCGCTGCCGGGGGTGATGTCGGCGAGGTGGTCGATCACGTCGCCGGGAAAGCGGGGCGTTGCGGTGGTGTTCATGGTCATGCGGCTTGCAGCAGTCCGGCCCGGACTGCGGGGAGGGAAGAGGGCGCTGGGGTGGACGTGGATGTGGACTCATCGGCACGGCGCCAGCCCAGGGCCGGTGCCACATGGGCGGCCGTCAGCTCGATGGAGCGCAGGATGGCGTCGTGCGGAGGGTCGATGGAATGCACCTGGAAGACGATGTCGCTCACGTGCGCCAGCGCCGTGTCGGCGCGCAGCGAGGCAATGACCTCGTCGGGCGTGCCCACATGCACGTCGTAGGCGGCGATGAGATCGGCCAGCGGCGCCTGCGGATCGACGCGGGCCGCCCATTGCGAGGGCTGGGTCGCATGGCGCAGGGCCACGCGGCGCAGGCCGGCCTCGGCCCAGCGCAGCGCATCGTCTCGGCGGTCGGCCACGAACAGCGTGCGCGAGCCCAGGATGCGCGGCGCCCGCCCTGCGGGCAGGCGGGCGAGGTAGGCGTCGATGATGGGGTTCTGGATCTCGGACAGCGTGGCCTGCGGCGCGCCTTGGGGCCGTGGCTGGGTGCGCGACAGCATCAGGCCGTCGCCGTTGGCCCCGGCCCGCGCGCCGCCCTCGGCCGAGAACGTGGCCTGCCAGACGCGCTCCAGCAGCTGCGGCGCGGCCGGGTACAGGCGCACGCCGCCGGCCAGCGCACGCCCGGCCCAGGCGTCCTGCAGCACGCCGAAGTTGCGTGCGAAGACGGCGCCGCGCTCTGCGCCCTGCACGCCAAAGGCCTCGAAGGATTCGGCCGTGCCGCCCGTGCCCAGGCCCACCTCCAGGCGGCCGCCGGTCAGCAGGTCCAGCACGGCCGCGTCCTCGGCCACGCGCAGCGCGTTTTCCAGCGGCAGCGTGATCACGCCCGTGCCGATGCGGATGCGCCGCGTGCGCGCCGCCACATGGGCCAGGAAGACGAAGGGCGAGGGCAGGCCGCCCTCGCTTTCATGGAAATGGTGCTGGGCCACCCAGGCCGAGTCGAAGCCGTGGGCCTCGGCATGGGCGATCTGCTCGGCCACCAGGCGGTAGCGCTCGCCGGCCGGCGCGTCGTCGAGCAGGCGGCTGAAAAAGCCCAGGCGCGGGCCGCTGCGGGGGGCGGCGCCAGCGTGTGTGTCAGGCGGTATGAGGGACAAAATCAATGCTCCTTTTGCCGGGAATGGCGTCCATGAGTTCGCGCGTGTAGTCGCTGGTTGGGCGCTGGAACACCTCCTCCACGCTGCCCGCGTCCACCACCCGGCCCGCGCGCAGCACCGACACCGTGTCGGCGATCTGGCGCACCACGGCAAGGTCGTGCGAGATGAAGAGATAGGTCAGCCCCAGGTCCTGCTGCAGCTGGGCGAGCAGGGCCAGGATCTGCGCCTGCACGGTCACGTCCAGGGCCGATACGGCCTCGTCCAGCACCAGCACCTGCGGCTGCAGCACGAGGGCGCGCGCAATCGCCACGCGCTGGCGCTGGCCGCCCGACAGCGCATGCGGGCGCCGCTGCAGCACGCCGGGCGGCAGGCCCACGCGCTCCAGCATGTCGTGCACGCGCCGGCGGCGCTCATCGGCCGGCAGCGGGTCGAAGTTCAGCAGGGGCTCCTCGATGATGTCGAACACGCTCTGGCGCGGGTCCAGAGAGCTGAACGGGTTCTGGTAGACCAGCTGCACGCGGCGGCGCAGCTGGCGCAGGGCCTCGCCGCGCAGGCCCGTGACCTCGGTGCCTTCGATGCGGATGCGGCCCGCCGTGGGCCGGCCCAGGCCCACGATGGCGCGGATGGTGGTGGTCTTGCCCGAGCCCGACTCGCCCACGATGGCATGTGTGCTGCCCCGGCGCACGCGCAGCGACACGCCGTCCACGGCGCGGAAGATGCCGCGCCCGTGGGCCGAGGCATGGCCGGGCGCCGCGAACTCGTGCACCAGGTCCTCGACCTCGATGGCCCAGTCATCGGCCGTGGCGGGCCTGGGCGTGCGGCGCGGCGCGGGCGCCAGCGAAGGCGCATCGGCCAGCAGCCGCCGCGTATAGGCGCTTTGCGGATTGCGCAGCAGCTCCAGCGTGGGGCCCTGCTCCTGGATGCGGCCGCCCTGCATGACGACCAGGCGGTGCGAACGGTCGGCCGCCACGCCCAGGTCATGCGTGACCAGCAGCACGGCCGTGCCGGTCTCGCGGCGCAGCGCGTCGATCAGGTCCAGGATGCGCCGCTGCACGGTCACGTCCAGCGCGCTGGTGGGCTCGTCGGCAATGATGAGGGCGGGCCGCAGCGCAATCGCAATGGCGATCAGCACGCGCTGGCGCATGCCGCCCGACAGTTCGTGCGGATACTGGCGTGCGCGCAGCGCGGGCTGGGACAGGCCCACGCGGGCCAGCAGCTCCAGCACGCGCGCCTCCACGGCCGTGCGGTCGCGCAGTCCGTGGATGCGCAGGATCTCACCCACCTGGTCGCCCACCGTGCGCACGGGATTCAGCGACATGGTGGGGTCCTGCGGCACCAGGCTGACCACGCGGCCGCGGATGGCGTTCCAGCGTGCGGCCGGCCAGCCCGAGACCTCGGTGCCCTGCAGGCGGATGCTGCCGTGCTCGCGGTGGCCGTTGTCGGCCAAAAGGCCGATCACGGCCTGGGCCGTGGTGGTCTTGCCCGAGCCCGATTCGCCGACCAGGGCCACCACCTCGCCCGGCGCCACGGAAAACGACACGCCGTGCACCACGCGCTGCGCCTGGCCTGCGGCATCGCGGTAGGCCACGGCCAGGTCCTGCACTTCGAGCACGGGAGCGGTCGTTGCCACCGCTGGTGCGGCGTGGATGCGTTCCTCGATGGCGGCGCTCATGCAGGCCTCCGTGCGAAGGCCGTGGCGATGCGGTTGGCCGCCAGCACCACGGCCACCACGATCAGGCCCGGCGCCGTGGTCAGCCACCAGGCGGTGGCGATGTAGTTGCGGCCCTCGGCGATCAGCAGCCCCCATTCGGGCGTGGGCGGCGGCGCGCCGTAGCCCAGAAAACCCAGCGTGGAAATCGCAAGGATCGCCGAGCCGAACTGCAGCGCCGCCATGGCGATGACCGAGGTCAGCGAGTTGGGCAGCACATGGCGCCACAGCACGGCGGCAAAGCGCCCGCCGCTGCCAAAGGCGGCCTCCACGTAGTCGGAGCGGCGCACGCGCACCACCTCCGAGCGCACCAGGCGCGCGAAGCTGGCCACCGAGACCACGCCCACGGCAATGGCCGCGTTGATGGTGCCAAAGCCCAGCACGATGATGATGGTCAGCGACAGCAGCAGCGAAGGCACGGCCAGCAGCACATCGACCAGGCGCATCAGCGCATCTTCCGTGCGCCCGCCCGTGGCCCCGGCCAGCAGGCCGATCAGCGTGCCCACGGCCAGGCCCACGCCCACGGCCACGAAGGCGCCCGACAGAGAATGCACGGCGCCATGCACCACGCGCGCCCACAGGTCGCGCCCCAGCGCGTCCGTGCCCAGCCAGTGTGCGGCGCCGGGCGCCAGCAGCTGCTGGCCGGCCTGGCCCGCGAGCGGGTTCTGGTGGGCGAACCAGCCGGGCGCCAGTGCCCACAGCGCGGCCACGGCAATCACCAGCCAGGCCAGGGCTAGCGTGGGCGGCAGGCGTTTCAGGGATTGCAGGCGGGCCGGCAAGGCGAAGCTGCGGCGCGGGGCGGCTGGCGCAGGGGCCAGGGACGACGCTGGCAGCGCCGTGGGAATGGGAGTGGGAGTGGCGGGCGCGGCCTGGGCATCCAGGGCCGGGGAAAGAGCGCTTGAGACGGCAGTGTTCATGGCCGGTTCTCCACGGAATGGCGCAGGCGCGGATCAAGCAGCGGGTACAGCAGATCCACGGCGAGGTTGATGAGTACGAAGGCGGCGGCCGAGACGACCACCACGGCCTGGAGCACGGCCGTGTCCTGGTTGCCCACGGCCTGCTGGGTCAGCGTGCCCAGGCCATTGAGGCCGAACACGGCCTCCGTCACCACGGCGCCGGCCAGCAGCTCGCCGAACAGCACGCCGGCAATGGTCAGCGTGGGCAGCAGGGCATTGCGTGCCACATGGCGCAGCAGCACCCAGCGGCGCGAGGCGCCCTTGGCCCGTGCCACGGCCACGAAGGGCTGGGCCAGCACGGCGTCGATATTGCGCAGCAGCACCTGGGCCAGCGGCGCCGAGATCGGCACGGCCAGGGTCAGCGTGGGCAGCACCAGTCCTTCCCAGGGGCCGGGATTGATCACGGCGATCCAGCCCAGGCGGAACGACACCACTTGGATCAGCATGATCCCCAGCCAGAACACGGGCACCGAGACAAAGACCGAAGGCAGCGAATACAGCGCGTTGCGCAGCCAGGCAAAGGGCGCCAGGCTGGCAGCCGCCGCCAGCGCCACGGCCAGCAGCGCGGCTGCGGCAAAGCCCAGGGCCGCGAGCTTGAGCGTGGGTGGCAGGCTGGTGGCCAGGCCCTGGCTCACCGGCACGCCGGCCTGCAGCGAATAGCCGAAGTGGCCCGTGAGGAACTGGCCCAGCGTGTGCAGGTACTGCTGCCACACGGGCTGGTCCGAGCCGTAGGCGGCGCGGATGTCGGCGATCTCCTGCGGGCCCAGGCCCAGCTCGGGGTTCAGGAACTTGATCAGCACGGCGTCGCCCGGCAGCAGCTGCAGCAGGATGAACGAGACCGTGAAGGCCGCCCACAGCACCAGGGCGGCCTGGGCGATGCGGCTGAGCAGATAGCGGCGCGGCATGGGAGTGGTTCCTCAGAAAGCGTTCCGGTCAGCGCCTGGCCAGCCAGGTGCTGTAGAAGCTGGGCCGGCCCACGGCCTCGAAGCCCACGTCACGCACCCAGCCTGCGCCCGCAAAGGCCTGGGGTTCCTCGAAGATGGGGATCACATAGGCCTGGTCGATCAGGTAGTTCTGCACCTCGCCGGCCAGCGCCAGGCGCCTGGCGGCATCGGTCTCGGCCGCGATGGCGTCGAACAGGCCGTTGAGCTTGGTGTCCTCGAAGGACTTGACCTTCTGGCTCACGCCGCCCTTTTGCAGCAGCACGTTGCGGTTGGTCGGGTAGTAGTTGCTCTTGATCACGTCGGGATCGGCGCGGCCCACCATGCCGGGCAGCACGCCGGTCTTGTCGGGGTCCAGCGTGTCCACCGCGCGGCTGCCCGCGTCGCCCGACAACACGTTGAGCTTGACGCCGATGCGCGCCCACTGCTGGGCCACGAGCTGCAGCGTCTCCTTGTTCTGCGGCTGGGGCAGGGACTCGTAGGTGGAGAGCACGAAATCGCGGCCGTCCTTCTGGCGCAGGCCGTTGGCGCCCAGCGTCCAGCCGGCCTCGTCCAGCAGCTGTTTCGCCTTGGCCTCGTCATAGGCCAGCTTGGCCGACAGGTCCACGAAGCCGGCCGCCGTGGAGGCAATCACCGAGCGCGCCTGCGGATAGCGCGGCGAGAACAGCGTCTCCACGATCTCCTTGGCATTGGTGCCGTGCAGCAGGGCCTGGCGCACCTTGAGATCGGCCACCAGGGCGTTGTCCGGGCGGATGGCCACGCTGTTGTTCACGCCGCGCGTGGGCGGGGCGTAGATGCTGAACTTCTGGTCCTCGACGCGCTTTTCGTCGTAGGCCTGGATCTGGCGGATCAGCCCGGCCTGCCCGGCCAGCAGCGCGCCGATGCGCACGCTGTCCTCGGGCGTGACGATGAACTTCACCTCGTCCAGCCGCGCGCGGCCCTGGTGGGCCAGCTTGGCGGGACCCCAGGCATAGTCCTTGCGCACCTTGAGCACCAGCTCCTTGCCCAGCGTCTCGCTGGCCACCACGAAGGGGCCGGAGCCGATGATGCGCGTGGCGTCGCCCAGCTCCTCGAAGGGGCGGTCCAGCGTGGCCGGCGAGACCAGGCCCGAGCCGATCACCGAAGTGCCCTGCAGAAAGCCCGGCGAAGGCTTCCTGAAGAAGAACTTCACCGTCAGCGGGTCGACCACCTCGCTGCGCTCGTAGTTGTTGATCACCTCGGACACCGGCTGCTTGAGCGCCTTGTTGCCCAGGCCATAGGTGTCGAAGTTGCGCGCCACGGCCGCCGCGTCCAGCGGCGCGCCGTCGGAGAAGGTGACGCCGGGCCGCAGCTTGAAGCGGTACTCGGTGGCATCGGCATTCACGGTCCAGGACTCGGCGATCCAGGGCTGGATCTCCAGCGTCTTCGGGTCCTGGTAGGTCAGCTTGTCGGTGATCTGGTTGAGCACGCCGCCGTTGGGATAGAAGCCCCCGGCCGGCGGATAGAGGTTGGTATGGGCCTGCTGCTCCAGGTAGACCAGGGTGCCGCCTTCCACGGGGCCAGCAGCCGCGCCCGCCTGGGCCGTATCGGCCTGCTTGGAGCACGCCGCCAGCAGCAGGCTGCTGCCCGCCAATACCGCTATCGCGGCCTTCCATGCCACCTGACCCGCCTTCGATTGGGAAAACACGTTCGTACCTCGCCGCCGCTGGGGCGCTGAAAAACAAGACTGCCGGCCACAGGACCGGCTCCATGTTTTTCATGCTATCGATGCCAAATATTTGCGCTCATATATCGAGTTGCATCGTTATTTGGAAAACGACTAAGGGATGGGAGCCCCCGCATATCTGCCCAGTGCATAAGCGCAGACGGATTCGTTTGTTTGCCGCGCATGCGGCAGTCCCAACAATGGGCTGGTACTTCCTTCACCGAAAGCCCGTCCATGAGCCATCTCAACGAATACCTCGCCGAAAAGCGCGCCGCCGTGCTCGCACGCAGCGCCGCCGTCGCGGCCGGCACGGCACAGCCCGCCCACCTCAAGGCCCATGTGCGCGCCGAGGGCCGCAGCGGCGTGCGCCGCCTGCGCATCCGCGAGCACCAGGTCATCAGCGACAGCCCGCCCGACTTCGCGGGCTACAACCTCGGCCCCAGCTCGCCCGAGCTGCAGCTGGGCGTGCTGGGCACCTGCGTGACCCACATCTTTCTGATCCAGGCGGCCGAGCGCCAGGTGCCCGTGGAGAGCCTGGAGGTCGAGGTCACGGGCATCATCGATCCGCGCGGCGGCAAGCCCGGCCACGAGGCCACGCCCATCTGGCCGCATGAGATCGGCTACACCGTGCACATCGACTCGCCCGCCAGCCGCGCCGAGATCGATGCGCTGTTCGAGGCCGTGGAGCGCACCTGCCCCATCCTCAACCTGCTGCGCAATCCGCAGAACATCCGCGCCGAAGTGCGCCACACCGACTCCAGCGCCGCCGCGCGCCTGGCAGCCTGAACACCGTGCGGAAAGCACCCCTGCCATGACCCTGCCACTCGACCACATCGTCATCGCGGTCCAGGACCTGGAACGCACCATTGCCGACTACACCGCGCTGGGCTTCAACGTGCTGCGCGGCGGCGAGCATCCGGGCCGCTCCACGCACAACGCCCTGGTGGTGTTTGCGGACGGCGCCTATTTCGAACTCATCGCCTGGCGCGCACCCGCGCCCGAGGAGCGCTGGTGGCAGCAGCTGCAGCGCCATGGCGAGGGCATTGTCGATTTCGCGCTGCTGCCCACCGAGACCGGCGCCGTGGTTGCCGCCGCCCAGGCGCGCGGCCTGGACTACGAGGCGCCCTACGAAGGCGGCCGCCTGCGCCCCGACGGCGCGCAGCTGCGCTGGCGCAATGCACGCGCCCGCAGCCAGGACCTGCCCTTTCTCTGCGGCGACCTCACGCCGCGCGCCCTGCGTGTGCCCGAAGGGGAGGCGCGCGTGCACCCCAACGGCGCCACCGGCGTGGCCCGGCTGTACGTGGCCGTGCATGACCTGCGCGCCAGCCTGGCACGCTGGCGCGCGCTGCTGGGCGAGGGCGCCGACATTGGCGAGGCCCGGCTGTCGGACGACGGCAGCGCCTACCGCGCATCGCTGAGGCTGGGCGCTACCGAGCTGGGCGCCACTGCGCTGGTGCTGGCTGCGCCTGCCCAGGGCGTTGCCACGGGCACCCTGGGCCACCGTCTGGCCACGCGCGGTGAAGGCCCTTATGCCATCGAGCTGCAGGTACGCCAGCCCGCGTCTGCGCTGGCGCTGGACGAGACCGCCACGCATGGCGCGCGCATCGTGCTGGCCCAGGTTTCCCCGGCCAGGGAAACCGCCGCCGCCTAGGCGAAATGCGTGGGCGCTAGAATGGCGCCCCGCTGACACCCATGCCCACCCCGGTGGGCGTTTTCGTTGCGGCCGCGGCCTTCCTTGAGGGGCGCCGTGGCGCGGCGCTGCTTGCCATGACGACTGCTTCCACTCCTGCCACGCTGGGCATAGATTTCGGTACCTCCAACTCCGCCATGGCCTGGCGCGCCCCCGGCCAGACCGCACGCCTGCTGCCACTGGAGGGCGATGCCTGCGGCATGCCCACGGCGCTGTTCTTCCATACGGACGAGCACAGCACCCATTTCGGGCGCGACGCCATGGCCCAGTACCTGGACGGCGAGCCGGGCCGGCTCATGCGCTCCCTCAAAAGCCTGCTGGGCAGTGCGCTGCTGCAGGAAAAGACGGCGGTGCACGACCAGTTCGTGAGCTATCAGGACATCATCGGCCTATTCCTGCGCCGCGTGGCCGACCGGGCGCGTGCCTCGCTGGACGGCCGCCTGCCCGAGCGCGTGGTGCTGGGCCGGCCCGTGCATTTCGTGGACGACCATCCCGAGCGCGACCGCCAGGCCCAGCAGGCTCTGGCCGATGCCGCGCGCGCCGCAGGCCTGGGCGAAGTGGATTTCCAGATGGAGCCTATTGCCGCCGCGCTGGACTACGAGCAGCGCCTCACGCAGGAATCCGTGGTGCTGGTGGTGGACATCGGCGGCGGTACCTCCGACTTCACCGTCGTGCGCCTGGGCCCTGAGCAGGCCGGCCGCAGCGATCGCCGCGACGACATCCTGGCCACCAGCGGCGTGCACATCGGCGGCACGGACTTCGACCACCGGCTCAACCTGGCCCAGCTCATGCCGCTGCTGGGCTACCGGCACATCGGCCCCAGCGGCCGCGAAGTGCCCAGCCGCGTGTTCTTCGACCTCTCGACCTGGCACCTGATCCAGTGGCTGTACTCGCCCAAGGCCCTGGCCGAGGCGCGCAACCTGCGCACCGACTACAGCGACCAGCGCCTGCACAAGCGCCTGATGGAAGTGCTGGAACTGCGCGAAGGCCACCGCCTGGCCGCCGTGGTGGAGCAGGCCAAGATCGAGGCCTCCACGCGCCATGCCGAAGCGGCCATCGAGCTGGGCTGGCTGGAATCGGGCCTGTCCGCCGCCATCTCGCCCGAGGTGCTGCACGAGCAGCTGCAAGGCCCGCTGCAACAGGTCGTGGCCTGCGCCCAGGACTGCCTGCGCCTGGCCGGCGTGGCGCCCCAGGCGCTGGACGCCATCTACCTCACGGGCGGCTCATCGGCCCTGCGCACGCTGCGCGATGCGCTGCGCGAGGCCTTCCCGGGCGTGCCGCAGGTCGAAGGCGACCTGTTCGGTGGCGTGGCCACCGGCCTGGCGTATGCCTGATCAATCCGCGTCGCCGTCCTCCTCGGCGGCCTGCTTGATCGCCAGCGCGGCGTCATAGAGGCGGTTGCGTGGTGCGCCCGTGATCTCGGCGGCCAGGCGCACGGCGGTCTTGGTGGGCAGCTCGGCCAGCAGCAGGCGCAGCACGCGCAGGGCGTCGGCGTCGGCCTCATCGCCACCCAGGGCCACCGGGTGCAGCACCACGGCGAATTCGCCCTTGCTGCGCTGGGGTACGGCCTGCAGCCAGGCCGGCAGCGCGCTGGCGGGCATGGTGGCAATGTCCTCGAACTGCTTGGTGATCTCGCGTGCCAGCGTCACCGTGCGCTCGCCCAGCGTGGCCAGGGCGGCGGCCAGGTCGGCAATGCGGTGGGGCGCCTCCAGCAGCACGGTGCAGCGCGGCTGCAGGGCCAATTGCTGCACGGCGGCCAGGCGCTCGGCCGACTTGGTGGGCAGAAAGCCTGCGAAGACGAAACCTCCCTCGCCCTGTGAAGGGGTGACCGCGCCGGCCACGCTGATGGCGGCCGTGATGCTGCTGGCGCCGGGCAGCGGAATGCAGCGCAGGCCCGCGGCCTGCACGGCTGCGCACAGGCGTGCGCCGGGGTCGCTGACGCCGGGCGTGCCCGCATCGCTGACATAGGCGATGCGCTGGCCCTGCTGCAGCCGCGCCACGATCTGCTGGGCCGCCTCGGCCTCGTTGTGCTGGTGCACGGCCAGCAGCTGGCTGCCGGGCCGGTCCAGTCCATAGGAGCGCAGCAGGCCCTGAGTGTGGCGCGTGTCCTCGCAGGCCACGCAGTCCACCAGCTGCAGCACATGCAGGGCGCGCAGGCTGATGTCGGCCAGGTTGCCGATGGGAGTGGCCACCACGTAGAGGGCGCCCTGCGGATAATGCTGGGATGCCGCAGCATCCTTGGCTGCGCCCAGCGCGGTGGCGAAAGAGGTAGTCAATGGGTTTCCTTGCGAAAAAGCCGGCAGGCGCGGGGCCGTCTGCCCTCACGACCCGGCACCGGGGCCAGCAGGCCGAGGATGCGGCGCTGGCCCATCTGCAGGCGGCCGGCCTGCGTCTGGTCGAGCGCAATTATCGGACGCCGGGCCGCGGCGGCGGCGAGATCGACCTCATCGTGCAGGCGCGCGACGGCACCGTGGTCTTCGTCGAGGTGCGCAGCCGCGGCACGCGCGCCTTCGGCGGTGCCGGCGCCAGCATCGGTGCCACCAAGCAGCGGCGCATCGTATTTGCGGCGCGCCACTACCTGATGCGCTGGTCCGCGCCGCCGCCTTGCCGCTTCGACGTGGTGCTGGTCGAGCCCGGCGCCGGGTCCGCCGTGCAGTGGCTGCAGGCCGCCTTTGACGCCGAAGGCGCCTGATCCGTTACCGCTGCAGCACAAATAACGCCTGGCTACGAAAGACTTCAAGGGCGGCAGTTATCATCGGGCCTCCATGCTTGAGCAACGTATCCAACAGCATTTCATCGACAGCGCCGACCTGAAATACCAGGCCGCCCAGGCGCTGAGCCAGCCCATTGCGGCGGCAGTGCAGGCCATGCTGGCCTGCGTGACCAGTGGCGGCAAGGTTCTGGCCTGCGGCGCAGGCGCCTCTGCCAGCGATGCCCAACTCTTCGCCGCCCTGTGCGTGGCCGGCTTCGAACGCGACCGGCCCGAGCTGGCTGCCGTGGCCCTGGTCTCCGACGGCGGCCTGCTGGGCACCGTGGGCGCCACGGGCTCGGGCGGCAACGCCACCCAGTACCTGGCGCGCCAGATACGCGCCCTGGGCCAGCCCGGCGACCTGCTGCTGGTGCTGTCCGCCACGGGCAACGACGTGGCCGTGCTGGAGGCGTTGGATGCCGCCCATGAGCGCGACATGATGGCCGTGGTGCTGACCGGCCGCACGGGCGGCTCCCTGGCCGGCCGCGTGCGCGAGACCGATGTTCTGATCTGCGTGCCGCACGACCGTGCGGCGCGCGTGCGCGAAACCCATACGCTGGTGCTGCACTGCCTGTGCGACGGCGTGGATGCCCAGTTACTTGGTGAACAGGAGATGCCTCTATGAAGTTCCGTTGGTCCCGCGCCGCCTGCGGTGTGCTCGCCGTCGCGTCCCTGGGCGCCGCCCTGTCGGGCTGCGTCGCCCTGGTGGGCGGCAGCGCCGTGATGGCCGGCATGTCGGTGGCGGATCGCCGCACCACCGGCACCCAGGTGGAAGACCAGGGCATCGAGCTGCGCGCCAACAACCGCATCGCCGAAGTGCTGGGCGACAAGGCCCATGTCAACGTCACCAGCTACAACCGCCAGGTGCTGCTGACCGGCGAGGCCGGCAATGAGGCCGACCGCCAGACCATCGAGAAGCTCGTGCGCGAGCAGCCCACGGTGCGCAATGTCTTCAACGAAGTGGTGGTGGCTCCCTTCACCTCCACGCTGAGCCAGCGCTCCAAGGACACGCTGATCACCACCCAGGTCAAGGCCAGCCTGCTGGACGCCAAGGACATCCAGGCCTCGGCCTTCAAGGTCGTGACCGAGAACAAGGTCGTCTTCCTGATGGGCATCGTCACCCCGCGCGAAGCCAAGCGCGGCGCCGAGATTGCACGCGGCATCAACGACGTGACCAAGGTCGTGCGCGTGGTGGAAGTCATCTCCGAGGACGAACTGGCCCGCATGCAGCCCCAGTCCGCCCCCGTGGTCACCGACGACTCCGGCAAGGCCGCCGCAGCCAGCGCTCCCACCAGCCTCTCGGAAAGCAGCCTGTCCACCCCCGCAGGCGCCACCGCCACCCCGGTGAAGTGATCACCGCCGCCTGAAAGCAAAAGCCGGAACATGTTCCGGCTTTTTTCATTGCTTACTGAGTCAGCCACTGCAACCGACCTTTGAAACCGGCGCGACCAAAAAGCCAGGGACGCCGAGCAAGAGCCGCCTCGCGGCGGGGGCGCCTAGCCGAGGGCGTCGTCCCCCTCCCCCGCGAAGCGGGTAGAGAGGCGCCGTGCAACGAGGGGGAAGCGGCGTAAGCCGCTCAGGGGGTGAGCCTCTTGATCAGGCTGGAGGTATCCCAGCGCCTGCCGCCCATCTGCTGCACATCGGCATAGAACTGGTCCACCAGGGCCGTGACGGGCAAACGGGCGCCATTGCGCTGGGCTTCGGCCAGCACCAGGCCCAAGTCCTTGCGCATCCAGTCCACGGCAAAGCCGAAGTCGAACTTGCCTTCGGCCATGGTGCGGCCACGGTTGTCCATCTGCCAGCTCTGGGCGGCGCCCTTGCCGATGACATCGAGCACGCTGGGAATGTCCAGGCCCGCGCGCTGGCCGAAGGCGATGGCCTCGGACAGGCCCTGGACCAGGCCCGCGATGCAGATCTGGTTGACCATCTTGGTGAGCTGGCCGGCGCCGCTGTCGCCCATCAGCGTGCAGGCGCGCGAGAAGGCCATGGCCACGGGCTGCATGGTGGCGAAGGCGGCCTCGTCACCGCCGCACATCACGGTGAGCTGGCCGTTCTGGGCGCCGGCCTGGCCGCCCGAGACGGGTGCGTCGATGAACTGCAGGCCCAGCTCCAGCCCGGCCGCATGCAGCTCGCGCGCGACTTCGGCCGATGCCGTCGTGTGGTCGGCGAAGATGGCGCCGCGGCGCATGCCCGCGAAGGCGCCGTCCGGCCCCAGCACGACCGAGCGCAGGTCATCGTCATTGCCCACGCAGCTGAACACGATGTCGGCGCCGGCCACGGCCTCGCGCGGCGTGGCCGCATGGCCGCCGTTGAACTCCTCGCACCAGGCGCGGGCCTTGGCCGGCGTGCGGTTGTAGACCGTGACGCGGTGGCCCGCCGTGGCCAGGTGGCCGGCCATGGGGTAGCCCATGACGCCCAGCCCGAGGAAGGCCACGGAAAGAGGGGCGGTGTCCGCATAGCTGCGGGCGGCGATGGAGGAGTCGGACATGGAAGCAATCCTGAGAGGTGGTGGGAGGCGGGTGGCGCAGGGCCGCGTCCGGCGCGGCCCTGGAAGGAGCCGGCATGCCGGCTCAGCGCACTGAAGGCGCGGTCAGGGCGTGCATGGCACGCCCCTCAGACGATGGCGAAATGCTCGGTGCCCGCCGCCAGGTCCAGCGACTTGGCGCGCTGGCTGCCCAGCTTGATCTGCAGCCGCAGGTCGTTGACCGAGTCGGCATTGCGCAGTGCATCCTCGTAGGTGACCAGGTTGGACTCGAACAGGTCGAACAGCGCCTGGTCGAAGGTCTGCATGCCCAGGTTGCGGCTTTTCTTCATGATCTCCTTGATCTCGGTGACCTCGCCCTTGAAGATCAGGTCGGAGATCAGCGGCGAGTTGAGCATCACCTCGATGGCGGCCACGCGGCCCTTGCTGTCCTGCTTGGGCAGCAGGCGCTGGGAGACCATGGCGCGCAGGTTCAGCGACAGGTCCATCAACAGCTGCGGGCGGCGGTCCTCGGGGAAGAAGTTGACGATGCGGTCCAGCGCCTGGTTGGCGCTGTTGGCGTGCAGCGTGGCCAGACACAGGTGGCCGGTTTCCGAGAAGGCGATGGCGTGCTCCATGGTCTCGCGGTCGCGGATTTCGCCCATCAGGATCACGTCCGGCGCCTGGCGCAGGGAGTTCTTGAGCGCCGCGTCCCAGCTGTCCGTGTCCAGGCCCACTTCGCGCTGCGTGACCACGCAGTTCTTGTGCGGGTGCACGAATTCGATGGGATCCTCGATGGTCACGATGTGGCCGTAGGAGCTCTCGTTGCGCCAGTCCACCATGGCGGCCAGCGTGGTGGACTTGCCCGAGCCCGTGGCGCCGACCAGGATGCACAGGCCGCGCTTGGTCATGGCCACCTCCTTGAGCACCTGGGGCACGCCCAGGCTGTCGATGGTGGGCAGGGCCAGCGGAATCGTCCGCATCACCATGCCCACGCGGCCCTGCTGGATGAAGGCGTTGACGCGAAAGCGCCCTATGCCCGGCGGCGAGATGGCGAAGTTGCACTCCTTGGTGCGCTCGAAATCGGCGATCTGCTTGTCGCTCATGACCGAGCGCGCCAGCGTCAGCGTGTGCACGGGCGACAGCGGCTGCGGCGACACCTTGGTGATGCGCCCGTCGATCTTGATCGCCGGCGGGAATTCCGCCGTGATGAACAAGTCGCTGCCGTTGCGGCTGACCATGAGCTTGAGCAGGTCGTTGATGAACTTGGTGGCCTGATCTCTTTCCATTGCCGTATTCCCCCGGGCATTGCGCGCCGTTGTGGCGCACAGGTTGTTTTGTTATTTGCAGGTAGGCCGGTCCGGCCCGCAGGGGCCAGGCGTCCTCATATTCAACTCACTCACTCACTCACTGTCTATGTGTGCTGCTCTTCGCCCAGGCGCACGCTGATGGCGCGCAGCCGGAACGAGAGCTTGCGCGCCAGCAGCGCCATCAGCTTGGCGGCCAGCGCGGCGTCCTTGGCCATCATCTCGTCCAGCGCCTCGGCGCTGAGCACGCCGATCTCGCAGTCGGTCAGCGTGGTGCAGCTGGAAAAGCGCGGCCCGCCGTCCAGCAGGGACATCTCGCCCAGGATGTCGCCGGGCCGCGTCTGCGCCAGGCGCATGCGCTCGCCCCAGGGCTGCTGGCGCTCCACGGCGATCTGGCCGGACAGCACCACGGCCATGAAGCTGCCGTTCTCTTCCTGGCGGATCACGTCGCGTTGCGGTGCCACGGCCGCGTAGATGAAATATTCGCTCAGCCGCTGCAGACTGGCCGCATCCAGCTGGCCCAGGTAGCGGTCGCGCGACCACAGCTGCTCCAGCTGGCCCCCGCCGCCGCGCGGCAGCCGCGTGGCGCCGACCTCGATGGCGCGCGCCTCCCAGGGAACGGGAGGAGTGTGCGGGTCCATGAAGCCATGCGCCGCCAGCGTGGTCGTGAAGAAGGCCGACTCGGAGGCCGGGGCCGAAGGCTCCTGGCCGCTTCGCAGCTTGCGGAAAATGCTTTTCATGGCGCGTGGCGAGAGGCTGGGCGGGTGGCGGTCAGCCCGGGAAGTTGTCCGGTATCTTGGCCTTGGCGCGGGCTTCCGCGGGGCTGATCAGGTTGCGCCGCACCAGATCGGTCAGGTTCTGGTCCAGCGTCTGCATGCCCACATTCTGACTCGTCTGGATGGTGGAGTACATCTGGGCCACCTTGGCCTCGCGGATCAGGTTGCGGATGGCGCTGGTGCCCAGCATGATTTCGTGGGCGGCGATGCGGCCCTGGCCGTCCTTGGTCTTGCACAGCGTCTGCGAGATCACGGCCTGCAGCGATTCGGAGAGCATGGCGCGCACCATCTCCTTTTCCTCGGCGGGGAAGACGTCGATGATGCGGTCGATGGTCTTGGCGGCGCTGGAGGTGTGCAGGGTGCCGAAGACCAGGTGGCCCGTCTCGGCCGCGGTCATGGCCAGGCGGATGGTTTCCAGGTCACGCATTTCGCCCACCAGGATGGCGTCCGGGTCCTCGCGCAGCGCCGAGCGCAGTGCGGCCGAGAACGACTGCGTCATCGGCCCGACTTCGCGCTGGTTGATCAGGCACTTCTTGGAGTCGTGCACGAATTCGATGGGGTCCTCCACCGTCAGGATGTGCCCGTACTCGGTCTCGTTGAGGTGGTTGACCATGCCGGCCAGCGTGGTGGACTTGCCCGAGCCCGTGGGGCCGGTCACCAGCACCAGGCCGCGCGGCTTCAGGGCCAGGTCGCCGAAGATGCGCGGCGCGTTGAGCTGCTCCAGCGTCAGGATCTTGCTGGGAATGGTCCGGAAGACGGCGGCCGCGCCCCGGTACTGGTTGAAGGCGTTGACACGAAAGCGCGCCAGGCCCTCGATCTCGAACGAGAAGTCCACCTCCAGGAACTCCTCGTAGGCCTTGCGCTGGGAGTCGCTCATGATGTCGTAGACCATGGCGTGGACCGTCTTGTGGTCCAGCGGATCGACATTGATGCGGCGCACATCGCCGTGCACACGGATCATCGGCGGCAGCCCCGCGGACAGGTGCAGGTCGGAGGCCTTGTTCTTGACGCTGAATGCCAGCAATTGGGTGATGTCCACGGAGTTCGCTCCCTCGTTTGGTACGCTGGCGGCAATTATGACGACGATTGAAAACAAGCTTCAACAGATTCACGAACGGATTGCCTCGGCCTGCGCGCAGGCGGGCAGGGCGTCCGGCTCGGTGCAATTGCTGTCCGTCTCCAAGACCTTCGGCGCCGACGCCGTGCGCGAGGCCGTGCTGGCCGGCGAGCGCAGCTTCGGCGAGAACTACATCCAGGAGGGCGTGGAAAAGATCGCCGCCGTGCGCGCCATGGGCCTGCCGGGCGGCGAGGCCCTGCAATGGCATTGCATAGGCCCCATACAGAGCAACAAGACGCGCCTGGTGGCCGAGCATTTCGATTGGGCCCAGACCGTGGACCGCCTGAAGATCGCCGAGCGCCTGTCGGCCCAGCGCCCCGAGGGCCTGGCGCCGCTGCAGGTCTGCATCCAGCTGAACGTGGATGGCGGCGAGACCAAGGCCGGCGTGGCGCCGCAGCAGGCGCTGGAGCTGGCCGCCGCCATCGTGCAGCTGCCGCGCCTGGCGCTGCGCGGCGTGATGAGCATTCCCGACGATGCGGCGGGCTTCGAGGCCCAGCGCGAGGTGCATGCCCGCGCCACCGCCGTCTTCGAACAGATCCGCGCCAGCGGCCTGCCGGGGCTGGAGCGCTTCGACACGGTTTCCATGGGAATGACCGGCGACCTGGAAGCGGCCGTGGCCGCAGGCAGCACGATGGTGCGCGTGGGCAGCGGCATCTTTGGCCAACGAAACTACGCCCCGCATTGAGCGAGGCGTAGCTGGCTTGGCTGGCGGGGCAGGCCGCCTCAGCGCCCGCCAGGGCGCTTCATCTGGCAGTCCGTGGGCAATTCCACCTGCTCGGGCGTGTAGACGGCATCGGTGCGAAAGCCGTAGTTCGTGCCTTCCCAACCGGCCTTGACCAGCTTGCCGTCCACGGGCGCGATGGTGTTGACCACCTGGGGCAGCAGCAGCTGGTGGTCCTTGCCGCGCATGCGCACGGGGCCGACCACGGTGTCCATCTGCAAATCCTCCATGGCCAGCGCGATCTTCACGGGTTCGGTGGACTGTGCCTTGGCCATGGCGGCGGCCAGCATGCGCGGCACCAGGTCCATGCGCGGTGCCAGGAAGTCCTTGCCCATGCGGGCCTTGTATTCCTGGGCGCGGGCGTCGGCCAGCGGGCGGCCGGTCTGGCCCGGGTGCCATTCGGCCACCCAGGTCAGCTGGCCGATGCGGGTCTGGGCGAAGGATGTCACCGTGCCCGGCATGCCGCCCGCGCTGTGGTTGAAGTAGCGCAGGTCATAGCCCGAGTCGGCGGCCGACTTGAGCAGCAGGGTCAGGTCCTGGCCCCAGTTGCCCGTGATCACCGAGTCCGCGCCCGTTTCCTTGATCTTGGCCACATAGGGCGCGAAGTCCTTGACCCGGCCTATGGGGTGGAGCATCTCGCCCGTGAACTGGATGTCGGGCCGGGCCGCGCTCACCATCTGGCGCCCGTAGGCCGCCCACTGCTTGCCGTGGGCGTAGTCCTGGTTGAGCAGGTAGACCTTGCGGATGCCCGGCTGGGTCTTGATGTAGCTGGCAATCGCCTGCATGCGCATGGCGGTGTTGGCATCGAACATGAAGTGCCAGAAGCTGCAGGCCTTGCCCGTCAGCTCGGGGTCGATGGAGGAGTGGTTGAGCACCAGCACCTCCTTGCCCGGATTGCGCTGGTTGTGGCGCGATGCCGCCTGCACCAGGGCCGCCACCACCGAAGAGCCCGATCCTCCCGTCACCACCACGCGCGCGCCCTGGTCGATGGCCGCCTGCAGCGCGGCCTGGCTTTCCTGGGCCGAGAGCTTGCTGTCGAACTGCAGCAGCTGCAGCTTCGCGCCGTTGAACAGCCCGCCCTTGGCGTTCACATCCTCGACCGCGTACTGCACGTGGTCGCGCATCAGCTCGCCCGTGCTGACGAAGGGGCCGGACAGCGGGTCGATGAAGGCGATCTTGAAGGTCTCGCCGCCCTGGGCGTGGGCGGCCGTGGCGCACAGCAGGGCGGCGGCGAGAACGATGGATGGCCGGGAAAAGCGGCGTACGGGCATGTCTTGTCTCCTCGAAGGAATGGTCGTCAGTCCTTGCCGGGCGGCTCGGCGCGGGGCCGGCTGCGCCGTGCAGGCGTCTTTTTCGCGGGGGATGCGGCAATGGCTTCGGGCGCGGTGGCTGGCGCCGTGCGCAGGCCCAGCACGCGGCTGGCCAGCTCGGTCAGCTCGGCCACCATCTCGGCCGTGCCCAGGCGGCCGCCGGGGCGGTACCAGTTGTAGAGAAAGCCCGGCAGGCTGCAGGCGGCCTGGGCGGTGATGCGTGTCTCGCGGAAATCGAGATGGCCGCTGGCGCGGCCATCTTCGAGCAGCGCGCAGAACTGGCGGTAGAACTGGCGCGCCAGCGTGCGCGAGGCCTTCATGTACGCAGGGCTGAAGGCCTGGGGCTCGCGGTAGGGAAAGAAGGCCGCCGGATAGTGGGCAATGGTGGCCGCAATCAGGCGCTGCAGGCCGTCCACGGCCTTCTCGTGCGCGGCGCGCGGATCGTCGGCCGCGAAGTCCAGCACCGTGAAGCAGGCCTCGGTGGGCGCCCAGCACAGGGTCTCGAAGATCTCCTGCTTGTTGCGAAAGTAGTAGTAGACGAAGGGCTTGGTCACGCCCAGGGCCTGGACGATCTGCTCCATCGTGGTGTTGGCGTAGCCGTTGCGGTCGAACAGGGCCTCGGCCGCCTTGAGGATGCGTTCGCGCTTTTCATCGGAGCCAGCCGTGGGAAGGCGCTGGCGGCCGCGCGGGGTGACAGGGGGCTTGGGCATGCGGGAAATATCGTGTCGCGTCGGTGGCTGCGATGGTTATACCGATGGGTAGCAATGTTCTACCAGCGGGTATATATTGGCAAGCCGCTGGACCCCAAAACAAATCAAGGCTATCCCTTAGGACTGGTTCCGGGATGGCCAGACACCCAGGAGACAAGCATGGCGGATTCCGAGACCCTCATTCCCCTGCATGAGGCCCTGCGCCGCAATGCGCGCAACCACCCCGGCCGCGACGCCTACATCTGGTATGGCCGCCACATCAGCTGGGCCGAGGTGGATGCGGCCAGCGACGCCTTTGCCGCGCGGCTGCAGGCGCTGGGCGTGGGCCGGGGCGAGCCCGTGGCGCTGTTCATGAACAACTGCCCGCAGTACATCGTGGCGCACTACGGCATCCAGAAGGTCGGCGCCATCGTCTGCCCCTGCGGGCCGCTGAACAAGGAGCATGAGCTGCAGTACCAGCTCGATGACCCCAAGGCCCGCGTGATCGTCGCGGCCGATGTGCTGCTGCCCGTGGTGGACAAGGTGCGCGCCAGCACGGCGCTCAGGCATGTGCTGGCCGTGCGTTATGGCGACTGGCTTCCTGAATCGGCCACGCTGGCGCTGCCGCCCGAACTGCAGGTCCCCGTGCAGCCGCTGCCCGAGGGCGTGGAATCGTTCTGGGATGTCATGCACAGCGGCGCCAAGCCCGTGCCCGTCGATGTCGCCATGGACGATGTCTCGCTGATGACCTATACCTCGGGCACCACGGGCCTGCCCAAGGGCGCCATGCTCAGCTACGGCAACGCGGCCAGCAAGACGGCCGGCGCCTCCAGCGCCACGGGCGTGAACGCCGGGGACATGCTGCTGGCCGTGGCGCCGCTCTATCACATTGCCGGCATGTCCATGGGCGTGAACATGCCCGTGCACAGCGGCGCCACCTGCGTGCTGCTGCACCGCTTCGACCCGCTGGCCGTGGCCCAGGCGCTGGAGCGCTACCGCGTGACCTGGTGGTACAGCATCGCGCCCATGAACGTGGCCGTGATGCAGCTGCCGGGCGTGGAGACCATGGACTTTTCCGCGCTGCGCCGCAACACGGTGACCAGCTTCGGCATTGCCTACACCGAGGAGCTGGCGCGGCAGTGGAAGCGCTTCACCCCGAACTGCATCTCCAGCGAGGCGGCCTATGGCCTGAGCGAGACCCACACCATGGACACCTCCATGCCGGGCGACGCCATCCGCTGGGGCACGCACGGCAAGCCGCTGCCCGGCAACGAGGTGCGCATCATCGACCCCGAGACCGGCGAGCCGCTGCCGGCAGGCGAAGTGGGCGAGATCACCATCCGCGGCCCCGGCAACTTCAAGGGCTACTGGAACAAGCCCGAGGCCACGGCCAGGACCCTGAAGAACGGCTGGGTGCACACGGGCGACATGGGCCGCATCGACGCCGATGGCTACCTGACCTTCATCGGCCGCTTCAAGGAAATGATCAAGGTCTCTGGCTACAGCGTCTTCCCCGAGGAGGTGGAAGCCATCCTCATCAAGCATCCGGCCGTGGCCCAGGCCGCCGTGATCGGTGTGCCCGACCCGCAAAAGGGCGAGGTCGTGCGCGCCTTCATCGTCACGCGGCCGGGCCAGCAGATCGCGGCCGAGGACCTGGTGCAGTGGTCGCGCGAGAACATGGCCAGCTACAAGGCGCCGCGCGAGGTGCGTTTCATCGAGGCGCTGCCCGCCACCGGCGCGGGCAAAGTGCTGCGCAGGATGTTGAAAGACACCCCCTGAGTCGCTTCGCGCCTTCCCCCTCTCTACCCGCTTCGCGGTGGAGGGGGACGACACCTTCGGTGCGGGGCGGCCCTTCCTCGGTGCCCCTTGCATTTGAGGGCGCCAGTTGCAAACGCTGTTGACCATTGATACCGGACCTTTTACCCATGTTCCAGAAGATCCTGATTGCCAACCGCGGCGAGATCGCGCTGCGCATCGTGCGTGCGCTGCGCGAGCTGGATGTGCCGAGCCTGGCCGTCTTTGCCGCAGACGATGCGCAGGCGCCCCATGTATCCGCTGCCGATGCAGCCGTGCCCCTGGACGCCAGCGGTCCCTCGGCCTACCTGGACGGCGCCCACCTGCTGCGCATTGCGCGCGAGCACGGCTGCGACGGCATCCATCCGGGCTACGGCTTTCTCAGCGAGAACGCGGGCTTTGCGCAGGCCTGCGCCGATGCGGGACTGCGCTTCATCGGCCCTGCACCCGCCCATCTGGCGCTGCTGGGCGACAAGGCCCGCGCGCGCGATCTGGCACGCCGCTGCGGCGTGCCGCTGATGCCGGGCAGCAGCGAGGCTGTCACGCTGGAACAGGCCCAGGCCTTCTTCGAGGCGCAGCAGGCCGGGGGCGCCAGCGGCATCATGGTCAAGGCCATCGGCGGCGGCGGCGGGCGCGGCATGCGTGCCGTGGCGCGCGCCGAGGACCTGCCTGCCGCCTATGAGCGCTGCCGCAGCGAGGCGCGCGCCGCCTTCGGCGTGGACGGCGTCTATGTGGAGCGGCTGATGACGGGCGCACGCCATATCGAGGTGCAGATCCTGGGCGACGGCGGCGCAGGCCCCATCGCGCTGGGCGAACGGGAATGCACGCTGCAGCGGCGCTTCCAGAAGCTGGTCGAGATCGCGCCCAGCCCCTGCCTGGCGCAGCCGCTGCGCGAGCGCATCACGCGCGACGCGCTGCGCATGGCCGCCGAGATCGGCTACGAGAGCCTGGGCACCTTCGAATTCCTGGTCGATGCCGCCTCCGACTCCCTGCCCTATGTCTTCATCGAGGCCAACCCGCGCCTGCAGGTGGAGCACACCATCACCGAGGAAGTCTTCGGCATCGACCTGGTGCAGGCCCAGATCCGCATTGCGGCCGGCGATCACCTGGGCGAGCTGGGCCTGGATGCCAGGACACCGCCCGCGCCGCGCGGCTATGCCATGCAGTGGCGCATCAATGCCGAGACGCTGGATGCCGCAGGCCAGTCGCGCCCCGGCAGCGGGCGCATAGGAGCACTGCAGTGGCCGGCCGGGCCCGGCATCCGCATCGACACGCATGCAGTGGCGGGCGCCAGCCCCTCGCCGCACTACGACACGCTGCTGGCCAAGCTCATCGTGCACAGCAGCGGGCCGCGCTTTGAAGACGTGCTTCGCCGCGCACGTCGCGCACTGGACGAATGCCGCATCGACGGGCTGGCCACCAACCTGCCGCTGCTGCAGGCGCTGGCCCGGCGGCCCGAGATGGCATCGCAGGCCGTGCACACACGCTGGCTTGAAGAGGCACTTCCCGAATTGGTGGCGGACGCCCAGGCGCTGGCCGAAGGCGCGCGCCGCACGGCTGTGGCCGCCGATGTGCCGATGTCGGCCGAGGCTACTGGCGCGCCCGTCCCCCAAGGCGCCATCACGGCCCCCATGCCTGCACGCATCGTGCAGTGGAGCGTGGCCGTGGGCGATGCCGTGGCTGCAGGCGCCGAGCTGGGCGTGCTCGAAGCCATGAAGATGGAGCATGTTCTGCTGGCGCCGCAGGCCGGCACCATCACCCGACTGCTGGCCGAGGCTGGTGCCTATGTGGCCCAGGACCAACCCCTGCTGGTGCTGGCCGCCGCCGAAGGCGTGCAGGCCGGCGCACGCGCGCAGCAGATCGCCCAGGACCCGGACCACATCCGCGCCGACCTGCAGCGCGTCATCGACCGCCATGCCTTCACGCGCGATGCTGCCCGGCCCGAGGCCATGGCCAAACGCCATGCCCAGGGCAGCCGCAGCGCGCGCGAGAACATCGCCGATCTTTGCGATGAGGGCAGCTTCATCGAATACGGTGCGCTGGCCATTGCCGCGCAGACGCGCCGGCGCAGCATGGACGACCTGATCGCCAACACGCCGGCCGACGGCATGGTCACGGGCATGGGCTCCATCAACGGCGCGCAGTTCGGCCAGGAGCGCTCGCGCGCCGTCGTCATGTCTTACGACGCCACCGTGCTGGCGGGCACCCAGGGCGCGCGCAACCATGCCAAGACCGACCGCATGCTGGGCATTGCGCTGGCCCAGAAGCTGCCCGTGGTGCTGTTCGCCGAAGGCGGCGGCGGGCGGCCCGGCGACACCGACACGCCCGTGGTCGCGGGCCTGCATGTGCACACCTTTGCGGCCTATGCGGCGCTGTCGGGCCAGGTGCCCGTGATCGGCATCACCCATGGCCGCTGCTTCGCGGGCAACGCGGCCTTGCTGGGCTGCAGCGACGTGATCATCGCCACGCGCGCCAGCTGCATCGGCATGGGAGGGCCGGCCATGATCGAGGGCGGCGGGCTGGGCGTCTTCCGGCCCGAGCAGATCGGTTCCAGCAGCGTGCAGCATGCCAATGGCGTGATCGACGTGCTGGTCGAGGACGAGGCCGAAGCCGTGGCCGCCGCGCGCCACTACCTGTCCTTCTTCCAGGGCCGCACCACGGAGTGGACCGCGCCCGACACGCGCGCCCTGCGCCATGTGGTGCCCGAGAACCGGCTGCGTGCCTACGACACGCGTGCGGCCATGGCTCATCTGGTGGACGAAGGCAGCCTGCTGATGCTGCGCACGGGCTTTGGCGCAGGCATCCACACGGCGCTGGCGCGCATCGAAGGCCGGCCCGTGGGGCTGATGGCCAACAACCCCTCCCACCTGGGCGGCGCCATCGACGCCGATGCGGCCGACAAGGCCGCGCGCTTCATGCAGCTGTGCAATGCCCATGGCCTGCCCATCGTGAGCCTGGTGGACACGCCCGGCTTCATGGTCGGCCCCGAGATCGAGAAGACGGCCCAGGTGCGCCATGTCAGCCGCCTGTTCGTCACGGCGGCCAAGCTGCGCGTGCCGTATTTCAGCGTGGTGCTGCGCAAGGGCTACGGCCTGGGGGCCATGGGCATGACGGCCGGCAGCTTCCATGCGCCGGTGTTCAACGTGGCCTGGCCCACGGGCGAGTTCGGTGCCATGGGCCTGGAAGGCGCCGTGCGCCTGGGCTTTCGCAAGGAACTGGAGGCCCTGCCCGAGGGCGCCGAACGCAACGCCCTGTTCGACCGGCTGCTGGCCCAGCAGTACGCCCACGGCGAGGCCATGCACATGGCCGGCACGCTGGAGATCGACGCCGTCATCGACCCCGCCGACACGCGCGCCTGGCTGTCGCGCGGCCTGGCAGGGGCGCGCGTTGCGCCTGCCCAAGCCGGCTTCGTGGACACCTGGTAGGCCCTGAAAACGCCACGGACGGCATGCTAAGCTGGCCGCCTTTCCGACGAACATGATGGCGGGCCTGCCGTGCAGGCCCCGCTGCCTCTGGAGACTCCCCATGCCCGGACTTCTGCCCGATATCGATCCCGACGGCCTGCTCGAATTCTCGGTGGTCTACACCGACCGCGCGCTCAACCACATGTCCAAGCGCTTCGCGGGCGTGATGCAGGACATCCTCACCACGCTGCAGGAGGTCTACCACGCCCACACGGCCGTGCTGGTGCCGGGCAGCGGCACCTTCGGCATGGAGGCCGTGGCGCGCCAGTTCGCCAACCGCGAAAAGGTGCTCATCGTGCGCAACGGCTGGTTCAGCTACCGCTGGACCCAGATCTTCGAGGAAGGCGGCCTGGGCGGTGGCGCCGTGGTCTGCAAGGCGCGTCGCCAGGGACCGGGCAGCCAGGACCCCTGGGCGCCCTGCGCGGCCGAGGACGTGGCCGCCGCCATCCGCACTGAAAAACCCAAGGTCGTGTTCGCGCCCCATGTGGAGACGGCCAGCGGCATCATCCTCAGCGACAGCTACCTGCGCGCCGTGGCCGATGCCGCGCACGAGGTGGGCGCGCTCTTCGTGCTGGACTGCGTGGCCTCGGGCGCCATGTGGGTGGACATGGAAAAGACCGGCGTGGACGTACTGATCAGCGCGCCGCAAAAGGGCTGGAGCAGCTCGCCGTGCTGCGCCATGGTCATGCTCTCGCAGCGTGCGCGCGAAGCCATCGAGCACACGCAAAGCTCCAGCTTCTCCTGCGACCTCAAGAAGTGGATGCAGATCGCCGAGGGCTACGAAAAAGGCCAGCACGCCTACCACACCACCATGCCCACCGACGCCCTGGTCCGCCTGCGCGACGTGATGCTGGAGACGCGTGCCTACGGCTTCGCCAAGGTGCGCGACGAGCAGATCGCCCTGGGCGCCAAGGTGCGCGCCCTGCTGGAGTCGCGCGGCTTTCCCAGCGTGGCGGCCGAAGGCTGGAAGGCCCCCGGCGTGGTCGTCAGCTACACCACCGACCCTGGCATCCAGAGCGGCAAGAAGTTCATGGAGGCCGGCCTGCAGACCGCCTCGGGCGTGCCCCTGCAGTGCGACGAAGGCCCGGACTTCAAGACCTTCCGCATCGGCCTGTTCGGCCTGGAAAAATGGCACAACGTGGACCGCACCGTCGGCCACATCGCCAAGGCCCTTGACGACATTGGTGTCCCCGCCAAGGCGTGAACCCGCTGCAAACATTGCATTGAAAGAACCCTCATGAACAAGACCCTCACCACCCTGGCCGCCTCCTGCGGCCTGATGCTCGCCGCACTGACCGGCGTGGCGGCCCATGCGGCCGAGCCCGTCACCACGGCCAGCGGCCTGGTCTATGAAAGCCTCAAGGAAGGCACGGGCGCCAGCCCCAAGGCCAGCGACACGGTGCGCGTGCACTACCGCGGCTACTTCCCCGACACGGGCAAGGACTTCGACAGCTCCATCACGCGCGGCCAGCCCATCGAGTTCCCCTTGACCGGCGTGATTCCCTGCTGGACCGAAGGCGTGCAGAAGATGAAGGTCGGCGGCAAGGCCAAGCTGACCTGCCCGCCCTCCATCGCCTACGGCAGCCGTGGCGCGGGCAGCGTGATCCCGCCCAACGCCACGCTGAATTTCGAGGTGGAACTGCTGGGCATCAAGTGATGGCCGGCCCGCTGGCCGGGCCAGCCCCCGCTTGATGCAAAGCCGGCCTGCGGGCCGGCTTTTTTACGGTCGTTGAAAGGGATATGCCGTGGATTCACGCAAACCGCTGGACGCGCGCGCCGCCGCGCTGATGCTCATGCTGTGCTTGATCTGGAGCCTGCAGCAGATCCTGCTCAAGGCCACGGCCGATGCCATTGCGCCCACGCTGCAGATCGCGCTGCGCTCGGGCGTGGGCGCCGTGCTGGTGTGGCTGTTCATGCGCTGGCGCGGCATGCGCGTGCAGTGGGGCGACGGCAGCTGGCGCCCGGGCCTGGCCGTGGGCACGCTGTTTGCGCTGGAATTCCTGCTGGTGGGCGAGAGCATCAACCACACCTCGGCCGCCCATGTGGTGGTCTTCCTGTATTCCGCTCCCGTGTTCGCGGCGCTGGGCCTGCACTGGAAGCTGCCCTCGGAGCGCCTGGCGCCGCTGCAATGGCTGGGCATCGCACTGGCCTTTGCCGGCATAGCGCTGGCCTTCCTGGGCGGCGGCAAGCCTTCGAAGGCAGCAGGCGCCGCCATGCTGCTGGGCGACCTGCTGGCGCTGGCCGCCGGCGTGGCCTGGGGCGCCACCACGGTGGCCATCCGCACCACGCGGCTGGCATCGCTGCCCGCCGCGCAGACCCTGCTCTACCAACTGGCCACCGGCTTTGCGCTGCTGCTGCCCGCCGCCTTCCTGCTGGGCCAGACCCGCTTCGAGCCCACGCCGCTGGCCTGGGCCGGCCTGGCCTTCCAGTCCGTGCTGGTCTGCTTCGTTAGCTTCCTGGTCTGGTTCTGGCTGCTCACGCAATACCTGGCCTCGCGCCTGGGCGTGTTCTCCTTCATGACGCCCATCTTCGGCGTGGTCTTCGGTGCCTGGCTGCTCAGCGAGCCCATCGAGCCCAACTTCCTGGCCGGGGCACTGATGGTGCTGGCCGGGGTGTTGCTGGTGAGCGGGTATGGGTGGCTGATGTCGCTCAGGCGTCCTGCCTGACCAGTCCCAGCCGCCGCGCCAGCCGCTGCAGGTTGGCGCGGTCCATCTGCAGCTCGCGTGCGGCGGCGGCCCAGCTGCCGTGGTGGCGCTGCAGGCTGGCGTCGATCAGATGGCGCTCGTAGCTCTCCACGGCTTCGCGCAGGCCTTGGGGGCTGGCGCCGGGCGATGCGGCCTGTGGGACAGTCAGGGACGGGGTGGCCGTCGCCGGGGGCTGCGCGTCATCCCGGAGATCGGCCTGGCCCAGCGTGACCATGCGAGCCCGGCCACCGGCTGGAGCGGCGGAGGGCGCACGGCTCAGCGCCCGCAGCACGCCGCGGCTGATGAGGTGCTCCAGCTCCCGGACATTGCCGGGCCAGTCCTGGGCCAGCAAGGCCGATTGCGCGGCCGGGTGCAGGCGTAGGCCGCCAAGGCCCAGGCGCGAACGGTTTTCCTCGAGGAAGAAGCCGGCCAGCATCAGCACGTCGCTGTCGCGCTCGCGCAGCGCGGGCACGCGCAGCGGGTAGACGCTCAGGCGGTGGAAGAAATCGGCGCGCATGCGGCCCGCCGCCACCTCGGCGGCCAGGTCGCGGTTGGTGGCGGCGATCACGCGCACGTCCACATGGTGCTCGCGGTCCGAGCCCAGGCGCTGCAGCTGGCCGCTTTGCAGCACGCGCAGCAGCTTGGCCTGCACGGGCAGGGACAGCTCGCCCACCTCGTCCAGGAACAGCGTGCCCTGGTCGGCCTGCTCGAACTTGCCGCTGCGCTCGGACAGCGCACCCGTGAAGGCGCCGCGCACATGGCCGAACAGCTCGCTTTCGACCAGGTTGTCGGGCAGGGCCGCGCAGTTGATGCTGACCAGCGCCCGGCCTGCACGCGCCGACTGCGCATGCACGGCCTGGGCCACCAGTTCCTTGCCCGTGCCGGTCTCGCCCGTGATCAGCACATTGAGGTCGCTGGCCGCGACCAGGGCGATGTCCTTTTGCAGCGCGCGCATGGCCGGGCTCTGGCCGATCAGCGGACGCGATGAATCGCCCCCCGGGGCGGCGCCGGACGCGGGCAGGGCGCGCGCACTGCGTGCCAACCGGCGCAGCCGCTCGGCCGTGGTCACGGTGGCCGCCGCCAGGTTGCTGAAGGCCTGCAGCGCCGCCAGCGCGGCCGGGTCGGCAAAGCGCCCGGGGTCCAGCGCGTCCAGCGTGAGAAGGCCCCAGGGCAGGCCGCCCGTCTGCAGCACGCAGCCCATGCAGTCGTGGACCTCCAGCGGCCCGTGGCCCTGGGCCACCAGGCCGTCATAGGGATCGGGCAGCGGGCTGTCGGGCGCAAAGCGCATGGCCTGGCCCGCCGCCAGCAGCTGGGCGAAGCGCGGGTGCTCGGCAATGCGAAAGCGCCGGCCCAGCGCATCGGGCACCAGGCCATCGATGGCCACGGGCCGCAGCCACTCGCCCTCCAGCCGCAGCAGGGCGGCGGCATCGGCCGGCAGCACGGCGCGCAGCGCTGCCAGCAGGCGGCGAAAGCGCTCGCGCTCGGGCAGGTCCTGGGCCAGGTCGGCCACCAGAGGGGTCAGGGCATGCAGGGCGGTGGAGGTGGTCATAAAGACTGCGATCGCTGTCAAAAAGACTCGTTTTGACGAAGGTCATATTGACGCATGAAACGCCAAACCCTTGTTCTGAAAGGGCTGCAGCCCTGGCACGGCACTTGCCTTTGTCAAGGCATGCCCAGCATCGCACCGGGCATGCCCGTCCCCGTACCCAAGGAGTTTCCCGTGCTGACCGACCGCCAACGTGCCATCGTCCAATCCACCGTCCCGCTGCTTGAAACCGGCGGCGAGGCTTTGATCACCCACTTCTACCAGACCATGCTGGGCGAGTACCCGGAGGTGCGCGCCCTGTTCAACATGGCCCACCAGCAAAGCGGTGCCCAGCCGCGTGCCCTGGCCTATAGCGTGCTGATGTATGCCAAGCACATCGACCGGCTCGAAGCCCTGGGCGATCTGCCCGCGCAGATCATCAACAAGCATGTTGCGCTGCAGGTGCAGCCCGAGCACTACCCCATCGTCGGCACCTGCCTGCTGCGCGCCATCCGCGAAGTGCTGGGCGCCGAGATCGCCACCGACGAGGTCATCGATGCCTGGGGCGCCGCCTACCAGCAGCTGGCCGACATCCTGATCGGCGCCGAACGCCAGGCCTATGACCGCACGGCGGCGACCGAAGGCGGCTGGCGCGGCGAGCGTGCCTTCGTGGTCGAGGACAAGGTGGCGGAAAGCGCCGAGATCACCTCGTTCTACCTGGTGCCGGCCGATGGCGGCCCCGTGATCGCCCACCAGCCCGGCCAGTACATCGGCCTGCGCCTGGTGGTAGACGGCCAGGAGCAGCGGCGCAACTACTCGCTGTCCGCGCCCGCCGATGGCCGCAGCCTGCGCATCAGCGTCAAGCGCGAGGCAGGTGGCAAGGTCTCCAGCTTCCTGCACGACCGGGTCCGCGTCGGCGACACGCTGCAGCTGTTCCCGCCCGCAGGCCACTTCACGCTGCAGCCCGGCGAGCGTCCGCTGGTGCTGATCAGCGGCGGCGTGGGCATCACGCCGACCCTGCCCATGCTGGATGCGGCCTTGCCCAGCAAGCGTCCCGTGGTCTTCATCCACTGCGCGCGTGAGCGCGGTGTTCATGCCTTCCGTGAACGTGTGGATGCGCTGGCCGCAGTGCATCCGCAGCTCAGCCGGTACTACTGCTATGACCGGGTGGAGGAGGGCGATGAGGCCGATGCGCAGGGACTGCTGACCGCCCGGCAGTTGGGTGAGTGGCTGCCTTCAGTGGATGCCGATGTGTATTTCCTGGGACCGCGGCCGTTCATGCGGTCGGTGAAGGAGTCGCTGCGGGTGTTGGGGGTGCCGGAAGGGCAGGTCCGCTATGAATTCTTTGGGCCGGCGGAGGCGTTGGCCTGAGTTGCCGTCGATCCGCCCGGGTCCCCTGGCCTGAGTGGTGGAGCAGGGGCCGGGCCTTGGCCCGCCGTGCATCGGGCGATCAGCCCTGCACGGCCCACATGCCCTGGTTGTCCGACACCCACTCCCCAAACGCCTGTGCGGGCAAGGGCTTGCTGCACAGATAGCCCTGGAAGAAGTCGCACCCCTTGCCGCGCAGGAATGCCAGTTGCTCGGCCGTCTCCACGCCCTCGGCCAGAACCTTGAGCCCCATGGCATGCCCCAGCGCGATCACCGATCCGCTGATGGCCATGTCGTCCGCGCTGTGCGGGATATCGCGGATGAAGCCCTGGTCGATCTTGAGCAGGTCCAGCGGAAAGCGCTTGAGGTGGGCCAGCGAGGAATAGCCGGTGCCGAAGTCGTCGATGGCCAGCCGCAGGCCCTGGGCGCGCAGGCGGCGCATGACGGCCAGGGCCTCCTCGGGGCGCTCGGCCAGGGCGCTTTCGGTGATCTCCAGTTCCAGGCAGTGCGGGGCGAAGCCCGTGGCGGCCAGTGCGTCGGCGGTGGCGCCGGCAATGTCGGTCAGCAGGAACTGGTGCAGCGAGACATTGACCGCGATGGTCATCTCGGGCAGGCCCTGATCGCGCCAGCGCTGGCCCTGGGCGCAGGCCTCGCGCAGCACCCACAGGCCCAGCGCGCCGATGACGCCCGAGCTTTCGGCCACGGGAATGAAGCGTGCCGGGGAGATGAGGCCCTCGTCCGGGTCCAGCCAGCGCACCAGGGCCTCGGCGCCCACCAGGCGGCCCGTGGCCAGGTCGATCTGGGGCTGGAAGTACAGGCGCAGGTGGCCCAGGTCTATGGCCTGCCGCAGCCGTGCCTCCATGGCCAGCCGCTCGCGCGCGGCCGAGGTCATGTCTTCCTCGAAGAAGCACCAGGCACGGCCGCTGCGCGACTTGGCGCCGTAGACGGCGGCATGCGCGCCCTGCAGCAGGTCCTGGGCATTGCCGGCGTGGGAGGGATACATGCAGATGCCCACGCTGACACCGGCCATGACGGACAGGCCGTCCGGCGAGCTCCAGGGCTGGCCGGCCGCCGCGATCAGTTGCCGTGCGCGGGCGATGGCGTCGCCGCGCTCGCTCATGCCCTTGCACAGCACGGCCAGTTCGTCACCGGCCATGCGGCCTATGAGGTCCTGGGGTCCCAGGGAGTCGTGCACGCGGGCGGCGATGTGGCGCAGCACCTGGTCGCCAATGGCGTGGCCGTAGCTGTCGTTGACGTCCTTGAAGCGATCGATGTTCAGCAGCATCACGGCCAGCGTGCCCTGCTCGGCGGCCGCCTCGGCCACGGCGTCTTCCAGCAGCGCTGTGAAGCGCACGCTGTTGGGCAGGCCGGTGAGCATGTCGCGGTGGGCCAGGAATTCGAGCTGGGCCTCGCGCGCCTTCTCGGCCGAGATGTCGGTGAACATGCACACGTAGTGCGTGACCTTGCCCTGTGCGTCCTTGACGGCGCTGAGCGACATGCGCTCGGGGAAGACCTCGCCGTTCTTGCGGCGGTTCCAGATCTCGCCCTGCCAGTGGCCCGTGGCCTGCATGCTGTCCCACATGGCCTCGTAGAAGGCCTTGTCATGGCGGCCGGACTTGAACATGCGCGGGGTCTTGCCCAGCATCTCCTGCTCGGTATAGCCCAGCAGCCGCGTGAAGGCGCTGTTGACCGAGAGGATGCGGCTGCGCGCGTCGGTGACGACCACGCCCTCCATGGTGTTGTCCACCACGGCGGTGGCCAGGCGCTGGCGTTCGTCGGCCTCCCGCCCGGCGGCCATCGCGGCATGGGCAGTGCGCTCTCCACGGCGCATGCGCCACAGCAGCCAGCCGCCGCCCACTGCCGTGACCAGCACCAGGGTCACCGAGGACAGCATGCGCCGCTGCGCCGCCGCCTCGGGCGGAATCTGCAGGTGCGCCAGCAGCCATTCCACGCCCCAGAGCCACAGCAGACCTGCGCACACGTACAGGGTCATTGCGCCCCAGAGCGGTATTCGGGGCTGCTCTCCCTGATCTTGCATGTGGTTCCTCAGAACGTTCCCAGAACGTGTGACTTGCGCAGGGTCGTGTCCATGCTGCGACAATTGCGCCGCTATGACCCAAGCCTATATTCTTACCCTTTCGTGCCCCGACCGGCTCGGTCTGGTACATGCCGTCTCGGGCTTTCTGCTCGAGCAAGGCGGCAACATCGAAGAGGCCGCGCAGTATAACGACCCGGCCACCGGACTGTTCTTCATGCGCGTGCAATTTGCCTGCAACGGCTGCGATCCCGCGGCTCTGAGGGCGGCCCTGGCCGACCTGGGCGGCCAGTACCAGATGAAGTGGCGCCTGCACACCAAGGCCGAAGCCATGAAGACCGTGCTCATGGTCAGCAAGGAAGGCCACTGCCTCAACGACCTGCTGTTTCGCTGGAAGAGCGGCCTGCTGCCGGTGGACATCCGCGCCATCATCAGCAACCACCGCGAGTTCTACCAGCTGGCGGCCAGCTACAACATCCCCTTCCACCACATCCCCGTCACGGCTGCCACCAAGGCCCAGGCCGAGGCAAAGCAGTTCGAGATCATCGAGGCCGAAGGCGCCGAGCTCGTGGTGCTGGCGCGCTACATGCAGGTGCTGTCCAACGACCTGTGCACCAAGCTGGCGGGCCGCGCGATCAATATCCACCACAGCTTCCTGCCCAGCTTCAAGGGCGCCAAGCCCTACTACCAGGCCCATGACCGCGGCGTGAAGCTGATCGGCGCCACGGCCCACTATGTGACGGCCGACCTGGACGAAGGCCCGATCATCGAGCAGGACGTGGCCCGCGCCGACCACACCGACACCGTGGAGGACCTCACGGCCCGCGGCCGCGACACCGAGAGCCAGGTGCTGGCCCGCGCCGTCAAGTGGCACAGCGAGCACCGCGTCATCCTCAACGGTCACAAGACCGTGGTCTTCCGCTGAAGCCGGCTCCCGGCCGCCCATGGCGAACGTGACCCTTGCCGCCGGCAGCGGCTTTGCCCCGCCCGGCAGCGGCGCCCGCCGCATCCCGCCCATACAGTGCCTGCTCACTTTCGAGGCGCTGGCGCGGCTGCGCAGCGTGACGCAGACGGCCGAGGAGCTGTGCGTCACGCCCAGCGCCGTCAGCCACCGCGTGCGCCAGCTCGAGCAGATCCTGGGCACGCGGCTGTTTGGCCGCTCGGACTTTTCGCTCACCACCGAAGGCAGCGCCTATCTGTCCCACGTGCGCGAGGGCCTGGGCGCGCTGCAGCGCTTTCCGGGCGAGGTGACGGCGCCGGGCCGTCGCAGGCTCAAGCTCGCCGTCACGCCCACGTTTGCGCGCGTGATCCTGATCCCGCGCCTGCGCCAGTTCACGGAAACCTATCCCGAGATCGACATCGCCCTGCAGGTCTCCATCCCGCTGCTGGACGTGGTGGCCGAGGATGCCGACCTGATGGTGCGCTTCGGCCCCGGCCACTATGCCGATGTGGAGCACATCGAGCTGGCGCGCGACGTGGTCACGCCGCTGGCCTCGCCGGCCTTCATCCGCGAGCACGGCCCCTTCGAGCAGCCCCAGGACCTGGAAGGCATGCCCCTGCTGCGCAGCCCGCTGGAGCCCTGGCGCACCTGGTTCGGCGCCACCGGCCTGGACTGGCCCGAGCCGCACGAGGGCTCGCAGTTCAACGACATCGGCCTGATGTGCGACGCGGCCTCGGCCGGCATGGGCATCGCCCTGGTGCGCCACAAGCTGGGCGCGCCCTGGCTGGACAACGGCACCCTGGTGCGTCTGTTCGACGTGGACACGGCCAGCCCCCATGCCCACTACCTGTGCTGGCGCACCGGAACGATGGACCGCTGGGAATGCGCGGCCTTTGCTGAATGGTTGAAGAGGGCGATGGCCTGCTGAGGCGCCCATAACTGATTTCGCGGATTTCACGGATTTCACGCGCCGTTGCAATAAACATCAGCGCAGCCCCGCTGCACAAAGACGGCGGCATCGCCTAAAGTCAGGCTCCATGACTCCCGCCAGCTCCCCAGCCAGCCCCGCTCCCGGCGCCATGGCGTCGGCCGCCGCCGATGCCGCCCATCGACAGCCTGCAACCTCCGAGCGCGCACGGCGCCAGGCCGAGGTCGTGGCCGCGCTGGCCCGCCATGTGCCCGCCCACGCCCTGCTGTGGAATGCCGAGGACACCACACCCTATGAATGCGACGGCCTCACGGCCTACCGCCAGCGCCCGCTGGTGGTCTGCCTGCCCGAGACCGAGGTCCAGGTCCAGGCCGTGCTGCGAGCCTGCCACGCCATCCAGGTGCCCGTGATCGCGCGTGGCGCGGGCACCGGGCTGTCGGGCGGTGCCTTGCCCCATCCCATGGGCGTGACGCTGTCGCTGGCCAAGTTCAACAAGATCCTGCAGGTCGATGCGGCCAGCCGGACGGCCGTGGTGCAGTGCGGCGTGCGCAACCTGGCCATCAGCGAAGCCGCCGCGCCCTTCGGCCTGTACTACGCGCCCGATCCCAGCAGCCAGATCGCCTGCACCATCGGCGGCAACGTGGCCGAGAACTCGGGCGGCGTGCACTGCCTCAAGTACGGGCTGACGGTGCACAACGTGCTCAAGGTGCGCGGCTTCACCGTGGAGGGCGAGCCGGTGGAGTTCGGCTCCACGGCGCTGGACACGCCGGGCTTCGACCTGCTGGCCATCCTGGTCGGCAGCGAGGGCATGCTGGCCGTGACCACCGAAGTCACCGTGCGCCTGATCCCCAAGCCCCAGCTGGCGCGCTGCATCATGGCCAGCTTCGACGACGTGCGCAAGGCCGGCGACGCCGTGGCCGCCGTGATCGCGGCCGGCATCATCCCGGCCGGGCTGGAGATGATGGACAAGCCCATGACGGCCGCCGTCGAGGACTTCGTCAAGGCCGGCTACGACCTCACGGCCGAGGCCATCCTGCTGTGCGAGAGCGACGGCACGCCCGAGGAAGTCGAGGAAGAGATCGCCCACATGAGCGAGGTGCTGCGCGGCGCCGGGGCCACGGCCATCACGGTGAGCGAAAGCGAGGCCGAGCGCCTGCGCTTCTGGAGCGGGCGCAAGAACGCCTTTCCCGCCAGCGGGCGCATCAGCCCCGACTACATGTGCATGGACTCCACCATCCCGCGCAAGCGCCTGGCCGACATCCTGCTGGCCATCCAGGAGATGGAAAAGAAATACGGCCTGCGCTGCGCCAACGTCTTCCACGCGGGCGACGGCAACCTGCACCCGCTGATCCTGTTCGATGCCAACGACCCCGACGAGCTGCACCGCTGCGAGCTGTTCGGCGCCGACATCCTGGAGACCAGCGTGGCCATGGGCGGCACGGTCACGGGCGAGCATGGCGTGGGCGTGGAAAAGCTCAACTCCATGTGCACCCAGTTCACCACGGCCGAGAACGACCAGATGTTCGCGCTCAAGGCCGCCTTCGACCCGCAGGCCCTGCTCAACCCCGGCAAGGTGATTCCCACGCTCAACCGCTGCGCCGAGTACGGAAAGATGCTGGTGCGCGGCGGCCAGATCTCACACCCGGAACTGCCGAGATTCTGAGGCGCCGTGCAACGGGCGACGTGCAACGGGCGCGGTGCAACCCGCTGGTCACGGCTGCTGCAGGCAGCGCAGCCACAGCCCATCGAGCGCGCGGGCCAGCGCAGCCTCCTGCCGGGGCACGGCCAGGTCCTCCGCCAGGTCTTCGATCATGGCCTCCAGTGGTACGGCATGGGACAGGGTGCGCATGCCGCATTCCATCGCCAAGGCGGTGTCCAGGTAGGCCACGCGCGCGCCGGCCACGCCCCAGCGCGTGAGTTCGCGCACACGGCCGACCTGGTTCAGCCGCAGGCGCATTGCCTCCAGCCGCTCGGCCAGGGATCTGCGGATGCGCTCCCCTGTCTCGGGCCGGTCCTCCTCCAGTCTGCGCAGCGCCGCCTCCTGCTGCTCTAGCGTGCGCTCCAGTGCCCGCAGAGCCGCCTCGCGCCCCAGCCGGGCTTCGTCGTAGCGCGGCAGGGCTGCGCGCATGCGCTCCAGCGTCTGCTTGCGTTCGCGTGCGTAGACCGGCTCGGCGGGGCGCCCGGAACGCACGCAAGCGTCGGCGGCCAGCACCAGCCGCTGCGGAGCTGCTTCGGCGCCCAGCCCTTGCGGACGGAAGCTGCGGCAGTCTGTCATTTCCTCCAGCATGCGCAGGTCTTCCAGGTGCAGGCGCATGCGTTCCGTGTCCTTCTGCGCCTCAAGCCGATGGCGGCCCAGCATCTCCTGGCGCTGGCGCTCCAGCATCAGCAATTCGCGCCAGCCGCCGCGCAGCCGGGCCTCGAACCGCGCCTGCTCGCCATCGGCCGCTTGCTGCAGCTGCTCGGCATCCTGGCGCAGACGCAGCTGCAGGTATCCATGCGTGCCTGATCTCTCGCAGGTGTACTCGACGATGCGCCCGCCGCTTCCATCGCCCACGCTGCGCCATGCACTGCGCGCGCATGCGTTCCTCTCCTGCAGCACCTGGCCTATCGAGACCCCCGATGCACCGCCCCAGGATGCGGCCTGGACCGCCAGCACATCACCGTCGTCACCGCCGCAACCGCCCAGCACCAGTACAAGGCTCGAGGGCAGCAGCCACACTCGTTGCCAACGCATTTGCTCCCCCGTGCATGTGATTTCCAGATCGATGGTTGATATTAACTATCAATCAAAAAGAGATGTGATTTTTATCAATACTCACATCTCAATCAGACCAATCCCATAGCGTTCGCGCATGCAGGATGCAAAGCAGCGGTTTGCTCAAAAATTACGTGATTCAATGCAGGCCCAGGGCTATGAAGCCAGGCCTGCCGTGCTGGAGCACGAGTTCAATTCCCGTTTCTGGGGCAAGCCCATGTCCCAGCACGGCGTGCGCCTTTGGCTGGTCGGCAAGACCATGCCCAACGCCAAGAAACTCGCTGCGCTGGCCGACTGGCTGCAGGTGCCGCTGGAGGAGTTCCTGCGCTCGCCGCAGCAGGTTCGCGAGGTGCGCGAACCCAAGAGCACCTGGTCCGCAGGCCTGGGCTACGAGGACAACGAGCTGTTCAAGATCTACCTGCGCCTTCCCGTGCCCAAGCGCCGGCTGGCGCGCGACGTGATCCTGGCCATTGCGCGCGCCCATGATGCCGAGGAAGCGGAACGCGCCGCAGGCTCGTAGCCAGGCGGCGCGTCGGGTTTGCATTGATCCGGCACCTGCGGGGCACGGGCCCCGCCTGCGCATCAGCCACCCATGGCGCGCTGGCGTGCATCGCGCTGGGCGGGCGTTTCGTTGATCAGTTCATTGATCACTTCCTGGCGTGTCTTGCCCGCGCCGGTCTGCGGTGCGGGAGCCGGATAGACGCTGGCATTGAAGCGCGAGGTGCCGCCCTGGCGCACGGCTGCCTCGGCGTCGGCAATCACCTGGGCGCGTGTCTTGCTGCTCTTGAAATGCTCGGGGTGGACGACGGCGCCCGCCTCGTTGTTGGCCGGGTGGATGTATCCGGCCGCCGATGCCATGCCGGGCAGCAGCAGCGCTGCCGATGCGGCCAGGCCGGCGATGAGGGTGGCGGGGGTGAAGCGGCGTTGCGACATGATGTGATTCCTTTCAGGCACGTTGGTAATTCGTTCTCCCCACGCCCCGCGATGCGGAACGCCGAGGAGAGGACTCCAATGTAGAAATCACGTGCCCACACCAGCCCCACAGGATGGTGACATTGCTGTCATACAACCGACACAGATGACCGCGATGACCGAGACACTGCGGCGCCTCGGCGCTCGTCACCCCTGGTACTGCGCACGCGCGCGGCCGGGCGCCAGAGGGTCCAGGCGCACGTCCAGCAGGCCCTCGGCATCGCCCGCGATGCGCGCCAGCGTCTGGCCGAAGGGATCGGCGAACTGGCTTTCGCCGCAGAAGGCGTAGCTGTCGCCGGGACCGGCGCGGTTGGCCATGGCGATGTAGCACTGGTTGTCCATGGCGCGCACGGGCACGGCGTGGCGATGGATGTGGCCGTAGGGGTGCATCATCCCGTCCATCAGCACGATCAGGTCCACGCCCTGCACGCCCAGGGCGCGGGCCGGCACCGGAAACTCGATGTCGAAGCAGATCAGCAGTCCTACTCGCAGGCCGCGCCATGTGCAGACGGGCTGGCGATCCCCGGCCTCGAAGACCCCGTGGTCCGAGTCGTAGAGCATGGTCTTGCGGTAGTGCAGCAGCACCTGGCCATCGGCATCGATCAGCAGGCCTGCGTTGAAGTGACGGCCCTGGTCCGCTTCGGCCAGGCCGATGGCGACGGCCACGCCGGCTTGCCGCGCGGCCTCGCGCAGCGCGGTGGCCGAGGGGCCGTCCAGCGGCTCGGCCAGCTGCGCCACGTTGTCGGGCCGGGGAAATCCGCTGATGCAGGTTTCGGGAAAGACCAGCAGGTCGGCCTGACCCGCGCTGGCCCTGATCGTCTTCAGCGTCATCGCCAGGTTGCCGGCAATGTCGCCGTCGCGCAGACGGGGCTGGATGATGCGGATGCGGTGCTCCGTCATGGTGTGCGCTCCTTGAGATGCAAAGGGTGGCTGTCCTGCCGCGGCTGGCAACTGGCGGCCTCCTCGGCCTGCAGATCCAGGTTGCGGGCCAGCACCCAGTAAAGGCTGCCGGCCACGAGAATGCCCGGCAGCCAGGCGAAGTCCACGCCGCCGAGCCGCTGCGCAGCCCAGCCAACGAAGACCGCATGGCCGTCCGTGGCGTCGTGGACGTGGAAGAAAGGCACCATGGCCGCAAAGCCGCCCAGATAGGCGCAGATGCCGCGCCAGCCCCAGGCGCCGTAGATGCCTTGTGGCGTGAAGAAATCGGCGATGGCGTAGCGGCCCTTGCGCACCAGGAAATAGTCCACGAGGTTGACCGCCGTCCATGGCACCAGGAAATACAGCAGCAGCGCCAGGAAGGAGTGCAGCAATGCCACGCCGCTGCCCTGGATGGACAGCACGCACGCGAGGATGGTGGCGCTGATGGCGGCGATGGCGCCGATGCGTGCACCGAGTGTACTGCGTGCGCTGCGTGTGGGGCGCAGGCCGCCCAGCGAATCCGCCGCCGTGAGCACGGTCAGCGCCGCGCTGTAGGTGTTGAGGGCGATGATGGGCACGAAGGCCACGACGGCCAGGGCAGGCAGCAGCCGGTCCGCGCCCGGGAACATGCCGGTGCCGATCCGTCCCAGCGCCGCCAGCGCGTCGCCGGCCTGCAGCCGCTGCGCCATCCACGCGCCCAGCCCGATCATCCAGGCCCCGGACAGCGAGGCGCCCAGGAAGATGGCCGCGATCAGGCGCCGGGGCGCGGTATGGCCCGGCAGGTAGCGCGAATAGTCGGACACATAGGGCGCATAGGAGATGTTGTAGCTGGCCGCGATGGTGAACTGCGCGGCAAAGGCGCTCCATGCGAATCCTGGCAATGGCTCCGGCCGAACGTGCAAGGCGGGCTCGCCCACGCCTGCCAGCAACGCCAGCGTGGCCAGCGCATACAGCGGCAGCGCCAGCATCAGCGCGCAGCGGAAGGCCCTGTGCATCACATCGTGGCCGCAGACCGCCAGCAAGGCGCCTACCGCCACGGCCACGCAGGCCGTGGGCGCTGGCGGCAGGCCGAACACGGCCTGCATGCCCTGCATGATGAGCGAGACGTTGACGACGTTGAACCCCGTGAACACCAGCAGCGTGGCGCACAGCGGCAGGGTGACGCCGCGAAAGCCGAACTGCGCGCGCGACTGGATCATCTGCGGCAGCCCCAGCTGCGGCCCCTGCGCGCCGTGCAGCGCCATGAACAGCGTGCCGAACATGATGCCCAGCGTCCCGGCCAGGGCGCTCCAGGGCGCCGAAAGCCCCAGCGACGGGCCGACGAAGCCGATGGAAAGCGTGAAGAAGTGGAAGTTGCCCAGGAACCAGAACGGCCCCTGGTCGGCGAGCCGCGCATGGCGCTCGCTGTCGGGAATGCAGTCGATGGACCGGCTCTCCACGGCGATGCGGGCACGGCCGTGCTGTCCGCTGGCGGGGCTGTTCATGGCCTTGTCTCCCTCCCGTTGTCCTTGCTGTTGTGGGACAAATTCTAGGCAGGAGCCTGCCGCCGCTCCATGCCTGATGCGCGACGTTCACATCGACTGGAAAAGATGTTTGGCCAGCCGGCCAGCCCCTGGTGCCGAGGCGGCCGGGCATGAAGAAAACCCCGCGCCGCCTGGCTGCCACAGGGCCTGCCAGGCGGCTTGGGGGGGCGTGGGTGGCGTGGGTGGCGTGCTAAGCGGCTGGTGCCGATGCCGTGGGCACTGCGCCTGCGGCGTCCGCTTCCGACGGGTCGTTGCGGTGTACCAGCCGGTACAGCAGCGGCAGCACCAGCAAGGTCAGCAGCGTGGACGACAGGATGCCGCCGATCACCACCGTGGCCAGCGGACGCTGCACCTCGGCGCCCGTGCCCGTGGCAATGGCCATGGGAACGAAGCCCAGCGAGGCGACAAGGGCCGTCATCAGCACGGGGCGCAGCCGGGTGAGCGCGCCCTCGGTCACGGCGTCGGGCACGCTGGCACCCTGTTCGCGCAAGGTTCTGATCCAGGAGATCATGACCAGGCCGTTGAGCACGGCCACGCCCGACAGCGCGATGAAGCCCACCGCCGCCGAGATGGACAGCGGTATGTCGCGCAGCCACAGCGCCAGGATGCCGCCCGTGAGCGCGAACGGAATGCCCGTGAAGACCACCAGCCCGTCGCGCACATTGCCGAACATGGCGAACAGCAGCACGAAGACCATGAGCAGGGCCACGGGCACCACGATCTGCAGGCGGCGCGTGGCCGACTCCAGGTTCTCGAAGGTGCCGCCCCAGCGCGTCCAGTAGCCGGGCGGCAGCGTCAGGCCTTGCAGCTTTTGCTGTGCCTCGCCCACGAAGGAGCCCATGTCGCGCCCGCGCACATTGGCGCTGACCACGATGCGGCGCTTGCCGTCTTCGCGGCTGACCTGGTTGGGGCCGGGCGCGGTCTCGAACGTGGCCACGGCCGACAGCGGCACGAAGCCGATGCGCCCGTCCGCCCCGCGCGGCAGGGCGATGGGCAGGCGGCTCAGGGCCTGCAGGTCGTTGCGCACGGCGTCCGGCAGGCGCACCTGGATGTCGAAGCGCCGGTCGCCCTGGAATACCGTGCCCGCCTCGGTGCCGCCCATGGCGGTGCTGATGGCGTCCTGCACATCGCCCATGTTCAGGCCGTAGCGCGAGGCCTTTTCGCGGTCGATCTGCACGGTGAGCATGGGCAGGCCCGTGGTCTGCTCGACCTTGACCTCGGAGGCGCCCGCAATCTGCTGCAGCATGCCGGCCACGGTCTGGGCGCTTTTCTCCAGCACGGCCATGTCGTCGCCGAAGATCTTCACGGCCACGTCGCTGCGCACGCCCGAGATCAGCTCGTTGAAGCGCAGCTGGATGGGCTGGGAGAACTCGTAGTTGTTGCCCGGGATGCGGTCCACCGACGCCTGCACGGCGGCCAGCAGCTCATCGCGCGGGCGCGCCGGGTCGGGCCACTCGCTGCGGGCTTTCAGCATGATGTAGCCGTCGGAGATGTTGGGCGGCATGGGGTCGGAGGCGATCTCGGCCGTGCCGGTGCGCGCGAACACGCGGTCGATCTCGGGGAACTCCTTCTTGAGCGCCTTCTCGATCTGCATCTGCATTTCCAGCGACTGCGTAAGGCTGGTGCCGGGGATGCGCAGCGCCTGGATGGCGAAGTCCCCCTCGTTGAGGTTGGGCGCGAACTCGCTGCCCAGGCGCGTGGCCAGCAGCAGGCTCAGCGCCACGGCCACGGCGGCGGCCGTGAGCACCACGGCGGGCGCGGCCATGACGCGCGCCAGCACGGGCGCATAGCCGCGGCGTGCCCAGCCCATGAGGCGGTTTTCCTTCTCGGCCACCTTGTCGCCCATGAACAGCGCAATCGCCGCCGGGATGAAGGTGATGGACAGCAGCATGGCGCCGGCCAGCGCGATGACCACCGTGAGCGCCATGGGATGGAACATCTTCCCCTCCACGCCCGTGAGCGCGAAGATGGGCAGGTAGACCACCATGATGATGAGCTGGCCGAACAGCAGCGGGCGGCGCGCTTCCTTCGCGGCGGCGAAGACTTCATGGAAGCGTTCGCTGCGCGTCAGCGACCGTCCTCGCGCCTCCTGCGCATGGGCCAGGCGGCGCACGCAGTTCTCCACGATGACCACGGCCCCGTCGATGATGATGCCGAAGTCCAGCGCCCCCAGGCTCATGAGGTTGGCGCTGACCTTGTAGTGCACCATGCCCGTGAAGGTGAACAGCATGGACAGCGGGATGATCAACGCCGTGATCAGCGCCGCGCGCAGATTGCCCAGGAACAGGAAGAGGATGACCACCACCAGGGCCGCGCCCTCCACCAGGTTCTTCTTGACCGTGGCGATGGCCTTGTCCACCAGGTTGGTGCGGTCGTAGACGGTGATGGCCTTGACGCCCGGGGGCAGGCCCCGGTTGATCTCGGCCATGCGCTGGTCCACGGCGCGCGAGACGGTGCGGCTGTTCTCGCCGATCAGCATGAACACCGTGCCCAGCACCACCTCGCGGCCGTTGTCGGTGGCCGCGCCCGTGCGCAGCTCCTGGCCCAGCCCCACCTCGGCCAGGTCGCGGATGCGGATGGGCTGGCCCTGGGCCGAGCCCACGATGACCTCGCGGATGTCGGCGATGCCGCCGACCTGGCCCGGCGCGCGGATCAGGTACTGCTCGCCCTGGCGCTCGATATAGCCCGCACCCACGTTGCTGTTGTTGCGCTGCAGGGCGGTGACGATGTCGGCCAGCGTGAAGCCGTAGGCCGCCAGCTTCTCGGGCGCGGGCGCCACCAGGTACTCCTTGGCGTAGCCGCCGATGGAGTTGATCTCGGTGACGCCGGGCACGTTGCGCAGCTGCGGCTTGATGACCCAGTCCTGGATCTCGCGCAGGTCCATGGGCGTGTAGGGCGTGCCGTCGGGCTTTTTCGCATCGTCCTCGGCCTCCACGGTCCACAGGTAGATCTCGCCCAGGCCCGTGGAGATGGGGCCCAGCGTGGGCGTGATGCCGGCAGGCAGGCTGTCGCGCGCCTGCTGTATGCGCTCGCCCACCAGCTGCCGTGCGAAGTAGATGTCCGTGCCGTCCTTGAACACCACGGTGACCTGGGACAGGCCGTAGCGCGACAGCGAGCGCGTCTGCTCCAGGTGGGGCAGGCCGGCCATCACCGTCTCTATGGGATAGGTGACGCGCTGCTCGGTCTCCAGCGGCGAGTAGCCGCTGGCCTGGGTGTTGATCTGCACCTGGACATTGGTGATGTCGGGCACGGCGTCGATGGGCAGGCGCTGGTAGTTGTAGATGCCCAGGCCCGCCATGGCCAGCACGGCCAGCAGGACCAGCCAGCGCTGCTCTATGGCGAATCGGATGATGCGTTCAAACATGGAGTTCTCCGTTCATGCCCGCATCAATGGGAGTGCTCGGCCGTGGCCTTGCCCAGCTCGGCCTTGAGCATGAAACTGCCCTCGGCCACGTAGGATTGGCCGGGTTTCAGGCCTTCCAGCACCTCGGTGGTCTTGCCGTCGGCGCGGCCCACGCGCACCGGCTGGGCGCGGAAACCCCCCTGCACGGGCACGAAGACCACGGTCTGCTGCTCCATCTTCTGCAGTGCCTGCGTGGCCACGGCCAGCGGCGCCTGCCGGGACGATGCCGTCAGCTCCACGTTCACGAACAGGCCCGGGCGCCACACGCCGTCGGGGTTGGGCAGGGTGATGCGCGCGGGGGCGGTGCGCGTGTCCTGGCCGATCAGTGCGCCCACATAGGCCACCTCGCCCGTGGCCGAGGAGTCGAAGGCCGTGGCGCGCACCGTGGCCTTCTCGCCCACGCGCACGGCGGGCAGGTCGGGCGCGGCCACGCGCATCTCGGCCCAGACGCTGCGCAGGTCGGAGATGGTGAAGACCTGGGTGGTGTCCTGCACGGCCTCGCCCACGGACAGGTGCTTTTCCACGATCACGCCGTCAAATGGCGCGCGCAGCTCGAAGCGGTTGAGCCCGCCCGCACCACCGCCGGCACCGGCGCCCGTGGCGGCCAGCTTCTGCTGGGCGTTGGAGACGGCGATCTCGGCCTCGCGCAGCGCCTGGCGCGCCTGCAGGTAGTCCTGCTCGGCCGAGACCTTCTCCTCCCACAGCTGCTTTTCACGCGCGTAGGTGGTGCGTGCCAGCTCCAGGCGCTTGCTGGCGGCCAGCAGTTCGCTGCGCTGCTCGGACACGGCGGCGCTGCTGAGCACGGCCAGCAGCTGGCCCTTCTTCACGTTCTGGCCCAGGTTGGCGGGAACGCTCTCGGCAATGCCGGCCACGCGCGGCACGACGTGGGCCGTGCGGTCTTCGTTGAAGCGGATCTCCCCGGGCAGCTGCAGCACGGAGCGCACGGTGGCCGGACCGGCCTCGGCCAGGCGCACGCCGGCCGCCTGCATGCGCTGGGCGTCCATGGCGATCAGGCCTTCGTCGTCGCCGTGGCCGGCTTCTGCAGCCGGTTTGGCGGCAGTTTGGGCCGCAGGTTGGGCGGCAGGCTTGGCCTCGGCTTTTTCCGCCTTGGAGTCTTCATGGTGTTCATCGTCGGCATGGCCTTCATCGTGCTTGTGGCCATCGGCTGCGGCTGCTGCGGCGCCGTGGTGCTCGCCATCGGCATGGCCTGCGGCCTCGCTGTGGCCGTGGCCATGGCTGTCGGCCTTGGCAGCGCCCGGCGTGCCGCTGCGCAGGATCAGCGTGGCGGCCAGCGCGCCCAGGGCCAGGATGACGGCAATGGCCACGAGGGTGCGGCGCGGTCCGAGGGGGGAGGAGGAGGGCTTGGTGTTCATGGTCTGGATGCAATCAGGTTGCTATCGGAATCAGAGGCCGGATTCGGTGCCCAGCAGGCGGTCGATGTCGGCGGCGGCGCGGTGGGTGGCCAGCAGCTGGTCCAGGTACTGGCTGCGCGCCTCGGACCAGGTGCGTTGTGCGTCCAGCACGTCGAGGTAGCCGAACTTGCCCAGCGCAAAACCGCGCGAGGCCAGCTCGTAGGCCGTGCGCGCCGTGGGCAGCACCTCCTCGGCCAACTGGCGCGCCTGCTCGCGGCTGGCCTGCAGCAGCTCGCGCGCCTCGAACAGCTGGGCCTGCAGCTGAACGCGCGTGGCCAGCAACTGCTCCTCGGCCTGGTCGGCCAGGCGCAGGGCCTGCAGCTGGTTGCCCCGGTTGCTGTCGAGCACGGGCAGGGGCACGGAGACGCCGACCACGAGCTGGTTGCGCCCGACCTCGGTGGCGCGCTTGACGCCCAGGCTGACGGTGGGATCGGGCAGGCGCCGCGCACGCTCCAGGTCGGCCGTGGCGCGGCTTTGCTCCAGCGCCTGGCGCGCACGCAGCACGGCGGGAGCCTGTTCGATGCGCTGCTGCAGGGCTGCCAGCTCAGGCAGCTGGGGCAGGGCGTCCACCGCGCCCTCGGCCTGGCCGAAGGGGCGCACTCGCTCGCCCCACAGCGCCTGCAGCTGGCCGCGCGCCACGCGCAGGCCCGAGCGGGCCTGGGCCTGCTCCAGGCGGGCGCCGGATTCGGCCACGCGGGCCCGGGTTTCCTCCAGCGGCGCCACCTTGCCGGCGGCCACGCGGCGGGCTGCGGCCTCGCGCGCGCTGCTGGCGATCTCCAGCGTCTGCCCGGCCAGGACCACGCGCTGCTGCGCAGCCAGCACGCCGAAGAAGGCCGTGCCCACGTCGGCGCGCAGCGCAGCCTCGGCCCCCGCCAGCTCGGCCTGCGCCAGGTCGCGCCCGCGCTCGGCCACGCGCATGCGGGCCTCGCGCTTGCCGCCCACTTCCAGGGTCTGGTTCAGCTGCACGGTCAGTGTGCGGGTGCTGCGGCGCGTGTCCTCCTGCGACCAGGCCAGCTCGGGGTTGGGCCGGGCACGGCTTTGGAGCACGGCGCCATCGCTGGCCTCCAGCGCACGGCGGGCCGCACGCAGGCCGGGGTTGCCGTCCAGCGCCAGGGCCAGGGCCTGCTGCAGGTCCAGCGGCGGGCCGGCCGGTGGGGACTCGGTAACAGCGGCTGCAGATGGCGCAGCCGCATCGGCAGGCTCGCCCGCCTGCACGGCGCCGCAAGCGGTCAGCACGGCCATCACCAGCAGGGCGCGCGGCCCGGGCCAGGCGCTCCATGGTGCGTGGGAAGCCGTCCTCGACGGAAAGGACGAAGGGAAAGACATACACGGACTCCTTGCCCGCGCGCAGGTCAGGCCTGATCGTTCATCAGCCGGTCAGGCCGCTGCGGCGGGCGCGCACGGCCCATGGCCGCTGAGCGCGAGGGGATTTCAGGGGAATGCCGGTCCGGGGCAGAAACAGGGCCATGCCCGGCCGGCGGCTGCAGGGGGCGTCAGCCCTGCCAGCGGGGCCGATCGGGGCGCAGCAGCACGGCCGAGGCATGGCGGCGCAGCGGCTCGGCGAATGGCATGGGGGGAGGCGCCACCGGCGCGGCCTTGGCGTAGTGGGTGGCGACGGCCACCCAGGCATGGCACATGGAGCAATCGACGCTGAGCGACGACGGCTGGCCCTGGTCTGCCTTCTTTGCCGGTTGCCCCGGTTCGGCGCCAGCGCCCGGATCTGCGTTGGCATGGCGCTCGGCGCCCATGCCATGCAGGCTCACGCCGTGGACATGGTGGCCGAAGTGCCGGGTCTCATGCCCGTCATGCCGGCACAGCGCAGCGGCCGCCATCCAGCTCCACTGGAACAGCAGCGCGATCACGAGGACGGCGAGGGCGGCGAGACGGGGCCGGGTCATGGAGGAGGGCATGGGGCAGGTGGGGATTGTCGTGCATGGCGTTTGCCCACAACCACGACTCCCCCAAGCCGGCGAGTCTAGGGCCGTGCGGCGACCTGGGGCTGTCGGGCACATGACAAATTTGTCATCTTGGCAAACCATGCCCTTCCCCGACAATGCTCGGCATGAAAGTCCTGGTCATCGAAGACGAAATCAAGCTGGCCGACTACCTCCGCAAGGGCCTGACCGAGGAGGGGTTCGTGGTCGATGTCGCGCACGACGGCATCGACGGCCTGCACCTGGCCACGGAGCTGGCCTACGACCTCATCGTGCTCGACGGCATGCTGCCCGGCATCGACGGCCTGGCCGTGCTGGCGGCGCTGCGCCAGTCGCGCCAGACGCCGGTGCTGATGCTGACGGCGCGCGGCCAGGTGGAGGACCGCGTGCGCGGCCTGCAGGGCGGCGCCGACGACTACCTGGTCAAGCCCTTTGCCTTCTCCGAACTGGTGGCGCGCATGCATGTGCTGCTGCGCCGCAGTGTCGGCACGGCGCATCCGGCGGCCGAGGCCACCATGCTGCGCATGGCCGACCTGGAGCTGGACCTGATCCGCCGACGCGCCACGCGCGCCGGCCAGCGCCTGGACCTCACGGCCAAGGAATTCAACCTGCTGAGCCTGCTGCTGCGCCGCCAGGGCGAGGTGCTGTCGCGCACCGAGCTGGCCTCCCAGGTCTGGGACATGAACTTCGACAGCGAGACCAACGTGGTCGAGGTCGCCGTGCGCCGCCTGCGCCTGAAGCTGGACCAACCCTTCGAGCAGCCGCTGCTGCACACGGTGCGCGGCATGGGCTATGTGCTGGAGTCGCGCGCACCGTGAACGCCAAGGCCCCCGCCGACATTCCCCACCTGGGCCGGCGCCTGTCGCGCTGGCTGGCGCTGCAGACCATGCTGGGCCTGGGCCTGGTGTGCGCGGCCGTCTACGGGGTGGCCTCGATGACGCTGGAGCAGCACCAGCACGAGACGCTGGACCTCAAGCAGCAGGCCGTGCTGCACCTGATGACGGAAAGCCGCAGCGCCCACAACGAGGCCGGTCTGGCCCACATGCTGGACGACTTTCTCACGGGCCTGGACGAGATGTCGCTGCGCATCACCGACCTGCAGGGCCGCGTGATCTACGAGCGCCTGCGCATTCCCAAGACGCCGGGCCGCACGCTGCAGCGCAGCTTCGAGGTGGTGCTGGCCGACAGTGGCCAGCATGCACAGGCCCAGCTCACCCTGGACCGCGCCGACGATGACCGGCAGCTGTCCCTGCTGGCCTGGACGCTGGCCCTGGCCGCCGTGGGCGGCGCGCTGCTGGTGTCGTTGACCGGCATCTGGCTGGTGCGCCTGGGCCTGGCGCCGCTGCGCGAACTGACCGAGCAGACGCGCAAGCTGTCGGCCCAGGACCTGCAGCGGCGCCTGGACGACAGCGGACAGCCGCAGGAGTTGCGCCCGCTGATCGCGCAATTCAACGCCCTGCTGGAACGGCTGGCCGTGGCCTACCGGCAGATGGAGGCCTTCAACGCCGACGTGGCCCATGAGCTGAACACGCCGCTGACCACGCTGATCAGCAGCTGCGAGCTGGCCCTGCGCAAGCCGCGCAGCGAGGCCGAGCTGCGCGAGGTGCTGGCTTCCAACCTGGAGGACCTGCGGCGCATGGCCGGCATCGTGGCCGACATGCTGTTTCTCTCGCAGGCCGACCGGGGCCAGGGCGCGCGCCTGGCGCCCTGGGCCAGCCTGGCCGCGCTGGCCCATGAGGTCATCGACTTCCACGAGGCCGCGCTGCAGGAGGCCGACCTGCAGGTCGTCGTCCAGGGCGACGCGGCCGCCGAGGTCGATGCGCGGCTGCTGCGCCGGGCGCTGTCCAACCTGCTGGGCAATGCCACACGCTATGCACAGCGCGGCTCCACCATCACCGTGCAGATAGGCGCACGGCCCTGTGCCCACCACGGCGGCGCCGGTGATGTGGCGCTGGCGGTGCTCAACCGGGGCCCGACCATAGCTCCCGCCGACCTGCCGCGCCTGTTCGACCGCTTCTACCGGGCCGACGCCGCGCGCAGCCAGGCCGACCGCAACCATGGCCTGGGCCTGGCCATCGTGGCCGCCATCGCGCGCATGCATGGCGGGCGCTGCTTTGCCGAGTCCGAAGGCGGCTTCACGCGCATCGGCCTGGAACTGCCCGACAGCCCGAGCCCGCCGCGCGATTCCCCGGCCTGAACACAGGCACCGGAGCGGCGGCACAATGGCGCCCCATGACGCAAGACGCCCCCTCCTCCTACGCAACGCTGCTGGCCGAAGGCAATGCCCTGGTGGCCCAGGCACAGCGGGCCGCCACCCAGGATTTCGCCCAGGCCCGGGCGCTGTGGCAGCAGGCCGGCAAGCAGTTCTACCTGGCCCACAAGGCCGACCCCGACCAGGCCGAGGGCGCGTTTCGCCTGGCCCAGGCCTGGATGGCCGAAGCCCATGCGCTGCAAAAGGAAGAATCGCCAGACGCCGTGGTGATGTGGCGCAACGCCGCCGCGCAATGCGAGCTGGCGTTCGACCTGGAACCCGAAAACGGCCGCCTGGCCATGACGGCCGCCAGCTGCCACATGTTCGGCGGCCAGCATGACGCGGCCAAGGCCTGGCAGCAGATCGGCCAGCACCTGCTGCCGCCGGCGCCCGAAGGCGACGGCGCCTGAGGCCAGGCTACAGCGCGATCAGCTTGAACACGGCCCGCGCCGTGCACACGGCCTGGCCCGCGCTGTCCAGCACATTGCCCTCGCAGAACACGGTGCGCGCGCCTGCGCGCAGCACGCGCGCCTCGATCAGCAGGTCGGTGGTGGCCGAGGCGAGGAAATGCGTGCTCATCTCGATGGTCACCACGCCCAGCCCCAGCGGGTTGGACGAGCGCGCGGCCGCGCTCAGCGTGAAGTCCAGCGCGCTCATCAGCGCGCCGCCATGGCCATGCCCCCGGCTGTTGGCCAGGTGCGGGCGCATGGGCAGCCGCGTGCGCGCCAGGCCGGGCGCCAGGCTCACGGGCTCCAGGCCGATATGGGACATGAAGGGCACGTCGATGCCGAAGTAGCCGCGCGCCAGCGCGGCGGCCTCCAGGTCCGGGGCGGTGGAGATTCCAACGGCGTTCATCCGATCTCCGCAATCGCCTGGCCTTCGGCCACCGGCTCGCCCACGGCCACGAGCATGCGGCGCACGACGCCTGCCACCTCGCTTTCCACGGGAATCTCCATCTTCATGGACTCCACGATGATGAGGGTGTCGCCCAGGGCGACGGTGCCGCCTTCGGCGGCTTCCACAGCGGCCACGAGGCCGGCGATGGGGCTTGTGATCATGTTCGGGGTGGTGGTCATGGGTAGGGCTTTCAAAGGTGGGACAGCACGCGCTGGGCGATGCCGGTGTCGATGCACAGGTCCAGGAAATCGGCGTGACCCAGGATGCGTTCGATGAAGGGGATATTGGTCTTCACGCCCTCGATGCGGGTCTGCGCCAGTGCCTGGCGCAGCCGTGCGATGGCCTGGGCGCGGTCGCTGCCATGGGCCACGAGCTTGGCGACCATGGGGTCGTAGAAGGGCGTGACGCTGCAGCCCTGGGCATAGCCGGTCTCCACGCGCAGGCCTTCGCCCTGGGGCATCTCGAAGCGGTCCAGGCGCCCTGGCGAGGGCAGGAAGCGCACGGGGTCTTCGGCATAGATGCGCGCCTCGATGGCATGGCCGCTGGCCACGGGTTCGGCGGGCAGCACATCCCGCATGCGCTCGCCGGCGGCCAGGCGGATCTGGGCCTCGACGATGTCGATGCCCGTGATCTCCTCGGTCACCGCATGCTCGACCTGCAGCCGCGTGTTCATCTCCAGGAAGACAAAGCCGTGCTGCGGCGTGTAGAGCATCTCCACGGTGCCGATCACGTCATAGCCCGTGCGCGCCAGCAGGCCGGCCAGCAGTTGCCGCATGTCGGCCAGGGCCTGCGCGGGAATGCCTGCGGGGCGGGCCTCTTCCACCACCTTCTGGTGGCGGCGCTGCACCGAGCAGTCGCGCTCGAACAGCACGCGCACCTCGCCATGGCGGTCGGCCAGCACCTGGAACTCGATGTGGCGCGGCGCCTCGATCAGCTTTTCCAGGTACAGCTCGGCCGTGCCGAAGTACTTGGCGGCAATGCCGCTGGCCTTGGACCAGGCGGCCTCCAGCTGCGGTGCATCGTGCGCGGGCAGCATGCCGATGCCGCCGCCCCCGCCTGCGGGTTTGACCAGCACGGGAAAGCCGATGCGCGCCGCCTCCGCCTGCGCCTCCTGCAGGCTGTGCAGCACGGCCGAGCTGGCCGCCTGCGGCATGCCCTGGGCGGCCATGAAGGCCCGTGCCTGGGTCTTGTGGCCCAGCGTGCGTATCCAGTGCGGCGAGGGGCCGATGAAGCACAGGCCCTGGCGCTGCACGGCCTCGGCGAACTCCGCGTTCTCGGAGAGAAAGCCGTAGCCCGGGTGCACGGCATCGGCCCCCGTCTCGCGCGCCACCTGCAGCAGCCGCGCCTGGTCCAGATAGCTTTGCGCGGCGGGCGCAGGGCCTATGCACACGGCCTGGTCGGCAGCGCGCACATAGGGCAGGCCGGCATCGGCCTCGGAGTACACGGCCACGGATTCAAGGCCCATGCGCCGCAGCGTGCGGATCACGCGCGCGGCCACGGCGCCCCGGTTGGCGACCAGCACGCGGCGGATGGGGTGCGGGGCGCCGCTCATGCCGCCTCCGAGGACGCCGTTGGCGCGGCGGCCACGGCCACCACCGCATCGACGATGACCGGCGCCTGCGCGCCGCGCGCCACAAGCACGGGATTGGCATCGACCGACTGCACGCGCCCGCCCTGGGCCAGCATCCAGTCGCCCAGCCGCACCATCATGGCGGCCACGGCGTCCAGCTCCACGGCCGGCATGCCGCGCACGGCCGCAAAGGCCGGGGCGATGGACAGGCGCGCAAGGGCATCCTGCGCCTGCCGCGCACTGAAGGGAGCCACGAGGAATTGCACGTCCCTGAGCGCCTCCACCAGCACGCCGCCCTGGCCGACCATGACCACCACGCCGAATTCGGCATCCACATGGGCACCCAGCGCCAGCTCGAAGTCGGCCCTGTGCTGGGCGCCCAGCAGCAGGCCGCCATCGGCCGCGCCCAGGCGGGCCAGCGTGGCGGCGAAGTCGCCAAAGGCCTGCAGCGCCTGCTCCGCCTCGCGGATGTTCAGCCGCACCAGGCCATGCTCGGACTTGTGCGAGAGATCGGCGGACACGCCCTTGGCCACCAGGGGCCGTGGCAGGGACTCGATGGCGGCGCGCACCTCGTCCTCGTTCCTGCAGACCAGATGGCGCATCACCGGCAGGCCGGCGCGGGCCAGCTCGGACAGGCTGGAGGGCTCGTCAAGCGTGAGGGAGCGGGAGGCCGCCACCGGCACCGATGCCTCGGCAGACGGCGCCTGTGCCTGCCTGCCACCGGCCTGCTCGGCCAGCAGCGCCAGGCCGCGCATGGCGGCGCGTTCGCTCCAGAAGGTGGGCACGCCCTGGTCCTGGAAGGCCTGGGCCACCCAGTCCTGGTTGACGCTGACCGCAATGGGCACGCCGGTGTCGCGCGCAAAGCGGCTGGCCTGGCCCGCGAAGTCGGCGAAGTCATAGCCCTCGCCGCCGATCGGGAAGCCCACGTGCACCAGATCGGCGGCACCGCTGCCCGACAAGGCCCGCAGCGTGTCGCCAAAGGTCTGCGGCCTGCCCAGCAGGGCCGTGGTCATGTCGATGGGATTGCGCGCCGTGACATAGGACGGCAGGGCCTGGGACAGGCCGTCCAGCGTGGCGGCATCGAACGGCTCCAGGGCCAGGCCGTATTCCTCGGCCGCGTCGGCCGACAGCACGCAGGTGGCGCCCGAATTGCTGATGCTGACCACGCGGCGACCGCGCGGCGCGGGCTGGGACAGGAACAGCGGCGCGTAGTCGATCAACTCGCGGAAGTCGGCCAGGCGCGGTATGCCGTGCTGGCGCAGGAAGGCATCGGCCAGCGCGTCCTCGGCCGCCAGCGCGCCCGTGTGCGAGCTGGCCGTGGCCTGGCCTGCGCGCGTGCGGCCGGCCTTCACGGCCAGGATGGTGACGCCGCGCGCATGCGCCAGGCGCGCGGCCTCGGCCAGCCAGGCGCTTTGCCTGAGCGTCTCGATGTAGAGCACGACCAGGCGGATGCCTTCGTCCTCGACCACGGCGCGCACGGCTTCGGCTGCGCAGACATCGGCCTCGTTGCCCGTGGACAGCATGTAGCGCACGCCGATGCCCGCGCGGCGCAGGCCGCCGTAGAGAATGGCCGCGCCCGCACCGCTCTGGCTGACGATGGCCACGGGGCCGTCGGCCGGCGCGTTCTCGTTGATCATGGTCGAGAAGTTGAGGATGGCGCCCGTGGCGAAGTTGGCCACGCCCTGGCAGTTGGGGCCGAACAGGCGCAGCCCGCCGCCTGGCGCCCGGCGCGCCCGCGCCACCAGGTCGGCCTGCTGCCGGCGACCCTCCTCGCCCAGCTCCGCAAAGCCCGAGGAATAGATCACGGCCAGGCGCGCGCCCACGGCCACGCAGTCGTCGATGGCGGCGGCCACATCCTCGCCGGGCAGGCTGATGACCACGGCATCGGGCGCCTCGGGCAGCGCGCGCAGCGAGGGGTAGGCGGCCAGGCCCTGGACCTCGGCGCGCTTGGGATTGACGGGCAGGATGCGGCCTGCGAAACCATGGCGCCGCAGGTAGTCGATGGGCCGGCCACCGGCCTTGATGGGGTTGTCGGATGCGCCGAGGATGGCGACGGAGCGGGGGTTCAGTGCTTGCAACAGAGACATGCGTACCTCATCAATCCAAAGACAAGGCTTCGCGCTGGATGACTTGGCCCCAGTCGGCCACTTCCTTGGCGATGCGCTGGCCGAACGGCGCGGGCGGCATCATCACGGGCTCGCCCTGGCTGCTGAGCACGGCGCGGATGCGGGCGTCCTGCAGCACGCCCCTGGAGGCCTCGTAGAGCCGGTTGACGATGGCCGGCGGCGTGCCCGCAGGCGCCAGCAGACCGGCCCAGAAGGTGACGTCGAAATCGGCATAGCCGGCCTCGGCCATGGTGGGCACCTCGGGCAGCTGCTGCATGCGCCGGGGCGCGGTGACGGCCAGCGCCACGAGCTTGCCGCTGGCGATGTGGGGCAGCGCGCTCCAGGTGTCGAACTGCGTGTCCAGCTCGCCGCTGAGCACGGCCATCTGGGCCTGCGATGCGCTCTTGTAGGGCACATGCGTGGTCTTCACGCCCGTGCGGTTGCTCCAGGCCGCATAGGCCAGGTGGGCGATGTTGCCGGGGCCGGCAGAGCCGTAGCTGAGCTTGTCGGGATGGCCCTTGGCGAAGGCGATCACATCCTTGGCCGAGCGGATCTGGTGCTTCTGCGCCCACTCGGGGTTGACGGTGAGGATGAAGGGCGCATCCAGCACCATGGTGATGGGCGCGAAGTCCTTGGCGCGGTAGGTGATCTTCTTGTAGATCTGGGGGTTGATGGTGATGCTGCTGGAGTTGGTGACCAGCAGGGTATAGCCGTCGGGCGCGGCGCGGGCCACCTCGCCCACGCCGATGGCGCCGTTGGCGCCGGGCTTGTTCTCCACCACCACGGGCTGGCCCAGCGACTTGCTCAGCGGCTCGGACAGCGCGCGTGCAATGGTGTCGGTGAACGAGCCTGCAGGAAAGCCGACCACGATGCGCACGGGGCGCGTGGGCCATTTGTCCTCCTGGGGGGCCTGGGCCTGGGCCGCCGTCGCGGCGCACAGGGTCAGGCACGGCGCCAGGCACAGGGCCAGGGCGGTGCGGCGCGAGGGCGCGCGCGGTTGTCTGGTTGCCATTGCTTTGTCTCCTTGGGTTTTTATGCGTTCAGGGCCGCAGGCCGAACTGCGGCGCTCCGGCCTCGCGCAGCGGCGCGGCCAGTTCCACGAATTCGCTGAGCAGGGCGCGCGTGTCGCGCGGATCGATCACCTCGTCGATGCCGAAGGCCTCGGCCGTGCGGAAGGGCGAGGTCAGGCTGCGCACGCGCTGCTCGATCTCGGCGCGCTTTTGCACGGGGTCGTCGGCGCCTTCGATCTCGGCCTTGTAGGCCACCTCCAGCCCGCCCTCGATGGGCAGCGAGCCCCAGTTGGCCGAGGGCCAGGCATAGCGGAAGTTGAAGCGGCCCATGTGCTGGTGGCCGGCCGCCGCCACGCCGTAGGCGCGGCGGATGAGGATGCTGCACCAGGGCACGGTGGCCTGGTAGACGGCGGCCAGGGCGCGCACGCCGTAGCGCATGACGCCGGCCTTCTCGGCCTCCACGCCGATCTGGAAGCCCGCGATGTCCACCAGGTTGACCACGGGCAGGTGGAAGGTCTGGGCCATGTCCACGAAGCGCGTGAACTTCTCGGCCGAGGGGCCGTCCCAGCCGCCGCCGTAGAAGTACGGGTCGCTGGCCACCACGGCCACGGGCCAGCCGTCGATGCGCGCCAGCCCGGTGACGATGGCCCGGCCCCAGTGGCGGCCCGTCTCCAGGAAGGAGCCCTCATCGACCAGGCATTCGACGATGGGCCGGATCTTGTAGACCTTGCGGCCATCACGCGGAATGGCCGACAGCAGCCATTCGTCGCGCCGCCGCGGATCGTCCTGTGGCGCGGTGCGCGCAGGCAGCTCGTACACCGACGATGGCAGGTAGGACAGGAAGCGGCGCACGCGCTCGAAGGCCTCCTGCTCGGTGGCCACCTCGTCATCGACCACGCCGTTGCGCGTGTGCACCTGGCTGCCGCCCAGCTCGTTCTTGGTCACGTTCTGGCCGATGCGCGCCACCACGGGCGGGCCGGCATTGAACAGCTGGGCGGTCTCCTTGACCATCACCGAGTAATGGCTGGAGGCCACGCGCGCCGCGCCCATGCCGGCCACCGAGCCCAGGGCCAGCGAGACCACGGGCACGGTGGACAGGTTCTGCACCACCTGGCTCCAGACCTTCATGGTGGGCACGCTGGTGTAGCCCTTGGTCTCGATGTTGCGCACCGAGCCGCCGCCGCCCGTGCCATCCACCAGGCGCACCATGGGCAGGCGCAGGTCGTGCGCCATCTTCTCGGCAAAGATCAGCTTGTCGCCCACGGCGCCGTCGTTGGCGCCGCCGCGCACCGTGAAATCGTCGCCCACCACGACCACGGGCCGCCCGCCCACGCGCGCCCGCCCCATGATGAGGTTGGAGGGCGTGAAGTCCGTCAGCCTGCCCAGGCTGTCGTACTGGCCCGAGCCGGTGAGCGAGCCCACCTCCACGAAGGACTGCGCGTCCGTGCAGGCATCGATGCGCTCGCGCACCGTGAGCTTGCCCGCGGCCTTGTGCCGCGCCACCTTGTCCTCTCCGCCCAGTTTGGCCGCCAGTGCGCGGCGGTATGCGATCTCGTCCACTTCGGGTTGCCAGCTCATGTCGTCGTGTCTCCTTGTGCCTGTAGAGATGCACAAGGCGTGCCAGAACGCAGCGCGTTGAATTCAAAGGATTTTTTCCACAGTCGACCTGCGCGTGTCCACATCAAGGACAACCTCGAAGACACGGGTTGGGCACTGTCTTTCATGGAGACACCACGGGGACAGACCCGTGGCCTGCGCGCCGCTAGAGTGCGTTCACCCCAGCCACTGCCCGCCATGCCCATGCCCAGCTCCCCCGACCACCGATTCGGCGTTCTCGTGTGGCGACGCGACTCGCCCGAGCCCGTGGCGCGGCTGGGCCTGGCGCAGGAGCCGCTGCTGCATGCAGCCGTCACCGAGGCCCTGGCCCGCGCGCACGGCGACGGGCACAACCCCATCGGCCATGGCCAGCTGCTGCACGTGGAAACACCGGGCCCGCGCGGCACGGTGGCCCGCCATGTGGCCGTGGTGCTGGCCGATGCCGAGGGCGAGGTCGCCCTGCTGCGCCCGGCCGACGAGGCGGCGGCGCTGTTCGACATGGTGGCCAGCGTGCCCTTCGCCTTCGCCATCCTCAACATGTTCCTGACCAACCCGTACCAGGCGATCACGGTGGCCGACCATGAAGGGCTGATGCGCTACATCAGCCCAGTGCACGAGAAGTTCTTCGGCCTGGCGCCCGGCACGGCCGCAGGCCGGCGCGCGGAGGACGTGATCCCCAACTCGCGCCTGCCCCATGTGGTGCGCAGCGGCCGGGCCGAGATCGGCGACCTGCAGCAGCTGGGGCCGGGCGTGAGCCGCATCGTCAACCGCATGCCGGTCTACGAGGGCGGCGCCGTGGTGGGTGCCGTGGGCCAGGTCAGCTTCAGCGGCGTGGAGGCGCTCAACCGCATGCAGCAGCGGCTGAACCAGCTGCATGACGAGGTGCAGCACTACAAGCGCGAACTGAGCCAGTTGCGCGGCGGCACGCCCACGGCGCAGATGGTGGGCGCCAGCGCCCCCATGCAAAGGCTGGCCCGCGAGATCGACGCCGTGGCGCGGCTGGACGTGCCCGTGCTCATCCTGGGCGAGAGCGGCAGCGGCAAGGAACTGGTGGCCCAGGCCCTGCATGCGCGCGGGCGCGATGCCGACGCGCCCCTGGTCAGCCTCAACCTCGCGGCGCTGCCGGCCACGCTGATCGAGTCCGAGCTTTTCGGCTACGAGGCCGGCGCCTTCACGGGCGGGCGCAGGCAGGGCCAGCCCGGCAAGCTGGAGCAGGCCGAGGGCGGCACGCTCTTCCTCGACGAAGTGGCCGACATTCCCATGGAAATCCAGGTCAAGCTGCTGCGCGTGCTGGAGGACCGCCAAGTGCAGCGCCTGGGCGCGCACAGCGGCCGGCAGGTGAACTTCCGCATCGTGGCCGCCACGCACCGCGACCTGCGCGGCCTCATCGACAGCGGGCGCTTCCGGCTGGACCTGTTCTACCGCCTCAGCGGCGTGGTGCTGCATGTGCCGGCCCTGCGCCAGCGCCTGGAGGACATCCCGGCCCTGGTTCAGCGCTTTGCCCAGTCGTTCTGCGAGCGCAACGGCATTGCGCTGCCGCGCATCGCGCCTGGCGTCATGCCCTACCTGGCCCGCCAGGCCTGGCCCGGCAATGTGCGCCAGCTGCGCCAGCGCGTGGAAGAGGCCCTGGTGTTCTGCGACGGCCACCTGCTGGGCGTGGACAACTTCGCGCGCCACGAGGACCCGCTGGCCGGCGCACGGCCTTTGCCCGTTGCAGAGGCAGACATGCCCTCCACCGGCGCCGTGGCCCCGCTCAAGGACCAGGAGCGCAACGCCATCCTCGACGCCATCGCACGCTGCGGCGGCAACAAGAAGCTGGCCGCGCAGGAGCTGGGCATCTCGCGCTCCTACCTCTACAAGGTGCTGGGCGCGGCATCGCCCGGCTGAGCCTGTCGTGCCGAAGGCAGGGAATTCGAGACAGCGGCTGGCCGCACCGTTGCCATACTAGGCACCCCGTACCCCCTGCCGTCCCTGCCGCCTCTGCCGCACCCGGCGCCCCGAATGCAAGACACCCGAGACGCGCTCGAACAGCGCCAGATCCCCATCTACTTCGCCGCCGTGGCCCTGGCCGCGGCCGCCGCCTGGGCGCTGCCCGGCACGGGCGTGCTGGAGCGTGCCATCAACCCCGCGCTGGCGCTGATGCTCTATGTGACCTTCTTGCAGGTGCCCGTGGCCGAGCTGCGGCGCGCCTTTGGCCAGGTGCGCTTCCTGGCCGCGCTGATGGTGACCAACTTCATCGTGGTGCCGGTGCTGGTCTGGGCCCTGCTGCAGTTCCTGCCCGCCGACCCCCTGCTGCGCCTGGGCGCGCTGCTGGTGCTGCTGGCGCCCTGCATCGACTACGTGGTCACCTTCTCCCACCTGGGACGTGCCGACGCGCGCCTGCTGCTGGCAGCCACGCCGGCCCTGCTGATCGCGCAGATGCTGGCCCTGCCCGGCTACCTGGGCCTGTTCCTGGGAGACGATGCGGCGCGGCTGGTGCAGGCGGGGCCTTTCCTGCATGCGTTCGTGTGGCTGATCGCCGTGCCGCTGGCCCTGGCCGCTGCCACGCAGCTGTGGGCGGCCCGCGGCCGGCGCGGCGCCAGCGCCTCGGCATGGCTGGGCCTGCTGCCCGTGCCGGCCACCGCGCTGGTGCTGTTCGTGGTGATCGCCTCCGTGCTGCCCCAGCTGGGCCCGGCCACGCACACGGCCTGGAGCGTGGTGCCCGTCTATGCGGCCTTTGCGGTGGCGGCGCCCGCACTGGGCTGGCTGGTGGCACGTGCCTTCCGGCTTCCAGCGCCCGCAGGCCGTGCGGTCGCGTTCAGCGCGGGCACGCGCAATTCGCTGGTCGTGCTGCCGCTGGCCCTGGCCGTGCCTGGCGCCATTCCCGTGCTGCCGGCCGTCATCGTCACGCAGACGCTGGTGGAGCTGCTGGCCGAGCTGGCCTATGTGCGCGTGATTGCGCTGTGGGGCCGGGACCGGGAGCTGGCCCTGGCCCGCGGTCAACGCGATGACGCCGCGCCATAGGCCTGGCGCAGCTGCGCCATGTTGTCCAGCAGCGCTGTCGGCCCGGCGCTGCCCATCAGGTACCAGCCCTTGGGATCGAGGAAGACGACCTGCCCCTTGCGGCCGGCCGCCGTGGCGTGGATCTGCGCGTTGTCGAACACCTTGCGCGAAGCCATGATCTCGCCGCCGCCTGCCGCCTGGCCCGTGGCCGTGTTGCGGTCGATGACGTAGATCCACTCGGGGTCCAGCCGCGCCACATCATCGAAGCCGTAGGCGGTGCCGCGGGCTGGCAGTTGCGCAGCCGATAGCGCCGAGCGCGCGCCGAACACATCGAACAGAAAGCCGAAACGCGATCCCGGCGCCTGCGGCAGGAGCTTGTCGTTCACGGCCATCAGCAGCAGGCCCGGCGCGGCCTGCGAGGCCTGGGCACGCAGGCCCTGCAGCTCGGCCTGGATGCGCTGCACCAGCGCACGGCCCTGCGCCTGGCGGCCGAACAGCAGCGCCAGCGTGGCGATGTTGCGTTCGATATCGGCCAGCATGTGCTTGCCGCTGACGCTCAGGTCCAGCGTGGGCGCGATGCGTCCCAGCACCTCGGCCTTGCCGGCCGAGCGCCCGCCCACGATGATCAGGTCGGGCGCCAGCCGGCTCAGCGCCTCGTAGTCGGGCTCGAACAGCCCGCCCGCCGCAGGCCGCTGCGCGAAGCTGTCCAGATACCGGGGCAGCTGCGCCCGGGGCACGCCTGCGACCGCCGACGCGGGCACGCCCAGCGCATGCAGTGCATCCAGCGCCCCCAGGTCATAAACCACCGCGCGCCGGGGTGCGCCGGGCAGGCTGGTCATTCCCCCGGCATGCCGCACGGACAGCGGGGCCGCCATCGCAGTCCCCAGGAACAAGGCCGGCAGGGCCAGCGCCGCCGCGCGGCGCGTGATATCGAAGGTCATGGCAAAGAATCCCAGGAAAAAATGAATGGAGTTCCGGCCTCCGGAGGCGGGTGCCGCGCCGGGAAGCGGCGCGGCCTGATCCGCAGGCCACGGGCAGCGGCCGCCCTTGCGGCCGGGATGCCTAGAACTTCACGTTCATGCCGATCCAGTAGCGCCGGCCGTCCTGCACCGTGGCGTAGTCCTCGTAGTACACGTCCTTGTCGAACAGGTTGTAGATGCCTGCGTAGAAGGTCACGTCCTTGCTGTAGTTGTAGGAGCCGCCCATGTCGAACATGGCATAGCTGCCGGCCACCCAGGTGCGCGCCGAACGGCCGCCCGTGGGCTGGCTTTCCTTGCCCCGGTAGGACAGCTTGGCCCAGCCCGCCCATTGCTGCGACGGCTTCCAGTTCAGCGCCAGGTTGAGCATGTGGCGCGGCAGCTGGCTCAGCGGCTGCCCCGCGAACTCGCCGCTCTTTTGCTCGGACTTGGTGAAGGTGTAGCTGCTGCTCAGGTCCAGCGTGCGCGCCAGCGGGGCCTTGAACGTGGCTTCGATGCCGCGCGTGATGGCCTTGTCGATATTGACGTTGGTGGTGGGCGTGTTGCCCGAGGAATTGGCAGGCCCGCACTCGGGACAGGCGATGCGCGTGATCTTGTCGTTGAACTCGTTGTCGAACACCGTCAGGCCTGCCGACAGGCCGGCGCCGTTGTTGTAGAGCACGCCCAGTTCCTTGCTCAGCGAGGTTTCGGGCTTCAGGTCGGGGTTGCCGTAGATGTTGCCGCCGCGGCTGGACTGGCCCCAGTCGCCCAGGGTCTGGCGCAACGAGGGCGCGCGAAAGCCGGTGGACACGCCGCCCTTGACGGTCCATTGCGCGTCGAGGTTCCACACGCCATACAGGCGCGGGCTCCATTGCGATCCGCCCTTGCTGTCGTGGTCGTAGCGCAGGCCGCCGGTCAGGGCGAAGTTCTCGCGCAGGCGCCACTCGTCCTCGGCGAACCAGGCGTACTGCGTGCGATCGGCCGTGGTGCGCGCCGAGCCCGGCAGCGTATTGGTCGTCGTGTCGCGCAGGTCCTGCTGGTTGTAGTACACGCCCGTGGTCAGCAGGTGCTGGCGGCCCAGCGGCGCCACCCAGCTGGTGTTGAACACCGTGTTCCTGATGGTCATGTCACGCGACAGGTTGCGCGTTTCCTCGCGCTGCAGATAGGTGTCGGAGGAAGCCCAGCCCCAGCGGCCCTTGTGCTGCAGCGAGTAGTTCTCGCGCTCGAACTTGCGGTCGCTGGGCGCATCGGTGGGCAGCAGGGTCATGCCAGGCGACGAAACGAAGTGCTGGCGCGAAGTGCCGATCTCGGCGATCAGGTCGTGGTCCTTGCTGGGGGTCAGCGCCAGGCGCAGGTTCAGCGAACGGTTGTCGCTCTTGTTGTAGCCCTGGTAGATGCGGTCCTGGTCGCGCTTGCCGTAGTTGCCGTACAGGCTCAGGCCCAGCAGGTCGGTCTTGATCGGGCCTGACAGGTAGAAGTTGGTCTGGTAGGCATCGCCCGAGGTGGAGCGCTCCTGCAGCGTGGCGTCGGCACGCACCGAGCCATGCCAGTTCTTCGCCACCTTGCGCGTGATGACGTTGATCACGCCGCCCATGGCGTCCGAGCCGTACAGCGAGGACATGGGGCCGCGCACCACCTCGATGCGCTCGATGGCCTCCAGCGGCGGAATCCAGCTCTGGTCCGTGCCGGTGCTGCCGTTGGTCTGGGTCTCGCGCGTGCTCATGCGCTTGCCGTCCACCAGGATCAGGGTGTAGTTGGCGCCCATGCCGCGCAACGAGATGTCGTTGGAGTTGTTGTCCGAGGGCGTGAGGATCACGCCGGGCACATCGCGCAGGGCATCGTGCAGGTTGCGGTAGGCGCCCTGCTCCAGTTCCTGGCGCGTGATCACCGAGATCGAGGCCGGCGCCTGGCTGATCTCCTGCTCGAAGCCGCTGGCCGTCACGACCAGGGTTTCCAGCGTCGCCCCGCCTGCTGCCTGGGCCAGCGCGCTGCCCGAGGCCAGCAGGCCCAGGCAGGCGCCCAGCGCGGTGCGGCGCAGGGGAACGACGGTGGAGGGAAACGAAGCACGCAGGGAGGTGCAAAGGGCGGACAGGGCAAAGCCACGGCCCGCCGCGGGGGCTGTGCAGTTGTGCATGGGAAAGCTCGCAAGAAGAATCACGGACGGTCGAACGACCGGGGTGCGCATCCGCTCTGTTGTTTTTGATGAGTGCGAATCGTTCTTATTTTATTTTCCCGTCGACAACGGCCTGGCCGACGGCAGCGCAGCTGCTGTTTTTCTTTACAAGCGGGCCGATCTGTGAGCAATTCATTCAGGATGCTGAATGTTGCCTTGTTCATCAATGACATGCAGGGCCGCCAGTGCCTGGGCGCGTGCAGCGCCCGGCACGATTCACGGCGTTCCGGCGAGCACGGCGGCTTTGTAAAGTTGGCCCGATGTGGCCCGCAGGCAACATCCTGATACGAGGATCAGGCCCACAGCCGCCCCGCATTGGAGACCAGGAACAGCACCAGCCCCACGGCACCGCCGACCACGGTGCCGTTGATGCGGATGTACTGCAGGTCCTTGCCGATGTGCAGCTCGATCAGCTCGGACAGCTCGCGCGCATCCCAGCGCCGCACGGTATCGGCGATGTGCTGGGCCAGGAACTGCGAGACATCGGGCGCCAGCGCCTGGGCCCAGCGCTTGAGGCGCTCGTTCATGGAGCTGCGCAGCGCCTCGTCGTGCGCCAGCGACTGGCCCAGCCAGCGGCCCATGGCGGCGGTCTTGCGCGCCACCTGCGAATGCTCGTTGGCCAGATCCGCCTGCAGCTTGGCGCGCAGGCCCAGCCACAGCGCCCGCAGGTAGCCGGCCAGCTTTTCATCGTGCAGCAGGTAATGGCGCAGCCGCTCGGCGCGCTCGGACATGGCGGGGTCGGACTGCAGCCGCGTGACCAGCCGGTCCACGGAGGCGTCGAAGGCCTTGCGCATGTGGTGCTCGGGATTGCTGGCGATGTCCTGCAGCAGGCTGTCGAGCGCGCCCGCAATGGCGCTGGCGCCCTTGTCGCTGAGCCAGTCCGTGGGCAGCATCTTTTCCTTGAGCGGATGCTCGCGCTTGAGCCACAGCACGATGGTCTGGGCGATCAGCACATGGGTCTCGGCCTCGCGCAGCACGCCGCTGACGCGGGCCAGCACATCGTCCAGCACGGCCTGGTGGCGGCCGTCCTTGGTCAGGCCCGACAACAGATCCGCCGCCGCGCGGGGCAGGTCCACCTGGGCCAGCAAGGCCTTGAATGCCTGTGTTAGAAAGCGCTCCACCTGCCGGTCCTGCACCATCTCCAGCGCCGCCAGCGCCAGCCGCGCCACCTGCCGCCCCAGCAGGGTGCTGTTGGCCGGCGTGGTCAGCCAGCCGGCCAGCACGCGGGCGGGATCATGGCGCTCGATCAGTGCCACCAGCGAAGGGCCGTCCAGGAACTTGTCGCGCACGAAATTCGCCAGGTTCTCGCCGATGCGGTCCTTGTTGCGCGGGATGATGGCCGTATGGCGCCCGACCAGGGGCAGCGGAATGCGCCGGAACAGCGCCGACACTGCAAACCAGTCGGCCAGCGCGCCGACCAGCGAGGCCTCGGTCACGGCCTTGATGCAGGCCAGCCACAGCGGCACCTGCTGCCAGTGCCCCGCCGCCACGGACGAGGCCACGAAGCCCAGCGCCACGAACAGCAGCAGCGCCAGCGGCAGGCGCTTGGCCGACTTCAGTGTTTGACGTTGCTCTGGCGACAGCATGGAGCGCAGCATACGACGCCCGTCCGCCATCCGCATGACGATGCCTGCCGCCAAAGCCTGTCAGCCAGCGCCTGCCTGCGAATTGCGCGGACAATACCGGCTTTCTTCAGAACCCTCTTGCGAGAACAAGACCATGACCGACGCCAACGCACCCGCCGATCGCCCCGCACTGCCCGACCACCTGTCCATCGACCCGCGCAGCCCGCACCATGTGGCCGCCGTGTTCGAGCACGACATCGGCATCCGCTTCAACGGCAACGAGCGCTTCGATGTGGAGGAATACTGCGTGAGCGAGGGATGGATCAAGGTGCCGGCCGGCAAGACGGTGGACCGCAAGGGAAGGCCCCTGCTGATCAAGCTCAAGGGCGCCGTGGAAGCTTTCTACCGCTGATTTCCGGCCGGTCGCAAGGCCGGCCGCAACCTCTTCAGGAATCAGCGGGCTTCAGCCCGCATCGGCCCGCGGCGCCGGCGGATTCCTGAACTTCTCCCGCAGCTCGGCGCAGTGGTCCTTGGCGGGCAGGGCATCCGTCTTCTGCAGCCAATCCACATCCGAGGCCTGCGCCACCGATGTCTCCCCCGCCTGCGCCACGGCCACCTTGGCGCCTGCGGCCTCGGGCAGCCAGCTGGGAATGCCCACGCCGCGCAGCACGTGGCCGCGCCCGGCCACCAGCAGCACGGTCTTGCCGGGCTTGACAGCGGCCCTGGCCACCTCGGCCATGCTGGCGTCGCGGGCCAGCTGGATGCGGGCCATGGGCGCCAGCTGGGTGTCGGGCAGCAGGCCGCAGTGGCCTTCGCGGATGGCGTCGAGCTGGCGCTGCCAGCCCTCGGGCGGCAAATGGGTGTCCAGGTTTTCGTTGCGCATGGCCTGCTTCATGTCGGCGCGCGGCAGGTTGCCGCCCAGCACGGGCACGCCCGCGCGCACGGCGGCCATGACCACGCCGCGGTAGCGCGGCCAGGGCCAGGCCGCGTCCTGCCATTGCAGGGCCTGCTGCACCGCGTCCTCGGAGGCATCGCGCGCCAGGCTGGCCGTGGAGCCCGTGCGCGGCGCCATCTCGATCACCAGCGCGGCCAGGCGCTCCTGTTTTGCCAACTGCTCCACCGTGGCCTGCTGCCAGGCCTGGTGGGCGACCGCATCGTGCTGCTCGCCCAGCAGCACGATGGGCGCGTCGGACCAGCGCTGCAACTGCTGCGTCCAGTCCCGCGCCGGGGCGGAGGAGCTGGCGCAGCCGGCAAGGGCTGCCGCCAGCAATGCGGCCGCAGCCAGGCCGGCAAGGCGCGGGGTGCGGATGAAGGGGCGGGGGATGGAGCGGACTTGCATGGCCCCATGCTAAACACTGGCCTCGCCCGGGGACGCCATAGGCCCTGTGGGCGTTGGGGGCAGTTGAAAGGATCCTAGGAATCGGGGCGGGGGCACGGCGCAAACGGGTGGCGCTTGATTCAGGTCAAGACGCGCAAATGTGCCGTGGCTACAGTGCAACCATGCATGGCAAGCCCTCGCTTTCGACCAAGCTGCTGCTCATGGGCGCAGCCTGCCTGCTCGCGGCCGTGGCCTCCATTGGTTTCACGCTGTGGGTGGCCTGGCAGCTGGAAGGCGGCGCGGCGGCGGTGAACGAGGCCGGGCGGCTGCGCATGAGCATGGTGCGCATGGCCATGGCGCGCCAGAACGAGGCGCCAGCGCAGTGGCAGGAGCGCGCACGGCAGTTCGACGCCAGCCTGGACCTGCTGCGCAGCGGCGACATGTCGCGGCCGCTGTTCGTGCCCTGGAGCGATGCGGTCAGCGCGCGCTACGAGCGCATACGCGGCGACTGGAGTGCGCTGCGCACGCAGTGGCAGGCCGAGGACCATGTCGATGCGCAGGCCATCATGGGCAGTGCCGATGCCTTCGTGCGCGAGGTGGACGGCTTTGTCGAGGCCATCGAGGACCGGCTCTCGCGCTGGACGGCCATCCTGCACCTGTTTCAGATGTGTCTGATGGCGCTGGCCATCATCGCGGCCGTGAGCTTCATGGCCACCAGCTACTGGCTGGTGCTGCATCCCGTGGGCCAGCTGCGCTCGGCGCTGGAGCGCATGCGCCGCGGACACCTGGACACGCGCATGAGCGTGGAGGTGGACGACGAGTTCGGCCAGCTGGCGGCCGGCTTCAACCTCATGGCCCAGTCGCTGCAGAGCTCGCACGCCGAGCTGGAGGACAAGGTGCGCGAGAAGACCGCCAGCCTCAACGTGCAGCACCAGCAGCTGCAGGCGCTGTACGCGGTCAGCGTGCAGGCGTCGGAGGCCGCCAGCCTGCAGTCCCTGGCCGAAGGCTTTGTGCGCCAGGTCCGCCTGGCGGCCCAGGCCGATGCGGCCACGGTGCGCTGGTCCGACGAGGCCAACGAGCGCTACGTGCTGCTGGCCGGCGACGGCCTGCCCCAGTCCATGTCGGTGCAGGAGCACTGCCTGCACACGGGCGCCTGCCTGTGCGGCCAGCCGCGCGAGCAGGCGCGGCTGCGCGTGATCCCCATCACGCCGGCCAGCGACCTGCAGCTGCCCCACTGCCGCGAGGCCGGCTTCCAGACCGTGGTCAGCATCCCCGTGCAACTGCAGCAGCGCCTGCTGGGCGAGGTCAACCTGTTCTTTCGCTCCACCGTGGTGCTCACGGACGACATGCGCGACCTGCTGTCCGCCATGGCGCGCCACCTGGCCAGCGCCATGGAAAGCCTGCGCGCCACGGCGCTGGAGCGCGAGGCCGCCGTGGCCGAGGAGCGCGGCCTGATCGCGCGCGAGCTGCATGACTCCATTGCCCAGTCGCTGGCCTTTCTCAAGATACAGACCCAGCTGCTGCGCGACGCCGTGGCCAAGGGCCGCGACGAGGCGCGCGACCGCAGCCTGGGCGAGCTGGAAGTGGGCGTGCGCGAATGCTATGCCGACGTGCGCGAGCTGCTGGTGCATTTCCGCACGCGCACCAGCGCCGAGGACATCGAGGCCGCGCTGCGCGCCACGCTGTCCAAGTTCGAGCACCAGACGGGCATTGCCACCTCGCTGAGCATGTCGGGCCAGGGCCTGCCGCTGGCGCCCGACGTGCAGATCCAGGTGCTGCACATGGTGCAGGAGGCGCTGTCCAACGTGCGCAAGCACGCGGGTGCCAGGCATGTGGAGCTGCGCGTGGGGCGCCACCCCTGGCGCCTCGAAGTCTGCGACGACGGCTGCGGCTTCGTCCCCGCCGCCGTTGCGCCGGACTCGCTGCATGTGGGCCTGGGCATCATGCGCGAGCGCGCCCTGCTGGCGCAGGCGCTGGTCCATGTCCACTCCCGCCCCGGCGAGGGCACGCGCGTGCTGATCGAGCTGCCGCCGTCGGCCTCGGCCGGCGCGTCAGCGCAGGCCCTCCCCTCGAACGCGTGACACGCTCCCGCCAGAAAAAGACCGCCCCATGTCCTTCTCCAGCCCCATCTCCGTCTTCGTCATCGACGACCACACGCTGTTCCGCCGCGGCCTGATCGCCCTCATCGCCCAGGACGCAGGCCTGCGCGTGGTCGGCGAGGCCGGCGACGCGGGCGAGGCCCTGCGCCTGGTGCCCGCGCTGGCGCCCCAGGTCATCCTGCTGGACAACCACCTGCCCGGCGTGCTGGGCGTCGATGCCATCGCGGGCCTGCGGGCCGCATCGCCCGGCAGCCGCGTCGTCATGCTCACCGTGAGCGAGGACGGCCAGGACCTGGCGGCCGCGCTGCGCAACGGCGCCCAGGGCTATCTGCTCAAGACCATCGACGGCGACCTGCTGTCCGAGGCCCTGCGCCGCGCCGCGCGCGGCGAGCCCGTGGTCAGCCCCGAGATGATGGGCAAGCTGGTGGCCGCCTTCCAGTCCCAGGGCGCGCCCGAGCCCCAGGCGCCCGAGCCGGACGAGGCCCCGGCCTCGCCGCTGTCCCCGCGCGAGGAAGAGGTGCTGGTCCAGATCGCCCGAGGCGCCAGCAACAAGGAAATCGCCCGCACGCTGGACATTGCCGAGACCACGGTCAAGATCCATGTGCAACACATTCTGCGCAAGCTCGGCCTGAGCTCGCGCGTGCAGGCGGCGGTGTATGCGTCGGAGCGGCAGCGGGATTAGCGGCCTACGCTGTGGCTGAAGCCCAACCATCCCCAGCACACCGCAGCGCCCAGACCCAGGCCAGCGCGGCCGCCACGGTCAGCCCGGTGAGCATGGCTGCCGCGCCCATGGCGTCCAGCGCCACGCCGGCCGCCAGCGGCACCAGCATGCGGCTGGCGGCGAACAGGCTGGCCTGCAGGCCGTAGTCGAAGGCCTGCCAGCGCGGGCGGGCGAATTGCATCATCAGTCCGAAGACGCAGGCCGAGGAGGCGCCCATGGCTGCTGCCACGCAGGCCACGGCCGCGACCAGGCCCGGGGGCGGGGCGCCGGCTGCGATGACGGCGGCCAGCAGTGCCAGCGCCGCCACGTTGCAGCCCGCATACAGGGGCAGGGCGCGCCGGGTGCCCAGGCGGCGCGTCAGCAGGGGCGAGGCCGCGCCCGCCAGCGCAGCCACCACGCCGCCGCCCATGCCGGCCAGCAGGGCGGCCTGGGCGGGCGCGAAGCCGTGGTCCAGCATCAGCGGCTTGAGGTAGAACCAGGCCGCGCCGATGAAGGGGAAGTAGCTGACCAGCACCAGGGTCCAGCGCCAGGCGCCGGGCTGGGCGCCATAGCCGCGGACCATGGCGGCCAGTCCAGCTTTGGGCGCAGGCAGCAGCACAGGCGAGGGCGCATCCCCGGGCTCATGGCGCACCACCCAGGCCAGCAGCAGGGCGCCCAGCGCCAGCGCGCCGGCCAGGCAGAGGAAGGGCGCGCGCCAGCCCCATTTCGCCTGCATGAGCAGCATCATCCCGCCGCCCACGATGGCGCCCAGCGACAGCGCGGCCGCGCGCACGCCCCCGGCGCGCATGCGCTCGGACGCGGGCAGCAGGCGGATGGCCAGGGCGCTGACGGGAATGTCGGCCCAGGTGGCGGCCAGCGCGGCCGCGAAGGCCAGGCCGAACAGCCACAGGCGCTCGGCCAGCAACTGCTGCCAGCCCAGGGCCAGCAGCACGGCCGCATAAGCCAGGCACAGGGCCAGCGCCCAGGCGCGGTAGCGCGGCTGGCCGTTCGCGCTGCGCGCTTCCACGGGCGCGGCCAGCGCGAACTTGATCAGCGCGGGCAGCCCCGCCAGCTGGAACAGGCCGATGGCCGTGCCCGACCAGCCATGCTGGCGCATGACCAGGGGCAGGCCCAGCCAGAGGTAGACGCTGGGGGCGGTGAGCGCCAGGTGCAGCCAGCCGAAAAGTGCCTGGAGCAGCCAGACCGGGCGGGGAGCTGCGGCCTTCATGGCGCGGCCTTGCGGGCAATGAGCACGGCCAGTGGCGCCATCGGAAACTCGCGCGACTCGATGCGTTCGATGCGCTCGAACCCGGCCTGCGCCAGCAGCGCCTGCAGCTCGCCGCGCCGCGTCACGCTGCGGCCCAGCAGGCGCATGGGCAGGTAGTAGGGCAGGGTGCGCAGGGCGGCTTCGGGCGTCTCATCCACCTCGGCATGGGCGCAGACGAAGACGCCGCCGGGCGCCAGCGCGTCAAACACCTTGGCCACCACGGCTGCCGCATCGGGCACGAAGTGCAGCACGGACGAGCACCAGACCAGGTCGTAGCCGCTGCCTATGCCGTCCGTGGCCAGGTTGCCGCCCAGCGCGGTGAAGCGGTCGGACAGGCGGGACTGGCGGGCGTTGTCCGCCGCCACGGCCACGGCCTCGGGCCAGTCGAAGACGCTGGCCTGCAGCGCGGGCTGCTGGCACAGCAGGGCCAGCGCGATCCAGCCGGGGCCGCCGCCCAGGTCCAGCATGCGGCGCGCGGCACCTGCACCCGCACCCGCACCGGCAGCGACCTCGGGCACCTGGTCCAGCACCTGCAGCGCGGCAGGCACGCTGACGGCGCGCTGCTCCTGGCCGATCTGGGCGCGCGCGGCGGCGGCCCAGCCTTCGGCATTGCCCGTGGCCAAGGGGGCGCTGCAGGCCGAGCCGTCCCCGGCAGGGCCGTGCTCGACCAGGCCGCGCAGCAGCGTGGCGGAGTGGCGCAGCGAGCGCAGGCGGAACAGCCAGGCCGCGCCGCAGGACTCGGGCGATGCGCTGTGCAGGTAGCGCAGCGCATCGGTGGCCAACAGGTAGCTCACGGGCTCGTGCTGGCCGCGCCGCAGGAGGCCCATGCTCCACAGCAATTCCAGCCAATGGGAGGTATTGGCCTCATTCCAGCCCTGGGCCTGGGCCAGCTCGGCCGGCGTCTGGGGCGTGGCCAGCCGGTCCAGCGCCCCCGATTCGAGGGCCAGCACCAGGGCCTCGGCCTGCACCTGGGCGGCGGCCAGGTCCCACAGCGGTTGCAGGGCGTGAGAGGGGGCGTGGGGAGGGGATTCACGGCGGGGTGTATTCATCGGAAGGTCCTTTTCACGAAAGGGAGTCACATGCGCCAGGTCAGGCGCACGCCGAACTCGCGCGGCGGGCTGTAGACCACGACCTGACCATTCAGGTAGCCCACGGCGTCGTAGCGGCGGTTGGCGGCATTGCGCAGGTAGGCGGCGATTTCCCAGGACCCCTGGGCATAGCCGGCCGACAGGTTGAGCAGCCCGTAGCCGGGGCGGCGGTAGGCGTTGGCGGCGTCCAGGTAGACCTTGCCCGTGCCCTGCACGGCGGCCTGCGCCCACCAGCGGCCGGGCGCGTCGTACCGCAGCGCCACATGGGCCGTCATGTCGGGCGCAAACGGGTTGCGGTGGCCGTCGTAGACGGCGGCGCCGTCGCGGAAGCTGCCGAAGCGCGTGCGGTTCAGGCCCAGGGCGGTCTGCAGCTGCCAGCCGCCGCCGAACACATAGTCCAGCTCGAAGTCCGCACCCGTGGAGCGTGCCCGCGCCGCATTGGTGATGTAGACCACGCCCGGCAGGCCCATCTGCTGCACCTGCATGTCGCGCACCTGCTGGGTGTAGACCGAGGCCGCATAGCGCAGGCGCTGCCCCAGCAGCCGGCCCTTGGCGCCGATCTCCCAGGCGCGCACGGTCTCTGGCTCGTAGGCCGCATAGCCCATGGCCGGAGAGAACACGTTGAAGCCGCCCGCGCGGTAGCCCTCGCTGAGGCTGGTGTAGATCTGGCCCTGGGGCGACCACTGGTATTGCAGCGAGAGTTTGGGACTCAAGCGCGACCAGTCGTCGCTGCGCGCCGCCGCGCCCACGGGGGCCAGTTCCACGCGGTTGCGCTCCACGCGCGCGCCGGCCGCCAGCGTCCAGCGCTCGGACAGCGGGACGGTCCAATGCGTGAACAGCGCCGCCGTGCTGCCCATGAGCCCGGCCGTGGGCCGCATCAGTGCGGCGGGCAGCTTTTGCTCGTAGCGCAGGTCATGGTCGTCGCGGTCCAGGTACAGGCCGGCCAGCCAGCGCGCGTTCCACAGGCCTGCGGCCTCGCCCTCCAGGCGCAGTTCCTGCGAGGTCGTGGCCAGGCGGTAGTCGCGCCGCACGTGGAGCAGGTCGGCGCGCTGGAAGTCCGTGTCCTGCAGCACGCGGTCATCGAAGACATTGCGCGCGGTGATGGAGCGCAGCCGCAGCCCCGAGGCAAAGCGATGCGAGACATCGAGCGACAGCGTCTGCCCGCGCGAGCGGTTCCAGCTGTCCGTGCCCGAGTTCACCGTGGCGCGCGGCGCGGCAATGCTGCCCCATTGCGCGGCGCCGTCGTTCCAGCGCTGCTGGGCGTAGCGCAGCGTGGCCTCGGTCTCGGCCGTGGGCGTCCAGCGCAGGGCCAGGCGGCCGCTGGCGCGCTCGCGGTCGTCCACGCGCGCTCCCGTCGCCTGCTGGCGTATGAAACCGTCCTGCGCGTGCCACTCGCCCGACAGGCCGATGTAGAGCTGGCCCGGCACCAGGGCGCGGCCCAGCTCGAAGCTGCCTGCGCGCTGGCCGTGGTGGCCGGCCTCGGCGCTGATCGATGCATACGGCGTGTCGCCGGGCTGGCGCGTGACGATGCTGACCACGCCCGCTTCGGCATTGCGGCCGTACAGCGTCGATTGCGGGCCGCGCAGCACCTCCACGCGGTCCACGCCCTGCAGGTTGTGCTCGAAGCCCTGGGCCATCAGCGTGGGCACGCCATCGACCAGCAGCAGCGTGGACGAGGAGAACGACACGAAGTTGGCCGTCAGCCCGCGCATCACGGGCGGCTGCACGCCCGACTGGCCGAAGGCCTGGAACACAAAGCCCGGCACCTGGGCGGACAGCGCGTCCAGCCCGCGCACGCCGGCCGCCTCCAGCGCCGCGCCGTCGAAGACGGAGACGCTGGCGGGCACGGCGTCCAGGCTCTCGGCCTGCTTGTTCACCGTGACCGTGATCTCGGGCAGGGTGGCTTCGGGCGCCTGGCCCTGGGCCGCCACCGTGAAGGGGGCCAGGGCCAGCGCGGCCGGCCAGCGAAGGGGGAATGCCATGGTTTTCTCGTCCTCTCCAAAAAGGAATCTCGTTGGAGACCGATGCTAGGGAAGATGAGAATCGCTATCATTTGAAAACGTATGCGCGCCGGAGCATTTCCTATGCGAAGCGCGCCTCCATTCCTCGCACATGACCTCCCGCATCCCTTCCTCGCTTGCCTTGCCCCAGCCCTGTGCACCGGGCTGGACGCGGCATGCCCTGCCCGCCGAGCTGGGCGACTGCCATGCGGAGCGCTTCACGCTGGGCGACGGCATCGTGCTGGCGCGCTCGCACTACTGCCCGCTGCGCGATCTGGCGGAGGACAGCGTGCAGGCCGATGCCTCGGACCAGGGCCGCACCCTGGTCATCACGCTGGGGCTGGCCGGGCAATCGGGCTTTGTGGCGCGTACGGGTGCGGCGCTGCGCTTCGGCGCGGGGCAGACCACGCTGGCAGCCTTTCGCGGCAGCCAGGGCGAGCGCCGCTATGCGGCCGGGCAGACCGTGCGCCAGTTGCGCCTGCTGCTGTCGGGCGCGGCGCTGGACCGCTATCTGGGGGCCGAGCTTTCGTGGCGGCTGACGCAGGTGGACGGCGCGGCCGGCGTGCGGCCCTTGGACCACCGTGCCAGCCTGCCGGCCAGTCTGGCGCTGGCGCGGCGCCTGGCCCAGCCGCCCGGGCACCAGCCCACCGATGCGCTGGACCGCCACATCGCCATGCTGAGCCTGGCCGCGCTGGAGCTGCGCCACCTCGCTCCTGCGCCGCAGCCGGCCAAGGCGGCACTGCGCTGGTCGGCCGACGAACTGGCCCGGCTGGAGCAGGCGCGCGAACTGCTGTCCACCCAGATGGACCGCGCGCTGACCCTGGCCTACCTGAGCGCCGCCGTGGGCCTGGGCGAGCACCGGCTCAAGCAGGGCTTTCGCGCCGTCTTCGGCACCACGCCCCAGGCCCTGCTGCTGGAGCTGCGCATGCGCCGCGCCTGGGCGCTGCTGGAGACCGGCTGCCAGGTCGCCCAGGCCGGCTGGCAGGTGGGCTATGCCCATCCGTCGAACTTCAGTGCGGCATTTGCGCGGTTCTACGGGCGCAGCCCGAAGTCCGTGTTTGGCCGCCGCTCCTGATCTGCGTCAAGCCTTTTTGTCCCCGATAGTTCTTTGGAACTAGGCCCGCCTGCGCGCTCCTAGTTCTTCCGCCTTGTCCGAGCGTACGGCTGGCGGATGTGCGGCGCGGCCCTCGCGCGGGACCATGGAAGCCATAGCCCCCACGAGGAAAACAAAATGGCAAACACAGCGCCCACCGCACAGGGCGACCCCCGAAAGAGCACCAGCACAGGCACACGCCACGACCGCCAGGCCTGGTCGGTCCTGGCCGTCAGCACCCTGGCCTTCACCGTCTGCTTCATGGTCTGGATGATGTTCGGCATCATCGGCATCCCCATCAAGAAGATGCTGGATCTGAACGCCACGCAGTTCGGCCTGCTCACGGCCATGCCCGTGCTCACGGGCTCGCTGGTGCGCGTGCCGCTGGGCATCTGGACCGACCGCTTCGGCGGGCGCATCGTGATGGCGGTGCTGATGGCCGTCACCGTGCCCGCGATCTGGGTGATGGGCTATGCCACCGAGTACTGGCACTTCCTGACCATCGGCCTGTTCGTGGGCCTGGCGGGCGGCTCGTTCTCGGTGGGCACGCCCTATGTGGCGCGCTGGTTTCCCAAGGAGCGCCAGGGCATGGCCATGGGCATCTACGGCGCGGGCAACTCGGGTGCGGCGGTCAACAAGTTCGTGGCGCCGGTGATCCTGGTGGCCTTCGGCTGGGCCGCCGTGCCGCATGCCTATGCGGCCATCATGCTGGGCGCGCTGGTGCTGTTCTGGCTGTTCAGCCACAGCGACCCGGCCCACCTGGTGCCCAGCAACGTGCGCTTCAGCGACCAGTTGAAGGCGCTCAAGGACCCGCGCGTGCTCAAGTACTGCCAGTACTACAGCATCGTCTTCGGCGGCTATGTGGCGCTGAGCCTGTGGATGGTGCAGTACTACGTGGGCGAGTACGGCCTGGACATCCGCGTGGCGGCCCTGCTGGCGGCCTGCTTTTCGCTGCCGGGCGGCGTGCTGCGCGCCATCGGCGGCTGGCTGTCAGACAAGTACGGCGCGCACAGCGTGACCTGGTGGGTGCTCTGGGTGTGCTGGATCTGCCTGTTCCTGCTGTCCTATCCGCAGACCGATTTCACGGTGCTCACCACCGAGGGCAGCACCCGCTTTCACCTGGGCCTGAACGTCTATGCCTTCACCGCGCTGATGTTCGTGCTGGGCATTGCCATGGCCTTCGGCAAGGCCAGCGTCTTCAAGTACATCAGCGACGACTACCCCGGAAACATCGGCGCCATCAGCGGCATCGTGGGCCTGGCCGGCGGCATGGGCGGCTTCATCCTGCCCATCCTGTTCGGCGTGCTGCTGGACTGGACGGGCATCCGCTCCAGCGCCTTCATGCTGCTGTACGGCGTGGTCTGGGTGTCGCTGATCTGGATGTATTTCACCGAGGTGCGCCGCACCGACGTGCTCAACAGCCACGGCGGCCACAGCGATGTGCAGCCGGCCGCGCGCTGAACCGCAGGAGTTGCACATGCATGCGAACACCAAGACCGCCGCAAAGGCATCCGCGCGCAGCCGCCCCGGCAGCGTGCTGACCCTCTGGCGCCCCGAGGACAGGCAGTTCTGGGAGCGCGAGGGCGAGGCCATCGCCAGGATCAACCTCTGGATTTCGGTGCCCGCCCTGTTCCTGGCCTTTGCCATCTGGCAGGTCTGGAGCGTGGTGGCCGTGAACCTGCCCGCGCTGGGCTTCACCTACTCCACCAACCAGCTGTTCTGGCTGGCGGCCGCGCCCGCGCTGTCGGGCGCCACGCTGCGCATCTTCTATTCCTTCATGGTGCCGCTGATGGGCGGGCGCCGCTGGACGGCGCTGTCCACGGCCTCGCTGCTGATCCCGGCCATCGGCATCGGCTACGCCGTGCAGGACGCCAGCACCGGCTATCCGACCATGCTGATCCTGGCCCTGCTGTGCGGCCTGGGCGGGGGCAACTTCAGCTCCAGCATGGCCAACATCAGCTTCTTCTTTCCCAAGGAGCGCAAGGGCTCGGCCCTGGGCGTGAACGCGGGCCTGGGCAACCTGGGCGTGTCGGTGGTGCAGTTCCTGAGCCCGCTGGTGATCACGGCCGGCATCTTCGGCGTCTTCGGCGGCGATGCGCAGACCATCACCAAGGCCGGCGAGACCACCCGGGTGTGGGCGCAGAACGCGGCCTTCATCTGGGTGCCGTGGATCGCCATCGCCTCGCTGGCCGCCTGGTTCGGCATGAACGACATCGCCGACGCCAAGGCCAGCTTCGCGGCCCAGGCCGCCATCTTCCGGCGCAAGCACAACTGGGTGATGTGCCTGCTGTACCTGGGCACCTTCGGCTCGTTCATCGGCTTTGCAGCCGGCTTTCCGCTGCTGATCAAGAGCCAGTTCCCGGCGGTCAACCCGCTGGCCTATGCCTGGCTGGGCCCGCTGTTGGGCGCGCTGTCGCGGCCCTTTGGCGGCTGGCTGGCCGACAAGGCGGGCGGCGCGCGCGTGACGTTCTGGAACTTCCTCGTCATGGCCGTGGCCGTGGTGGGCGTGCTGTATTTCCTGCCCAAGGGCAGCGGCGGCTACGCGCTGGGCTTCGGCCCTGCCGAGGGCAGCTTCATGGGCTTCTTCCTGATGTTCCTGGTGCTGTTCCTGACCACGGGCATCGGCAACGGATCGACCTTCAGCATGATCCCGGCGATTTTCCTGGCCCTCAAGCAGCGCGAGCTCGGCGCCCATCCCAGCGAGGAAGCGCAGGCCCATGCTCTCAAGGAGGGCAATACCGAAGGCGCGGCCGCCCTGGGCTTTGCGGGCGCGCTGGGAGCCTACGGCGGCTTCTTCATCCCCAAGAGCTACGGCAGCTCCATCGCCGCCACGGGCGGGCCCGAGCTGGCGCTGTGGGTGTTTGCCGCCTTCTATGTGCTGTGCGTGGGTGTGACCTGGTGGTACTACGCGCGCAGGAACGCCGAGATGCCCTGCTGAGTCCTGGGCCGCAGACCGCACCGCAACGAACAACAAGGAGTCCCGCGATGAGCCATTTTCTGGACAAGCTTTCCTACTTCTCCCTGCCCCGGCAGGAATTCTCCAACGGCCATGGCCAGGTGACGGGCGAGGACCGCACCTGGGAAGACGCCTACCGCGACCGCTGGGCGCATGACAAGGTGGTGCGCTCCACGCACGGCGTGAACTGCACGGGCTCGTGCTCGTGGAAGATCTACGTCAAGGGCGGCATCGTGACCTGGGAGACCCAGCAGACCGACTACCCGCGCACGCGCGCCGACCTGCCCAACCACGAGCCGCGCGGCTGCGCGCGCGGCGCCAGCTACAGCTGGTACCTGTACAGCGCCAACCGCGTCAAATACCCCATGGTGCGCGGCCGGCTGCTCAAGCATTGGCGTGCTGCCCTGGCCGTGGCCAGGAGCCCGGTCGATGCCTGGGCCGCCATCGTCGAGAACGCGGATGCGCGCAGCGAGTGGCAAAAGCAGCGCGGCCTGGGCGGCTTCGTGCGCAGCAGCTGGGACGAGGTCAACCGCATGATCGCGGCGGCCAACGTCTACACCATCAAGAAGCACGGGCCGGACCGCATCATCGGCTTCTCGCCGATTCCGGCCATGTCCATGATCTCGTATGCCGCAGGCAGCCGCTACCTGAGCCTGATCGGCGGCGTGTGCATGAGCTTCTACGACTGGTACTGCGACCTGCCGCCGGCCAGCCCCCAGACCTGGGGCGAGCAGACCGACGTGCCGGAGAGCGCCGACTGGTACAACTCCAACTTCATCATCGCCTGGGGCTCCAACGTGCCCCAGACGCGCACCCCCGACGCCCACTTCTTCACCGAGGTCCGCTACAAGGGCGCCAAGGTCGTGGCCGTCACGCCCGACTACTCCGAGGTCGCCAAGCTGGCCGACCTGTGGATGCACCCCAAGCAGGGCACGGATGCCGCCGTGGCCATGGCCATGGGCCACGTCATCCTCAAGGAGTTCTACTTTGGCGAGCGCGGCCGCCCGGCCTATTTCGAGGACTATGCGCGCCGCTACACCGACCTGCCGCTGCTGATCCGCCTCAAGCGCCAGCAACTGCCCGACGGCCGCACGGCCCTGGTGCCCGAGCGCTATGTGCGCGCCAGCGACTTCGACGGCCACCTGGGCCAGGACAGCAACCCCGAATGGAAGACCGTGGCCTACGGCGAGGACGGCGGCGTGGCCCTGCCCAACGGCTCCATCGGCTTTCGCTGGGGCGAGGCCGGCCGCGCCGACGAGGGCCTGTGGAACCTCGAATCCAAGGAGGCGCGCACGGGCAACGACGTGCAGCTCAAGCTCTCGGTGCTGGACGGCCAGGGCGTGGACAGTGAAGTGGCCGACGTGGCCTTCCCCTACTTCGGCGGCCTGCAGTCGCCGGGCTTCGACGCCAACGAGCAGGGCACGGATGTGCTGCTGCGCCGCGTGCCCGTCTCGCGCATGATGCTGGACGGCGAGGAGGCCATCGTGGCCACCGTGTTCGACCTACTGGCGGGCAACTACGGCATCCACCGCGGTCTGGAAGGCGAGGGCGCTGATGGCGGCTATGACGCCGATGCGCCCTACACCCCGGCCTGGCAGGAAAAGATCACCGGCGTGCCGCGTGACCAGGTGATCGCCATTGCGCGCCAGTTCGCCGACAACGCCGAGAAGACGCGCGGCAAGTCCATGGTCATCATCGGCGCGGCCATGAACCACTGGTACCACTGCGACATGAACTACCGCGGCATCATCAACATGCTGATGCTGTGCGGCTGCATAGGCCAGAGCGGCGGCGGCTGGGCGCACTACGTGGGCCAGGAAAAGCTGCGCCCGCAGACCGGCTGGACCGCGCTGGCCTTTGCGCTGGACTGGCTGCGCCCGCCGCGCCAGATGAACTCCACCAGCTTCTTCTACGCCCACACCGACCAGTGGCGCTACGAGAAGCTGGGCGTGGAAGAGGTGCTGTCCCCGCTGGCCGACCGCAGCCAGTACGGTGGCGCCATGATCGACTACAACGTGCGCGCCGAGCGCATGGGCTGGCTGCCCAGCGCACCGCAGCTGCAGGCCAACCCGCTGCAGCTGGTGCGCGACGCCCAGGCCCAGGGCCTGGACGTGAAGGACCACGTGGTGCAGTCCCTGCAGGACGGCTCGCTGTCCATGAGCTGCGAGGACCCCGACCACCCGGCCAACTGGCCGCGCAACATGTTCGTGTGGCGCTCCAACATCCTGGGCAGCTCGGGCAAGGGCCATGAGTACTTCCTCAAGCACCTGCTGGGCACCACCCATGGCGTGCAAGGAAAAGACCTTGGAGAACAAGACCCCCCCGATGCGCTGCGCGCCTCCCCCCAGGGGGCGGCCGGCTTGGGGCGGCCCGGCGCCGGCCATTCGGCCAAGCCGCAGGAAGTGCGCTGGCACGACAGGGCGCCCGAAGGCAAGCTGGACCTGCTGGTCACGCTGGACTTCCGCATGAGCACCACCTGCCTGTACTCGGACATCGTCCTGCCCACGGCCACCTGGTATGAGAAGAACGACCTCAACACCAGCGACATGCACCCCTTCATCCACCCGCTGTCGGCGGCCGTGGACCCGGCCTGGCAGGCCAGGAGCGACTGGGAGATCTACAAGGGCTTCGCCAAGTCCTTCAGCGAGGTCTGCGTGGGCCACCTGGGCGTGGAAAAGGATGTGGTGCTGACGCCGCTGATGCACGACACCCCCGCCGAGCTGGCCCAGCCCGATGGCGTGCGCGACTGGAAGAAGGGCGAGTGCGCCCTGATCCCCGGCAAGACCGCGCCGCAGATTGCCGTGGTCGAGCGCGACTATCCCAACCTCTACAAGCGCTTCACGGCCCTGGGCCCGCTGATGGACAGGCTGGGCAACGGCGGCAAGGGCATTGGCTGGAACACCGAGACCGAGGTGGAGCAGCTGGGCGAGCTCAACGGCCTGGTGCGCGAGGAAGGCGTGAGCCAGGGCCGCCCGCGCATCGTCACCGACATCGACGCCACCGAGGTGGTGATGATGCTGGCGCCCGAGACCAACGGCCACGTGGCCGTCAAGGCCTGGGAGGCGCTGTCGAAGCAGACGGGGCGCGAGCACGCCCACCTGGCCCTGCACCGCGAGGACGAGAAGATCCGCTTTCGCGACATCCAGGCCCAGCCGCGCAAGATCATCAGCTCGCCCACCTGGTCGGGCCTGGAAAGCGAGAAGGTCAGCTACAACGCCTGCTACACCAACGTGCATGAACTGATCCCATGGCGCACCCTCACCGGCCGCCAGCAGTTCTACCAGGACCATCCGTGGATGCGCGACTTCGGCGAGGGCTTCGTCAGCTACCGCCCGCCCGTGCACATGAAGGCGCTGCAGGAAGTGCAGGGCCAAAAGCCCAACGGCCACCCCGAGATCGCGCTGAACTTCATCACGCCGCACCAGAAGTGGGGCATCCACTCCACCTATGGCGACAACCTGATGATGCTCACGCTGGCGCGTGGCGGCCCCATCGTCTGGCTCAGCGAGGACGACGCCAAGAGCGCCGGCATCGCCGACAACGACTGGGTGGAGCTGTACAACGCCAACGGCGCCATCGCGGCGCGGGCCGTGGTCAGCCAGCGCGTCAAGCCGGGCATGGTGATGATGTACCACGCGCAGGAGAAGACCATCAACACGCCGGGCTCGGAGATCACCGGCACGCGCGGCGGCATCCACAACTCGGTCACGCGCATCGTGCTCAAGCCCACCCACATGATCGGCGGCTACGCGCAGTACAGCTACGGCTTCAACTACTACGGAACCATCGGCACCAACCGCGACGAGTTCGTCCTGGTCCGAAAGATGCGCCGCATAGATTGGCTGGATGAAGAGGTGAACACCCCCTGAGTCGCTACGCGCCTTCCCCCTCTCTCGCTACGCGGGAGGGGGACGACAGCCTCGCTGCGGGGCGGCCCTTGCTTGCTGTCCCCGATATGGGACCGCTACTCCGCAAAGCCTGCGGTTTCAAGGTGCCACGCGCACCCCTCGAAGAAAACGTGCACACACGTTGAAAGGACAAACACGATGAAAATCCGCGCACAGATCGGCATGGTGCTGAACCTGGACAAGTGCATCGGCTGCCACACCTGCTCCGTCACCTGCAAGAACGTCTGGACCAGCCGCCCGGGCGTCGAATACGCCTGGTTCAACAACGTCGAGACCAAGCCCGGCATCGGCTACCCGCGCGAGTGGGAAAACCAGGCCAAGTGGAACGGCGGCTGGATGCGCCGCACGGACGGCTCCATCGCGCCCCGCCAGGGCGGCAAGTGGAGCCTGTTGATGCGCATCTTCGCCAACCCCAACCTGCCCCAGATCGACGACTACTACGAACCCTTCACCTACGACTACGAGCACCTGCAGTCGGCCAGGGAAAGCAAGGCCGCGCCCACGGCGCGCGCGCGCAGCCTGATCTCGGGCCAGCGCATGGAGAAGATCGAATGGGGTCCGAACTGGGAGGAAATCCTGGGCGGCGAATTCAGCAAGCGCAGCCATGACGTGAACTTCGAGCAGATCCAGAAGGACATCTACGGCCAGTTCGAGAACACCTTCATGATGTACCTGCCGCGCCTGTGCGAGCACTGCCTGAACCCGGCCTGCGTGGCGTCCTGCCCCTCGGGCTCGATCTACAAGCGTGAGGAGGACGGCATCGTCCTCATCGACCAGGACAAGTGCCGCGGCTGGCGCATGTGCGTCTCGGGCTGCCCCTACAAGAAGATCTACTACAACTGGCAAAGCGGCAAGGCCGAAAAATGCATCTTCTGCTACCCGCGCATCGAGGCCGGCCAGCCCACCGTCTGCTCCGAAACCTGCGTGGGCCGCATCCGCTACCTGGGCGTGCTGCTGTACGACGCCGACCGCATCGAGGAAGCGGCCAGCGTGGAGCGCGACCGCGACCTCTACCAGGCGCAGCTGGACATCTTCCTGGACCCCAATGACCCCGAGGTCATCCGCCAGGCCCGCATCGACGGCATCCCCGACGCCTGGATCGAGGCCGCACAGTCCAGCCCCGTCTACAAGATGGCCGTGGACTGGAAGGTGGCCCTGCCGCTGCACCCCGAGTACCGCACCCTGCCCATGGTCTGGTATGTGCCGCCGCTGTCGCCCATCACCTCGGCGGCGAACGCCGGGCATCTCGACAGTGTCGGCCGCAGCCCCATCAATGGCGACCTGCCCGATGTCTCGCAGCTGCGCATCCCCGTGCAGTACCTGGCCAACCTGCTCACCGCCGGCGACACCACGCCCGTGGTGCGCGCGCTGGAGCGCATGCTGGCCATGCGCGCGTACCAGCGCAGCAAGCACGTGGACCAGGAACAGAACCTGGCCGTGCTCCAGTACGCGGGACTGACGGTGCACGAGGTCGAGGACATGTACCAGACCATGGCAATCGCCAACTACGAGGACCGCTTCGTCATCCCCTCGGCCCACCGCGAATACGCCGAAAGCGCGTTCGATTTGCGCGGCGGCTGCGGCTTCTCGTTCGGCAACGGCTGCTCCGACGGCAACACCGACGCCAGCCTGTTCGGCGGCAAGAAGCCGCGCACCATCCCCATCCGCGCGCAAATGTGAGGACTGCCGCCATGTTCAATCACAACACCTCCACCCCCGTGCGCCTGACGCTGCGCGCGCTGGCCTGCCTCATCGGCTACCCGGGCGCCGAGCTGCGCGCCCTGCTGCCGGGCCTGATCGACGCCCTGCGCCTGGAGCAATCCGTGGCGCCCGCGCGGCTGCGCGAGTTGCAGCAGCTGGCCGAGCAGCTGCAGTCCATGGACCCCTTCGAGGCCGAGGCCCGCTACGTGGACACCTTCGACCGGGGCCACCAGACCTCGCTGCACCTGTTCGAGCATGTGCACGGCGACTCGGCCGACCGGGGTCCGGCGCTGATCGACCTGCAGCAGACCTACGAGCGCGCGGGCCTGGCCTTCGAGGCCGACGAACTGCCCGACCACCTGGCCGTGGTGCTGGAGTTCGCCTCCACCCAGCCGCCCGCCATCGCCCGTGAATTCCTGGGCGAGATGGCCCACATCCTCAACGCCCTGTTCACGGCGCTGGCGCGGCGCGACAGCCCCTACGCCAGCGTGATCGCGGCCGTGCTGGAGATCACCGGCCACCGGGCCGAGCGCGTGGAAATCCGCCCCGAGCCCGCCATGGACGAGGCCTGGGCCGAACCCGCCGCCTTCGACGGCTGCAGCAGCCAGGGCAAATCCCGCCCCGGCGCCGAGCAGCCCGTGCATTTCGTGCGCCGCACGGCGGCGCCCCAAGCCCAAGGACCCCGCCAAAGGAGCCTGACATGACCCCCTCCTGGATAGACCACCTGCTCTTCGGCCTCTACCCCTACATCTGCCTGGCCGTGTTCTTCATCGGCAGCTGGCTGCGCTTCGACCGCGACCAGTACACCTGGAAGAGCGATTCATCGCAGCTGCTGCGCAGCGGCAGCCTGCGCTGGGGCAGCAACCTGTTCCACATCGGCGTGCTGTTCCTGTTCTTCGGCCATACCGTGGGCATGCTCACGCCGCACTTCGTCTACGAGCCCTTCATGGCCGCAGGCGCCAAGCAGCTGCTGGCCATGGTCAGCGGCGGCATCGCGGGCACGCTGGGCTTCATCGGCCTCACCATCTTGCTGCGCCGCCGGCTGTCGGACGTGCGCATCCGCGCCAACTCCAGGTTCAGCGACATCGCCATCCTCTGGCTGCTGTGGCTGCAGCTGCTGCTGGGCCTGGCCACCATACCGCTGTCGGCAAAGCACATGGACGGCTCCATGATGATGGCCCTGGCCGAATGGGCGCAGCGCATCGTCACCTTCCGTGGCGGCGCGGCCGAACTGCTGGCCGAGGCCGGCTGGGTGTTCAAGGCCCACATGTTCCTGGGCATGAGCATCTTCCTGGTCTTCCCCTTCACGCGCCTGGTCCACGTCTGGAGCGGCTTCGGCACCCTGGTCTACCTGCTGCGCCCCTACCAGCTGGTGCGCTCGCGCCGCCTGGGCCTGCCCGCATCAGCGGCACGCCGTGATGCCAAGCCCGGCCATTGAGGAGATCGACATGGAACATGGATGCAACGGATCGGGCGGCGGCCACTGCGGCTGCGCGTCTCCAACCCCTTCTTCTTCTTCTTCTTCTTCTTCTTCTGCACCGATGGGGGATCTCCCGGCGATTCCCGAAGTGCCGGCCTTCCAGCCCGTGGGCGAGGCCGGTGCCGAGGTGGCCCGCATCAACGCCACGCCGCTGCACGCACCCGGACAGCGCCCGCCCGAGCGCGAACTGCGCCAGCGCGCCTGCACCGAGCTGCTGCGCCAGGCGGCCCAGCGCGAAGGCCTGCTGGGTGCCGATGATGCGGCCGGCGACGACGGCGTCATCAGCGAGCGCGCCTCCCAGGCCATAGAGCAGCTGCTGGAGCAATCGCTGCACCTGCCCGAGCCCGGCGAGGACGCCTGCCGCCGCCACTTCGATGCCAACCCCACGCGCTTCGCCCAGGGCGAGCGCGTGCGCCTGCGCCACGTGCTGTTTGCCGTCACGCCCGGCGTGGACGTGCGTGCCCTCACCCAGCGGGCCGAGGCCCTGCTGATCGAGCTGCGCTGTGCCGACGACGCCGGCCTGCGCTTTGCCGAGGCCGCGCGCCAATGGTCCAACTGCCCCAGCGGCCAGCATGGCGGCGAACTGGGCTGGCTGGGCCGCAGCGACTGCGCGCCCGAATTTGCGCGCGATGTCTTTGCCTCCCAGGAAATCGGCGTGCTGCCGCGCCTGGTGCACAGCCGCTTCGGCCTGCACGTGGTTGAGGTCTGCGCGCGCGAGGCGGGCGTTCTGCCCGACTGGCAGCAGGCGCGCCCGGCCGTCGCCCAGGCCCTGCACCAGCAGACCTGGGTGAGCGCGCTCCACCAGTACCTGCAACTGCTGGCCGGCCAGTCCGAGGTGGTGGGCGTGCGCATCGCTGCGGCCGACTCGCCGCTGGTGCAATAGCCGGGGACGTGCCCATGCCCGATGACGAACTGCTGCTGCGCCTGCGGCGCTTCCACGAGCACGCCTTCCCGCAGTACCGCGCGCAGTTCCGCACCCTGGTCGAAGAGGGCCAGCATCCCACTACGCTGTTCATCGGCTGCTCGGACTCGCGCCTGGTGCCCTACCTGCTCACGGGGGCGCCGCCGGGCGAGCTGTTCCTGGTGCGCAACGTGGGCGCCTTCGTGCCGCCGTACGACGGATCGCACGGCCACCACGGCACGGCGGCGGCCATCGAATTCGCCGTGCTCAACCTGCAGGTCAGCCGCATCGTGGTCTGCGGCCACAGCCACTGCGGGGCCATCAAGGCCCTGTATGGAGAGGTCTCGCCCGAGGCGCGCAACCTGCAGCGCTGGCTGGACCTGGGCCGCGAGGCCGTGCTGCCCGTGCAGGCCGGCCCCGAGGCGCTGCGCCGCACCGAGCAGCGCGCCGTCGTGCTGCAGCTCGAACGGTTAATGGACTATCCCATGGTGCGATCGCGGGTAGAGGCCGGGCAGCTCAGCCTGCACGGATGGCACTATGTCATCGAAGACGGCGAAGTCCATGTCTTCGATGTCCAGACCGGCCGCTTTGTTGCGGCATCTCAAGCTCCGCACAGCGGCACCGGGCCGTACCCGCCCTACGTGGAGCATGATGGACAAGTGCTTGTCGACTGAGGCCCGAGCAAGTGCCAGGGACGGCGGCAGGCAAGTCAACACGGGAGCCATGCCAATGCATCGCGAAAACCTGGGCCGCGCGCAGGACGCGGCGGATCTGCAGCCCATCAGCCTCGATGTGCTGCGCGAAAAATACCTCAAGGACGGCGAGACCGGCGTGGGCGAGCTCTACGCCCGCGTGGCCCGCGCCCTGGCCTCGGTCGAGCCCGAAGCGCGCCGCGCCGAATGCGAGGCCCTGTTCCTGGCCAACCTGCAGGCCGGCGCCATAGGCGCGGGGCGCATCATGAGCGCGGCCGGCACCGACCTGCAGGCCACGCTGATCAACTGCTTCGTGCAGCCCGTGGGCGACTGCATCCAGGGCGTGGACGACGGCGGCTACCCCGGCATCTACGAAGCCCTGCGCGAAGCCGCCGAAACCATGCGCCGCGGCGGCGGCGTGGGCTACGACTTCTCGCGCATCCGCCCCCGCGGCGCCGAGGTGCGCGCCACCGCCTCGCTGGCCTCGGGCCCGTGCAGCTACATCAACGTCTTCGACCAGTCCTGCGCCACCGTGGAAAGCGCGGGCGCGCGGCGCGGCGCCCAGATGGGCGTGCTGCGCATCGACCACCCCGACGTGCTCGAATTCATCACCGCCAAGCGCACGCCGGGCCGCTGGAACAACTTCAACGTCTCGGTCGGCGTCAGCGACGCCTTCATGCAGGCCGTGGCCGAAGACCAGCCCTGGCACCTGGTGCACCGCGCCCGCCCCGGCACCGCCCTGCTGGAGCAGGGTGCCCACCAGCGCGCCGACGGCCAGTGGGTCTACCAGACCCTGCCCGCCCGCACGCTGTGGGACACCATCATGCGCTCGGCCTACGACTTCGCAGAGCCCGGCATCCTCTTCCTGGACCACATCAACGACGACAACAACCTGCGCTACTGCGAGGAGATCGCGGCGACGAATCCTTGCGGCGAACAGCCGCTTCCCTCCTACGGCTGCTGCGACCTCGGCCCCGTCATCCTCACGCGCTTCGTGCGCCATCCGTTCGGCTTCGCGGGCGAGCCTGTGTTCGACTTCGAGGCCTTCGAGCGCGCCGTGGCCGTGCAGGTGCGTGCGCTGGACAACGTGCTGGAGCTGACCTGGTGGCCGCTGCCGCAGCAGCGCGAGGAAAGCGAGGCCAAGCGGCGCATCGGCGTGGGCTTCACGGGCATGGGCAATGCGCTGGCCATGCTGCGCCTGCGCTACGACGCGCCCGAGGGCCGGGCCATGGCCGCGCGCATTGCCGAGCGCATGCGAGATGCGGCCTATGGCGCCTCGGTGGAGCTGGCGCGCGAGAAGGGGGCCTTCCCCAAGTTCGACGCCGATGGCTATCTGGCCGAAGGCACCTTCGCCAGCCGCCTGCCCGAGGCGCTGCGCCAGCGCATACGCCAGCACGGCATACGCAACAGCCACCTGCTGTCCATCGCGCCCACGGGCACGGTCAGCCTGGCCTTTGCCGACAACGCCTCCAACGGCATAGAGCCGCCGTTCTCCTGGACCTACAAGCGCAAGAAACGCACGGCCGATGGCGGCAGCGCCGAGTACGCGGTCGAAGACCATGCCTGGCGCCTGTACCGCTCGCTGGGCGGCGACGTGCAGCAGCTGCCCGACTACTTCGTCAGCGCGCTGCAGATGCCTGCGGCCGGCCACATCGCCATGATGCAGGCCGTGCAACCCTTCGTGGACACGGCGATCTCCAAGACCGTCAACGTGGCGGCCGACTATCCCTACGAGGACTTCAAGGACCTGTACCGCCAGGCCTGGAAGGCCGGCCTCAAGGGCCTGGCCACCTACCGGCCCAACACCATCCTGGGTGCCGTGCTCGAAACCCATGCGCCCGAATCTGCTGAAAAGCCGGCCTCCCCCGCGCCGGCAGGGGCCGCGGCTTCCGGACCCGACCCGCTGCGCACCGTGATAGAAAGCCGCCCGCAGGGCGCGCTGGACGCCGTGGCCGAGAAGATCGAGTACTGGACCCAGCAAGGCCCCAAGCGCCTGTACCTGGTCGTCTCCTTCCTGCCCGTGGTGCTGCCCGATGGCCGCACGGTGGACCGCGCCATCGAATTCTTCATGCCCGTGGGCCAGAGCGGCGAGTCCCAGCAATGGGTGACCTCCAGCATGCGCCTGCTGTCACTGGCCGCGCGCGGCGGCTTCCTGGAGCGCGCCCTCAGCGATATGCGCAAGGTGGCCTGGGACCGGGGCCCCGTGCGCCTGGGCACCCACCAGCGCGAAGACGGCGCGCGCGTGCCCATGTGGCACGACTCCGAGGTGGCCGCCATCGCCTATGCGGTGCAGAACATCCTGGCCCGGCGCGGCAGCGGCGCACCGCCCGCGCCATCGCCGCTGCCCGAGCCCGAAGCTCTGGCCACCGACCCCATGGTCATGGCCGGCCGCAAATGCGAGGAATGCGGCGCCCATGCCGTGATCCGCAAGGACGGCTGCGAGTACTGCACGGCCTGCGGCCATCTGGGGAGTTGCGGGTGAAAGTTACCGTGGCCCCGTGCCCGCAGGGCGATGCCGTGCCCGGCTGGCGCGCGCCCGGCACGGGCTTCGACCAGCCCTTCGAAATGCTCGAAGCCTGCCACGAGCGCGTGCTGCGCATGCTGGCGCTGCTGGACCGGCTGCGCGTGTATCTCCGGACCAAAGGTTGCGACGACAGCGCACGCCAGGCGGCGCACGACATCCTGCGCTACTTCGACCAGGCGGCGCCGCTGCACCATGAGGACGAAGAGTTGCATGTCTTCCCGCCGCTGCTGGAGCAGGGCGATGCGCAGACCGTGGCCCTGGTGCAGCGCATGCAGCGTGAGCACGGCCTGATGAGCGCCGACTGGGCGCTGGCGCGCCCGCCGCTGCTGGACATGGCCGAGGGGCGGACCCAGGGTTTTGGCGCGGCTGACGAGGAGGTGTTCGAACGCTTCGCGGCCTGCTATGCCAGCCATGTCGAGAATGAAGAGCGGCTGGCCTACCCCCAGGCACGCGGCCTTCTGCCAGAGGCAACGCAGGCGGCCATGGGCCGTGAGATGGCCGTGCGGCGCGGCGCAGACCTGTCGCGCCGGTAGCGCTTCGGTAGTGCCGCCTGCAGCGCGCGGGCGCAGGCGCGGCGATACTCGCAGGCTTCCGGCCTTGCCCTGCCTTTCGCCCACGAGCCCACGCCCTCATGTCCGCGCGCCGCCCCATCCCCCTGCTTCGCATTTCGCTGACCCTGCTGGGCGCCTTTGCCGCCGCCCAGCTGTGCCTGTGGCTGCGCACGCCGCTGCCCTGGATGCTGGGGCCGCTGATCGCTACCTCGCTGGCCTCCATCCTGGGCGCGCCCACGGCCAGTGCGGGCCGGCTGCGCAACGGCGGGCAGTGGATCATCGGCGCCTCGCTGGGCCTGTATTTCACGCCGGCCGTGGTGCAGTTGATTGCGGGGCTGTGGTGGGCGATTGCCGTGGCCATCGTCTGGGCGCTGCTGCTGGGCTGGGGCTTCGGCGCCTGGTTGTACCGCGTGCATGCGCCGCGCATGCCGCAGATACCGGCTGGCGAGATGCGCGCCACCACCTACTTCGCGGGCGCCATTGGCGCGGCCTCTGAAATGACGCTACTGGCCGAGCGCGAGAACGCGCGCACCGACCTGGTGGCGGCCAGCCACAGCCTGCGCCTGGTCATCGTCACCGTGAGCATTCCGTTTGCGCTGCAGTGGAGCGGCCTGCACGGGCTGGAGGGGCTGACGCCGCCCAGCATCCGCATCGTCGAATGGCCGGGGCTGGCGCTGCTGGCCGTGCTCACGGGCCTGGGCGCCTGGGCCATGGACCGGCTCAAGCGGGCCAACCCCTGGTTCCTGGGCGCGCTGCTGGTGTCCATGCTGCTGACCATGTGCGGCCAGGAACTGTCGGCCGTGCCCCAGGCCCTGGTCAATGCGGCGCAGCTGGTGATCGGCATCAGCCTGGGCGTGCGCTTCAAGCGCGAATTCCTGCACACCGCGCCGCGCTGGCTGGGCTCCGTGGCCGTGGGCACCGTGGGGCTCATGGCGATCTGCGCGGGCTTTGCCTGGCTGCTGCACCTGGCCGTGGACCTGCCCTGGGTCACGCTGCTGCTGGGCACCTCGCCGGGCGGCATCACCGAGATGGCCATCACCGCCAAGGTGCTGCAGCTGGGCGTGCCCGTGGTCACGGCCTTCCAGGTCTGCCGGCTGATCGCCGTGCTGCTGCTGGTGGCGCCGCTGTTCCGCTGGGTGGAGGCGCGCGGGCCGGCCGCGTCGCGCACGGCCTAGGGCCCACCTCACCACAGCCCACTGTCGCTGGTAGACACCGCAATCGCACCACCGGCCAGCGCCTGCTGGACCTGGTCCTGGCTGCAGACGAAGCCCGAAGCCACCAGGGGCGGCAGGATGCGGCGCTCGGCCTCGGTGATGTGGGCCAGCATGGGGGCGGGCATGATCTGCACGAGGTTGGGGTCGCTCTGCTCCACGGCCTTGATGCTGCGCGGCCAGGTGGAGCGGTCGGTGACGAAGACCTTTTGCATGGTCAGCAGCCCGGCCTTGTTGGCGCGCTGGATGGTGGCCACGCGCGTGGACAGCAGGCTGCTGGCGCCCAGGTCCACAAGGTAGTCCACGCCGCTCTTGTCGGGCGAGATGCCGTCGCAGCTGTCGATGTTGACGATGGCGATCTTGCCCGCCCCGGTGATGGTGGAGATCACAGAGCGCAGGCGGCGCAGTTCGATGTTGGCGACGATGGCGACTTCGGCCTGGCTGGCCAGCAGCGCGTCCATCTGCTCGGCCCCGTACAGGGTGGCGATGACGGGGCGGCGCGCCAGCCGCGCGCCCAGGGAGTTGTCCGGGCGGCCCATGTCAGAGGTCCAGCCCCAGCTTGCCGGGGTTGAGCAGGTTCTTGGGGTCCAGCATGCGCTTGGTTGCCTCCAGCAGCGCAAAGGCCGGGCCCAGCGACTGCCGCATGTAGGGCGCGCGCAGCAGGCCCACGCCGTGGTGGTGGCTGAGCGTGGCGCCGTGGCGCAGCAGCACGGCGTTGGCCGCGTCCCAGGCCGCGCGGTACCACTGGGCGCGCTGGTCCACGGCCACCTCGCCGCGCAGCGAAAAGTACAGGCAGGCGCCATCCACATAGGCATGCGACTGGTGGGCCGAGCCGGCCAGGGTGCCGGGGATGGCCTGCAGCGCGGCGACCACTTCCTCGTAGATGGCCGGCAGGTCTTTCCAGGGGCCGCACATCTCCAGCGTGTCGGCGACGAAGCCCGGGCCTTTCTTGAAGCCCTCGGCGCTCTTGCCGGTCAGGTAGCGCGTGTCCAGCCAGCGCTCCAGGGTGGCGGCGCCGTCCAGCCGTTCACCCAAGGGTGCACACACACGCTCGCAGATGGCCATGACGGCATCGACAATCTCGGGCGCGCCTTCGTCGGCGATCAGCAGCACGTTGAGGTCGCTGCGGCCGAATTGCACGCCGCTTTCCAGCGCGTCATACAGCCGCAGCGCGGCGGGGTTGGCGCCTTGCTGCAGGATCTGGCGGCAGGCCTCCAGGCCCTGGGCAAAGCTGGCGAAGCCATAGGCGATGGCGCGGCCGTGGTCGGGCAGGCGGTGCAGCTTGAAGCGGATGCGCACGATCACGCCCAGCGTGCCTTCCGAGCCGATGAACAGCTGCTGCAGGTCCGGCCCGATGGCCGCGCGCGCGTAGCCGCCCACGGTGACGAGGCGGCCATCGGCCAGCACCACATCCATGCCGTGGACCATGTCCTCGATCTTTCCGTAGCGCGTGGACAGCTGGCCTGCGCCCCGGCAGGCCACCCAGCCGCCCACGGTGCTGATGCCGAAGGACGAGGGCCAGTGGCCCATGGTCATGCCGTGGCGGCGCTGGATGGTTTCCTCGAACACGTCGCCGAACATGCCGGCCTCGACCTCGACGATCTGGCTTTGCTCGTCCATGGCGATGAAGCGATTGAGTTCGCACAGGTCCAGCACGATGCCGCCGCGCAGGGGCAGGGCCGCGCCCGTGACGTTGCTGCGCCCGGCCGAGACGGTGACGGGAATGGCGTGCGCGTCGGCAATGCGCATCACGGCCTGCACCTGCTCCACGGTGGATGCATGGGCGATGACGGCCTGCGGCGTGGCCGGGTGGCCCGAGGTCTCGGCCACCATGGTGCGGGCCCACCAGTCGCGCGTGCCGGCGACGATCTCGGCGCGCTCGGTCTGCACGCGGTCGCAGGCGGTGCGCAGTGCGGCGAGCGCGGCCTCGGGCACGGCCACGGGTTCGTGCTGCAGGCCGCAGGCAGGACCTTCGGAGGCAGGGCGGTCGGCTGCAGGTGCGGCCTGCGCCGCCCAGCCCGGTGTCGTGGGGGCGCCCACCACGTAGTTGCGGCGGTTGTAGCCGCGGGCGATTGCGTCTTTGCTCAGCATTGGATGTCTCCCATCAAAATCTGTTTTTCGCGCTCCACGGCGCGGCGGTAGTCGTGGACCTGTTGCGCCACCTGCGCGGGTGCCAGTCCCAGTTCATCGGCCAGGATGTCGCCCACGCGCTGCGCGGCGTGGGCCGAGGCATCGCGCGCCATGAGGCGGGCGCGCAGGCGGCGCGAGAGCACGTCGTCCACGCTGGCCGCCATTTCGTGGCGCACGGCGTAGAGGACCTCAGCCTCGGTATGGGGCAGGCCCTGCACGATGGGCCGGGCCAGTTCGGGCCGTGCGGCCAGCAGGTCGCTGACGAAGCGCGCCTCCGTGCCGTAGCGCTCGCCCAGGTGGGCCGAGAGGCCGCCCGTGGCCGTGATGGCCTGGGCGTCGTAGCCGGCCGCGCCCAGCACAAAGGCCGAGGTGGTGGTGCAGCGCGTGCGCCGGCCCAGCAGTTTCTCGACGGCGTCCACGGTCTGCTCGGCCATGTGGCGCGAGGTGGTGAGCTTGCCGCCGACGATGGTGACCAGGCCGTCGGCTGCCACATGGATTTCGTGGTTGCGCTTCATCTCCACGGTCTTGCCGCCGGGCGGGCCGACCAGGGGGCGGCAGCCGGCGATGGAGCCGACCACGTCCTCGGGCGAGAGGTCCACCTTGAGTGCGGAGCGCGCGCCTTCCAGCAGGAAGTCCAGCTCGGTGCGCGTGCAGTGCACATCGTCCAGGCCACCTGCGTAGTCCTCGTCGGTGGTGCCCAGGTAGGAGACATCGCCCCAGCGCGTGATGGTGGCGCGCCGGCTGCGGCCCGGCACGGGAATGGTGACGGTGCAGTCGTTGCGTATGCGCAGCCAGGGAATGGCCACGTGCACGCCCTTGGCGGGGCGCACGTGCAGCCGGGGCTCCTGGCCGGGCTTGCGGCCATCCCAGTCGCGCAGCCACACGCCCGTGGCCATGACCACGCTGCGCGCGCGCACCGTGATCTCGCGGCCATCGGCCTGGACGATGGCGCCATCCACGCGGCCGTGGGCGTTGCGCGTGACAGCGGTGGCCTGGCAGTGGTTGAGCACGGCCGCGCCGTGGAAGGCCGCGGTGCGCGCCACGGCCAGCGTGAGCCGCGCATCGTCCACGCGCGCGTCGAAGTACATGTAGCCGCCCAGGAGCTGCTCTTCGCGAAAGCTCGGGCAGTGCGACAGCACCTCGGCCTTGCCGAGCTTGCGGTGCAGGATGCCTTCGCGCCAGCCGCCGGCCAGGTCGTAGGTCCACAGCAGGCTGCCGAAGGCCTTGGCCAGGCGGGCGTCGAAGACGCCGTCGCGCTCCATCACGGGAAACAGGAAGGGCAGGCGCTGCACCAGGTGCCGCGCATTGCGGCGCAGGCGCTGGCGCTCCAGCAGCGAGTGCCGCACCAGCCCCAGGTTGCCCTGCTCGATGTAGCGCAGGCCGCCGTGCACCATCTTGGAGGACTTGGACGAGGTGCCCGAGGCGAAGTCGTCCTTCTCCACCAGCGCCACGCGCAGGCCGCGCAGGCTGGCGTCCAGCGCCGCATAGGCGCCCGTGATGCCGCCGCCGATGACCAGCAGGTCGAAGGCCTCGTCGCCCAGCCGCGCGAGCTGGTCCGCGCGCTGCAGCTGCAGCGGCGCGGTCTGGGTCAGTGCGGCGCTATCCCTGCGTTCCTTGCCAAAGGGCCATTGCATCATGCGCAGCCCTCCAGGGCGGCGCTGCGGCCGGGGGCCCGGGCGCGGGCCAGTTCGTCGCCCACGCGGGCGCGCCAGATGCGGCGGCGCTCGCCGCGCTCGTCGGCCGCCATGCGCGGGGTGAAGACCGCTTCGGTGCGCAGCGTGGCGCAGGCCTGCTCCAGCCCGTCCCACAGCAGGCCCGCGCTGCCGGCCATGAAGGCGATGCCGCGCAGGCTGGCCTTGTCGGTATCGGCCAGACGGCGCACGGGCAGGCCGCCCAGGTCGGCCTGGATCTGCAGCAGGGCATCGCTGCCCGACAGGCCGCCGCCCACCAGCAGCTCGCCCACCTCGGTGCCCGAGGCCGCCTCGTCCGCCTGCACGCAGGAGGCCACGGAATGCGCAATGCCTTCGAGGATGGAGCGCGCCAGCTGCGGCCGCGAGGTGGCCATGGACACGCCCGAGATCGAGGCCCGCGCGCCCGGCTCCATGGCCGGCAGGCGCAGGCCGGTGAGCGCGGGGATGAAGACCAGGTCGGCCGGCGTCTCGGCCTCGCGGGCCAGGGCGCTGATCTGCTGCGGGTTGTCGAACCACTGCAGCTTCTCGCAGATCCAGTTGAGCGCCGAGCCCGTGGTGGGCACATAGGTCTCGATGGCATAGCGCGAGACACCGCCCATGCGCCGCGCCGTCATGGTCAGCGAGCTTTCATGGGCCGCGTCATGCGCGGGCAGCTTTGTTCCCGTGAGCACATCGACGAAGCTGCCCGTGCCATGCACGCACAGCGCCTGGCCCCGCTCCAGGCAGCCCAGGCCCACGGCGGCCGCATGCTGGTCGCCCGCGCAGGCCAGGATGGGCACGGCCAGGCCCAGCAGCTCGGTGCGCGTGCGGCCGAAGTCCTGCACGTCCTCGCACAGGCGGGGCAGCAGCTCGGCGGGAAACTCCAGCGCGTCCAGCCAGTCCTGCAGGTAGCGGTGATCGCCCAATGCATAGGCGTTGCCCGAGGTCACATTGGTGGGCGTGGTGACCACGGCGCGCGCATCCGACAGATGCCACAGCAGCCAGGAGTCGATGGTGCCGAAGGCCAGGCGGCGCTGCTGCCAGGCACGGGCCACGGCCGCATCCTCACGCAGCTTGCGCGCGGCCCACAGGTAGGGCGAACGCACGCCCACGGGCCGGCCCGCGTGGCGGATCAGCCGCGCATCCCAGTCGCCGGCCAGCAGGGCCAGTTCGTCGCGGTGGCGCGAGTCCTGCCAGACCATGATGGGCGCCAGCGACCGGCCCGTGGCCGTATCCCAGAGCACGGCCGAGCAGCGCTGGTTGGCAATGGCCAGGGCCACGATCTGCTGGCCGCAGCCCTGGGCGCGGGCGATGGCGCGGCGGCACACGTCCAGCGTGCGCTCCAGCAGCAGGTCGGCGTCCTGCTCGACCACGCCGGGGCGCGGGCAGTGGATTTCCAGCGGCAGATAGTCCTGGGCGGACACCTGCCCGTCGCGTCCCACGACGGCGGCGCGCGTGCCCGAGGTGCCTTCGTCTATGCAAAGGATCACGGCTTCATGGTGCATGGGGTGGTCTCTTTCAGGCGGTGGTTTGAGCGACCTTGGCGGGCGGGGCGGCATCGTCCGCGAACTGGGGCGCGCCGGGCTCGTCGTCGGGATTCACCGTGGTGCGCGTGGGGTCCCAGCGGATGGAAAAGCAGACGATGCTGGCCAGCAGCGGCACCACGGACAGGATGAGGAAGGTGTTCTCCAGCCCGTACTGCTGGCGGAACAGCGGGAACACCAGCAGCCCCAGCGCCGCGCCCATGGCGCCCAGCGCGCCGATCACGCCGTTGGCGCCCGCGCGCAGCTCGCTGCGGAACGACAGCGTGGACAGGCTCTTGCCGTTGGCGCCGGGCCCGCCCGAGTGAAAGAGGATGAACAGCGAGGGCACGGCCACGGCCAGCCAGATGGGCATGCGGCCGTTGAACAGGCCCAGCACCAGCAGCATCAGGAACACCAGCGCAAAGCCGAAGGCCGAGGCCCGCCGCAGGCCCAGCCGGCGCCCGATGACGGGCGACAGGAAGCCGCCGACGATGCCGAACACGTTGAACACCAGCGCGCCCAGCGTGGCCTCGCGGAAGTCCTTGCCGAACAGCGAGGCGCTGATCAGCGGCAGGTACCAGCCCACGGCAAAGTACTGGATGGACTGGCCTATCTGCACCGTGGCCGCCAGCAGCGTGCGCGGCAGGTAGATGCCGCGAAAGATCAGCAGCACATTGGCCAGGCCGCGCCGGGCCGGGTTGAGCACGGGCAGGCGCTCGGCAAGGGGCGCTGCCCTGAAGGTCTGGCCATAGATGCGCGTCATGGCGCGGGCCGCGTCGTCCAGCCGCTCCTTGCGTGCCAGCCAGGTCGGGCTTTCCACCAGCAGCGCGGCCTGCATGCCCAGGATGAACACGCCGAACACGGCCGTGGCCGCGACCGAGTAGCGCCACAGCGAATCGCCCACGTCCCAGGAGTGGAACCACAGCGCCAGCACCAAGTTGCTGCACACGGCCATGTACCACATGCCTTGCCAGACATTGAGCCGGCTCTTGAGGCGTGCGGGCGTGAATTCGGCCAGCACCGCCATGGCGATGGCGAAGTCGATGCCATAGGCCGCGCCCACGAAGAAGCGGCCGAAGAGGATGGTGGCGTAGTCGGGCGCCATGCTGACCAGCAGCGCACCGGCCACGGCCAGCACCTTGGCGATGACCAGCGGGCGCATGCGGCCCCAGCGGTCGGCCATCCAGCCGCCGATGGGGTTGAAGGCGATGGACACCCAGGAAGCCAGCGACGTCATCCAGGCCACCTCGGCCGGCGTGAGCTGCTGGTCGCGCGTCATGGGCCCCAGGCCCACGCTGAGCGCGGAGTTGGAAAAGGCGTCGAGGAAAAGGCCGCCGAGTGCCAGCCACCAGATGGTGCCGGCGCGGCCTGAAATGCCCTGGCGTGCGTCGATGTACGAGATGACATCCTGAACGCCACGAATGCTGTGGCCTGTGGTTTGCATCGCTGCCTCCTGGTTGTCTGCAAGAGGCCGGCGCACACCACACAGGCGTGACAAGACCATCTCACAGATGGTCTTCAAATCTTGAACCTGCGCTCAGGATTCTAGGCAGGAGGCGCGGGCTGCGGATCGGTGAAAGCACCAGGGTCCGTGCAATGGCCGCGCCCAAAGAAAAAGCCCGCCGCAGAGAACCTGCGGCGGGCTTGGCACGCGGCCCCTTCAGGGGGCCGTGCGCTGTGTGCTGTTGTCAGTGGACCACGACGGGCTGCTGGGCCAGGCCGGCGTAGCGATCCAGCGCGTCTTCCACCTCTTCCTCGGTGGGGGCGTCGAGCTGCCAGGCAATGATCTGCTTTTGGAACATCTCGGCCCAGGAACCGTCCAGGTAGACCTCCTTGCCCGAGCGCTTGTCCACGATCTCGAAGCCGTGGCGTGGCAGTTGGCGGGCGGTGTCGACTGCCTCATTGCCAGCCGTTGCATCCGGATCCATGTCGGGACGCAGATGGAGCACCACAAAAGATTCGGAGTCGTAAAGCATTTGCATGGTGTTCCCTTTCTGGCCCGTTGCCGGGCGTCGCACAGCCTACATGGCTGCGAAGCGCCGGATTTCAAGAACCGTGGGGGTCCCGATCTATCACAGGCACTTGCATGCAGTATTCCACGGATTGGCATGCGCGGCGGCGTGCGCCGCAGGCCGCGCTGTGGTAGGCGGGCGGCAGCGGTGCCTGCAAGTGCCGGCCTACCCGCGATCAGGGCGCCTGGCGGCCCTTGAGCTGCAGGTCGGCGAAGTCGCCGTTGTCCTGCGCCAGCCGGATGCGCACGGGCAGGTATTGCATGGATGGCGCCAGCCACAGCGAGGCCTGCTGGTCATCGCCGGCCGCCGCGATCTTGTCCAGCCGCAGCGCCTGCGTGCTGCCCGAGGGCAGGTGCAGCGTCTCGGTCTCACCCACGCGGAAGGTCCAGCGGTCGGCGCGCCGTGCGCTGACGGTGATGAAGCTGATCTGCGTGCCCGCCGGGTAGCGCTGCGGCGCCGCCGCCAGCAGGGCCGACAGCTGCAGGAACACGCTGAGCCGGTCCTGCGCGCCGGGCGCGATGGCGGCATCGGGCGCGCCCGTGCTGAAGTGCGCCAGGTTCTGGTCGAACGCCAGCTGCGCCGATTGCTCCTTGCGTGCCTTGTCGTTGAAGCGGCTGGGCTCCAGGCCCCTGTCCGTGATGCGGCCTTCACTGGTTTGCGAGCGTGAGCCCAGCAGGAACAGGCTGACTTCCTGGCTGGCCTGGTACTGGCCGTTGGCATGGCGCCAGACCAGCTCGGCACTGGCCGAGTAGTTGAAGCGCTTGGCCTGGCCGGTGACTGCGAACGACAGCCGCGCGGGATCGGGCAGTTGCACGGGAACGGGGGCGTCGGAGGCCAGCGGCGTGCCATCGGGCGAGGTGATGGCCATGCCCTGGGCCGGGCCGGCCGAGGGAGTGGGCGGTGTTTCGGGTTCGGGCTTGGGAGCGGGCGGCGCCGGCGGTGTGGTCGGGGTTGCCCCGCTGCCGGCATCGGCGGTTTCAGAGGCTTCCGATGCGGCAGGCTCCGGCGCTGCGGCCATCGGCAAGGGTTCGACGGTTTCGCGGATGGGCGTGTCCAGCGGCTCGGGCGTGGGCGCGGCGGGTGCCGGGCGCTGGACCTTGGGGCGAGGCTGCTGCGGCTTGGGCGCAGGCGCCTTCGGTGCGGGTACGGGCGCTGCAGGCGGGGGGGCGGGTGGCTCGGGCAGGGACAGCGCCCGCGTCTGCATGGCTGCCACCTCGGTGTGCGGCGCTGACACCTGGCTCCACAGCGGCAGGCCCAGCAGGGCCAGGGCGTGCACGCCCAGCACCACGGCGGTGAGGGCGGGCAGGGCGCGCTGGCGTAGGTGCATTTCAGGCATTCCAGCCCAGGTCCTGGGACAGCTGGACGCAGGCCTCGCGCAGGGGGGCATCGATGGCGCCGCCGTATTCGGGGTCGAAGGTGGCAATCGAGCCCAGCGTGGTCAGGCCCAGCACGATATGGCCCGAGGATTCGAAGACCGGCGTGCAAAAGGCCACGATGCCGGGCAGCACGGTATCGACCACGCGGGCGGTGCCGCGCTCGCGCACCTCGGCCAGCATGGCGTCTATGGCCTCGGGCGTGAGCGGCAGGTCCTTGCGCTGGATGCGGCGGGCCTTGTCCAATTCGGGCTCCAGCAGCGGGGCCGTGACCTCGCGCGGCAGCCAGGCCGCGAAGCAGCGCCCGGTGGCCGAGGCCAGCATGGGCATGACGTCGCCCAGGCGCAGGTTGGCGGTGACCGACTGGGCGCTTTCCTCCCAGTGCACGATGGTCGGCCCGTGGTTGCCCCAAACGGCGATGGCCGCCGTGTGGTGGATGCGCTCCATGAGTGCGGGCATGCGTTCGCGCGCCAGCCGCACGGGGTCCAGCCGCGCCAGCGAGGCCAGGCCCAGCTTGAGCGAGGCCGGGCCCAGGTCGTAGCGGGAGGTGCGCGCGTCCTGGGTGACCAGGCCGATGCGCTGGAAGCTCACGAGGTAGCGGTGCGCCTTGGCGGCGCTCATGCCGGCGTCGGATGCCAGGTCCTTGAGCATCTGCGGGCCCCGGGCGCGCGTCAGCGCCTCCAGCAATGTAAAACCGACCTCGACCGATTGAATCCCTGCGCGTTCCTTGTCCATTGCAATAGAATTTGGTTTTGTTTAGTTAAATCAATTTAACTTATCGTAATTCGTGGCTGCGTCGCCATGGGTATCCAGGCCGCTGCCCGGATGCCGTGGCGCGCGGCGGCGGCACGGGGGAGCAGCATGAAACTTGCCACATACAAGGACGGATCGCGGGACGGGCAACTGGTCGTGGTGTCACGCGACCTGAGCCAGGCCCATTATGCGACCGGCATAGCGAGCCGCCTGCAGCAGGTGCTCGACGACTGGAGCTACATGGCGCCCCAGCTGCAGGACCTGTACCACCTGCTCAACAGCGGCAAGGCGGTCCATGCCTTTGCCTTCGATCCGCGCCAGTGCATGGCGCCGCTGCCGCGCGCCTACCAATGGGCCGACGGCTCGGCCTACATCAACCATGTGGAGCTGGTGCGCCAGGCGCGCGGCGCCGAGGTGCCCGCCAATTTCTACACCGACCCGCTGATGTACCAGGGCGGCAGCGACGATTTCCTGGGCCCCTGCGACGATGTGGTGGTGCCCAGCGAGTCCATGGGCATCGACTTCGAGGCCGAGATCGCCGTCATCACCGCCGACGTGCCCATGGGCGCCACGCCCGAGCGTGCGCTGGGCGGCGTGCGCCTGGTCATGCTGGCCAACGACGTGAGCCTGCGCAACCTGATCCCCAATGAGCTGTCCAAGGGCTTCGGCTTCTTCCAGTCCAAGCCTGCCACCTCCTTCAGCCCCGTGGCCGTGACGCTGGACGAGCTGGGCGACGCCTGGAAGGGCGGGCGCCTGCACCTGACGCTGCAGTCCACCTGGAACGGCCGCAAGGTCGGCATGTGCGATGCGGGCGAGGACATGAGCTTTCACTTCGGCCAGCTCATCGCCCATATCTGCAAGACGCGCAATGTGCGCGCCGGCTCCATCGTGGGCAGCGGCACCGTGAGCAACAAGGGCGTGGAAAGCGGCAAGGGCAAGAACCGGCGCATGGAGTGGCCCAAGGGCTACAGCTGCATCGCGGAAAAGCGTTGCATAGAGACCATCCAGGACGGCGCGCCCAAGACCGAGTTCATGCGCTTCGGCGACACCATCCGCATCGAGATGAAGGGCAAGGACGGCCAGAGCATCTTCGGCGCCATCGACCAGAACATCGTCGAGCCTGCCGAATGAGCCGCGTCTGCGCACCCTGGTGGCGCCTGGCGGGCAGGTCGCTGCGCGCCGGCCTGGCCGCGCTGGCGCTGTCGCCGCTGGCCGCGGCATTCGCGGCGCCCCCGGCCGCGGACCCCGTCACCTGCCCGCCCGAGGCGCGCATGCCCGACCCGGACGAGATCCGCGCCCTGCAGCGCAAGGCGCAGGACCGTGGGCTGCTGTGGCGCATCGAGCACCGGGGCCGCACCAGCTGGCTCTACGGGACCATGCATGCGGCCAAGCTTGACTGGAGCGTGCCCGGCCCCACGGTGGCGGACGCGCTGCGCGCCTCCGACAGCCTGGCGCTGGAGCTGAACATCCTCGATCCCGATGTCATGAAGGTCCTGTTCGCAGGCATGCAGGCCCGGCCCGATGCGCCGCCGCTGCGCGGCGATCTCCAGCGCCGGCTTGAGGAGCAAAGGCGCCTGGCCTGCGCCGGCCCCGAGCTGGCCCTGCTGCGCCCCGACGCCCAGGTGATCTCCCTGTTGTCGCTGGCCGGCCGCAGCGAGGGGCTGGACGCGTCCTATGGCATCGATTTCTCGCTGGCCGGCGTGGCGCTGGCCCTGGGCAAGCCCGTGCTGTCGCTGGAGACGCCCGAGCTGCAACTGCGCGAGCTGGTCTCGGACGACCCCGCGCGCGTGGCCGAGACGGTGGAGTCCGGCCTGCGCCAGCTGGAAAGCGGCATCGCCTCCCAGAAGCTGGGACTGATCGCACGCGTCTGGGCCGATGGCCGCATCCACCTGCTGGAGAGCCTGCCCGACTGGTGCGACTGCATGGCCGATGCCGCCGAGCGCGCCGACTACGACCGCATGGTCTATGGCCGCAACCCCGGCCTGGCGCGCGAAGTGGCGCGGCAGATCCGTTCCGGCCGCAGCGTGTTCGCCGCCGTGGGCGCCCTGCACATGGTGGGCACGCGCGGCCTGCCGGCGCTGCTGGCGGCCCAGGGCTTCAAGGTGCAGCACGTGGAGTTCCCCGCAGCCAGCTCGCCCTGAAACACACGGCCGCTGCCTCCATGAACAAGAGCTACAGGGCGCGGCCAGGACCCATCCACACCCATCCCACAGGAGACAACAATGGACCGTAGACAATTCCTGGCCGCCGTGGCGGCCTCATCCGTCGGCATGGCCGCGCCTTTTGCACAGGCGCAGGACTGGCCCGCCAGCAACATCCGCTGGGTCGTGCCCTATCCGCCCGGCGGCGGCACCGACGTGCTGGCGCGCACCGTGGCCGAGGCCATGCGCCAGACGCTGAACCAGACCATCGTGGTGGACAACCGCCCCGGCGCCTCCACCAACATCGGCGCCCAGATCGTGGCCACGGCCAAGCCCGACGGCTACACCATCATGTCGGCCGACAACGCCGTGCTGGCCTACAACGAGCACCTGTTCAGCAAGCTGTCCTTCAATCCTGAAAAGGACTTCACCTACATCGGCGGCATCAGCCGCTTCCCGATGGCGCTGGTGGTGAACCCGAACTTCGAGGCCAAGACCTTCAAGGAATTCCTGGCCTACGTGAAGGCGCATCCGGGCCAGGTCAACTACGCCTCGCCCGGCAACGGCTCGCCCCACCACCTGGCCATGGAGATGTTCAAGAACCGCACGGGCACCTTCCTGACGCACATCCCCTATCGCGGCGCGGCGCCTGCGCTGGCCGACGTGATGGGCGGCCAGGTGCCCTGCATGTTCCTGGACCTGGCCTCTGGCCTGCCCGTGATCCAGTCGGGCAAGGTGCGCGCCCTGGCCATCGGCACGGGCAAGCGCGTGCCCAGCCTGCCCGAGCTGCCCACGCTGGCCGAGGTCGGCGTGCCCGACACCGAGGTCTATGCCTTCCAGGGCATCCTGGGCCCGGCCAAGATGCCCCCCGCCGTGGTGCAGCGCCTGAACGCCGAACTCAACAAGGCGCTGGCCAACCCCGCCGTGGTCAAGCGCATGCAGGACTTCGGCATGGAGGCGCTGCCGGGCACGCCCGAGCAGTTCCTGGCCATGTCGCGCGCGGAGTCCAAGCGCTGGGGGGCGATCATCAAGAGCGCGGGCGTCAAATTGGACTGACCCCCTGAGCGGCTGCGCCGCTTCCCCCTTCTCGCTTCGCGGAGGGGGACGACACCCTCGGTGCGGGGCGGCCCTTCCTCGGTGTCTCTGGGTTGGGCCGTGGCGGTTTTGGGGGCGGCGCCAGGCTTTGATCTGATGCGCTGGTGCTGCTTTTTTTGGCGTTCCTGATCGCCAATCCAGCGATCAATCCAGCCATCAATCCAGCCATCAATCCAGCCATCAATCCAGCGCCTTCTGCCTGCGCATGGTGATGAAAAGAACGGCTAGGCTGGCGGCGGCGCCGGCCACGCCCAGGGCGGCGAAGAGGGGGATGCCCCACAGGCGCGGGCCCATGGTCAGCAGGCCGGGGGCCAGGCCCAGGATGAAGGCGCCGGAGACCACGGCCAGGGCCAGGCGGGTGGCGGCGCGTTCCAGTGCCAGTGAAAGCCGGTCGATGTGGCGTATGTCCAGGTCGGCCTGCAGCCGGCCCGAGCGCAGTCTTTGCATCACCAGCCGCAGGGTGTGCGGCGCGTCGTCGGCCAGTTCCAGCCACTGCGCCATGGCGGCGCGGCGCTGGCGCGCGAGGCTGCGCAGGGAGTAGCGCTGCAGCAGCTGGGCCTTGACCAGGGGCGTTGCCGTCTGCACCACGTCGAATTGCGGGTCCAACTGCAGCAGCACCTGGTCGGCCGTGATCAGGGCCTTGAGCAGCAGCGCCATGTCGGCGGGCAGGGCCACGCCGGTTTCGCGGGCCAGGGCCATGAAGTCCTGCAGTGCGCGGGACATGACCAGGCGGCCGTTGCTGGCGCCGGGGCCATGGCGGGTCACGAAGCGGTCCACGGCGGCCTCGATGCGCGCGGCCGAGGGCGGGGCGCGGCCGGGCATTTCGCTTTCGGCAGCCCATTCCAGCAGCACGCCCGAGAGGCTGCGGCCCTGGCCCTCGACCAGGGCGCGCATCAGGCCCAGCACCTGGCGGCGGCGCTGGGGCGACAGCCGCCCGACCATGCCGAAGTCGATGAAGCCCACGCGGTTGCCGGGCAGGGCCAGCAGGTTGCCGGGGTGCGGGTCGGCGTGGAACAGGCCGTCGCGCAGCACCATCTGCAGGAACGCGCAGGCGCCACGGCGCGCCAGCAGCGGGCCGTCCAGCGCGGGGTCCGCACCCACGGCCGAGGCTGGCACGCCCGGCACGAAGTCCTGCACCAGCAGGCGCGGCCCGCTCAATGCCCAGTGGATGGCCGGCACGACGATCTCGGGCTGGGCCGCGAAGTGCCGCGCCACGGCGTCGCCGTTGTGGGCTTCGACGGTGAAATCCAGTTCCTCGCGCAGCGCCTGGCCCAGCTGGCGCGTGACCTCGCGCGGGCGGTAGCGTGCCAGCTGCGGCCATTGTTCCTGGGCCAGCAGCGCCAGGTGCTCGAGCAGGCGCAGGTCGGCTTCGATCTGGGGGCGCAGCCCGGGGCGCTGGACCTTGACCACGACTTCGATGTCGGCAGCGCTGGCCGCAGGGGTGCTGTCGCTGTCGCGGCCGTCTTTCTGGTCTTCCCGGTCATCCCGGTCATCCCGGTCATCCCGGTCTTCGGCCGCAGGCAGCCGCGCGCGGTACACCTGGGCCATGGAGGCCGAGGCCAGCGGCACGGGATCGAAATGCGTGAACACCTGCTCCACGGGCAGGCCCAGCGACTGTTCGATCAACGGCTGGGCCGTCTCCCAGGGCAGCGGGGCGGCGTGGCTGTGCAGTTGCTGCAGGGCGGCCGTCCATTCGGGCGCGAGCAGGTCCGAGCGCGTGGCCATGATCTGGCCCAGCTTGACGAAGCTGGGACCCAGGTGTTCGAGGGCCATGCGCAGGCGCTCGGGGCGGCTGGCATCCAGCGGATGCTCGGGATGGGGCTGGCTGCCGCGTGGCGCGAAGCGGGCCAGGCCCAGCGTGTCGACCAGGTCAGCCAGCCCGAAGCGCAGCAGCACGCCGACGATTTCCTGCAGCCGGGCACGGTCGCGCACGGCGACCACGGCGGTTTGCAGCATGGGCATCTCCTGTCAGTGGTGGCAATGCGGTCCATTGTGCCGATGCGCCAGACGCCATTGAGCAGGAATCGCCCGCCTCCGGGGCGGGGCTCAGGCCAGCCGCTGCACCTGCACCGCGCAGTCGTAGAAGCTGGGCGCGCGGCCCAGGTCGGTCAGGCGCTGGTGGGTGAGCTCGTTGACGTTGGTGCCGTTGTCGCCATGCTTGCGCCACCAGATGCCCAGGCCGTTGACCACGCCACGGCGCGCGCGGCCGTTGAGGGTGGCGTGGCATTCGTAGCTGCCCCGGTCGTTGAAGACGCGGACGCGGTCGCCCTCGGCCACGCCGCGCGGGGCGGCGTCGTCGGGGTGCAGCTCCACCAGCGGGCGGCCTTCCATGGTGCGCAGGCTCTTGACGTTGACGAAGCTGCTGTTGAGAAAGTTGCGTGCCGGCGGCGAGATCATGGCCAGCGGGTAGCGCGCATCCGTTTCGGCGGTTTCGTAGTTGGGCAGGTAGTCGGGCAGCGGGTCCATGCCGCGCCGCGCCAGCTCGGCGATGGTGAATTCGCAGCGGCCCGAGGGCGTGGCGAAGCCGCCCTCGGCAAAGGGGGCCTCGGGCAGGGCCAGGGTGGCAAAGCCCTTGTCCATCAGCTCGTTGAAGTCCACGCCGCGGCCCTCGAAGGCTTCGCGGCACAGTTGCTCGTCTCCCGTCTGGAAATGGGCGGCGGCAAAGGCGTCGTCATGCCGCGCCATGTGCGCGGCCAGGTCGCGGAAGATCTGGCCGTTGCTGCGCGCCTGGCCCAGCGGTGCGATGGCGGGGCGGTTGAGCAGCACGTCGGTATGGCCGTAGCTGCCGTGGATGTCCCAGTGCTCGATCTGCGTGGTGGCCGGCAGCACGTAGTCGGCCAGGTCGGCCGTGTCGGTCATGAACTGCTCAAGCACCACGGTGAACAGGTTCTCGCGCGCAAAGCCGGCCACGACCTTGGCCGACTCGGGCGCCACGGCCACGGGATTGCTGTTGTAGACCACGATGGCGTCCACGCGCGGGCCGAAGCCGTTGCCGCCTTCGTGCAGCAAGGCGTCGCCGATGGTGCTCATGTTGATGGTGCGCGGGCGGCGTTCGCCCAGCAGGTGCGGCATCTGCAGTCGGGCGCGCTGCGCGGGCAGGGCGCCCGAGGCGGACAGCAGCAGGCCGCCCGCACGGTGGCGCCAGGCGCCCACCAGGGCCGGCAGGCAGGCGATGGCGCGCACGGCATTGCCGCCGCCGCGCGCGCGCTGCACGCCGTAGTTCAGGCGGATGGCGGCGGGCGTGGTGGTGCCGTAGTCGCGCGCCAGCTGGCGGATCTGCTCCACGGGCAGGCCGCAGACCTGGGCCGCGCGCTCGGGCGGCCACTGCAGGGCGCGGGCCTTGAGTTCCTCCCAGCCCAGCGTGTGGCGCGCAATGTAGTCATGGTCCAGCCAGCCGTGCGTGATCAGCTCGTGCATCAGGGCCAGCGCCAGGGCGGCATCGGTGCCCGGCAGCAGCTGCAGGTGCTCGTGGCATTTGTCGGCGGTCTCGGTCTTGCGCGGGTCTATGCACACCAGGCGTGCGCCGTTGCGCTTGGCCTCCAGCGCATAGCGCCAGAAATGCAGGCTGCTGCCGATGCTGTTGCTGCCCCAGATGACGATGAGCCGGCTTTCGGTGAAATGCTCCACGCGCATGCCCAGCTTGCCGCCATAGGTCAGGTTCAGGGCCTCGCCCCCGGCGCTGGAGCAGATGGTGCGGTCCAGCAGCGAGGCGCCGAGCTGGTGGAAGAAGCGCCGGTCCATGCTCTCGCCCTGCACCAGGCCCATGGTGCCTGCGTAGCTGTAGGGCAGGATGGTTTCGGGATCGCGCGCCGCCAGGGACTGCAGGCGCGCGGCGATGTCGGCCAGCGCCTCGTCCCAGCCCACGGGCTCGAACTGCCCGGAACCCTTGGGCCCCACGCGGCGCAGCGGGGTGAGCACGCGCTCGGGGTGGTAGCTGCGCTCGGTGTACTTGCTGACCTTGGCGCAGAGCACGCCGCCCGTGTGCGGATGGGCGGGGTTGCCCTGGACTCTTTTGGCGATGCCGTCTTCGACCGTGGTCACCAGCGAGCAGGTATCGGGGCAGTCATGGGGGCAGGCGCCCAGCACCTGTGAGGTGGCCTGGAGTGGGGACGAGGCGGAGGACATGGTGGCAGCGGTCTCGGACAGGGTGGGTACTTTGCGAAAAAACCGTGAAAAGCCGGGAAAACGGGAAAAGGCCGTCACGGGCAAGGGGCGGTGCCGGTCTTGCATGCCGCAATCGCCGCTTGTCTTTATTATGCGGACCCTTGCAGCCGGCTGCACGCAGCAACGGCGCCGATTCCAGTGACAAAAACAGGCAAGTTCATGCTCCGACCCAAGACGGCGTTCAGCCGCAGACAGTTCATCGCAGCCAGCACGGCTGCTGCCGCCACCTGGACCGGCGCAGTGCGCGCCCAGGACGCGGGTGGCACCATCGTGCTGGGCCAGTCCTGCCCGTTGACCGGGTCTGCAGCGCAGATCGGCCAGCCCTTCCATGAAGGCGCCAAGCTGTACTTCGAACAGCTCAACGCGCAGGGGGGCATTGCCCGGCGCAACATCGAACTGCGCGTGATGGACGACGGCTACGAGCCCGAGCGCTGCGCGGCCAATACCCAGCGCTTCCTGTCCGACGACGTGTTCGCCCTGTTCGGCTACGTGGGCACCTCCACCAGCATGGCCGCGCTGCCGCTGCTGCAAAAGGCGCGCGTGCCCCTGTTCGCACCGCTGACGGGCGCCGACGCGCTGCGCCAGCCCCAGCTGGCCCACCTGGTCTTCAATGTGCGCGCCTCCTATGCCGACGAGACGGCGCTGATGGTGCGCCACCTCACGGGCCTGGGCCTCAAGAAGGTGGCCGTGCTGCACCAGAACGATGCCTATGGCGAGTCGGGCCTGGCCGGTGTCAAGGCGGCGCTGGCCGCCAAGGGGCTGGAGCCCGTGGGCGCGGCCACGGTGGAGCGCAACTCGAACAATGTGGCGGCGGCCGTCAAGACGCTGGTGCCGCTGGGCGCCGATGTGATCGTGCAGATCGTCACCTACTCGGCCAGCGCGGCCTTTGTGCGCGCGGCGCGCCAGGCAGGCTTTGGCGGGCAGTTCTACAACGTGTCCTTCGTGGGTGCCCAGGCGCTGTCGGAGACGCTGGGCAAGGATGCCGAAGGCGTGGTGGTCACCCAGGTCGTGCCCTCGCCCTTCCAGACCTCGCGCCAGATCACGCGCGATTTCCTGGCGGCCATCCAGAAGGGCGGCGGCAAGCTGACGCCCAACTATTCCAGCATGGAAGGCTATCTGGCGGCGCGCGTGTTCGCCGATGCGCTGCGCCAGGCATCGGCCTCGGGCAAGCCCACGCGCGACGGCCTGGTGGCCGCGCTCGACGCCATGCACGGCCAGCAGGTGGCCGGCTTCCCGCTGGTCTTCAAGCCGCAGTCCGGCAAGCCGCGCTTCGTGGAGTTGTCCATGCTGACCGGCGACGGCAAGGTCCGGGTGTAGGCTTGCAGCATTGGAGCGTGTTATGCACTTTTAAGTGCCCGCGAAAGCCGGGAAAGGGGCCCGGAACGAGGCGTAGCCCGCGCCGCGGTTGCCACACCGCAAGCGGGCTGCAACGAAGGGCCGGGCCCCTTTCCCGGCTTTCCCGGAGGGTTGGCTCTGCGCGCAGGCGCTCGCGGCGTTGCAGCGCTTGCCAAGGCTTCAGCCTTGGCGGCGCACTGCGCCTTGCGATCACCAGCGCGCAGAGCCAACGCGGGTACTTAAAAGTGCATAACACGCTCTAGAGGAGAACCCCATGGCCTTGCTGCAGGAACTGCTGGACCGCGCACCCGAGATCACCGCGCTGCGCCGCGACATACATGCCCATCCCGAACTGTGTTTCGAGGAGATCCGCACTGCCGACCTCGTGGCCCGGCAATTGGAGGGATGGGGCATCGCCGTGCACCGCGGCCTGGGCCGCACGGGCGTGGTGGGCACCATCCACGGCCGTGACGGCGGCGCCAGCGGCCGCGCCGTCGGCCTGCGCGCCGACATGGACGCCCTGCCCATGCAGGAGTTCAACACCTTCGAGCACGCCAGCCGCCACGCCGGAAAAATGCATGCCTGCGGACATGACGGCCATGTCGCCATGCTGCTGGCCGCCGCGCAGTACCTGGCCGCGCACCGCGACAGCTTCGAGGGCACGGTGCACCTGATCTTCCAGCCGGCCGAAGAGGGCGGTGGCGGCGCGCGCGAGATGGTCGAGGACGGCCTGTTCACCCAGTTCCCCATGCAGGCCGTCTTCGGCATGCACAACTGGCCGGGCATGAAGGCCGGCACCATGGCCGTGGGCCCGGGCCCGGCCATGGCGTCCAGCAACGAATTCCGCATCGTCGTGCGCGGCAAGGGCGGCCACGCGGCCATGCCGCACATGGTGATCGACCCGCTGCCCGTGGCGGCCCAGCTGATCCTGGGCCTGCAGACCATCGTCAGCCGCAACGTCAAGCCCATCGAGGCGGGCGTGGTCTCGGTCACCATGGTCCACGCGGGCGAGGCCACGAACGTGGTGCCCGACAGCGTGGAGCTGCAGGGCACGGTGCGCACCTTCACGCTGGAGGTGCTGGACCTGATCGAGCGGCGCATGAAGACCCTGGCCGAGAGCATCTGCGCCGCGCATGACACGCGCTGCGAGTTCGAGTTCGTGCGCAACTACCCGCCCACCATCAACTCCGCCCCCGAGGCCGAGTTCGCGCGCCGCGTCATGGCCGAGGTCGTGGGCGAGGCCAATGTGCTGCCTCAGGAGCCGTCCATGGGCGCCGAGGACTTCGCCTTCATGCTGCTGGAAAAGCCCGGCGCCTACTGCTTCATCGCCAATGGCGACGGCGACCACCGCGCCATCGGCCACGGCGGCGGTCCCTGCACGCTGCACAACCCCAGCTACGACTTCAACGACCAGCTGATTCCGCAGGGCGCCACGTTCTGGGTGAAGCTGGCCCAGCGCTGGCTGAGCGAGCCCACGCGCTGAGGCCCTTGCAGGGTCCGGCCGACACCGGCATGTCACACACCGCACCTAGCATGCGGTCCCTGTGACCTCCATCGAATCCTCCACGGCCGCCGCGCAGGGCGTGGCCGTCCAAGCCCGGCAGCTCAAGCGCATCCACGGCGAGCGCGCCGTGCTCCAGGACATCAGCCTGCAGATCGCCCCCGGCGAGGTGCTGGCCCTGCTGGGTCCTTCGGGCTGCGGCAAGACCACCCTGCTCAAGATCCTGGCCGGGCTGGAGCAGCCCAGCCGCGGCGAAGTCTGGATGGGCGGGCAGTGCGCGGCCAGCGCCTCGCAGTCCCTGCCGCCCGAGCGGCGCGAGCTGGGCCTGGTGCTCCAGGACCATGCGCTCTGGCCCCATATGAGCCTGCAGGCCAACGTGGCCTTCGCGCTGGAAATGCGCGGCCTGCCTCGCGCGCAGATCCACGAGCGGGTGCAGCAGACCTTGGGCCTGGTCGGGCTGCAGGGCATGGGCGAGCGTCTTCCCGGCAGCCTGTCGGGCGGCCAGCAGCAGCGTGCAGCGCTGGCCTGCGCCGTGGTGGAGCGCCCGCGCCTGGTGCTGCTTGACGAACCCCTGTCCGGCCTCGACTGCAACCTGCGCGAGCGCCTGTGCGAGGAAATTCCCCGGCTGCTGCGCAGCCTGGGTTGTACGGCCGTCTATGCGACCCAGGACCGCCAGCAGGCCTTGGCCGTCGCCGACCGCGTGGTCGTGATGGAGCACGGCCGCATCCTGCAACCGGGCAGCGCCCGGGGCCAGGCGCCGGCCCCCGCGCCTTGCGGGGCCGACCGATGGCCCATGGCCGGGCACCTGTGCAGCGCAGCGTAGGAGGGGCGTAGCCGGTCTCGGTTCGGATAACGGTGAAAAAAGCACGGTCGTTCTAAATTTCTGCTTTTTTGGCTACACTGTGCCGCTACACGAACCGCCCACCAGGAGACCCGCCATGTCCGATCTGAATGCCGCCTTCGAGGCCGCCGTCAAGAACTCCACCTCGATCAGCGAGCGCCCCGACAACGCCACGCTGCTCAAGCTCTACGCGCTGTACAAGCAGGCCACCGAAGGCGACAACGAGGCCAAGAAGCCCAGCTTCACCGACATGGTCGGCCGCGCCAAGTGGGACGCCTGGGAAAAGCTCAAGGACACCTCGGCCGATGACGCCAAGCAGCAGTACATCGACCTGATCGAGTCGCTGCGCTGATCAACACCACCACCGATCGCAGACACAGACAAGGCCCCGGACTCCGGGGCCTTGTCGTTTCCGGCCAGGCCACACCACACTATGTCAAAGAGTGGAGCGCTGGAAACTGGCGCGGCCCAACTCAGGGACGCCGAGCAAGAGCCACCTCGCGGCGGGGGCGCCCAGCCGAAGGCGTCGTCCCCCTCCGCGAAGCGAGAAGGGGGAAGCGGCGCAGCCGCTCAGGGGGATCAATATTTGTTCGAGAAGTTGGCGCTGATGCGCTGGCGCAGGTACTCCGCGCCCGTGATGGGCGGGTACTTCTTTTGCGGACCTTCGATCACCGCGTCCTCGTTGGCCTGGCAGAAGAAGGCCAGGCTGTAGCGCGCGCCCTGGTATTCATGGGGCAGGGGATTGCGCACGCGGTGGAAGTTGCTGGGCAGCTGGTCGTCGCTCCAGCGCGTGAGCATGTCGCCGATGTTGCAGGTGATCACGCCTTCCACGGGGTCCACGGGCGTCCATTGCTGGCCTTCCATCTCCTTGCCCGGCAGCACCTGCAGGCCGCCCTGGCCCGCGCGCTGGAACAGCAGGGTCAGGCAGTCGAAGTCGGTGTGGGCGCCTGCGCGCCACAGGCCCAGCTCGTCCTTGAGCGCGGGATCGACCGCGAAGTAATGCAGCATGCGCAGCGTGCTCTGGTAGGCGGGCACCGAAGGGTCGTGGGCGCGCGTGAAGAAGTCCGCATCAAAGCCCAGCTTGTGCGCAAAGCACGACAGCAGCCGCATGCCCACCTGCCAGCACTGGCGCTCGAAGCCCAGTGTGGCCTGCTGAAAGCCCGGCAGCTCCTGCTCCGTGGGCCACAGGCCGGCCATGCGCGGGCGCGTCATCTGGTAGGACTCCTTCTGGTCGGGCGTGCGCGTGGAAGGCCGGATCTGCGCCTTGTGCTCCCAGCCCGCATTGCGCGACAGCGGCCACTGCGCCTTCACCTCGCGCGGCAGGGCGAACAGCTGCTCGGCACGCCCGAAGGCCGCATCGATATCGGGCTGGGGAATGCCGTGGCCCGACACCTGGAAGAAGCCGATCTCCACCGAGGCCTGCCAGATCGCATCGGCAATCTCGGCCTTGCGGCGGTCAAAGTCGGAGATGTCGATCACCCGCACCTCCCGTGCGCGCGTCTCCTGCCCCTGGCCGCCCATGCGGGCCTCCTTGGCGAGTTCACCCAAGGCGTAATCTGAAGCCGGTGCCGAAGTCAGGGTGGGGTTGGCAAGCATGTTCATGGTCTGTTTCCTTTGCCGCAAAGGCAGTGGCAAGGCACGCAGCGGCCGGCGCAAAAAGACACCCATCCCGCCCGTCGCTCTTGAAGTGGCTGACAAGGCACAGGTCGCAGCCACGCCGCTCCCGCACCCGCTTCAAGAGCAATGACCCGCGCCGGCACAGACCGGCAAGCTGAACGCTTCTACTCTTGCCAACCACCCAAGCAAACAGCGCGCCAGCCCGCGCAGGCCTGTTCAAGGCCACCTGCGTTCCATCGTGGTGCAAGAGGGCCGGGCAGCTTGGTGCACGCGCCGCATCGGAACCGTCTGGCACCAATCTGATGCATGCCCGCCGCGTCGAAAACCGGCGCGGCCCAGCCCAGTGACGCCGAGGAAGGGCCGCCCCGCACCGAGGGTGTCGTCCCCCTCCCGCGCAGCGAGAGAGGGGGGAAGGCGCGAAGCGACTCAGGGGGTGGTACGCACTTTGCATACAAGGACGAACGAGTAGAAGCGTTCAGCACGCGCCCAGTGCGCGTTGCCCGGAAATTGCTCATGTCACGCCAGCCGCCCGGCCCCATGCCAGCGGCCGGTCCCCATGTTGATAGCGACTGAGAGTTCCACCATGCAACGCCGCCATTTCCTTGCCGCCGCCGCCCTTCCCGCTGCCAGTGCCGTGATGCCCGGTGCCTTCGCCCAGGGCAAGGCGCTGACACCGCTGAAGTTCACGCTGGACTTTCGCGTGACCTCGCAGACCGCGCCCTTTTTCGTGGCGCTGCAAAAGGGCTACTACCGCGACGAGGGGCTGGACGTGAGCATCGACGTGGGCTCGGGCTCGGTGGCATCCATCACGCGGGTGGCCAGTGGCGCCTACCAGCTGGGCCTGGGCGACATCAGCTCGCTGATCGAGTTCCAGGCGCAGAACGCGGGTGCCGCGCGCGTGCAGGCCGTCTACCAGTACTACAACCGCGCGCCGTTCGCCATCATCGGCCGCAAGGACCGGGGCATCACGGGCGAGTTCGCCAGCCTCAAGGGCAAGAAGGTGGCCGCCGCCGCCGTGGAGTCCACGCGCCGCGTCTGGCCCCTGGTCGCGCAGCGACAGAACCTGCCGGCCGACCTGTTCGCCTGGACCACGACGGAGTTCTCGGCGCGCGACAACGTGGTGGTGCGCGGCGATGTGGATGCGGCCACCTATTTCCATGACTCGGCCGTGTCGCTGTTCGCACGCATCAAGCCCGAGGAGCTGTCGGTGCTGCGCTATACCGATGCGGGCGTGCAGCTGTATGGCAACGCCATCCTGGCTTCCAGCGCGCTGGTGGCCGAGCAGCCGGCGCTGGTGGCGGGATTCCTGCGCGCCAGCAACCGCGCCCTCATCGAATGCCTGGCCCAGCCCGCGCTGGCCGTGGCCGCCGTGCGCCAGCGCGAGCCCATCCTGGATGAGAAGCTGGAACTGGCGCGCTGGGCCATCACCTCGCAGTACCTGGCCGCGCCCGATACGCAGCGCCACGGCCTGGGCGACATCGACCCGCAGCTGCTGGCCCGCCAGGCCGAGCAGGTCAGCCAGGCCTTCGGCCTCAAGGCACCCGTGTCGGCCGATGCGCTGTTCAACCGCAGCCTGCTGCCGCCGCTGGCCGCGCGCATGGCCAAGGCCTGAGGGATCGCACATGGACCACGCCACCGTTTCACTGCCCCTTGAGGCCTCGCTCGACGAGCGCGACGGCCTGTACCTGCGCCGCGCCATCGCCATGGCCGACCGCGCGCGTAAACGCGGCAACCGCCCTTTCGGCGCGCTCATCGTGGCCGCCGATGGCCGCGTGCTCGCCGAGGCCTCCAACGCCAATGGCGAGAGCGGCGACTGCACGGCCCATGCCGAGCTGTCGGCCATCCGCCTGGCCAGCCCGCTGCATGACCGCGAGGCGCTGTCCGCAGCCACCTTGTATTCATCGGCCGAGCCCTGCGTGATGTGCGCGGGCGCCATCTTCTGGTCGGCCATAGGCCGTGTGGTCTACGGCATAGATGCCGTGCGCCTGCGCGAATTCCGCGGCGAGCGCCTGGACCAGAAGGATGCCGAGCTGTCCTGCCGCGATGTGTTCGCCGCCTCGTCCCACGCCATCGAATGCATAGGCCCGGCGCTGATCGGCGAGGCCGCCGCATCGCACCAGGGCGCCTGGAAAAGCTGATCCGGCCCCGTTCCGTCCCCACCGTTTCTTTTGACCATCAGAGAGGAAGCCCACCATGCAAAAACGACTGTTCCTGCACACCGTCCTGGCCCTGTCCGCCAGCGCGGGCCTGGCAACGGCCCATACACAGGCCCACGCGGCCACGCCGCTGAAGTTCCAGCTGGACTGGCGCTTCGAGGGGCCGGCCGCCTTCTTCCTGCAGCCGGTGGCCAAGGGCTACTTCAAGGACGCGGGCCTGGATGTCACGGTCGATGCCGGCAGCGGCTCGGGCGGCGTGGTGCAGCGCGTGGCCTCGGGCGCCTATGACCTGGGCTTTGCCGACATCGCGGCGCTGATGGAGTTCCAGGCCAACAACCCGGACATGCCCAACAAACCCGTGGCCGTGATGATGGTCTACAACAACACGCCGGCCTCGGTGATGGCGCTCAAGAAAAGCGGCATCGCCAAGACGGCCGACCTCACCGGCAAGAAGCTGGGCGCGCCCGTGTTCGATGCGGGCCGCCGCGCCTTCCCGCTGTTCGCCAAGGCCAACCAGGTCGGCACCGTGCAGTGGACGGCCATGGACCCGCCGCTGCGCGAGACCATGCTGGTGCGCGGCGATGTGGATGCCATCACGGGCTTCACCTTCACCTCGCTGCTGAACCTGGAGGCGCGCGGCATCAAGGCCGCCGATGTGGTGGTCATGCCCTATGCGGACTTCGGCGTGAAGCTGTACGGCAACGCCATCATCGCCAGCCCGAAGCTGATCAAGGAGAACCCGGCCGCCATCAAGGCCTTCCTGCAGGCCTTCGCCAAGGGGGCCAAGGAAGTCATCGCCAACCCGGGCGCGGCCATTGCCTACGTGAAGGAGCGCGACGGCATCGTCAACACCCAGCTGGAGACGCGCCGCCTGCAGCTGGCCATCGACACCGTGGTCAACAGCGCCGACGCGCGTGCCGAGGGCTTTGGCCAGGTCGTGCCCACACGCCTGTCGCTGATGGCGTCGCAGGTCTCCGATGTCTACGCCACCAAGACGCGCGTGAACCCGGCCGAGGTCTGGAACGGCAGCTTCCTGCCGTCTGCGGCCGAGCTGAACATCCTGCCCAAGAAGTGACGACAAAGTGATTGACACCGTGCGCGTGCGCCAGCGGGTGGCGCGCACGGCCCTTGCCTGCTGCCTGCCATGAATTCCTCCACATCCCACGGCGATGACGACGCCTTCTTCGTCGAGTTCCGCGACGTCTGGCTTGCCTACAACGAGGAGCTGCTGCGCGCCAACCACTTCGCGGTCGAGGCCATCGACCTGCAGGTGCGGCGCGGCGAGTTCATCGCCATCGTCGGCCCCTCGGGCTGCGGCAAGTCCACCTTCATGAAGCTGACCACGGGGCTGAAGATGCCGTCCATGGGCCGCGTCATGGTCAACGGCGAGCGCGTGACCGGGCCGCTGAAGATCTCGGGCATGGCCTTCCAGGCGCCGTCGCTGCTGCCCTGGCGCACCACGGTGGACAACGTGCTGCTGCCGCTGGAGATCGTGGAGCCGCACCGCTCGCTGTTCCGCCAAAAGCGCAAGGAGTACGAGGCGCGTGCGCGCGCCCTGCTGCAGAAGGTGGGCCTGGGCGGCTACGAGGACAAGTACCCCTGGCAGCTGTCGGGCGGCATGCAGCAGCGCGCCAGCATCTGCCGCGCGCTGATCCACGAGCCCCAGATGCTGCTGCTGGACGAGCCCTTCGGCGCGCTCGACGCCTTCACGCGCGAGGAGCTGTGGTGCGTGCTGCGCGACCTGCAGGCCGAGCAGCGCTTCAACGTCATCCTGGTCACGCACGACCTGCGCGAGAGCGTCTTCCTGGCCGACACCGTGTACGTGATGAGCAAGAGCCCGGGCCGTTTCGTGGTGCGCCGCGACATCGAGCTGCCGCGCCCGCGCGAGCTGGAGCTGACCTACACGCGCGAATTCACCGACATCGTGCACGAGCTGCGCGGCCACATCGGCGCCATGCGCAAGACCGGCGCGGCCATCCAACAATAGAACGGGGGAGATTCACATGCACAAGAAATACGCGGAACGCTGGGCGCCCTGGGTGCTGCTGCTGGCGGTCATCCTGCTGTGGCAGGTCATCTGCTCGGCCTTCGAGGTCTCGGAATTCATCTTCCCCAGCCCCTGGGCCATCGGCCGGCAGCTGGCCGAGTTCAGCGGCATCATCGCCGCCCATGCCTGGCGCACCTACTGGGTGACGATGGCGGGCTTTGGCATCGCCATCGTGGTGGGCGTGCTGCTGGGCTTTCTGATCGGCTCCTCGCGCCTGGCCTATGCGGCGTTCTATCCGCTGATGACGGCCTTCAACGCGCTGCCCAAGGCGGCCTTCGTGCCCATCCTGGTGGTCTGGTTCGGCATCGGCGCGGGACCGGCCATCCTCACGGCCTTCCTGATCAGCTTCTTTCCCATCATGGTCAACATCGCCACCGGCCTGGCCACGCTGGAGCCCGAGCTGGAGGATGTGCTGCGCGTGCTGGGCGCCCGGCGCTGGGACGTGCTGATCAAGGTCGGCCTGCCGCGCTCCATGCCCTACTTCTACGGCTCGCTGAAGGTGGCGATCACGCTGGCCTTCGTGGGCACCACGGTCAGCGAGATGACGGCGGCCAACGAAGGCATCGGCTACCTGCTGGTGTCGGCCGGCTCGTCCATGCAGATGGGCCTGGCCTTTGCCGGCCTGATCGTGGTGGGCGCCATGGCCATGGTGATGTACGAGCTGTTCAGCGCCATCGAAAAGCGCACCACCGGCTGGGCCCGGCGCGGCTCGCAGGGCGAGTGAGAATCCGGCCATGATGCCCGCACCCACGACGACATCGCCCATGACGCCCATGACGCCCCTGACCGACGAACAGGTGGCCCGCCAGCTGCGCCGTGCAGGCGCCGTGGCCGGGCGGGCCATGGCCATGGGCCGCCACCCCTTTGGCGCGCTGCTGCTGGCGCCAGACGGCGAGACCGTGCTGGCGGAGCAGGGCAACATCGACACGGTGAACCATGCGGAGTCCACCCTGGCGCGCACGGCGGCCGCCAACTATCCGGGCGCCTACCTGGCGCAGTGCACCCTGGTGACCACCTTCGAGCCCTGCGCCATGTGCGCCGGAACCATCTACTGGGCCGGCATAGGCCGCGTGCTCTACGGCGCCGAGGAAACGGCGCTGCTGGCGCTGACGGGCGACCATCCCGAAAATCCCACGCTGTCCCTGCCTTGCCGCGAGGTCTTCGCGCGCGGGCAGCGCGCCGTGCAGGTCATCGGTCCGGTGCCTGCGCTGCACGAGGAGATGCTGGAGCCGCACCGGGGCTTCTGGCAGCAGCGCTGAACGGCGGCTGCGCCCCGCGCCCGCTCAACTGCGGCAGCCGGCCAGCGCGTCCAGGGGCTTCTGGTAGGTGGGGCTGGTCACGTCCAGCAGGCCCAGGGTGGTGTGGTAGAGGTTGTCGTGCGACAGCGGCGCGTCCAGCTGGCCGCGCACGCAGCGCTCGGACACGCCGGTGCGCTCGCCCAGGTTGCCCAGCCAGGCAATCATGGGAATGTGCTTTTGCTCGTCGGGCGCCATGGCGTAGGGCATGCCGTGCAGGTAGATGCCCATCTCGCCCAGCGACTCGCCATGGTCCGACATGTAGACCATGCCGGTCTGGTAGCGCGACTGCTGGCTTGCCAGCCAGTCGATGGTCTGCGACAGGAAGTGGTCGTTGTAGCGGATGGAGTTGTCGTAGACATTGACCACCTGCTCGCGCGTGCAGCTGGACAGCGCGTTGGTCAGGCATTCGGGCTGGAAGACCTTGGTCTCTGGCGTGGAGCGCTTGTAGTAGGCCGGGCCGTGGCTGCCCATCTCGTGCATGACCAGCACCACGCCGCGCTCGCGGCGCTCGCGCGGCAGGGCGGCGATGCGTTCGTCGATGCCGCTGAGCAGGATGCCGTCCAGGCATTCGCCGTCGCTGGAGCACAGGGCCTTGCCGTCGGGCGTGTTCAGGCGGTCGGCCGTGCTGGCGTTGGGAATGCGTTCGCACACGCCCTTGCAGCCAGCCTGGTTGTCCACCCACAGCACGGCCAGGCCGGCGTTGTACAGCACGTCCACCAGGTTGTCGTAGTCCACCTTGCTCTTGTAGAAGCCCGTGCGGCCCAGGTGCGAGAACATGCAGGGCACGGATTCGCGCGTGCTGGTGCCGCAGGAGGTCACGTTGCTCCAGTTGAGCACCTTGCGCCTGGCCAGCTCGGGCGTGGTGTCGCGGGCATAGCCGTTCAGGCCCCAGTTGGCGGCGCGCGCCGTCTCGCCCACCACGATGACGAACAGCGGCGGCTTGCGCTCGGCCGCGTAGGTGGCGCCCAGCGTGGCGCCGGCCGCAATGCTGGCAAACGGGCGCTTGGGCCGCAGGATGGGCTTGAGCACCGCGTCCAGCGAGGCCAGCACGGGGCTCACGGGGTTGAGCATGTGGCGCATCCACAGGTTGTTGCGGATCACGGGGGCCAGCTCGCGGTACGAGACAAAGACCGAGGCCGCCAGCAGCACCACCGAGGCGGCCAGCAGCCCCAGCGTGCGCAGCACCGTCTGCGTGCTGCGGCGCGGGCGGATGATGCGCAGCCGCAGCAGCCAGGCCGTGGGCAGGCCGGCCACCAGCAGCAGCTGCAGCAGCAGCTGGGGGTTGAACAGGTCGCTGCTTTCGCGCAGGTCGGTCTGCAGGATGTTGTTGATCATGCCGCCGTCCATGACCGTGCCGTAGGCGGTCATGAAGTACTGGGCCGAGCCGGCAATCCAGGGCAGGGCGATCCACAGCGGCTTCATGCCGCGCGGCCAGGCCGTCAGCGACAGCAGCAGCAGGATGCCGCCCAGGCCCAGCGGCAGCAGGCGCAGCACCAGGGTGGCCAGGCTGCCGTCATAGCCTTCGAGGTGGGGCAGGCGCAGCCACAGCGCCCAGTTCGCGGTGGCCAGCAGCCACAGCGCCAGCACCAGGGCCACGGCCTGGGGCGAGCGCGGGGCGCTCCAGGCCGTGCGCAGCCGTGCCGGGAGGCTGGCGGGGGCAGGCTGGGCAGAGGATGGGGCCGGGGCTTGGCCGGTGCCGGAGGAGCCGGCAAAGGGGGGGCGGGCGAGCAGGCGTTCTGACATGGCCGCGAGCGTAGAATTCGCAGCTTAAGAACATCTGAACCCCGCGTTCAGACTCCGTTCAGCTTGAACCCCTCCCGTCCCCTCTGTTGCGCCCGTACCCGGTGCACACCCTGATGTGCGAAGGCCCAGCCTCCCATGCGAATCCTGCTGGTCGAAGACGATGAGGCACTGGCCCAGGCGGTGGGCAGCTATCTGCGCTCCAAGGCCTTTCTGATCGACAGCGTGCCTTCTTTGGCCCAGGCGCGCGGCTGCCTGGCCGGTGCCAGCTACGCGGCCGTGCTGCTGGATCTGCACCTGTCCGACGGCGACGGCCTGGCGCTCATGCCCACGCTGCGCCGGCTGGAGCAGCCTCCCGTCACCATCGTGCTGACGGCACGCGACCAGGTCAGCGACCGCATCCGCGGGCTGGACGCGGGGGCCGACGACTATCTGGTCAAGCCCTACGACCCCGAGGAACTGCTGGCCCGCCTGCGCGCCGTGAGCCGGCGCGGCGGCGGCATGCAGGCCGGACAGGACGCCGTGCTGCGCATGGGCACGCTGGAGATCGACCTGGCCCGCGAAATGGTGCGCGATGCGGGCCGCACGCTGCTGCTCACGCCCAAGGAATGGGCGCTGCTGCGCGTGCTCACGGCCCAGCCGCAGCGTGTGCACGCGCGCGAGCATCTGCTCGATGCGCTCTACGGCTTCGATGCCGAGGCCGACAGCAACACGCTGGAAGTGTTCATCAGCCGGCTGCGCCGCAAGCTCGGGCGCGACCGCATCCTGACCGTGCGCGGTACCGGCTACCGCCTGGCCCTCGAGCATGGATGAGCCGCAGCGCTACAGCCTGGCGCTGCCGCCCCGTCTGGCCGACCAGCTGGCCCGCGAGCTGACACTGGCCCTGGCCGCCGTCTGGCTGGCCTGCGTGCTGGCGCTGGCCTGGTATGTCAGCCACATCGTGCACCACAACTTCGACCAGGAAATGATCGACAGCGGCCATCGCCTGCTGGAGGTGGCCGTGCACCAGCTGGAACAGGAGGACCACTCGCGCGAGGGCGTGCAGCGCCCGCATGTGGCCTCGCAGCCGGGCGACGAGGCCGAGGATCTGGTCTACCAGCTGCAGGACGGCCGCGGCAACGTGCTGCTGCGCACCCAGGCCGCCCCCGTGGCAGCCTTTGCCGTGCCCATGCGCGAGGGCTTCTACGAGCGCGAGGGCTGGCGCATCTATGTGGTGGCCCATCCCCGGCAGCCGCTGTTCCTGATGCTGGCCGATCCCATGGTCGAGCGCAGCGAGGCGCTGCAGCGGGCGCTGCTGGCGCTGGGCGCGGTGATGCTGGTCATGCTCGCCCTCATGGGCTGGGCGCTGCGCGTGACCGCGCGGCGGCGCCTGCGCGTGCTGCGCGACATGCAGCTGCAGCTGAGTGAGCGCGGCGGCTCCAACCTGGAGCCGCTGGACCTGGACGCCATGCCGCGCGAGCTGTGGCGGCTGGGCCGGGGCATCAACCACCTGATGCAGCGCCTGTCGCATGCGCTGCAGGTGGAGCGCTCCATGGCTGCCAATGCGGCCCACGAGCTGCGCACGCCGCTGGCCGTGGCCACGCTGCGCCTGCAGACGGCCCTGGACAGGGGCGTGGACAACACCGATGTGCGCGCGGCCTATGAGGCGCTGGAGCGGCTGCGCCAGCGCACGGAAAAGCTGCTGCAGCTGTCGCGCGCGGCCTCGGGCTCGGCGCTGGCGCAGGACGAGGTGCGGCTGGACGCGCTGGCCAGCATGGTGGCCTCCGAGTTCTGGCAGCAGGACGAATCCACCCAGCTGCGGCTGGACGTGGTGCTGCCCGAGCAGCCCTGCGGTCCGGTGGCGGGCGATGTGGACACGCTGGCCATCGCCTTGCGCAACCTGGTGGAGAACGCGCTGCGCTACAGCGATGGCTCGGAGGTGCTGCTCGAAGTCTGCGACAGCCACACCGTCCAGGTGCGCGACGAGGGGCCGGGCATGGATGCGGCGGCGCTGAGCACCGCGCGCGAGCGCCATGTGCGCCATGTGGACGACCTGCGCCTGCCCCAGGGCACCGTGCGGGAGCTGGCGTCGCCGGGCTACGGCCTGGGCCTGTCCATCGTGTCCATGATCGTGGCCCAGCATGGCGGCAGCCTGGAGCTGCAGTCGCCGCTGCCCGGCAGTTCCAACGGCCTGCTGGCCCGCATTCAGTTGCCGGGATGCGACCCGTCCGTGGATACCGACGCACGGTCCTGATCCGGGGCGCAGGCAGGCGGCAGGAGCGCATCGGCGGGCATGAGACCGCACAGCCTTGTGTTGCGCTGCAAGGCAGGCAGGGCGGCCAGTTTCTCTACCTCGGCATAGAAACGCTGCCAGCCCTGGGCGGCCTCGCCGCCGGCCTGGGCCGGCACCTGGGTCTGCGCCTGCCTCCACAGCGCAGTGAAGGCCGGCACCCAGTCGTCGTAGGCGGCCAGCGCGCCAAAGCTGGCGTTGTTGGCATCGGCCACCCACTGGTCCAGCCGCGCCTGGTTGCGGTCGTAGAGCTGGCGCTGTGCATCGGTGGTCAGCAGAGCGGCATCGGCGCTGCGCCATTGCGCGCGCAGCGCAGCGTAGTCGCTGCGGAACTGCTGGTAGATCTGCGCCTTGGCCTGCGGCATGGCGGGGCCGCGCTGCTGCGGATCCTGGTAGAGCTGCTGCAGCGCCTGGCGCGTGTGGCCGGTCAGCGCCCGCCACTGCGCGCGCCGCAGCTGGCCTGCATCCCAGCGTGCGCGGGCGGCGGGGCCGGCCTCGGTGGCCAGCCACAGCGGCGTGCCCAGGCGCTCCACGGTGGTGGCAAAGGATTCGTTGAAGGCCGTGTCGCCGGCCACATAGACCACCTGGTGGGCCAGTTCGTGGAACAGCAGGCCGGCGAACTCGCCCTCGCCCCAGCCGATGAAGGTGTTGAGCAGCGGATCGCCGCCCAGCCAGTTCAGGTAGCCCAGCGTGGAATAGGCGGGCACGCCGTAGCTGCCGGACTCCAGGCCCTGGTCGGCCAGTTGCCGTGCCTGGGCCATGGCGTCGGCCTCGGCAAAGTAGCCCCGGTAGCCTACGCAGCCGGCCACCGGAAAGCACCAGCGGTGCAGCTCCAGGCTGTCGGGCGGCGCGGCCACCACGTTCCATACGGCAAACGGCCGCTGCAGATCGGCATAGCGGCGGTAGCTGGCGTTGTCGGGCAGGCCCAGGCGCTCCACGGCAAAGGCGCGCATGCGCCGGGCCGACAGCAGGCGCTCGCGCAGTGCGGGCGCAAGGCTCTCGTCCTGCAGCCAGTCGTCAATCGGGCGGCTGGCCTGCAGCAGGTGCATTTGCCCGCGCAGGCTTTGCCAGTAATAGCCCAGCCCGTCGCCACCGGCCCCCCGGCTGGCACAGCCGCCCAGCAGCAGGCCTATGCCCACCAAAATCGCGGGCAGGCCGCGCCTGACTACACTCAAGCCTTCTCGCACCCTTGGCCCCCTTGCTGCTTTCATGGACTTCTTCACGCTGGCGATCATTGTCTTCATCGCAATCTACCTGCTCAAGACGCAGCAACAGCGCCGGCATACCCTGCTGCTGGCCCAGTATCTGGGACGATTCCAGATCGAGAAGCTGATGGGCGGCCTGATCGAAGGCTATCTGCGCGCCCTGGGTGAGAACGACGAGCAGCGCCGTGCCCAGATCTGGACCGTGCTGGACAACACCGAGGCCAACCTGGCCGAGCAGTTCCAGCGCTTTGCCAAGGAGATGGCCACGGCCGATCCGCAGCTCACGCGCGTGAGCACGCTGCCCGTGGCGCTCCCCTATCTGGACCGGCTCTTTCCCTCGTCATCCTTCGATCTGCGCGACGCCATGCAGCTGCATGCGCGCGGCATTGCCTCCGTGCGCGTGGCCGACAGCGCCAACGAGGACGAACGCCGTGCGCGTGCCTTCACGATGACGGCCGAGCTGTTGCTCATGCAGTACACCTGTCATTGGTTTTGCAAATCGCGTGCCGTGGCATCCCTGCGGCTGGTCGCACGGCACAAGACGCCCTTCGAGCAAGTGCTTGCTTCGGTGACGGATCAGACACGGCGCGACTACAGGCAGCTGATCGCCTGATTCCCCCCCCGCTGTGGCGGGGCGCCATGCCCCGCCATGCACAGCCCAGGCTGCGATTGACGCAGTGCGCCTTGCTGTCAAAAATGAACGCCATGACACAAGTGCTGAGCTCCATCGAGGCGCGGCTGGCGTCTCTCCCTGTCCCCGTGGCCGTGATCCTGCCGTCCGGCCAGCGCGCTGGTCCTGCGGATGCGCAGGTGGTGCTGCATTTCCAGACCATGTCGGCCATCGCCAGCCTGGCGGCCGGGCAGATAGGGACACTGGGCAGTGCCATCGTGGAAGGGCTGGTGCGCATCGACGGCCGCATGCGCGACGTGATGGCGGTGGCCGCCAGCCTGCTGCAGTCCGATCCGGTGCGCGGCACATCGCACTGGTGGGGGCATGCCATGGCCCGCATGCGCTCCATGGCCGCGCACACGCTGGCGCGCGATGCCCAGCAGATCCAGTTCCACTACGACATCTCCGACGACTTCTACGGCCTGTGGCTGGACCCGCGCCGCGTCTATTCCTGCGCCTACTTCCGCGATCCGCAGATGACGCTGGCCCAGGCCCAGGAGGCCAAGCTGGAGCACATCTGCCGCAAGCTGGACCTGCGGCCCGGCGAGCGCTTCCTGGACATCGGCGCGGGCTGGGGCGCGCTGCTGCTGTGGGCGGCCGAGCACTACGGCGTCACGGCCACGGGCATCACGCTCTCGCACAACCAGCACCGCTACGTGCAGCAGCTGATTGCCGAGCGCGGCCTGCAGGGCAAGGTGGACATGCAACTGCTGGACTACCGCGCGCTGGCGCCCGGCCAGCCCTTCGACAAGATAGGCTCGGTGGGCATGTTCGAGCATGTGGGCCAGGCCCAGCTGCCCGAGTACTTCCAGACCGTGCACCGCCTGCTGCGCCCGGGCGGCATGGCGCTGATCCACGGCATCACGGCGGGCGGCGTGGACAACACCGAGCTGGGCGCGGGCATGGGCGAGTTCATCGACCGCTACATCTTCCCCGGCGGCGAGCTGATGCATGTGAGCCGCGTGCTGCACGACATGGGCCACAGCGGGCTGGAAATGGTGGACACGGAGAACCTGCGGCCCCACTACGCACGCACGCTGTGGAACTGGTCCGACGCACTGGAAGCCCGGCTGCCGCAGGCACAGCGTATCCTTGAGCAGCATGCCGATGCCGAAGGTGCCGCCAAGGTGCTGCGCGCCTACCGGCTCTATCTGGCGGGTTGCGCCATGGGATTCGAGCGCGGCTGGATCGCCCTGCACCAGATGCTGTGCACGCATCCCGATGGACGGCTGCAGTCGGGACCCATGGTGGGGGCTCAATCGGACTATGCTTTCAACCGCGAGTACATGTACCGCTGAGTGCATGACACGCCACACAGAAAAAGGATAGCCATGCTCTACAAGTTCAAGTCCCGTGCCACGGCCGACGTCATCATGCTCGAATCCAACGGCCGCCAGGTCCTGGAGATCGTCGGCAAGACGCCCGGCGCCAGCGGCATCATCACGGTGCAGCAGATTCCCGCCGCCATAGAGGCGCTGGAGGCCGCCGTCGCCGACGACGACGCCCGCCGCAAGGCCAGCCATGAAGACGAGTCCCAGGACGGCGAGCAGGACAGCGCCGCAGCGGGCGCGCGCGACGCCGTCAGCCTGAGCCAGCGCGCCGCGCCCATGATCGACATGCTGCGACGCAGCGCCGCCGAGAACAGCGACGTCACCTGGTAAGCCGGCGGCCCCACCGGCCCCTTCAGGCGTTGATGCCCTTCATGCCTTCCTCCGTATAGCGCTGCCCGGCCACGGGCAGCTCGTCGCTGGCGCGCCGCAGCTCGTCCAGCTCGGCGGGGGTCAGTGCCACGGACAGCGCGCCCAGGTTGTCCTGCAGATGGGCGATGCGCCGGGTTCCCGGAATGGGCACCACGTCAGGGCCCTGGGCCAGCAGCCAGGCCAGGGCGATCTGCGCGGGCGTGCTGCCCTTGCGCTGCGCCAGGGCCGATACGGCGCCCACCAGGGCCTGGTTGGTGTCGATGTTGCCGGGCTGAAAGCGCGGCAGGCTGGCGCGGAAATCGCCCTGCTCGAAGGCCGTGCCGCCATGAAAGCGCCCCGTGAGAAAGCCGCGCCCCAGCGGCGAATAGGCCACCAGCCCCACGCCCAGCTCGCGGCAGGCGGGCAGCACCTCTTCCTCCACCTCGCGCGTCCACAGCGAATACTCGGTCTGCACGGCCGTCACCGGGTGCACGGCATGGGCGCGGCGCAGCGTGGCCGCGCTGACCTCGCACAGGCCGATGCGGGCGATCTTGCCCTCCTGCACCAGCTGCGCCAGGCCTTGCATGGTCTCTTCGATGGGGCGCATGGCATCGACGCGGTGCACGTAGTACAGGTCGATGCGCTCCACGCCCAGGCGCCGCAGCGAGTCCTCGCAGCTTTGCCGTGCGTACTGCGCGCTGTTGTCGATGCTGCGCCGGTACTCCCCGGCCTTGCGCACGATGCCGAACTTGGTGGCGATCTTCACGCGCGGGCGGCGCGTGGCCAGGAAGCGGCCGATCAGCTCCTCGTTGTGGTGCGGCCCGTAGACATCGGCCGTGTCCAGGAAGTCGATGCCGGACTCCACGGCATGGTCCAGCGCCTGCAGCGCCAGGGCGTCGTCGCGCGGACCATAGAACTCGCTCATGCCCATGCAGCCCAGGCCCAGGGCGGATACCTGCAGATCGTGGCCAAGTTTGCGTTGTTGCATTGCATATCCTCTTGCTGAAACAAGGGGCCAGTATGGTTTTCCGAAGCGGCCTTGCCTACTGACAAAATCGCGCTTTGATCTTCCATTTTCGGAAAGCATTCCCGAAAAAATTCCCGAAAAACATTCCCGAAAACAAAGGAGCATTCCATTGCAGTGGGACGACGCCCGCATCTTCCTGGCCATTGCCCGCGCCGGCAGCCTGAGCGGTGCCTCGGCCGCGCTGGGGCTGGGCGTGGCCACGGTCTCGCGCCGGCTGGACCGGCTGGAGTCCGCGCTGGCCATGCCGCTGTTCAGCCGCCACCAGAGCGGCTATCGGCTCACGGCCGACGGCCAGGCGCTGCTGGCCCCGGCCGAGGCGCTGGAGCAGGCGGCCCAGGCCCTGGGCGATGCCGCGCAAAGCCAGGCGCAGGTCGCCGGCGTGGTGCGGCTGGCCACGGCGGAGAACCTGGCCAACCCGCTGATCGCGCCCTCGCTGGTCCCTCTGTTCGCCCGCCACCCGGGTCTGCGCGTGCAGCTGGTCAGCGGAGTGCAGACGCTGAACCTGCACCGGCGCGACGCCGACCTGGCCGTGCGCATGACCCAGCCCGAGGCCGGCCACCTCACGATACGGCGCCTGGGCACGCTGGGCTTCGGCCTGTATGGATCGGCCGGCTACGTGCAAGGCCGCGCAGGCGGCAACGGAAGCGCGGGCACCCACGGCTCGGACCCGTTCGAGGGCGATGCCTTCATCGGCTGGGACGACAGCCATGCCCACCTGCCCGCCGCACGCTGGATGGCGCGCGCCCTGCACGGGCGTCCCTGCCGGCTGGAGACCAATACCCTGTCCGCGCAGCTGGCCGCGGCCCAGGCCGGCCTGGGCCTGGCCGTGCTGCCGCATTTCCTGGCGCGGCAGGCGGGGCTGGTCTGCGTGGAGCCGCAGCTGGGCGCCGACCAGCCGATCTGGCTTGCCATGCATGCCGACCTTGCCCATTCGCGGCGTGTGCGTGCCGTGGCCGACCACCTCATTGAACTGTTCGAGCGGCGGCATGCCGAACTCGAAGGCCCGGCCTGAGCCGCAGCAGGGGCCGCGCGCCGTGTTAAACACGCACGCAGATTGCGAGAAAGAAAGGACTTCCATGCACCGCCTCCGTCATTCCTCCCGATTCCTGCCCTGGCTGGGCGCGCTGGCCGCCACACTGGCACTGGCCGCCTGTGCCGACAGGCCCAAGGCGCCCACCGGCCCGCAGGCGCCCCCGGGAGCGGCGGCTGCCGTGTATTCGCTGCTGTTTCTGGACAACGCCTCCAACCTCGGCCCCAAGGCGGCGGCCTACTGCATAGGCAACGGCCGGGGCTGGGCGCTGCTGGACCCCGATGCGGGCACGCTGGCCCTGCTCAGCGGCCAGAGCCAGGTGCGGCCGGCTTCGGCCTGCGACGTTGGAAAAGGCGGCGAGCAGGTGCTGGACCGGGCCAGCGGCCGGCCGGCGCTGATGTTCGGCGTCGAGCTCGTGCACTGCACGGCCTCGGGATCGCAATGCCTGATGCGCGGCAGCTATTACGAAGGTCCCGGCAACACGCAGAGCAACCTCTACAACGCAAGCCAGCGCGGCGGCAGCTGGCAGGCCGTGATGGCGCTGCGCGGGCCGGCGCCCTGAGACTGCACCGCTGCTGTCGCGCGGCTCCCGCCAACGAAAAAGCCCGGCCGAAGCCGGGCTTGATCGTGGTTGCAACCGGGCGATCCGTCGCGGTGGTGGTCCTCGGGATCAGTCGGCGTAGGTGCCGGCTGCCTTGATGACCTTGCCCCACTTCTCGATCTCGGCCTGGACGAACTTCTTGTGGCCTTCGGGCTCGATGCGGCCGTCGCTGGCGATCACGGCGCCCAGGGCTTCCTGGCGCTTGATGAACTCGGGGTCCTTCAGGGCGGCCTTCATGGCCTCGTTGACCTTCTTGACGATGTCGGCCGGCGTGCCCTTGGGTGCGTACAGGCCGTGCCAGATGGTGACCTGGAAGTCGGGCACGCCCACTTCGGCCAGCGTCGGCAGGTCCTTGAGCGCGGGCATGGTCAGGCGCTTGGGCGTGGTGACGGCATAGGCCTGCACCTTCTTGGCCGTGATCTGGCCCGTGGTGTTGGTGGTCTGGTCGCACAGCAGGTCCACCTGGTTGCCGATCAGGTCGGCAATCGCGGGGGCGGCGCCCTTGTAGGGCACGGGCGTCATTTCCGTCTTCATGGACGCCTGCAGCATCAGGCCGCACAGGTGGGAGGCGGAACCGATGCCGGCATTGGCCAGGTTGACCTTGCCCTGGTTCTTGCCGATCCAGTCCTTGACCTCGGCGAAGTTCTTGGCCGGCAGGCTGGGGCGGCCGATCAGGGTCATGGGCACGTCGTTGATGATGCCGGCGTACTCGAAGTCGTTGAGCACGTTGAACGACAGCTTGCGGTACAGCGACGGGATCGTGGACATGCCGATGTGGTTGATCAGCAGCGTGTAGCCGTCAGGACGGGCACGTGCGGCCTTGGCCGTGCCGATGGTGCTGCCGGCGCCGTCGGCGTTGTCCACCACGATGGTGGCATTGTTCAACTGCTTGCGCATGGACTCGGCCAGATCGCGGGCCACCTTGTCGGTCGGGCCGCCTGCGGTGAACGGCACGATGAGGGTGATCGTCTTGCCTGCGGCAGGATAGTCCTGCGCGTGGGCGCCAAGGGCTGCACCGGCTGCCAGCGCAATGGCTGCGATCTTGAACAATGCTTTCATAGTGTCTCCAAGTAAATAGCGTGCAAATGATAGGGGGCGATGCGCATTTGCCTTCGAGGGCAAACACGCAAAAGAAACCGAATGCACGAGGAGACGGATTTTAAGAATTGTTTCTATTGCGCCGCAGCAGATTCCCTTGCCATTGATCTAGTGCAAACCCTGGGAGTCTTGACAGGCGTCATGTTTTCAGGGTCTGCGAACGCTGCTCGGCGGCGAGGCCGCCGTACCCGCGCCACGGTGGCTACTTGTACGACCTCGCGTCTTCAATGACCTTCCCGTCATTGGGCAGGGTGCCCGGCAGCACCATCTGCACATCGCCGCGCAGCTTGGTGACTTCGCGCACGGCATCGGACAGTTGCTGGGCCAGGCCCGGTGAGGTTTCGCGGGTTTCGACCAGCAGCTGCATCTGGTCGTTGGCCATCTCGCCCGTGACCACCAGCCGCGCGCGCCCCACCTGGGGGAAGCGGCGCACGACGTCGGCAATCTGGCCCGGGTGCACGAACATGCCGCGCACCTTGGTGGTCTGGTCGGCGCGTCCCATCCAGCCCTTGATGCGCGCATTGGTGCGGCCCGTGGGGCACTGGCCGGGCAGCACGGCAGAGAGGTCGCCCGTGCCGAACCGGATCAGCGGGTAGTCGGGATTGAACGTGGTGATCACCAGCTCGCCCACCTCGCCGGGGGCCACCGGGTCGCCCGTGCCGGGGCGCACGATCTCGACGATGACCTGCTCGTCCAGCACCAGGCCTTCGCGGGCCTCGGTCTCGTAGGCGATCAGGCCCAGGTCGGCCGTGGCGTAGCACTGGTAGCCCGCGATGCCGCGCTCGGCCAGCCAGTCGCGCAGCGAGGGCGGGAAGGCCTCGCCCGAGACCATGGCCTTGGTCACGGAGGGGATGGGCAGGCCCATCTCCAGGGACTTTTCCACAATGATCTTGAGGAAGCTGGGCGTGCCCACGTAGCCGGCGGGCCGCAGGTCGGCCATGGCCTGCACCTGCTGCTCGGTCTGGCCCGTGCCGCCTGCGAACACCGTGCAGCCCAGCGCATGGGCGCCGCTTTCCATCATCGAGCCCGCGGGCACGAAGTGGTAGCTGAAGCAGTTGTGCACCAGCTCGCCGGGCCGAAAGCCCGAGGCATGCAGCGCGCGCGCCATGCGCCAGTAGTCTGGGCGGCGGCTTTCGGGCTCGTAGATGGGGCCGGGGCTGCAGAACAGGCGCGGCATGGGCTGGCCCAGGCCAATGGCGTTGAAGCCGCCGAAGATCTGCGCGGGCCGCTGCTCGGCCTGGCGCTGCAGCAGCTCGTACTTGCGCGTCACCGGCAGGCGGGCCAGGGCCTCGCGGCTGGTGATCTGCGTGGCGTCGACGCCGTCCAGGATCTGGGCGAAGGCGGCAGAGTGTTGCTGCGCATGGGCGATCTGCCGGGGCAGGGCGGACAGCAGCGCCGCTTCGCGTTCGTCAGGGGTGCGCGTCTCCAGCGCGTCGTAGAAGGCACTCATGGCTAGTCCTGTGGAAGAAGGGTCTGGGGCAGGGGCTGGAAAATGTCCGCCGGTCAGGCCAGCCAACGTTTTCTGCGCTTGTAGCTCTTGACGTCCTTGAAGCTTTTCCGCTCGCCGCCGCCCACGCCCAGGTAGAACTCCTTGACGTCCTCGTTGCTGGCCAAGTCCGAGGCCGCGCCGTCCATGACGATGCGGCCGCTTTCCATGATGTAGCCGTAGTCCGAGTACTTGAGCGCCATGTTGGTGTTCTGCTCGGCCAGCAGGAAGGTGACCTTTTCCTTGCTGTTGAGGTCGCGGACGATGTTGAACACCTCCTCGACGATCTGCGGGGCCAGGCCCATCGAGGGTTCGTCCAGGAGCACCATGCGCGGATTGGCCATCAGCGCGCGGCCGATGGCGCACATCTGCTGCTCGCCGCCCGAGGTGTAGGCGGCCTGGGAGGTACGGCGCGTCTTCAGGCGCGGAAAGTAGTTGTAGACCTTCTCGAGGTTGGCTGCTATCTCGCCCTTGTCAGTGCGCGTGTAGCTGCCGGTCATGAGGTTTTCCTCGATGGTCAGGTGGGCGAAGCAGTGCCGCCCCTCCATGACCTGGACCACGCCGCGCTGCACCAGCTCGGAGGGCGTGAGGCTTTCGATGCGCTCGCCCTCCAGCTCGATCGTGCCCTTGGTCACCTCGCCGCGCTCGCCCTTGAGCAGGTTGGAGATGGCGCGCAGCGTCGTGGTCTTGCCCGCGCCGTTGCCGCCCAGAATGGCCACGATGCTCTCGCGCGGCACCTGGAGCGAAACGCCCTTGAGCACCAGGATCACATGGTTGTAGATGACTTCGATGCCATTGACCACGAGCAGCGGATCGCTGGCGGCCGGGGCGGAGGTGGGTGCGGTGGTCATGGCGTCGTCCATGGGCGTTGATACGAAAGCGGAGTGCGGGGCCGCAACTCTCGGAGCATCTCTGCGCGGGGCATGCCCCAACTCAGGGACACCGAGGAAGGGCCGCCCCGCACCGAGGGTGTCGTCCCCCTCCCGCGAAGCGAGAGAGGGGGAAGGCGCGTCAGCGCCTCAGGGGGTGCAGGTCCGAGTCTTTACGTTCTTTTCCTTGGCGTACTTGTCCGCGTACTCCTTGACCAGCGGTTCGACCATGGACTTGTCGGCCTGGTACCAGTCGGAGACCACCTTCCACTTGGCGCCATCCCACTGGGCAATGCGCGACCAGTCGGTGCCCAGGTGGTTGTCGCAGCTGGTCTTGACGGGGCGGATGATCTTGCCGAAGCCCAGCTCGTTGAGGCGCTCCTGCGTGAGGTTCAGGTTCTCCAGGCCCCAGCGCACCTGCTCGGAGGTCATGACCTTGCCCTTGCCGTACTTTTCCTGTGCCGTGCGTATGGCCTCCACCTGCAGCATGGAGATCACCATGCCGCGCGTGTGGGCCATGGCGCCCAGCTCCTTGGCGTCGGTGGCCGTGCCCTGGCCCTTGTCGTAGACCATGGACTTGACCTCGTCGTGCACCTTGTCGTGCTCGGCCGTGTTGTGGATGGTCACGGTGTTGTAGCCCTTGGCGCCGGCGCCGATGTCCTTCACGTCATGGTCCGAGCCGGCCCACCAGATGGCGTACATCTTCTCGCGCGGGTAGCCGGTGGCCTGCGCCTCGCGCACGGCCGTGGGCGTCATCACGCCGGCCGACCACAGCAGCACGTAGTCGGGGCGCTGCTGGCGGATCTGCAGCCAGGTGGATTTCTGCTCCACGCCGGGCGCCGTCACGGGCAGCAGCGTCAGGTCGAAGCCTTCCTTGGCGGCGCGCTTTTGCAGCAGCGGAATGGGTTCCTTGCCATAGGGCGAGTCGTGGTAGACCAGGGCGATCTTCTTGCCCTTGAGGCTGCCCTTTTCCTTCTTGAGGATGTCCTGGATGATGGAATCAGCCGCCGTCCAGTAGTTGCCCAGCAGCGGGAAGTTCCACTCGAAGACCTTGCCGTCGGCCGACTGCGACAGGCCATAGCCCGTGGTGATGATGGGCATCTTGTCGCCGGGCGCCTTGTCCGTCACGGCGAACGTGATGCCGGTGGACTGCGGATCGAAACCGGCAGCGCCGCCGCCCTTGCCCTTCAGGCGCTCATAGCACTCCACGCCCTTGGCCGTGTCGTAGGCCGTCTCGCATTCCTCGTAGGCGATCTTCACGCCATTGATGCCGCCCTTGGCGTTGACCAGCTTGATGTAGTCCTGCTTGCCATCGGCCCATGGAATGCCCAGCGGCGCGAACTGGCCCGTGCGGTAGACCAGCAGCGGCACGAACTGGTCCTGGGCCTGTGCGGCAGGGGTGGCCACGAGAGCGCCGATTCCAGCAGCGACCGTGGCGGCGGCGATGGCGACTTTCTTGAACATCATGACGTTGTCTCCTAGTTGGCTGGGGAAGATTCCCCGGTTATCCGGCACTCTGTGGCGCCCTGTCTCGATACAGATCAACTCAATGCGGGAAGGGCCAGACGCGCAGCTTCTGGCGGGCCGTGGCCCACAACTTGGCGAGGCCATGCGGCTCCACGATCAGGAAGAACACGATCAGCGCACCGAAGATCATGTGCTCCAGGTAGGTCGCCGTGGCCGTGGACAGCGGCAGGCCCATCCAGTGCGGCACCTGGGTGAGCAGCAGCGGCAGCAGCACGAAGAAGGCCGCGCCGAAGATGCTTCCCACCACGGAACCCAGGCCGCCGATGATGATCATGAACAGCAGTTGCAGCGAGCGGTCCAGGCTGAAGGCCGCGGGCTCCCAGGCGCCCAGGTGAACGAAGCCCCACAGCGCGCCGGCCACGCCGACGATGAAGCTGCTCACGGCAAAGGCGCTGAGCTTGGCGTAGGTCGGGCGGATGCCGATCACGCTGGCGGCCACGTCCATGTCGCGCATGGCCATCCACTCGCGGCCGATGGCGCCGCGCACCAGGTTCTTGGCGGCCAGGCCCAGCACGCACAGGATGCCCAGGCACAGCAGGTACTTCTCCATGGGCGTGTCGATCTTCCAGCCCATGATGGACAGCGGGCCTGCGCTCACCGAGCCCGAGGAAGAGTTGTTCGTCACCCAGGCCGCGCGGCTGGCCAGCCAGTCCACGAAGAACTGGGCGGCCAGCGTGGCCACGGCCAGGTACAGGCCCCGGATGCGCAGGCTGGGCAGGCCGAAGATCACGCCGAAGACCATGGCCAGCACGCCGCCGCCGATCAGGGCCACCAGCAGCGGCATGCCCTCGAAGCGCACCTGCAGGTTGTAGGCCGCGTAGGCGCCCACGGCCATGAAGGCGCCGGTGCCCAGAGAGATCTGGCCGCAGTAGCCGACCAGGATGTTCAGCCCCAGCGCCGCCAGCGACATGATCAGGAAGGGGATCAGCACGGCCTGGAAGGTGTAGTCGCTGACGCTGAAGGGAATCACCAGGAAGGCGACGGCCAGCAGCGCCACGATGGCCCAGCGGTCCTGGGCGACGCCGAAGATCTGCTGGTCGGATGCGTAGGTCGTCTTGAATTGACCGTTCTCACGATAAAACATGGTGCAAGTTCTCCGTAACGGTCAAACGCGATCAATGATTTTGTCGCCGAACAGCCCTTGGGGCCGCACGAGCAGGAAGCACAGGGCCAGACCGTAGGCGAACCAGGTCTCGATGCCGCCGCCGACCATGGGGCCCAGGTAGACCTCGGAGAGCTTCTCGCCCACGCCGATGATCAGGCCGCCGATGATGGCGCCGGGCAGCGAGGTCAGGCCGCCCAGGATCACCACGGGCAGGGCCTTCAGGGCCACCAGCGACAGCGAGTACTGCACGCCCAGCTTGGAGCCCCAGATGATGCCCACCACCAGGGCCACGCCGCCGGCCACCGACCAGACGATGACCCAGATGCGCGACAGCGGGATGCCGATGGACTGGGCCGCCTGGTGGTCGTCGGCCACGGCGCGCAGCGCGCGGCCGGTCTTGGTCTTCTGGAAGAACACGCTGAGCGCGGCCACCAGCAGCGCGGCGATGCAGGCCGCGTACAGGTCTTCCTGGCTCAGCAGCACGCCGCCCTGGAACAGGCCCTCGAGGATGAACATGGGGTCCTTGGGCATGCCCACGTTGATGCTGTAGACGGCGCTGCCGAAGATCATCGGGCCCAGGCCGTCCAGCAGGTAGGCGATGCCCAGCGTGGCCATCAAGAGCGTGATGGGCTCCTGGTTGACCAGGTGGCGCAGCGCCAGCCGCTCGATCACCCAGGCCACGACCACCATGATGGCCAGCGACACGCAGATGGCCAGCAGGTTGGTGAACCAGCCCGGCTCCATGCCGATCCACTTCGGGATCCACTCGGAAAAGCGCGCCATGGCCAGGGCCGAGAACAGCACCATCGCGCCCTGGGCGAAGTTGAACACGCCCGAGGCCTTGAAGATCAGCACGAAGCCGATGGCGATCAGCGCGTACAGCGTGCCCACCATGAGGCCGCCGAACAAGGTTTCCAGAAAAAATCCCATGTCAGTCCCCTCAATGGCCTGTGCCAAGGTAAGCGCGGATCACGTCTTCGTTCTGGCGCACCTCGTCGGGTGCGCCGTCGCCGATCTTCTTGCCGTAGTCCAGCACCACGACGCGGTCGCTGATGTCCATGACCACGCCCATGTCGTGCTCGATCAGCACGATGGTGGAGCCGAACTCGTCGTTGACATCGAGGATGAAGCGGCACATGTCCTGCTTTTCCTCCACGTTCATGCCGGCCATGGGCTCGTCCAGCAGCAGCACCTGCGGCTGCATGGCCAGTGCGCGGCCCAGGTCCACGCGCTTTTGCAGGCCGTAGGGCAGCTGGCCCACGGGGGTCTTGCGGTAGGCCTGGATCTCCAGGAAGTCGATGATGTGCTCGACGAACTCGCGGTGGCGGATCTCCTCGCGCTGGGCCGGGCCCAGGCGCAGGGCCTGCATCAGGATGCCGCTTTTGATCTGCAGGTTGCGGCCGGTCATGATGTTGTCGATCACGCTCATGCCCTTGAACAGCGCCAGGTTCTGGAAGGTGCGCGCCACGCCCATCTCGGCCACCTGGCGGCTGTTCATGTGGCTGAAGGTCTTGCCCCGGAAGGTGATCGATCCCTCGGAAGGGGTGTACACGCCGTTGATGCAGTTGAGCATGGAGCTCTTGCCCGCGCCGTTGGGGCCGATGATGGAGCGGATCTCGTGCTCGCGCACATCGAACGAGATGTCCGTCAGCGCCTTCACCCCGCCGAAGCGCAGGCTGATGTTCTTGATGTCGAGGATGACATCGCCGATCTTCTTGTGGGTCATGTCAGCGGCTCCGGTCAGGCCCTGGCGGTGGCAGCCACCGAATGGGTTTTGGCATCGATGATGGACAGCGTGGCGCTGACGCTGCCGGTGCGGCCGTCCTCGAACTTGACCTGGGTCTCGATGAACTGCTCACGCTTGCCCGTGTACAGCGCATCGACCAGCACGCCGTACTTGTCGGCAATGAAGCCGCGGCGCACCTTGCGCGTGCGGGTCAGCTCGTCGTCGTCGGGGTCCAGCTCCTTGTGCAGCACCAGGAAGCGCGCCACCTGCGTGTCGGCCATGCCGGCTTCGGCGGCCAGGTCGGCGTTCACCTGGGCCACGCAGTCTGCCACCATCTCCAGCACCTTGGCCTTCGATGCCAGGTCCACATAGCCGCCATAGGGCAGGCCCTGGCGCTCGGCCCAGTTGCCCACGGCCTCGTAGTCGATGTTGATGAAGGCGCAGACCTGGTCGCGGCCGTGGCCGAAGCACACCGCCTCCTTGATCTGGGGGAAGAACTTGAGCTTGTTCTCGATGTAGTTGGGCGCGAACATGGCGCCCCGGCTGGTCTTGCCCACGTCCTTGGCGCGGTCGATGATGCGCAGCTGGCCGCTGGCGTCGATCACGCCGGCATCGCCCGTGTGGAACCAGCCATCGGCATCCACCACCTCGGCCGTGGCGTCGGGGCGCTTGTAGTACTCCTTGAGCACGGACACGCCCTTGAGCAGCACCTCGCCGTTGTCGGCGATCTTCAGCTCGATGCCCGGTGCGGCCTGGCCCACGCTGCTCAGCTCCACCTGCCCGTCGCGCTGTATGCACACATAGGCGCAGGTCTCGGTCTGGCCATAGAGCTGCTTGAGGTTGATGCCGATGGAACGGAAGAAGCGGAACAGCTCGGGCCCGATGGCCGCACCCGCCGTATAGGCCACGCGGATGCGCGACAGGCCCATGGCATTGCGCAGCGGCCCGTAGATGCACAGGTCGCCCAGCGCGTACTTCAGGCGGTCCAGCGTGCCCACCTTCTTGCCGTCCAGGATGTCCGAGCCCACGCGGCGCGCCACGGCCATGGCGCGGCCGTACATCCATTGCTTGAAGGGCGCGGCATCCTCCATGCGGATGGACACCGAGGTCAGCATGCCCTCGAAGATGCGCGGTGGCGCGAAGTAGTAGCTGGGGCCGATCTCGCGCAGGTCGATGGACACGGTCGAGGCCGACTCCGGGCAGTTGATGGTGAAGCCCGCCACCAGCCACTGCGCGAAGGAAAACAGGTGGTCGCCCACCCAGGCCGGGGGCAGGTAGGAGATCACGTTGTCGCCGGGTCCCAGGCGGTCCACCTGCACGCCGCCGCGTGCCGACTCGCCAAAGCTGCGGTGCGTCTGGCACACGCCCTTGGGCTTGCCGGTCGTGCCCGAGGTGTAGAGGATGACCGAGACATCGTCGGGCGACAGCGCGGCCAGCATCGCATCCCAGGCGCCCGGGTGTGCGGCATCCCACTCCTGGCCCTTTTGCAGCAGCGCCTCGGTGCTGATCAGCCCGGGCTGGTCGTAGTGGCGCAGGCCGCGCGGGTCGTCATAGATGATGTGGCCGAGGCCGGAGACGCTCTCGCGCACCTCCAGCAGCTTGTCGACCTGCTCCTGGTTCTCGGCAAAGGCGAAGTCGATCTCGGCATCCTCGATGACGAAGCGCATCTCGGCGGCCACGGCATCCTGGTACAGCGGGATCGGTACGCCGCCCAGCGCCTGCACGGCAATGAAGCCCATGTAGACATGGGGCCGGTTGTCGCTGATGAAGGCCAGATTCTGGCCGCGTGCCAGGCCCAGCGCCGCCAGGCCGCAGGCCATATGGCGCACGGTCTCGGCGGCCTCGCTCCAGCTCCAGGTCTGCCAGATGCCGTATTCCTTTTCGCGCAGCGCCGGCGCCTGGGGGCGCTGGGCGGCATGCTGGAGCAGCAGGTGCGGGAACGTGGTCGTCATTCCATGTCCTTGGATGTTCGTGAATGGTGGTCGCATGGTGCAGATGCCCAGGCTGTGACCTACCGGCTTGGACTGCATCCTAGGACTGGCTTTGACGCCGTGGTGTCTGTTTGACGACAATCCGCGGGAAACTCATCATCGGGAAAACGCGCCGTAACAAAAGGTGCCAAAACGGTCTCATGTCTCGCTTGGGGGCTTGCGCATCCGGGAATGTGCGCGCGCCGCGGTCCTTCTGGAAATCCCGCTCACGCCAGCCACCGGGCTCGGGCAATGCTTGGGTGGTTTTGATGATTGATCCGCGCACCCTCGCCGCGACTCCATGAGCCAAGAACTGTCACTGCACCAGCGCCGCCGCGCGCCCCGGCCCGAGGAACTCGAAGGCATTCCCTGGCTGGCCGTACTCCAGCCCGCCGAGCGCGAACGGGCCCAGAAGGCGCTGGTCGTCGGCGACGCCCAGCCCGGCGACTATGTCTGCCGCACCGGCCGCGCGCCCACCTACTGGTTCGGCGTGGTCGAAGGCCTGCTCAAGATGAACACCGACGGCGCCGATGGCGCCAGCATGACCCTGGCCGGCCTGCCCCCGGGCGGCTGGTTCGGCGAAGGCACGGCCGTCAAGCGCGAGCCCTACCGCTACAACGTGCAGGCCATACGCCGCAGCGTGGTCGGCGGCCTGCCCATAGAAACCTTCCACTGGCTGCTGGACCACTCCATCGGTTTCAACCGCTTCGTCATGAGCCAGCTCAACGAGCGCCTGGGCCAGTTCATCTCGGCCCGCGAAATCGACCGCCTCACCAACCCCGATCTGCGCGTGGCCCGCAGCCTGGCCGCGCTCTTTCACCCGCTGCTGTACCCGGGCGTGGGCGAGGTGCTGCGCATCACCCAGCAGGAACTGGCCTACCTGGTGGGCCTGTCACGCCAGCGGGTCAACGAGGCGCTGTCCGTGCTGCAGCGCGAAAACGCCATCGTCGTGGAGTACGGCGGCCTGCGCGTGCTCGACCTGGAAGCGCTGCGCAGCGGGCTGTTTGCGGCGGCGCGGCGGGCGGCTTGACGCTGCCCACTGCCACCCACTTGCGGCCTCAGATCACGCCTTCGCGCCGCAGCCTCTCCTGCTGCTGTGCATCCAGCCCCAACGCCGCATAGATGCATGCATTGTCCTGGCCGGTGGCCGGGCCGCTGCGGGGCGAAGGGGCCTGGCGGCCGGTGAAGCGTGGCACGGGCGCGGGGGCGGTGAGGGGGCCCAGGTCGGGGTCGGGCAGGGTGATGAAGCTGCCGCGCTCCACGAAATGCGGGTCCTGCAGCGCGTCCTCGGCCGAGCAGACCTTGCTGAACGGAATGTCGTGCGCGGCCAGCGCGGCCGTGGCCTGGGCGCAGTCCAGGCCTGCGCACCATTGCACGATCTGCGCATCCAGCGCCTGCAGGTGGCGGATGCGCGCGGCGTTGTCCGCAAAGCGCGGGTCGGCGGCCAGGTCGGCGCGGTCCATGGCCTGGCACAGGCGCGCGAAGATGGCGTCGCCCGTGGCGACCACGGTGAGCCAGGCGCCGTCGCGCGTGCGGTAGACGTTGGAGGGCGCCGTGTAGCCCGCGCACGATCCCGTGCGGCTGCGCGCCTGTCCGCCCAGCTGGTACTCGGCCGCCAGCGGGTCCAGCAGGCGTAGCATGGCTTCGGTGGCCGACAGGTCGATCTCCATGCCGCGCCGTTCACCGGGCGGCTGCGCGTTGCGCTCGGCCAGTGCGGCCGCGATGGAGAAGGCGCCGAACAGGCCGGCCACGGCATCGCCCAGCGGGTAGTTCATGTGCTGGGGCGGGCCGTCCGCCTCGCCCGTGAGGTGGGCGAAGCCGCTCATGGCCTCGAAGATGCGCGCAAAGCCCGGCCGGCGCGCATAGGGACCTGTCTGGCCGAAGCCCGTCAGGCGCAGCACGATGAGGCGCGGGTTGCGGGCATGCAAGGTGGCCAGGTCCAGCCCCCAGCGGTCCAGCGTGCCGGTGCGGAAGTTCTCCACGAGCACGTCGAAATCCTCGATCAGCCGCAGGAACAGCGTGCGGCCCTCGGCCTTGCGCACATCCAGCGAGATGCCCTGCTTGCCCCGGTTGGCGGTTTTCCAGAACACGGCGTGGCCGTCGTGCACGGGGGCCAGGCTGCGCAGCGTGTCGCCGCCGCCGGGCAGCTCCAGCTTGACGACATCGGCGCCCAGGTCGCCGCACAGCGTGGCCGAGAAGGGGGCGGCCAGCACCGTGGCCATGTCGAGGATGCGCACACCCTCCAGCGGATAGCCTTGGCGCTGCATCAGTTGCCTTTCAGGTCCACGTTCTTCAGCACGGGCTCCCAGGCGCGGCGGTCTTCGGCCACGCGCTTGTGGAAGTCCGCCGTCTGCGTGGGCAGCGGCGTGGCACCCAGGCGCGCCAGCTTGTCGCGCGTCTCGGGCAAGGCCATGGCCTTGGCCAGCGCCTGGTTGAGCGTGGCCACGATCTGCTGCGGCGTGCCCTTGGGCGCGGCCAGGCCCACCCACAGGCCGGTGTCCAGCCCGGCCACGCCCAGCTCGGCAAAGGTGGGAATGTCGGGCGCTGCGGGCGAGCGGCTCTTGCCGGTCTGCGCCAGGATGCGGATCTGCCCGCCTTGCATGTAGGGCAGGGTGCCGCCCAGGTTGTTGCACATCACCGGGATGTGGCCGGCCATGAGGTCGTTGACGGCCGGGGCGTTGCCCTTGTAGGGCAGGTGCTGCATCTTGGTGCCGAGCCGGTGGTTGACCATCTCGCAGACCAGGTGCGAGGGCGTGGCCGTGCCGGCCGAGCCGAAGGACAGCGTGCCGGGCCTGGCCTTGTCGGCCGCCACCAGTTCGGCCAGCGTGCGGTAGGGGGTCTTGGCGTTGACGGCGATGACGTTGGGCAGGTCGGCCACCAGGCCGATGTACTCGTAGTCGGTCAGCGGGTTCCACTTGAGGTTGGCGTGCACATGGGGCAGGAAGACATTGCTCAGGCCTGCCATGAGCAGGGTGTAGCCGTCGGGCGCGGCGCGGGCCACGAGTTCCGAGCCGACCAGGCTGCCTGCGCCCGGCTTGTTCTCCACCACCACCGGCTGGCCCAGGGCCTGGCCCAGTTCCACCGACAGCGCGCGGGCCACGAGGTCGGTGCTGCCGCCTGCGGGAAAGGGAACGATCACGCGCACGGGCCGATCGGGAAAAGCCGCTTGGGCCGTTTGGGCAGCCTGCGCGCAGGCACACAGCGCGGCCAGCAGGCCCAGGGTGGCCAGGTGCTTCGAGGTGAGGGGATGTGTCATGGGGGCCTCCGGTGTCAGGCGCTCTCGCGCAGCATGAGCTTGGCGATGTTGAGCTGGTGGATCTGGCTGGTTCCTTCGTAGAGGCGGAACAGGCGCACGTCGCGGAAGTAGCGCTCGATGGGGCTGAAGTCGGCCACATAGCCTGCGCCGCCGAACATCTGCACCGCGCGGTCGGCCACGCGGCCGCACATCTCGGAGGCGAAGTACTTGCACATGGAGGCGGACAGCGCCACGTCCTCGCCCCGGTCACGGGCGCGGGCGGCCTCCAGGATCATGGATTGCGCCGCGAAGATCTCGGTGCGGCTGTCGGCCAGCATGGCCTGCACCAGCTGGAAGTTCGCCACCGGCTGGCCGAACTGCTCGCGCTGGCGCACATGGGCCAGCGCCAGGTCCAGCATGCGGATCGCCGGCCCCGTGCACAGCGCTGCCAGGTGCAGGCGCTGCTTGTTGAGCACCTTCATCACGGTCTTGAAGCCCTGGCCCTCGCGCCCGCCGATGATCTGGTCGGCTGGCACGCGGCAGTCCTGGAAATGCACGTCGGACACGGGCGAGCCCGCCTGGCCCATCTTGCGATAGGGCTGGCCCGTCACCAGGCCTGGCGAGCGCTCCACGAAGAAGGCCGTCAGCCCTTCGCTGCCCGTGCTGCCTTCGCCGGTGCGGGCGATGACGGTGAAGACATCGGCCAGCGGCGCATTGGTGATGAAGCGCTTGCTGCCGTTGAGCACGTAGTGGTCGCCCTCGCGGCGCGCCGTGGTCTGGATGTTGCTCGCTTCCGAGCCCGCGTCCGGCTCGGTCAGCGCCAGGCAACCCGTGAGCTCGCCGCGCGCCATGCGCGGCAGCCAGCGCTGCTTTTGCGCCTCGGTGCCGTCGGCCACCAGGGCTTCCGAGCCAATGCCGGTGTTGGTGCCCACGCGGGCCCGCAGCGCCACCGAGGCCTGGGACAGCTCGAAGGCGCAGCGCACCAGCTCCTCGGTGCTCAGGCCCAGGCCGCCGTAGGCCTGGGGAATGCTCCAGCCGAAATAGCCCTTGTCGCGCAGCTCCTGGACCACGGCGGGCGGAATGCTGTCGTCGCGCTCGATCTGCTCCTCCAGCGGATGCCAGCGGTGGCGCACGAAATGGCGGATGTCTGCGATCAACGCCTGCAGGCGGGCGTCGGCGGGAAGGGGGATGGGGGCTTGGCTCATGGGCCGCACTGTAGGAAGCGCGGGCACCAGGGCTGCAATGCAGTTTCAAATATTGAAATGCAGTTGCGGCTTTGCGGCCGTGGTCCGCACAATCGCCACGTGCCCCATACCCCCATTGCCCACCAACCCAGGGACTCGCAGGATGTCTGCCGCATCCGCGAGCAGGACCCGTATTTCGCGGGCACGCTGGCCAAGGGGCTGATGATTCTCCAGTGCTTCGTCAGCGACCCGCGCCCGCATGCCAACAGCGAGCTGGCCCGCCGCCTGGGCCTGCCGCGCCCCACCGTGTCCAGGCTGTGCCGCAGCCTGCAGACCATGGGCTACCTGGACCATGACGAGCGGCTGGACCGCTACTTCGTCGGCCCGGCCGCCGTCGCCCTGGGCTACCCCTATGTGATCAATACGCCCTTGCTCGGCCCGCTGCGCCTGCCCATGCAGGCGCTGGCCGACCGTGTGAAGGGGGCGGTGTCGGTGGGCGTGGTCATGGACCTGGATGTGGTCTATCTGGATACCTGCGCCTGGGAGGGCGGCACGCTCAAGCGACCCGGCGTGGGCGCCGTGCGCGGCGTGCTGGAAACGGCCATGGGCCGGGCAGGGCTGGCCCAGCTCGATGCCGGGGAACTGCAGCGCTTCCTGGACCGCGTGCGCAGCCAGCGGCCCGAGGAATATGCGCGCTGCATGGACAACGCCAGCGAAAGCCTGGCGCACTATGCCGCCCGGGGCTTCGCGGTCAACATGGGCGACTCCGGCCTGGGCGTGTGCGCCGTGGGTGCGGCCTCGCGCATCCGCTACGGGTCGCGCCGGCTGCTGTTCAACTGCGCCGTGCCGGGCCTGCGAATGCCGGCCCGCACGCTGATCCGGGATGTGGGCCCCCAGTTGGCGCAGTTGGTGGCCCTGTGCGACCGGCTGCCCGTGGACCGCTGATCTGCGGGCCTGGCGCTTCAGAAAGCGGCCAGCACGATGCCGATGGCCAGCAGCACGCCGAAGGAGATCCAGCCGTTCTTCTGGTCCAGGCCGCCGATCTGGCGCAGCGCCTCTTCGCGCGCAGCGCCCACCAGGCCCCTCTGGTTGATCTGCTGTATGCGCGTGACCAGCCATTGCAGGTAGGTGCGCTTGACCGTGAACGAGATGGCCACCGCGATGCCGAGCACGCGCCCGGCGCCGCCCGTGCCGGGCATCAGCAGATTGATGATCAACAGGGTGATGAAGGCCACCACGGCATAGGCGTAGACGCGGCGCGCAATGGCCCAGGAAACGCCCATGAAGGGAATGGCGGTCCAGCAGGGACTCATGGATGCGAAAAAGCCCTTTTTCCCGCTGACCATGCGCTCCCACAGTGGCCGGTATTTTTCAGCATTCGGGCCGATGGCGGTCTCCATATCGGACCACTCGATTCCAGTCAAGTCCGGCTTGGTGATAAGCAGCGCCTTGAATTGTTCTTTCAATGGAGTGGAATTCGATAGGTTGGGTGTATCGCTCATGGTTTTCCTTGTTGAATGAGGCGGGAGTCCGGGCGGGATGGTCTGGATACCGCAGCAGGCGCTGCGCGAAGGGCTGTTGTCTCGAAAGAGCCCCCCGTTTCTGGACGGGCGCCATTCTATGGGGAGATGTATGGGCAATGGCAAGCCCAATGGGTTGATTTGCAATCGCCAATGAATGAAATCGCCCAAATAAAATACAGTTTTTTACATATCGCATGCCGTGCATTGGAAGATCCCAATCGGCCGGATTGAAGATGTTTTGCCGATGTGATTCGCTTCTTGTCGATTTTTCATTGAGGATTCATCCGGTTGTGCATATCGCGCCGGATACAGCGATTGGGATGGGTCGGCCGCCAGGCGCATTGCATGGGGCATGAATGTGTGGTGCGGAACATGGCGAGCCCGCCGGGGCGCAGGGCCGGGCGGCGGGGCTGGCAAGGGGGCCCTGGCGGCCTGCCCGCAGGCCGCCCGATAGCCGCCCGATAGCCGAGCGCAATGCCCGTATTGGCCGCAGGGCGCAGCCGCTGCGGGCCTTGCCGCGCGACAATGGCGGTCTAATGTCATCCCCTACTTCTTCCAAACCGTCCCGGCCCGGCGCCGACGAGGCGGCAGCGCCCTCCGCGCGCCCTGTGCTGCGCCGCCCCGAAAAGCCACAGGCCGAGCCGGCTGGCGATGCCCGCCGCCCTTCGGGTGGCGCGGGCAAATCTGCGGGCGCACGCGGCGGCCCGCGCAGTGACCGCAACGACCGCAATGAACGTGGCGGCGACCGTGGTGGCCGCAATGATCGCTACGAGCGCTCCGACCGCCGTGATGCCCCCCCTCGCGGCGATGCCCGCGGTGCGGCTCCCCGAGGCGATGCCCCCCGCGGTGCAGCACCCCGCGACGACGCCCGTGACCAGCGCCCGCGCAGCAGCGGTTTCGGCCGTGCCGAGGACCTGGACCGTTCCCAGCCGCGTGGCGACTGGCGCGAACAGGGCGGCGGCGAAAACCGTGCCCCGCGCGAGCAGCGCGACATGCGCGATGCCCGTGATACGCGCGATGCCCGCCCCCCGCGCCCGCCCCGCCCGGACGATCGCCGCGACCGGCCCTATGGCCAGCGCGATGAGCGTCCGCGTGATGGTCAGCGCGATGGCCAACGTGACGGCCAGCGCGATGGACCCCGTGACGGCCCGCGTGAAGGTGGTTTCCGCGACCGTCCCCGTGACGACGCCCGTGGCCCCCGCCGTGACGATGCGCGCGGACCGCGCCGCGACGACGCCCGTGGTCCCCGCCGTGATGACGCCCGTGGCCCGCGCCGCGACGAGGCGCCCCAGGCCGAGCCCGCCTACCGTCCGCTCAGCGGCATCCGCACCTACCGTCCCGCCGACGGTGGAGCCAGCCGCGAAATCCCCGTCAAGCGTGCTCCCGAGCCGCTGCAGGAGCAGGTTCCCGGTGGCGTGCGCATCAACAAGCGCCTGGCCGACATGGGCCTGTGCTCGCGCCGCGAGGCCGACGAGTGGGTGGACAAGGGCTGGGTCCGCGTCAACGGCGAACTCGCCGTGATGGGCCAGAACGTGGTGGCGGCCGACCGCATCACCGTCGAGCGCGAGGCGCGCGAGCGCCAGGACCAGCAGGTCACCATCCTGATCCACAAGCCCATGGGCTATGTCAGCGGCCAGGCCGAGGACGGGCACGAGCCCGCCGTGGTCCTGGTCACGCCCCAGAACCACTGGAACCAGGACACCAGCCGCACGCGCTTCAACTTCGCGCAGCTCAAGGGCCTGGCTCCCTGCGGCCGGCTGGACATCGACTCCGTGGGCCTGCTGGTCATGACCCAGGATGGCCGCGTGGCGCGCCAGATCATTGGCGAAGACTCGGAGATGGACAAGGAGTACCTGGTGCGCGTGACCTACGGCGACCGCGACATCGACGTGCAATCCGTGTTCCCGGCCGAACAGCTGGCACGCCTGTGCCATGGCCTGTCGCTCGATGGCGAGGCACTCAAGCCCGCCAAGGTGGACTGGCAGAACCCCGAGCAGCTGCGCTTTGTGCTGACCGAAGGCAAGAAGCGCCAGATCCGCCGCATGTGCGAACTGGTGGGCCTGCGCGTGGTGGGCCTCAAGCGCATCCGCATCGGACGCGTGACGCTGGGCAACCTGCCTGTGGGCCAGTGGCGCTACCTGGGTGCACACGAAGGCTTTTAGCACCCCCTGAGCGGCTTGCGCCGCTTCCCCCTCTCTACCCGCTTCGCGGGGGAGGGGGACGACACCCTCGCGGCGGGGCGGCCCTTGCTTGGTGTCTCTGGTCTTGGGCCGCGCCGGTTTCAGTGAGCGCACGGCTCGTGTTTAGAATGCGAACCATTCTCAAACGAGCTTCAGCGCTGCGGCACGCCAGTCCGGGGCGCGTCCGTCTTTTCATGCGCGCACCGGCCGATCCCGTACACACCCTCTATGTCGAACACCACGGCTGGCTGCAAGGCTGGCTGCGCCGCAAGCTGGGCAATGTGTTCGAGGCTTCCGATATCGCGCACGACACTTTCGTCAACGTGATCACCTCGGGCATGGCCGGCCGCATCGAGCAGCCGCGCCCCTTTCTGGCCACCGTGGCCCGCCATCTTGTGATCCGCCAGCACCGGCGCCGGCTGCTGGAGCGCGCCTATCTCGACACCCTGGCCCTGTTGCCCGCTGAACTTGCCCCTTCGCCCGAAGAGCGGCTGATCGCCCTCGAATCGCTGCAGGCCGTGGACCAGGCGCTGGACGCGCTGGCGCCCAAGGTGCGCGAGGCCTTCCTGCTGGCCCACCTCGAAGGCCTGAGCTATGCGGACATCGCCACGCGCCTGGGCGTGTCCATGACCAGCGTCAAGCGCTATCTGGCCCAGGGCTATGAGCGCTGCTTCGTGCTGGCGTTGTCCTGATGGCGCCGGTGCCTCCTTCCGATCCTCGGCGCCTGTCCAGCGCCGCGCCGCTACCCGGCAGCAGTATCCAGGCGCCCCAGGCGCTGGGCCGGCCCTTGCCGGCCGGCGTGGCGCGGGCGGCGGCCGGCTGGTTTGCGCTGCTGCAATCGGGCCAGGCCTCGGCCGCCGACCGCGCGCGCTGGCAGCGCTGGCTCGATGAAGACGCCGACCATGGCCGCGCCTGGGCCCATCTGCAGGCCGTCACGGGCGCGCTGACGGGGCTCAACGCCGGTGGCGCGGGCTATCGCAGCCTGTCCGCCGCTCCCCGGGCTGCGCGGCGGCGCCTGCTGGGCCTGTTCGTGGGGGTGGGCACGGCGGCGGGCGCGGGCTGGCTGGCCAGCCGCACGCCGCAGTGGCAGCAGATGGCGGCCGACTACGCCTCGGGCACGCAGCGCCGCCGCTGGACCCTGCCCGACGGCACGGACATGCTGCTGGGCCCCGGCAGCGCCGTGGCCTTGCAGTTCGACGGCAGCGAACGCCGGCTGCGCCTGCTGGCCGGCGAGGCGCTGTTCACCACCGGCCATCCCGCAGGAACGTTGGGCGATCTGCCCTTTGTGGTGGAGACCGTCCACGGCCGCGTGCGCGCCCTGGGCACGCGCTTCATGGTGCGCAGCAGCCATGCAGGTGCGCGCGTGGCGGTGTTCGAGCGCGCCGTGGAGCTGCGCACGGCCGGCACAGGCGCATCCGCACGGCGTCTGCAGGCGGGCGAGGCCATGGACTTCACGCGCACGGGCTGGAGCACGGTGCAGCCGGCCGGCCCTGCGGACGACGCCTGGAGCCGGGGCCAATTGTGGGTGGACAACCAGCGCCTGGACGACTTCCTGGCCGAGCTCAACCGCTACCGCCCCGGCTGGCTGCACGCCGATCCGGCCGTGGCCGGGCTGCGGTTCTCGGGTGTGTTCCCGCTGGACGAAGGCGGCATCGATGGCACGGACGCCGTGCTGGCCATGCTGCCCGGTGCGCTGCCCGTGCAACTGCGCTGGCGCACGCGCTGGTGGGTGGTGGTGGAGCCTGTGCAGGCGCGCGGCTGAGGCTTTTTCTTCCTTTTCGCATTTTTTTGCGCCGGGGGTGACCCGATTTCCCGCGCCGCGCTTCCTTGTTTCCGAGAGCTTTGATTTTCGACATCGGAACACAGGGAGAACCCAGGACCATGCAACCCCTTTTCATGCCCCGCCCCGCGCTGGCGCTGGCCATCGCGCTCATGCCCGCCGCCGTGCTGGCCCAGGCCCAGCGCAGCTATGACGTCGCTGCCGGCCCGCTGGATGCCGCCTTGCGCAGCACGGCCGCCCAGGCCGGCGTGGCCCTGATCTTCACGGCCGATCAGACGGCCGGACAGCGCAGCGCGGGCCTGCGCGGCAGCTACACGGTGGAGGCTGCCTTCGAGGCCCTGCTGGCCGGCACCGCCTGGCAGGCCGTGCGCCAGGCCAGCGGCGCCTATGCGCTGCGGCGGGTGGAGCAGGTGGTGCCCGCTGCCGCTGCAGGCGCCACGCTGGCCACGGTCAACGTGACGGCGGCTGCCGAGCGCAGCGCGGTCTCCGAAGGCACGGGCTCCTACGCCACGCGCCAGTCCAGCACGGCCACACGGCTGGGCCTGTCGCAGCGCGAGACGCCGCAGTCCGTCAGCGTGGTCACGCGCCAGCTCATGGACGACCAGGGCCTGACCAGCCTGCCGGAGGTGCTGGAGAAGACACCCGGCATCACCGTGGGCCGCAACGACAGCGAGCGCACCACCTTCTACTCGCGCGGCTATGCCATCGAGAATTTCCAGTTCGACGGCGTGCCCAACACCATGGACTCGGCCAACCAGTACACCACCTCGCTGGCCGACAGTGCCATCTATGACCGCGTGGAAGTGGTCAAGGGCGCCACAGGCCTGCTCACGGGCGCGGGCTATCCGTCGGCCGTGGTCAATCTGGTGCGCAAGCGGCCCACCAAGACCTTCCAGGCCTCGGCCGAGGCGGCCATCGGCAGCCATGACCGGTTGCGCGGCGTGGGCGACATCTCCGCTCCCCTGACAGAGGACGGCCGCGTGCGCGCCCGCGTGGTGGCCGTGGCGCAGAACGCCAGGTCCCATGTGGACGACTACAGCCGCAACGTGCGCAGCCTGTACGGCATCATCGAGGCCGACCTGGGTCCGGGCACGGTGGCCAGCCTGGGCATTGACCACATGCAGACGCGCGCCAACGGGGCCAGCTTCGGCCACATCCCGCTGTTCTTCAAGGATGGCAGCCGCACGCATTTCCCGACCTCGCTGAACCCGGCCGCGCGCTGGTCGTACTGGGACAACGACAGCACCAACCTGTTTGCCGAACTCAAGCACAGCTTCGGCAATGGCTGGAAGGCGGACCTGTCGGCCAGCCGGCTGCGCCAGTCGCGCGACGTGGAGGTCGGCGTGGCCGCCCACGGCATGGTGGACCCGGTCAGCGGCCTGGGCATCAACATGCTGTCCAACAAGATTCCCACCGATGCCACCACGCAGGCCGTGAATGCGGCGCTGTCCGGGCCGTTGCAGCTGTTCGGGCGCGAGCACGAGCTGTCGTTCGGCGCCAGCTGGTCGCGCCAGCGCCGGCATGCGCCCGGCTACACCAACGCCTACGGCCCCGTGGGCAACTACTTCGAGTGGGACGGCCAGGTGCCCCGGCCCGATTTCCAGCTGCGCGACCACCGCATGACGCGCATCGTGGAGAAGGGCGCCTTCGGTGCAGCACGCCTGCGGCCCACGGACGACCTGTCCGTGATCCTGGGTGCGCGCGTGAGCTGGTACGACATGCTGGACGACACCACGGGCCTGGACGGCAGCTACGGCGTGAACAACGCGCTGCGCGTGGCGCACAAGACCGTGCCCTATGCAGGCGTGGTCTATGACCTGAGCCGCCAGCTGTCGCTGTACGCCAGCCAGACCGATATCTTCAATCCGCAGACCTACTACAAGGACGCAGCCGGCAGCCCGCTGCCGCCGCTCACCGGCCGCAGCCGCGAAGTGGGCGTGAAGGGCGAGTTCCTGGACGGCCGGCTCAACGCCTCGCTGGCGCTGTTCCACATCCAGCAGCGCAATGCCGCGCAGTACGTCAGCGCCAATCCGGAAACCGGGGAAGAGGTCTATGCGGCCATCGACGGCGTGACCAGCAAGGGCGTGGAGATGGAGGTGTCGGGCAGCATCACGCCGGCCTGGAACATCTACGGCGGCTACACCTACCGTACCTCGCGCGCGCCGGCCCAGCCCGATGTGATCCTCAGCGCCGTCAACACCAACCAGCCGCGCCACCTGTTCAAGCTCAGCACCAGCTACCGTCTCAACCCGCAGTGGACCGTGGGCGGGTCGCTGGCCTGGCAGAGCCTGACCTACTACCAGCAGTCCTCCGCCCCCTATGCACGCGCCGACCAGCGCGCCTATGCGCTGGTGGGCCTGATGGCGCGCTACGACGTGGACCGCCAGTGGTCGGTGACGCTGAACGTCAACAACCTGTTCGACAAGACCTATATGCCGGGCCTGGGCTCCTATGGCACGGGCGTGTATGGCGATCCGCGCAATGTGCTGCTGACTGCGCGGTACAGGTTCTGATGCGGCTGCCGGCCCGCTTTGTCGTCAGGCCTGCGACCACATCCGCAACAGGTTGTGGTACGTGCCGGACAGCGCGGAAAGCGCGGGGTCGCCCGGGTGGCGCACCGTCAGTTGCTGGATCTGCTGGTCCAGGTCGAACAGGATGCGGCGCTTCTCGTCCGAGGCCACGAGGCTGTGCGTCCAGAAGAAGCTGGCGTAGCGCGTGCCGCGCGTGACGGGGTTGACGCGGTGCAGGCTGGTGCCGGGGTAGACGATGGCGTCGCCCGCGGCCAGCTTCACGCTCTGGTGGCCGAAGGTGTCCTCCACGATCAGCTCGCCGCCTTCGTACTCGTCGGGCTCGCTGAAGAACACGGTGGTGGAGACATCGCTGCGCACCTTGATGGCCGTGCCGGGGATGGTGAAGATGGCGTTGTCTATATGGTTGCCGTAGGTGCCGCCGCCCTCGTAGCGGTTGAAGCGCGGCGGCAGCACCTTCAGCGGCAGGGTGGCCGACATGAACAGCGCGCTGGCCCCCAGCTTGTCGAGGATGAGGTTGCCTATCGCCTGGCCGGCCTGGCTGTCCAGCGGCAGCTGCAGGTTGGCCTTGACCTGGGCCGCCAGAGGGCCGGCCGTGGCGCGGCCGTCCTGCCACGGGGCCTGCTCCAGCGCCTGGCGGCACTGGCGCACTTCGTCGGGGCTGAGCAGGGCGGGTATGCGGAGCATCATGGCAGGCGGTCCTCAGGGGGGAATCAGCGAGTGTCCCGCAAAAAAGCCCCGCAGGCGGCGATGGCCTGCGGGGCTTTGCGGTGATCTGCGCAGCGTCAAGCCGCTGCGCGTTCGCGCGGGGCGATCAGCAGATCAGTACGTCCACTTGAGCGAGGCCACGGCCGAGCGGCCTGCGGCCATGGTCGCGTAGTGGGGCGAGCGGATGCCGCTGTAGTAGACCTTGTCGCCCAGGTTGTACAGGTTCAGCTGCACGGTCAGGTTGCGGTCGATCTGGTAGGCCACCATGGCGTCGTAGCGCGCATAGCCGCTGGCACCCTTGGTGACGATGCCGCCATCCACCGTGGACAGGATGTAGCTCTGGTTCACGCTGCTCTGGGCGTAGATGCCCAGGCCCACGGTCAGCTTTGCCATGGGCTTGTAGCTGGTCCACAGGCTGAAGCTGTGCTTGGGCGTGTTGGGGAAGGGCTGGCCATTGGCCACGCTGCCCGCGCCTGCGTTCTTCTGCTCGCTGTCCATGTAGGTGTAGCCGCCGAAGACGCTCAGGCCCGGCAGCACGCTGCCCGTGAAGCCCAGCTCCACACCGTTGACCACCTTGTTGCCGCCCATGTAGGTGACGCCGTTTTCGGTGATGCGCGCATTGGTCACGTCGTTGCGGAACAGGGCTGCCGTCAGCGCCAGGCGCTTTTCCATCAGGTCCCACTTGGTGCCCAGCTCGAGCGAGCGGGTCTTCTCGGGAGCGAGGTTGGCCAGCTGGTCGGTGGAGATGCCCAGGTCCTCGTTGCCGTTGCCCAGCATGGAGCCGCCGGGGCGCGAGGAGGTGCCGATGCTGGCGTAGATGCTGCCGTTGGTGGCCGGCTTGTAGACCAGGCCCAGCTGGTAGTTGAAAAGCGTGTCCGAACGGCTCAGGTCATAGGCGGGCGTGTTGCGGCCGGCGGGGCCGGAGGAGCTGATCTTGTAGTGGTCCATGCGCAGGCCGGCATTGAGCAACCACTGGTCGTTGAACTTCAGCGTGTCGAAGCCGTACAGCGCCACGGTGTCGATCTGGTTGTGGCTGGGGTCGCCCAGCGTCACGGGCAGGTTCCACAGCGGGCTGCTGTCGGGGTTGTTCAGCGAGGCGCACCACAGGCTGGCGGCCGTGCAGGTGGTGTTGGTGGTCTGCAGCGCGGCGGTGCGGGATTCAGCCTTTTCCTTGGACAGTTCCAGGCCGAACGAGTAGCTGTGGCCCACGCTGCCGGTCTGGGCCTTGCCCGTGAATTCCGAGAGGTTCTGCAGCGTCTTGATGTCGGCCACGCGTGCATTGCCGCGGCGGAACACATAGCCGTTGACGACATTGCCCTTGCTGTCGTCGGGCTGGGTCCACAGGTAGTCCTGTTCGGTCTTGCTGTAGCGCAGGCTGTTGCGGAACTTCTGGGTGTCGGTGAACTTGTGCTCCACGGTGGCCGTGAACAGGTCGCTCTTTTCCTTTTCGTAGTCGCGGCTGGTCAGGCCGTACCAGTTGTCGCGGTTGTTGCCGTAGGTGGGACGCACCACGCTGCCGCCGCGCAGGCCGGCCGCAGCCGTGCTGCTGTACAGGTAGGGCACGCCGCCATCGGGAATGTTGTCGGTCTGCAGGTGCTGCCAGGACAGCGAGACCTCGGTGGGCGTGCCCATGCCGAAGGTCACCGTGGGGGCAATGCCCCAGCGCTTGTTCTCGGGGCCGCTGCGGCCGGGAACGTCGGCGTCGTGCACCATGGCGTTCAGGCGCAGGCCCACGCCTTCGCCCAGCACGCGGTTGGCGTCGATGGTGGCGCGCCGGTAGCTGTCCGTGCCCAGGCCCACGTCGCCGCTGATGAAGTTCTCGTTCCTGGCCTTTTTGGTCACCAGGTTGATGGAGCCGCCAGCACCGCCACGGCCTGCATAGGCCGAATCGGCGCCCTTGATGACTTCCACGGCTTCCAGGTTGAACACCTCGCGCGTGCCGGCCGCAATGTCGCGCATGCCGTCCACGAAGGTGCTGGCCTGGGCATCCATGCCGCGGATGAAGGGCTGGTCACCCGAGGGGTTGCCGCCTTCGCCGTTGCCGAAGGTGATGCCGGGCGTGGACCGCAGGGCTTCCTGCAGGCTGGTCGCGCCGGTCTGCTTGATGATTTCCTCGTTGATGACCTGCACCGTCTTGGGCGTGTCCACCAGCGGGGCCGTGAACTTGGCCGAGGAGGCGTTGTCGGTCTTGACGGGCGCTTCGGTCGAAGACGTCACGTTCACGGTGCCCAGCGTGGTGCTGGTCTGCGCGAAGGCCGGGGTGCCCGCGAGGCACAGGGCAGCGGCAAGGGCCAGCTGCGTGACGTTCGCGGGGGGGAGGATTTGTTGGATTTTGCTCATGTTCACTCCGATGAAAGCCCGCGAATTGTTATTGCGAATCACTAGCGTTCGGTTTCTGTTTCGTAAAGTTGGCCGGTTTGTGCCGGGTGAAAGTCCTTCGCGTTGCCGCCATGCAACAAACGAAAACCGTGTTTCACCAAAGATTCAATGAAAAAAGCGGCTGTCGCCAGCCGCTTGAGTCTGCTGCGGGGCGCCTGCAGCGCCCGTCCCTGGCCTTATTCGTTGGCCGGGTTGGCCAGCAGGGCCTTGTAGATCACGGCGCCGATCAGCGCACCCACGATGGGGGCCACCCAGAACAGCCACAGTTGCGAGATCGCGATCTCGGGGCCGAACAGGGCCGGGCCCGTGCTGCGCGCGGGATTGACCGAGGTGTTGGTCACGGGAATCGAGATCAGGTGGATCAGCGTCAGGCACAGGCCGATGGCCAGCCCGCCAAAGCCGGCTGCCGCGCGCTTGGCCGTGGCGCCCAGGATGACCAGGATGAAGAAGGCCGTCATCACCACTTCGGTGACCAGGGCTGCCGTCATGCCGTAGCCGCCCGGCGAATGCGCGCCGTAGCCGTTGGTGGCAAAGCCGCCGATGTCGGCACCGGCCTTGCCCGTGGCGATCACATAGAGGATGGCCGCGCCCGTGATGGCGCCCAGCACCTGCGAGACGATGTAGCCCGGCAGTTCGCTCCAGGCAAAGCGCCCGCCCATGGCCAGGCCCACGGAGACGGCCGGGTTGAAGTGCCCGCCTGAGATGGGCCCGAAGGCATAGGCGCCCGTGAGCACCGTCAGGCCGAAGGCCAGCGAGACGCCGACCAGGCCGATGCCCACCTGCGGGAAGGCGGCGGCCAGCACGGCCGCACCGCAGCCGCCCAGGGTCAGCCACAGGGTCCCGAGGAATTCGGCGGACCATTTTTGAACAGAGCTGTGCATGGAAAATCTCCTGAAGCAGGCCCGCCATTGCGCCCGGGCCCTGCGCGCACCGTCCGCCGCACAGCGGAAAGTGGCGCAGTTATAGCCCTGCGCCAGCCCCGCCGTGAGGGCAAGAAAGTGAACAATCGTCCAGAGCCTGCGTCGCCACAGGGGCGGCGGGGTCTTGATAATGCGCTCGCCGGCCCGAGATGAGGGCTGATTTTTTCCCTGTTGTGAACCCATAGGACATAGGACACTGTCTGCATGAGCAAGCAAACCCATTCTTTTCAGGCCGAAGTTGCACAACTGCTGCACCTGGTCACGCATTCGCTGTATTCCAACCCCGAGATCTTCCTGCGCGAGCTGGTCTCCAACGCCTCCGACGCCTGCGACAAGCTGCGCTTCGAGGCGCTGAACGATGCCTCCCTCTATGAGGACCAGCCCAACCTGGAAGTGCGCGTGTCCTTCGACGCCGCCGCCAAGACGCTGACCATTGCCGACACCGGCATCGGCATGAGCGAGCAGGAAGCCATCGACAACCTGGGCACCATCGCCAAGAGCGGCACCAAGGCCTTCATGGACAAGCTGTCGGGCGACCAGAAGTCGGACTCGCAGCTGATCGGCCAGTTCGGCGTGGGCTTTTACTCGGGCTACATCGTGGCCGACAAGATCACCGTGGAAACACGCCGCGCGGGCCTGCCGGCCTCCGAAGGCGTGCGCTGGACCAGCGGCGGCACGGGCGAGTTCGAGGTCGAGCAGATCGAGCGCCCCCAGCGCGGCACCAGCATCACGCTGCACCTGCGCCCCGAGGCCGAGGAGTTCCTCAACGCCTGGAAGATCAAGCAGGTCATCGGCAAGTACTCCGACCACATCAGCCTGCCCATCCTCATGGAAAAAGAGGAGTGGAAGGACGGCGAGAACGACCAGCCCGGCACCATGGAGAAGACGGGCGAGTGGGAGACCATCAACAAGGCCAGCGCGCTGTGGACGCGTCCCAAGAAGGACATCACGGCCGAGCAGTACCAGGACTTCTACAAGGCCATCAGCCACGACTTCGAGAACCCGCTGACCTGGAGCCACAACCGCGTCGAGGGCAACACCGAGTACACGCAGCTGCTGTTCATCCCGGCCAAGGCGCCGTTCGACCTCTACAACCGCGACAAGAAGGCCGGCGTCAAGCTCTACGTCAAGCGCGTCTTCATCATGGATGACGCCGAGGCGCTGATGCCCGGCTACCTGCGCTTCGTCAAGGGCGTGATCGACTCGGCCGACCTGCCGCTGAACGTCAGCCGCGAGCTGCTGCAGGAAAGCCGCGACGTGCGCCTGATCCGCGACGGCTCGACCAAGCGCGTGCTGTCCATGCTGGAAGACCTGGCCAAGCACGATCGCCACGACGCTGCCGCTGACGCGGCGGCCGACGGCGTCACCGACGTGGTCAGCGAAGAGGACAAGGCCAAGGAAGGCAAGTACAGCCAGTTCTACGCCGAGTTCGGCCCCGTGCTCAAGGAAGGCCTGGGCGAGGACTTTGCCAACAAGGAACGCATCGCCAAGCTGCTGCGCTTTTCCTCCACCAGCCAGGACGAGGCCATCGTCTCGCTGGCCGACTACAAGGCCCGCATGAAGGAAGGCCAGGACGCGATCTACTACATCACGGCCGACTCCCTGACCGCAGCCCGCAACAGCCCGCAGCTCGAAGTCTTCCGCAAGAAGGGCATCGAAGTGCTGCTGATGGCCGACCGCGTGGACGAATGGGCCATGGGCTACCTGACCGAATTCGACGGCACGCCGCTGCAGTCCGTGGCCAAGGGCGCCGTGGACCTTGGCAAGCTGCAGGACGAAGAGGAAAAGAAGGCCGCCGAGGAAGCTGCCGAGACCTTCAAGCCCCTGCTGGCCAAGCTCAAGGAAGCGCTCAAGGACAAGGCCGAGGACGTGCGCGTGACCACGCGCCTGGTGGACTCGCCTGCCTGCCTGGTGGTGCAGGACGGCGGCATGAGCCTGCAGCTGGCGCGCCTGCTCAAGCAGGCCGGCCAGCAGGCGCCGGACGCCCGCCCCGTGCTGGAGGTCAACCCCGAGCATCCGCTGGTCAAGAAGCTGGACGGATCGGTGCATTTCCATGACCTGGCCAACATCCTGTTCGACCAGGCCGTGTTGGCCGAAGGCGGCATGCCCGAAGACCCGGCTGCCTACGTCAGGCGCGTGAACGCGCTGCTGGCGTGAGTTCCTCACAAGGATTGCCTCGCCGCATTCCCTAGGCCTTAGTGCCTGCTCACTGCCGCGCCAGCGCGCGGCAGATCAGCATTGCAAGCCGGTGCCAGCCATGCTGCCACCGGCTTTTTCACGTCTGCGTTCCGTGAGGAAAACCGGCCGGAAAAGGTCGACTCACGAAAAACTCACAAATACCTCTAAATACTCACTTTTGTTAAAAATTCCAGATCATATTTACTTTTGGTAATAAAGAACCATCATGCCTCCTTTTGGTGCGTCCGGTAGTCGGCTTTCTGACAGAGCTGTTCCAGCCGGGCACCTCGTGCGTCCGTGCCTGCGGCATTCGGCGCTGTCAACGAAGCAAAAGAGAGGTTTGTATGGCTTTCACGAGAAAGGGCTGGCTGGCGCGTGCGCTGCTGTCCGGCGGCTTGCTGGCAACAGCGGCTGCCGTGGCGGCGCCGGCCGACACCGACATCCTGGTCAACCAGGACGGTCTCTATGACGGACAGGACGCATCGGCAGGCCCTGCCGGCGGCACCTTCACCTATGTGGCCAAGGTCAGGCACAACAACATCGGTCCCGACGCCGTAGGCGTCACCCTGACCGAGGTGCTGCCCGTGGGAGCCGTGTTCCAGGGCTACAGCAGCAGCCCGGGCGGCATCACCTGCACGGCACCGGCTGCCGGCACGGTGCTCACCGCAGGCAACAACACGCTGGTCTGCAACATCGGCAACCTGGCGCCCGCCGACGGCTTCAAGTCCGTGGGCTTCGAGGTCATCCTGCCGACCGTCGGCACCAACTGGCGCGCCGTGGCCAGCGCGCGCATGGCCTCGCCCGACTACGACAACGACCAGAACAACACGCAGCTCGATCGCAACTTCACCACCACCGAGGCCGCCGATCTGGCTATCGCGATGGCGGCTCCCGCCAGCGTCGCCAACGGCGGCGCCTTCCAGTACACCATCGACGTGCAGAACAAGGGCCCGTCCGAGGTGCCCGCCGGTGGCCGTACCGTGGTGCGTTTCCCCGTGCCCAACGGCGCCGTGGTCACGGGCGTGCCCTCAGGCAGCGGCTGGAGCTGCACGCCGGCCTCGGGCTATCCGCTGATCTCGGGCGAACTCAGCTGCACGCGCAGCGGCCCCGTGCTGCCGGGCGCCGTGCTGCCTTCCATCTCCGTGCCGGCCATCGCCAACATGAGCGGCACCATTGCCGGCGCTGCCAGCGTCAAGGGCTACAAGGACGCCAGCACGGAGATGCCTGACGGCCAGTCCGGCAACAACACCGCCAGCGCCGCCGTGGTCTCCAGCGGCAGCGAGTTCGTGGATGTCTCGCTGCGCAAGCAGGTGGCGCCCACGGTGCTGGATGCGCTGCAGGTGACCGAGGTCACCTACACGCTGCAGCCGCGCCGCGAAGGCGGCTCGCTCGTGCCGCGCGATCTCACCATCACCGACACGTTGCCGGCCGGCGTGACCTTCACGGGCTTCGACGGCAGCACGGCGCCCTGGAACTGCGGCCACAGCAGCGGCACCATCACCTGCACCCATGCGGGCGAGTACCCGGTGGCCGGCTACGCCAACATGCAGGCCATCCGCTTCAAGGCCAGCGTGGCTGCGGGTGGAACGCCGGGTGCGCAACTGGTCAATCAGGGCGTGATCGGGGTTCCACCCGAACTCAACGAGCCCAACAAGACCAACAACACCGATAGCGCGGCGGTGAGCTTCAGCAACGATGCGCGGCTGAGGCTGGCCAAGGCAGGCCCTGGCCGCCCGGTGCTGGCAGGCCAGGAGTTCGAGTACACGATCACCGTGACCAACACCGGCCCCATGCCCGTGCTGCCGAATCAGCAGATCACCGTGACCGACAACCCCGCAGACGGCCGCATGGCCATCGTCAGCATGTCCGGTGCGGGCACCGGCGCGGGGGACTGGACCTGCTCCACCCTGAGCTGCACCTCGACAGCGGGCCTGGCCGTGGGCGCCAGCCGCCAGATCAAGGTCAGGGCCAAGGTCACGCTGGCTTCGGGCCATCTGGACTTCACCAACAACGCCTCCGCTGGCGTGATCGGCCGGGACAATGCATCGGCCACCACCTCCGCGACTGTCACCGTGTCTGCCGACAAGGTGGATGTGGGCATCGTCAAGAGCGTGGTCAGCCCTGTGCCGCCGGCCTCCATCAAGAGCGGTGAAGAGGTCACCTACCAGCTGGTGGTGAAGAACCACTCGGCCAGCACGACGGTGACGAATGTCCGCGTGCGCGACGCGCTGCAGTCCCTGGTCAAGCAAATTGACGGCGTGCGCATCGTGGGCGGCAACCCGGTGGACGAGGCCGGCAATCCCGTGCCGTACACCTACCCGGGCGGCGGCTTTGTCTCCAGCCGCATCGTCTCCGGCGCCAACGCCAGCTGCGGCACCCCTTCGGGCGGGGTCAACAGCGAGACGCGCGATCTGACCTGCGACATCTCCTCCATGGCCCCGGAGGCCGAGGTGGTGATCGAGGTCAAGATCCGCCCCAAGCGCGCCACCACCGGCACCTATGCCAACGCGGCCTCGGCCCAGTCGCTGGACATCCATGACGCCGATCCCGGCAACGATTCCTCTACGGCCAGCATCACCGTGCAGGCCATCGCGGAAATCGCGGCGCAAAAGCAGGTCTCGCCCAAGGTGGCGGCTGCGGGCGAGCCGCTGACCTATACGGTCACGGTGCCCAACTACGGCCCCTCGTCGGCCGCCAATGTCACGCTCAAGGACGTGCTGCCTGCAGACGCCATCTTCATCGGCACGCCCACGGTCACCGGCGGCGGCACCTGTACTCCGGCGGCCACCGATGGCGTGCAGGGCGGCACGCTGGAATGCGCCTGGACCAATCCGCTGGCTGCAGGCGCGCAGTACACCGTGAGCTACAAGATGCGCTCGCGCGGCGATCTGGCGGCCGATACGGAGATCTCCAACACCGTGGCGGTGGACACCACCACCGAGGAGCTGACCAAGGCCAACAACCAGGCCGAGGCCAAGGCCCGGCTCAAGCGCGCCGAGCTGGATGTGAACATCAGTATGCGCCACACGGCGGACGGCCTGGTGCTGGGTGAGGACACCGAATACACCATCACGGTGACCAACTCCGGCCCCTCCTACGCCACCCAGGTGGTCGTGACCGACAAGTTCCCCGCATCGGGCTCCACGGCCACCTTCAGCTACCAGAACGGCCTGGCGCTGGCCGGCATTCCCGGCGCCTCCGCATCCTGGTGCGGCGTGCAGCCGGCGCTGAACGCGACCAGCGGGCCGCTGCAGTGCACCATCCCGGCGCTGGCTCCGGGCCAGAGCATGACCATCAAGTTCAAGATGCGCGCACAGACCCTGCCCGACAAGGCATCGGGCGGCACCATCTACCACGAGGCCTCGGTCAAGCCCTTCGAGACGGAATGGCTGAGCAATGGCGGCGATGTGATCGTCAACAACACCACTACCGACCGGACCTCCACCAGCCGCCAGGGCAATGCCGTGGACCTGGGGATCGGCAAGCAGGGCCCCGCCGGCCCGCTGGACGATGGCGACACGGCCAGCTACACGCTGACCGTCACCAACTACGGCCGCGATCCGCAGTCGCCCGCGGGCGGCTCGGTGACCGACGTGCTGCCCGCCGGGCTGGAGTTCGTCTCGGCCTCGGCAGGCTGCAGCTACGCCAGCGGCACGCGCACCGTGACCTGCAGCGTGCCGCAGCTGGCCCAGGGCGGCACGGCGGTCTTCACGCTGGAGACAAAGCTGGACAAGCCCTACAAGGGCGCCCGCCCGCTGGTCAACTCGGCCACGGTCTCGGTGCCCGGTGACGGCAATCCCGACAACGACAAGGGCACGACCACCACGCCGCTCAAGCCGGGCCCGGACACCACGGCCAGCATCCCCACGCTGTCGCAGTGGGGCCTGATGCTGATGTCGTCCCTGCTGGCGCTGATGGCGCTGGGGACCATGCGCAGGCGCGAGCGTCGGTGATGCGCCCGTGACGGCAAGGGCCGGTGGCGTGATTCACGCACCGGCCTTTGTCGTCTTTGAGCGGTCCGAAGATAATGCGAGCCTATAGAGGGACACTGTTTCGCAACTGCCAGGTCGCAAGCCCGGCAACCAACACTCCAAGACCTGCCATGCTGCGCTTCTTTCTGATCTTTCTGGCCATCCAGCTGACGATGTTCGGGCTGAACCTGCTCAGTTGGGTGCAGCAGCACATCGTGCTGCCCTGGACGTCCTTTCTGGCGCACATCTGCGCCTCGCTGGTGACCTGGTTCGACAGCACGGCCTCGGCTACGGGCAAGGTGCTGTGGAACACGGCCACGGGCTTCGGCGTCTCCATCGAGGCCGGCTGCAACGGCCTGGAGGCCTACATCGTGCTGTTTGCCGCCGTGATGGCCTTCCCCTCGTCATGGCGCCAGAAGCTGGTGGGCCTGCTGGCCGGCTTCGTGGCCGTGCAGGCCATCAACGTGCTGCGCGTCATCAGCCTGTTCTACCTGGGCCAGTGGAGCACCACGGCCTTCAACTTCGCGCACGAGTACCTCTGGCAGGCGCTGATTATGCTGGACGTGCTGGTGTTCTGGCTGCTGTGGGTGCGCTGGAGCGGCCGCAAGGCGCCGTCGCAGGATGACGGCGGCCAGCCGCCGCTGCCGCCTGCCGCTGCAGCTTCCGCCGCCGTGGCCGCCTGAGGAGCAGGCCATGATCGGACGCAATCCCATCTCGCGCTTCGCGGCCCTGGCCATGGGCGGCATCGTGGTGCTGACCCTGGCCTGGACGCTGGCGGCCGGCTGGCTGGCCGTGCCGGTGTCCGGCATGAGCAAGTGGGTGCTGGAGAACGCCGCCAACGGCTGGGTGCAGCGCGTGGACCTGGAGACGCCCCGCAGCCTGGTTGTCAATTCCTCGGTCCAGGTCTCCAACGAGCAGACCGGCTGGCGCCGCGCCGAGGCCATCGTCGAGGTCGATCCCGCCCGCTACGGCTACGGCCTGCCGGTGCTGGTGGCCATGCTGCTGGCGGCCTGGGGTCCGGGCCGGTGGTGGCGCATCCTGGTGGGGTATGTGGCGCTGCTGCCGCTGCAGACCTTCAGCGTGGTAACGCAGGTGTTGATGCAGTTGTGCCTGGCCGCCAAGCTGGACCTCAATGTGCTGGGTCTCCAGGGATGGCAGCTCAATGCCATTGTCTACGGCTACCAGATGGGGGGCCTGATGGTGCCCACGCTGGCGCCTGTTCTGCTGTGGCTGGTGCTGGACATGGGCTTTGTGCGCCGCGTGCTGCTGCCGGCCTGGAACCGCAGCCGTGCTGCCGCCGCACCGCAGCCCGTGGTGGCGCCCAAGCCCTCGGCATGGCGCCAGACCGATGGCGCGGCCACCTCCACCGGCAACCCGCTGGTGTCCTCCAGCAGCGCAGCCACCCTGCCACGGGCCAAGGCCAAGACCACGGGGCCGACGCAGTAGGCCTGCACTTCCCGGCTGGCGGGCAGGCGCTGTTTTCTCAGCCCTGCGCGGGCATGGGCGGCAGCAGGCCGCGCTCGGTGATGAAGTCGATCACCTCGCGCAGGCCCTTGCCGCTTTTCACGCTGCCCATCACATAGGGCTTGTGGGCGCGCATGCGCTGCGTGTCGGCTTCCATGATGGACAGGTTGGCGCCCACATAGGGCGCCAGGTCGGTCTTGTTGACCACGAGCAGATCGCTCTTGGTGATGCCGGGGCCGCCCTTGCGCGGAATCTTCTCGCCACCGGCCACGTCGATCACGTAGATGGTCAGGTCCGACAGCTCGGGGCTGAAGGTGGCGGCCAGGTTGTCGCCGCCGCTTTCGATGAAGACGATGTCCGCCTCGGGGAACTGGCGCAGCATGCGGTCCACGGCTTCAAGGTTGATGGAGGCGTCCTCGCGGATGGCCGTGTGCGGGCAGCCGCCGGTCTCCACGCCCATGATGCGTTCCGGCGGCAGGGCCTCGGCCACCGTCAGCAGGCGCTGGTCTTCCTTGGTGTAGATGTCGTTGGTGATGACCACCAGGTCGTAGTGTGCGCGCATGGCCTTGCACAGCATCTCCAGCAGCGTGGTCTTGCCGGAGCCGACCGGGCCGCCGATGCCGACGCGCAGCGGGGGGAGTTTCTTGGTGCGGGTGTTCATGGTGGACTTGGGGTGAGTGATCAGGACCGGAAGAGCCGGGAGTACTGGTGTTCGTGCCGCGCCTGCAGCACGCTCCATTGGGGCAGCATGGTGTCCAGCTGGGGCGGCGCCTCGCTGGCGCGGCGGCGTGCCTCGCCCACTGCCTGCTCCAGCAGCGGATGCAGGGCCAGCAGCAGGCTCTGGCCCGCCACCTGGCCCAGCGGCACGGCCTTGATGGCGGCGGCCACCTGGTTCTCCAGCCAGGCAAAGCCATAGGCCAGCAGGGCGTGGTCCTCATCGGCATCCACGGCGGCGCAGGCGCAGGCAAAGGCCGTGGGATAGGCCAGGCCCGGTCCTTCCACAAGGGCGCCCAGTTGTGCGATGCGGGGCGCAAAGGCCTCGCCGCCCCAGGGCACGGAGCGCAGCAGGCTGTGCAGCGACCAGCCCATCTGCAGCGTCTCGGCACGGGCCTCGCGGCTGTCGCGGCTGGCAATGAACCACTGGTTCCATTCGTGCACCGCCCCCTCGTCGCCTGCGCTCCAGGCCCGGCGCAGCAGCAGCCACAGCGGCGCCTCGCAGCGTGCAAAGCCGTGTGCCAGCGCATCGGCAATCCAGGTGCGCGCCGTGCCGGCATCCGTGACCAGGCCGTGCTCGATGGCGGCCTCCAGCCCCTGCGAATAGCTGAAGCCGCCCACGGGCAGCTGGGGCGATGCCAGGTGCAGCAGGGCGCACAGCCCCTGTATCGACAGGTCAGCCATGCGGATGGTCGTGGCCGTGCCCGTGTCCGCAGCAGCCTTTGTGATCATGGTCATGGCTGTGGTCGTGGCCATGTTCATGCCCGTGGGAATGATCGTGGGAATGGTCGTGTGCGTGCCCATGGTCATGCAGCGCATACACGCTCTGCGCCAGCGCCTGGTCCTCGGCAAAGCTGGCGTCATGGCCGTGGCGGTGGCCGCCGCCATAGGCACCGGCCTCGGGCTCGAAGGGCGCATCCACCAGGGCCACCTGCGCGCCCAGGCGCAGCAGCATGTCGTGGAGCACGGGGTCGTTTTCCAGGTGCAGGTGCGTGGGCGTGACCTCCACCGGGATATGCCGGTTGCCCAAGTGGTAGGCCGCACGCAGCAGGCCCAGCGGCGTGGCCGCCGTCACGCGCAACACCGCCTGGGGCGCCGCGCGCACGGCGACCAGGCTGCCATCCTCGGCCACCAGCACGTCGCCGCCGCGCAGCACGCTGCCGCGCGCCAGCACCACGGCCAGCTCGCGCCCCGTGGAGTCTGTTGCCGCAAAGCGGCTCTTCTGGCGCATGTCCCAGTCCAGCTCCAGCGTGGCGGCGCGCCTGACCAGCACGGCGGCAAGGCCGCCGCCCTGGGGCATGTGTTTGTTGACGGTGAGCATGGATTGTTTCGTATTAACGGTCGTTATAACATTGCGAGGTCAATGACTTCCCTGGAGATTCCACCATGACCACTCTCAAACTCACCCAGGTCGGCAATTCCGTGGGCTTGATCCTGCCCAAGGAGATTCTGGCGAAGCTGAACCTGGGCAAAGGCGACACGGTGTATCTGACCGAGGTTGCCGACGGCGGCATCAAGCTTTCTCCGTATGACGAGGACTTCGGGCAGCAGATGGATGCAGCGCGCCTGATCATGAAAAAGCGGCGTGGTGTTTTGCGTGAGCTGGCGAAATGACCGGGAACATGCAGGTTTGGGTCTGGCTCAGCGAGGCCGTCATGCTGGCTGTTCACGAAGAGCAACTGACCGAGCATGGTGGCCCGGCGGGCGTGCGTGATGCCGGGTTGCTGGCATCTGCCCTGGCCAGGCCGCGCCATCTGGCCGCTTATGGGGCGCCTGATGCGGCCGAGCTGGCAGCCAGCTATGGCTTTGGCATCGCGCGCAACCATCCCTTTGTGGATGGCAACAAACGCACAGCCTTTGTGGCGACCGAGCTGTTTCTCCATCTCAATGGCTGGGAATTGACGGCGGGTGACGAGTCCTGTGTGCTGACCATGGTGGCCTTGGCCGCAGGCGAACTGGACGAGGCCGGGTTCGCCCTCTGGATACGTGAGCACGGTGCGCCCTTGCCCCGCTGACCCCATTGCTCCCCCTTAAAAAAGAAAATACCGCTGCGCCATCGGCAGCTCGGTGGCGGGCTCGCAGGTCAGCAGTTGGCCGTCGGCCACGACCTGGTAGGTCTCGGGATCGACGCTGATGTCGGGCTGCCAGTCGTTGTGCACCATGTCGCGCTTGCTGACGCTGCGGCAGTTTTCCACGGCCACGGTGCGCTTGCGCAGGCCGTAGCGGTCTGCCACGCCGGCCTGCTGGGCGGCCTGCGAGACGAAGGTCAGGCTGGCCGCCGCCACGCCGCTGCCCTGGCCCGCGAACATGGGCCGGTAGTGCACGGGCTGCGGCGTGGGGATGCTGGCGTTGGGGTCGCCCATGGCGGCGCTGGCGATGCTGCCGCCCTTGAGGATGAGGCTGGGCTTGACACCGAAGAACGCCGGCCGCCACAGCACCAGGTCGGCCAGCTTGCCGACCTCGACCGAGCCCACGACATGGGCGATGCCATGCGTGCGTGCGGGGTTGATGGTGTACTTGGCCACGTAGCGCTTGACACGGAAGTTGTCGTGGCGCGCGTTGTCGCCCGGCAGGCTGCCGCGCTGGACCTTCATCTTGTGCGCGGTCTGCCAGGTGCGCAGCACGACCTCGCCCACGCGGCCCATGGCCTGGCTGTCGCTGGAGATCATGGAGAAGGCGCCCAGGTCGTGCAGCACGTCCTCGGCGGCGATGGTCTCGCGGCGGATGCGGCTTTCGGCAAAGGCGATGTCCTCGGCAATCGACGCATCCAGGTGGTGGCAGACCATGAGCATGTCCAGGTGCTCGTCCAGCGTGTTCACCGTGTAGGGCCGCGTGGGGTTGGTGGACGAGGGCAGCACGTTGGCCTCGCCGCAGACCTTGATGATGTCGGGCGCGTGGCCGCCGCCCGCGCCTTCGGTGTGGTAGGTGTGGATGGTGCGGCCCTTGAAGGCGGCCACCGTGGCCTCGACGAAGCCGCCCTCGTTGAGCGTGTCGGTGTGGATGGCGACCTGGGTGTCGGTCTCGTCGGCCACGCCCAGGCAGCAGTCGATGGCGGCGGGCGTCGATCCCCAGTCCTCGTGCAGCTTCAGGCCGATGGCGCCTGCCGCGATCTGCTCGCGCAGCGGCGCGGCCTGGCTGGCGTTGCCCTTGCCCAGCAGGCCGATGTTCATGGGGTAGCCGTCCACGGCCTGCAGCATGCGCTCCATGTGCCAGGGGCCGGGCGTGACCGTGGTGGCGAAGGTGCCCGTGGCCGGGCCCGTGCCGCCGCCGATCATGGTGGTCACGCCGCTGGTCAGCGCCTCGTCGATCTGCTGCGGGCAGATGAAGTGGATGTGCGTGTCGATGCCGCCGGCCGTGACGATCATGCCCTCGCCCGCAATGATTTCCGTGCCGGGGCCGATGACGATGGTCACGCCCGGCTGCATGTCCGGGTTGCCGGCCTTGCCTATGCCTGCGATCAGCCCGTTCTTGATGGCGATGTCGGCCTTGACGATGCCCCAGTGGTCGATGATCACGGCATTGGTGATGACGGTGTCGGCGCAGTCGGCGGCCATGCGCTGGCTCTGGCCCATGCCGTCGCGGATGACCTTGCCGCCGCCGAACTTGACCTCTTCGCCGTAGATCGTGTGGTCCTTCTCGATCTCGATGACCAGGGCCGTGTCGGCCAGCCGCAGGCGGTCGCCCACGGTGGGGCCGAACATCTCGGCATAGGCCTGGCGCGTGATGCTTGCCATAGCATTCCCTTTCTGTTGTCTACGACGCTATGCGTTGCTCGTTGTACTTAAAACCGGCGTGGTCCAACCCGGGGACACCGAGGAAGGGCCGCCCCGCACCGAGGGTGTCGTCCCCCTCCCGCGAAGCGAGAGAGGGGGAAGCGGCGTAGCCGCTCAGGGGGTACTTCAAAGCCTGCCCATCACCTTGGCGTTGAAGCCATAGATGATGCGGTCGCCGGAGATTTCCACCAGTTCCACCGTGCGCTCCTGCCCGGGCTCGAAGCGCACGGCCGTGCCGGCCGCGATGTTCAGCCGCCAGCCGCGTGCGGCGGCGCGGTCGAAGTGCAGGGCCTCGTTGACCTCGAAGAAATGAAAGTGCGAGCCCACCTGCACGGGCCGGTCGCCGGTGTTGGTGACCGTGAGGGTCTGCACGGGCCGGCCTGCGTTCAGCAGGATCTCGCCGGGCTCGGCGAGCAGCTCGCCGGGGATGATGCGCTCGGTCATGTGCGGCTCCCGCGATCAGCCTGCCAGCGCCACGGCACCGTAGCCCATGGCGGCCACACCTGCCAGGCGTGCGGCCCAGGCCGAAGCCGTGCCGCCGCGCATGGCCCGGCCAAAGGCCACGCCCAGCGCATGCAGCACCAGCGTGGTGGCGACCATGCCCGCCATGTAGGCCCAGAACACGGCTGCGGGCAGCGCGTGGGGGAAGACCTCGCCATGCGCGTATCCGTGGAACAGCGCGAAGGCGCCGGCCAGCGCCATGGCCAGGGCCACGGGCAGGCGGCGCTGGGCCACCAGCAGCAGGCCGAAGGCCAGCAGCGAGGCGGCCACCATGGGCTCCACGGCCGGCAGCTCCAGCGGGGTCTGCGTCAGCGCCAGGCCCAGCGCCATGCAGGCCGCAAAGGCCACGGGCGGCAGCCACTGGCGCTGGAGCATCAGCCCGCACCACAGGCCCAGCGCCAGCATGGCCAGCAGATGGTCCAGGCCCGCGATGGGGTGGGACAGCCCGGCCATCAGGGCCTGCATGGCGCCGTCACCGGCGTGCAGGTGGGCGCCGGCCCCCGTATGGGCGCTGGCGGCCGTGGCGGCGGCCAGCAGGGCCGGGGCGAGCAGGTAGTTGAAAGTGTTGCGGAATCTGAACATGGAGATCTCCTTGATCGCTATCGAGACTGGATCTGCCCACGGCACAAGCGGATGCAGCGGGCTGGTTGGGGGTGCCCAGCAAGGGCCGCCCCGCAGCGATGGCGCCGTCCCCCTTGGGGGAAGCGGCGTAGCCGCTCAGGGGGTCAAACTATTGGGTGATGAACGGTGACCAGCTTGGTGCCGTCCGGGAAAGTGGCTTCGACCTGGATGTCCGGGATCATTTCTGGAATGCCCTCCATCACATCGGCGCGCGTCAGCACCGTGGTGCCCAGGTGCATGAGCTCGGCCACGGTCCTGCCGTCGCGCGCCCACTCCAGCACGGCGGCGCTGATCAGCGCCACGGCCTCGGGGTAGTTGAGCTTCAGGCCGCGCGCCTTGCGCCGCTCGGCCACCAGGGCTGCGGTGAACAGCAGCAGCTTGTCTTTTTCACGGGGCGTGAGTTCCATCGATGAGTCTCCGTTGATCAGGTGGCCCACAGGCGCGGGGGGCGGGCTTGTTGATTGAGCAGGGCCGGGCGCAGCAGGCGCCAGCCTTCATGCAGCACGGCCCGTGCCGCCTCCATGCGCCGGGCCAGCACGCGCAGCAGCAGCACCGAGGGCGCGCCGCCCTGGCCGGCCAGCAGGCTGGCGCCGGCGCGCACTTCATCGCTCCAGGGCAGGCTGGCGGCCAGTTGCTCGCTCAAGGGCTCCATGGCCGCCAAGGGTTCGGGGGCCACGGCCCAGAGGCTGGCCTGTATGGGGAAGCCTGCCCAGGCAACGGGGCTGGACAGCAGGGCATGGCCGGCGTGCAGTTCACCTTGCTCCAGCCACAGCGGCCGTCCGCCACATGCGAGCCGGTTGTGAAGCTGCAGGCGCGCGGCAGCGGTGGGGGAGGCGCCAGTGTGGTTCCAGTGCTCGCCCGCGCCATAGCGGCCCAGCACCACGGCGTCCCAGCCGATGGCGCGCGCGCCCGGCGCAAGATCCAGGTCCAGCGCCATGGTGGCGTCGGCACCGGCGAACAGCATGTTTTCCTGTGGCAGCCATTCCAGGATGGCGCCTTCTTCCACGCGCAGCCGCACGCGCTGCGCGGCCGGGCGGCCCTGGGACTTGTACCAGCGCGTGGCGCCCGGCGTGGTCAGCAGGGCGTGGGCGCCGGGCTCCACGGTCACATCGATCTGCAACTGGTCGCCGCCGGCCACGCCGCCGGGCGGGTGCAGCAGCACGGCATGGCAGATGCCGGGGCCTTCGGGGTGCAGCGGTTTTTGCACGCGCAGCGGGCCGCTGTGGCGTGCGTGGGAAAGCACGCTGCCCTGGCCGGCGCGGTGCCCGAAGCGCAGGTCCAGCATGGCCTGCCAGCCCGAGGCGCAAGCGGGCACGGCGGTGATCGGTAGCGCTGCGGACATGGGCGTGACGGGCGGTACAGGGCGTGGTGGTTGTAACGGCCTTTGTCATGCATTTAGCGTGCCAATCCGGTGCAGTGGCGGTTGCGCCATGCTGGTGCGTTGGCGCATCGGATTGGTGCGTTTCCTGCATGGCAAGGCGCGCAAGACGGCACGTTTGCAGTGCATTCTTGCGCAGCGTGCCGCAGGCTGGTGCTCTTTCTTACGCGCGGCCCTGTTGTCGATCTGCCTGGCCTGCCTGGCGCGCGAGGGACCTGTCCCAGGCCACGACGGCCAGCGTGGCCAGGCTCAGAATCAGGCCCGCCACGCTGGCACCTGTCCATCCCCAGTGCAGCCAGACCGCCGAGCCCACGGCCGAGCCTGCCGAGGCGCCGATGAAATAGCCCGTCATATAGACCGCATTGATGCGCGAGCGCGCCAAGGGTGCCAGCGCATAGATCACGTTCTGGTTGCTGATGTGCAGGGCCTGCAGCGCGGCATCGACGATGAGCAATCCCGCCAGAAACCACCACAGGCTGGTGCCGCCCAGCCACAGCGCCCCCCAGCCCGCCAGCATGAGGAGGCCGCCGGCCAGCGTGGTGCGCTGCTCCAGCCCCCGGTCTGCCAGCCGGCCGGCCATGTTGGCCATGAGGGCGCCGGCCACGCCGACCAGGCCGATGAGGCCGATCTGCGCGTCGCCAAACCCGTAGCCCGGCCCGGCCAGCAGCAGTGCCATGGTCGAGAACAGCACGCTCACCGTGGCAAAGCCCATGCCGCCGATCAGCGCCCGGCTGCGCAGGCGCGGCTGCTCGCGCGCCAGCGTGAGCAGGGAGCGCATCACCGCGCCATAGCCTATGGGCTGGGCCGGCTGCGCCAGGGGCAGCGCGCGCCGCAGCAGCAGGGCCACGCCGGCCGTGGCCAGGGCGCCCACCCAGTAGACGGCATTCCAGCCGCCCAGCTCCGACAACAGGCCCGCCACGCTGCGCGCCGCCAGGATGCCGATCAGCAGCCCGCTCATGACCAGGCCCACGGCGCGCCCGCTGGCGCCGGGCGCCGCAAAGCTGGCCGCCATGGGCACCAGCACCTGGGCCGCGACCGAGAACAGCCCCGTCATCAGCGTGCCCGCCGCCAGCAGCGCAAAGCTGTGCGCCATGCCGCTGGCCAGCATGCCCAGCGCGGCCAGCAGCATCAGGCCCAGCACCAGGCGGCGGCGTTCCAGCATGTCGCCCAGGGGCACGAGCAGCAGCAGTCCCAGCGCATAGGAGACCTGGGCCATGGTCACCGTCAGCGAGGCACGCGCCTCGCTGATGCCCAGGTCGATGGCGATGGAGTGCAGCAGCGGCTGGTTGAAGTAATTGGCGCCCGCGCACAGGCCGCAGGCCGTGGCCATGAGCAGCAGGGTGCTCTGGGGCAGCACGGGCGTGGCGGTGGCCTGCATGGGCGGCGAGGGCAGGGCGGGGGCCGGGGAGGATCTGTTCATCGGACGAATGCCTGTGTTATCTGCTTATGGGTGGCAAACGGATGGCTCAGACCCACAGCGGCGGCCGTGCGGGCTGGGCGTGGGCGGGCAGTGCGGCCACGGCATCGACCTCGATCAGCATGCCGGGCAGGGCCAGCCGGGGCACGGGGATCAGGGTGCAGGCCGGAAAGCGCGGCAGGGTATTGCCGGGGGCACCATCGCCGGGGGCACCGTCGCTCCAATGCAGGCGCACGGCGGCCTGCCAGTCGTTGAAGCGGGCCTCCGAGTGGTCGACGATGAGCAGGGTCAGCTTGACCACCTGGCCCATGTCCGCGCCCGCCGCCTGCAGCGCCAGTTTGAGGTTGGACAGGGCCTGCTGCGCCTGCACCGCGAAGCTGTCGGGCAGGTCGCCCGCCTGGTTCTCGCCCCCCTGGCCCGAGACGAAGGCCCATTGCGCCGGCCCGTGCACAGTGACCACATGGGTGTAGCCGTTGGGCGTGGCGTCGTAGAGGCCTGCGGGCTGCAGATGGTGCAGTTGCGGGGCCGTGGAAGCGGCGGGCTGCGCCGAGGAGGTGGCAAGTGCGTCGTGTGGCATGTATGGCTTGGAGTCTGAGAGTGGGCCGGACCGGGCGGCGAGGCTTGCCAGTGTGAAACCTCAACCAAAGTTGAGGTCAAATGCAGGCCTGCTTGGACCTATTTTTCCTGCGCCTATTTTCCTGCTGCCATGAATCTGTCTTCTGCCGGTGTCACCGCGTCCGACCATGACGGGCCGGCCATCCTCTCCGTGGGCGAAGTCGCCCGGCGCAGCGGCATCACCGTCTCGGCCCTGCATTTCTACGAGCGCCAGGGACTGATCGAGAGCCTGCGCACGCCCGGCAACCAGCGCCGCTATGCGCGTGCCGTGCTGCGGCGCGTGGCGGTCATCAGGGTGGCCCAGCGCATGGGCGTGCCGCTGGCCGAGATTGCCGAGGCGCTGCAGGACCTGCCCAGCGGCCGCACGCCCACGCAGGCCGACTGGGCCGCGCTGTCCGCGCGCTGGCGCCACGCGCTGGATGCGCGCATCCAGGGCCTGACCCAGCTGCGCGACCAGATCGACGGCTGCATTGGCTGCGGCTGCCTGTCCCTCAAGGTCTGCCCGCTGCGCAATGACGGCGACTGCCTGGCCGAAGACGGGCCGGGGCCGCACTTTCGCTGAACAGGCATGCGCCCTTGGCGGAACTAGTGCTTGGGCATGGGCAGCGTGGGCGTGCGCGTGCACATCCAGCACAGCCAGCCGGCCAGCGCGCCCATGACGATGCAGTAGGCGACCAGGGCCTCGGTGATGCCGATATGGTCCGAGAGCCAGCCCAGGCCCAGGATGGGCACGATGGTGCCCAGGTAGCCGACCACCAGGTACGTGGACAGCAGGCCCGTGCGCGTGGCCGGCGTGGAGACCTTGTTGACGATGGACATGCCCGCCAGATTGCACAGGCCGTGGCCCGCCGCCGTGGTGATCACGCTGAGCGCGAACAGCAGGGCCGAGCCCGCGAAGCTGTTGACCAGCAGCAGGAGGTTGCAGGCCACCAGGCAGGCAAAACCCACAATGGCCGAGCCCTTGGTCGGGCGCGGGCGCGCCAGGTACTGGAAGCCCGCCGAGAGGAACAGGATCACGCCGATGGACAGGCCCGAGACAGCCGGCCCGTGCCAGGGCACCATGCGCTGCATGAAGCTGGGCGCCAGCGATGCGAACAGGCTGAACATGCCGAAGGCGCAGAACGCGCACATGCCGCCCAGTGCGTAGTGGCGCGCAAAGCGGCGCTCCGGCAGCGTGATGGTGGGCATGAAATCGCGCCAGTGCAGCGCGCGTGCCTGGGTGGAGGCCAGCTCGGCCGGCTCGGCGATGCGCACCTGGTACAGCGCATAGATGGCCAGCAGCCCCAGCCCCAGCGAGGGGATGTAGGCCGTGACCAGCGGCCAGGGCAGCCACTGCGCGATCAGCCCGCCCACCACGGGGCCCAGCCCGAAGCCGAAGGCAATGGTCAGGCTGGTCGTGGCCGCGGCTCGCTGCAGGTCGCCCCGGTTGTTGAGCCGGGTCATGCCCACCGAGGCCGAGGTGGTGATCAGCCCAGAAGCCACGCCGATCACCACGCGCCCCAGCGCAAAGCTGGGCACGTTCCAGGCCACGGCGGAGGCCAGCACGCCCAGCGTCATCAGGATCAGCCCGGCGCGCAGCACGGTGACAAAGCCGAATCGGTCGGTCAGCCGGCCCAGGAACAGCAGGCTGGCCAGCGCGCCGAACATATAGGCCACGAAGATCTGCGTGATGTGACTGGGCTGCAGCCCCCAGGCCTGCTGGTACAGCGGGTACAGCGGGCTGGCCAGGGCGGTGCCCATGACACCCACGCACATGGAAAAACACACCCACGCATAGGGTGGCCAACGGATTTGCATAGAAAAGGGAGCGAAAAGGGAGCGCGAAGAAAGCGAAGGGGAAAGCGGCGCCGCGCAGGCCTGGCGCCACCGGGGCGCCACGGCACTGTCCGGGAGCGCATGGAATCTGGAATGACCCGCAGGCCAATGGGTGAATTCTAAGAAACCCGCGTGTCCTGAGTGTTTCGCCGCCTCCGAGCCCCTGGCATGGACCCGGGCATACCGCTGGCATCGTGCACCGGGCGGGCGGGTGTACCCTGTGGCCGTCCCTGTGTTTTCCCTTGTCCAGAGAGTCCGGCATGCCAGTTCCATCCTCCGCCTTCATGACCTCCCAGCCATCCCGCAAGGCAGCGTGGACCGCGCTTGGCGCCTGCGCGCTGCTGCTGGCCGGCTGCGGCTCGGTGGGCGGCGGCGTGGGCATCGGAATTCCGGTCGGCCCCGTGTCGGTGGGCGTGGGGCTGGGCAGCGGCGGGCTGAGTGCCGGAGTCGGCACGGGCGTGGGCCCGGTCGGCGTTGGCGTCGGCGTCAACCAGAGCGGCCAGGTGCTGGGCAGCGCAGGCGTGGGCGCCTCCACGGGTGTGGGCGGCGCGCGGGTCGGCGTGGGCGTGGGTTCATCCACCGTGCTGCACGATCCGCAGCGCTCCAACGTTCAACCGGCCCAGGAGCCAGCGCCTACAGCCCCGCCTCAGACCCCGGCCGGCCAGGTGCAATGGCGTGATGCCAGCGGTCAGGTCGTGCCGACCTGCCGCGTCGATGGACGTTGCTGAGGTGCGAGAGAGGGGAATGGCGCGTAGCGCCTCAGGGGGTGTTTCCTGTCACCCAGCCCAGACGATGCGGTCGCGACCAGCGTTTTTTGCGAGATAAAGGCGCCGATCGGCATCGGCCAGCAGTTGCTGGGCACTGTTGGTGGGCGAAGGCGCAATGCAGGCCACGCCCAGGCTCACGGTCAGCGCCTGGCCCAGGGGCGATGCGGCATGCGGCAGGTCCAGCAGCCTGAGCGCATCGACGATGCCCTGCGCCACCAGCACCGCGCCATCCAGCGCCGTATGGGGCAGCAGGCAGACGAATTCCTCCCCCCCATAGCGCGCCAGCAGGTCGCCCGGCCGGTGCAGTGCGCCCTGAATGGCCTGGGAGATCTGGCTCAGGCATTCATCGCCGACCAGATGGCCGTAGTGGTCGTTGTAGGCCTTGAAGTGGTCCACGTCCATCATCACCAGCGACAGCGGCTCGCCCAGGCGCTGCAGGCGCATGAACTCGCGCTCCAGCTGGGCACTGAAGAAACGCCGGTTGGCCACGCCCGTCAGCCCGTCGCTGTGCGACAGCAGTTGCAGCATCTGGCGCTGCTGCGCAATCTCCAGATGCGTGCGCACGCGTGCCTTGAGCACGGCCGGGCGAAAGGGCTTGGTCACGAAATCCACGGCGCCCAGGTTCAGGCCCAGTTCCTCGCAATGGGGCTCTGTCAGCGCGGTGAGGAAGATGATGGGGATATGCGCGGTCTGCAGGTCGGCCTTGAGGCGGCGGCAGACCTCGAAGCCGTCCATCTCCGGCATGCGGATGTCCAGCAGGATGAGGTCGGGCTGGTGTTGGTGGGCCAGGGCCAGCGCCTCCTCGCCGGTGTAGGCCACAAGCGGGCCGCACAGATCCTTGATCACCTGGCAGATGATGGTGGCGTTGTCCGGAACGTCGTCCACCACCAGCACCTTTTGCGCGGCAGGCAAGGGCTGTAGCGGGTCGGGCAGCGATGGTGGGAAGGCGGAGTAGGGCATGGCCGATAGGATTTCGGGCCGAGAATACCCCGGAACCCGCAGCCCTGGATAGGGCGCCGCGGGCCTGGACAATTTGTAAAGATATCTGTCTTCGGGAGGCAGGCAGCCCGGTGGCCTCAGGCGTATAGAGGCTCTTCCTGCATGGCCTCGATCTGCTCGTTGAGCATGTCCACCTGCCCGCGCCAGTAGTCGGGCGTGCCGAACCAGGGGAAGTTGATGGCAAAGATCGGGTCGTCCTGGCGCCGCGCCAGCCAGGCGCTGTAGTGGATCAGGCGCAGCGTGCGCAGCGGCTCGATCAGGGCCAGCTCGCGGCGGTCGAAGGGCCGGAACTGTTCGTACCCATCCAGCAGGGCGCCCAGCTGGCGCGTGCGCTGGCCCCTGTCGCCCGACAGCAGCATCCACAGGTCCTGCACGGCCGGGCCGGTGCGCGCATCGTCCAGGTCCACGAAATGCGGGCCGCCGCGGCCTTCGTCGTCCAGCGGCGTCCACAGCACGTTGCCGGGATGGCAGTCGCCATGCAGGCGCAGCGTGCGCGCGCTGTGCAGGCCGAAGTGGCCGGCTGCGCTCAGGCCGTCGGCGGCGGGTGCCATCAGGTCCAGGGCGCGCTGGCAGGCGGCTTTCCAGGTGGATTCCACCTCCAGCGGAATCATTTGCCGGTCCAGCAGCCACTGCATGGAGTCGTGGCCAAAGCTGGCCAGGTCCAGCGCCGGCCGGTGTGCAAAGGGCCGGGCCGCGCCCACGGTGTGGATGCGTGCCAGGAAGCGCCCGGTCCACTCCAGCACCTCGAAGTCGTCCAGCTCGGGCGGACGGCCTCCGCGCCAGGGGCTGACCGAGAAATCAAAGCCCGCGTGGCTGTGCAGCGTGGCGCCTTCCAGCACCAGCGGGGGCACGGCGGGCACTTCGGCGGCCGTCAGCTCGGCGCTGAAGGCGTGCTCCTCCAGGATCTGATCGCGGCTCCAGCGGCCCGGGCGGTAGAACTTGAGCACGACGCGATCGCCGTCTTCCAGTACGGCCTGGTAGACGCGGTTTTCGTAGGAGGCCAGGGCCGTGAGCCGGCCGTCGCCCCACAGGCCGACCGAGGCCAGGGCGTCGAGCACCACGTCGGGCGTGAGGCGGGCATAGGCGTGCGAGTCGTCGTCGGGGACGACATTCAGATCAGGATCGTGCGGTGTGGCGGACATGGGCCGATTGTCGCCGGGCTGGCTTAAGCTGTGCGGCTGCCTAGCCTTCGCCGATTCGCCCGCCGTGCCGCTGCTGCCCCATTTCCTGCAATCCCATGCCATAGCGAGCGCCAGCGCCAGCTCCAGCTCCAGTGCGGCAGGCGCATCCGACGACTGGAGCGGCTGGCACCTGGGCCGGCGCCGCTATGCGGTCTGGGTGCTGGAGCTCCATGCGCTGGGCCCTGCCAAGGGCGAAGCCGTGCGCCGCGCCTGTGCGCAGGCGCGCCAGGCCTTGGCCGCTGCGCTGGTTCCGCGGTACGAGCGGCAGCTGCATGTGACCCTGGCCACGGCTGGTTTTCTGGATGGCGACGCTGCCCTGCCGGATGCCTACGGCGCGGCGGAACTATCGCGCGACTTGCACGCGCTGCAGGACCTGCCGGCCGCACCGCTGCAACTGGAATTCGGCGGCTGGGGCAGTTTCGAGATGGCGCCCTATCTGCAGGTGCGCGACCGCAGCCAGGGCGGGCCCACGCTGGGCATGCTGCATGGTGCACTCAGGCCGGCAAGGCCCGAACTGGCGCTGACCGAGGCGCTGCGCCCCTACGTGCCCCATGTGACGCTGGGCGCCTGGAACGCCGCCTGGCCACGCGCCCAGGTGCTGCAATGGATAAGAGGCCTGCCGGTGCTGGAGCACTGGCAGGCCGCCGTGGGCGAGATCGCGCTGGTCAGCTATGCGGCCGACGCCTTGCACGGCCCGTTGACCTGCCATGCACGCTACGACCTCCGGGGTCGCAGGCTGCAATGGCGGGAGCGGCCGGGCTGGGCCTGATCAGACCAGGGTGATCTGCACGTCGATGTTGCCGCGCGTGGCGTTGGAGTAGGGGCAGACCTGGTGGGCTGCGTCCACCAGGGCCTGGGCGGCGGCCTTGTCCATGCCGGGCAGGCTGACCTTCAGGCGGGCAGCGATGCCGTAGGCGTTGGGGATGGTGCCCAGGTCCACTTCTGCGTCGATGGACAGGTCCTGCGGCAGGCTGATCTTCTGCTTGCCGGCCACGGCCTTGATGGCGCCGATGAAGCAGGCCGAGTAGCCTGCGGCGAACAGTTGCTCGGGATTGGTGCCCGTGCCGCTGGTGCCTGGCGAGGAAAGGGTCACGTCCAGGCGTCCGTCATCGGTGCGCGAGGCGCCGTCGCGGCCGCCGGTGGTGTGGGCACGTGCGGTGTACAGGACTTTTTCGAGCTGGGCCATGGTGTCTTCCTTTTGCAAAGTTGTCCGGCTGTGCGGACGGGTGGAGGAAATCGGCAATCCGTTGTCAGTCGCTGCGGCGCGGCGCCAGCCGCTCGCGCAGTGCGCCGAGTTGCTGCGTCAGCGCCTGCAACTCGGGCAGCGTGCACTGCGTGCTTTGCAGCACGCAGGCGGGAATCTTTTCAGCCGCATCGCGCAGTGCCCGGCCTTGCGGGGTGAGCGTGATGCGCACGCGGCGCTCGTCCTGCGCATCGCGCACCCGCTCCAGCAGATTCGCGCCTTCGAGCCGCTTGAGCAGCGGCGTCAGCGTGCCCGAATCCAGGGTCAGTTGCTCGCCGATCTCCGACACGGTCAGGCCGTCGCGCTCCCACAGCACCAGCATCACCAAGTACTGCGGATAGGTCAGGCCGATGCCGTCGAGCAAGGGCTTGTAAAGCTTGGTCATGGCCAGCGACGCCGAGTACAGCGCAAAGCAGACCTGGTTGTCCAGGCGCAGAAGCTCGGGGGTGTCGGTGGGCAGGGCGATGCGTGGCATGGGTTGAATTATTGCTGTCAATTAAATTGCGTACAACTTAATTGAGGAAATCCCTCCAGATCGGAGGGGGAAGATCGGGAGAGCGAGAAAGGCCTATCGGCCCGTGAAGCGCGCGGGGCGTTTCTCGATGAAGGAGCGCACGCCTTCGGCGGCATCCTCGCTGCTGGCCAGGCGCTGCTGCACGGGAATGAAGTCGGCCACGGCGGCGGCCTGGCCCAGCTCGATGGCCTTGAGCACATTGAGCCGCGTGGCCACCACGGCCTGCGGGGCCTGGGCGGCAATCCGCTCGGCAATGCGCAGGGCCTCGGCCAGTTCCTGGCCCGCCGGCACCACCTTCTGCACGAAGTTCAGGCGATAGGCCTCGGCGCTGTCGAACTCATCGGCCGTGAGCAGGTGCAGCATGGCATTGCCCACGCCCGCACGCTCGGCCATGCGCAGCGTGGCGCCGCCCGTGGGCATGATGCAGCGCTGCACTTCCAGCTGGGAAAAACGGCAGTCATCGGCCGCGACCACGATGTCGGCGCCCAGCATCAGCTCGATGCCCACCGTGAAGCAAATGCCCTTGACCGCCACCACCATGGGCTTGGCGCGGCGCCGGTAGCCGACCAGGCCGTAGTCGTGCGGCTCCACCAGGCCTTGCGGGATGGCCTTCCTGCCCGAGCGCAGGTACTCCGCCATCACCGGCAGGTCCAGCCCCGCCGTGAAATGGCTGCCAAACGCATGCAGCACGCCCACGCGCAACTCGGGATCGTCGTCCAGGCGCGTATAGGCCTCGGCCAGCTGCTGGAACATGGGCGGCGTCCAGCCGTTGCGCTTGGCGGGGCGGTTGATCCCGATCAGCAGCACATGGCCGCGCACTTCGCAGCTGATGCAGCCTTCGGGCGGCGGGGTGGGGGTGTTGATGTCCATGGTTGTCTCCTGCGCATGGACCTTAGAGCAGGCCAGGGATGGGTGCAGTCGCGCAGAGGACGGTTGAAAACGAAATGAATATCTAAGCAATGCTTTCGTTTTCTGAGGTTTGGGAAGCTGCTCGATAGAAAATCGATAAGATCGTTTCGATTCATTGCCAGCGCCGTTGCCGATCGATAAGATCGAAACCATGCTTTCGATTTCATTGAAGCCATGAAGATCTCCATCGACTCTGTGGATGCACTGGGTGACGCGGTATGGGCCGTTCGCAAGGCGCGGCGCTTGCGCCAGGACGATGCAGCAGGCGCCGCAGGCGTGAGCCATGTCTTTGTGCGGGACGTGGAGCGCGGCAAGCCCACGGTCCAGTTCGGGCGCGTGCTGCAACTGCTGTCCGAACTGGGAATCGAGGTGCTCATCGACCTTCCCGAGGGAACCGAGCAGGCCTATCTGCAGCGCCGCCAGGCCAGGCTGCCACCTGAGTCCCACGGTTCCCACGAGTACCGAACGCGCCAGGGCGCACCGGACGGAGGGCCAGCCGCTGAAGTCAGGGAGGAGCCCGGTGCCCGTGACTCGGACGATGCGTTCTTCCGCACTGCCTTCGAAAAGAACAGGCCGTGACCGCACGCATCCTGGACGTATTCATCAACGGCCGGCTTGCCGGAAAGCTGGTCGAAAACAGGGATGTCTGGGGCTTTGCCTATGAGGAGGAGTGGATGGGCGACCCTCGCGCCTTCCCATTGGCGCCCGGCATTTCCTTGGCAAAGCGCAGGCACATCGACGGATCTACGCACCGCAGCGTCCAATGGTTCTTCGACAACCTGCTGCCCGAGGAAGCACTGCGCAGTGCGATCAGCAAAGAGCTGGAGGTGAATGAGCACGATGCCTTCGGCCTTTTGCAGGCCCTTGGCGCGGAATCGGCCGGATCCCTGGTCCTGCTGCCGCCTGGGGCGGGCGCAGCGGAGCGCGGCGCAAGGAAGCTGGAGTTCGGCGAACTGTCGCTGAGATTCAGGAACTTGCCGCGCACGTCCTTGCATGCCGGATCACCCAAGCGCATGTCCCTGGCGGGAGCGCAGCACAAAATGGTGGTGCTGTACGACGAGAAAACCGATCGCCTGCAGGAACCCTTCCAAGGGACGGCTTCTAGCCATATCCTCAAGCCGGACTCCACGGCCGAAGGCTATCCGCACTCAACCGTCAACGAGGCCTTCACCATGAAGCTTGCCGGGCGCCTGGGGCTTGATGTGCCGCCGGTACACCTGCTGTACACGCCCGAGCCGGCCTATGTCATCAACCGCTTTGACCGCGTGTTTGATGAAGCGTCCCAGGAGTGGCTGCGACTGCATGTGGTGGATGCCTGCCAACTGCTCGACCTGGCCCGGACTTTCAAATATCAAGGAGCCAGCATCCAGACACTGGCGTCGTTGATGGACCGCTGCCGCGAAAAGGCGCAAGCCCGGATGGGCATCTATCAGTGGCTGCTGTTCAACACCCTGGTGGGCAACAGCGACAGTCATCTGAAGAATCTGTCGTTCCTGGTGGACCGGGGCGGCGTCAGGCTGGCGCCGTTCTACGATCTCCTGAGCACCGCCGTCTATCACACGCGGGCTTACGCCGATGAACATGCGGTATGGCCACAGGAGCGGCTGACGGTTCCGCTTGCGGGTGCGGCCTTCTTTGCCGACGTGACCTACGGAAAGCTGCTGGCCGCAGGTACGGCCTTGGGCCTGACCCAGAGCACAAGCGGACGTGTGCTCGACAGGATGCTTGGCATGCTGGCTCCGCAGGCCGATGCGTTGATCGCAGAATTCGAGGCTGGCCAGTTCCACCAGCCTGCCCACTCTGCAATGGACCATTCCACAAGAAGTGCCCACCTGAGAATGCTCAGGTCGATACGTCACATCGTCATCGAGGACATGCTGGCGCTGGTGCGCAAAACCAAGTAGCGCACTGCCACCAAAACAAAAGGCGAAGGCCAGCCTGAGCTGCCTTCGCCTTCGCTTGGCCTTGGGGGCGGTGTATCAGTAGCTGTACACGCCGCGGCCCGTCTTGCGGCCCAGGCGGCCGGCGGCCACCATTTCCTTGAGCAGGGGGCAGGCGCGGTACTTGCTGTCGCCGAATTCCTTGAGGTAGACCTCCATCACGGCCAGGCACACGTCCAGGCCGATCATGTCGGCCAGGGCCAGCGGGCCGATGGGCTGGTTGCAGCCCAGCTTCATGCCGGCGTCGATGTCCTCGGCCGATGCCAGGCCTTCGGCCAGCACGAAGAAAGCCTCGTTGATCATGGGCACCAGGATGCGGTTGACCACGAAGCCGGGGGCGTTCTTCACGGTGATGGGGCTCTTGCCCAGGCGCTCGGACAGTTCCTTGACCGTGGCGTGCGTCTCGTCGCTGGTCTGCAGGCCGACGATGATCTCCACCAGCGCCATCATGGGCACGGGGTTGAAGAAGTGCATGCCGATGAACTTGTCGGCACGGCCCGTCACGGCGGCCAGCTGGGTGATGGAGATGGACGAGGTGTTGGTGGCGACGATGACGTCGGCATCCAGCAGCGCGTCCAGCTGCTTGAGGATCTTGACCTTGAGCTCGTAGTTCTCGGTGGCGGCCTCGATGACCAGTTGCGCGCCCTTGAGCGCCGCGTAGTCGGTCGATGTCTTGATGCGGGCCAGGGCGGCGGTCTTCTCTGCCTCGGTCAGCTTTTCCTTCTTGATCAGGCGGTCCAGGCTGCCCGAGACGGTGGCCACGCCCTTTTGGACGGCGGCCTCCGAGATGTCCACCATGACCACGTCGATGCCCGATACCGCGCAGGCCTGCGCGATGCCGTTGCCCATGGTGCCTGCGCCGATGATGCCTACGGTTTGAATTGCCATGACTGTCAGTCTCCTCAAACGAACAAAGTGAATGCGAACGTGAATGCGATCCGGCGATCGTAGCGGGATTCGGAGCATCCACCGGGTTTGCCCCGGCTTGCGGCGCCGCGCAGGCGACTGCAACAGTGGATGGCTACACCGCAGGGGAGGGGAGACATGCTGGACTACATCGTGATCGGAGGGGGATCGGCGGGCTCGGTGCTGGCCGGGCGGCTCAGCGAGGATGCCGAGACGCAGGTGGCGCTGCTGGAGGCCGGGCCCCCCGACTCCAGCGTGCTCATCCACTGTCCGGCGGGCATGGCCGCCATGGCCAAGGGCGGGCGCCACAGCTGGGGCCTGTCCACCGTGCCCCAGCCGGGCCTGGGCGGGCGGCGTGGCCACCAGCCGCGCGGCAAGGTGCTGGGCGGCTCCAGCGCGGTCAATGCCATGGTCTATGTGCGCGGCCAGCCGGCCGACTACGACCACTGGGCGGCCCAGGGCAACCCTGGCTGGAGCTGGAGCGAGGTGCTGCCCTATTTCCTGCGCGCCGAACACAACGAACGCGGCGCCGATGCCTGGCATGGCGCGGGCGGGCCGCTGAACGTGGCCGACCTGCGCGATCCCAACCCGCTGTCGCGGGCCTTCGTGCAGGCGGGCGTGCAGGCCGGCCATGCGCACAACGCGGATTTCAACGGCCAGGCGCAGGAGGGCGTGGGCCTGTACCAGGTCACCCAGCGCAACGGCGAGCGCCACCACGTCGCCAAGGCCTATCTGGCGCCGCACCGTGCCAGGCCCAATCTGCGTGTGGAAACGGCTGCCCAGGTGCTGCGCATTCTGTTCGAGGGCCGGCGCGCCGTGGGCGTGGAGTACCTGCAGGGCGGTACGGTGCAGCAACTGCACTGCCGGCGCGAGGTGCTGCTTTGCGGCGGCGCACTGCTGTCGCCGCAGCTGCTGATGCTGTCTGGCGTGGGGCCGGGCGATCACCTGCGTTCGCTGGGCATCGATGTGGTCCACCATCTGCCCGGCGTGGGCGCCCATCTGCATGACCACCCGGATGTGGTGCTGGTGGTCGATGGCGCGCAGCTGACCGACAGCTTCGGCCTTTCACTGGGCGGTGCGCGCAGATTGCTGGCCGCCGTGGGCCAATGGCGCAGCCAGCGGCGCGGTATGCTGACCACCAACTTTGCCGAGGCGGGCGGCTTCATCCGCAGCAGCCCTGGCGAGCCTGCGCCCGATCTGCAACTGCACTTCGTCGTCGCCAAGCTGGTGGACCACGGGCGCAAGACGGTCTGGGGCCATGGCTATTCGCTGCATGTCTGCGTGCTGCAGCCGGCCAGCCGTGGCAGCCTGCGCCTGGCCAGTGCCGACCCGCTGGCCCTGCCGCTGGTGGACCCGGCCTTTTTCTCCGATGCGCAGGACCTGCGGCGCATGGTGAACGGCGTGCGCCGCGCCCACGAGATCCTGGCCCAGCCGGCGCTGGCGGCCCTGGGCGGGCGCGAGATGCCGGCCTCGGCCGGCGCGCAGGACGATGCAGGCATCGAGGCCTTCATTCGCAGCCATGCCGACACCATCTACCACCCCGTGGGCAGCTGCCGCATGGGGCCGGGGCCCATGGACGTGGTCGATGCGCAGCTGCGTGTCTACGGCATCAAGGGCCTGCGCGTGGTCGATGCCTCGGTCATGCCGCGCATCGTCAGCGGCAACACCAATGCGCCCACGGTGATGATCGCGGAGAAGGCGGTGGACATGATCCGCCACGGCGCGCGCTAGGTGCCTGGCGTGCGCCTGTGCGCCATGGCCTGCTCAGGGATGGAGGCCGACGGCTGCGGCCCCTGCTCCTCGGACGCGGCAACCGGACTCAGCCGCACCTGCGTCCAGCAGTCGCGCCCGCGGCGCTTGGCGGCGTAGAGGGCTGCGTCTGCGGGGGCCAGCATCAGTTCCAGGCACAGGCCGTTCCAGGCCTGGGGTGCGTGGGCGCAGCCGGCGCTGAAGCGCACTTCGAAGCCCAGCACCTTGCGCGAGGCCTGCAGCAGCGCGGACTGCAGGCGGGTGCACAGGGTGTCCACGCCGTCGTCCGTGGTGTAGAGCAGCAGGCAGAACTCCTCGCCGCCCCAGCGCGCGGCGATTTCGTCGCTGCGCAGCTGCTGCTGCAGCAGGCGGGCGAACAGGCACAGCGTCTGGTCGCCCACGGCGTGGCCATGCTCGTCGTTGACATGCTTGAAGTGGTCCAGGTCCAGCATCACCAGGGCCAGGGCCTGGCGGTGGCGCTGGGCATGGGCCAGCATGGCGGGTGCGCGCTCCAGCAGGGCGCGGCGGTTGGGCAGCCCGGTGAGCATGTCCTGCAAGGCCAGGTCGCGCAGTTGCTGGCTGGTCTCGTCGCGCCAGGCCACGAGCACGGCCACCATGAGCAGCGTGCTGCTCAGCGTGGTCAGCAGGGCGAAGATCTGGTTGGCGCCGCTGTCTGCGGTGAAGCTGGGCAGGAAGGGCGTGGCCAGGGCCAGGTAGCTGCGCACGAACAGCATCAGCCCCATGAAGGCGGCCACGCCGCACATCAGATAGCGCCAGCTGCGCGCCACGGGCCGCTGTGGGTCCAGGCACAGGCCGGCCAGCGCCATCAGGCACAGGCCATGGACGGCGCTGAACCAGCCGGTGCGCAGGGCCGCCTGGGGCAGCAGCAGCGCAAAGCCCAGCGGCCCCAGCACGCACAGCGCGATCAGGCCGCGTTCCAGCAGCATCGGGCGCGGCCCCAGCCATTCGCGCAGGGCGCGCGCCATCTGCCACTGGGCGGTGGCGGCCAACGCCGCCGCGCCCAGCGACAGCAGGTCACGTCCCATCAGGCCGTGGGGCAGACGGCTGGCGATCAGGATGAGGGTCCAGGCCACGGCCTGCATCAGGAAGAAGTGCTGCGCATGGCGCGCCGCACCGCTGACGCGCCGCCCCATGGCCAGCGGCAGGGCGGCCGACATGGCCATCATGTTGATGGCCACGACGGCGGTCATGGAGAAAAAGTCCAGGGTGGGCAGCGTGGATGGCATGTGCGTCCCTGGATGGCGGTGCGAAGCGTGGCCCGAGGCAGGAGGTGGCCGGTGGCGGGGCGCTACTGGAACGCCACCTCCGCGAAGCTGCGCAGCTTGCGGCTGTGCAGGCGCTGGGTGCCGCCTTCGCGCAGGATGTCGATGGCGCGCATGCCGATGCGCAGATGCTGGTCCACGCGCTCGCGGTAGAAATGGTTGGCCATGCCGGGCAGCTTGATCTCGCCGTGCAGCGGCTTGTCGGACACGCACAGCAGCGTTCCATAGGGCACGCGGAAGCGGAAGCCGTTGGCCGCGATGGTGGCGCTTTCCATGTCCAGCGCCACGGCGCGGCTCTGGCTGAAACGCAGCTGGGGCAGGTTGTTGGGCAGCAGTTCCCAGTTGCGATTGTCGGTGCTGGCCACGGTGCCGGTGCGCATGATGCGCTTGAGGTCGGGCCCGTCCATCTGCGTGACGTCGGCCACGGCCTGCTGCAGTGCCAGCTGGATTTCGGCCAGCGCGGGAATGGGCACCCACAGCGGCAGCTCCTCGTCCAGCACATGGTCCTCGCGCACATAGGCGTGGGCCAGCACGTAGTCGCCCAGTTGCTGGCTGTTGCGCAGGCCCGCGCAGTGGCCCAGCATCATCCAGGCGTGCGGGCGCAGCACGGCAATGTGGTCGGTGATGGTCTTGGCATTGGCCGGGCCCACGCCGATGTTGACCATGGTGATGCCGCTGTGGTCGGCGCGCACCAGGTGGTAGGCCGGCATCTGCGGCAGGCGCGGCGGCGGCGTGCCCAGCTCGTCATTGGGCTGGGCCGGCAGGCCGGTGCGGCGCGTGACCACGTTGCCGGGCTCGATGAAGGCCACGTACTCGCTGTCCTCCCTGGCCATCTCGGCGTGGCCCAGGCGGATGAATTCGTCGATGTAGAACTGGTAGTTGGTGAACAGCACGAAGTTCTGGAACCACTCGGGCTGGGTGCCCGTGTAGTGGCGCAGGCGGTGCAGCGAGTAGTCCACGCGCGGGGCGGTGAACAGGGACAGCGGCAGGGCCTCGCCGGGATGCGGGCGCCAGGTGCCGTTGGCAATGCCGTCGTCCATGGCTTCGAGGTCGGGCAGGTCGAACACGTCGCGCATCAGCTGGCGCCGCTCGCGCGTGAGCGTTCCCTCGATGTGGTCGTTCTCGGCGAACGAGAAGTGGATGGGAATGGGCTTGTCGCTCAGCCCCACCTCCAGCGGCACACCGTGGCTCTTGATCAGCAGGCGGAACTGCTCGGCGTAGTAGCGCGAGAACAGGTCGGGCCGCGTGAGCGTGGCCTCGTGCGTGCCCGGGCCCTCGACGAAGCCGTAGGCCAGCTGCGTGTCGGCGCGCGCCACGGTGCTCGTGTGCATGCGAACGAAGGGGTAGTAGGCGTGGACGGGAGCGGCCGGGGTTTCGCCGGAGACGAAGCGCTGCATGTTCGAGCGAAGGTGCTCTATCTGCTCCCGGTAGATCTGCTGTACGTGCTCCAGGGCCCGCTGGGGGTCGGTGTGCAAGGTGGCTGCGGCCCTGGAGGCCTGCGAGGGGTTGTGAAGCAAAACCATGGGCTATTGTCGTTGGACTGGATGACTGTTGTGCAATTGCCAGGCGCGCGCCCTCTCGGCCGGCAGGGGGGGCGCCACAAGGTATCCCTGCATCATGCCGCAGCCCAGCTCGCGCAAAAGCGCCAATTGGGCAGGTGTTTCCACGCCTTCCGCCACGATGTCCAGGTGCAGGCTGTGGCCCATCTGCACGATGGCGGTGACGATGGCCGTGTCGTCCTCGCTATCGGGGACGTCGGCGATGAAGGAGCGGTCTATCTTGAGCTGGTTGATCGGGTGGCGGCGCAGGTAGGCCAGGGAGGAGTAGCCGGTGCCGAAGTCGTCGATGGCCAGGCCCACGCCCAGGGCCTGCAGCGCCTGCAAGGTGTCCTGCACCTGCCCGCTGGTGTGCATCAGCGTGGACTCGGTCAGCTCGATGTGCAGCCAGCGCGCCTCCAGCCCCGTTTCCTCCAGCACCTGTGCCACCTCGCGCGCCATGTCGCGCTGGCGGAATTCCAACGCCGAGAGGTTCACGGACAGCGGCACCGGCGCCAGTCCCTCGTCCTGCCACTGGCGCGCCTGGCGGCAGGCCTCGCGCAGCACCCAGTGGTCTATGGCCGAGATCAGGCCGCGCGCCTCGGCAAAGCCGATGAACTCGCCGGGCAGCACCAGGCCGCGCTGCGGGTGGCGCCAGCGCACCAGGGCCTCGAAGCCCGCCAGCCGGCCATCGGCCGTGAAGGTCTGGGGCTGGTAGTACAGCTCGAACTCGCCGCGCTCCAGCGCGCCGCGCAACTGCTGCTCCTGCATCAGCATCTGGGCCTGGGTGGCCTGGCCGTCCTGGGCGGGTGCATAGAACTGCAGGTTGCGGCGGCCGCTGTCCTTGGCCATGTGCATGGCGCTTTCGGCGCGGTTGAGCAGCTCTTCGGCGTTTTTCCCGTCGCCGGGGTACATGGCGATGCCCATGCACGGCGAGATCACCAGCGGCGTGCCATCGATGGCGCAAGGCGCCTCGATGATGCGCTGCAGGTGGCTGGCCTGTGTCTCGGTTTCCTGCGGATCGGGGTCGTCGGTGAGCACGACCACGAACTCGTCGCCGCCCACGCGCGCCACCAGGTCGTGGGCGCGCACGCTGCCGCGCAGGCGCTGGGCGACCTCGCACAGCAGCAGGTCGCCGGCCTGGTGGCCCAGCGAGTCGTTGATGGTCTTGAAATGGTCCAGGTCGATGAGGAGCACGGCCAGCGTGCGCTGCTTGACCGAAGCCAGCGACAGCGCCTGGCGCAGCATCTGGATCAGGCGCACGCGGTTGGGCAGCTGGGTGAGCTGGTCGTGCTGGGCCAGGAAGTCCATGCGCTCCTGCGCCAGCTGGCGCAGCGTGATGTCGCGCACCAGCACGATGCGGTAGGGCCCGCCCTCTGCCGGCATGGTCTTGGCCTCTATCTCCACGGGGATGCGGTGGCCGTCCTTGTGCTGGATGGCGCCGTCGAAGCGGTCCTCGCGGCCGCTGCGCATGTACTGCAGTGCGTAGAGGCGGAACTCGGGGCAGATGTAGTCGAGGATGGGGCGGCCGGTCAGCTCGTCCAGCGTGTAGCCGGCCAGGCGGGACAGGGCCTCGTTGCCGTCGATGATCAGGCCGTCGCGGTGCATGACGATGGCCTCGGTCGTGACCTCGGTGAACTTGCGCATGCGCTCTTCGCTGTCGCGCACCTTCTGCGCCACATGGTGGTGGTGGCTCACGTCGGTGATCTGCACCACGGCGCCCTGCAGCTGCCCGTGCTCGAAGTGCGGCATCAGCAGCGATTCGATATGGCGAGGCGGTCCATCCGGCTGGGGCACCTCGCGCTCGTAGCGCACATGTTCGCCGCGCAGGCCTCGCTCCACATGCTCGGCGATGAGCTGCCACACGGCTTCGCCCACGATTTCGCGCACGGTCTTGCCGACCGCCTCGGCGGGCGTCAATCCGAAATTGCGTGCGTAGTTGATGTTGGCGAAGCGGCAGCGCAGCGTGCGCGCATCGAAGTAGGCCAGCATGGCCGGAGCCGTATCTGCTATCAGCCGCAACAGCGCATCGTCGGGCCCCGTGTCTTGCGCATCGATGTTCTCTGGCATGCGTCCCCCTCGCTGGGGATTTATAGCGGAATCGCCGAGATTTTGATAGCGCTCTTGTGCGAGGGTGAGCGGCCGCTGACGCGTGGGAGCGCGTGCGGCTGTCGGGCATCGGGGGCCGCCATGGCGGCCTGTCTTTTTTTTGCAGCGCCGCATCACGTGCGGCGCGGCTTCTTTACTTGAGCAGGTCCTGCACCTGGCCCAGTGCAGTCTGGGCGCACTTGTCGTCCAGGTGGCCGCCGGGCGCGCCGCCGATGCCCACGGCGCCGATCACCTCGTTGCCCACCTTCACCGGCAGGCCGCCGCCCAGCAGCAGGTAGCCGGGAATGTTCACCAGGTTGGCGGCGCCGGGGTTCTTCTGCGCGCCTTCCATGATGGCCAGCGTGCTGTTCTTGGCCGATGCGGCCGTATAGGCCTTCAGGCGGCTGGCCTCCAGCGTGTGGGGGCCGGCATTGTCGGCACGCTGCACGGCGCGCACGGTGCCGGCACGGTCCACCACGGTGGCGGTGACGGCATAGCCGTCGGCGGCGCAGGCGGCCACGCTGCGTGCGGCGATCTGGTTGGCCAGCTCCAGCGACATGTTCTTTTCCGTGCGCACGGCCTCGGCCTGGGCGGCGGTGGTGATCAGGCCCAGGGTCAGGGCAGCGAGGGTGGCGAGCTTGGTGGCGTGGCGTTGCATGGTCTTCTCCTTGGGGGTCAGGACGGCCCGGGCCACAAGCCCGGACGGCATGCATGCACTGTAGAAAATGCCGCCGCCGCGCACCATTCGGACGGCTACGCGCGGCGCTGCGTAGAAATACGGAGAAGCCAGGCGCGCTGCTGGGCGAGGAGGTGGCGCTTCAGGCGCCTGCCGCCGTGTCTGCCAGGCTGGCGTAGCGGCGTATGAGCTGGGCCAGGCTGGGCGCCTCCAGCTTGGCGAAGAGGTTGGCCCGGTGCGTTTCCACCGTGCGCGGCGACAGCTCCAGGCTGCGGCCTATCTCCTTGTTGGTCAGGCCCTGCACGATCAGCGCCAGCACCTCGCGCTCGCGTGCCGAGAGCTGGGCGAAGCGCTGCTGCGCATCGCGGTCGGCCTGCTGGCGTTCGCGCGACTGCACATGCTGGCGCACGGCGCCTTGCAGCGCGTCGATCAGCACTTCGTCGTCCACGGGCTTTTCCAGGAACTCGGCTGCGCCGGCCTTGAAGGCGCGCCGGCACATGTCCACCGTGCCATGGCCGGTGAGCATGATCACGGGCTGGTCCACGCCCTGCTCCACCAGCCGGCCCAGCAGGGCCAGTCCGCCGATGCCGGGCATGCGCACGTCCATCACGATGGCGCCTATGCCCTGGCGGTCCAGCCCTTCGAGAAAGGCCAGCGGATCGGCCCAGCACTGCACGCGCAGGCCCACGGTGCCGATCAGCAGTGCCAGGCTGTCGCGCACGGCCTCGTCGTCATCGACCAGATGGATCAGCGGGGACAGGTCTTGGGCAGGCGCGGCAGTCATGGGTTCGGTGGTGGTGGTGTGGATGCGGTGGGGGCGGCGCGTGCCGTGGATGTATTGGCGCATGCACTGGCGCACGCCGCAGGCAGCAGCAGCTCGAAGCGGGCTCCGCTGCCCGGTCCCGAGGCGGCCAGCTCCAGGCTGCCGCCCATGGATTCGGCCAGGCTCTGGCTCAACGTCAGGCCCAAGCCCAGCCCCTGGGCGCGGCCCGTGGCAAACGGGGTGAACAGGCGCTGGCGCATCTCGGGCGCCACGCCGGGTCCGCTGTCCTGCACCGCCACCAGCAGGCGGGTGTCGCGTCGTTCCAGCTCCACCCGCAGATGGCGGGCTGCGGGCGGCTGCTCGTCCATGGCCTGCAATGCATTGACCAGCAGGTTGTGCAGTATCTGCTGCACGGCCACGGGGTCGGCCTGGGCGGCGGGCAGATCGGCGGCCTGCACTTTCATCTGCACCTTGACCTGGACCTGGCGGCGCCGCAGCTCGGGCTCCAGCAGATAAAGCGCTTCGGCAACGGCCTGGTTCAGATCCAGCGGCTCGGCCTGGGGCGCAAGTCCCGGTTGCTCCACCAGGCGGCGCAGCCGGCCTACCACGGCGGACGCACGCTTGGCCTGCTCGGCCGCCTGCGTCATGGCCTGGCGGGCGGCGTCCATCTCGGGCGGGTCCTCGGCCAGCAGGCGGCGCGCGGCCTGGCTGCTGGACAGCACGGCCGTCAGCGGCTGGTTCAGCTCATGCGCCATGCCGGCGGCCAGTTCGCCCAGCGTATTGAGCCGTGCCACCTGGCCCAGCTGCAGCAATTGCTCGGCGCGGCGGCGGGCCACGCGCTGGCGCAGCAGGGCGCGCAGCGCGGCCACGGCCAGCGCGCAGCCCAGGGCCCAGCCCAGCATGGCCGTCCAGGGCAGCACCGAGGCGTCCAGCGGCTGGCGCAGGTACAGCACCAGCGGCTGGCTGGGTGAGGCCAGGGTCTTGCTCACCTCCCAGGACCATGTGTTCCAGCCTGGCGAGCCGGTGCTGCCTGGCTGGATCAGGAATTCCTGCCCGCCCAGCGCCAGCCAGGCGCGCACCGGGCTGGTGGCCGGTGGCATGGGCCATTCGTCGGCGGGGATGGTGGAGCGCAGGTCCAGCAGCAATGCATAGCTGGCCGGCAGCCCGGCCTGCACCAGGTACAGGCGGCCCCGGGCCAGATCGGCCAGGGCCAGTTCGGCATGGCCGCTGGCCTGGGAGCGGCGCTCGGCCTCGGCCATGCCGTGCGGCCAGGGCGCGGGCCAGGACTCGCCTGCGGCGGCCGAGCGGCGCGCCACATCCAGCACCTGCGGATACAGGCGCGGCAACTGCTTCCATGAGGCCTGGTCTGGCGCGGGCTGGCGCGGCTGCAGCAGCGCCAGCGTGCCCAGGATGGCATCGTGCTGCACCATGCGCTGGCTCAGCAGCCGGTGGGCAATGCGGGCATCGGTATCGAAGACCTCGCGCAGCGACTGCAGGCGAGCGTGCGCCAGCCAGGCCGCGCCGCAGCCTGCGGCCACGGCCCAGGCCAGCACCCACCCCGCTGATCGCTGCCATCCATTCATGGCGCGGATTCTGGCATGCGGCCCGCGCAGGCAGTGGTCTAATCCGCAGCACCCCCACCTATCGCAGCGCAGCATGGCCGAGTCCACTCCATCTACCGCCAACGCACCCGACTGGATGGCGCCGCACAGCCTGCTGCGCATCTCGGTGGTCGTGGCGCTGCTGACCATCGTGCTCAAGACCCTGGCCTGGTGGCTCACGGGTTCGGTGGGCCTGCTGTCGGACGCGCTCGAATCCTTCGTCAACCTGGCCGGTGCCGTGTTCGCGCTGACCATGGTCACCATCGCCAAGCGGCCGGCGGACACCGACCATCCCTATGGGCACCACAAGGCCGAGTACTTCTCTGCTGGCTTCGAGGGCATCCTGGTCATCGGCGCCAGCCTGGCCATCGCCTGGGCGGCGCTGGCGCGGCTGTGGAACCCGCAGCCGCTGGAGCAACTGGGCTGGGGCCTGGCGCTGTCCGTGGTCAGCTCGGCCCTCAACGGCCTGCTGGCCGTGGCCATGCTGCGCTCGGCGCGCCAGCACCGCTCCATGGCGCTGGAGGGGGATGCCCGCCACCTGCTCACCGATGTCTGGACCTCGGCCGGCGTCGTCATCGGCCTGATCGGCGCATCGCTCACAGGCTGGCTGTGGCTGGACGCGGCCGTGGCCATAGGCGTGGCGCTCAACATCTGCGTGCAGGGCGCGCAACTGGTCTGGCAATCTTCCCAGGGCCTGATGGACCAGGCGCTGGACGCGCCCGAGCGCCTGCGCATCGACGCCGTTCTGGACCGCCATGCGCACCGCGAGCATGGCGTGGTCTTTGACAACATCTCCAGCCGGCGCGCCGGCGAGCGCAGCTTTGCCGACCTGCACATGCATGTGCCCGGCGACTGGAGCGTGGCCCGCGCCGCGCGGCTGCGCACCGAGATCGAGGCCGAACTGCTGCAGGCCGTGCCCGGCCTGTACGCGCGCATCGAGCTGCTGCCGCTGGGCATGCAGACCGCGATGGAAGCCGCCATCGAGGCGGCAGGCCAGGCGGACACTCCTTCCCCATCCACCGACAAGAACCCGAACTCCGAACAATGATCAGCATCCTGCAGCGCGTGAAACAGGCCCGCGTGGAAATCGACGGCCAGGTCGCCGGCAGCATAGGCCCCGGCCTGCTGGCCCTGGTCTGCGCAGAGCGCGGCGACACCGAGGCCGAAGCCGACAAGCTGCTGGCCAAGATGCTCAAGCTGCGCATCTTTGCCGATGACGCGGGCAAGATGAACCGCAGCGTGCAGGACCTGGACGGGCAGGGCGCCTGCGGGGGCCTGCTCATCGTCAGCCAGTTCACGCTGGCGGCCGACACCGGCGGCGGCAACCGCCCCAGCTTCACGCGCGCCGCGCCACCGGCCGAGGGAGAGCGCCTGTACGACTACATCGTGCAGCGGGCGCGCGCCCTGCATCCCGACGTGGCCACGGGCCGCTTCGGCGCCGACATGCAGGTGCACCTGCTCAACGACGGCCCCGTGACCATCCCGCTGTCGATAGCTCCGGCCACCGCGGCATAGCCTGCCGCAGACCTGCTGTTCTGGGGCGGATTCTGGCGCGATCTGCGAGCACGTCCTGACCGGAAAAGGGCTGCAAAGCCCGTATTCTTGCGGCCTCAGCATTCATCGACAGACCGACGACCATGAAGAACCATCCGTTCAAAGCCTCCACCCTGGCCCTTGCCATGAGCATGGCCCTGGCGTGGAGCGGCGCGGCCGGCGCCGACACCCTCAGGAAGCCCGCGCTGGACGCGCTGGCCCAGGCGCAGCCGGCACCCACCGACTTCGCCAGCTTCCTGAAGCAGGCTGCGGCCGCGCAGCCTGCCATCGCCCAGGCCGTGCAGCGACATGCGGCAGGCCAGGCGCTTGCGGGGGAGGACCTCGACCACATCGCCCGCCTGCTGGGCCTGTACACGCGGCTCACGCAGGAGCAGGCCGTGCTGGCCAGCATCGAGCGCATGGTCGCCCTGCCCACCGTGCGCGATGCCAAGGTGCCGCCCCATGAAAGCCCGGCCATCCTGGCTTTTGGCGAACTGGTGCAGCAGATGGCCAGGGACTTCGGCCTGCAGTACCGCAACGTGGACAACCGCATCTTCGAGGTCACCCTGCCTGCGAACACCGCGAGCGCCTCGAACTCGGGCACCGATGAATTCGGCATCCTCACCCATGCCGACGTCGTGCCCGTCGTCCCCGCCGAATGGGTGCTGGATGGCCAGGCCATCGACCCCTTCAAGGTCACGCGCGTGGGCGACAAGCTCTACGGGCGCGGCACCATCGACGACAAGGGCTCCATCGCCACCGTGCTGTTCGCCATGAAGGCCGTCAAGGACAGCGGCCTGCCCCTGTCGCGCGGCATACGCCTCATGATCGAGACCACCGAGGAAACCGGCGGCGACGCCATGAAGTACTACCAGGGCAAGACCACGCTGCCCGCCTACAACATCGTGCTGGACAGCAAGTACCCAGCCGTCGTCGCGGAAAAAGGCTCGGGCGCGCTCAAGGCCGTATTCGACGACGTGAAGGCCGACCCCGCTCAGCCCGCCATCACCGCCATGGCCGGCGCCGCCTCGGCCAACGCCATTGCCCAGACCGCCACCGCCACCATCACGGCTGGCGACGAAGCCGCCATTGCCGCCATCGCCGCACGCCTGCAGGCGGCCAAGGGTGACTTCACCACCAGCTATGCAGGGCAGGGCGGGCCGTTCACCATCGACATCCAGCGCAGCGGCACTGCAGCCACCGTCAAGGTCACGGGCACCTCGGCCCACGGCTCGCGCCCTGAGGAAGGCGTCAACCCCGTGCCGCGCCTGACGCTGTTCCTGCAGCAGGTGCTCATGCCCACCGATGGCGTGGCCCTGGTCCAGCCCAATGCCTACAGCAACGCCCTGCGCTACATCAACGGCGCCTTCGGCCTCGACTACTTCGGCAAGCAGCTGGGCGTTGCCTATGCCGACGACTTCATGGGCCCGCTGACCCTGTCGCCCAACCTCATCAAGGCGGCAGACGGCAAGCTCGAAGTCACCACCAACGTGCGCATGCCGCGCGGCAAGACGCCCGAGCAACTGCGCACCGAAGTCGAGCAACGCATCACCCGCTGGAGCGCGGCCGCCAAGGTCCCCCTGACCCTGCAATACACCCAGGGCAACTGGATGGCGCGCGACCCCAAGGGCGCCTGGCTGTCCACCCTGCTCAACATCTTCGGCGACACCACGGGCCTGGACGCCAAGCCCGTGCCCACGGCCGGCAGCACCACGGCCAAGCTCATGCCCAACGCCATCAACTTCGGCCCTGCCATGCCCGGCAAGAAGTACACGGCGCACAACGCGCTCGAATACAAGGAACTGCCCGACCTGCGCGCCGACATGCAGATGTTCACGGAAATGCTGGTGCGCATCGGGAATCTGAAGCAGATGCAGTGACACTCTCCGGTTATTGAAATGCGAAAGCGCCTTGTGAGAGCAAGGCGCTTTTTTTCATCCACTTCCGCCCAGTCATTCGACACATGAAAGCCGACCGCCCTGGATGCGGCACAGGCCTGCCTGCCCTCAACCTTCCGGACCATGCTCCGCGTATTCCACAAAGGACGGTGCTTCATCAAACAGTTGCAAGAGCAGTTTCAGGCGCCGGGCGTAGAGGCTCTGTGGCCGGTCGAAGGCCTGGGCGGCCAGGGCGATGGCTGCGCGGGCGAGGTACCACTCGTTGTCGAATTCGCTGGCGTCCTCGAATACCTTGTGCCGAATTTGCCGGATGTGGTTCAGCGCCAGGTCTGCGGCCAGGTCCACCTCTACATCCGCGTCATGCCAGTCCATGTCGGCACAGCGTGTTTCGATCAGGGCAACCAGCCCCATCTCTGCGCGGGCAATGGACAGGGCGATCATTTGCTGCATGGTGGGCCAGGCAGCGGTGTCCATCGTGCAGGGCTTGTTCGTTGAGTGCCGTGACGCAGTCATATCGATTCCTTTGTCGTCGCTTCAATGACTCGGGCTTTCTATGCACGATCTATGCACTCAATATTCTATGTACTGTGCATAGAAAATGGCAAGCGTGTTCCATGGCAAAGTGCGCGGATGGCACGCGACGACCCAACCATCTACATGCGTATCCCTCAGGAGTTGAAGGATCTGCTGGATGCCGCTTCTGAAGAGAACCGGCGCTCAATGACTGCCGAGGTCGTGTCTCGGCTACAGCAGACCTTTGCGGCGCCGCGCGTTTCGGGCATGGACAGCGGTAGTTTGCAAATGAATCTGGATACCCGCGTCGGTGACGAAACGCTGGAAACCGTGAAGCGTATCGAAGAGCGGTTGCAATCGCTTGCGCAAGCCTTGGCCCTGCCACAGCGCGGCCCTCAGCCAGACACGGATGCGGCGACGCCGGAAAAATCCACAGGCAAGCGCGTATCGAAGTCAGCGCAGAGTGCGGCGCCGAAGAAGTAGCTTTCTTGCCTCACTGCCGCCAGAAAAACACCCCCGCCATCACCAGCCCCGTCAGCACGATGCCCGCGCGCAGCCATTCGGGCGGGATGCGGCGCGCCAGGCGGGCGCCGCCGTAGCCGCCTGCGGTGGCGGCAATCATCATGACCAGGGCCTGCTCCCACTGCACGACGCCGCCGGCCGCATAGATGGCGACGGCAATGGCCGTGAGCAGGGCGGAGACCAGGTTCTTCATGCCGTTCATGGCATGCAGCCTGGTCTGGCCCAGCAGGCCGAACAGGGCCAGCAGCAGGATGCCCAGGCCGCCGTTGAAGTAGCCGCCGTAGATGGCCACGGCCAGCATGCCGGCGCCGGCCTTCAGGGGCGATGCATGGGCGGCATGCTCGGCGCTGCCGCGCGACGCCATGCGCCTGAGCTGGGGCGCGAAGGCGAACATGGCGGTGGCGGCCAGCAGCAGCCAGGGGACGACCTTGCGGAACAGGTGGTCGGGCGTGACCAGCAGCAGGGCCGCGCCCAGCGAGCCGCCGATGAGCGACAGCACGATCACGCCGCGCATGCCCAGGCCGGGCGGCGGCTCCATGTCCTGGCGAAAGCCCCAGGCACCGGCCATGTAGCCGGGCAGCAGGGCGACGGTGCCGGTGGCGTTGGCGGCCACGGGCGGCACGCCGGTGAAGACCAGGGCGGGCAGGGTGAGGAAGCTGCCGCCCCCGGCGACGGCATTGAGCGCGCCGGCCACGAAGGCGGCGCTCATGAGCAGTGCGATGTCCCACATGGGTGTTGTCTCCTCCTGGGGCCGGGCATCGGCAGGCCGCCGTGGCCTTGCGCGGCCAGGCCGGTGTTATAGGTCGAGGCCGATCTTAGTGCCGGACCATCGGGCGGGCTGTCGCACCGGCATGGCGGCTGGGTCAGGGCTGCTTTGCGCAAAAGGACAGGATCGCGCCGGCGTAGTGGCCACCTGGCGACTAGGGCGGCTCCACCGCCGGGCCGGGCAGGCCCAGCGTGGCGCGCAGCAGTGCGACGCGTGGGTTGGCGACGGCGCTGCGGTAGATCAGCGCCACGGGGCCCATGGAGATGGCGGGTGTGACATGCACCCTGCGCACCCCCAGCGACCGGGGCGAGGCCTGCAGCGTGGAGTCGGGCACGGCGCTGAGCCCCAGGCCGGCCCGGACCAGTTGCAGGTTGGTGAAGGGGCTGGTGGATTCGATGACGGGCGTGGGCGCGATCACGCCTTCGCGGCGGAACACCTCTTCCATCATGCGGCGCAGCATGGAGCTGCGCGTGGGCAGGATCCATCGCTGGCGCGCCAGCTCCTCCCAGCGGTTGCTGCGCGCGTGGCCTGCAGGGTGGTCCGGCGGGGCGATGACGGTGAAGCCGGTGTCGAACAGTTTTTCGTAGCGCAGCGGCTGGCCTGCAGCCTCGGGCAGCTCGGTGGGGTAGCTGGTGATGAGGGCATCGAGCTGGCCGTCCAGCAGGCATCGCACAAGCAAAGGCACGCGTTCTTCCTTGAGCTGTACCCGGACATGGGGCTGCTGTGCGGCCAGGTCCGCCAGTACGCCGGGCAGGTAGCCCTGTGCCACGAAGGGCGGGGTGCCGATACGCAGCAAGGTGATGGCGGGTTGCTGGGCGGTCTCGCTGCCCAGATGGCGCAGCTCGGCCAGCAGCATGGCCGCGCCGCGTATGGCGATCTCGCCCTGGGCCGTGGGTTCGAGCCCGCGCGCATTGCGCAGGAACAGCGTCACGCCGAAGGCCGCCTCGATCTCGCTCAGGGCCTTGCTCAGCGCGGGCTGGGTCAAATGCATGAGGCCGGCGGCGGCGCGCAGGCTGCCTCCCTGGTGCAGGGCCAGCAGGAGCTGCAGGTGCTTGAAGCGCAGCCGCGACAGCAGGCGTTGCGGGTCGAAGTCGTGCATGTTCCCGGGGGTGGAGTGATTACCGGAGGTTTGCCATCCATCCAAACATATCACTATTGGAAATGGGCCTGCCGTTCTATCGTGACCCCACGACGACAAGCGACAAGGAGACAGGACCATGGACAGACGCGTCTTTCTGGCAGGCAGCCTGGCGGCTGCCGCGCTTCCGCTGGTGCGGGCCAGCGATTTTCCGAGCCGGCCGGTGCGGGTGATTTCCCCGTATGCGGCGGGCGGGGGGCCTGATGTGCAATTGCGCCAGGCCGGCCCGGTGCTGGGGGAGATCCTGGGGCAGTCCATCGTGATCGAGAACAAGGTGGGCGCGGCCGGCGTGCTGGCCGCGCAGTATGTGGCGCAGCAGCCCGCCGATGGCTACACCTGCCTGATGGGCTCCAACACCCATCTGATCCAGAAGCTGCTGCAACCGGGCCTGCGCTTCGACCCCATCGGCGACTTCACGCCCGTCAGCAACCTGGCCTCGTCGCCCACGGTGCTGGTGGTGCGTGCCGATGCGCCCTGGCGCACGGCCCGGGAGCTGATCGCGGGGCTGAAGGCCCAGCCGGCGCAGGCCAATTACGGCTCGGGCGGCATAGGCACTTCGGCCCATCTGGCGGGCGCCACGCTGGCCTCGCTGGCGGGCCTGCAGGTCACGCACATACCGCTCAAGGGATCGGTGGAGATTGCGGCATCGCTGATCCGCGGCGATACGCAGTATGCGTTTCCGGTGGCGGGCACCGGCATTCCCCAGGTGCAGGGCGGCAAGCTGCGGGCCCTGGCGGTGACCAGCCGCAAGCGCCTGGCGCAGCTGCCCGAGGTGCCCACGCTGCAGGAGGTGCTGGGCAGCGAGCTGGCGGTGCAGGAGTCCTGGTTCGGGCTGTGGGCTCCGGCCAGGACGCCCCCTGCCGTGGTCGAGCGCCTGCACGCCGCCGTGCGCCAGGCCGCCGCCCAGCCAGCGCTGCGCGCCTCGTTCGAGGCTGTCGGCAACGAGGCCACGGCCAGCGCTTCGCCGCAGGCCTTCGCTGATTTCGTGCGCAGCGAGAACCGCAAGTGGGCCGCCATCATCGAGCTGGCCGGCATCACCGCCAACAGTTGAACCAGGGAAAGGCAAGACGGGTATGGACAAGCCGCTGCAAGGAGTGCGCGTCATCGATATGTCGCATGTGATCGCGGGGCCGCTGGCCTCGCACTACCTGGCCCAGCTCGGGGCCGAGGTCATCAAGGTCGAGCCCACGCGTGGCGAGGTCATGCGCAACAGCCGGGCGCCCGGCGAGCCCGGGGGCGGCATGCCTTCGGGCTTCGTGGCGCTCAATGCGGGAAAGCGTTCGCTGGCGGTGGACATCCGCCAGCCCGAGGGCGCGGACATCGTGCGTGCCCTGGCGCGCACGGCCGATGTGTTTATCGAGAACTTCCGCCCCGGCGTGGTGGCGCGCCACGGCCTGGGCTACGAGGACATCCGGGCGGTGCGTCCCGACGTGGTGTATTGCTCCATCTCGGGCTTTGGCCAGCAGGGCGAGTGGGCCGGGCGGGGCGCCTATGACCATGTGGTGCAGGCGCTCACGGGCATGATGATGATGGCGGGGGGCGACGAGGAAGCGCCGCCCGTGAAGGTGGGCTTTCCTGTGATCGACGTGGCGGTGGGCATGCTGGGGGCGCTGTCGGTCACGGCGGCCCTGCACCAGCGCAATGCCTGGGCGCCTGGCGAGCGGCGCAGCCAGCACATCGATGCCTCCATGCTGCAGGCCTCGCTGATGCTGATGTACCCGCATGCCTGTACCTATCTCACCCATGGCGTGGAGCCGCGGCGCGTGGGCAACCGGGGCTATACGGGGAGCCCGGCGGCCGACACCTACCGGTGCGCCGACGGCTGGCTGTCCACGGCCGCCAACACGCCGCAGCAGTTCCGCAGGCTTGCCAGCGTGCTGGGGCTCGATGCCCTGTGCGAGGACGCCACGCTGCTGGACCTCGATGCCTTCAACGCGCCCGAGGGCGGCTTTGTCGCCGCGCGTGATGCGTCCGCGCTGCAGCGACTGCAGGCATGTCTGGCCGAGGCCTTCGCCGCACGCAACGCACGGGACATGGAAGCCCGGCTCAACGCCGTGGGCGTGCCTGCCGCCAGGGTGCGGCGCCTGGGTGAATTCCTGGGCGAGGCCCGCGCCGTCGGCACCGTGTCACCTGTGAGCTATGGCGCCGGCGGCGCTGCGGTGGACACTCCGGGACTGGGGTTCCGGTGGATGGATGCCGAGCCCCTGCCGGGTGCGCCGGCCCCCGCCCTGGGCGATGGCAATCTCGCGCTGCTGCGGGAACTGGGGATGGCGGACGAGGCCATTGCCCGCCTGTGCCGCAGCGGCGTGCTGGGCGCGCCGCAGTCCTGATTGCCTTTGGATTCCTTTGCCACTGCCTTGCTGGAGACCCCATGTTCAAAGCCTTGCTGCTGACCCAACCCGTACCGCGTGAAACCCGTGCCGAGTGTGTGGAGCTGGACGAAGCCAGCCTGCCCGCCGGCGCGGTGCGCGTGGCCGTCTCGCATTCCACGCTCAACTACAAGGATGCACTGGCCATCACGGGGCGCTCGCCCGTGGTGCGCCAGTTCCCCATGGTGCCGGGCATCGACCTGGCCGGCACGGTGCTGGACAGCGAGGACGCGCGTTTCCAGCCCGGCGATGCCGTGCTGCTCAACGGCTGGGGCGTGGGCGAGACCCACTGGGGCGGGCTCGCCCAGCAGGCGCGCGTGAACGGCGACTGGCTGATCCGCCGGCCCGAGGCCTTCAGCGCACGGGATGCCATGGCCATAGGCACGGCAGGCTATACGGCCATGCTGTGCGTGATGGCGCTGCAGGCGCATGGCATCACGCCTTCCAGCGGCCCGGTGCTGGTGACGGGGGCCAATGGCGGCGTGGGCAGCATTGCCGTGGCCCTGCTGTCGCGCCTGGGTTTCGAGGTGCACGCCGGCACCGGGCGGCCCGAACAGGCCGAGCACCTGAAGGCGCTGGGCGCGGCGCGGATCGTGGAGCGCAGCAGCCTGGATGCGCCCGGCAAGCCGCTGCAAAAGGAGGTCTGGGCGGCGGCCGTGGACAGCGTGGGCAGCCATACGCTGGCCAATGTGTGCGCCAGCCTGCGCTACGGCGGCTGCGTGGCGGCCTGCGGACTGGCCCAGGGGCTGGACCTGCCGGCTTCCGTGGCGCCGTTCATCCTGCGCGGCGTGTCGCTGCTGGGCATCGACAGCGTCTATGCGCCGCAGGCGCGGCGTGAGCAGGCCTGGGCGCGGCTGGCTGCCGAACTGCCGCGCGAGGTGCTGGAGCGCAATACCGAAGAGGCGGGCCTGGCCGATGCGGTTGCGCTGGCGCCCAGGCTGCTTGCCGGCCAGGTGCGCGGCCGGGTCGTCATCGATACGGCGCGCTGAGGCCCGCGCGGGGCCTACTTGGCGTAGGGGTCGGCAAAGCCCAGCTCGACCATGATCTCGGTCTCGTAGGCTTCCATTTCCTCGGCGTCCTGCTCGCTGGTCTCATGGTCCCAGCCCTGGGCATGCAGCGTGCCGTGCACCAGCAGGTGGGCGTAGTGCTCCTCCAGCGTCTTGTTCTGCTCGCGCGCCTCGCGCTCGACCACGGGGGCGCACAGCACCAGGTCGGCCATGGCCGTGGGCTCCTGCTGGTAGTCGAAGGTCAGGACGTTGGTGGCGTAGTCCTTCTGGCGGTATTCGCGGTTGAGCTGCTGGCCTTCATCGGCGTCGACGATGCGCACGGTGATTTCGGCATCGACGGCCAGGGCGTGGCGTATCCAGCGCGTGACCTTGCTGCGGGACAGCACGGCGCGGTGGACAGGTGCCTCGGCAAAGCGCGCGAATTGCAGGGACAGTTGCAGTTGGTTCAGGGACATGGGAGGAGGCGTGGGCGTGAGCTTGGGCGTGTGCTTTGGGGCGCCCGTGGGCGGGCGTCTGCTGTGGCTGTCGGGATCAATGCGCGGCAAGGCGCGGTGCGGCACGGCGCGCAGGGGCCTGGCCGCGTGCGTCGTAGGCGTCCACGATGCGTGCCACCAGCGGGTGGCGCACCACGTCGGCGCTGGTGAAGTGGTTGATGGCGATGCCCTTGACGCGCTTCAAGACGCGCTCGGCATCGATCAGGCCGCTCAGGGCGCCCTTGGGCAGGTCGATCTGGCTGACGTCGCCCGTGACCACGGCGCGGGCGCCGAAGCCGATGCGCGTGAGGAACATCTTCATCTGCTCGGGCGTGGTGTTCTGCGCCTCGTCCAAGATGACGAAGGCGTTGTTCAGCGTGCGCCCGCGCATGAAGGCCAGCGGCGCGATCTCCAGCACATTGCGCTCGAAGGCCTTTTGCACCTTCTCGTAGCCCATGAGGTCGTAGAGCGCGTCGTACAGCGGGCGCAGGTAGGGGTCGACCTTCTGCGTGAGGTCGCCGGGCAGAAAGCCCAGGCGCTCGCCCGCTTCCACGGCCGGGCGCGTGAGCACGATGCGCTGCACGGCGCTGCGCTCCAGCGCATCCACGGCGCAGGCCACGGCCAGGTAGGTCTTGCCGGTGCCCGCCGGGCCGATGCCGAAGGTGATGTCGTGGCGGGCGATGTTCTCCAGGTAGGCCGACTGGTTGGCCGTGCGCGCGCGCAGGTCGGGGCGGCGCGTGGACAGCTGGATGGCGTCCTGGGGCTGCTCGATGAGTTCGGTATCACCGGCCAGCATCAGTTGCAGGGAGTCGTCCAGGATGGGGTCGTCGGCCATCTCGTAGAGGGCCTGCAGCAGCTCCAGGGCGTCGTTGGCCTTGGCCTTGGGGCCGTCGATCTTGAATTGCTCGTGGCGGTGGGCGATCTTGACGCCCATTGCGATCTCGATGGTGCGCAGGTGCGCGTCGGCCGGGCCGCAGACGTGGCTCAACCGGTTGTTGTCGTGGGGTGTGAAGGTGTGGCGCAGGATCACGCGGATAATTCCAGAGATTCCGGGCGGCGGCCAGCGCGAGGGCGTGGTGCCATACCCTGTGAATGGGCCGGCGTTCGGTTGCGGACGGGCATGAAAAGCCGCCCCCAGGGCGGCAAAGGACACCAATGATAGGCAAATTGACAGGAACGCTGCTGGAAAAAAACCCGCCCGAGGTGCTGGTGGACTGCGGCGGCGTGGGCTACGAGGTGCAGGTGCCCATGAGCACCTTCTACAACCTGCCCGCCAGTGGGGCCAAGGTCAGCCTGCTGACGCACTTCGTGGTGCGCGAGGATGCGCAGCTTCTGTACGGCTTTGGCACGCACAGCGAGCGCCAGGCGTTCCGCGAGCTGATCAAGATCACCGGCATCGGCCCGCGCATGGCGCTGTCGGTGCTCAGCGGCATGAGCGTGGAGGACCTGGCGCAGGCCGTGACGCTGCAGGAGGTGGGCCGCTTGGTCAAGGTGCCGGGCATCGGCAAGAAGACGGCCGAGCGCCTGCTGCTGGAGCTCAAGGGCAAGATCGGCGCCGATACGGGCGCGCAGTCGCTGTTCGTGAACAACGATCAGAACGACATCGTGCAGGCGCTGATGGCGCTGGGCTATTCCGACAAGGATGCGGCCGCCGCGCTCAAGAAGCTGCCGCCCGACGTGGGCGTGACCGAAGGCATCAAGCTGGCGCTGAAGGCGCTGGCCAAGTGAGCGGCGCATGAGCATCCATACCGACGATTTCGGGCAGGGCGGCTTTGCGCAGGGCGGCTTCCCGCCAGACAAGGCACCGGACAAGCCGCGCATGATTTCGGCAGCGCCGGTCTCGCGCGGGGAAGAGGCCATGGAGCGCGCCCTGCGCCCCAAGCTGCTGCAGGAGTACGTGGGCCAGGCCAAGGCGCGCGAGCAGCTGGAGATCTTCATCGGCGCGGCCCGAAAGCGCAATGAGGCGCTGGACCATGTGCTGCTGTTCGGCCCGCCGGGCCTGGGCAAGACCACGCTGTCGCACATCATCGCGGCCGAGTTGGGCGTGAATCTGCGCCAGACCAGCGGCCCCGTGCTGGAAAAGCCCAAGGACCTGGCGGCGCTGCTGACCAACCTCGAAGCCAACGATGTGCTGTTCATCGACGAGATCCACCGCCTGTCGCCCGTGGTCGAGGAAATCCTCTACCCGGCGCTGGAGGACTACCAGATCGACATCATGATCGGCGAGGGCCCGGCCGCACGCTCCATCAAGCTGGACCTGCAGCCGTTCACGCTGGTGGGCGCCACCACGCGCGCGGGCATGCTGACCAACCCGCTGCGCGACCGCTTCGGCATCGTGGCGCGGCTGGAGTTCTATACGGCCGAGGAGCTGGCGCGCATCGTGCGGCGCAGTGCAGGCCTGTTGAACGCGCCCATCGATGACGAGGGCGCCTTCGAGATCGCGCGCCGCTCGCGCGGCACGCCGCGCATTGCCAACCGCCTGCTGCGCCGCGTGCGCGACTATGCCGATGTGCGCGGCGACGGCAGCATCACGCGCGAGCTGGCCGACCGTGCGCTGGCCATGCTCGATGTCGATCCCCAGGGCTTCGACATCATGGACCGCAAGCTGCTGGAGGCCGTGGTGCACCGCTTCGACGGCGGCCCCGTGGGCCTGGACAACATCGCGGCCAGCATCGGCGAGGAAGCGGGCACCATCGAGGATGTGATCGAGCCCTACCTGATCCAGCAGGGCTTTTTGCAGCGCACGCCGCGCGGGCGCATGGCGACCCAGGCGGCGTACCGCCACCTGGGCCTTCCCGTGCCAGGCGACGACGCCAGCTGACGCAGGCTCACTCCTCCGTGCCGGCGTTCCAGAAGGCCTGCAGCACGCCGGGCAGGGCCTCGATGGCGGCGATCACGCGGTCGAGCTCGTCGGAGTCCACCGAGGTGGCGTAGAGCATGGCCTCGATCTCCGTGTCCTGCGGGCCGAAGGCGTGGGTTTCCACGCCGCGCACGGGGTAGCTGGCGTTCTCCAGCAGCTCCAGCATCTGCTCGCGCACATCGCCCTGGGCGCCGCGGTGGCAGATGGCGTAGACGTAGTAGGTCGACTCCGTGGATTCGTCATCCACCGGGCGGCGGTTGATGCGGTTGACCACGGGGCGCAGCAAGGTGTTGCTGGCCAGCACGAACAGCGTGGCCAGGCCGGCCTCGGCCACCAGGCTGGCGCCCGCGCAGGCGCCCACGGCGGCCGAGCCCCACAGCGTGGCCGCCGTGTTCAGCCCGGTGATGTTGGCCCCTTCCTTCATGATGGCGCCCGCGCCCAGGAAGCCCACGCCCGAGACCACGTAGGCCACCACGCGCGTGGCGCCCTCGGCCCCGCCCAGGCGCACGGCCAGGTCCACGAAGACGGCCGCGCCCACGGCGACCAGGGTGTTGGTGCGCAGCCCCGCCGTGCGCTGGCGCACCTGGCGCTCCAGGCCGATGAGGGCGCCGAACACGAAGGCCGTGGTCAGGCTGACGAAGGTGTCCAGCATGGCGCCGGGGTTGAGGTTCTGCAGGGCCTGCATGGGGTTCCGGGCTTTCCTGGTGAATGGGTTGAAGGAGCGTTGAAGGGTGCGTCACTGCCAGCCGTAGCGGCGGATGTAGACACGCTTGAGCAGCGTGGCCAGGCAAGCGTAGCCCAGCAATATGGCAATCATCCACGGGAAGTAGGCCGCCGGCAGCGCCTGCAGCTTGAAGTAGCCGGCCAGCGGCCCCATCGGCAGGAAGATGCCGGCCGCCATCACGGCCGCCGTGGCCAGCAGCAGCGGCCAGGACGGGCGGCTTTGCAGGAAGGGGATCTTGGGCGTGCGGATCATGTGCACGATCAGCGTCTGCGTGAGCAGCCCGATGACGAACCAGCCCGACTGGAACAGCGTCTGCTGCTCGGGCGTGTTGGCGGCGAAGACGAACCACATCAGCGCGAAGGTCAGGATGTCGAACAGCGAGCTGATGGGCCCGAAGAACACCATGAAGCGGCCCAGGTCGGCCGGGTTCCAGCGCAGCGGCTGGCGCACCAGTTCGTCGTCCACGTTGTCGAAGGGGATGGCGATCTGCGAGAGGTCGTACAGCAGGTTCTGCACCAGCAGGTGCAGCGGCAGCATGGGCAGGAAGGGGATGAAGGCCGAGGCCACCATCACCGAGAACACGTTGCCGAAGTTGGAGCTGGCCGTCATGCGGATGTACTTCAGCATGTTGCTGAAGGTGCGCCGGCCCTCGATCACGCCCTGCTCCAGCACCATCAGGCTTTTTTCCAGCAGGATGATGTCGGCCGCTTCCTTGGCGATGTCCACGGCGCTGTCCACGCTGATGCCGATGTCGGCCGCGCGCAGGGCCGGGGCGTCGTTGATGCCGTCGCCCATGAAGCCGGTGATGTGGCCGTTGGCGCGCAGCGCATGCACGATGCGCTCCTTGTGCAGCGGCGTGAGCCGGGCGAACAGCTGGTGCCGCTCCACCGTCTGGCGCAGCATCTCGTCGTTCATGTGCTCGATCTGCGTGCCCAGGATGATGTGGTCTGCGGACAGCCCCACATCGCGGCAGACCTTGGCGGCCACCAGTTCGTTGTCGCCGGTCAGCAGCTTGACGGCCACGCCGTGCGCGGCCAGGGCGGCCAGCGCCTCGGCCGTGGTTTCCTTCGGTGGGTCCAGGAAGGCGATGTAGCCGATCAGGGTCAGCTCCGACTCGTCGGCCACGCCGTAGTCGCTCTTGTGCGGCGGCACTTCCTTCATGGCCACGGCGACCACGCGCAGGCCCTCGCGGTTGAGCTCGCGCGTCACGCGGCGCACGCGGGCCAGTTGCTCCTCGTCCAGCGGGCGCGTGCCGTCGCCTTCGCGCAGGCGGGTGCAGGCGCCCAGGATCTCCTCGACCGCGCCCTTGCAGATCAGCTCGTGGTGGTGGTTGCGCTCGGCCACCACCACGGACATGCGGCGGCGCTCGAAGTCGAAGGGGATCTCATCGACCTTACGGTAGTCCTCGGCCAGGCGCATCTGGGTGTGCAGCTCCACGTGTTCCAGCACGGCATGGTCGAGCAGGTTCTTCAGGCCCGTCTGGTAGTGGCTGTTGAGGTAGGCGAAGCGCAGCGTCTCGTCGCAGGGCTGGCCGAAGGCGTCGGTGTGGCGCTCCAGCACGATGCGGTCCTGGGTCAGCGTGCCGGTCTTGTCGGTGCACAGCACGTCCATGGCACCGAAGTTCTGGATGGCGTCCAGCCGCTTGACCACGACCTTGCGCCGCGACAGCACCACGGCGCCCTTGGCCAGGGTGGAGGTCACGATCATGGGCAGCATCTCGGGCGTCAGGCCCACGGCCACGGACAGCGCGAACAGGAAGGCCTCGGCCCAGTCGCCCTTGGTGTAGCCATTGATGAACAGCACCACGGGCACCATCACGGCCGCAAAGCGGATCAGCAGCCAGCTGACGCTGTTGACCCCGGTCTCGAAGGCCGTGGGCGCGCGGTCGTTGGAGGTCACCCGCGTGGCAATGGTGCCGAAGTAGCTGCGGTTGCCCGTGGCCAGCACCACGGCCAGCGCCGTGCCCGAGACCACGTTGGTGCCCATGAACAGCAGGTTGCTGGCGTCCAGCACGCCGGTGCCATTCGATGCACTGGCGTCGGCGCGCTTTTCCACGGGCAGGGATTCGCCGGTCATGGCGGACTGGCTCACGAACAGGTCCTTGGCGCTGAGCACGCGGCAGTCGGCAGGAATCATGTCCCCGGCCGACAGCACCACGAAATCGCCAGGCACGACCTCGCGCAGTGGCACCTCGTAGCGGCGCGCCTGCTGGCCGAAGCCGCTGTGCGGGGCGTCTGCGGAGTCGGCATCTGCCGGCGCCGTGGGGCCGCCATTGCGGCGCAGCACCGTGGCCGTGCTGCTGACCATGGCCTTGAGCCGTGCGGCGGCGCGGTTGGAGCGGCCTTCCTGCACAAAGCGCAGCAGCGTGGACAGCAGCACCATGGAGGCGATGACGACCGTGGCCTTCATGTCCTCGGTGGCGTAGGAGACCACGGCCAGCAGCGTCAGCAGCAGGTTGAAGGGATTGCGGTAGCAGTACCACAGGTGCAGCCAGCCGGGCAGCGGCTTTTCGTGCTCGACCTCGTTGGGGCCCAGACGCGTGAGCGCGGCGCGGGCCTGCTCGCGGGTCAGGCCGTCTTCGCTGGAGCCGGTGCGCGCCAGCACGGCGGCAATGTCATCGCGCGAGGCGCGCAGCAGCTCGCGCGTGAGGGTCGGCGATACCGAGCGCGAGTGGTGCACGGCCGTGCCCGAGGGCAGGGCATTGCGCCGGAACAGCCCCAGGGCGTGGCGGCTGCGCAGAAACGCCTGGAACAGGTGCTTGAGGCTTTTCATGGGGACCTCCCTGGCGGCTCAGGCCTGGCTCGAACGAAGGGTGGCGCGCAGCCAGTGCCAGTTGCGCTGGCAGGCGCACAGCAGGCGGCGGCGCAGCGGCGGGCGGGCCACGGTGGCCGACTGCAGCCATTGGCGCCGCGCATGGGCAGGCAGGTGGCGGTAGACCTCGGCGCGCTCCTGCGCCGCCAGCAGTGACAGAACGTCGGCCTGCTGGCGCTGCGTGAGCGCCACGAGTGCGTGAGCGAAGAGATCAGGACCGTGTTGCTGCAGCAGGGCGTGCAGTTGTCCGGTGTGGCGTGCCGCAATGGCGGCTTGCAGGGCCAGCTGCAGGGTGCTGGCGCGGGAGGTGTGGCTGGCGCGTGCGGAGACGGGTGCTGTGGCGGGCGTGGTTGCCGGCGTGGTGCGCAGCGCGGTGATGACGTGTTGCATGGCGGGCTTCTTTCGTTGCGGCCGAAAGAAGCCCGGCACCTATCCGTCAATGGACGTGCGCGGGTCTCCCGGCCGGGGCCTTGGGATGAGGCGGAAGGGCCGCAGGCATGTGCGGCCGGACCGTATCGGAGGGGTCAGGGCAAGATCGACTCGGATCGGGGTCCATGGGGGAGCTCCTTTCTGACGAGGGGACGGACAAGGCGGGCGGCGCGCTCAGCGCGGCTGCAGGCTCAGAAAGCTGCGGATGCGGTGCGTGGGCCAGTGGGTCTGCAGGTCCAGGTGCATGGCGTGCTCCATGGCCGAAGGGGCCTGGGCTTGCATCTGTGCCTGTGCCTTGGCCTGCATTGCTGCCTGGGAGGCAGCCACGCGCGTGCCGGTGGCGCCAGGGCAGGGCGCGGCAGTGGCAGGCTGCAGGCGTTGCATTGCGGGGCGGACGAACGGTGTGGACATGGCTTTCTCCTTGGCGAACCAGGAAGACCGCCGTAGGCAGGGCCGTCAAGCAGCGTGGGCCGGGCGCTGCTCGATGGCAGCCACACGGGCACGCGGTCAGTGATCAACAGCCATTGGAATCTTCGGTGCAGGAGCGGCGTGCCTGATGCAGGCCAAGCGCCACTGCAGCGCCAGGCGGCGCGAAGATCCAAGGGGAAACGCAGCAATGGATGGAAGCCGACCGACATGGCCGCTCCCATCACAGGAGTCGGTCAGTCAGCCAGCAGCGAAGCCATTGCGGCGCGCTGTTTGTCACTGGTTGAACTGGCACTGTCCACGGAGGACTCCTGAAAATGCGATCCCTCGATTGTGCCTTGCGAGCTGCTTCGGGTCAACCCTGATGTCGATGCGCGACGGGCCAGCCAGCCCTGCACGATCAGCAGTTGTGCCGCGTAGTAGGTGGACAGCACGCCGGCTTGCGCACCGTCGAAGGGCTGCACAAATCGGTTGATGGCCAGCAGCGAGTCGCTGGCCATGAAGAAGCAGGCACCCATGGCCACCTGCCAGGCCGCCTTGCCGCCCAGATGCCGCGCGCGGCCCAGGGCCTGGGCCGCCATCAGCGCAATGACCAGCACATAGGCGGCCACGGGCAGGCGCAGCGCGGCGGGCAGGCCGCCCTGCCAGAGCACGGCATACATGCCCGCGCCCAGGGCCAGCGTGGCGGCCAGCGAGGGCCGGTGTGCAAACCAGGGTGCGTCCTGGCGCAGCAGCACGATATAGGCCAGGTGGGCCAGCAGGAAGCTGGCAAGGCCCGGGATGAACAGATCGGGCAGCATCAGGAACACGTCGCCCGCCAGGGATGCCGCCAGTGCCGCGGCCAGCCAGCAGGCGCCGCGCGCGGGTTTCGCCAGTGCCGAGAAGGCCGTGCTGCCGCGCCACAGCTGCATGACGGCGATCAGCGCCAAGACCATGGCCAGCGGCTTGAACAGCCAGTGCCAGTGCAGCATGTCCAGCACGCTGGTGGCGGTGGCCAGCGCGCCGGCCTCGATGGCCAGGGCCACCCATAGGCTGATGCGCCCCTGCATGGCCGCGCCCAGTGCCCATTGGCAGGCCAGCAGCACGCCAAACCACAGCGCATTGCGCGCCGTCGAGGACTGGTCGGCATGCCACAGAAACAGCGACACCCCGGCGATTAGCGCCACGAACTGCAGGCCCGCAAACCAGCGCAGGCTGCGCTGCATGTCGGGTGCGTAGAGCACGCGGTGCGCGTCCAGGTCGAAGGCCGGCCTGGGAAAGCGCTGCGCCACATCGGCAGGGCGCCACCCGGGCGGCTTGAGCCAGACGCGCAGCTTGTCGCCCCAGCGCCGCGCATGCCAGCTGTCATGGATGAGTTGCCGGTACACCACGGCGTTGGCCCACAGCGGATCCCAGCTTTGCAGCAGGCCGCGCGTGCCGTAGACGCAGGGCTCGCTGTCGTCCTCGGGCTTGAAGGTGCCGAACATGCGGTCCCAGACGATGAGTATGCCGCCGTAGTTCCTGTCCAGGTAGCAGTCATTGACGGCGTGGTGCACGCGGTGGTTGCTGGGTGCGCAGAACCAGCGGTCGAACCAGCCCAGGCGCCGCACCTGCTCGGTATGGACCCAGAACTGGTAGAGCAGATCGATCAGGCCCACGATGGCAAACACCAGCGGCGGCACGCCGGCCAGCGCCATGGGCAGGTAGAACAGCCAGCCCAGCAGCGCGCCCGAGCTGGTCTGGCGCAGCGCCGTCGACAGGTTGTAGTCCTGGCTCTGGTGGTGCACGGCGTGGGCTGCCCACAGCACGGCCACCTCATGGCCCATGCGGTGCAGCCAGTAGTAGCAGAAGTCATAGAGCAGCAGGGCCAGCAGCCAGCCGGGAATGCTGGTCCAGAAGGCGTCGTTGCGCCACAGCGCCACATGATCGAAGGCCAGTGTGTACAGACCTATGCGCAGCAGCTGGGTGAAGACGGCGCTGGTCTGGCTGAGCATGCCCAGGCTGATGGAGCTGACGGCATCGGCCAGCCGGTAGGCATTGCGCCCGCGCCACAGGCTCACGCCCCATTCCAGCGCGATCAGCAGCAAAAAGGCCGGCGTGGCGAAGACGATGATTTGGCTGGGTGAGGGCATCATGGCCCGTCAATTCTGGACAGGGCCGTTGTGCGGCGCCTTAGGCGTGAACCCTAGGACACGGAATCACAAGGGTTGAAACGGATTGCAATAAATGGGGCTTCATGGCAAGCACGTGGCAGGAAAATTGCGCCCTATGGCAGAATCGCCCGCTTTCCACGCGCTGGACGTGCTTGCCCTGCAGGCCATCGCCAGCCCGCACCGCCTTTGCCGGCATGCGCCTTGCATGCCCAAGCCCCATGCCCTTGTCCCGCCGCTCCCTGCTATCGGCTGCCGCCTCACTGGCTGCGGCCCTTGCCGCTGCACCCGCCGCCCATGCCGCGCCGGGCGCGGGCAAGCCCTGGCCGGCAGCCGGGCCCATCACCCTGATCGTGCCCTTTGGCGCGGGCAGCGATGTGGACGCCACGGCGCGGCTGATCGCCGAAAAGCTGGGTGCGCGGCTGCATCAGTCGGTGGTGGTGGACAACGTGCCGGCCTCCGGCGGCGTGCTGGGCGTGAGCAAGGTGGCGCGCTCGCACGCCGATGGCTATACGCTGCTGCTGGGCTTTGACGGGCCGGTGAGCATTGCGCAACTGGTGAACTCTTCGGTGCGGTATGACGCCGAGCGCGATCTGGCGCCCGTGGGCCTGGTCACCGCAGCGCCCATGGTGATCGTGGCCCGCCCGGGCCTGCCGGTGCACAACCTCAACGAGCTGATCAGCATGGCCCGCGCCCGGCCCGGCGCGCTGACCTATGCCACGCCGGGTGTGGGCACGGTGCTGCACCTGGCCATGGAACGGCTGCAGGAGCGCGCCCGCATCCGCCTGGTCCATGTGCCCTATCGCGGCGTGGCCCAGGTGACCAGCGAGGTCATGGGCGGCCAGGTCGATCTGGGCATTCTGATGACCACCGGCGCCACGCCGCTGGTGCAGCAGAAAAAGCTGGAAGGCGTGGGCGTGACCTCGGCACAGCGCATCGACGTGATTCCCGAGGTCATGAGCTTTGCGGAGGCGCCTGATTTGAAGGGCTTCGAGCTGGAAGCCTGGACCGGCCTGTTCGCCCCCGCCCGCACGCCCGAACCCGTGGTCAGCCGCCTGGCCGCCGAACTGGCCGAGGTGCTGAAGCTGCCCGAGGTCCGCAAGCGCCTGCAGGACAGTGGCGCCACGCCCGGCTCGGGCACGCCGGCCACGTTCGCCCAGTTCCTGAAAAAGGAAAAGGCGAGCTACACGCAGATCGTCAAGTCCGCCAATATCCAGGTGGAATAGGCCGCGCTGGCGGTCAGCGGGTGACCGCTTTTTTCCATTGAATGAAGACAGGGCCGGTGAAATCGGCGGCATTGTCTGCAGTCGCCTTTGTGCGCCGAGTGCCACGTATTGGTGTGTGAAATCTGTTACCCTCCGCTTACATTTTTAAGGGGGCGGTGTGGGGGTGGAGAAAATCATGCGCCGGGCCATGGCATGGCTCTGGCTTTTTGCGCTTGCAGCGTCGGGAGCTGCAATGGCCGAGGACCGGCCCACTGTCACTTTTGCGGGAGTCGCCTATTCGGGCGACGCCAGTTCGCAGCAGCAGCGATTCCCTTATTCAAAGCAGTATGAGAGCCGCCTGAAGGCCGCCGGGCACAGTGCCTATGCGCGGGCACTGGCATTCGTGCAGCAGGCGCCTGCACAGCATCTGCAGATATCCACCAATCCCATCGATGAGCTCAAGGGGCGCGACCAGGCCCTGGTGGTTTCTCTGGTGCTCAATTCCGAGACGGTCTCCGTGGAAAGCTTTGGCGGCGTGCGCAAGCTGTTCATCCTGATTCGTGGACAGGCCCTGTTTTTCGACTTCAAGTCCATGACGGCGGTGCGTTCGTATCCACTGAGCTTTGCCTTCATCGACAACCTGCGCCACGAGCCGTCGCAAGAGGAAATCATGGAGCGCGTGACCAAGGTATACGAAGGCACGGGAGGCAAGCCCGGCATCTTCGGCCGTTTTGCCCAGGTGCTGGCCACGGCCACCGTGCCCTCGCAGACTCCGCGTTTCCTGCAGGTCACCGATATCCAGATTCCCGCCGCCATGGCCGAGATGCTGCCCGGCTATCTGCAGGACCCGCAGGTGCACAAGACCTGGGCCGCCGATATCGTGGGCGAGGCCATTTCCAGCCGCATTGGTGTGCCCATCATTCCTTTTGCCATGGGCTATGCCGTGGGCAATGTGATGCGCATGCAGGTGCTTGACGGAGAGGTCTACACGCTGCAGCTGCCCAGTGCCGACTACGCCATCAGCGTCGATTTCAAGGGATTCAAGAAGCTCAAGTTCAAGGAATCCAGCGCCGGCACCAGCTATGTCTACGGCACCTTTGCCGATATGCGCATCCAGCAACCCAATGGGCCGGTGTTTCTCGGTGCCTCGCTGAAGAATGCGGAAGTGAAGGTGGTGCCTTCCACGCAAACCCATGTCGATGATTTTCCGGCGTTCTATGACTCGCTCAACGGCCTTTTCGTGAAGCTGGCCGAGACGGTGGCGGCTGGACGGGGCAATGACTGGCTCAAGTCGGCTGCTGCCGAGAGCGACATCGAAGCGCAAATTGTCAAAACAAAAGACCTGATGAATCTATGCAAGTAATCCAGAAAATCCTCCTGTGCCTTTCCATGGCGCTGTTCGCGGCCGGTGCGGGCGCGCAGGTGCAGCAGGCACGCGGCAAGGCCTCGGTCAGCTACCAGGATTCAAAGGTCAGCCCGCAGGACAAGGAGCGTGCGCTGATGGCGGCCCAGCTCAAGGCCGTGGAGTTCTACTACGCCGAAGCCGGCCAGTCGGAGGCCGAGAATTTCGACGCCGTGCGCGACAAGATCCTGGCCAATCCCGATCGCTATATCCTTGAGCACACCGTGCTCAGCGAAGAGGACAACGCCGACAGAAAGCAGTACACGGTCTCCGTGCGCGTGGCGCTGAACGTGGCCAATCTGCGCAATGCCGTCAAGGCCAACTCGGCCGTGGCCAGGGGCGGTCCCGCAGGCCGGTCGCCGCTGGCCTTCATGTTCGTCTCGCGCCAGGTGGCCACGACCAAGTCCTTCGATGACCGCGTCTACAAGCGCGTGGACGAGACCGAGGACGTCAAGGCCCAGGTCAGCGCTTCCGAAAAGGGCAGCGAGGGTGAATCCATCCGTGGCGGACGCATCAGCACGAATGCCTCCACGGCGACCTCGGGCACCGCCTCGGTCAAGAGCAGCCGCACTTCCGAGACCGGCGGCAGCACGACGCGACGCTCGGCCGAGTCCACCTGGCGCGTGATCCCCAGCGCCAACCTGTCCCAGGTCTTTTCCTCCAACTTCGCCAAGGCCGGCTTCAAGGTGTCAGAGGCTGCCATGGTGGAGCCCTACACCGGCGGCCACTTCAAGGTCGCGGCCGTGGAGAACGACTACAAGAGCGGCATGGACCTGCAGCCCTCGACGCTGGCGGCCATGGTGGCCGGCATGCGCACGGCGCAGATTCCCTACATCGCCCTGGGCACGCTGGATGTGGGCATGGGCGAACCCGATCCCCAGACCGGCCTGATGCGCGTGAGCGTGACGGTCAACGCCAAGATCCTGGACATCGCCCAGACCATTCCCGACACGATTGCCGCCGTCGGCCCCGTGCTGTACGCGGGCATGGGTCCGTCCGAGGATGAGGCGCGCAACAACGCGCTGAAGCTGGCCGCCAACAACGCGGCCCGCGATCTCACCAGCCAAGTCACCAATCTGGGCCTGCGCTGAGCGCTGCGGCTTCCAAGGTCCGGCTGCCATGCAGCCGGACCTTTTTTCCGTTCTTTCGCTTTCCTCGCTTTCCACGTTTTCCACGCTTTCCTCGTTTTTATCTTCGCCGTCCGCGTTCACGGACTGCTGCAACCCGAGTCCATCTCCATGAAAAAGCTCTTCACCACCGTCGCCGTTGCCGCCGCCATGTGCAGCCCCGCCCTGACACAGGCACAGTTCTCCATGCCCTCCATCCCGGGTGTCGGCAAGCTCATGGGCGGCAGCGGCTCTGCCGACGTGGCCGGCCAGGGCGACGCCCTGGTGCGCAGCTATGTGGGCGCCAGCAAGGAGGTGCTCAGCGCCAATGCCAAGATGGCCACGGCCCTGGGCCTGAAGGAGCAGGCTGCCAGCGCCGCCAGCACGGCGGACAGCCTGGGCGATGGCGCCACCATCGGCGCGCTGGGCGATGGCAACAAGGTGGTCTCGGACACCAGCGGCGCGATTGCCGAGTCCATGGCGAAGAAGCCCGTGCTTGATGCCGCGTCCAAGGCCACCTTCGCCGAGGGGCTGGTGCACCTGGTCAACGGCAGCGTGAAGTACGCCGGCATGGGCAAGGATGTGTCGGTCATGGGCAAGAGCCTGCAAAGCGCCAACCCCATGCAGCTGACCAAGCTCACCTCCGCGGCCTGGGTGGTGTCCAAGTTCCCCGGCTCGGCCTCCGACCTGTTCAGCACCGTGCAGACGGCCATCGCCTTCGCGCGGGCCAACGACATCGAGGTGCCGGCCAATGCGGCTGACGCCACGGCCGCGCTGGGCACGCTCAAGCTGTGATCCGGTACAGGCAAGGAGCACTTTCTATGCGTACCCGCATCATTGCGGCCGTCGTGGCTGCCTGCGCCGCCATGTCCGGCTGTGGCGACAAGCCATCCGAGCAGCCCAGGACCGACGCGCCTGAACAACCCCAAAGCGTCGCCCCACCCGTGCCCGACGTGGGCAGGCTGGAGACCGTCGAGGTCCAGGTCATCGGCCTGGGCCAGTCCCCTGGCGAAGCCATGGCGCAGGCGCTGCAGATGGCGCTGCTGCAGGTCAATGGCGCCGTGATCCAGTCCGCCTCGGTCACGGCCAAGTACGGCCTCGACGTGGCGCTGGGGCAGGACGCCGCCTCGCTGCGTGCCAGCGCCTTCGCCGAGGTGGTCAAGCAAAAGTCCGGTGGCGTCATCCAGTCGGTCCAGGTGGTGGATCTGGAAGAACCCAAGCCCTGGGCCAAGCGCTACAAGTACACCATCAAGGCCAACATTTCCAAGTTCAAGCCTTCGGCCGAGATGCAGAAGATCAAGGTCGTTGTGGGGCCGGTGCGCTTCGAGCAGGCCTCGCTGCCCATGGGCGACCGCAGCGTTTCCGCCGCCGAGGTGGGTGCAACGCTGAGGCAACGCATCAGCGACGCCCTGGTGCAGACAGGCCGCTTTGCCGTACTGGACCGCGAATTCAGCCCCGAGATCGAGCAGGAACTGGCCATCATCGCCACGGGCCAGGCGCCCAGCGCCGAGCTGGCCAAGCTGTCCCAGGCCGCCAGCGCCGATCTGGTGTGGAGCGCCCGCGTCAGCAGCTTTGCCTACAACCGCCATGCCCGCCAGCTCAAGACCAGCGACCGCCAACTGGTGAGCTACTCGGGCGGCTGGGCCCTGTCGCAGAAGCTGGTGAACGTGGCCACGCGCCAGGTCACGGCCTCGGATTCGCTGCGCGGCTCCGCCCCTTCCACGGCACCGACCACGCTGGGCGCGGGCGTGGATGGCAACAAGGTCATGACCGACATGAGCGATGCGCTGGTCGCCGGCGTGGTCAGCTCCATCCTGCAGCGCACCTTTCCGCTGACCGTGGTCGCCCGCGATGGCGAAAGCGTGGTGCTGAGCCAGGGCGGCCAGGCCGTGAAGGAGGGCGCGCGCTACCAGGTGGTGGCCATGGGCAAGGAAATGAAGGACCCGCAGACCGGGCAAAGCCTGGGGCGCCTGGAGTCACCGTGCTGCGAACTGGTGGTCGATCGCGTGACCCCCAACCTCTCCTATGGCCACCTGGAGAACATGCGCGGCGGCATGGAAGACCTGCCACCGGGCGGGCTGCAGGTGCGTGAAGTACTGAAAGCATCCGCTGCGCCCGTGCTGGCCGCACAGGCTGCATCAGGTGATACGGCCGCGGCCGGTGAGCTCCAGGCCGCACCGGCCCGTGCCGCACAACCGCCCGCAGCACGCCGCGCGGCATCGCCCGCCAAGGAGGCCGATGCCCCGGTCGGCAAGAAGGACGACGACAACTGGTAAGCGACAAGCGGCGGGGAGGTGCGCTGCGGCGCCCTTCCCCGTGCGGGTGCTTAGCTGAAAACCTCGTCGCGCGCACCGCCTTCCAGGTGCTGCACATCGCCCCAGCCGACCAGGCCCAGGCCCTGGGGCGTCCACAGCAGGCGGTTGATGGCCGCGTTGCCCAGCGCCCAGGTGCGGGGCGCCTGCACTTCCTGGTGCGTGGCCAGGCGGTAGAGCACATCCATCACGCCGCCATGCGCCACGATCACGATCTGCTCGCCGGGATGGCCACTGGCCAGCCGGTTCACCGTGGCCGAGATGCGGTCGCGCAGCATCAGCAGCGACTCGCCTCCGCCTGCGGGCACGAACTCGGGATCGCGCTTGCGCCAGCGCAGCGCATCCTCCGGGTGGGACGCCTCGATATCGTTGAAGGTCTGGCCCTCGAAGCTGCCGAAGCAGCGCTCGCGCAGGCCCTTGTCGGCCGTCAGCGATGCGCCCGTGCTTGCGGCCACGGCTTCGGCCGTGACATAGGCACGCAGAAGGTCGCTGCTGTAGATGGCGGCTACCGGCTCGCCCGCCAGGGCCTTGCCGGCCTGGGCGGCCTGCCAAAGTCCCATGTCGTTCAGAGGAATGTCCAGATGGCCCTGGATGCGGGCGTCCACATTCCAGGCGGTTTCTCCGTGGCGGATGGCAATGATGCGCGTGGCTTGCATGAGGGGCTGGCGTGGGGTGCTGCAAAAAGAGCAGGCATTGTCCCGCAAGCCAGGCAAGCCTGCATCGCGCGCCACCGTTGAAACTGGCGCGGCCCAACTCAGGGACGCCGAGCAAGAGCCGCCTCGCGGCGGGGGCTCCCAGCCGAAGGCGTCGTCCCCCTCCGCGAAGCGAGAAGGGGAAGCGGCGCAGCCGCTCAGGGGGTCAGATCAGCGATTTTGCGTTGTTCAGCACGAAGTCGCAGGCCTTTTCCTTGAGGTCGCCCTTGAGCTTGTCGATGCTGAAGCTCTTGCCGTTGGAGCCGGTGACCAGGCCGCCCAGGCCGTTCTGGAATCCCGTGTCCTTGGGCTCTTCCTGCTTTTGCATGCCCAGCTTGCCCAGCAACTGGTCCTTGACCTGGGCCGCCTTGTCGGCATTGAGGTAGTTGTTCTTCATGCAGTAGGAGATGACGCCTGCCGCATTGCCGGCCGTGGCCGAGGGGCTCAGGCCCAGGGTGGACAGCGCACCCGCACCGCCCGCCCCCGCACCCGCACCCAGCATGCCGCCGAGGCCGGAGCCGGCGCCTTCGCTGCTGGCGGCGGCCTTGTCACCGCCAAGGCCCGAGGCCTGGCGCAGCGAGTCGCCCAGGCCCGACGCCTGGGCGGGCAGGGCGCCCAGGCCCAGCATGGCGCACAGCAGTGCGCTGGCAATGGATGTCTTCATGGATGCTTCCTTTCCGCGGCAACCCGCAGGCTCGATACAGGGCCTGAAATTAGCACGCCGTGCGGCGCAGACCTGTGCCCGATTGCAAACCTTTGCCAGAGTGGGCCGTGGCGGTCTTTCGCGTTTTCACTAGCTGTCAAAGCCGTTGGCCTGTCCATGATGGCCGCACGCCAATGGCGGGCCGCAGGCGGCGGTCTTGTTATTTGGAAATGGCTTTTAAGTATAAAAATCAATTCAACAAGCTGTAAAAGTTATTTACAGTGGGGCGCACCTATATGGCCCGCTTCTTGCGGCGCCCGGGCTGCTGCGTCGCATGACCGCCGCCCTTCCAATCAATCCACAGGGGAGCAGACAAATGATCATGAAGATTCTGGGCAGTTCTTTGCTGGCCGCAGGCCTGTTGACCTCGGCCGCGCTGGCCCAGGCCGAGACCGTGCGCTGGGCGCGCGGCTCCGATCCGACTTCGCTGGACCCGCATGCCTTCAACGTGGGCACCAATTTCGTGCTGCTGCACCAGATCTACGAAACCCTGGTCATCCGCTCGGCCGACGGCAAGCTGGTGCCCACGCTGGCCACCTCGTGGAAGATGACCTCCGACCCGTCGGTCTGGGAGTTCAAGCTGCGTCCCAACGTCAAGTTCCATGACGGCACGCCGTTCACGGCGCGCGACGTGGTCTTCTCGCTGAACCGCGCCAAGGGCGAGAACGCCCAGGTCAAGTCCCTGCTGTCCTCGATGGAGGAGGCCAAGGCTGTGGACGATCTCACGGTGCAGGTGAAGACCAAGGGCCCGAACCTGATCTTCCCCGACAACCTGACCAACCTCTTCATCATGAGCGAGAAGTGGTCCAAGGCCAACGGCGCCGAGACCACGCAGGACACGGCCAGCAAGACCGAGAACGGCGCTACGCGCGCGGCCAACGGCACGGGCGCCTATGTGCTGGCCAGCCGCGAGGTCGATTCGAAGACGGTGATGAAGCTCAACCCCGACTACTGGGGCAAGGGCCAGTTCCCGCTGCAGGTGACCGAGCTGATCTACCTGCCCATCAAGTCCCCGGCCACGCGCGTGGCGGCCCTGCTGTCGGGCGAGGTGGACTTCGCCCAGGACATTCCCGCGCAGGACGTGGCGCGCCTGAAGCAGGACAAGCGCCTGCGCATCAATGAAGGCCCCGAGAACCGCTCCATCTTCCTGGGACTGAACGTGGGTGCGGCAGAGCTCAAGAGCAGCAACGTCAAGGGCAAGAATCCGCTGGCCGATCCCAAGGTGCGCCAGGCCATCGAGCTGGCCATCGACCGCGATGCGATCAAGCGCTCGGTGATGCGCGGCCTGTCGATTCCCACAGGCGTGATCGCGCCGTCGTTCGTCAATGGCTACGACAAGGCCTTCGCGGCCTATCCCAAGGCGGATGCCGCCAAGGCCAAACAGCTGCTGGCCGAGGCGGGATACCCCAACGGCTTCACCATCACGCTGAACACGCCCAATGACCGCTATGTGAACGACGAGGCCATTGCCACGGCGGTGGCCGGTTTCCTGGGCCGCATCGGCATCAAGACCGAAGTCTCGGCCCGGCCCATTGCCATGCACAGCGTGTCGCTGACCAAGGCGGACAGCGACTTCTACCTGTACGGCTGGGGCGTGCCCACCTATGACTCGGCCTACATCTTCGACTTCCTGGTGCACACGCGCGGCAAGGACAGCCGTGGCGCGCAGAACGCGACGCACTACAGCAATGCCGATGTGGATGCCAAGATCCTGTCCCTGTCCTCGGAGAGCGACAAGGCAAAGCGCGATGCCACCATCAAGAGCATCTGGGAGACCGTGCAAAAGGAGCGCTTCTACATTGCGCTGCATGACCAGGTGATCCACTTCGCGTCCGTGCCCCGGATCAATGTGCCCGTGCACCCGGACAACGCGCTGCACTTCAAGTTCGTCAAGTTCGAGAAGAAGTAAGCACCGATGCTGGTCCATCTGCTGCGCCGGCTGGGCCAGTCCGCCCTGGTCCTGCTGGCCGTTTCCTTTGTCTCGTTCATGGTGTTCCGCCATATCGGCGATCCCACGATCAGCCTGCTGGGCGAGGACGCGACGGTTGCCGAGCGCGAGGCGCTGACGGAAAGCCTGGGCTTCAACAAGCCCGTGCCCCTGCAGTACCTGGGCTACGTGGGCAAGGTGCTGCAGGGCGACCTGGGCATCTCCTACCGGCTCAAGCGCCCCGTGACCGAGATCATTGCCGAGCGCCTGCCCGCCACGCTGGAGCTGGCGATGACGGCGGCGCTGTTCGCCCTGGTCATCGGCGTGGCGCTGGGCGTGTATACGGCCATACGGCGCGAGGGCTGGCTGAGCCGCTCGATCATGACGGTGTCGCTGGTGGGCGTGTCCCTGCCCACCTTCCTGATCGGCATCGCCCTGATCTACCTGTTTGCCGTGGAGCTGCGCTGGCTGCCGTCCTTCGGGCGCGGCGAGACGGTGAAGCTGGGCGGCTGGGAGACCGGGTTGCTGACGGCTTCGGGCTGGTCGGCGCTGATCCTGCCGGCCATCACGCTGGGCTTCTACAACATGACGCTGATCATGCGCCTGGTGCGCGCCGAGATGCTGGAGGTGCTGCGCGCCGACTACATGCGTTTCGGCCGCGCGCGCGGGCTGCGCGAGCGCGACCTGTACTTTGGCCATGCGCTGCGCAATACCCTGATTCCCGTGATCACCATCGCGGGCCTGCAGATCGGCTCGCTGATCGCCTTTGCCATCGTCACCGAGACCGTGTTCCAGTGGCCCGGCGTGGGCCTGCTGTTCATCTCCTCCATCCAGGGCGTGGACGTGCCGCTGATCGCCGCCTACCTGATGTTCATCGCGCTGCTGTACGTGGGCATCAACCTGCTCGTCGATTTCCTGTACGTGATCGTGGACCCCCGCTTGAGAAACCGATGACCGATTCCGCCAAACAAGCAATCCCTCCCACGGGCTGGCGCGCCAGCGACTCGCCGGTCAAGCGCGCCTTTGCACGCTCGCGCCTGGTGCAGGCGGCGGCGCTGGTGCTGGCGCTGATCGTGGCGGCCACGCTGCTGTCGCCCTGGCTGGCCTGGCAGAACCCCTTCGATCCGGCCAATCTGGACCTGATGGATGCCTTCACGCCCCCGGGCCAGGCGGGCACCAGCGGCACGCTGTACGCGCTGGGATCGGACGACCAGGGCCGCGATGTGTGGAGCGCCATCCTCTACGGGCTGCGCATGTCGGTGCTGGTGGGCGTGTCGGCCGTGGGGCTGTCCCTGCTGATCGGCGTGCCGCTGGGCCTGGTCTGCGGCTATGCGGGCGGCTGGTTCGACACGCTGATGATGCGCATCGCCGATGTGCAGCTGACCTTTCCCGTGATCCTGGTGGCGCTGCTGGTCTTCGGCATCGCACGCGGCCTGCTGCCCGAGGGCTACCGCGACGACATGGCGGTCTTCGTGATCATCGTGGCCATCGGCCTGTCCGACTGGGTGCAGTACGCACGCACCGTGCGCGGCGCGGTGATGGTGGAAAAGCACAAGGACTACGTGCTGGCGGCCCAGCTCATAGGCCGCAGCCGCGTGGCCATCCTGGTGCGCCACATCCTGCCCAACCTGCTGGCGCCCATCCTGGTGATCGCCACCATCAGCTTCGCGCATGCCATCGTGGCCGAGTCCACGCTGTCCTACCTGGGCGTGGGCCTGCCGCCCACCCAGCCTTCGCTGGGCACGCTGATCCGCATCGGCCAGGGCTTCCTGTTCTCGGGCGAGTGGTGGATATTGCTGTTCCCCTCGCTGGTGCTGCTGGCGCTGGCGCTGTCCGTCAACCTCGTCGGCGACTGGCTGCGCGACGCACTGAACCCCAAGCTGCAATGAGCACGACACAAGAATCCGGGCAGCCCCCTGCACAGCCTGCGGTGCTGAGCGTTCGCGGCCTGTCCGTCACCTTCGACACCTACAAGGGCCCCGTGCAGGTGCTGGACGATGTGTCCTTCGACATCGCGCCCGGCGAGATCCTGGGCGTGGTCGGCGAGTCTGGCGCGGGCAAGTCCATGACGGGCGCCGCCGTGATCGGCCTGATCGAGCCGCCGGGCCGCATCTCGGCCGGCACGGTGCAGCTGCGCGGCGAGCGCATCGACACGCTGCGCGGCGAGGACCTGCGGCGCATACGCGGCCGGCGCATAGGCTCCATCTTCCAGGACCCGCTGACCAGCCTGAACCCGGTCTATACCGTGGGCCGGCACCTGGTGGAGACCATCCGCACGCACCTGCCCGTCTCCGAGAAGGAGGCCGAGGCCCGCGCGCTGGCCCTGCTCGAAGAGGTGGAGATCCCGCAGGCGCGCGAGCGCATGGCCCAGTATCCGCACCAGTTCTCGGGCGGCATGCGCCAGCGCGTGGCCATCGCCCTGGCGCTGTGCGCCGAGCCCGAGCTCATCATTGCCGACGAGCCCACCACGGCGCTGGACGTGTCCGTGCAGGCGCAGATCATTGCCCTGCTGCGCCGCGTGTGCAAGGAGCGCGGCGCGGCCGCCATGCTGATCACGCACGACATGGGCGTCATCGCCGAGACGGCCGACCGCGTCATGGTCATGTACCAGGGCCGCGTGCTGGAAACCGGCCCCGTGCGCCAGGTGCTGGACGCACCGCAGCAGCCCTACACCCAGGTGCTGATGGGCGCCATTCCCAGCGTGCACCACCGCGTGCAGCGCCTGCCCGTGCCCGAGGTGGGCGGCGGCCCGGCCGCGCCCGCCGTGCCCTGGCAGCCCAGGGCCGGTGCGCAGGAGCCTGCGGCTGCCCTGCTGGAGGTCAGGGATCTGTGCAAGGAGTTCGACCTGTCCAGCGGCTGGCTGGCCCGGCTGCTGGCGCGCGAGGACAAAAAGATTCTCAAGGCCGTGGACGGCGTCGGCTTTTCGATCCGCAGGGGCTCCACCTTCGGCCTGGTCGGCGAGTCCGGCTCGGGCAAATCCACGGTGGCGCGCATGGTGGCCGGGCTGACGCCGCCCACCAGCGGCACCGTGCTGTTCGACGGCGTGGACAAGTGGAGCCCGGCCGCCCAGACCGTGGCCATGCGTCGGCGCTTCCAGATGATCTTCCAGGACCCGTATGCCAGCCTGAACCCGCGCTGGACCGTGCAGGAACTGATTGCCGAGCCCCTGCAGGTGCTGGCCCTCACGGCTGGCAAGGACGAGACGGCCGAGCGCGTGCAGGAGGCGCTGCGCCGCGTGCGCATGAAGCCCGACGATGCGCGCAAGTATCCGCACCAGTTCTCGGGCGGGCAGCGCCAGCGCATCGCCATCGCGCGCGCCCTGGCCAGCCGGCCCGAATTCATCATCTGCGACGAGCCCACCTCGGCGCTGGACGTCTCGGTCCAGGCCCAGGTGCTCAACCTCATGCGCGACCTGCAGGAGGAGTTCGGCCTGACCTATCTGCTCATCAGCCACAATCTGGCCGTGATCCGCCACATGTGCGACGACATCGGCGTCATGCAGCGCGGCCGCCTGGTCGAGGCCGGCGAGGCCGGCGCCGTGCTCGATGCGCCGCAGCATGCATACACGCGCGCGCTGATGGCTGCCGTGCCGGATATGGAGCATGTGCACTGAGGCAAGTGCACTGCCATGGCCTGGCGTTCAGGTCGCGGCAACGACCCGCACGTCGAACCGGACCTGAAGCCAGTTCTTGATGGCGGCAAAGATCGCGGCAAGATTGTCCATGCTGGGGTTGCCTTTCGGCGAGAGCATGCGGTGCAGGCTCTTGCTCGGCTTGTGCGTGAGGTCGGCCAGCGTCTCGAATCCCACCGTTGCGTTGACGAGATCGCGCAGGACGAGGCGTGCCGTTTCTGGCTCACCACTCAGAAAAAGAGTGGCCGCCTCATCAAGCAGCGCCTGTGCGAAAGCAGGGTCGCGCTCAATGCGCTGAATGACCGTTTGTTTGAAATCGCGGGTGAGCGTCATGCCTTCGTTCCTTTTTTGGCATTGTCCGAGGGGCGTTGCCTCTTGCGAGCCTTGTATTCGCTGTGCAGGGCCACGGCTTCGTCGATGGCCTTCTGCTGGCCCTTTTTCGTGCTGCCCCCGAACAGGATGATCAATCTTTCCCCGTCCTTGGCGAGATAGATGCGGTAGCCCGGGCCCCAGTCGATCTTGTATTCGCCAATACCCCGGAACCATTCGATATTGGAGGTGTTGCCCAACTCCATGCGGGCCATGGCGACGGCCACCCTGGCGGCCGCCTGGCCATCCAGCCCGTTGAACCATGTCTGGTACGCGCTGCTGCCGTCTTCGCGGATGTACTCCTGGAGCTGGATTCGCATGGACTGGATGGTAACTTATGAGTTACCAACTCTGCAAAGCGCTGTCCACATGACCTACAGCGTTCTCATGTTCCCAGGAACGAATGACAGCGATGGACCCAAAAAAGGCCTGCGGATGCAGGCCTTTGCTTCTGAGACACGATGGCTTACCGGGCGGGTGCTGACGTGGCCGGTGCTGCCTGCGCCGCAGGTGCCGCCTGGGCCGGCGGCTGCGCCGGCGCGCCACCCTGCTGCACCGGTCCGATGGTGGTGCGCACCACGCGAGAGCCCTTGGGCGGGTTGGGGAAGCCGGTCAGGGCGGCGTCGAACAGGATGCCGAAGATGGCCGGATCGTCGGTCCACACATCCTGGCGCTGGGCCGAGGTCTCGTAGACGATCTGCTGCGTGGTGGCGTTGCGCATCACGATGCTGACGGCGCGGTAGTACTCCAGCGGCGGGCCGTCGAACATGAAGCTGCCGCCAAAGCCCATGCCCCAGCCGCGCCCGTAGCCCACGCCCCAACCCCAGCGCGGGCCGCCCCAGCGGTCGTAGTAGGGCCAGGCGGCGTAGTCGCGCGCATAGCGTGCGTCGGCACCGATCTGCACGATCAGGCTGGCCCGGGAGTCGTCGCGCTGCAGGCCCACGCGGCCCAGGGCCTGCTGGGCCTGGGACTCGATGGCCGCGAAATGCGTCTGCGCCTCGCGTTGCGATGGCAGCACTTCCAGGCGGTAGGTGGGCGGCGCGGGCAGGGCGCCCAGCGTGGAATAGCTCTGGACGGTGCTCTGGACTTCGCGCACGCTGGCGCAGCCCGTGAGCAAGGCCGTGGCCACGATGGCCAGGACATGGATGCAGCGCAGCTTCATGGTGTACTCCTTGGTCGAAAAAAGGCCCGTTTGCACGGGCCTTGGTTGGAGTGGGGCGATTGTTATAGGTTCAGCCGTCAGGACGACAGTTGTACCACCTGCAGGCCGGGCAGTGATGCGGAGACGGGCATCTCTTCATGGTCGAAGGCCATGTCGCCGTTGGGGTCGGCAATGCCGGTGGCCTTGGCGTTCTTGAAGTCGTGCAGCTCGGGGTCCATCATGTGCGTGGTCACGATGTGGCCCATGGCGCGGAACATGCTTTCCACGCGGCCCGGGAATTTCTTGTCCCACTCGCGCAGCAGCTCGCCCACGGCCACGCGCTGCAGGCCGTCCTGGCTGCCGCAGAGGTTGCAGGGGATGATGGGGAAGTTCTGGTACTGGGCCCAGCGGACGGTGTCCTTCTCGGGCACGTAGCACAGCGGACGGATCACCACATGCTTGCCGTCGTCCGAGACCAGCTTCGGGGGCATGCCCTTCATGCGGCCGCCGTAGAACATGTTGAGCATCAGCGTCTGCACGATGTCGTCGCGGTGATGGCCCAGGGCCACCTTGGTGCAGCCCAGCTCGTCGGCCACCTTGTACAGGATGGCGCGGCGCAGGCGCGAGCACAGGCCGCAGGTGGTCTTGCCCTCGGGCACGACGCGCTTGACCACGCTGTAGGTGTCCTGCGTTTCGATGTGGTAGTCCACGCCGATGCTCTTGAAGTACTCGGGCAGCACATGGTCGGGAAAACCGGGCTGCTTCTGGTCGAGGTTCACAGCCACCAGCTCGAACTTCACGGGCGCGCGCTTTTGCAGCTTGCGCAGCACGTCCAGCATCGTGTAGCTGTCCTTGCCGCCCGACATGCAGACCATGATCTTGTCGCCTTCCTCGATCATGTTGAAGTCGGTGATGGCGCGGCCCACCTCGCGGCACAGGCGCTTTTCCAGCTTGACCTGTTCGCGCTCGATCTTGATGCGGTTGCCGTTCGCGGTATTGGCTTGGGCATCCGCATCGGCGGCGGCGGTTTCGGGGGCGGCTTCTTCGGCCAGCCAGGGGTTGTCGGTCACTGCATTCATGGGGTTCACCATTGTCCGGTTTCTATGCGAATGGCCACTTCGCAGTCTTCAAAGATTTCCAGCTTGGCGATTTTCACGCGCACGCCCAGCACGCCGGGCAGCTGCATCAGGCGCTGGGCCAGCTTGCCGATCAGGCTCTCCAGCAGGTTCACATGCTCGGCCGTGCATTCATCGATGATGATCTGGCGCACCTTGCGGTAGTCCAGCACATGCAGGATGTCGTCGTCGCGCGGCGCCAGCGGTTGGGTGCCCAGGCTCAGCTCGGCATCGACCTGGATGGGCTGGGGCATCTGTTTTTCGTGGGCGAGGATGCCCAGGTTGGCGTCGAAGCGCAAACCCGTGAGCGTCAGGATCTGTTGTCCGGTGGCGGAGTGCATGGGGAAAAGCCGTGGAGTGTTTGGGGTGGCGCGCGCAGGCGCCTACATCATGGAAAAGTCGCGCTCGAAGCGCTGCAGGTGCTGGCCGCCATCGACCAGCAAGGTGGTGCCGGTGATGGACTGGTTGTCCAGCGCAAAGCACACGGTGGCTGCCACGTCGGCCGCGCTGGACGAGCGGCCCAGCGGGCTGAGGCGGTGCAGCGACTCGAAGCGCTCCTGGCTCAGCATGTGGCTGGTCAGCGTCAGGCCCGGGGCCACGCCGACGACGCGCACGCGCGGGGCCAGTGCCAGCGCCAGCATGGTGCCGGCGGCCTCGAGAGCCGCCTTGGACAGCGTGTAGCTGAGGAAATCGGGGTTCTGGTTCCAGAGCTTCTGGTCCAGCATGTTGATCACGGCACCGCTGGCATGCTCCTCGCCGGACGCCACGCGGTCCTCGATATGGGCATGCAGCGCCTGGGCCAGCAGGATGGGCGCGCCGGTGTTGCTGCGCAGGTGGGCTTCCAGGGCCACGTAGCTGAAGCTGCCTGCATCGTCATGCTCGAACAGCGAGGCGTTGTTGACCACGGCATCCAGGTGGCCGAAGTGCGCCACGGCGCGCGGCACCAGGGAGCGCACCGAATCCTCGTTGAAGAAATCGGCATCCAGGGCGGCGCTGTCGCCGGCCAGTTCAGCGCAGGCGGCGGCCGTCTCCAGCGCCTCGTCGTGCGAGTCGCGGTAGTGCACGGCCACTTGCCAGCCGGCGCTGGCAAGCGCGAGCGCGATGTCGCGCCCCAGGCGGCGGGCCGCGCCGGTCACCAAAACGGTGCGTGTTCGGGCAGGTGTGGACATTCGAGGACAATGTACGGATCGTGACGACAGAACCCTCAATTTTAACGGCCGCCCTGCAATCCCGTGTTGCGCAAGAGATTGCGTCCTCTGGAGGCTGGCTGGCTTTCGACCGTTTCATGGCCCTGGCACTGTACGAGCCGGGCCTGGGCTACTACGCCAATGACACCGCCAAGTTCGGGCTGATGCCATCGTCGGGCAGCGATTTCGTGACCGCGCCCGAGATGTCTCCGGTCTTCGGCCAGTTGCTGGCCGCCCAGGTGGCCGAGGCGCTGCAGCGCACGCACACCCGCGAAGTCTGGGAATTTGGTGCCGGCACGGGCGCGCTCGCACTGCAGGTGCTGGACGAGCTGGCCGCCCTGGGCGTGCGGCCGGACCGCTACACCATCGTCGATCTGTCGGGTACGCTGCGTGCGCGCCAGCAGCTCAGGCTGGTGAAGTACGAAGGACTGGTGCACTGGGCCGATGCCCTGCCCGAGCGGCTCGAAGGCGTGGTCATCGGCAACGAGGTGCTGGATGCCATGCCCGTGCAGTTGCTGGTGCGCAAGGCAGGTGTCTGGCACGAGCGCGGGGTGGTGCTGCAGCCGGACGGCAGCCTGGGCTGGGAAGACCGGCCCACGCAGCTGCGCCCGCCCATGGAGATCGAGGGCGAGCACGACTACCTGACCGAGATCCATCTGCAGGGAGAGGCCTTCATCCGCACGCTGGGCGAGCGCATGGCGCGGGGCGCTGCCTTCTTCATCGACTACGGCTTCGGCGAGTCCGAGTACTTCCATCCGCAGCGCCACATGGGCACCCTGGTGTGCCACCGCCTGCACAAGGTGGACGACGACCCGCTGGCCGAGGTCGGCCTCAAGGACATCACGGCCCACGTGAACTTCACGGGCACGGCCGTGGCCGCGCAGGAGGCGGGCTTCGAGGTGCTGGGCTATACCTCGCAGGCCCACTTCCTCATCAACTGCGGCCTGGGACCCAAGCTCGACGCCCTGGCCCAGGGCCCGCGCGCCATGGCCACCAAGCTGATGATGGAGCACGAGATGGGCGAGCTGTTCAAGGTCATCGGCCTGGCCAAGGGCGTGGAGCCCTGGGACGCCATGGGCTTTGTGCGCGGCGACCGCACGCACCGCCTGTAGCCGCCGGCCAGAGCTCCGCCCCGGTCTCAGCGCTGGACGCTGCGGCCGTTGCTCACCTCGTAGGCCGTCTGGTCCTTGAGGTTGATGCGGTAGATCTCGCGCGTGACGTTGCCCGAGAAACCCAGCTCCACGATGGACAGGTTCTCGAACGTGGTCGTGAAGCCGCCGGGCAGGATGCGGTTCAGGCGCGCGGCGGTCTCGCCCATGGCGCGCTCGATCTCGGGCGTGAAGGTGGCTTCGCTGTAGACCAGGGTGTTGTGCGGGTTGTGGCTGCGCACCTCCTTGCCGGCCTGCACCTGGTTGATGCCGCTGACGCCCACGCTTTGCACCATGGTCTTGGCCGAATCGTTCATGCGGGCATAGACGGGCCCCGTCACGCGCGGCAGCGGGCCGTCGCGCAGCGGTGCCATGGCGGTGGTGGCGCGGGTGTTGAAGTCCATCATGGCCTCGTAGGCCGGGCCGGACTTGACGATGCCCAGGTCCAGCCACCACGGCTTGCCGGCGCCCTTGGCGGCCTCGGTGGTGTAGAAATTCTTCAGGTGCACGTCCTGCAGCACGGGCGGCAATGCCGGCAGGGCGGCCAGCATCTTGCGCGGCGTGGACGGGTCGGCGCTGTGGATATGCACCACGGTGACATGGGGCAGGTTGAAGGTGTTGGCCTCGGCCACCAGCTTCAGGCGCAGCAACTGCTCGTGCACCACGGGCGTGACCTGGCTGTCCATGATGGCCGTGGCATCGGCCGGCAGGCGATATACCAGGCCATAGGTGGCCTGATGGGTGCGGAAATCGCTGCGCTGCAGGGCGCTGTTGTCGATGGCGCCCGACGCTGCGGCTGCCGTGGTGGGGGCCGGAGCGCTGGCGCAGGCCGCCAGCAGAGCGGCAGGCAGGATGGCGAGAAGAAGGCGCCTGGATGTGTGTTGCATGGTGGGGTTGTCTTGTTGCGGCATGGAGCCATGGAAGAAGGGGGCGTGTCGCGAATGGTCCCGAAGCCTCCCGCCACGGGACTTTCCCAATGTAGGACGCCCATGTGTCCCGCCCATGACGCGCCGCCGCCGTACACTCGGCGCCATGATCCGCTGGCTCCTCGTCATCTTCCTGGCCCTGCTGCTGTTCAATGGCCTGCACGCCTGGCTGGAGCGCATAGGCCTGGGCCGCCTGCCGGGCGACTTCCGCTTTCGCCTGTTCGGCCGCGTGATTTTTCTGCCCATTGCCAGCACCGTGTTGCTCAGCGTGATTGCCGCCCTGATCGCCAAGCTGGTCTGAGCATGGCTTGAAGCACGGGCGCGCCGCCCGTATATGCAGGCATTGCCCCATGACTTCCGAACAAGAGGCCGCCCATGTCCGACAAGCTGCATTTCGTCTGCCCCCATTGCCACACCACCAACCGCATTGCGGCCGACCAGCTCGGCAGCGCGCCTGACTGCGGCAGCTGCCACCAGCCGCTGGTCACCGGCCAGCCCGTGGCGCTGGATGCGCAGAGCTTTGCCAAGCATGTGGGGCGCAGCCAGGCGCCGGTGGTGGTGGACTTCTGGGCGCCCTGGTGCGGCCCCTGCCGCATGATGGCGCCGGCCTTCGAGCAGGCGGCGCAGGCGCTGGCGCCCGGCGTGCAGCTGGCCAAGCTCGATACCGAAGCCCATCCCCAGGCCGCTGCGCCCTACAACATCCGCAGCATCCCGACCATGGTGGTGTTCAAGGAAGGGCGCGAGATCGCCCGTGTCTCCGGCGCTTTGCCGGCCGGCGAGATCGTGCGCTGGGTGCGTTCGGTCGTCTGATTTCTCTGCGGGTCCCCAAGGCCGGGCGCCTTCAGGCCCGTCCTCAGGCCTGCACTTCGCCCGGCTGGTAGAAGCAATAGCCGCTGTTGCGCAGCGTCTTGACGGGTAGTTGCTGGCCGCTGGCCTCCTCCACCTTGCGGCGCAGCCGGCGCATCTGGGTGTCCAGGCGGCGCTGGTCGTAGACCAGGTAGTCGCCGCCCAGGGCCTGCACGATCTTTCGGCGGCTTACCTCGGTGCCTGCCTGGCCCATGAGGCACTGCAGCACCAGCAGGTCCTGCTGGGAGAGCGCGACCGGCGGGGCCGATGGGGGCAGCAGGCGGCTCGGACCCAGCTGCAACAGCCAGCGCGCCTGGCGCTGCTGCAGGCCCAGGCGGCGCACCAGCGCGGCCAGCGTGGCCTCCAGCTCGTCCAGATCACAGCCTTTGCCCAGGTAATGGTCGGCTCCGTTTTCCAGGCCGTCGATGCGGTTGGCGCTGGTGTTGTGCGCGCTGAACACGATGATGCCCAGTTGCTGGCCCTGCTGGCGCAGGCGCTGGATCAGGGCCAGGCCGCTGCCATCGGGCAGGCCGATGTCGATGATGGCCAGGCGGTGGCGCCGGGCGTCGAAGTGGCGGTCGAACTCCTGCAGGCTGGCAACGCATTGCGGCGCGTAGCCCAGGCCCTCCAGGAATTCACCCAGTTCATGGCGCAGCACGGGCTCGTCTTCGAGCAGGATCACATCAAGCATGGGGAGGAAGGGGGCGGAGCGGCGAGGCCGGGAGGCTGGTGTACGCTGGCGGCCCTGTGGTGGACCTCCGATGCGATATTACCGTGCAACCCTCCTGCTGCTGGCCTGGCTGCTGTGTCCGCTGCTGACCCAGGCCCAGGCGCTCCTGCTGAACCCCGATGTGCCCATGCTGGAGACCGCCGGTCAGTGGCAGCGGCTCGATGACGCCGCTGGCCTGCTCGACGCCGGGCAGGCCGACGCGGCCCCTGGATGGCAGCCGCTGCCCGGTCACCTGAACGCCAGCTTCACGCAGGCAGCGGTCTGGCTGCGCATGCCGCTGCAGGTGGAGCAGCCCGGCAGCTGGATGCTGCTGCTGGGCAATGCCCTGCTGGACGAGGTGGAGGTCCACGTGCGCAGATCCGGTGGCCCCTGGCAGCTGCTGGGGCGCAGCGGCGAAGAAGTGCCGCGCCACGCCTGGCCGGTGGACTACCGCAGTCCGGCATTCCAGTTCGAGCCCCCCGTCGCCGGGTCTTACGAGTTGCTGGTGCGCCTGCGCGCGCGCAACGCGCTCGTCACCCGCATCGATCTGTGGCAGCGACTGGCGTTCGACAACCACACGCGGCGCGAGGCCCTGTCGTTCGGCCTGTATTTCGGGCTGTACCTGCTGTTGATCGGCGTGCAGCTGGTGTTCTGGCTGGGCACGCGGGCCCCCTTGAGCGGCCTGTTCCTGGCCTATCTCAGCGTCTGCGTGCTCAATGAGGTGGTATCGCTGGGGCTGGTGCAGCAGCTGACGGGCCTGCCCGGGTTCTGGAGCGACCGTCTGCTGGGATGCGGCATTGCCGCCGCCCTGGCGATCTCCATACAACTGGCCTGCAGGCAGCTGGACCTGGCGTCGCTGTATCCGCGGCTGGTGCGCCAGATCGTGCCGCTGCTGTGGCTGTTCAGCCTGTGCTGCATGCTGCTGGTGGTGTCGGGGCACTACTCGGCGGGCATGGTCCCGGTGCAGGCCATGACCCTGCCGCTGACCCTGGGCTTTCTCGCGTTCGCCCTTTGGCTGTGGCGGCGCGGCCATGCCCCGGCGCGGTTCTTCATGCTGGCGTTCGGCATCTTCTATGCCGGCGTGCTGATCTCCTTTCTGCGCAACCTGGGCTGGCTGCCCATGAATGCGCTGACTGCGCTGGTGTCCACGCATGCGTCCGCGCTGGGCACCATGGCGCACATGCTGCTGCTCAGCGGCTGGATCATCGGCGGATACGAGCACAGGCGCCGCGTTCGGGAGCGGGAGCAGGTGCTGCTGGAGGCCGAGCTTGTGCAGCGCCAGTTACGCGAGAGTGAACTCAGCGAGGCGCTGGTGCTGGAGCGCAGGGTCCGCCAGGAGCAGCGCGACTTTGTCGCCATGGTCTCGCACGAACTGCGCACACCGCTGGCCATCATCCTGACCAGTGCGCAGCAACTGGCGCGCAATCTGGCGGCACCGCCCGACAAGACGCTGGCACGCAGCCGCAACATCCGCGAAGCCGCCCATCGCCTGCTGGCCCTGGTGGACGACTGCCTGGCCGACGACCGCATGGCCGACCCCCAGCCCCATGCCGAGCCACGCCTGCAGCCCTGCGACCTGCATGCGCTGGTGGATGGCTTGTGCCTGGACTTTGCGCCCGGCCGCATCGTCTGCCACCTGGGCGGGGGCACGCAGCAACTGATCACCGATGCCGGCCTGCTGCGCATCGCGCTGCGCAATCTGCTGGCCAATGCAGACCGCCACACGCCCGAAGGCGAATCGGTCCGCCTGGACGTGACGAGGCAGGGCGAGGGTCTGGAGATCCAGGTCTCGAACCCGGCAGAGCCCATTGCCCAGTCGGACCAGGACCAGTTGTTCGAAAGGTATTACCGTGGCCGCAACGCCCAGCACCGGCCCGGCGCCGGGCTGGGGCTGTACCTGGTGCGGCGCATCGCCGAGCGGCTGGGCGGCAGCGTGGCCTTGTTGACGGCAGGAGGCGAGCAGCCCGTGTGCCTGCGACTGGTCCTGCCCGTGGCGCGAGCCTGATTCCCGTGTGTGGCGGCCTTTGCGCTCAGGCCGCCTGCGCCAGCCAATCGGCCACGGCCTGCGCGCGTGCCGCCTGCACGGCCTCGCCTATGGCCTTGCCCTGTTTGCCGCGCGCGGCGGCCTGGGCCGCGATGTCCGAGGTGGAGATGGACAGCGCGGCAGCCAGCGCATCGCGCAGGCGGGCGCGCTGGGGGTAGGGCCGGTCCTCGAAACCCAGGCGCCCCCGCGCGTCGCATTCACAGGCCGCAAGGGCCTGTTCGAAGCGCGCGGGCTTGCGGATGGCGTCGCAGCGCTCCAGCAGGCGCACGATGGCGGCGCCGTTGAGCTCGCCGCTGCGGTGGATGTTGCCGTGCTCGCGCGCCACCACGTCGCCCAGTTCGCGGCAGTCGGTGGGCACGCGCAGCCGCTCGCCCACCTTTTCGGCCAGGCGGGCGCTGCGGTGCTCGTGTCCTATGTGGCGCGGCAGCACATCGGCCGGGGTCGTGCCCTTGCCCAGGTCGTGCACCAGGCAGGCGTAGCGCACGGGCAGCGGGGTGTCCAGCTGCGCGGCCATGTCCAGCACCATCATGGCGTGCACGCCGGTATCGACCTCGGGGTGGTATTCGGCGCGCTGGGGCACCCCCCACAGGCGCTCCAGCTCGGGCAGCAGCACGGCCAGCGCACCGCATTCGCGCAGCAGCTCGAACATGCGCGAGGGCTGGCGCTCCATCAGGCCCCGGCTGATCTCCTGCCAGACGCGTTCGGGCACCAGGGCATCCACCTCACCGGCGGCCACCATCTCTTGCATCAGGGCCATGGTTTCCGGTGCCACCGTGAATTCGTGGAACCGTGCCGCAAAGCGCGCCACGCGCAGGATGCGCACCGGGTCTTCGCGAAAGGCATCGGTCACATGGCGCAGCACCCGGGCCTGCAGGTCGGCCTGGCCGCCGTAGGGATCGTCGATGGCGCCTTTGCCATCCCAGTCCGGCGGGGCGGCCATGGCGTTGATGGTCAGGTCGCGCCGGGCCAGGTCCTGCTCCAGCGTGACGTCGGGCGCCGCCTGGACGACGAAGCCGCGGTAGCCCGGCCCGCTCTTGCGCTCGGTGCGCGCCAGGGCGTACTCCTCGTGGGTTTCGGGGTGCAGGAAGACGGGGAAGTCCCGCCCCACGGGCATGAAGCCGCGCTCGGCCATCTGCTCGGGCGTGGCGCCGACCACGACCCAATCGCGGTCATGCACGGCCCGCCCCAGAAGGCGGTCGCGCACCGCGCCGCCCACCATGTACAGCTGAAATTCGCTCATCCCGCAATGGTACGGCCTGCGCGGTGACATGATGGCGGGCTGCACCGGGCGCCGAGTGGCGCCGCATGCCCATTTTCCATTTGGAGACAAAACCATGGCTTGGTCCTTTCGACCGCGTGTTCCCGCCCTGATCCTGGGCCTGGCGGCTGCCGGCCTGCTGTCCGCAGCCAGCGCCGCACCGCTGGCCGACACCACCCGGCAGGCGGCCCGTGCCAGCCTGCATGAATGGGTCGAGGTGCTGGCCCTGCCCAACGACGCCAATGTGCCCGCCGATATCCAGAAGAACGTGGCCTGGTTTGCCAAGGCCTTCGAGCGGCGGGGCTTCGAGGTGCGGCAACTGGCCAATGGCGACAAGCCCATGCTGATGGCCACGTTGCCGTCGGCTGGGCCCGGGCGCAAGACCGTGCTGTTCTACGCCCACCTGGACGGTCAGGCCGTCAAGCCCGAGGAGTGGCAGCAGGCCAGCCCCTGGCAGGCCACGCTCAAGCAGCGCCAGCCGGACGGCCGCTGGGCCGCGCTGCCGCTGGAGCAGCTGTACGGCGAGCAGCCCGATCCGCAGTGGCGCCTGTTTGCGCGCTCGTCCTCGGACGACAAGGCGCCCATCGTCATGCTGCTGGCGGCGCTGGATGCGCTCAAGGCCCAGGGCAAGCAGCCGGGCGTGGACATCAAGGTGCTGCTGGATTCCGAAGAGGAAAAGGGCTCTCCCACGCTGGGCCGCGTGATCGGCGAGAACCTGGCTGCGCTGAAGTCCGACGCCATGGTGGTGCTCGACGGTCCCATGCACGCCAGCAACCGGCCCACCCTGGTGTTCGGCAACCGGGGCATTGCCCAGGCCACGCTCACTGTCTATGGCGCCAGCCAGGAACTGCATAGCGGCCACTACGGCAACTACGCGGCCAATCCGGCCCAGACCCTGGCGCGCCTGCTGGCCAGCATGAAGGGCGATGACGGCAAGGTGCTGATCCAGGGCTACTACGACGGCATCGAGTTCGATGCGCAGGCACGCGAGGTGATGCAGGCCGTGCCCGACGACGAGGCTGCGCTGCGCAAGCGCCTGGGCATTGCAAAGGCCGAGACCGTGGGACGCAACTACCAGGAGTCCATGCAGTACCCCTCGCTGAACGTGCGCGGCCTGCAAAGCGCCGAGGTGGGCAGCAAGGCGCGCACCGTCGTGCCCTCCGTGGCCGTGGCCGAGATCGACATGCGCACCGTGCCCGAGACGCCTCCCGAGCGGCTGGAGAAACTGTTGCGCACCCATATCGAGGCCCAGGGCTTCCATCTGGTCGATGGCCCGCCCACGGCCGAGCAGCGTGCCAGCCACCCCAGGCTCGCCACCCTCAAGCTGGGCGGTGTATCAGCCTCCGGCTCTGCCGTTCGCACACCGCTGGACGCCCCTGTCGGCCAGTGGCTGCGCAAGGGCATGAACAAGGCCTGGGACAGCGACCCGGTGCAGATCCGCATGATGGGCGGCACCGTGCCCACGGGCGCGGCCGTGAAGGCGCTGAAGATTCCCTTCGTCATCGTGCCCCTGGTCAATGCCGACAACAACCAGCACAGCTTTGACGAGAACATGCGCCTGGGCAACTACTTCGATGGCGTGCACAGCCTGGTGCATCTGCTGGCCGAGCCGTTCTGACAGGCGGCAGACTGGCAGCAGGCAGGAGGCACTCAGCCCGCTGCAGCCGTGCGGTACGGCTCCTCGAACGGCCGGAAATCATGCTCGGCCAGTGCGCCCTGCACCCAGTCCTGCACGCCCGGCAGGGCGCGCACGCGGCGCACATAGGCGTCGATGGCCGGTGCCACGGGCAGCTCATAGGTCGCCAGGCGCATGCACACGGGGGCGAAGAAGGCATCGACGATGCTGAACTGGTCGTACAGCATGGGGCCGCTGGCCGTGGACAGCAGCGGTTGCCACAGTTCGGACAGGTGCTGCACATCGTCGCGCAGTGCGACGTTCTCTGCCCATAGCCGCGCGCCGACCTCGGGCAGCTGGGCCTCGATGTTCATCGGGCACAGCGAGCGCAGGGCGCCGAAGCCACTGTGCATCTCGGCGCAGAGGCTGCGCGCGCGGGCGCGGTTCAGCGCCAGCGTGGGCCACAGGTGCTTTTCAGGGAATTTCTCGGCCAGGTACTCGCAGATGGCCAGGCTGTCCCAGATGGCCATGCCTTCATCCATGAGCACGGGCACGCGGCCCGAGGGCGAGAGCGCGCGGGCGCGCTGCTTGAAGGCGGACTGCTCGTCGAAGCTGTCAAAGCGCAGCATGACCTCTTCGAAAGCAATGCCGGCCTGGCGCATCAGCACCCAGGGGCGCATGGACCAGGACGAATAATTCTTGTTGCCGATATAGAGCGTGAGCATGGCCGCAACCTCCGCGATAGGCCCTACAGCTTAGCAAGCATGGCAGGAAAACCCATGTAGGAGCCGGGCGCTGCCTGGACGCGCTCTAATGCGTGCCATGCAAAACGATAGCTCTTCTCCCCAGGCGCCAGCGGCGCGCCACACGGCTGCGCTGGTCCTGTTTTCCGGCGGCCAGGATTCGACCACCTGCCTGGCGCAGGCGCTGTCCCTGTACGAGCGCGTCGAGACCCTCGGTTTTGACTACGGCCAGCGCCACAGCGTGGAAATGCAGGTGCGCCAGCAGGTGCGCGAGCGGCTGTCCAGGGACTTTCCCCAATGGGCACCGCGCCTGGGCGATGACCATGTCCTCTCGCTGGACGTGCTGCAACAGATCGGCGGCTCCTCCCTGACCGAGGACGTGGCCTTCTCCATGCAGGCCGACGGCCTGCCCAACACCTTCGTGCCCGGCCGCAACCTGCTGTTCCTGACCCTGGCCGGCGCGCTGGCCTACCGGCGCGGTCTGTCGGTGATCGTCACCGGCGTCTGCGAGACCGACTACTCCGGCTACCCCGACTGCCGAGACGACACCATGAAGGCCATGCAGCTCGCCCTGAACCTGGGCCTGGAGCGGCGCCTGCGCATCGAAACGCCCCTGATGTGGATAGACAAGGCCCAAACCTGGCAAATGGCCCACGACCTGGGTGGCGACACCCTGGTGGACCTCATCCAGCGCGACACCCACACCTGCTACCAGGGTACGCGCGAGACGCTGCACGACTGGGGCTACGGCTGCGGCACCTGCCCCGCCTGCGACCTGCGAGCCCGCGGCTGGCATCAATGGCAGGCGCAGCGCGAGACAGCAAACTAAAGAAGCACAGCGCTAAAAACCGGCGCGGCCAAAAGCGAGGGACACCGAGCAAGGGCCGCCCCGCAGTGAGGGTGTCGTCCCCCTCCCCCGCGAAGCGGGCAGAGAGGGGGAAGGCGCGCAGCGCCTCAGGGGGTGCTTGTTCTACACCGGCCAGACGACTCCGTGGTCGTTCAAGATGGCATCCAGCGGCAGGTCATGCGGCTCGGGCTCGAACTCGTCCACATAGCCGCAGCCGTAGCCCAGGCCCACGGTGAAGGGCTTGGGCTGCAGTTCGGCCAGGGTGCGGTCGTAGAAACCCCCGCCATAGCCCAGGCGGTAGCCGCCGGCCGCGTAGCCCACGCAGGGCACGAACAGCAGGGTGGGGGTCAGGGTTTCGGTGTCCTTGGGCTTGGGAATGCCGTAGGCATCCTCTTCCATGGGACAGCCCGGGTACCAGGCGTGAAAGCTGAGTGTCTTACGCTGCTTGTCAATCACCGGCAGTCCGATTCGGCGCCTTTGTGGGGTACCCTGTAGCTCGCCATCTTCCTTCCAGCGGTGAAGCGCGGGCAGCGGATCGAACTCTCCCTTGATCGGCCAATAGGCGCCGATCACGGTGTCGGGCCGCTGTATCAGCCAAAAGCGCATGACCTGTTGCAGCGCGTCGGCGCGCTGCAGTCGGTCAGGAAGATTGAGGCGCTGGTCTATCAAGCTGCGGCGCAGGGCTGCTTTGTCCATCAGATAATTTCCTCCATGCACTGGCTGAAGATTTTGACACCGCTTTTGGCGGCTTCCCTCTGGACCACCGCAGCCACGCCTGCGCTGGCGCAAAACCGTGGCGACGATGTCTTGCTGGAAATGCAGCAGGCCTTCCGCAAAGGCGACAAGGCCAAGCTCACGCAGCTGCTGCCTTCTGCGCGTGGCCATGTGCTCGAACCTTGGGCCGCGTACTGGGAACTCAAGGCCCGGCTGGATGAAGCCAGTGCCGATGAGATTCTGGGGTTTTTCAAGCGCTGGCCCGGCACCTACCAGGAAGACCGGCTGCGCAACGACTGGCTGCTGCTGCTGGGGCAGCGCCGCGACTGGGGCATGTTCGACCAGGTGCATGGTGCGTTTCGCATGCGCGATGACCGCTCCGTGAGCTGCTACGCCCTGCTGATCGACAGCATCAAGGGCCAGCCTGCTGCCAACCTGGGCCAGCAGGTGCGCGACCTGTGGTGGGCCCAGCGCGACGCCGACGACGGCTGCACCTACGCCGCCGGCGAGCTGTACGCGGCCAAGCAGATCAGCGAACCCGAAGTCTGGCGCAAGGCGCGCCAGGCGGCCGAGGCCAATCGCCAGAAGGCCACGCGCGATGCCGTGGCCATCGTCGCTCCCGAGGCCTTGCCCCAGGTGGCACAGGTCTTTGCCTCGCCCGCCAAGTACCTGGCCGGGCAGACGCGCGTGCGCGGTGCCGTGCCCAAGGAGCTGGCGCTGCTGGCGTTGATCCGCATGGCCTCCAGCGACCCGGCGGCGGCGGCCACCCAGCTGGAAGGCGGCTGGGGTGCCCGGCTGACGGCCGAGGAGAACAACTGGGCCTGGGGCGTGATCGGCAAGCAGGCCGCACTCAAGCTGCAGCCCGAGGCGGCGACCTATTTCGGCAAGGTGCGCAAGGACGGCGACCTCAGCGATGAACTGCTGGGCTGGAAGGTGCGCGCCGCGCTGCGCGCCGGCGACTGGCGCACGGTGCGCCGCGCCATCGACGCCATGGGTCCCGAGCGCACCGAACACACATGGACCTACTGGAAGGCGCGCGCCCTGCTGTCCGGCCGACCGAGCGAGCAGGAACGCTCCGAGGCGCGCCAACTGCTGGAGGACATGGCCGGCCCCGGCAGTTTCTACGAGCAATTGGCGCTGGAGGACATCGGCCAGCGCGTGACGGCGCCCCCCCAGCCGGCGCCGCCCACGGCGCCCGAAAAGGCTGCCGCCCGCGCCAATCCCAGCCTGGTGCGCGGTCTCTACGCCATCCAGAACGGCCTGCGCAGCGAAGGCGTGCGCGAATGGAACTACGCCACCAACCTGCACCAGGCCGGCGGCATGAGCGACCGCGAACTGCTGGCCGCCGCCGACCTGGCCTGCCAGCAGCAGGTCTGGGACCGCTGCATCAACACCAGCGAGCGCACCCGCAGCTTTGCCGACTGGAGCCAGCGCTTTCCCATGCCCTTCCACGACACGGTGCTGGCGCGCTCGCGCTCCATCGGCCTGGACCCGGCCTACGTCTATGGCCTGATCCGCCAGGAAAGCCGCTTCATCATGGATGCCCGCTCGGGCGTGGGCGCCTCGGGCCTGATGCAGGTCATGCCGGCCACGGCCCGCTGGACGGCGCGCAAGATCGGCATGACGGACTTTTCCCCGTCCATGATCAATGACCGCGAGGTGAACATCACCATCGGCACCGCCTATCTGAAGCTGGCGCTGGACGATTTCGACGGTTCCATGGCGCTGGCTGCGGCCGGCTACAACGCCGGTCCCGGCCGCCCGCGCAACTGGCGCAACGGCCCGGTGCTCGACGCCGCCATCTGGGCCGAGAACGTGCCCTTCACCGAGACGCGCGACTACGTGAAGAAGGTGCTGTCCAACACCACCAACTACGCGGCGCTCATCACGGGCCAGCCCCAGTCGCTCAAGAGCCGCCTGGGCACCATCGGCCCCCGCGATGCAGCCACGCCCGACCCCAGCAAGGACCTGCCCTGAGCCGCACTTGACATTCCTGCGGGGTGCAGCGTCATCTGGCGTTGCTACACTTGGTTACCGACAGGCGGGCCGCATGCCGCGGCCCGGATACCGCAGGGGTTTCAACAATGACAACAACATGGAGCCGCGCGGCCTGGGCCGCGCTGGGTCTTGCATGGGCGTGCACGGCGGCGTCGCAGCCGGTCTACAAATGGGTGGACGCGGAAGGGCGCACGCATTACGGATCGCAGCTGCCCACCGACCAGGCCGATGCCGGCCAGATCAAGGTATCGCCCAATGGCAGCTCGGGCGCAGGCTCGGGCCGGTTTGGCGAGGAGCGCAACCCCGACGGCACGAAGAAGCTGCCCAAGCAGGTGCGCGAGATGGCGGACGGCGTGGCCAAGGGCCTGAGCAAGGTCGATTCGAAGGGGGTGCCGCTGAACTGCACCGCCGCCGTGGACAACATCCGCAGCCAAGTGGACACCATGGTCGAGAACGGGCAGAAGAACGTCAAGGGCGGCTACATCACCCAGGCGCAGTTCGATGCAACCGCCGGCAAGTTTCGCGAGGCGCGCACCCATGCCACGGTGGCCGACTGCCAGGCCGCCACGGGCCGCTCCAAGGCCATGTACCAGTGCATGTCCAACAGCTACAACCACCTGATCGGCTGCGCGGAAAAGCACAAGCCCTGAAGCGATCCGATTCCTCAGGTCTCCGCCCACATGCGCAGCAGGTTGTGATATTGGCCCGCGAGGCTGAGGGTTTCGTCGGTCTCGCCCAGTTTTTCGCGCAGGCGCTGGATGGTCTGGTCCATCTCGAACAGCATGGCCCGGCGTGTGTCGTCGCGCACCATGCTCTGTGCCCAGAAGAAGGCGCACACGCGCTCGCCCCGGGTGACGGGCTCCACGCGGTGCAGGCTGGTGGAGGGATAGAGGATCAGGTCGCCGGCCGGCAGCTTGACCTCGTGCGTGCCGTAGGTGTCCACCACGACCAGCTCGCCGCCGTCGTAGTCCTCGGGATCGCAGAGGAAGAGGGTGCAGGACACATCGGTGCGCATCCACTGCTGCGCGCCTGACAGGCGCCGCGCCGCACCGTCCACGTGCAGGCCATAGGTTTCACTGTCCGCATAGCGGTTGAACAGCGGCGACATGGTGCGTGCGGGCAGGGCGGCACTGAAGTACAGCGCATTGGCCGCCAGCGCCTGCTCGATGATGCGGCCCTGCTCCAGTGCCACGGGCGAGTCTTCGGGCAACTGGCGGTTGCGCTTGACCCGGCCGCCCTGGCTGCCTGCCGTGGCACGGCCATCCACCCAGTCGGCGGCGTCGATGGCTGTGCGGATGGCAGTGACCTGCTGGCGCGTGAGCACGTCGGGAATGTGCAGCATCATGGTGCGGGTCCTCCTCGCATGGAAAAAGCCCCGGCGGGGCCGGGGCGGTACAGAGATTGTCGGCGCTCTGCGCGCGGCAAGGCCGGCGCAGCGGCCCGTCTTGCATCCACTCAGAAGCGGAAGTTCGCGGACACGCGCACGGAGCGCGGCGTGCCCGGGAAATAGCGGTAGCCGCTCTTGTTGATGGCGCCCACGTATTCCTTGTCGAACAGGTTGTAGAAGTTCAGCTGGATGTCGGCATTCTTGTTGATGCGGTAGCTGGCCATGGCATCGAAGACCCAGTAGGCATCGGTGAAGTTGGGCGTGCCCACGGCGCCGTCGGTGCCACGCTTGAGTCCGCCCGAGTAGCGCGCCCCGCCAGCCAGCGTCAGGCCGAACGGGAACTGGTAGCTGGTCCACAGCGAGAAGGCGTTCTTGGGCGTGTAGGTCAGGCCGCTGGAGCCGTCCTGCGCCACGGTGGCACCCGTGTCCACCTTGGTGTTCTGGATGGTGTAGCCCGCCGTCACGCCCCAGGCCGGGCTGATCTGGCCCGTGGCGCCCAGCTCCAGACCCTGCACGATCTTCTTGCCGGTCTGTCCCACGGTGCCGTCAGGGTTGGTGACGATCTCGTTGGTGATCTCGGTGCGGAACAGCGCGCCTGTCAGCAGCAGGCGCTTGTCCATCAGCTCCCACTTGGTTCCCAGCTCGGCGGTCTTGGCCTTTTGCGGGTCCATGTTGGGGTTGTTGGCGTTGTTGGCGGCCGTGGACAGCGTGAAGTTGGCACCGCCTGGTGGCTGCTGCGACAGGGCGTAGTTCACGTACACGCTGCCATTGGGCGCAGGCTTGTAGAGGCCGCCGATCTTCCAGCTCAGCAGGGTGTCGGAGGCCTCCAGGCCCACGGCGCTGGGCAGCACGGTGCCTGCAGGATTGCTGCCGCAGGCCGGGCCGCTGCGGCCGCCGCAGACGGCGCGTGCGTCGTACTGCGTCTTGTAGCGGTCCAGGCGCAGGCCTGCGTTGGCCTGCCATTGCTCATTGAACTTGAGCGTGTCGAAGGCGTACAGCGCGAAGGTGTCGGTCGAGCCTTTGCTGTCGGCGCCGTTGCGCGACCAGTTCAGGCCGGAGCTGGGCACCTGCGGGTCATAGAGATTGGCATCGGGCCAGGCGCCTGTGGTGCCCGTGCCGTAGTTGCTCTGCTTCTCGCGCGTGATCTCCACCCCGGTGCTCAGCTCGTGCCGCACGCTGCCTGTCGCCAGCTTGGCCGTCAGGTTGGTCTGGTTGGTGACGATGTCGTTGACCTGGTTCTTGAAGGTCGGCAGGCTGCGCGCCACGGTCCAGTTGGCGGGGTTGCTGCTGTTGTTGGCGGACAGCGTCATGAAGGCCGTGAGCAGGTAGTCCTGCTTGGTGCGGCCCCAGCGCGTGGTGTTGCGCAGCGTGGTGTCGGGCGTGAAGTCGTGTTCCACGCGCAGCGTGACCATGTCGGCCGTCACGTCGTCGTGGTCGGCGCTGGTGCCGTAGAAGCGGCTGGGGTCCACGGGGCGGCCCGCGTTCAGGCGCGCGTCGGTGTTGCTGTAGCCGGGCAGGCCGATGGTGGGCACGCCGCCGTCCGGCACATTGCTTTGCTTGACGTGCAGCACGTTCAGGTAGGTGCGCGTGTCGGTGTTCAGTCCGAAGGCGAACGACGGTGCGATGCCCCAGCGGTCGTTGGCCACGCGGTCGCGGCCGGCGACGCCGGCGTCCTGCACCATGGCGTTGAGCCGGAAGGCCGCGCCGCCCATGCCGGTCAGGCTCTTGTTCCAGTCCACGGTGGAGCGCTTGTAGCTGCCCGAGCCCGCACCCAGCGAGGCGCCGAAGCTGTCGGTCAGGCTGGGCTGCTTGGTGACCATGTTGATGGCACCGGTGGGGGCACTGCGGCCGTAGTCGGTGCTGGCCGGGCCCTTGGTGACTTCCACCTGCTCGGTGTTGAACACGTCGCGCGAGATGGAGCCCACATCGCGCACGCCATCCACATAGATGCTGTTGGAGGTGTCGAAGCCGCGCATGTAGATGGCATCGCCCGTGCTGGTGTTGCCGTTCTCGCCCGCGTAGAAGGTGCCTGCGCCGGGCACGTTGCGCAGCGCCTCGGTCAGCGTGGTGGCGCCTTGTTCCTGCAGCACCTGCTCCTTGATGACGGAGATGGTCTGCGTTGTGTCCACCAGCGGCTGGGTGAATTTGGGGGAGGAGACCTGCGCGGGCTCGTAGCCGGTGCTGCGTGCGCTTTCTACCGTCACTTCCTTGAGGCTGGGCGCGGCATTGGTGCCAGGGGAAGAAGTCTGGGCCATTGCGGGCAGGCCCAGGGTGGCCAGGGCTGCGGCAGCAGCGATGAGACCGGCCGACGACGGGCGGCCAGCACCATGGTGTTTGCGGCTTTTGATGTATGTGTTGGAGTTCGCCATGTTGGAGGAGGGCGCAATGCCCGGCGCACGGGAGGGCGCCGTGGGCGGTGAATGTGCTGGCTTGCTGGTCGGATGGCGTGCAGGACGGCTCCGGTGCTGGCTGTAACAGAGGTCTATGTCTGTAGTGAAAATGATAGTGATTCTTAATAAAAATATAAGAACTATCTGATATCGCCTTGTCTGTTCGTTGCCGCTCGGCAACACCTCGCTGGCATCAGAACTTCAGCGTGGCCACGAGCCGGGCCGAGCGTGCTGGGCCCGGCATGTAGCGTGCGCCGTTGTTGTTGAGGCTGGCCACATATTTTTTGTCGGCCAGGTTGTAGACGTTCAGTTGAAGGCGCAGGTGCTTGCTGACCTCATAGGCCATGAAGGCGTCGTAGACCCAGTAGTCGCGTGTGCTGGGCATGTTGGTGGTGTCCGGCACGGCGGAATTGCTGACCAGGCGCGCCATCCTGGCCATGTAGCGTGCGCCACCACCCAGCGTCAGTCCGTTGCCGAAGCGGTACGTGGTCCAGCTGGTGAAACTGAGCTTGGGTGACCAGTTCAGGTGTGCGCCGGTCTGTGAAGACGTGCCCTGCTCAATCTTGGTGTTCATGCGTGCCAGGCCGGCCGTGACGTTCCAGGCCGGCGTAATCTGGCCGACGGCGCCCAGCTCGATCCCCTTGACCTGCTTCTTGCCATACTGGGTCACGGCACCCGTGACGTTGTCGATGGTGCCCAGGTCGTTGCGCACCGTGGTTTGGAACAGGGCGGCCGTCAGCAGCAGGCGGCGATCCAGGATGTCCCACTTGGTGCCCACTTCCAGGTTGGCGGCCTTGGAGGGGTCCATGCTGGAGTGGTTGATGTTGCCCTCCGTAGCACTGAGCGAGAAGTTGCTGCCGCCCGGCGGCTGCTGCGACGTCGAGATGCCGGCGTAGATGCTGCCGTAGTCCACCGGCTTGAATACCAGCCCCAGTTTTGTGCTTAGCAGGCTGCCGCTGCTGCTTAGTTGGCTGGTGGTCTGCGCACCCGTGGCGGCATTGGGTGCGGTGGTGTTGTCGTTGGCGCTGCGGTAGCGGTCCCAGCGCAGGCCGCCGTTGAGCTGCCACTGCGGACTGAACTCGATGCTGTCGAAGGCATACAGCGCGACGGTTCTGGTGTTGCCTTCGCTGATCTGGCCTGTGTAGCGGATGTCCTGGCCCGTGATTGGATCGTTGACGTTGGGGTCATAGAGGTTGGCGGGCGCCATGGTGCCGGCGCCCGTGCGTCCCCTGGAGGTCTGCTTCTCGTAGATCAGTTCCAGGCCCGCGCTCAGCGCGTGCTGCAGTCCGCCGGTCTTGAAACTCGATGAAAGATTGCTCTGGTTGGTGAGCAGTTGGTTGGATTGCCAGCGCAACTGGCGCGAGCGCGAGGCAGTCCAGGTGGCGGGGTCCGGGCGACCCACGGCGCTTGCGCCGCTTCCGTCGCTGACGATGCCCGAGGTGCCCGTGAGCAACTGGTCGATCTTGCTGCGTCCCACGCGCGTGATGTTGCGCACCGTGGTGCCGGGTGACAGGTCGTGCTCGAAGCGCACGGTGGCCTGGTTCAGCTCGGTCTTGCTGAAGTCGTCCAGGCTGCCGTAGAAGTTGGACGGGTCCACGGGCTGTATGTCTTTGATGCCCAGTATGGACAATGCGCGGTTGTAGAAGCCTGGAAGTCCCACGGTGGGCACGCCGCCATCGGGACGGTTGTCGTATTGCAGCAGTTGCATGTCGGCGATGAGGCGCGTGGGCGTGCCCAGCCCCAGGGCCAGCGATGGCGCCATGCCCATGCCCTGGTCGCGCACGAAGTCGCGGCCTGCGACACCACTGCTCTGGACCATGGCGTTCAGACGCAGGGCGGCGGTGTCGCCGAGCTGCCGGTTCAGGTCTGCAGTGGCGCGGTTGGTGTCGGCGGTGCCGGTGCCAAGGCGTATCTGCGACAGATCGCCCAGCATCGGCAGCTTGGTGCGCATGTTGATGCTGCCGGAAGGCGCGCCGCGCCCGTACTCGGAACCCGAGGCGCCCTTGACGATCTCGATGTCCTCGAGGTTGAAGGTGTCGCGCACCGAGCTGCCCAGGTTGCGCACGCCGTCGATGAAGATGCTGCCTGTGGTGTCGAAGCCGCGCATGAAGATGTTGTCCTTGCTGTTGGAGTTGCCGCCTTCTCCCAGCAACAGGGTCACGCCGGGCGTGTTGCGCAAGGCTTCCTGCAAGGTGGTTGCTTCCTGTTCCTCCATGACTTCCCGGCGTATCACCGACAGGGTCTGGGGCGTGTCCACCAGCGGGCGGGTGAACTTGGGGGATGCTGCCTTTTGCGCCTTGTAGCCGCCGTCATGGCGGTCGCGGACCTGGACTTCCCCGAGTGTCTGGTCCAGCGGAGCTGGCGTGGCGGGCTGCGCCTGGATCTGCATCGGCAGGCTCAGTGCCATCAGCGTGGCGGCGATGCCCACGGCATGCGGCCGTGTCGCAGCCGCGCAGTGCTTGCGGCCGGTGATGTGATTGGTGTGGTGAGCCATGCCCGCCTCCCTCGCTGTGCATGATTGGATGCTGGCTGGCGGGGCGGCTGGACGCGGAGCGCGTCATGTGGCAGGCCTGAGGCTCGCTCTGATCAGCGCAGGCACTTGGCCTGCAGTGCGATTCCCGTGGACGTCAGGAGCGCCTTTTTGCTGATCAGCGAATGCTAGTCATTGCCATTTGTGAAATCTATCAGAGCATTCTTAATTTCTTTTACGTCTATCGCAGATCTGTTTCGTTCAGGCGTTGTGAACCCATTCGCCCTCGCGCTGTGCCGCGCCCGATTGCACCAGCGCATCCACCAGCGTGCGGCTCCAGTGCTCGGCGGTTTCGTGGCTGAAATAGCCTGCATGCAGCATGCCGAAGTAGGGCGTGGCGGCCAGCCAGGCCAGCAGATCGGTGGTGCGTATGCGCTGCCAGTCCAGCAGCCGGTACTTGAGCAGCACCTTGGCCGCGTAGAGCGCGTGGCGCTCGGGTGCGCGCACAAAGCCGTCCAGGCGGCGGCGCGCCGTGTCCAGCGCGGCGGCCACGCCCGTGAAAACGCCGCCGTGGCCGGGGACGATGGTGAGCGGTGCCAGGCCTTCGATCACGTCGAGCGTGGCGGCCACCTCGTCGAAGGCGCTCAGGCCCTCGATCTCGGGGAAGACCACGCCGAAGCCGTTTTCCCAGAGCGCGTCGGCCGAGATCAGGGTGCGGCTGGCGGGCTCGAACAGGATGATGGAGTGCGGATCGTGCCCGGGCGCGGCATGGATCTGCCAGTCGCGTCCCGACAGCCGCACGCTGGTGCCGGGCTGCAGCACACCGGTCAGCGCAAATTGCGGGCATTCCTGGCCGGTGGGCGTGTAGCTCAGTGCAGCAGGGTTCCAGTCGCGCACGAAGGCGGCCTGGCCCGGTGCGGCGTAGGTTCTGGCCTGCGGCCAGTGCGCCTGCAAGGCAGCATTGCCGCCGCAGTGATCGCTGTGCAGATGGGTGTTGAGGATGCGTGCCAGCGGTTGGCCGGCCAGCGTCTGCTCGACCAGCAGCACGGTCTGCCCGGCATGGCTGACGTAGCCGGTATCGACCACGGCAGCGCCGTCGTCCTGCGGGTCGTCCACAGGGACATCGGCATCGGCGGCGAAGACGATGTTGTTGGCCGACAGCCAGCCGCGCTCCAGCACGGTCATGCCGGGGGGCAGCGCGGCGCTGTCGCTGGTTGGGGCGGAGGTTGTCATGAGGAGGCGGGGCGGTTTTTGCCCGAGGCTAACAGCCGCAGGCAGCCACGGCTGACGCGTGGGCTACAGCTGCGGCCGTGCGGGTTTCAGGCGGGATCGCGCAGGGCGCGCCTGAGGATCTTGCCTACGTTGGTCTTGGGCAGTTCGTCGCGGAACTCCACCGTGCGCGGGCGCTTGTAGCCGGTGAGCTGGTCATGGCAAAAGCGCATCACCTGGTCCTCGGTCAGTGCCGGGTCGCTGCGCACCACGTAGACCTTGATGGCCTCGCCCTGGCGCTCGTCGGCCACGCCCACGGCTGCGCATTCGAGCACGCCGGGGCACATGGAGATCACGTTCTCCAGCTCGTTCGGATAGACGTTGAAGCCGCTGACCACCATCATGTCCTTCTTGCGGTCGATGATGCGGGTGAAGCCCTCCTGGTCCATCACGCCGATGTCGCCGGTGCGCATGTAGCCGTCGGCCGTGAAGGCCTTGGCGGTTTCGTCGGGCTGGTTGTAGTAGCCGCGCATGACGTTGGGGCCCTTGATGCACAGCTCGCCGGCCTCTCCCATGGGCAGGTCGCGGCCTTCGTCGTCCTTGATGGCGATGGAGATGCCCGGCAGCGGCAGGCCGATGGTGCCGCTGAAGGAGGTGGTGATGACGGGGTTGTTGGTGCCGATGGCGCAGGTCTCGCTCATGCCCCAGCCTTCGATCATCACGCTGCCCGTGACCTGCTGCCACTGGCGCGCCGTGCCCTCGCTGGCGGCCATGCCCCCGGCCTGCGACACGCGCAGTTGCGAGAAGTCCAGTTCGCGGAACTGGGCGTTGTTGAGCAGGGCGTTGAACAGGGTGTTGACGGCCGGCAGGATGTGGAAGGGCCGTTTTTGCAGCACCTTGACGAACTTGGGGATGTCGCGCGGATTGGGGATCAGGCTCAGGCTGGCGCCCATGCGCATGGCAAACAGGCTCACCGTGAGCGCGAAGATGTGGTACAGCGGCAGCGCCGCGATGATGTGCGTGTCCTGGGCCTTTACGCGGCCATGCAGCGCGGGCGTGAACCAGGCATGGGCCTGCAGTGTGGCGGCCACGATGCAGCGGTGGGTGAGCACGGCGCCCTTGGACAGGCCCGTGGTGCCGCCCGTGTACTGCAGAAAGGCCACCGAATCCAGCCCCGCCTGGCTGGGCCGCAGCTCTTTCTGGGCGCCGCGCGCCAGCGCCTGGGAAAAGGTCGTGACCTCGCGCACCGTGCCGCCCGCGCCGTCCAGCGGCAGGCTGTAGGCCGGCACCATCTTGGCCAGGTGGCGCACGGCGAAGGTGATCCAGCTGCCGTACATGCCGCCCAGCAGATCGCCCATGGCCGTGACGCAGACATGGCGTATGGCGCTGCGCTCGATCACGTCGGCCAGGGTGTGGGCGAAGTTCTCCAGGATGATGATGGCCGTGGCGCCCGAGTCCTTGAGCTGGTGCTCCAGCTCGCGCGGGGTGTACAGCGGATTGACGTTGACGCAGGTGTAGCCGGCGCGCAGCACGGCCGCCATGCTCACGGCGAACTGCGGCACATTGGGCAGCATGATGGCCACGCGCGCATCGGGCTCCAGGCCCAGCCCCTGCAGCCAGGCGCCCAGGCGGGTGGACAGCTGGTCCAGCTCGCGGTAGCTCATCCAGCGGTCCATGCAGACCGAAAAGGGCAGGTCCGCATGCTGGGTGAAGGCCTCCTCCAGCAGGTGTGTGAGCGAGCGGTATTGCTCGGGATGCACCTCGTGAGGCACATCGGCGGGATAGTTCTTGAGCCAGGGCGCAGCGTCCATGCAGGGTACCTTGGGTTGCTGGGAAGACAGGGGGACAGCGAAGTTGCAGGCGCCGGTCGGGCGGCCACCGCTGCGGCCGATTCTGGTCAGGCGGGTGCTTTGCGGTCTACACGGGGTTGTCCTAGGGCCTGTGCTACGTTGGCTTCTTTTTTCATTGGGGACGGGCTGCCGTGAACGCACGCATTCTGCAAATGGTGTCGCTGGGCACGCTGGCGGGCGCCGCGGCCTGGCTGGCATGGTGGTGGCCGCGGTCACCCGAGCTGGCGCTGGCGGGGGCGCTGCTGGGCCTGTGCTGGCCGGGCCTGCACCTGGGCCTGCAGATGCTGCTGATGCGACGCGTGGTGCGCAAGGCGGGTGCGCCCGTGCCGTCATGGCGCACGGTGGCGGCGGCCTGGCTGGCCGAGTGGCGGTTGGCCGTGCAGGTGTTTGGCTGGCGGCTGCCGTTTCGCGCCCGTGCCCAGGCCGATGGCTGGCCTGAGGGCGGCACCACCGGCCAAGTGGGTGCGATGGGCCAGGTGGGCGTGGTGCTGGTCCACGGGTTCTTCTGCAACCGCGCGGTCTGGGCGCCCTGGCTGCGGCGGCTCAAGAAAGGCGGCATTGCCTGCGCTGCCATGACGCTGGAGCCGGCGCATGGCGCATCCATCGACGCCATGGTGGCCGACCTTGACGCCTGCGCGCGCCGCATGGCCCAGGCCACGGGGCGCGCTCCGCTGATCGTGGCGCACAGCATGGGTGGACTGGTGGTGCGGGCCTGGCTGGGGCAACTGTCGACGCAGGAGCGCCCGCAACTGGCGGCCCATGTGGTGACGCTGGCCACGCCGCACCGTGGCACCTGGATGGCGCGCTTCGCCCATGGCCTGCCGGCGCTGCAGATGCGCACGGACAGCCCCTGGTTGCAGCGCCTGGGGCCGCCGCCCTCGGACGTGCCCTTCAGCTGCTGGTGGAGCTGCTGCGACAACATCGTCTTTCCATTCCCCGTGGCCACGCTGCCGGGGCAGGATGCGCACCGCCTGGACGATGTGGCCCACGTGCAGCTGGTGTTCGACGAGCGCGTCTGGCGCTTTTGCCTGGCGCTGCGCGAGCGGCTTCAGGCTGCAGATTCCTGCAGCGCCGATTCCTACAGAGCGACCTCGCCCGGCAGCAGCGCATCTGCCGCGACGGTGGGCTGATCGCGCAACTGGCGGTACAGCGGCTCGAAATCGGCGGCCGTGAGGTCGAACAGCTGCTGCAGGTCGTCGATCACGAAGTAGGTGTGCTGGTAGCTGTCGATCTTGTAGAGCGTGCGCATGGCGCGCTCCAGCGACAGCGGCAGGCGCTGCGGCTCGGGGCTGCGCACCGAGTAGTTGAGTTCGCCCGATGAACTGAGAATGCCCGCGCCATAGGCGCGCAGGCCGCCCTGTTCGCGGATCAGGCCGAATTCGATGGTGTACCAGTACAGGCGCGACAGCATCTCGCAGGCGCCCAGCTCGGCCGCCTTGAGCCCGCCCTGGCCGTAGGCCTGGATGTAGTCGGCGATGACGGGGTTGAACAGCAGCGGCACATGGCCGAAGAGGTCGTGGAAGACATCGGGCTCGACGATGTACTCGAACTCCTCGGGCTTGCGGATCCAGTCCGTGACCGGGAATTTGCGGTTGGCCAGCAGCGAGAAGAAGGGCACTTCGGGAATCAGCCCGGGCACGCCGACGATCTCCCAGCCCGTGGCGCGGCGCAGGCGCTCGTTGACTTCCTCGAAGCGCGGAATGCGGTCCTTGGCGCCCAGCGAGGGCAGGGCGTCGATGAAGTGCTGGCTTGCCAGGCCCGGCAGCAGGGCGGACTGGCGCTCGTACAGGCGCCGGTAGGTGTCGTGGTCGGCCTCGGTGTAGGCGTCGTAGTCCTGCGCGCAGGTGTAGTCGTCGCTGGCGCGGCTGTAGTCGCCGCGCGGGGGGCGGTCGGCCTGGCCGTAGACCACGGGTGCCACACCGGGGGCGTGGGCGGGGGCGTGGGACGAGGTGGGGGTCGCTGCGGTGCTCATCATGGTGCTCTCCAAGGATCTTGTCATTGCCGCCCCGGGCCGGGGGCAGGCAAGGCACCTGCGCGGCTCAGAGCTGGCGGATTCGGGCGGCCTGTACCAGCAGGCCGTATTTGCTGTGCTCGGAACGCACAAAGCGCGCGAACTCCTGCAGTTGCAGCTCTTCGGGCAGCACGCCCATGGCGGACAGGGTGTCCTGCACCGGGCGGCTGCGCATGGCCTGCGAGAACGCGGCGGCATGGCGCTGCGCCTGTTCCGCGGGCCAGCTGGCCGGCGCAAACAGGCCGAACCAGTTGGCCATGTTGAAGCCCTGCACCGTGTCGTTGAGGCTGGGCACCTCGGGCAGCAGGGGCGCGCGCTCCAGCGTCGTCACGGCCAGGGCCTGCAGCCGCCCTGCGCGGATATGCGGCAGCGAAGACGCCAGGCTGTCGAACAGCAGGTCGGCCGAGCCGTCGAGCAGGGCCGACAGTGCCGGCTGCGTGCCGCCGAAGGGCAGGTGCAGCAGCGGCAGCCGCGTGAGCATCTGGTACATCTCGCCCGACAGGTGGCCGCTGCTGCCCGGCCCGCCCGAGGCATAGCGCAGCGGCTGGCGGTGCTTGGCAAGAAAGCGCTGCAGGTCCAGCGGCGTGCGTATGCGCCACTGGCGTGCCAGATCGCTGCGCATGACCAGCACATTGGGCATGCGCGCCACCAGCACCAGCGGCTGGAAGTCGCGCAGCGGGTCGTAGCCCAGCTGGGGCTGAAGCCAGGGCAGCACGGCATGGGTGGCGGCCGCGCCCATCAGCAGCAAGCGGTCCTGGGCGGTGGCCTGGGCGACCATGTTGGAGCCCTTGGCGCCGCCGTCGCCCGGCACATAGAGGATTTGGATGGCTCCCAGCTTCGCGGTGCTGGCCTCGACCAGCGGCCGTGCCGTGCGGTCCAGCGGGCCGCCGGCCGCATAGGGAACGATCAGGGTCAGGGAGTCGGACTTCGCATCGCGCGTCTGGGCGGCGGATGGCTGCTGGGCCTGCGCCGCCGCAGGCAGCCAGGGCAGGGCGGCCAGTGCTGCCAGCAGGCTGCGCCGCGCCAACCGGGCCGACGGCTGCGGGCCGGCTGGCGCAGGCGCACGGGCATGGCGTGACATGGCGCGGTTGGCGTCGTGGCGGGGCGTCATGGCGTGAAGCGAAATGGAGGCGATCCCCGCAGTATAGGCAGCGTGGGCAGGCCGGAAGGCGTGGACGATGCATGTCCCGTTGGCGCTTGACTGTTTGCGCGCAGGCCTGGGCGGCAGCCTGGTTCAGCGGGGCATTCATGGGGATCTCCGGCCAGTTCAGTGCAGGACAGTCGGACGGGCGCCATGGCCGGCGCCTGCGTCTTCTCGATCGGTGCTGTCACTGTAGGCGGGAGGGGCTTCAGCTTTTTGCCGTTTGCCCGTGGAGGGAAAATGCGAAATGCATGAAAATTGCGGAATTCTTTCGTTTATCGCAATTTAACTGGTTAATTCGGGTTAACCCTGAAGAAATCCGTACTTATTTACGAGTCCACCGCCATGAGCGCCACGCACAACATCGACAAACTGGATCGGGCCATTTTGCGCCGCCTGCAGGCCAACGGCCGGGAAACCTATGACGTCATCGGGGAGCAGGTCGGCCTGTCTCCCAGCGCCGTGCTGCGCCGGGTCAAGCGCCTGGAAGACGGCGGTGTGATCGATCGCTACGTGGCCCTGGTCCAGCCCGAGACGGTGGGCCTGGGGCTGACCGCCTATCTCAACGTGCGCCTGGAAAAGTACACCGAGACCAGCAAGCGCAACCCCATGGACGTGTTCCGCGCCAGCGTGCAGACTTGGCCCGAGGTGGTGGAATGCGTGTCACTGACCGGCGAAATGGACTACCTGATGCGCGTGGTCGTGGCCGATATGCAGCACTACACGCGCTTCGTCATGGACACCTTGCTCAAGCACCCCAGCGTGCAGGACTGCAAGACCAGCTTCGTGATGGACCGGGTGAAGGTGACCACGGCGGTGCCTCTGTAGCCACGAAGGCTCGGACAGGGGCCTGGCCGTCGAGAGGTGCAGGGAGGGAAAATTGGTTTGCATGCCAAAACCTTACGGTTTTGTTGCATTGCAATATCTCCGTTGCTCGACATCGGGTTTTTACCTATATTTGAGCCATGAATGCATCCAAAGACTGGTTGAAGGCGTCCTGGCAGGCCGGCCGGGACATGTTGCGTGCGAGCGCAGGCCAGCCGCACCGTCCCGATGGGCGCTCCGCGTCCATGGTGCCCATTCGTTCGCTGGGCCCGTCCCACCGCGAGCGCGTGGTGGCGCATTTGCTCAAGCTCGATGAAGGCGACCGCTACCTGCGCTTCGGCTATGCCGCCAGCGACGAGCAGGTCCGCCGCTATGCCATGCAGCTCGACTTCGAGCGCGATGACATCTTCGGCATCTACAACCGCCGTCTCGAACTGATCGCCATGGCGCACCTGGCCTTTGCCTCGCATCCCGAGCACAAGAGCTGCGCCGAATTCGGCGTCTCCGTGCTCAAGCAGGCACGTGGCCGTGGCTATGGCGGGCGCCTGTTCAACCGCGCCGTGATCCATGCACGCACCAAGGGCGTGTCCATGATGTTCATCCACGCGCTGTCGGAGAACACGGCCATGCTCAGGATTGCGCGCAAGGCCGGCGCCACCATCAAGCGCGATGGCTCCGAATCCGAGGCCTACCTGCAACTGCCGCCCGCCGGCATCGACACGCACATGGCGTCTCTGATGACCGAGCACATCGGCGAGGTGGACTACCAGTTCAAGAAGCAGGCCAAGCAGTTTTGGGATTTCCTGGCCGACGTGCAGGAAATCCGCCGTGGCGTGCAGGATGGCCGCCACCAGGCCGGCGAATAAGCGCAAAACGCCGCAAGGGAATTGGCGCAGCGCATGCAGGGGTGACGGAGCAATCCGCTATCCTTGCAGCTTGTTTCACTACCGCACGTCCTGCACTCCAAGACAGTGTCCGACCCCCATCCTGCGCGCTCTTCCGAGAAGGAAAGCAAGCGAAGCTTCCTGCAAAAGGTGGCCGAGTTCATTCACCCGGCCCCCGACTCTCCCGACGAGCTGATCGAGACCCTGGCCGACGCCGAGGACAATCAGGTCATCGGCCCCGAGTCGCGCGTCATGCTCGAACGCGTGATCCGCATGGCCGACATGACGGCCGGCGACGTCATGGTCGCAGCCCCTCGCATGGACCTGGTCAACATCGACGCGCCGTTCGATGAATTGCTGCACCAGGTCATCACCACGGCCCATTCGCGCTTCCCGGTCTACCAGGGCGAGCGCGAGAACATCATCGGCATCCTGCTGGCCAAGGACCTGCTCAAGCTGCAGCGTTCGCCGGACCTGAACATCCGCGCCCTGCTGCGCCCCGCCGCCTTCGTGCCGGAGAGCAAGGGCCTGAACGATCTGCTGCGCGAATTCCGGGGCAACCGCAACCACCTCGCCGTGGTCATCGACGAGTTCGGCCGCGTGGCGGGCCTTGTGACCATCGAGGACGTGCTGGAGGAAATCGTCGGCGAGATCGAGGACGAGTTCGACATCCCCGAGGACGAGGGCGACATCTTCGCCCTGGCCGACAACAGCTACCGCGTGGCGGGCGACACCACCATCGAGCATGTCAACGAGACCTTCGAGGTCGCCCTGCATGCCCGCGATCCCGACGATGAGTTCGACACCATCGGCGGCCTGATCGCCCACGAAATGGGCCATGTGCCCAAGCGCGGCGAGCAGATCCATCTGGCGGGTCTGGAATTCACCGTGCTGCACACCAAGGGCGGCGCCGTGCGCTGGTTCAAGGTGGTGCGCGATCCCGCCGCCGACAGCCTGCTGCGCAGCTGAGGCTGCGCCTGAACCTGCCCTTGGCTGGACCTCTCTCACCCGAGACCTACCTCTTTTTGCGCACAACCGGCCGATGCCCCTGTCCAGTTCTTCCGCTTTCTCGCAAGACGGCCGGCGCATGGGCCGGTTCGCCCAGGGCATGCTGCTGCTTGTCGCGGGTGCGGCACAGGCCCTGTCACTGGCCTGGCCCTGGGCGCGCGGGCAAGGTGACGGGCCGCTGAGCCTCATCGGCGGCTATGGCCGCCCGCTGTGGTGGCTGCAGATTCTGTCGCTGGCCGTGCTGGCGCGCGCCCTGCAGACGGCGCAGCGTCCGGCCCAGGCGGCAGGGCGTGCCATGCTGTTCGCCACGGCCTGGCTGGTGGCCACCTTCTGGTGGCTGTTCATCTCCATGCATGTCTATGGCGGCCTGCCTGCGCCGCTGGCCGTTGCCGCCGTGCTGGCGCTTGCGGCGTTTCTGGGCAGCTACTACGCGGTGGCAGCCTGGGGCTGGCAAAGGCTGCGCCCTGCTGGTGCGGCGGGTGGCGCGCTGCTGTTTTCCGCCGTCTGGTTGCTGGCCGAACTGGCGCGTGGCTGGCTGTGGACCGGCTTTCCCTGGGGCGCGGGCGGTTATGCCCATGTGGAAGGTCCCTTGTCCGTGCTGCCGCGCTGGATTGGCGTCTATGGCACGGGGGCCGTGGCGGCCTGGCTGGCATATGGGCTGTCGTATGGGTTGGCTGCCTTGCTGGACAGACAGGGTCTCCGGCCCGTCCGCCTGGTGGCCACTGCAGTGGCGCTGGTCCTGGCCTGGGGCGGGCTGTGGTGGCTTCGCGATGCCGCCATCAATGCACCGTCGGCCGAACGGTCGGCGCTGAGCGTGGCCTTGCTGCAGGGCAATATCCCGCAGGATGAGAAATTCGAGGCCGGCAGCGGCATTCCTCTGGCGCTGGGCTGGTACGGGCGCGAGCTGCGCGCGGCCACCGCGCAACTGGTGGTGGCGCCTGAGACGGCCGTACCCCTGCTGCCCCAGCAACTGCCCGAGGAATACCTGGACCTGCTGCGCGAACCGTATCTGAAGAAGGACGGCCGGCAGGCAGCGCTGCTGGGAATTCCCCTGGGGTCGGAAGAGGCCGGTTACACGAACTCGGTCGTGGGCTGGCAGCCCGGCCAGATCCAGGACTACCAATACGACAAGCACCATCTGGTGCCCTTCGGGGAGTTCATCCCGCCGCTGTTCCGCTGGTTCACGCAGATGATGAACATACCGCTGGGCGACTTCAACCGCGGCGCGCTGGGCCAGCCCTCCATGGCCTGGGCCGGCGAGCGTCTGTCGCCCAACATCTGTTACGAGGATTTGTTTGGCGAGGAGCTGGGTGCGCATTTTGGCAACGCGGCGACGGCGCCGACGGTGCTGGTGAATTTCAGCAACATCGGATGGTTTGGCGACAGCGTGGCCATCGACCAGCATCTGGCCATCAGCCGCATGCGCGCGCTGGAATTCGAGCGCCCCATGCTGCGCGCCACCAACACCGGCGCCACAGTTGCCATCGACCACCGGGGTGTGGTCACGCAGGCGCTGGTGCCTTACGAGCGCGCCGTGCTGCAGGCCAGCGTGCAGGGGCGCGAGGCCTTGACGCCATTCGCGCGCTGGGTGCACGCGGCAGGTCTGGTGCCGCTGTGTCTGGCTGCTTTGGCGGTGCTGGCGGTGGCGTGGATCAGGCGCCGCAAGCGGCCGGTCCAGGGGCTGTAGCCAAGGCCCGCGACCTGGGTCGGCGTGGCTTTTGTGGCAGAGTTTTGATGCGGCCTCGGGGTTTTGTTGCAGTCTGGCAACGTTCAACCCCGATAATGCGCGGCTGCATGGTCCGCTGCGGGCCGCACCCATTCAGAGATAGAGGTGGCGTCAGTGCCGCCGTGGAGCAAGTTAGACAATGGCCGATTCTTTTTCGTATGAGCAACTGATCGCTTCGGGCGAAGGCAAGCTGTTTTCCGCAGACAGCGGACGTCTTCCCCTGCCTCCCATGTTGATGTTCGACCGCATCACGCACATCGACACCGATGGTGGCGCCCACGGCCTGGGCAAGATCGTCGCCGAACTCGACATCAAGCCTGATCTCTGGTTCTTCGACTGCCATTTCCGGGGCGATCCCGTCATGCCCGGCTGCCTGGGCCTGGACGCCATGTGGCAGTTGATCGGCTTTTACCTGACCTGGCTGCGCCTTCCCGGCCGCGGCCGCGCCCTGGGCGCCGGCGAGGTCAAGTTCACGGGCGAAGTGGGTCCTGACGTCAAGCTGGTGACCTACGAAATCAACATCAAGCGCGTGATCAAGCGCAAGCTCAACATGGCCATCGGCGATGCACGCCTGCTGGCCGATGGCAAGGAAATCTACGTGGCCAATGACCTGCGCGTGGGTCTGTTCCTGCGCGAGGGTGAAGGCCAGGGAACGGCAGCATGACCAAACGTCGCGTAGTCATCACCGGCGCGGGCATTGTCTCGTGCATCGGCAACGACCTCGATACCGTGGAGACCTCGCTGCGCGAGGGCCGCACGGGCATCAAGGCCATGCCGAAGTTCACCGAACTGGGCATGCGCAGCCAGGTGGCCGGTGTGCCGGAGATCGACGTCGAGGCACGGATCGATCGCAAGCAGCTGCGCTTCATGGGCGATGCGGCAGCCTATGCGCAGATCGCGCTGGAAGATGCCATCGCCCAGGCCGGCCTCATGCCCGAGCAGGTCAGCCATCCGCGCACGGGCCTGATCATGGGCTCGGGCGGCGGCTCGCCGGCCAACCAGATCGAGGCGGCTGACACATTGCGCGAGAAGGGCATTCGCCGCGTCGGTCCCTACCAGGTCACGCGCTGCATGAGCTCCACGGTGTCGGCCTGCCTGGCGACCAATTTCAAGGTCAAGGGCATCAACTACTCCATCACCTCGGCCTGCTCCACCTCGGCGCACTGCATCGGTGCGGCAGCACAGCAGATTGCCTGGGGCATGCAGGACGTGATGTTTGCCGGTGGCGGCGAAGAGCTGTCCTGGGGCATGGCCCTGCTGTTCGACGGCATGGGCGCCATGTCCAGCAAGCACAACGACCAGCCGGAAAAGGCTTCGCGCGCCTATGACGCCAACCGCGACGGTTTCGTGATCGCAGGCGGCGGCGGTGCCGTGGTGCTGGAAAGCCTGGAGCACGCCCAGGCCCGGGGTGCGAACATCCTGGCCGAAGTCGTGGGCTTTGGCGCCACCAGCGATGGCGAGGACATGGTCGCGCCCTCGGGCGACGGAGCCATCGCCTGCATGCAGCAGGCCCTTGAAGGCATCGAAGGCGGCGTGGACTACATCAACACCCACGGCACCTCCACGCCCGTGGGCGACATGCAGGAAGTGCGCGCCATGCGCGCGCTGTTCGGCGACCAGGTGCCGCCGTTCTCCTCCACCAAGTCGCTGACCGGCCACTCGCTGGGCGCGACCGGCGTGCAGGAAGCCATCTACTGCATGATCATGATGAACAAGGGCTTCATCGCAGGCTCGGTCAACGTGGACACGCCCGATCCGGCACTGGGCGACATGCCCCTGGTCACCCGCACGCGCGATGCCCGACTGAACACCGTGCTGTCCAACAGCTTCGGCTTCGGTGGCACGAACGCCTCGCTGGTGCTGCGCCGCTGGCAGGGCCAGTGAACACGCCCTGGTGTGTAAAAGGCGTGTCCTGAAGGAAAAAGCCCGCCTCCTGCGGGCTTTTTTACTGGTGAGCGCCGACAATGCCCAGGCCGGGCGGGAGGCTGCACCCCATGCTGCTGCAGGATCCTCGCCCCAAGAACAATGAAATTTTTGCAAGGTTGAACCATGATTCTTGTCACAGGCGGCGCCGGCTTCATCGGTGCCAATTTCGTGCTGGACTGGCTGGCTGCCGGCGATGAGCCGGTACTCAACGTGGACAAGCTCACCTACGCCGGCAACCTCAAAAGCCTGGAGAGCCTGCAAGGCGATGCGCGCCATGTCTTCGTGCAGGCCGACATCGGCGACGGCCAGACCCTGGCCCGCCTGCTGGCCGAGCACAGGCCGCGCGCCGTGGTCAACTTCGCGGCCGAGAGCCATGTGGACCGCTCCATCCATGGCCCCGAGGACTTCATCCAGACCAACGTGGTCGGCACCTTCCGCCTGCTCGAAGCCGTGCGTGGCTACTGGAGCGCGCTGGATGCCGAGGCCAGGGCGGCCTTCCGTTTCCTGCATGTGTCCACTGACGAGGTCTACGGCAGCCTGGCGCCTGCGGCACCGGCCTTCACCGAAGACCACCTCTATGAGCCCAACAGCCCGTACTCGGCCAGCAAGGCCGCCAGCGACCACCTGGTGCGCGCCTGGCATCACACCTACGGCCTGCCCGTGCTGACGACCAACTGCAGCAACAACTACGGCCCGCTGCACTTCCCCGAGAAGCTGATCCCGCTGATGATCGTCAACGCCCTGGCCGGCAAGCCGCTGCCCATCTATGGCGACGGCATGCAGGTACGCGACTGGCTCTATGTGCGCGACCACTGCAGCGCCATCCGCCGCGTGCTGGAGGCCGGCAGGCTGGGCGACACCTACAACGTGGGCGGCTGGAACGAGAAGCCCAACGTCGAGATCGTGAACACGGTCTGCGCGCTGCTCGACGAGCTGCGCCCCAAGGCCGATGGCACCAGCTACAGCGCACAGATCACCTATGTGAAGGACCGCCCCGGCCATGACCGGCGCTATGCCATCGACGCGCGCAAGCTCGAGCGTGAACTGGGCTGGAAGCCTGCCGAGACCTTCGAGACCGGCATCCGCAAGACCGTGCAGTGGTACCTGGACAACCCCGAATGGGTGGCCGATGTGCAGTCCGGCGCCTACCGCGAATGGGTCAGCCGCCAGTACACGGAGGGAGCCGGCGCATGAAGCTGCTGCTGCTGGGCCGCAATGGCCAGGTGGGCTGGGAGCTGCAGCGCAGCCTGGCGCCACTGGGCGAGCTGATTGCGCTGGACCGCCAGGGCGACGCTGGTGGCCAGGGCCTGTGCGGCGATCTCTCGCGCCTCGATGAGCTTGCACGCACCGTGCGCGCTCTGCGCCCCGATGTCATCGTCAATGCTGCGGCCCACACGGCCGTGGACAAGGCTGAAAGCGAGCCTGACCAGGCGCGGCTGCTCAACGCGCTGGCACCCCAGGTGCTGGCCCGGGAGGCGGCGCAGACCGGTGCGCTGCTGGTGCACTACAGCACGGACTATGTCTTCGACGGCAGCGGCAGCGCCGCACGCACGGAGACCGAGGCAACGGCGCCGCTGTCCGTCTATGGCAGCAGCAAGCTCGAAGGCGAGCAACTGATCCAGGCTTCGGGCTGCCGCCACCTGATCTTTCGCACCAGCTGGGTCTATGCGGCGCGCGGCGGCAACTTCGCCAAGACCATGCTGCGCCTGGCCCAGGAGCGCGAGGCGCTGAGCGTGATCGACGACCAATGGGGCGCACCGACGGGCGCGGACCTCATCGCCGACGTCACGGCCCATGCCATCCGCCAGCTGCAGCGCCAACCCGGCGACCAGGGCCTGTACCACCTGGTGGCCGGTGGAGAGACCACCTGGCACGCCTACGCCAGCCATGTGATCGCCAAGGCGCGCGAACTCGCGCCCGAACGCCCCTGGAAGGTGCAGCGCATAGCTGCCGTGCCCACCAGCGCCTTTCCCACCCCGGCGCAGCGCCCGCACAATTCCCGGCTGAACACCGACCGGCTGCAGCAGACCTTCGGCCTGCGCCTGCCGCACTGGCAAGCCGGCGTGGACCGCATGCTGCAGGAAATCATCTGAGCGCGGCTGCGCGCTCCCGTAAGAACCCCAGGATCCAGGACATGAACCAGACACGCAAAGGCATCATCCTCGCGGGCGGCTCCGGCACCCGCCTGCACCCGGCCACGCTGGCCATCAGCAAGCAACTGCTGCCGGTCTACGACAAGCCGATGATCTACTACCCGCTGAGCGCCCTCATGCTCGCGGGCATCCGCGAGATCCTCGTGATCAGCACGCCGCAGGACACGCCGCGCTTCGAGCAGTTGCTGGGCGATGGTTCGCAGTGGGGCCTGAAGCTCGAATATGCAGTCCAGCCCAGCCCGGACGGCCTGGCACAGGCCTTTCTGATTGCCGAGGATTTCCTGGCAGGTGCACCCAGCGCCCTGGTGCTGGGCGACAACATCTACTACGGTCACGACTTTGCCAAGCTGCTCGAGCGTGCCGACCAGCGCAGCGAAGGCGCCACGGTGTTTGCCTACCATGTGCAGGACCCGGAACGCTATGGCGTGGCCGAGTTCGATGCCCAGGGCCGGGTTCTTTCCCTGGAGGAAAAGCCCAAGCAGCCCAGGAGCAACTACGCGGTCACGGGCCTGTATTTCTACGACAACCAGGTGGTGGAACTGGCCAAGTCCATCAAGCCCTCGGCGCGCGGCGAGCTGGAAATCACCGACCTCAACCGCCTGTACCTGGACAAGGGCCAGCTCAATGTGGAGCTCATGGGCCGTGGCTATGCCTGGCTGGACACGGGCACGCACGACAGCCTGCTGGAAGCCGGCCAGTTCATCGCCACCTTGCAGCAGCGCCAGGGCCTGAAGGTTTCCTGCCCCGAGGAGATCGCCTTTCGCCAGGGCTGGATAGATCAGGCACAGCTGGAGACACTGGGCCAAGCCTTGGCCAAGAATGGCTACGGCCAGTACCTGCTGCAGATCCTCAAGGAAAAGGCGCACGCATGAAGGCAACACCCCTGGCCATTCCCGAGGTGATGCTGATCGAGCCCAAGGTCTTTGGCGACGATCGCGGCTTCTTCCTGGAAAGCTTCAACCAGCAGGCCTTCAACCAGGCCACGGGCACGGACCACCAGTTCGTGCAGGACAACCACAGCCGCAGCAAGAAAGGCGTGCTGCGCGGCCTGCACTACCAGCTGCCGCCCCATGCCCAGGGCAAGCTCGTGCGCGTGGTGCGCGGCGCCGTGTTCGACGTGGCCGTGGACATCCGCAAGGGCTCGCCGACCTTCGGCCAATGGGTGGGAACCGAACTGACGGAAGACAACCACCGCCAGCTGTGGGTGCCCCCAGGCTTTGCCCACGGCTTCATGGTGCTCAGCGACAGCGCCGACTTCCTCTACAAGGCCACGGCCTTTTACGCGCCCCAGGCCGATCGCGGCATTGCCTGGGACGACCCGGCCATCGGTGTGCAGTGGCCGCAGCTCGATGTGGAGCTGTCGCTGTCGGACAAGGATCTCAAGCAGCCGCTGCTGGCGGATGCCGAGCTGGCCTGAGCCGGTTCACATCTGGTCCGGCAGCACCCCGCCCGGCACGGCTTCCTCCAGAAAGCCGGCGATCAGCCGGGCCTGGCGGCGTTCGCGCAGGCAGTACAGGTATTCGGGCAGGCGCGGCACGGGGCCTGCGAAGGGCAGGACGACGATGTCGGGGTGGGCCGAGGCTTCATGCCGGGCGAAGACGCTGATGCCCATGTCGCGGATCACGGCCTCGCGGATGGCTTCGCGGCTGGCGATTTCCATGATGTGGCGCGGTGCCAGGCCGGCGGCGGCCAGCATCTGTTCGGTGAGCTGGCGCGTCATGGAGCCGCGCTCGCGCAGGATCAGCGTGTCGTGCACCAGATCGGACGCCTGCACCATGGTGCGCTGCGCCAGCCGGTGGCTGCGGTGCACCAGCAGGGCCAGCGGGTCCTGGCCCAGCTCCACTCGCAGCAGGCGCGGATCGCTCTCCAGGTGTGACGAGGTCGCCAGGTCCACCTGGTAGTCCACCAGCGCCTGCACCATCTGGCGCGAGTTGCCGCCCACGATGGCCACTTCCACCCGCTCGAAGCGCCGTTGGTAGCGCTTGACGATGTCCAGCACGTAGTAGGGCGCCGTCGCGCCTATGCGCAGCTGGCCCTGGCTGGCATCGCCCGAATGGCGCAGCGCCGACTCCAGCTGAATGGTCTGCAGCAGCAATTGCTCGACCTGGGGCAGCAGGCGCAAGCCGGCATCGGTGATGGACAGCCGTCCGCCCTGGCGATGGAACAGCTCCACGCCGTAGTGCTCTTCCAGCGCGCGGATCTGGGTGGTCACGGTGGGCTGGCTCAGTGCGAGCTGGCGCGCGGCTTGCGTGATGCTGCCAAGGCGGGCGACCCAGAAAAAGGACTTGAGCTGCGTGAGGAACATGGCGGGGTTGGAAGCAGGGGGGGCGGCTCCATATTTCACCATGTCGCCGCAGCCCGAAGGCCTGCGGTGGCCGGGTATGTCCCGGGAAAAAACTCCTGCGCCCAAAGGCACACTTCTTGCATACCAGTTTGCGTGCCAGTTTGTGTGCCAGCTGATCATGGGTTTCGGCTGGTCTTGTGTCAGTGATTACTCGTGGTCAAGGAGCGCATCAATGGACATCCGCAACCCCTCGCCAGGTCTCTACAACGAAGATCTGGCGCCCACCAGGGACCGCCGCTGGGGCGCCTTCAGCATCTTCAACGTCTGGACTTCGGACGTGCACAGCCTCTGGGGCTACTACCTGGCGGCTAGCCTGTTTCTGCTGTGCGGTAGCTTCGTCAATTTTCTGATCGCCATCGGCATCAGTTCCCTGGTCATCTTTTTTCTGATGAACCTGGTGGGCTATGCGGGCGAGAAGACCGGCGTGCCCTACCCGGTGCTGGCGCGTGCCTCGTTCGGGGTTTGGGGTGCGAATCTGGCGGCGCTTGTGCGCGCCGTCGTGGCCTGCTTCTGGTATGGCGCGCAGACGGCGGCCGCCTCGGGCGCCATGGTGGCGCTGCTGGTGCGCAATGAAGCCCTGCTGTCCTTCCACCAGACCACGCACTGGCTGGGCCATTCGGGGCTGGAGGTGATCTGCTACGTGGTCATCTGGGCCTTGCAGCTGCTGATCATCCAAAGGGGCATGGAGACCGTGCGGCGATTCCAGGACTGGGCCGGGCCTGCCGTGTGGATCGCCATGCTGGTGCTGGCCATCGGCCTATGCGTGAAGGCCGGCGGCTTCAGCTTCGACCACGGCATTCCCATGGATGTGCTGCTGGACAAGACCAAGGATGCGGGGGTGAGCGGCGCGCCGGGCAGCTTCTGGGCGCTGATGGCCGTGGGCGCGACCTGGATCACCTACTTTGCGGCGCTGTACCTGAACTTCTGCGACTTCTCGCGCTATGCGAAGAACAAGGAAGCGGTCGCCAAGGGCAACCTCTGGGGCCTGCCCGTGAACCTGATCGCTTTCTCGCTGGTGGCCGGCATCACCACGATTGCGGCCTTCAAGGTCTATGGCGAGGTGCTGCTGCACCCCGAGCAGATCTCGGCCAAGTTCGACAGCTGGGTGCTGGCCCTGCTGGCCGCCGTCACCTTTGCCGTGGCCACGCTGGGCATCAACGTGGTGGCCAACTTCGTCTCGGCGGCCTTCGATATTTCCAACGTGTTTCCCAAGCGCATCGACTTCAAGCGCGGTGGATACATCGCCGCACTGATCGCCCTGGCTCTCTACCCCTTTGCACCATGGGAGGGCGGGGCTGCCCACTTCGTGAACGCCATCGGCGCCACCATGGGGCCGCTGCTGGGCATCATTCTGGTGGACTACTACCTGGTGGCCAAGGGCAACATCAACGTGGCCGCGCTGTATGACGAACATGGCGAATACCGCTACGAGGGCGGCTGGAACGTCAACGCGCTCATCGCCACTGGCATCGGCAGCGTGTTCTCCACCATCCTGCCCAACTTCACCAGCCTGCTGCCGGTCTGGTGGGGCACCTACGGCTGGTTCTTCGGCGTGCTGATCGGCGGCGGCGTGTACTGGGTGATGGCCACGCTGCGCCCGCGCCGCATTCCGGCCGCGGCCTGAGGAGGCTGCCATGTCCGAGCCGCAGGATGCGCCGGCCACCGGGCCGGCCTTGATCGCCGAGCGCGTCATGCGCTCCATCGTCGAGCGCAAGCTGCGCCCTGGCGAACGCCTGGGCGAAAAGGAACTGGCCGAGGTCTTCGGCGTGAGCCGCACCATGGTGCGCGAGGCGCTGATGCAGCTGCAGGCGCGCGGCTTCGTCGAGGTGCGCTCGCGCCAGGGCTGGTACGTGGTCGAGCCCTCGTTCGAGGAAGCCCAGGAAACCTATGCCGCGCGCCGCGTGCTGGAGTCCGGCATGCTGCGCGACGCGGGCCGGCCGCTGCAGGCGGCCATACGCACGCTGCGCGAGCATGTGGCACAGGAGCGGGGCGCCATCGCCGAGGCCGACAACGCCGGCCAGCGCAGCGTGCTGCTGGCCGACTTCCACGTCTGCCTGGCCGAGCAGATGGGCAACCGCTTTCTCACGGCCATGATGGCCGACCTCTCGGCGCGCACCACCCTGGTGTCTGCGCTGTACCAGTCGCAGACCGAGGCCCAGCACTCCAATGCCGACCACGAGGCCATCGTCGATGCGCTGGCGGCCGGCGACATGGCGCGCGCCGAGCAACTGATGCGCGAGCACATCGACGCGCTGGCCGCGCGGCTGGATGAGAACCTCGCCCACCGCTCGCGCCTGCAGGACCGGCTGCTGGATGCACTGCAGCCCCAGGCGGCCCAGGCCGCCCAGGCAACGCGCACAGGCAGGGGCAAGCCGCGCGGCTGAAGAGGCGGGGTGGGCGATGGGTGGGACTCCCAAATCCGCCAATACCCGCTTCGCCAAATTTCCGTTGTGTGACACGGGCGTTTCACCTGCGCTTCCTAAAGTGGGTGTCAGAGGTGGTGAACCTGCCACCTGTCCACGAACCCACAACGGAACTGCCACGCCATGCGCCACACCCTTGCCTCCCTGGGCCGCCGCCTCGCCATTGCCTCTGCGGCGCTGACCGTCGCCTCCTTCGCCACCCTTGCCCACGCGGCCAAGACCGAGCTGCTGGTCTACAGCGCGCTGGAGGCCGACCAGATCAAGGCCTACAAGAGCGGCTTCGAGAAGGTCCATCCCGAGATCGAACTCAAGTTCGTGCGTGACAGCACGGGCATCATCACGGCCCGCCTGCTGGCCGAGAAGGCCAATCCCCAGGCCGACGTGATCTGGGGCGTGGCCGCCACCTCGCTGATGCTGCTGGACAAGCAGGGCATGCTCCAGCCCTACGCGCCCAAGGGCCTGGACAAGGTGCGCGCCAACATGCGCGATCCGCGCGCCCAGCCGACCTGGGTGGGCATGGACCTGTGGTCTTCGGCCATCTGCTTCAACACCGTGGAGGCCGGCAAGCGCAAGCTGCCGGTGCCCGCCAGCTGGGCCGACCTGGTCAGGCCCGAGTTCAAGGGCACGATCACCATGCCCCACCCGGCCTCCAGCGGCACGGGCTACCTGATGGTCGCGGCCTGGCTGCAGATCATGGGCGAGGAAAAGGGCTGGGCCTACATGGACGGCCTGCACCAGAACATGGGCGTGTACACGCACAGCGGCTCCAAGCCCTGCCGACAGGCGGGGGCCGGCGAGTTTCCCGTGGGCCTGAGCTTCGAGTACCGCGCCAGCAAGACCAAGAAGGACGGTGCGCCCATCGACATCGTCTTCCCGCAGGAAGGCCTGGGCTGGGACGTGGAGGCCACGGCCATCCTCAAGACCAGCAAGAAGCAGGAAGCCGCCAAGGCGCTGGCCGACTGGGCCGTCACGCCAGAGGCCAACAAGCTGTATGCCGCCAACTTCGCCGTGCTGGCCCTGCCCGAGGCGCAGGAGAAGCTGGAGTTCATTCCCGCCGATCTGGAAAAGCGGTTGGCGAAGAACGATTTCAACTGGGCCGCCGATAACCGCGACCGCATCCTGGCCGAGTGGAGCCGCCGCTACGAAGCCAAGGCAGAGAAAAAGTAAGCCGGAGCCACGCCATGCTGCGCATAGACCATATCGCCAAGCGCTACCGCGAGCAGCAGGTGCTGCGCGGCATTGACCTGAACGTGGAGGCGGGCGAGTTCGTCAGCCTGCTCGGCCCTTCGGGCTGCGGCAAGACCACGCTGCTGCGCATCGTCTGCGGCATCGACATGCCTGACGAGGGCAGGGTGCTGTTCCAGGGCGATGACATCACGCGCTGGCCGGCCGCACGCCGTGGCTTTGGCGTGGTGTTCCAGAGCTATGCGCTGTTTCCCAATCTCACGGCCGCGCAGAACGTGGCCTTCGGGCTGAACGGGCAGCCTGCGGCGCAGGCGCGCGAGCGTGTGGCCGAGATGCTGTCCCTGGTGGGCCTGGGCGCGCAGGCCCAGCGCTACCCGGCCCAGCTGTCGGGCGGCCAGCAGCAGCGCGTGGCGCTGGCCCGCGCGCTGGCACCCCGGCCGCGCCTGCTGCTGCTCGACGAGCCGCTGTCCGCGCTCGATGCCCAGGTGCGCACCGAGCTGCGCAGCGAGATCCGCCAGCTGCAGCGCCAGCTGGGCATTGCCTCCATCATGGTCACGCACGACCAGGAAGAGGCATTGTCCATGGCCGACCGCGTGGTGCTCATGCACCAGGGCCGCATCGAGCAGCAGGGCTCGCCCGAGCAGCTCTATGCCCGGCCCGTGAGCCAGTTCGCGGCCGGCTTCGTGGGCCGCATGAACCTGCTGCCGGCCACGGCCGAATCGGCGGACCAGGTGCGCATCGGCGAGGCCAGCCTGCGCTGCGCGCTGGCCGGTTTCGAGCCTGGCGCTGCCCTGCTGGTGGGCGTGCGGCCCGAGAGCGTGGTGCTGCACCCGGCCCAGCCCACGGCATTGGCCAACCTGTTCCGCGCCCGCGTGGTGGAGACCTCGTTCCTGGGATCGATGGCCCTGGTGCGCCTGTTCAGCCCCACGCTGCAATGCCAGGTTGACGCCCAGTGGCCCCTGCGCCACGACGTGGGCCTGCCCGACTGGCTGCAGGGCGAGGTGCTGATGGAGCTGCCCGCCGCTGCGCTGCAGCCGTTGGCGGCGCCCGATGCGAGGAAGGCCGCATGAGCGCGCATCCCATGGACACGGCCATTTCCGTGCCCGTCCCCGTCCCCGTACCGGTGGACCGCTCCGTTCCCGCCCGCCGCAGCGTGCCTGCAGGGCCCGTGCGTCCGCGGGGGCGCAGCGCAGGCTGGGAGCGCTGGTGGCTGGGCGCCCTGGTGCTGGGCGCACTGGCCTGGCTGCTGGCCACCATCGCCCTGCCGGTCGCCAGCCTGCTGGGCAGGAGTTTCTGGGACGATGCGGGCCGCTTCACGGGCCTGGCCCAGTTCATCACCTATGCGCGCATGCCGGGCGTGGCGCAATCGCTGTTCAACAGCCTGTGGCTGTCGGCCGTGAGCAGCACGGTCTGCGTGCTGCTGGCCTATGTCTACGCCTATGGCGTGGTGCGCAGCTGCATGCCGCTGGCGCGCTGGTTCCGGGGCCTGGCCCTGGTGCCGCTGCTGGCGCCTTCGCTGCTCATGGCCATCAGCCTGATCTACCTGTTCGGCAGCCAGGGCCTGCTCAAGGGCTGGCTGCAGGGGGGCTCGGCCTACGGGCCCTTCGGCATCATCGTGGGCTCGGTGCTCTGGACCTTTCCGCATGCGCTGATGATCCTGTGCACCACGCTGGCCTCGGGCGATGCGCGCCTGTACGAGGCGGCCGCCACGCTGGGCGCCAGCCGCTGGCGCAGCTTCCGCCAGGTCACGCTGCCAGCCAGCCGCTACGGGCTGATGATTTCCTGGATCGTGGTCTTCGTGCTCGTGGTGACCGACTTCGGCGTGCCCAAGGTCATTGGCGGCAACACGGCCATGCTGGCCACCGATATCTACAAGCAGGTCATAGGCCAGCAAAAGCTGTCCATGGGTGCCGTGGTGGCCATGCTGCTGCTGGTGCCTGCGGGCCTGGCCTTTGCGGCAGAGCGCCATTTGCGTGCGCGCCAGGCGGCGACCATGGGCGTGCGCTCCGTGCCGCTGGTGCCCCAGCCCCATGCACCGCTGGACCGCGCGCTGCTTGCGTACTGCGCGCTGGTGGCGCTGGCGCTGCTGGCCGTCATGGGCACGGCCGTGCTGGCCTCCCTGGTCAGCTACTGGCCCTACAACCTCACGCTGACGTTCAAGAACTACCGCTTCGACATGATGGACGGCGGCGGCTGGGCCAGCTATGGCAACTCGCTGTCCATGGCGCTGGCCACGGCGGTGGTGGGGGCGGTGCTGAGTTTTGTGACCGCCTATTTGGTGGCCAAGCCCCAGCGCTGGGCACGCACGCGCCAGTGGCTGCATGCCGTGGCCACGCTGCCCATGGCCGTGCCGGGGCTGGCGCTGGGCCTGGGCTACATCCTGTTCTTCAATGCCCAGGGCAATCCGCTGCATTTTCTGTACGGCAGCATGGCCATCCTGGTGCTGTGTTCGGTGGCGCATTTCTTCTCGGTGGCGCACATCACGCAACTGGCCGCGCTGCAGCAGCTCGATGCCGAATACGAGCGCGTGGCCGATTCCCTGGGCGTGGCCTTCTGGACGCTGCTGTGGCGCGTGCACCTGCCGGTGTGCATGCCCGTAGTGATGCAGGTGGCCGGTTACTTCTTCGTCAACGCCATGACCACGGTGTCGGCCGTGGTGTTCCTCTACTCGCCCGAGACCACGCTGGCCTCGGTGGCCGTGCTGGCCATGGACGACGCGGGCGACACCGCGCCCGCCGCCGCCATGGCCACGCTGATCTTTGCCACCGCCGCCACGGGCCGGCTGCTGATCGCGGCGCTGGATGCCTGGGTGCAGCGGCGCACGCAGCGCTGGCGCCAGCGCTGATTCCTTCTCTCTTCCTCCCTCCGTTTTTTTCTTATGAAGAACTACGACCTGATCGTGGTGGGGGCCGGCATTGTCGGCCTGGCCCACGCCTATGCGGCTGCGCGCCGTGGCCGCAGCGTGCTTGTCATCGAGCGCGACGCGGCCTGCATCTCCGCCTCCATCCGCAATTTTGGCTTTGTGACCGTCACGGGGCAGCAGGCCGGTGCCCACTGGCGGCGTGCCATGCGCTCGCGCGACACCTGGGCCGAGATCGCGCCGCAGGCCGGCATCGAGGTCGTGCACCGTGGCCTGTGGCTGACGGCGCGCCGCCCCAGCGCCGAGGCCGTGCTCCACGCCTTTCTGAGCACCTCCATGGGCGAGCGCTGCGAGCTGCTCACGCCGGCCCAGGCCGCCGAGCGCCATCCTGCACTGCGTACCGAGGATTTGTCCGCCGTGCTCTACAGCCCGCATGAACTGCGCGTGGAGTCGCGCACGGCCATTCCCAGGTTGGCGCAGTGGCTGGAGCAGGCCATGGGCGTGGATTTCCGCTTTGGCGAGGCCGTGCTCGAGGTGGCCGCGCCCCGGGTGCGCAGCACGCGCGCCAGCTACCACGGCGAACGCGTGGTGGTCTGCAACAACGCCGACCCGGGCGGCCTGTTCGCCGGCCTGTGGGCGCCGCACCGCATCCAGCTGTGCCAGCTGCAGATGCTGCGCGTGCGGCCGCAGCCGGGCTTTCGGCTCAAGGGCTCGGTCATGGGTGATCTGAGCATGGTCAGATACGAGGGCTACAGCGCCCTGCCCGAAGCCGCCGCGCTGCGCGCCGAACTGGAGCGGGAGGAGGGCGAGAGCCTGGCCCACGGCATCCACCTGATTGCCGTGCAAAGCGCCGACGGCAGCCTGGTGGTGGGCGACTCCCACCACTACGGCGCAGCGCCCCCGCCTTTTGCCAGCGAAGCCGTGGACCGGCTGATGCTGCGCCACATGAACGAGGCCCTGCACCTGCGCGATGCGCAGGTGGTGGAGCGCTGGGTGGGCGTCTACCCGAGTGCGCAGGACGCGCCCTGCGTGGTGCATGCGCCCGACGAGGCCACGCGCGTGGTCGCTGTCACGGGCGGGTCCGGCGCCAGCACGGCGTTCGGTCTGGCCGAGGAGGTCTGGAGCGCGTGGTGAGCAGCAGCCGGCCTACTTGCCGAACATCACCCACAGCAGCGCCAGCACCATGATCGTGGCCAGCACGGCCAGCGTGATCTTGAGGGCGCTGTAGGGGCGCTCGCCCGCGATCTGGCCCGTGTAGCCGTTGGCGATGATCTGGAAGGTCTTGCTGCCGTAGGTGTAGCCCACCAGCCAGACCGGCACGAGGATGTGCTTGAAGGTGCGGCCCTGGTACTCGCGCTGCATCTGTAGGTTGCGGTAGGTGTCGCCGGGCACCTGGCGCGCGCACAGGGCGCGCAGCTGCTCGTCCATGTCCTGCACGTTGACCTGGGCGGCCTTGCCCAGGTCGATCTGGTAGCGCTCCACGGTCCATCCGCGCACGAACTCGGGCGTGTAGGGCTTGAGGTCGGTGGTGGTGGGGAAGGGCTCCACCTGGCGCAGCAGGTTGGGGTGCACGCCCACGGTGCCGGGCACCAGCTCGTCGTCGAAGAAATGGGCGAGGCTGCCCGAGGCCGGCTCCCAGCGCACATGGCGCACCTGGCGCGTCTGCACGTTGCCGTTGCTGTCGCGGTAGGACTCGGTGGTGTAGTAGTAGAAGCCCGCCTCGGCCTGCCAGTCGGCGCTGGCGTGGGCGTCGAAGGTCCAGTAGGGCAGGTAGATGCCGTGCAGCGTGTCGGTCAGCGCGGCGGACTTCAGGCGGTTGGGCGCGAACCAGCGGCTGCCATACCACTGGCGGATGCGGTCGCGGATCTGGCCGTCGCTGATCTTGAAGGGCAGGATGCTCTGCGGTGTGATGGCATCGCCCTGGTCCTCATGGGCGACGATGGAGGGCGAGCCGCAGAAGTCGCAGCGCTGGGCCACGGTGCGGTTCACGAAGACCGAGATCGCGCGGCAGTTCTGGCACTGGACCTCGTAGCGGTCCTCCGTGCCCCAGCCCCGGCCGGACTTTGGGTTGCGCAGCGCCTCGGCCAGGTCCTGCTCGACCACATCGCGGCCCAGTTCCTCGCGCGTTTCCTCGCTCCAGGGCACCGTGGTGCCGCAGTACGGGCACTTGAGCGCCTGGGCCTGGGCATTCCATTCGAGGTTGGCGCCGCATTCGGGGCAGGGGTGCTTGCGCACCATGGCCGGCGCGGCGGCTGCGGCCTCCCAGGAGCCGGAGGCGGGAGTGGAAGAAGAACGGGGGGAGGGCGCGCTCACGGCATCGGTCCTGGAAAGCGTACGGCGCCAGGCAGGGCCTGGCGCCGGGAAGGTTCAAGCCAACAGAAAGCGAGGGCGCTCAGCCCTTGAGGAACTCGTCCAGAGCGCTTTGCGCAATGCGCCACTGGCTGCCGATCTGGCGCGCCTTGAGGTTGCCGGCCTGGATCTCGGCCAGCACATCGGCCTCGCTCACACCCAGCACCTGGGCCGCCTGCGCCGGGGTCAGCACCTGCAGTCCACCGGCGGCGGGCGCTGCGGGGGCCTGGGCCGCCTGTGCGGCAGCGGGCGAGAACGGATCGGACGCCTGGCCCTGGCCGGCCGGTGCGCCACCGCCACCGCCGTTTTGCATGCTCTTCATCATCTCCTGCGCCATGCCGAAGCCCATGGCCATGGTGGCGGGCAGGGTGGCTGCGGCAGCGCCTTCGCCGCCCGTGGTCATGGCCTGGCCCATCTGGTATTTGACGTAGTCGTTGAGGTTGCCGATGGCCGTCATGCTGGAGCGCTTGTCGATGGCCTGCTCCACCTCGGGCGGCACGGACACGTTCTCCAGCACGAAGCTGGTGATCTCCAGGCCGTACTTGTCCGTCATGGCCGGGTTGATCAGCGGCAGCAGCGCATCGCCCAGCTCGCCATAGCGCTGGGCCACGTCCAGCACGGGCACCTGGGCCTTGGCCAGCGACTCGGTGAACACGCTGATGATGCGCGAGCGCATGGTATCGGCGAACTCGTCGATGCGGAAGTTCTGGTCCGTGCCCGCCACTTCCTTGAGGAACTTGGCCGGCTCGACGATGCGGAAGTCGTAGGTGCCGAAGGCGCGCAGGCGCACGGCGCCGAAGTCCTTGTCGCGCACCATCACGGGGTTGGAGGTGCCCCACTTGTTGCCCGTGAACAGGCGCGTGTTGATGAAGTAGACATCGCACTTGAACGGCGAGTTGAAGCCGTACTTCCAGCCCTGGATGGTGGACAGGATGGGAATGTTCTGCGTGGTCAGCGTGTGCTTGCCGGGGCTGAACAGGTCGGCGTACTGGCCGGCCGAGACGAACTGCACCTGCTGCGACTCGCGCACGATGAGCTGGGCGCCGTTCTTGATTTCCTTGTCGTCGTCGGGCCAGCGGTAGGAGAGCGTGTCGCGCGAGTCATCGGTCCACTCGATGATCTCTATCAGTTGCTTGGTGATGATGTTCATCAGGTTCATGGCAGGCTCCGGGGCGGTGGTGGTCCACGACAAAAAAGGTCAGTGGGCCATTCTAGGGGGCGTGCATGGCGGCGTGGCGAACGGTCACCGGCCGCTGCCCTGGTGAATTGTCAAAAAATGATCCGGATGCGTCGTGCAAGGCGGGCTTTCGGGTCTTCGCGCGCCACGGCCTTTGCCGGCATGTGTTGCCTGCTCCGTTTTTTGATGCAGATCGCCCTGTGGAGCGTCTGCCGTGGGGCCGCAGGCCCGCGCCACGGCGCAGGGCCGGGCGGCGCCTTAAAATCGTTGTTTGCGCGGCGCGAGCCGCCTCTCATTCACCGGCGCGGCCCCGGCCTGCGTGCGACGCCTGAAACAAGTCATGCTCACTTTCCAACAAATCATCCTCAAGCTGCAGTCCTACTGGGCCGACCAGGGCTGCGCGCTGCTCCAGCCCTATGACATGGAAGTGGGCGCGGGCACCTCGCACACCGCCACCTTCCTGCGCGCCCTGGGCCCCGAGCCCTGGAAGGCCGCCTACGTGCAGCCCAGCCGCCGCCCCAAGGACGGCCGCTATGGCGACAACCCCAACCGCCTGCAGCACTATTACCAGTTCCAGGTGGTGCTCAAGCCCGCGCCCGACAACATCCTGGAGCTGTACCTGGGCTCGCTCGAAGCCCTGGGCTTCGATCTGAAGAAGAACGACATCCGCTTCGTCGAGGACGACTGGGAGAACCCCACGCTGGGCGCCTGGGGCCTGGGCTGGGAAGTCTGGCTCAACGGCATGGAGGTGACGCAGTTCACCTACTTCCAGCAGGTCGGCGGCATCGACTGCAAGCCCGCCACGGGCGAGATCACGTACGGCCTGGAGCGTCTGGCCATGTACCTGCAGGGCGTGGACAACGTCTACAACCTGACCTGGACCGACGGCCTGAGCTACGGCGACGTCTACCACCAAAACGAGGTGGAGCAGTCCACCTACAACTTCGAGCACTCGGACGCCGACTTCCTGTTCACCGCCTTCGGCGCCTACGAAAAGCAGGCCAACCACCTGATCGGCGAACAGCTGGCGCTGCCGGCCTACGAGCAGGTGCTCAAGGCCGCCCACACCTTCAACCTGCTCGATGCGCGCGGCGCCATCAGCGTGACGGAGCGTGCCGCCTACATCGGCCGCATCCGCAACCTGGCCCGCGCCGTGGCCAAGGCCTATATGGACAGCCGTGCGCGCCTGGGCTTCCCCATGGCGCCCAAGGCCCATGCCGACGAAGTGCTGGCCGAGCTGGCCAAGGCCGCCGAACAACAGGGCAAGAAGGCCGCCTGAGGCGGACACCGCTGCACCGAGAGAACACCAGACCATGAACGCATCGAATCTTCTTGTTGAACTGTTTGTCGAAGAGCTGCCCCCAAAGGCGCTGCAAAAGCTGGGCGACGCCTTTGCCGGCGTGCTGTTCGAGCAGCTCAAGGCCCAGGGCCTGCTGGCCTCCAGCGAAGCGCGCCTGACGGCCTATGCCTCGCCGCGCCGCCTGGCCGCCCACATCACCGAAGTCCTGCCCCAGGCCGAGGACAAGGCCGTATCGCAAAAGCTCATGCCCGTCTCCGTGGGCCTGGACGCCGACGGCAAGCCCACGCCCGCCCTGATCAAGAAGCTGGCCGCCCTGGGTGCCGGCGAAGAAGCCGTTGCCGGCCTGACCCGCCAGGGCGAAGGCAAGGCCGAGGCCCTGTTCCACGCCTCCACCGTGCGCGGCGTGATGCTGGCCGACGGCGTGCAAAAGGCGCTGGACGAAGCCATTGCCAAGCTGCCCATCCCCAAGGTCATGCGCTACCAGCTGGCCGACGGCTGGAGCAGCGTCCATTTCGTGCGCCCGGCCCACGGCCTGGTGGTGCTGCACGGCACCGAGGTGCTGATCGGCGTCAAGGCCCTGGGCCTGACGGCCGGCACGGCCACGCATGGCCACCGCTTCGAGGCGGCGGTCGATCCCGTGGTCATCCGCTCCGCCGATGACTACGCCGCGCAGCTGCGCGAGGAAGGTGCCGTCATCGCCAGCTTCGCCGAGCGCCGTGCCGAGATCGCGCGCCAGCTGCAGGCCGCTGCCGAGCGCGTGGGCGGCGGTGTCCGTCCCATCGAGGACGAGGCCCTGCTGGACGAGGTCACGGCCCTGGTCGAGCGCCCCAATGTGCTGGTCTGCGAGTTCGAGAAGGAATTCCTCGACGTGCCGCAGGAATGCCTGATCCTCACCATGAAGGCCAACCAGAAGTACTTCCCGCTGCTGGACGCCGCCGGCAAGCTGACCCACCAGTTCCTGGTGGTCAGCAACATCAGCCCCCAGGATGCCAGCGCCGTCATCGGCGGCAACGAACGCGTGGTGCGCCCGCGCCTGGCCGACGCCAAGTTCTTCTTCGACCAGGACCGCAAGAAGACCCTGGCCTCGCGCGTGGAAGGGCTGGGCAAGGTGGTCTACCACAACAAGCTCGGCACCCAGGGCGAGCGCGTGGAGCGCGTGCGCTCCATCGCCAAGAGCATTGCCCGCCAGCTGGGCGACACGGGCCTGGCCCAGCAGGCCGACCTGGCCGCGCAACTGGCCAAGACCGACCTCGTGACCGACATGGTGGGCGAGTTCCCCGAGCTGCAGGGCACCATGGGCCGTTACTACGCGCTCAACGACGGCCTGGACGTGGCCGTGGCCGATGCCATCGAGGACCACTACAAGCCCCGCTTTGCGGGCGACGAACTGCCGCGCGGCAACGCCGGCGTGGTCGTGGCCCTGGCCGACAAGCTGGAAACCCTGGTCGGCATGTTCGGCATCGGCAACCTGCCCACGGGCGACCGCGACCCGTTCGCGCTGCGCCGCCATGCGCTGGGCGTGATCCGCATGCTGGTCGAGAAGGACCTGGCACTGGACCTGGAAACCCTGCTGGTCAGCGTGCTGCCTGCCTTCGGGGACAAGATCGAGGACGCCACGCCCCAGCTGGCCGACTTCATCTACGACCGCCTGGCCGGCAACCTGCGCGAGCAGGGCTTCTCGGCCCAGGAAGTGGATTCCGTGCTGGCCCTGCGCCCGCAGCGCCTGTCCGACGTACAAAAGCGCCTGGAAGCCGTGCGCGCCTTCGGCGAGCTGCCCGAGGCACCGGCCCTGGCCGCCGCCAACAAGCGCGTGGGCAACATCCTCAAGAAGGCCGACCAGGCCGTGCAGGCCCAGGTCGACGCGGCCGTGCTGGCCGAGGTAGCAGAGAAGGACCTGTACGCAGCCCTGCAATCGGTGGCGCCCAAGGCGCAGCAGCAGTTTGCTGCCGGCGACTACACGGCCAGCCTGCAGACCCTGGCCGCGCTGCGCGCCCCGGTCGATGCCTTCTTCGAGCATGTGATGGTCAACGCCGAAGACCCGGCGCTCAAGGCCAACCGCCTGGGCCTGCTGGCGACTTTGCATGAAGCGATGAACCGGGTCGCCGACCTGTCTCGTCTGGCGTAAATGGAGCACCCCCTGAGGCGCTTCGCGCCTTCCCCCCGTGGCACGGCGCCTCTCTACTTGCTTCGCAAGGGAGGGGGACGACACCCTCGGTGCGGGGCGGCCCTTCCTCGGTGTCCCTCGTCTTGGGACGCGCGCAATTGAGTTCTGACATTCTTGGGACCCGACCATGAAAATTGCGATCCTGGACCGTGACGGAACCCTCAACCAGATCGGTGAGGAGGGCTTCATTGGCTCTGCCGAGGCCTGGAAGGCCCAGCGCGGGGCGCTGGAAGCCGTGGCGCGCCTGAACCGGGCCGGCTGGCATGTGGTGGTCGCCACCAACCAGCCGGGCCTGGGCCGGGGCCTGTTCGACGTGACCGAGCTCAATGCCGTGCACGCGCGCATGCACCGCGAAATGGCGGCGGCAGGCGCGCGCGTCGATGCGGTTTTCTACTGCCCCCATGCCCCGGACGAGGAATGCCATTGCCGCAAGCCCGGCACGGCGCTGTTCGAGCAAATTGCCGAGCGCTTCGGCGTCGAGGGGCACCAGCTGTGGGTGGTCGGCTCCTGCGTGGCCCATCTGCAGGCCGGCGCCGCCATGGGCGCGCGCCTGCACCTGGTCTGCACGGGCGCCAGCGCCGGAGTGTCTCTGGATGGGGCGCTGCCGCCCGGACTGCCGCCCGGCACCCAGCGCCATGCCAGCCTGGCCGCGCTGGCCGATGCGCTGGTTCCGGCAGATGCCGCACCCGCTCCCTGAACGCCTGAACGCCCGAATGGCGCTTTGCCCATGCGCCGCCGGCCTGCCGTCCTGCGCACAATGCTATCTTTGTGAATTCCGATTCCTGAGGGCGCAAGGCCCGGGCCTGCCGCCCGGCCCCTGCGCCGCTTTCTGCACCACACTGCCGCCATGTCCCTGATCCGCTCCACCCTCCACATGCTCTGGATGGGCATCACCGTGATCCCCTACACCCTGGCCGTGCTGCTCACGCGCTGGCTGGGCGGCGGGCCGCGCCGCGTCTATGCCGTGGCGCGCGCCTGGCTCAAGCTGTCGGTGGACAGCGCCCGCGTCATCATGGGCGTGCGCCACCGCGTGCAGGGCATGGAGAACCTGCCCACCGACCCCAAGCAGGGCGTGGTGCTGCTGGTCAAGCACCAGTCCACCTACGAGACCTTCCTCATGCCGGCGATCATGCCGCGCCCGCTGGCCTATGTGTTCAAGAAGGAGCTGCTCATGGTGCCCTTCTTCGGCTGGTCCATCGGCAGCATGGACATGATCCACATCGACCGCAAGCACGGCTCGCGCGCTTTCCACAAGGTGGTGGAGCAGGGCAAGCGCCTGTTGGGCCAGGGCACCTGGGTGATCATGTTTCCCGAAGGCACGCGCATCCCGCGCGGCCAAAGGGGCGAGTACAAGACCGGCGCCACGCGCCTGGCCATCATGACCGGCGTGCCGGTCGTGCCCGTGGCCGTCACCTCGGCCAAGTGCTGGCCGCGCAAGGCCTTCATCAAGACGCCGGGCGTGGTGGATGTCTCCATCGGCAAGCCCATTCCTTCCGTGGGCCGCAAGCACGAGGAGCTGATGGTGGAAGTCGAAAACTGGATCGAGGCCGAAATGCAGCGCCTCGACCCCGAGGCCTACCGCGCCTGAGGCGCCGGAGAGCGGCATGGCGGACCCGGCACAGCGCAGTTGGGATTGGCTGCTGCCACCTGCCGTGCAAACGCAGGACGGCGGGCTGAAGCCGCGCCGTGACGGGGCTGCTGCCCCCGCCCAGCCTTCGTCCGCGCCTCTTCCTCCTTCTCCTCCTTCTCCTACATCTCTCCCATCTCCATCCGCCATCCCCGAGCCCAGTCCCCGCGTCCACCCGGAGGCCAACCAGCAGGCGGTCCTCCAGGGGCAGGTGCTGCACTACCGGCTGCAGCGCTCGCGCCGGCGCACCATAGGCTTCACCATCGGCGCGCAGGGGCTGGTGGTCAGCGCGCCTGCCTGGGTCAACATGGCTGCCATCGCGCAGGCGCTGGAGGCGAAATCGGGCTGGATACTGCGCAAGCTGCACGAGGCCGGCCAGCGCCAGCAAGCCCAGCATGCGGCACGCATCCGCTGGGAGCACGGCGCAGAGATCGGCTATCTGGGCCGCCCCTTGCAGCTGTGCCTGACCGGCGGTGAAACCCAGCCGCTGCGCACGCGCCAGGTACACCGTGAACAGGCGGCCGACGGCAGCCAGTCCCTGCACCTGCCGCTGGCGCCTGGGGCATCGGCCGCCGAGGTGCGCGCCTGCGTGCAGGCCTGGATGCTGCGCGAGGCGCGCTCCTGGTTCACGGCCAGCCTGCAGCGCCACGCGCCGCTCCTGGGCGTGCAGTGGACCAGCCTGAGACTGACCAGCGCAAGCACGCGCTGGGGCAGTGCCAACACGGCCGGCGCCATCCGGCTGAACTGGCGGCTCATGCAGCACGCGCCCGAGGTCATCGACTACGTGGTCGTGCACGAGCTGTCCCACCTGCGGTACATGGACCACAGTCCGCGCTTCTGGGCCACGGTGGCCAGCGTGATGCCGGGCTGGGAGGCGCAGCGTCAGGTGCTGCGTGACAGGCTGCTGCCTCCCTGGGAATAGGCGATCCGGGCACCGGCGAGCCGGCGCCAGTCGGGCTGGACGGTTATTCTTGCCGGGCACACAACCGCGTCCTATCAAGAAAGCCCATCCATGTCCGCAAGCGCTTCCGTTCCCGCAGCCATTCCCCTGACCGTCCAGCCCGCACCGGGCTATGCAGGCGACATTCCTCCCGAACTCGCCTGGCAATGGCTGCAATCCGGCGAAGCCGTGCTCGTCGATGTGCGCACCGATGCAGAGCGCGACTGGGTGGGCCGCGTACCGGGTGCCGTGGCCGTGGCCTGGAAGCAGTGGCCGTCCATGGCGATGAACCCCGATTTCGACAGCCAGCTGCGCGCCGCCGTGCCTGAAGGCGGCAAGGTGGTCCTGCTGTGCCGCAGCGGCGTGCGCTCGGTGGCCGCTGCCCAGCGCGCGGCGCAACTGGGCATCGAGGCCTACAACATCCTCGAAGGCTTCGAGGGCGATGTGGACGCCAACGGCCAGCGCGGCCATGTCGGCGGCTGGCGCCTGCGCGGCCTGCCCTGGCGCCAGTAAGCCGGCGCGGACCTGGCGTCGTTCAGAGCGGCGGCTCCGCGAATCCCAGCGCCACCGCCCGGGCGGCCACCATGTCCACCAGGGCCTGGGCCGGTCCTGACAGCGTGGCCTGCGAGCGCATGGCCAGCAGCAGCCGGCGCCGGGTGTTGAGCGCCCCCAGCGGGCGCAGCCGCAGTGCCCGCGCGGCCAGGTGCGGCGCGGTGGCCGCGCGCGGCAGGATGGCGAGCCCCAGACCCACCGAGACCATGTGGCACATGGCGTCGAAGCTGCGCACCTGGATGCGGATCCGCACGGGCCGGTTGATGGATTCGGCCTCGGCCGCAATGCGCCGCATCAGCGAGGTGGAGCGGGCCAGGCTCACGAAGTCGTGGTCCAGCACGGTGGCCAGGGGCACGGGGGAGGCGTCGTCCGTGTCCAGCGCATGGCCGCGCGGCATGACCAGCACCAGCTCGTCCACATCGCAGACCTGGGTGCTCAGCCCTTCCAGGGGCGTGTTCTCCCCGATGATGGCCAGCTCGGCCACGCCGCTGAGCACGGCGCGCACGGATTCCTCGCTGAGCGCGTCTTCCAGGTCCACCGAGACACCCGGGTGGGCGGCCATGAAGTCGGCCAGCAGCCGGGGCAGAAAGCCTGCAAATGCGGAGTTGTTGGCCCACAGGCGCAACTGGCCCGTGGCGCCGCTGCGAAAGTCGTCCATGGCCAGGGCCAGATGTTCCAGCCGGGCCACCACGTCCACGGCATGGTGGTACATGCTCTGACCGGCGGGCGTGGGCGTGACGCCGCGCTTGCTGCGCACCAGCAGGGTCACGCCGCAGTGCTGCTCCAGCTCGGCCACGCGCTTGCTGGCGGCTGCCAACGACAGCCCCAGCGTGCGCGAGCCGGCCGTCAGGCTGCCGGCATCGACCACGGCCACATACAGGCGCAGCGTCAGCAGATCGAAGCGGTGCAGGTTGATCATTCCCATCCTCCACCGCAGACGAAGGATGGATCAACGAGATACGGCTGTTCGGCCGCGTGCAGGCCCGCAAGAATGCGCCGGTACAAAGAGAACATGGAGACAAGCATGAATCGACGCATTGTGCTGCAGGCCGCCGGCCTGGCAGCGGCAGCCCTGCTGGGCGCAGGAACCGTCCAGGCCCAGGCCTTTCCAACCAAGTCCATCACCCTCGTGGTCCCCAACCCGCCCGGTGGCGTGGTGGACACGGCGGCGCGCCTGGCGTCCGACCCGCTGTCGCGCCTGCTGGGGCAGTCGGTCGTGGTGGACAACCGGGGCGGCGCCAGCGGCAACATCGCCTACCAGATGGTGGCCCGGTCGCCCAAGGACGGCTACACGCTGCTGGCCTCGTATTCGGCCTACCACGTGGGCAATCCGGCACTGTTCCCCAAGCTGCCCTGGGCGCAGTCCGAGCTGGCGCCCGTGGGGCTGATCGTGGCCGCCACCAATGTGATCGCCGTTCATCCTTCGGTGCCGGCGAACAATCTGCAGGAGTTCATTGCCTATCTGCGCAAGAACCCGGGCAAGGTCAATTACGCGTCGCAGGGCAATGGCTCGCTGTCCCATGTGGGCACGGCCGTGTTCGCCCAGGTGACCCAGACCCAGATCACGCATGTGCCCTACAAGGGGTCCGGCCCGGCCATCCAGGACGTGCTGGGCGGCCAGGTGCAGATGTTCATCACCACGCCGCCTTCGGTGCTGGGCCATGTGCAGACGGGCAAGCTCAGGGCCCTGGCCGTGACCAGCAAGACGCGCCATCCCATGCTGCCCGATGTGCCCACCACGGCCGAAGCGGGCCTGCCGGGTTTCGAGCTGGAAGCCTGGGTCGGCCTGTTCGCACCTGCGGGCACGCCGCCCGAGGCCATCGCCAGGCTGTCGGACGCGCTCAAGACCTCCTTGGAGTCGCCCGACGTGCAAAAGCGCGCGGCCCTGCAGGGCGTGGAGCCGCGATTCCTTGGCCCGCAGGCGCTGGCCGCCCTGGTCCAGCGCGAGACGGACCACTGGGGCAAGGTCATCAAGGCCAACCACATCACGATGGATTGACATGACAGCCAAAACCCATTTCCGCATCGGGCAGATCGTGCCCAGCTCCAACACCACGATGGAGACCGAGATCCCCGCCATCCTGCGCGCCCGCGAGGCCCTGGCGCCCGAGCGTTTCACCGTCCACTCCAGCCGCATGCGCATGAAGCATGTGACCAAGGAGGAACTGGCCGCCATGGACGGCGACAGCGATCGCTGCGCGCTGGAACTGTCGGATGCGCGTGTCGATGTGCTCGGCTATGCCTGCCTGGTGGCCATCATGAGCATGGGGCGCGGCTACCACCGTGTCTCGGAAGCGCGCCTGCACCAGCGCACCGTGGACAACGGCGGTCCCGCACCCGTGGTCACCAGCGCCGGCGCCCTGGTCGATGGCCTGCATGCCATCGGCGCGAAGAAAGTGGCGCTGCTGGCGCCCTACATGAAGCCGCTGACGCAACTGGTCATCGACTACATAGAGAACGAGGGCATCGAAGTGGTGGACAGCATCTCGCTGGAGATTGCCGACAACCTGCAGGTGGGTGCCCAGGATGCGCGCGCACCCATCGAGATCACGCGGCGCCTGAACACGGCCAACGCCGATGCGGTCATCGCCTCGGCCTGCGTGCAGATGCCCTCGCTGGCCTCGGTGCAGCCCATTGAGGACCGCGTGGGCCTGCCGGTACTGTCTTCCTCGGTGGCCACGACGTTCATGATGCTCAAGCGCCTGGGCTTGCCGACAGCCGTTCCGGGATTCGGTGCGCTGTTGAGCGGTAAATACTGACTACTGACTGAGCCCACGAAAAAACCGCCCGAAGGCGGTTTTTTCACGGAGGCAAGAGATCACAGCGCCGGGATGCGCAGCTTCTGGCCGGGGTAGATCTTGTCGGGGTGGCTCAGCATGGGCTTGTTGGCCTCGAAGATCACCGGGTACTTGTTGGCATCGCCATAGAACTTCTTGGCAATGGCCGACAGCGTGTCGCCGCGCACCACGTCGTGGTACTGGGCCTCGGGCTCGGGGTTGGTCACCGTCATCTGGTTGTCCACCGACTGCACGCTGGAGACGTTGCCGCAGCACAGCGTTACCTTTTCCTTGACCGCCTGGGTGGGGGCCGTGCCCAGCACCGTGACCTTGCCCTGCGAGCCGTCGAACTGCACCTTCACGTCGCTGACGCCCAGGTTCTGCGTGCCGATATAGGTCTCGATGGCCTTGGCGGCCTTGGCATTCAGGTCTTGCGCAGGCTCGGCTGCCTGTGCGGCGCTGCCGCCGAACAGCTTTTCGCCGGCTTCCTTGATGAAACTGAAAAGTCCCATGGGTGACTCCTGTTGGTGGGTGGAAAAACGGAAAGGCCAATGTAACGCCTAACAGTGGCAGCGCGCGCTGCCGGGCAGGAGCGCTCCCGGATTTTTGACATTTGCGCCATTCTTGCGTTCACGTCCTCACTCAGTTGTCGTCCATGGCTGACGCTATCCTCCGGAAAACTCCGATAATCGCGCCCATGACTTTTTTGGCCATAGACATCGGCAACACCCGCTTGAAATGGGCGATGTACGACGCGCATCGGCCTGGCGCCGCATTGCTGGCGCACGGCGCGGAGTTCCTGGAGCACATCGAGCACCTGGCCGAAGGGCCGTGGAGCGACCTGCCCACGCCTACGCGCATGCTGGGCTGCGTGGTCGCCGGCGACACGGCGCGCCGGCGCGTGCACGACCAGATCGACATGATGCTGGGCTGGGATTTCGAGCCGCAGTGGGCCGTGCCCGGCGCGGCCGAGGCCGGAGTCACCAATGGCTACGACTTCCCCTCGCGCCTGGGGGCGGACCGCTGGGTGGCCATGATCGGCGCGCGCCAGCACATCCTGCAGCGCGGGCCAGAGCGGCCCCTGATCGTGGTCATGATCGGCACCGCCGTCACCGTGGATGCGCTGGACCAGCACGGCCACTTCATGGGCGGTCTGATCCTGCCGGGGCACGGCATCATGCTGCGCGCCCTGGAAAGCGGCACGGCCGGCCTGCACGTGCCCACGGGTGCAGTCACGCCATTCCCCACCAACACCAGCGACGCGCTGACCAGTGGCGGCACCTACGCCATCGCCGGGGCCGTGGAGCGCATGTACCAGCATCTGTACATGCATTGCAGCATGGAGCCCGCCTGCGTCATGGCCGGCGGTGCAGGCTGGAAGATGGTGCCCAGCATGACGCGCCCCTTCGAGCTGGTGGATAACCTCATCTTCGAAGGCCTGCTGGTCATGGCGCAGCGCCGCTGGGGCGATGCCAGCGGCCTGCCTGCCGACGCGGTCAAAGCGGCCTGAAGCCACTTCGATCGTGCGGCGCAGCATCGCGCCGTTATATCCGTTGCGTAACAGTTGATGACAGCGCTGGTGCCGGGTGCAGGGGCGGCCGTGGACCCCGCATCCGGAGCCTTTCGCGGGGGATGCGGCGACAGTGGATAATCCGCGGCAATGTCTTCCACCAATCACGTCATGGAACCGATTGCCGGTGTCGAAGCCCCGATCAAGGGGCGGCTGGGCGAACGCCTGCTTTCCGCCGGCAAGCTGAACGAGCGCGATCTGCAAAACGCCCTGCAGGCGCAGCAGGAGCTGGGCGGCTACCTGGGCCAGGTGCTGGTCCAGCTGGGCGTGGTGGCGGAAGCCGACGTGGCCCAGGCGCTGTCCGAGCAGCTGCACATGCGCTGGCTGCGCGCGGAAGAGTTTCCCGACCTGCTGCCCGATGTGCCGGGCCTGCTGGCCAGCTTTCTGGATGCGCAGTGCGTCTGCCCCATTTCGCTGCAGGACGGCGTGCTCGAAGTGGCCATGTCCGTGCCGCAGGACCCCTTCATCACCAAGGCGCTGCGCCTGGCCACCGGGTTGCAGATCAAGCCCGTGCTGGCGCTGGAAGCCGACATCCGCAAGGCCCTGTCCGAAGCCGGCCAGGAACCCGAAGGCGAAGAAGGCCAGGACTGGGAGTCGGACGCCACGGGTGGCGACTTCGTCGAGCATCTGAAGGACCTGGCCAGCGAGGCGCCGGTCATCCGCCTGGTCACGGGCATCATTTCCCGCGCCATCGAGCTGCACGCCTCCGACATCCACCTGGAGCCCTTCGAGGCCGGCCTGCAGGTGCGCTACCGCATGGACGGCGTGATCCATGCGGCCGAACTCGTGCCGCCACGGCTGAGCGCGGCCGTGGGCTCGCGCGTCAAACTGCTGGCCCATCTGGACATTGCCGAGCGGCGACTGCCGCAGGACGGCCGAATCAAGACCCGCGCCAAGGGCCGCGAACTGGACCTGCGTGTCTCCACCGCACCCACGGTGCATGGCGAGAGCATCGTCATGCGGGTGCTGGACCGCGCCAACGTGCGCCTGCGCCTGGAAAGCATGGGCTTCGAGGTCGATACGCTGGAGCGCTTCAACACCTTGCTGGCCAAGCCGCACGGCATCGTGCTGGTCACGGGGCCCACGGGCTCGGGCAAGACCACCACGCTGTACGCGGCCCTGTCCAAGATCGACGCGGTTTCCAACAAGATCATCACCGTCGAGGACCCGGTCGAGTACCAGCTCGACGGCATCAACCAGATCCAGGTCCATCCGCAGATCGACCTCACCTTTGCCAACGCTCTGCGCTCCATCCTGCGCCAGGACCCGGACATCATCATGATCGGCGAAATGCGTGACGGAGAAACCGCACAGATCGCCGTGCAGTCCGCACTGACAGGTCACTTGGTGCTGTCCACGCTGCACACCAACACGGCCGCAGGCGCCGTCACCCGCATGCGCGACATGGGGGTGGAAAGCTACCTGATCACGTCCTCGGTCAACGGCGTGCTGGCCCAACGCCTGGTGCGCACGCTGTGCTCGCACTGCAAGCAGCCCGACACGCTGCCGGCCGCCGCCGTCGAGGGCAGCGGCCTCAAGCGTTTTTTGCGCGAAGGCTCGCCCATCTACCGCGCCGTCGGCTGCGAGCATTGCCGGGGCACGGGCTACAAGGGCCGTACCGGCATCCATGAACTCATGGTCATCGACGAGCCGCTGCGCCGCGCCATCATCGAAGGCCAGGACGCCAACGCCCTGCATGCCATGGCGGCCAAGAGCGGCATGCTGAGCCTCTACGACGACGGCCTGCGCAAGGTGGCCTCGGGCGCCACCACGCTGGACGAAGTGCTGCGCGTGACCCAGGACCAAAGCGATGCCTGATTACAGCTGGGAGGCCGTGGACAGCCGCGGTCAGATGGTCAAGGGCACCTATTCCGCCGCAGCCGTGGCCGAGGTGGTGGTGCACCTGCGCAAGAGCCGCCTGTCCCCCATCAAGGTCGAGGAAGCCGCAAGCCTGGGCAACGTGCCGCTGGCGGCGCGTGCGCTCAAGAAAGGCCGCATCAAGGCCGACGACATCCAGGGCATGACCACCGAGCTGGCCATCATGATGCGTGCCGGCCTGTCGCTGGACAACGCGCTCAAGGTCCTGGTCGAGATGAGCCACAAGGTGCAGATGCAGGCCATGCTCCAGTCCGTGCTCGACAGCGTCAAGGCCGGCATGCCGCTGAGCCAGGCACTGGGCAAGCACCACGACCTGTTCGGCGACTTCTATATCAACATGGTGCGATCGGGCGAAGCCAGCGGCCAGATGTCGGGCGTGCTCAACCGGCTGGTGGAACACATGGCGCGCCAGCGTGCCCTGCGCGACAGCGTGGTCTCGGCCACGATCTATCCGGCCATCCTGCTGGGTGTGGCCGTGCTGTCCCTGGTGGCCATGCTGGGCTTCGTGGTGCCGCAGTTCGAGCAGCTTTTCAACGACATGGGTGACGCGCTGCCCCTTCCCACGCAGTTCGTGATGGGGCTGGGCCATGCGTTTCGCAGCTACGGCTGGGCGGTGTTCATCGTGCTGGGCGCGCTGGGCTGGGTCTTAGCCCGCTGGGCCAAGAGCCCCAAGGGCCGCCAGACCTGGCAATCGTGGCTGCTGGGCCTGCCGGGCCTGGGTGGCGTAGTGCGCAAGTACCAGCTCACCCTATTCAGCCGCTCGCTTGGCACGCTGCTGGGCAACGGCGTCACGCTGCTGACCGCCCTGCGCATTGCCAGCGACACGGTCTCCAACGTCGCCATCCGCGAGCGCCTGGAAAAAATGGGTCCCATGGTCAAGGAGGGCCATCGCATGGCCCATGCCGCCCAGAAAACCGGAGAATTCGAGCCCCTGGCCCTGAATCTGGTGCGGGTCGGCGAGGAAACCGGCCGCCTGGGCGACATGATGCTGGAGCTGTCCAACATATTGAACCGCGAGGTCGAAAACGCGATCAAACGCCTCCTGACCATGTTGGAGCCGGCGCTGATCCTGGTCCTCGGTATCCTTATCGCCTCCATCATCGTGTCGATCCTGCTCGGAATCCTGTCCGTCAACGATCTGGCCGTCTGATGAATCTGAATTGACTGAAAGGTATGTAGAAGATGATGCGCATGCAAAAGCAACTGTCCTCCCGCGCCCGCAAGCGTGGCTTCACGCTGATCGAACTGCTGGTCGTGCTGGCCATCCTGACCCTGCTGGCAGGCCTGGTAGGCCCCAAGGTGCTGAACCAGTTGGGTGGAGCAAAGACCAAGACGGCCGGCGTGCAGATCGCCGACATCGAAAAGGCGCTGGAGCTGTACAAGCTCGACGTGGGCCGCTATCCCACCTCGCAGCAGGGCCTGGATGCGCTGGTCAAGCAGCCTGCCGGCGTTGCCGGCTGGGCGGGCCCCTACCTCAAGGGCGGCGTGCCCAATGATCCCTGGAACAACCCTTACCGCTACACCTACCCGGCTGCCAATGGCGACCTCGAGATCCTCTCGCTGGGTTCCGATGGCACACCCGGTGGCGACGGCGAGGCCTCCGATATCCGCAACACCAAGTAAGTTGCTGGTCTGACGCCGTAGTGCAACGCTGCCTCCGTGCCGGGAATATGTCTTGAAGCGCGCCCATGGTTTCACGCTGATCGAGTTGCTGGTGGTCTTCGGCATCCTTGCCGCGATCATCGGCATCGTGCCGCCCGCCATGGGCAAGCTGCGGGATGCCGTCGCCTACCGCCAGACCGTGCAGGACGTCACGGCCCTGCTGCGCAAGGCGCGGCAGCAGGCGACGCTGCAGGGCATGCCCGTGGCGTTTGCCGTCAACACCAATAGCCGCCAGTACGGCATTGCCGGGCAGGCGACTGCCAAATTGCCAGACACCCTGACAGTGCAATTGACCACGGCTGCTGGCACGGCCCTGGCCGATGGCAGCCAGACCATTGTGTTCCTGCCGGAAGGTGGCGCCACTGGGGGCAGCATCTCGCTGATTCGCGGCGAGGGCAGCGGTGTACGCCTTCGCGTGGACTGGCTGTCCGGCCTGGTCACCAAAGAGGGCTTGTGATGCGCCGCCGCACTGCAGCCCGCGGCTTCGCGGGAGGCATGACCCTGCTGGAGTTACTGGTGGCATTGACCATCATGGCCATCTCCGTCGCTCTGATATATCGCGCTGTCGGTGGATCAGCCCGGGGCGTGACGCAGTTGGAGCGTAACCAGGGCGCTGCCATGCTGGCAGAGTCGCTGATGGATGCTTTTTCCATGGTCGATCCAGGCGGAACCCAGGCCTCGGGGCAAGATGGGTTTTATACGTGGCAAGTTGCGTCAGCGCCTTTTCCTGTGGGTGATCTGCCAGAAACGGCCGTCCCGCTGCATGCCCTGCACATCACGATTGTTTCCGAGGGGCGCAGCTGGGTGTTCGAGACCCTTCGTCCGCAGCGGCCACTGCAACAAGGTGAGGTGTCGCGGTGACAAGACAGTTGCGACCTGCTCGGCCGTACCAGTCAGGCTTCACCCTGGTGGAGTTGCTGGTTGCGATGGTGCTGCTTTCCATGCTGACATTGGGGCTGGCCTCGGTGATGTCCACCGTGTCGCAGACTCAGGAGAGAGTCGATGTTCGACTGGACCGCATGGATCATCAGCGCGTGGCGATTGGGTTTTTGCGGTCCACTCTCGGACAGATATCGGCGGTGAGGCGCCAGGCTGGGATGCGCAAGCAGGGCGAGAGTGAGTTCTTTTTTCAAGGCGGCCCGCGTGGCATGCAATGGCTGGGCACCATGCCGGCGCGGTTCGGGATGGGGGGGCGCACGCATTTCAGGCTGGCGGTCGAGGGCGATGCTCTGACGCTTTACTTCGCACCGTGGAAGGGTGCGGATGTCGCGCCGGATTGGGGACAAGGCCAGTCCTATGTGATCGACCGTGGTGTCACGGCTTTTGCCCTGAGTTACCAGAATGCCAAGGCTGGCGTCTCTCAGTGGACTCACCAATGGGAAAATGAGAAGGAATTGCCGACTGCAGTGCAGATGCAGCTGCAGAGCGCTTCAGGCAGTTGGCCTTTGATTGCAGTGGAGTTTCATACACCTGCGGCAACAAATCGCTCTACCAGCGGCGGAGCCGTCTTTGGGGGCGGTCAGCGATGATGAAGCTGCGATGCGGGCCGATGGCTGCTTCAAAGAGGGGGATGGCGCTAGTTCTGGTGCTGTGGATAGTGGCCGCGCTCGCCATATTTGCTAACAGCCTTGGCGGCGTGGTTCGCAGGGAAGCGGCGATGGCCAGCGTGGTACGTGGCTCCGCCTATGGCCGAGGGGCTGGTGAAGCCGCCATTTTTCGGCTGCTGCAGAAAATGGCACTTCAGCCCTCGGATTTTGCGGAACGCAAGGTAGAGGCTGTTCCTTGGGCGGGGCAGATGATAGAGGTTGAAATCACCCCGTGGAGCGGCTTGATCAATATCAATGCTGCCTCCCAAAACCTGCTGGCGGTGGTGTTGTCGCGGATGGGGGTGCCGCAGTCCGAAGCTTTGGCACAGGCGTTGGTTGAGACACGCCAGTTGGTCAGAGCGGGTCCTGCAGGCGTGGCCTGGGAAGCTCCTGAAGATTTGCTCCAGGTGCCAGGGATAACCTATGGCATTTATGCACAAATACGGCCCCTGATCGTCGCAGATACAGGTGGCAGATCCGGCATCAATCTGAAGGCGGCTCCGGAGCCGCTGCTTAGGCTGCTTGAAGGAGCGGAGGACGGAGCGATTCGTGGAAATGTCACCAGTACGCGTTATCGGCTGACGGCCAGAGTGATCATCGAGGGGCAGGGTGCCGTGCTGGTCATCAGAGATGTGGATGTGTCCAGGACACGTCAGAATTCGTTGCCCTGGGTGGTGCTGTCGGCTTCCCAGGTGTGGGCTGGACGTATATGAAGTACTCAATCGGATGTGGCACTGAAATTGTGGGAGCCCTGCTCTGCTGCTGCCGGAAGGAAAGAAAGTGAAAGTAATAACATTGAATGGTTGTGGCGTCATATGACATTGATGACCTCTGATGCCAAACTGTTCGGCTTGGATTTGCGAGGGCTTTCGTCGGAGCTTCGTGAGGCATGGAGTGCACTCCAGCGTCTGCCGTTGCTCAGCCGGTTGCTTCCGGCGTCGATGGTGCAGGTCTGGGGGGGTGCCCAGGCTCCCGTCGTTGCAAGGGCGCAAGGCTCCAACATCAAATGGCTTGATGGCTCGACCGGTCTCTTGCAGCAAGCTCAGTACGCGGCAGTTTTGCTGGAGGACGATCAGGTCTTGCAGCGGGTTCTGAAGCTTCCGCAAATGAGTCCGTCTGCAATGAAAGGCGCCATTGAGTTGGATGTGCAGACCATGACGCCGTTCGCTTCGCCGGACACTCTATGGGCTTATGCGGTCCGGCCGGCGGCGCGGGGAGGTGGGCTGCTGCACGTTGAAGTGGTGCTTGCCTCGCGTGCTCAAGTCGAGCGAGTGCTGCGCCAGCGGGTATCGAGCTTGCCGGAGGGCGTCTATCCGGAGGTTTGGGCTCCCGCCAGTGAAAGGCCCGTCGTGTTGCCGGGATTCGGCGAAACATCGCGGTCGCGCAGCGAAGCAAAGCGAGGCGGCTGGCTCTTGTTGGGCTCGTTCGGAGTGCTTGTCATGGCCTTGGCTCTGGCAGTTACTCCCACTGCGCAGTTGAGGCTGCGAGCAGTCGATGCCAGCCAGCAATTCTCCCGGCTGACCAAATCTACATCCGAGGTCATGGCGCAGCGCCAAGCCTTGGCTGAAGGGGGTCAAGATCTGGGCAAATTGCAGGAGCGTGTGCAGCAGCAAATCAATCACCTGCAGGTGCTGGCCACCCTGACCAAGGTATTGCCCGACGACACAGCGGCTCAGCGCGTGGTGTTCAGAGGAAGCAAGCTTACCGTCCAGGGGTTGACCAACAATGCTTCTAACGTTGTGGCATTGCTGGCAAAGACCCCTGGCTTCCAGGAGGTGAGACTGCCAACTGCAGTGACGCGCGTCCCCGGCTCTGGCAAGGAGAGCTTTACGTTGGAAGCCAACATCGATCCGCAGGTATTGGGCATGCTTGCCAAGACGGAAGAGGACAAGCCGTCACCTGAAGGCGAGGCGGCTGCCAAGGAGGCTCAATGACAGCAGGTGCACAGAAGCTGACCTTGCGTCAGTGGGCACTTCTTGGGGGGATCGCCATCCTTCTGGTTGTTCCACTGTTACTTCTAGGAAGCTGGATATATGCCAAGCACCAATGGGCCCAGGAGCAACTGGACACCTTGGAGCCGCGCTACGCGCGGCTTGCCGGCATGCAGGGGCAGACGGAGGAAATTCAGGAAGCGCTGAGGAAAATTGAGTCCACCAAGGCTCTGCACATCTATCCGGCAGAACAGGACAGCACCCAAACTGGTAATGCAATTCAGCAAAGGCTGCGTACCGTCTTGGACAAGGCGGGACTTTCCGTAGTCAGTAGCCAGGTGCGTCCCGCATCGGAATCCAGCGAGACTGACCAAGGGCCTTATGAACGCATTTCCGTGTCGATGACGGCTGAAGGCGAATGGTCGGCCATCCAATTGGCCATCATGTCCTTGCCTGAAGTCACACCTACCGTGTGGCTGGATGATCTGCAACTGAATCTGCTGGGCAATCTAGAAAGCAATAACCTCAGAGTGCCGCCCAAGATCAGCGCACAGTTTGTTTTCAGCATTCTTCGGAGCAAGCCGTGAATCAGCGCATTCTTTGGACCGCAGGGCTGGCTTTGCCCGTAGCGTTGTTGGGGGGGGGGCTTGCCTGGATGTGGTTGACACCGCAGTTGCAACTCAAAAACACTGCTTGGGAGGCGCCGGGCCCGATCAAGGCAGATATTCAATCGCTTGTGCCTGCCGAGCAAGCTCTGTCTGACAAAAAGCCGCAGGGTGAGAGGCAGTTGCTGGAGATGCACGAACGGCCGTTGTTCGTGATGAACCGCAGGCCTCCTCCCCCTCCCCCGCCGCCAGAGCCAGAGAAAAAAGTCGAGGAAATCCCTGACGCCTGGGTGCAGGCGCGTGTCACAGGTATTTTCGAAGGGCCCGTCACAGGGATCATTGTCCATATCGATGGCAAGGAGCGACGACTCATGCTCAACCAGAGCTTTGCGGGCTGGAAGCTGCAAGGCATAGAGCAGCGCAGCATTCTTTTGGAGCGCGGTGGCCAGATACGTTCGTTGCAATTGGCGAAGGCTGTCCTCGATAAAGGTCCTAGCATTCCGGCAAGCATGCGCGTGCCTTCGTCCGGTGCGGCACCTTCGCCGGGCAGTAACTCCGGCGAGTCGGCGTCTGAACGCGCAGAAGGTGAAGCAGGCGCTACCCCAGCCCGGCCAGCACCGCGTGCGGTATTCGGTGGAACCTCGAGCCGTAAATGAAACAGTTTTTAAGAAAACCATGAAATTGCAAAACAGACATTTTCATACGGCGCTGTCGCTGGCGGTTTGCCAGCTTCTGGTGGCCTGTGCACAGCCCCAGCAAAACAACTATGTCAGCCATTTCGGCGCGGGTCAGCAATCCGAAGGCTATGTGTTCACCGACGATGAACAAAGTACGGGCAAGAAAGCCTCCGTAAAATCATCGACCCCCGAGCCGCGCATTCTCGAAGGAACAGGTAAGTTGCTGGCCGATGCCAAGCCGTCAAAGGCATTGAAAGATGCGCAGGTCAAGCTCAGCTTCGAGGACGCTCCCCTTGCACAGGTGGTGCGGACGGTGCTTGGCGACATCCTGTCCGTCGACTATGTGTTGCACCCTCCGATTTCTGGAACCGTGACTCTGAGCACGCAGCAGAATGTCTCGGGAGACAGCGCGTTGTATCTGCTGGAAGCCGCCTTGCAGGCCAACGGCATGGGCATAGCACGTGATGCCCGCGGCACCTACCACGTTGGCCGTCTTGACGCGCTCAAGGGTTTGGGTGCTCCAGTTCGTCAGGCGTCGCCCACTCAGCCATTGGCTCCAGGATACGGAGCCATTGTCGTGCCGCTGAACTATATAGGCGCCAATGAAATGGCGGCCATCTTGCGTCCCATGGTGCCGGGTGATGCCATTCTCCGTGTTGACAATGTACGCAACATGCTGGTGATGGCTGGATCCCGTGCACAGGCGGAGGGTTGGCTGGAGATGGTTCGTACTTTCGACGTGAATGTTCTGGAAGGCATGTCGGTGGGCGTTTTCCCTCTTAAATATGTCTCTATCCAGGAAGTCAGTGCCGCTTTGCAAATGATGAGCGGAGGCGGTGCCCCCGGCGCTGCGGCACCGGGGGCGGGTGTGGCACCTGCTGTAACTACGGCAAGGCCAGGGGTGGGGGCGGCTGCAGCGCCTGGAGCTTCCATGGCGGCTCTTGGCGAAAGCAATCCACTATTCGGCGCCTTGCGCATCATTCCTATCGAGCGGCTCAACAGCATTCTGGTCATCACGCCTCGCGCTTCCTATCTGGAGGAGGCGCGCCGTTGGATTGCCAAGCTCGACCAGGCTGGCACTGGAGGCGCGCAGCCGCAGCTCAATATATACAAGGTGCAAAACGGCAATGCTCGACACCTGGCAAGTGTTCTGTCCGGTATTTTTGGCGGGTCCGCCGGAGGCATGCCTACCAACAGCGGTGTGGCGCCAGGACTGGGTACCTCCACGACGAGCATGGGTGGGGGCAGTTTCGGCAACGGCGGCTTGGGCAACAGCAGCTTTGGCGGCGGTGGTTTTGGCGGTGGTGGTTTCGGTGGCGGCAGTTTGAGCAATGGCGGTTTTGGTGGGGGCAGTTTTGGCGGTGGCGGATTTGGCGGTGGCGGATTCGGTGGGGCGCGCAGCTTTGGGCAGACCGGGAGCACAGGCCAGTTGGGAGGACTGACTGGCACCAGCACTGCGGCCACCAGCCTGGGCAGCGTTCGCGTCATGGCGGATGAGCTCAACAACTCTGTGCTGGTTTGGGGCACACCTGCAGAGTACGAGCGTATAGAGTCCGCGCTCAAGAAGCTGGACCTGCCTCCAACGCAAGTGCTGATCGAGGCGAGCATCGTGGAGGTGACGCTGAACGACACATTGCGCTACGGTTTGCAATGGGCCTTCAGTGGTGATGTCGGCAATAAGGGTTATAGCGGCACGGGGAGTGTTCTGGGCTCCTCGGACACTCCAGGTTCATCCGGATTTGCAGATACTGGCGGACTGGCGGCAACTCTTGGCTCGGGTTTCAACTACACGGTCAAGAACTCGCTGGGCAACATCAAGGCCGTGCTCACGGCCCTCTCGGGTAAGACCAATGTCAAGGTGGTGGCCAGCCCCACGGTGATGGTGCTGGACAACCATACGGCGGGCATCATGGTGGGCACGCAGCAGCCCTATTCGGCGGGGTCCACCACATCGACCACTACGGGCACCACCACAAATATCCAGTACAAGGATACTGGAGTCATGTTGCAGGTCACTCCATCTGTCAATTCCGGCAACATCGTCACCATGAATGTTGACCAGACCGTCTCGGCACTGGGCGGAACTGTGACAGTAGGGACTTCCACCAGCAATCCCACCTTTTCCCAGCGACAGATCTCCAGCAGGGTGGCTGTGCGCTCCGGAGAGTCCATCGTCATGGGTGGTCTCATCCAGGAAAGGTCTACCAACGGTCGCAGTGGGATCCCGATCCTGCATGACCTTCCTGTTGTTGGTAACCTGTTCGGACAGACATCGAACGTAGGGGATCGCACGGAGTTGCTCATCGTCATCACGCCAAGAGTTGTACGCACGGACATTGATGTGCGGGTGGTCAGCGACGACCTGCGGGAACAAATGCGTTCATTGACTCCTTTGTTGAAGTCGTACAACACAACTCCTGCGGCCGACGAAGCCGGGGTCGGCGGGGCTTCGGTGGAAGTGGGGCCCTTATCGCAGGAACGGCGCTAGGCGTTCAGTTTTCCGGAACATTCCTCTTCTGAGGTGTTCCAAGTTCTTTCTTTGAATCAAGATGCATATGAACAAGTTGACGAAGATCTCTGTGACAACACGCAAGCGCTGGCAGCAATGTGGAGCTGGCCTTGCTGCTGCCATGGTCCTGGCTGGTTGCTCCACGTTGGGGGGCAATCAAGGTCCGGAAGGGCAAGTGACCCAGCGCTCCAACGAATTTTGGAAAGTCCGTATGGCGGGAGAAGTCGGCAAGGCCTATGCATTCACGACGCCGGGCTACCGAGCCGTCAACAGCCAGGAAAAGTACCGTCTCAACTATGGCGCCGTACCAATCCTCAAGGGCGGGGACATCGCCTCAATCAAGTGTGAAGAACTGCGTTGCGAAGTGCGCAAGAGCTTCACAACCTCGAGTCCCATGATGGGCGACACTGAGATCCCGATCGCGATCAGCGAAGTGTGGGTCAAGGAAGATGGCCAGTGGTGGCTCTTCATGGAGTGAGCATCTGCTGGAGGGGGTCAAGTTGATGGTCGTCGGCCAGAGGGCAAGAAACCTCGGCTAGGCGGCTCCAGAATCGGAGGGGGTAGGCGGGCGTGCCAATGTTTGCAATAATCCGCCGTCCCCGCTCCGGTGCTCGCTAGGGAAGTGTTGTTTTTTTTCAAAACAAGGCTTGGGCGCCTCCGAAAAGCGGTATGGGGGCATGACCGGCTGTGCTACGATTCCCTGGCGATCAATCGTGGTGGTTGCAACTACCTTATCTTTTTACTGGAGATAGTTCTTATGAAGAAAAATGTTCTGGCCCTGAGCATTGCTGCCATGGTTGGTGGCCTGGGCTTCGCTGGCGCTGCGTCCGCACAATCGTTCCAAGTGAACGAAAGCGGCACGGGCCACATCCTGGTGGTGCCCTACTACACCGCCCAGAACGGCAACATGTCCGTGTTCCACCTGACCAACACCGATACCAAGAATGGTAAGGCTGTGAAGGTGCGTTTCCGCGGCGCTTCCAACTCTGACGACGTGCTTGACTTCCAAGTCTTCATGTCGCCTGGTGACGTCTGGACCGCAGCCGTGACGGCTGACGCTGACGGCCTGGCCCAGCTGGTGACTGCAGACAACACCTGCACGCTGCCCGCTATCGGCAAGAATGCGCCCGTCAAGTTCGTGACGGACCGTCTGGCCAAGAAGAACTGGACCGATGCAGACAAGGCTCAGCAAACCCGTGAAGGCTATGTTGAAATCCTCAACATGGCTGACATCAAGCGTGACACCACCATTGATGCGGATCAGTCGCTGTACGTTGCTACCAAGCACGTGAACGGCGTTGCACCTTGCACCTCCGCTGTTCTGGACGCAACTCTGAGCCTGAGCGGTGGTCAAAGCACGACCGAACTGGTGGCGCCTACGGGTCAGCTGACCGGCCAGTGGTACGCCATCAACGTGGCACAATCCACGACCTTCTCGGGTGCTACTCCCGCGATTGTGGCTAACGGTACTCCTGTGAACGTCTTCTCTCCCCAGAAGACTGGTACTGCCGACCTGAAGACTGCCGACCCGCTGATGCAAGGTACTTCGCCTGCCATCGAGCCCCAGCACTACGACGTGCCTGACCTGTCGACGCCCTACTTCACGGCTGCTGCCACTGCTACGCCTGCTGACGCTGCTGCACAAGCCAAGGCTCTGACGGACGCCATCGGTCGCCTGTCGGTGATCAACCAGTACGCAACGGCTCCCGCGATCTCCGCGAAGACCGACTGGGTGTTCTCGATGCCTACTCGCCGCTACTCCGTGGCTGCCAACTACGCTGCAGGTTCGTCCACAGCTCCCTCGAACAGCGCCGCATGGAATGCTGCTACTAACGCAGCGCTGACCACTGGTGCTACGGCTGCTGGCTCCTATCGCTACTTCAACCAACTGGTGACTGGCAACGTCTTCACTGACAATGTTACTAACACCTCGGTGAACAGCGCTGGTCAGATCTGCGTGCAAGCCAAGAGCCAGACGTTCTACGATCGCGAAGAAATGTTCAAGGAAGACGGCGCCATCTTCTCGCCCGGCACCCAGTCCAAGACTGAACTGTGCGGTGAAGTCAGCGTTCTGTCTTTCGCAGCAGCTGCTGACAAGTCTGCTCTGGGCGCAGAAGTTGCTCGTCAGAACGTGAATGCTCCTTACACCAATGGTTGGGGCGTTGTGAACTTCAAGGCTGCAACCCCTGTTCTGGGTGCTGCGTTCCTGAAGCTGACCAACCCTCAAGCAGCTGCTGGTACGGTCGGTACCTACGGCATCACATGGCCCCACGCTTACGGCCGTGCTGCTCAGTAATAGGGCACTTTCACACGCGAGTGTGATCTAAGGAAGGCGGGAGGAAACTCCCGCCTTTTTTGCTTTTATCTACGACTAAGGACTTATGAAGGTTTCCATTCGACGTTTTGGCGCCATTCCTCTGGCGTTGGTCGCCTCCATGGCGGTACAGGGTGTGCATTCTGCCGAATTGGCGGATGCCGGAGGCAAGTCTGCTCAGGTGCTGGCAAAAGGCAATGGCATCACCATCACACTCCAGGATCTAGAGGTCGAGGCGCAGCGCATTCCGCCGGAAGTGCGTCCTATGATCCTGTCGCGAGTCGATAACGTAAAGCGGATGGCGTCCGATCTTTATATTTTTCGCAGCATGGCGCAGATGGCGCAGCAGCAGGGTTGGGATCGCAAGCCTGAGGTCGTTGCTGCCTTGCAGGCTGCGCGTGACAAGGTTCTGAGCGATGCTTGGCTTGATGAGCTTGATGCCAAGAACATGCCTAGCATTGAGGCGGCGCAAAAGCAGGCGCGCAGTGTCTATCTAGCCCAGCCACAGCGCTTTCAGACCGACGAGCAGGTGCGGGCGAGGCACATCTTGATCGCCGGCAAAGGCGCGGAGGCCCGTGCACAGGCTGAGCAGATACTTGAAGAACTGAAAAAAGGCGCCGATTTTTCGAGCCTTGCGAAGGAGCGTTCGGCCGACAAGGGTAGTGCTGCGCGTGGTGGAGATCTTGGCTTTTTCAGCCACGGTCGCATGGTTCCCGAGTTCGACAAGGCGGCGTTCGCCCTGCAAAAAACCGGTGACCTGAGCGGTGTGGTGGAGTCACAGTTTGGCTTGCACATCATTCGCCTGGAAGAGCGCCGTCCACCAGGTGTCAAGCCCTTTGAAGAAGTGCGTGACGAACTGGTCAAGGAGATACGTGCTTCGGCCGCCAAGGACGCCCGTGTCTCTGCTGCGGACAAGATTCGACAAGATGTCGTGGTCGATGAGGGCGCCGCAGAGGCTTTTGCAGCCAAGAACTCTCCCAAACCTTGATGCTTGAGCTGGGTGACACCCTGTCACCCCCTGTCGGAAATGCTTCTGCCGGCTTACTTGGCGCTGTCTGTGCGCTTTGTTGCATGCCTTTGCAAGCTTTAGGCTTGCTGGGTGGTTCCAAGTCCGGGATGTGCGCCAAAATACGAGGTTTGTAGTAGAACCAAGTGCTGTCATGCGCGAGATATACCCGCGCATGACAGCACTTGTCGCATAGCAACGCATGTACTCTTTACTCGGCGAATGCCGCGCGCTGTGGCAGGCCCGCAGCCTGCTGTGGGTGATGACCCGGCGCGAGGTGGCGGCTCGCCACGCAGGCACGGCCGCTGGCGTGCTCTGGCCCTATCTGCAGCCGCTGCTCACGGTGGCTGCCTACTATCTTGTCTTCGACGTGGTGTTCTCCATGCGCCTGGGGGACAACGCGCCCACGCATGCGGTGGGTGCGTTCCTGGTCGTGGGCGCCCTGCCCTGGATGGCGTTCTGTGATGCCACGTCGCGCGGCATGAACAGTCTTGTCGAGGCGGGCGGCATCCTGCAGAAGAACCCTTTGCCGCCTGTGCTGTTCCCCCTGCGAGCCGTCTTGGCCAGCAGCGTGATCTTCGGGCCGTTGCTCGTGCTGGTGGCTCTGGCCTATCTGCCGCAGCATGGATTGAACGCATCGATGCTGGCCTTGTTACCGCTGCTGCTGGGGCAGTTGCTGCTGTGTGCGTTGCTGGCCTATGCACTGGCCATCCTGACGGCGGCGCTGCGTGACGTAGGCCAGCTGGTGACCTTCCTTTTGTCGGTGGGGATTTATCTGTCGCCCATTCTGTTTCCCTTGGCCTTGTTCCCCGAGCGGTGGCGCTGGGTGCTCTGGGCCAACCCCATGACGGCGCTGGTGCTGGGTTACCAGAACGTGTTGCTTCAGGGGCTGTGGCCCCAGATCTCCGTGTGGGTGGCGCTTGCCGCATGGCTATTGGTGCTGGCCGTACTGCTCAACGGCCTGGTGCGGCGCAGCCGCGATCAATTGGTGGACTGGCTATGAACGCCAAGCATGTCGAGCTGCCCGAAGATCTGGTCCTGCGCGTGCGTGACCTGGGCAAGGAATACAAGCTTTACCCGTCGCCGCGTGCACGGTTCAAGGCGCTGCTGACGGGCGCTGCCACGCACCGCAGCCATTGGGCGCTGCGTGATGTGTCGTTCGAGCTGCATCGTGGCCAGTGCATTGGCGTGATCGGCGATAACGGTGCGGGCAAGAGCTCGCTGCTGAAGCTGCTGGCAGGCACCTTGCAGCCCAGTTGCGGAACGATCGAGCGGGTGGGCCGGGTGACGGCCATCCTTGAGTTGGGCGCGGGCTTCCATCCTGATTTCAGCGGCCGGGACAATCTGTATTTCGGCGGTAGCCTGATCGGCATCAGTCCCGAACGCATGCGCGAGCTGGAGCCTGAGATTGCTGCCTTTGCAGAGCTGGGCGAGGCGATGGAGCGCCCGGTCAAGACCTATTCGTCAGGTATGATCGTTCGGTTGGCGTTTGCGTTGGTGACGGCGGTGCAGCCGGATGTGCTGATCATCGACGAGGCTCTTGCTGTGGGCGACCAGCATTTCCAGAAGAAGTGCATAGAGCGCATCATGGCGTTCCGCAACAGCGGCTGCACCATCCTGTTCTGCTCCCACAGTCCGTATCACATTCGCCATCTCTGTGATGCTGCGCTGTGGCTGCGCGGTGGACAGGTGGCACAGTTCGGCGATACCGAGCCGGTGCTGGCCGCCTACGATCTGCATACCCGCGAACGCCAGGAGCGTGAGCAGCTGGCACTGGAGGGCGCGGTTGCGCCGCAGGTGCCGGGCCATGAGGAGGAAAAGGCATGCGAGGCCGCGGCGTCTCCTGCAAGCCCTGTGGCTGCGGTGGACAGCGGCACGGCCTGCATCCTGTCGGTGGATGTGAAGGACCTTGCGGAGCCTGTGGGCGATCAACCTGGACTGCTGCAGAGCCAGGATCTGGTGGTTACCATCACGGCGCGAGGACGTGGCAATGAGCGGCCGCACATCGGGTTCATGATCGAACAGTCCAAGGGCGTGGGAATCACCTCGCTGGCCACTCATGAGGACAATGCGTTCCCGCGTCAACTGCCAGATGGAAGCTGGCAGACGGTGCTGACCTTTCCCGAGCTGCCTTTGCACAGCGGGGACTATGTGATCAGTGCCTTCCTGTTCGATGAGACGGGGCTGGCTGTCTACGATGAATGGTTTCAGTTTCTGCACCTTCGCTTCATCTTTCCGAAGCCACTGCCGGGGCTGGTGCGCCTGCCCCATCACTGGAGTTGATGCATGGCGCAGGCACAGAACGGATTGCCGCGGGCGGCGGTGGCAGAGGGCGCTGCGAATGGGGGCACCAAAAGCGGTGTGGATCCGCGTCTGAGCTTGCTCAAGGTGCTGGCATCCTTCGCCGTGATCATGGTGCACACGGCGGCTCTGCGGGTCTCCCATGTGGATGCGCACAGCCTGGGCTGGTGGGTGGCCAATGTGGGCGATGCGGCAGGGCGTTTTGGTAGTTCGATGTTCGTGATGGTCGGGGGCGCCGTATTGCTGGCGCGTCCCGCCGAGCGTGATCCCTGGGGGTTTGTGGGCCAGCGACTGTCCCGCTTGCTGCCCGCGCTGCTGTTCTGGTCGGTGTTCTATTTCACCTGGCGTGAATGGATGTGGGGTGGCATTACTTGGCCCGGTATCGTGCAGGATGTCGTGCTGGGCAGCCCCTGGTACCACCTGTGGTTCATGTACATGATGCTGGGCCTGTATCTGATGATGCCGGCCATGCGTTACGCAGTCCTGGGCGTGGGTGAGGGGCCAGGCTGGAGCCACCTTTTGATGGTGGCGGCAGGAATGACCTGGTTTGCCTCCATCGCTCAGACGCTGCAAAAGACATCACATGCCAGTTTCATCGGTCTGGCACCCTTGTTTGTGGTCTATTTCCTGGGTGGCTACTATCTGCTGCGGCGTCCGGTGCGCGTTGCCACTTGGCAGCTTGTGGCCGGTGTAGTGCTGGCCATTGCGGGCATGGCGGTTGGCGTGGCGGTGGCCTATCCGGTGCTCAAGGATTGGGCCTTCGTGCTTTTCTACAGCAACCGCAGCCCCTTTGCGATGCTGCTGACTTTCTCGGTGTTTTTGCTGGCATTGCGCCTGCCGCCTCAAGCCGTGCCCGCCTGGGTCAACCACCTGGGCAAGGCGACCCTGGGCATCTATGCCATCCACCCATTCTGGATCGACATGCTGGCGCGCTGGGGCTATGGCCTGCCGCAGGCAGGCGGATACTGGCCAGTGCTGACGCTGGTGGTGTTTGCCTTGTCTGCCCTGACCTCGCTGACTCTTTTTTCGATTCCCGGGCTGAGGCGCCTGGTGAGCTGAGGCCGGCGGCAAAGCCGATCTCGCGCAATTCTTGAGATACCGATGAATACAACGAATTCTTCCCCCGCGATAACCAGTGAAGGACAGCGCCTGTTGCTCGAGGCGCAGCAATTGTTGGTGCAAGGAGAGTTGGCTGGAGCAGCGCAGGTCCTGGTGCGGGCCCGCAGCGAGCGCGATACGCTGCTTCAGGCGCATGAACTGATCGAGGCCCATGGCCTTGTGGGCTCGTTCTCCAACATCATGGGGCTGGAGTGCCGGATTTCGCCCCAGGATGATATTTTCGGATTTTTCTGCGGCCACCCCTCCAGCCTGAATCCCCTGCGCGACTACTTCGCCGACGGTTGGCGCACGCTGTCGGAACTGATGCTGCTGCTGGAGGCTGTGGACAAGCCTTTGCTGCGCACGGCCAGCGTCCTGGAGTTCGCGAGTGGTCACGGCCGCTTTACGCGGCACTTGGTCAAGGCGCTGGGGGCGGAACGGGTCACGGTCTCGGACATCGTGGTCGATGCTGTGGATTTTTCGCAGCAGACCTTCGGCGTGAAGGGCTTTGCGTCGGCCAGCGTGCCGGAGCAGGTACGCTGGCCGCAGCAGTACGAACTGGTGTTCGTGCTCTCGCTGTTCAGCCATCTGCCGCGCTCGACCTGGACGCGCTGGCTGCAGGTGTTGCGCGATGCGGTGGCTCCTGGCGGGTTGCTGGTTTTCAGCACGCACGGCATGAAGGCCGCAGATTTCGACAGCGTGAAGCTGGATGACGAGGGATTTTTCTTTGCCCCGTCCAGCGAGTCGAATGCCATTGATGCCAATGAGTATGGAACGGCGTTCACTTCCGAGCAATTCGTCTTGGACCGCATTGCCGAAACCTGGGGGGGCGATGCCCTGCGCCATCGATCACTTGTGCATTTCTGGAACCACCAGGATGCCTATGTGCTTCAGCGGCTGTGAGCGTGTTGACAGGGTTATAGACAGAACAGAGAGGACGATTGCATGAGTTGGATGCTGCGTTTGCAGGAACGGCTGTTGGGCCTGGCGCCATGGGACGCAGGCAAGATCACCGATGAGTGGTTTCGTGCGCATTTCAACTATGCAGCGGATCTGGCCCATGACTGGCTGGGACAGTCATTGGATTTGTCCAAGGCCAGGTTGCTGAATTTCGGTTGCGGCGATGGCATCACCGATCTGGCTTTGGTGCTGCGCCATGGCGCAACCTCCATCCATGGCATCGATATCCGCCAGGAGTACGCCAAGCTTCCGCGCATTGCACGCGAGCAGTTGGGCATGTCGCGTATTCCCGCTGCGCTGAGCTTCGAGACCATCGAACCGAATTCGCCATTGGCCGGCCGGCATGCGAACTATGACGGATTGCTCAGCTGGTCTACCTTCGAGCATGTGCAGCGCGACAAGGTGCTGCCGATCCTGTCCGACCTGCATGCCTGCCTGCGCCCGGGAGGCGTGTTCTTCCTGCAGATCGAGCCCTTGTTTCATTCTCCCTGGGGCTCGCACCTGCGCCGCTACGACGATGTGCCCTGGCACCACTTGCTGGCGTCGGAGGAGGAACTGTGGAGCATCATCGAAAAGCATGAAGGTCCGCTGGACGCCGCCGAGGTGGACTTCGGCTTTGCCGATTTCGGTGTCGATGGCTACAAGCGCTTTGTCTTCAAGGAGTACCAGGCGCTGAACCGGTTGACGGCAGACGAGCTCGTAGATATCGCTCGTCAGGCCGGCTTTGAGGTGTTGCGCGAGGAGCGGCGCCAGGTGGACATGGCCATTCCCGAGACGCTGGTGGGGCGCTACCCCGAGGAGTGGCTGCGCAACAACGAGATTTTGCTGCTGTTGGGCAAGACCTGACGAAGCCATGCAGGAGCCGGCCCCCACGATCTCTTCACCCGTGCGGCCTGCATATTCCAATGGCTTTGATGCACTGCGTATGGCCGCTGCATCTGCAGTCATTTACAGCCATCATTTCCATATCACGGGCACCAGACCGCCATCGTGGCTGCATGCGGACATGGTGGGCGGCGTGGCAGTGATGACTTTCTTCACGATCAGCGGCTTTCTTGTCACGCTGAGCTGGCTGCATGATCCTCGGGCGGCGGCCTTCATGGCCAAGCGTCTGTTGCGGTTGTGGCCGGGCATGCTGGTGGCTGTTGTGGCTGGCGTGCTGCTTTTCGGCCCGGCATTTACTTCATTGCCGCTGAAGGAGTTCTGGCTTCATCCGCAGACCCTGGATCACTGGCGCAATCTGCTGCTGATCAAGGACTACGCCTTCATGCCGGGCGTGTTTTCTTCCAATCCGCTGCCAGGGCTGATGAACGGCCCTTTGTGGACCATCCCCATCGAGCTGATGTGCTACGTGGTGCTTGCTGCACTGGGCATATTGGGCGTGCTGCGGTCCAGGCTTCTTGCCAGCCTGGCCGCAGCCGGATATCTGGTCTTTTTCCTGACACAGCGCAATGCCGATTTGGCTGGAACCATGTTTCATTGGTTCGAGTATCCGGCCTATTTCGCCTATGGCTCGCTGATCGCGCTATTGCAGCCTGCCTTTGCTGCCCATGGTCGAAACTTGCTGTTGATCCTGGCACCTGTGGCTGCGGTGCTTTTCTTTGGCTTGACGCTGGAGCACTCTGCCGGCCTGCTGCTGCTGCCGCCGCTGCTCATCTATTTGGGTTCCATGCGTTCTAGGGTGTTTTCCGGGTTGCATCGACTCGGAGATCCTTCTTATGGTGTCTACGTGCTGGGTTGTCCCATCCAGCAGGCAGTTCAGGCACTGTGGCCTCAGCTGCCATTCCACTCCAGTCTGGCGCTTGCATGGCTGCTTGCGCTGGCTGCTGGTTATGCCTCCTGGCACTTGGTCGAGTCGCCGATGCTGCGGCTCAAACACTTGGTGTTCCGCACCTAGAAGGGAGTGTCATGCGCAGCGTTGAAGAGAGGGGGAACCGCTTTGACATGCTGCGCTTGACGGCGGCGCTTGCAGTGTTTGTTGCGCACGGAGAGTTTCTTTACCGCCTGCGTCTTGCCGAACCCTTTGCCGGCCACAGCCTGGGGTCGCTTGCGGTCTATGTATTCTTCTTCATGAGCGGGTATCTGGTATGCCAGAGTTGGATGCGCGAGCCGGTCTGGCATGCCTTCTGGCTGAGGCGGCTGATGCGGATTTTTCCGGGCCTGATCATGGCCGTGGTTTTCTCGGTTTTCGTCATCGGCTGGGCGATGACCTCGCTTGATTCGCTGCAGTACTGGCAGTCACCGCAAACCTGGAGTCATCTGATCAACAACATGACAGGGCAGGCCACGGTTCAGATACTGCCGGGCGTATTCGAATCCAATCCCTTTGCCTATACGGTCAACGGGTCCCTGTGGACGTTGCGGTATGAGCTGGCGATGTACCTTGTGCTGGCCACTTTGGCATGGCTTGCAAGAGGCAAGCGCTGGATCCATCCCCTCATGGCTGGCGTACTGGCGATCCTGTGGCAGATGTCCAGAGTCAAGGGGTGGGACCAGGGCCTGGATGCCATCCACACCCCGCTGGTCGATATGTTCCGCTGGCGGGACTTCTGCGGATTTGGTGTTCCCTTCTTTCTGGGAAGCACGATGGCTGCGTATGGCATACGCCATCGCACATGGATGGCTGCAGCCGCGCTGGTGCTGGCTGTATGCGCATTGCTCACCGCCAGCACCTGGATGCGCCAAGTGGCAGTATGGGGATTGGTGGCCTGCGCAAGTTTTTATCTTGCCCATGCAGGCCATGTGGCCGCAAGCCACCGTTGGCGCACCGATCTTTCTTATGGCGTCTACATCTACGCCTTCCCCGTCCAGCAGGCCATGACGGCCATTTGCCTGCGTGAGGGCTGGTCATTGGGCATCTGCATGCTGCTGTCGCTTGCCTTGACATTGGGCCTGGCCTTGATGTCATGGTATGGCGTGGAGCGGCCCTGCATCCGGATGGCGCAGCGATGGCTGGCGTTGCCTGGGCGGCGCCTAGGCCTGCAGCCAATTCTTGACCCGGCGCTGCCAGTGCGCGGGAATGCGTCTGGCCACGCCGCGCAGGATGGGTAGCGAGCGCAGATGGGCCAGCAGGATCAAGGCCCCCGATCTTGCAGCATGGTCCTGGCGTTGCAGGCGATGTGTGGCAAGGAAGGCCGCATCCAGTGGCTGGAGCAGGGCCTGATCGCGCGGCTGCAGCCCCTGGAGATAACCGTCGCCATAGAAAGTGGCTCCCGGCTGGGCAGCCGCACTCCCTGTCGCGGTGGGTTGCTGCGGTGGCTGCCCTTCAATGAAGTGGCGTTCGCGTATTTGCGCGAAGAAGTCCAGCCATTGGGCGGTGCTGGTGTCCCAGGGCATGACCCAGGACCAGTCGCGGCCCGCCAGCCTTTCGGGAAAGGCCCCTATGTCGGGCGCGACGATCGGCAGCCCGGCGGCCAGGCAGGCGCTCAGGGTGTAGCTGTAGGTCTCCGGCCATTGGGCGGGGAACCAGGCCAGGTCGGGCTGCAACCACTGCAGCAGAGCAGGCAGTTCTTCTTCCTTGTAGCCGCCGTGCACGGTCAGACGTGCGCGCGGCTGGGTCTGCAGGCTGCGGTAGCCATAGCCGAGCAGATGGAATTCCACAGGAGCTCCCCGCTTGGCGGCTTCGATCGCCACGGCTTCCAGTACGTCTGCGCCCTTGATGGCGCTCATGGCTCCCAGTACGACGATCTTGAGCGGGGCCGTGGCAGTCAGCGGGTGTGCCACCGGGGCCGGCAGCTGTGCTGGCAGGTCGGTGTGGGCAACTGCCTGGACGCGTGCACCGGGCACGAAACCGGCAATCCGGTTGGCCGTGTCCTGGCTGGGGGCCAGCACATGGCGAGCGTTGTTCAGCAGCAGCGCATTGCGATGGCGCCACTGGGCCACGGTGCCGGCATAGAGGGCTGTGTCCGTGGGTTCGCAGCAGTCGCACTCGCCCGCGCGGGGCGGCACGACGTAGCGGTTGTCTATGCCGGTCAGCGAGATGTTCTTGCAGTAGGTATAGAAATCATGGGCCGTGAAGTCATGGGCCGCACCCAGACGGGCGGGAAGGTCCAGGATGGCTTCGCTGTGGCCCAGGAGATGCTGGTAGTGCACGTGCACCACGCCCAGTTGGCGCAGGGCCTGCACCAGCTCCTCCATCTGGTCGGCGACGCGGAAGGCGAGCTCGAATGCTTCCTTTTCCTCGGCACGGCGCAATACCACGGTGCCACCTGCGGCTGGCGAGAGCATGAGGAACAGCGCCTTGCCTTGCAGGAACTGCGCCAGTTCGCGCACATGGCGCACGGTGCCGCCCGCCCGATCGTGGAGCACGGCCAGCACCACAGGCTGGTGTGCGGCCTCTGCCTGCAGGCGTGCCACATCCAGCGCAAGGCGTGCGGTGCGCGCAGGGTCGGCCTGGACGAAGGCCATGACATCGGCTTCGTAGCGCGGATGCAGCCTGCGCAGGGTTTCCATGGCGGCACGTTCACGCGGGCTCTTGCTTTCTCCGAAGCTCACGCCGCCTGTGTGCAGCACAAAGGTGTCTAGCAGATGCAGGTTGCGCCAGCCAGCGGCTGCGGCACGCTGGCAGAAGTCGTTTTCTTCGCCATAGCCCTTGCCGAAGTGCTCGGTGTCGAACAGGCCGACGGCGTTCAGGCTGTCGCGGCGGATGTACATGCAAAAGCCCACGCCGGTCGGCACGTCCACCACCTGGCCGGGATTGGTGCGCGCGCACAGTGCGTCGATGGCGGCCGTATCCATGCCGGGCGGCAGGTCGTTGCCCTCGCAAAAGCGCGGGTAGCTGCAGATGGTGGCGTTGTTGGAAAACGGCGTGACGGAGGCGATGCGTGCATCGCCGTAGGCAGCCTTGCGGATGCGGTCCAGCCAGTCATTGGCAACCACGGTGTCGCTGTTGAGCAGCAGCACGTCATGGGCGGTGTTCAGCGCCATGCCCCGGTTGACGGTACCGACGAAGCCGAGGTTCTCCTCGTTCTCCAGCAGAGTGATGCGGGGCTCCTGTGCCGCCTTCTCGCGCAGCCAGGCCGTGACTTGGGGCTCCGGGCTGGCATCGTTGATGACCACCAGTTGCCAGTGCGTGCGGCAGGGGCTGGCCAGCACGGATTCGATGCAGTTGCGCGTGTCATCCAGGCCGCGGTACACGGGCACGATCACATCGACGGGCTGCTGGGGCATCGGCTGGGGTACGGGCGTATGGAGGACGGGGGCAGGCACTGGCGTGCGGCCCAGCAGGCGGTCAATGCGCATCTTGGCGTGGACGAGGGGGCGCGTGGCCCGGAAGACGGTGGAGTTCTCGATGTCGCGCAGGTGTTGTTCCAGCCGTGCGAAGTCCCGCTGTACGCGGGTGGCTTCCTGTTGCCAGATGGCGCGCTCCTTGCTCTGTGACTGGTGGCTGTCTTCCAACAAGGCATTGCGGTGCTGCAGGCGCTGGATCGAAGCACTGCGTTCCTCCAACTGCTGGACATCCTGCGCATGCTGCTGCTCGAGCAGCATGCGCTGTGTGTGCCATTGGTCCTGCAGATCATTGGCCCTGCTGCGTTCCTGCGCGATCTGCCGCTCAAGCGGCTGCACGGCCCCGGCCAGCGCCAGATAGTCGGCCGACATGGGCCATCCCATCTCGATCTCCAGCGAGGCGCCACGCAGGGGGGCCAGGGTTTCTGCGGGAATGGGAAGTTCGAACCAGGGGTCATCGCCGGTCAGCAGCAGCATCAGCGCGAATGCGCCTGCCGGATGGGGCCCGTTCCACACCAGTTGATGGTGGGGGCGTTGCCCCAGCAAGGCGGCATCCGAATCCTCGGGACGCCATTGCCAGACGACGGCGCCTTGCGCATCGAGCAAGGCCAGCCGGTACAGGTGCACGAAGCCCGGCCGGTCGGCCAAGTCCAGGCGCAGATGGCTCAGCGAAGTGTTGTGGTCGGGCAGTGCAAAGCGCAATGTCTGACGTGCCTGGCCAATGATGCCGGTGGTGGAGAGCTTGCTCTCTTCCTCATAGCGGCCAGCGCGTGCCATGTAGAGCTGGGCCGTGAACAGCGCATGCCCTTGGGGGTAGTTCAGCGGCGGCTCGATGGGCAGCGCCTGGGCGGCGGGCGCTGCACTGGCGATGAACTGGTAGGCCAGTGCATCGGGCGTGGCCAGCAGGTGGCGGGCAACGGCAGGGGGCAGGCTGTCGTAGGCGACGCGGAATTCGGATTCGGGTAGCGCCCGCTCGATGGTGTCGATGTCGTCCACCTGCCAGCCTTGCTCGGCCAGAAAGCGCGACAGCGAGCGCCGCGTGAAAAAGCGCAGGTGGGTGCGGTCCAGCAGGCCTTCTTCGCGGTAGCGGAATTCGCCGTGCAGCAGTTCTGCCACCAGACCGCTGTAGCCTGCATTGGGCACGGAGATCAGCAGCCGGCCTTCAGGCGTCAGCCGCTTGCGGCAGGCAGCCAGAATGCGCTCGGGCTGGCGCAGGTGCTCGAGCACGTCGGCGCAGACGATGTAGTCATAGCGCGTGTCGCCGAAGAGCCGGTCCAGGTCGCAGTCCTCCAGGTCGGCCACATGGACATGGCGGTAGAAGGGCGCGGCATGGCGAGCCTCTTCCTGGCTCAGGGTGACGCCGTCGCAGACGCATTGCTTGTGCTCGGCGAGAAAGGCGCCCAGCGCGCCGCTGCCGCAGCCCAGATCCAGTATGTGCGCCTGGGCCCGGACATGGCCGGCCAGCACGGACAGCGACGTGCGCTCGTTCAGATCGACGGTGCGCAGGTAGACGTGGGGATCGGGAATGGGTGTGGTCATAGGAAATGAGGTGCCAGGCGCGGTCCGGGCAGGGATCGATCGCCCGTCATATTCATCTGCGCCAGTCGACCGTGGCCGGTCTGCAGAGAGCAGCAGGGCATGCCCACGCCAGGCGCAAAAAATCCCGGAAGTCCGGGCGGCAGATTGTCGCGCATCATAATCCCGGCCACCGCAGTGATTGCATGGCATGGCGGGTTAATGACATTTTGTGCGGCTGTTGCATTTCCTTGCATCACGGCATACCCGCTGACGCCTTCCGGGCGCCTTCCGCTGAATACTCGGAGCCGCCGTTTTTTCGGCGCAGGTATGCGGGTTGGAATTTGAAGATCTGAAGGGCGGCATTGATGGGTTCATCGTTGGTCGTGTCGGTGGTGAGCCACGGACATGGCGCTCATATACAGAGGCTGCTTGAATGCCTGGGTTCGGCGCGCCTTGCGCCGATGTCCCGCGTGGTGCTGACGCTCAATATTCCCGAACCGGAGCCCCTGGCTCCAGCGACCGGCTGGCCTTTTGTCCTGGAGATCCGGCGCAATGCGCAACCCCTGGGTTTTGGCTGCAATCACAACCGGGCGCTGGCAAATGCCCGGGAGGCGTTTGTCTGCGTGATCAATCCTGACGTGTACTGGGGAGCGCAGGAAGAGCCGCTGCAAGAGCTTCTGGCGCTGGCGGCCCGGCCGGGCTTGGCCCTGGCCTATCCCCCGCAGATCGGCGAAGACGGCAAACTGCAGGATTTCGAGCGGGAGCTGCCATCTTTCTGGAATTTGCTGCGACGCAAGCTGCACGGGCGTGTGGAGCAGCGTGTGGAATGGGTCAATGCAGCCTGCCTGGTGCTGGGCCGGGATAGCTGGATGCGGCTGCGTGGGTTTGACGAAGGTTTCTATATGTATTGTGAGGATGTGGATCTGTGCCTTCGCCTGCGGGTGCTGGGCGGAGAGCTTCGGCGCGGTGGGTTGCCTGTCGTCCATGCGGGTCAGAGGGCGAGCCGACGCAGCCTGCGCCATGGCGCATGGCACGTGGCCAGCCTGCTGCGGCTGTGGAGCCGTCCGGCCTACCGCAAGGCCCGAGCCCTGCCGCAGGCAGCGCCCTCGCTGCGCAGTCTGCACGGGGAGTCATCGTGATCTGGATGGCGGTATTGGCCTTCATGGTGTCTTGCACCGGCTGTGCACTGCTGGTGCGCTGGGCCGGGCGGTACGCGAAGAGTTCCTACGGTTACGACAAGCCGCAGCGTTTCCATGTGGGCGAGGTGCCCCGGCTGGGCGGCGTGCCCATGTACCTCGGACTGGCTGTCTCCTGGGGGGTGGGCACCTGGCTGAGCATGCGCGGAGATCCTTCCTCGCTGCGCATGCAGCTGTGGGTTGTCGTGTGCCTGGCCGCCATGCTGCCGGCCGTGGTCGGGGGGATCATCGAGGATGTATCGCAGCGCTTGAGCGTGCGTTACCGGCTGGTGCTCACCCTGCTGAGCGCCGTGCTGGCGGTTTTGCTGTGCGGCCTCACTGTGCCCCGGCTCGGCTGGCCCTGGCTGGAACAGGCACTGGGTCCGGCCATGCCCTGGCTGGGCATGGGCCTGGCCGTGCTGGCCCTGACGGGGCTGCCCCATGCCTTCAACATCATCGACGGCTACAACGGGCTGGCCGGCATGGTGGCCACCATCATCTGCCTGGCGCTGGCCCACGTGGCCCTGCAGGTGGGGGACCGGACCCTGGCCGCCATGCTGGTGACGCTGGCCGCCGCCACCTGCGGCTTCCTGGTCTGGAACTACCCGCGCGGCATGATGTTTGCAGGCGATGGCGGGGCCTATGTCTGGGGGCTGGCGATTGCCCTGGCCAGCATTGCCCTGGTGCAGCGCAATTCCGCAGTCTCGCCATGGTTTCCCATGCTGCTGCTGATCTATCCGGTCTGGGAGACGGTGTTTTCCATTTACCGCAAGCTGATGCGCGGCATGTCGCCGGGCATGGCGGATGCCCTGCATTTCCACCAGTTGATCTACCGGCGCATCGTGCGCGGCGTGTTCGACGACGATCTGGCACGGCGCATGCTGCGTCGCAATAACCGGACTTCGCCCTACCTGTGGGCGTTCACGCTGCTGACCGTGGTGCCGGCATTGCTGTTCTGGAGCAACACGCCCGTTCTGGTGGGTTTTTGCCTGCTGTTTGTGGTCAGCTATGTGATCGCCTATCTGGCCATCGTGCGCTTCAAGCTGCCGGGCTGGATGCAGAACAATGGATGATGGTCGGGCGCCAGTGGGCGTTCCGTCATCCGGGCATGCAACACTGCCGCGCAGTTGCGGCACAATGCCCGCCTTGTTGTTGACTACTTCCACGCCCCAGGGCTAGCACCATGAACGATATCCTCTCGATTGCCCCCCGCGACAAGGCCGAAATCCTCGCCCAGGCCCTGCCCTACATCCGCAAGTTCCATGGCAAGACCATGGTCATCAAGTATGGCGGCAACGCCATGACCGATCCGGCCCTGCAGGCCGACTTCGCGGAAGACGTGGTGCTGCTGAAGTTGGTGGGCATGAATCCGGTGGTGGTGCATGGCGGCGGGCCGCAGATCGAGACGGCCCTCAACCGCCTGGGCAAGAAGGGCGAGTTCATCCAGGGCATGCGCGTGACCGACGCGGAAACCATGGAAGTCGTGGAATGGGTGCTGGCCGGCGAGGTGCAGCAGGACATCGTGGGCCTGATCCACCAGGCCGGTGGCAAGGCCGTGGGCCTGACAGGGCGCGATGGTGGCCTGATCCGCGCACGCAAGCTCAAGATGGTCGACAACAAGGATCCGAACATCGAGTACGACGTGGGCCAGGTGGGCGATATCGTCTCCATCGACCCCAGCGTGGTGCGCGCGCTGCAGGATGACGCCTTCATCCCCGTGATCAGCCCCATCGGCTTTGGCGAGGAAAACGAGAGCTACAACATCAATGCCGACGTGGTCGCCAGCAAGCTGGCCACCGTGCTGCAGGCCGAAAAGCTCGTGCTGCTGACCAACACCCCCGGCGTGCTGGACAAGGCGGGCAGCCTGCTGACCGACCTCACGGCGCGCGAGATCGACGCCCTGTTCGCAGACGGCACCATCTCGGGCGGCATGCTGCCCAAGATCAGCGGCGCCCTGGATGCCGCCAAGGCCGGCGTCAACGCCGTGCACATCATCGATGGCCGCGTGCCGCATGCCATGCTGCTGGAAATCCTGACCGACCAGGCCTACGGCACCATGATCCGCAGCCATTGAGGCCCGATGGCGCGGACTTTGCGGTTCGCGTTACCATCGCGCATGGCCCGGGCGTGGTCTGACGGCCTGGGCCGGTTTGCTGCAAGCCGCCTTTGGGCGGCTTTTGTTTTTTAGGTTTGATATGCGTTTGCTTCTTGTGGAAGACGATGTGATGGTGGCCAGCGGCATCAAGCTGGGGCTGTCCGATGCGGGGTATGCCGTGGACTGGGTCGGCAGTGCCGAGCGCGCCCTGGAGGTGCTGGCCCAGGAAGCCTTCGACCTGGCCGTGATCGACATCGGCCTGCCGGGCATCGACGGGCTGGAACTCACACGCCGCCTGCGCAGCAGCGCGGTGGAGAGCTCGGCCATGCCCGTGCTGATCCTGACGGCGCGCGATGCGCTGCAGGACCGAGTGCAGGGCCTGGACCAGGGCGCCGACGACTACATGGTCAAGCCCTTCGAGCTTCCCGAACTGCTGGCCCGGCTGCGCGCGCTGCTGCGCCGCTCGCAGGCAGCCACATCGGCCGTCCTGAGCTTTGGTCCCATCGAGCTGGACACGGCAGGCCGCCGCGCTGGCGCGCGCCAGCCTGCGCAAGACGATGAGAGCGAGGGCAAACTGCTGCCCATCGACCTGGGCCCGCGCGAGTGGACCGTGCTGGAATACCTGCTGATCCACGCGCCCAAGCCCGCCAGCAAGGACAAGCTGCTGCAGGCGCTCACGGGCTGGGACCGCGAGATCACGCCCAATGCGGTCGAGGTCTATGTCTCTCGCCTGCGCAGCAAGCTGGAGCCGCATGGCGTGGCGCTTCGTTCCATCCGGGGCTTCGGCTATCGGCTGGAACTCTCGCATACCGCCGCCTGATGCGGACATGGCGCATGGTCCCAGGCGCTGACCGCCCATGACAGCCAATCTGCGCCTTCGCCTGCTGGTGCTGCTGGTGGTGCCGCTGACGCTGCTGGCACTGATGGGCGGCTGGTTCGGCTATCGCTCGGCAGACGAAGCCTCCACCCAGCATGACCAGCGCTTGCTGCGCCTGCTGCCTGCGCTGGCCGATTCGGTGTTGGCGCCGTCGATCGCCGAGGGAACGCCGCCCCTGGTGGCGCTGACGCCCGCCATCGAGGACGTCTTGCGCCAGCGCGGCGACGACGTCGGATACGCCATAGGTGACCTGCAGGGCCATGTCGTTGCCGGCGACACCTGGATCCGCTTCGACGTGCCTTCCACGCCGCTGGCCGAGTTCCACAGCCAGGAGCATGACGGCCTGACCTACCGCGTGGCCGTCATGCGCGCCGAAACCTATGGCGCCGGTGAAATGGTGCTGGTGCTGGCCGACGGTGGCGATGTGCGCCAGCAATGGGTGCGCCAGTTGCTGCTGCATGTACTGCTGCCCAGCGTGCTGCTGATTGCGGGTGCCGGCATCGCCATCTACTGGTCGGTCAGCCGGGCTTTCCGGCCGCTTCTGACCCTGACCCAGGCGGTGGAACGGCGCTCGCCGCGCGACCTCAGCCCCATCTCGGAGCACAGCTCGCCGGCCGAAGTCCGTCCGCTGGTGCGCTCGCTCAACCGATTGTTTGCACTGGTCAACGCCCAGGCCGAAGGCCAGCGGCGCTTTGTGGCCGATGCGGCCCATCAACTGCGCACGCCGCTGGCGGCCTTACAGGCCCAGGTCGAGGCCTGGGCACTGAGCGCGCAGGCTGCCCAGGCCGAGGCGCGGCGCAAGGGCACCGAGGCTCAGGTGGTGCTCAGCGTGACGCAGATCGAGCAGTTGCGCGACGCCACTCGGCGCACCTCGCAGCTGGCACGCCAGTTGCTGGCGCTGTCACGTGCCGACGCCCGCAATGCCGAAGTCCAGCCGCTGCAGAAGGTGGACCTCAAGGACCTGTGCGAAAGCATGCTGGAAATGTTCTTCGACCAGGCCAGCGCCAAGGGGCTGGACTTCGGGCTTGACGTTGCTCCGGCCAGTGTTTGGGGCCACAGCTGGCTGCTGCGCGAACTGGTGTCCAATCTCGTGGACAACGCCATCAAGTACACGCCGCCCGGCGGCAGCGTCACGCTGCGCTGCGGCATGTACCATGGCGCGGGGCAGTCTGCGGATGAGCCGCCAGGGTGGGCCTTCCTGGAGATCGAGGACGATGGCCCCGGCGTGCCCGAGGCCGAGCGCTCGCAGATCACGCAGCGCTTTTACCGCGCCCAGGGTGCGTCCGGCGATGGAACGGGGCTGGGATTGGCGATTGCCGATGAAATCGCCCTGTTGCACCAGGGCACTCTGGCCTTTGGCGCCGGCGCGCAGGGCAAGGGCCTGCTGGTACGCTTGGAGCTTCCATTGCAAATGCCGGCCGTGCTCTCGGAAACAGTAGCAGCGCAGCCAACAGGGACGCGATCCTGACGGTTGCGCTCATGGGGACAGCTTTGTGCGGAGTTGCCGCCGAGGGCTGTGAGAGAATTACTTACAAATAGTTGATCTGCTTATGTCCGAGTCTGAAGTCCTGTCGCCTTTATCCGCTCCTGGCGCTGATGTCGTTTCCGACGAAGCCGCCTCCGCTTCCGCCCCCACGCCTGCGCGCAAACGCCCCAAACCCGGGGAGCGGCGCGAGCAGATCCTGCAGGCGCTTGCGGCCATGCTGGAGAAGCCGGGCGCAGAACGCATCACCACGGCAGCGCTGGCAGCCCATCTGGGCGTCAGCGAGGCAGCCCTGTACCGCCACTTCGCCAGCAAGGCCCAGATGTTCGAAGGACTGATCGAGTTCATCGAGCAATCCGTCTTCACGCTGGTGCAGCAGATCGTCGGGCGGGATGTGCCGGAGGAAGAGCGGCCCGCAGTGGATGGAATGCGCCAGGCCAGCCGCGTGATCTCCCTGGTGCTGCAGTTCGGCGAGCGCAACCCCGGCATGGTGCGCGTCATGGTGGGCGATGCCATCGTCTTCGAGCACGAGCGCCTGCAGGCCCGCATGAACCAGTTCTTCGACCGCATCGAATCCACGCTGCGCCAGTGCCTGCGCCCCGCCGCCGGTGCCCTGGGCTCCTCCGCCCCGACGGTCGATGCACAGGTGGCCGCCAGCGTGCTGACATCGTTCGCGCTGGGCCGCCTGCAGCGCTACGCGCGCTCGGGTTTCCGCCGCCTGCCGACCGAGCATCTGGAAGCCAGCCTGGCCTTGATGGTCTGAACATGGCCCAGCGGACCCCAGGGTCCGCTTTGCAGCAAAGCCACCCGCTTGCGCCGGTGGCTTTTTTGCGACCAGGGCCTTGCTTCTTCGCGGTGGCAGTGCTCAGCCGGCAAGATTGCGCCGTCGCCTGGCCGGAGCCGTCACGCCCAGCGCCGCAACGATGCGCCCCACCTGGCCTTCCGTAATCCCATGCTCGGCAGCCAGCTGCCGGGCCGTTTTGTCCGTGGCGTAGTCTGCAGCGATGCGCTGGTTGCGCAGTGCCTGCAGTGCACGCGCTGCCCTGGGCAGCTGGAAGTGGGGCAGGCCTCCATACTCACGAGCGAGCTGGAGCAAGGCTGGCACGCCGATGGTGGCTGCATAGGGATGCTCGGGTGTGACCTTGTCCGGCGTGGGAACGTAGATGCGCAGTCCACCCCAGCGCTGCACCAGGGCCATCGTGGGCTGCAGTCCGATCAGGCGCTCGAAGTCCTGCAGCAGGGGCGGAAGCAGATCGCTGCAAGTGCCATGGTGCGGGTGCGAGGCGGCTGACCCGGGCGTGTGCATGCCGATGGTGGGGGGCAGGGCAGCAGGCCGAAAGCCCTGGAAGACAGGTGCCGGATGGTGTTCGGAATGCATTTTGGCTGTACGCTCTTGGTTCAAAAGGAAACGGTTCAATTTGAACCATATTCTTGGTCCATAACGAACCACTGTCAAGATTCGCCATGCCTGCAAAACCTGTGACTGATGCGCTTACATCCAACGTTGATGAGGTACTGGCGCGCATGGCTGAAGCCTTGGGACCCGACTGGATGGCGGGCATGGAGGTTCAGCCTGAAACGGTGCGGACATGGCGCAAGCGCGGGGAAGTGCCAGCACGGCAACTGCTGCGGGCCTCGCAGCGAGCGGGCCGGCCGCTGGAGTATTTCAACGGCACGGGCGCGGCGAAGCCTGTCGCTCGGCGTGGTGGGGCGGCCGAAGACGAGTTCACGCAGATCGAGATGCTCGATGCGCACGTCAGCGCAGGGCATGGGGCCGTCAACGGCCCCGACGAGGTGATAGGCCGCTTCGCCTTCCGTTCGTCCTGGCTGCAGTCCAAGGGACTGGGCAGGCACAACGCCAAGATTGTGCGTGCCCGTGGAAGATCCATGGCGGACCGCATCAACGACGGCGACATCCTGCTGGTCAACACCTCGGTCGATACGCTGACCCAGGATGGTGTCTATGTGATCGAGCTGGAGGGTGAGAACTACGTCAAGCTGCTGGAGCGTGACTTCAGCACGGGCGGTGTGCGCATCGTCAGCTACAACCCCGCCTATCCGCCCCAGGTACTGGAAGGCGAAGCGGCCAACCGGCTGCGCATCTGCGGCCGGGTCCTCTGGCACGGCGGAGAACTCTAGCCCCCGGGCCGTGCCGCCCGGCACCGCTCCAGAGACTTTGCCGCAGGCCTGAGGCGAGCCTGGGCGTTTCCGTCTTCTCCCAGCCTTTCATGTCCTCCTCTTTCTTGCATCCGTGCCTGCCCGAGCGGCAGGACGTTTGCGCTTGCCTGGCCGTTGGGATGTGCCGGGCCAAGGCACATGTGCCTGGCATCCAGATCTGCTGCGCCTGAGGAGGCTCGCTCCTGTAGACGCTGAAATCGGGCCTGCATATGCAGGCCTTATTCATTTTTGCCTGCCTCGGCACAGTCACTCCATCGCAACGACGCATCTTTTTCTGCGTCCCCCCACGGAGTGACCCATGTACGCCATCGCACAACTGTTCCTGCTCTTTGCCGCTCATCTGCGGCCCATCGTGGCCGAGGCTGCGGCGAGCGTGACGGTGGCCTTTTCGGTGCTGCGCCCATGAGTGCACTGGCCCAGCATCGCAACGCCATCGTGGCCGTCCTGGCCTCGGTGCCGCAGATCGGCGTTGTGCAGGACCGCGAACGCCATGCCGCCAGCGATGCCGAACTGGCAGCCCTGTTCACATACACGCCGCCTGCAGCAGGCACGGCCCATGTTCGCGGCTGGTGGCTGCGCAGAAGCAGCACGGCCGAGTACGGCAGCAGCACGGCCCGCACGGTGAGCGTGCACCAGTGGACGCTGCATGGCTACCTGGCCATCGCGGACACCCAGGCCAGCGAACTGCTGCTGGACGACCTGGTCGAGCAGTTTCGCGCCCTGGTGCGAGCCGATCCGACCCTGGGCGGCGCGTGCCAGCCCGGTCCCCTGGCAGGCAGCGACGACAGCACCGATGGCGTGCAGCTCGTGCGTGCCGAGCCTGTGGATTTCGCGGGAGTGCGTTGCCACTCCGTTGTCCTGCAACTCAGAACCTGGAGCTACCTGTGACCTGCACACCACCGAACCGGGCCTAGACCGGACACCTCGCACCTTTCCCGCAACCACTGTGGCCCGCGGCGCTGGAGAACGGCGCCCAAGGCCGCGAAACCTCTCTTCATCTCTTCAAAGGATTTTCCAAATGGCAGCAAAGATCATGCGCAAGATGGCCCTCCTGGCCCTGGTTGAAACCGTTGTCGGCACGGCCGTCGTACCGCTGGCGGCCAATGCCATGTTGGTCAGCGACGTGACCCTCACCCCCATCGAGGGCGACGTGGTCGAGCGCAACAACATCCGTCCCTTCTTCGGCTCCAGCGGCAGCACCCTGGTCACCGAATACCAGAAGGTGGCGTTCTCCGTGGAATTCGCGGGTGTGGCCGCAGCGGGCGAGCGTCCCGGCGTGACCGACCTGTTGCGTGCGTGTGCCGCCAGCGCCAGCACCGAGACTGGCGTGAAGACGGTCTTCGCTCCCGTGACCGACGGCATCCAGAGCGTGACCATCTACGGCAACGTGGACGGCACCCTCTACAAGATGCATGGCGCACGCGGCGAGGTGGAGTTCAGCACCGATGCCAAGGCCATTCCCAAGTGGAAGTTCGAGTTCACGGGCTCCTTCGTCCCCGCCGTGGATGAGGCCCTGCCGGCAGTGGACTACAGCGACTTCGTCGCTCCCCTGGGCGTCAACAAGACCAACACCCAACTGACCCTCGACGGCCTGGCGGTGGCCTGCAGCGCCTTCAGCTTCAAGTGCGGCAACCAGGTGGTCAAGCGCGACCTGATGAACGTGGACACCGTGGAAATCACGGACCGCAAGTCCACGGGCAGCGTCACCTTCGAGAACACCAGCGTGGCCACCAAGGACTGGATCGGCCTGGCGCGCGCCAGCGCCATCGTGCCCGTCACGCTCAAGCATGGCCCCGGCGCCACCAACACCGTCAGTTTCAAGAGCGCGCGCGCCCAGATCGGCAAGCCGACCTACAGCGACAGCGATGGCGTGCAGATGATCACGATCCCCCTGTCGTTCATTCCCTCCGACGCGGGCAACGACGAGTGGTCCATCGAGATCTGACGCGTCACCTCCCTGCCTGACAACTACACATCCAAGGATCACCATGGCCGTCAAGATTTCCGGGCTCAAGCCCACCATCTCCGTTCCCGCAACGCTGTACCTGCCCGTCGATGAGGGCAGGTTCGGAGCCCATCACTTTGCCGTCGTGTTCAAGCGCCTGGGCAAGGCGCGGCGTGACGAGATCAATGAACTCATCGTCGTCGGCAAGCCCGCCACGCAGCCCGATGGCTCGCAGGAGGTACGGCGCATGACCATCCCTGAACTGCTCGACGAAGTGGTTGTGGGCTGGGAGGGGATGCTGGGCGACGAAGGAACACCCGTGCCCTACAGCCGCGAAGAACGCCTGGCGGCCGAGGAGGCCTACCCGGGACTGGAGCAGGCCATGGCCGTGGCCTGGTTCGACGGACTCAACGTGCACCAGCGGGATGCCGCCACAAAAAACTCCGTGGCGCTGTCCGGCATCACCTCGGCCTCGACGGCGCAGACCGCTATCTCGTAGACGACGAGCTGCGCGCCCAGTGCGCGCAGATGGGGATCGACCCCGACCGGATGGTGCCCGGCGATCTGCAACGGCAGCACCCCGAGGACTACGAACTGTGGCCGGAGCATGCGATGGCCTGGAGCGTGTACCTCGGCTGCTCCACCCAGTGGCGCAGGACGGCCACGCCCTGGGGCCAGTGGCACTGGGACGGGCTGGACTACGCCGGGGCCGAGATCGTGATGCGCCGCTACGCGGTGCCCGCCGCGCAGCGCGGCGAGGTATTCGCGCAGTTGCAGGTACTGGAGGCGCAGGCGCTGCGCCAGCTCAACCGGGGCTGAGGCATAGGGGCCTCGGCTCCGGCCTTTCAAGACAAACACAAGCGGTCAAGCATACCGAACAGAGATCAGCATGAGTACAGCCGTCACAAGCATTGGTCCTGCCAAATTGCAGACCATTGCAGATCTGAAAACACTCACTGGACAGCTTCAGCAGGCTGGTGCAGCTGCGGAGAGTCTGCGCGCGCGTCTTGACCTGGCTACAGGTGGCAAGGGTGCGCAGGAAATGGCCTATGTCACGGCGCTTGCGGACCGGCTTGGCCTCCAGCTGGAATCCACGGGCCAAGCCTATGCCGACTTTCTCACCAAGGCGCGTGGCACGGCACTCGAGGGGGAGCCTGTGCGAGCCCTGTTCACTGGCATAGCCAAAGCCAACGTGGCCATGCATTTGTCGGCAGAACAGAGCAGCGTTTCACTTGCAGGCGTGCTTGATCTGATGGGACGAGGTGCAATCAGCGTTGCCGATTTCAACGAGAAGCTGACCCGCATTCCTGCATCGGCACAGATCGGTGCCCAGGCACTCGGCGTGACGAAGGATCGTTTCACGGCGATGCTGCAGGCGGGACAGGTGCTTGCCGATGACTTCCTGCCGCGCTTTGCCGTCGCTCTGCAGCAAACCTTGGGCAATAGCGCCGAGCGCACAGCGGACCGGGTGGGTGCCGGGGCCACGCGCATGGAAAATGCCTGGGGCAAGTTCAAGGCGGCGGTCGGTGATTCTGGTGTGAACCGGGTGATCTCCGTCGGCATGAATGGCATCGCTTATGACATGAATGCCGTTTCCGAGGCGATGTCCAGGGCACGGGACAATGGGTCCGGATTCTTCGGCAAGGTCAACCAGGGCTTGGCCATCCTGATGGGGCGGGCGGTAGGGCTCAACTACGTCAGCATGGCCTTCCAGTCCAACGGGGAAAGGGCCGCCTACCTTACCAAGGAGCTGCCAAAGGCCGCCGCTGAACTGGAGGCGCTGCAGGCCAGAGGCGCAGCCACCTCGGAAAACATCTATCTGCGCAGTTCGTACTTCGATTTGCTGAAGTACGTTGCCAAACTCAAGCAGGCGCAGCAGGAGCAACTGGCACTGGAAGGCAGACGTGACGCAGGCGGTGGCCGGGGATTCATCAATCCGCCTTTTGCGGGCCCTGCTACCCCTTCCGAAGTGATCCCCCGTACGTGGGAAGAACCTCCTAGGGTCAAGGCTGCTCCGGTGGGCAAGGCCACGATTTTGCGGCCACCGCAGGGGGCAGGTAAATCTTCTGGTCAAGACCTTGAATCCTTGGATTTTGCTAAGGCCTCCGCCGATCTCGAAAAGCTGATAGAGACCCATGAGAGCAAAGCTCGCGCCATTCAGGAGAGCATTCGACTGGCGCAGCGTGAAACCGAGGAAATCGGACTGACGGGAGCGGCTCTCGAAGAGTTACGTCAAAAACGAGTGGAAGAAGCCGCCAGCCAGCTGGAGGCTCAAGCCATGGTGATGCAAGGCATCGACCTTTCCGGAAGGGCGACCCAGGCATTGTTGGAAGAGGCCAAGGCCATTCGTGATCAGGCCAAGGTCAAAGGCTACAACGAGTCTGCGCGCATGGTGGCTGAGTACGCGAAAAACGTGCAGGTGGCCAACGATGAAGTGCAGTTTGAGCAGTCGCTCGCCGCCATGTCGCAGCGCGACCGCACGATTGCGATCGAGCAGCGAAAGATCGAACTTGATTTGCAGACCAAGCTGGCGGAGATCAACGCCAGGAACAGGGCCGACCCCGAAGAGGCCCGACGGCTGAGGGAAGAGGCCACGGCCACAGCCAATCAGGCCAAGGCGAATGTCGCCGAGCGCACCCGCGTAAAGGAGACCCAGGCGTCGGTCGACCAGATGGACGAGATGTTCCGCAAGGGCTTCACAGACATGCTGGCCAACGGTACCGAGGGCTGGCGCACGTTCACGAAGAACCTGAGCGCAACGTTCAAGGCTTCGGTTGCCGATGAAATGTACAAGGCGTTTGCGCGGCCATTTATCGTGCCTGTGCTTGCACAGGTACGAGGCATGCTTGGTAACGTAACAGCCAATCTCGGGGTGGGCGGATCTGGCGCTGCCAATGGTGGAGGTTTTCTGAGTCAGGCCGGCAGCGCTTCCGGAGTGCTGGGGCTCGGTGGCGGTACCTTTGGCATGGGCCTGAACGCGGGCGTAGCTGGCATCTTTGGTGAGGCGGGCATTCTGGGGACGCTGGATGCAGGAATCACAGCACTCGGGGCAGGCAACCTGCTGGGGGGGCTCGGAACCTTGATGGGTGCGGCAAGCCCGTTTGTGCTGGGTGCGATTGCCATCAGCTCCCTGTTTGGAGGCTTCGGCTCCCGCGGCCCCAACCACGGCGGCGCCGCCTACAGCACCGCTGGCGTCGGCAACGACAAGGCTGCCGAACAGCTGTTCGGCCGTGCGGCCGGAGACTGGTATGACGATCTGACGCAGCGCCACAGCGATGCCATCGAAAAGCAGCTCAAGACCAGCCTGGACGGCCTGGCCTCGGTCTATGGGTCCCTCAGCAAATACGCGACGGGTAGCGCGCGCGGCATTGACTTGGTCGGCGGCTTTGCTGCCAACGGAAAGTACACCGACGAGGACGCCTACGGCTACGCCAAGATCATCGACAAGACGACCGGCATGATCCTGGCCGGCTTCGAAAACCGCTCGCTGGGCAACAACCCGGAAGAGGCCTACAAGGCCTTCCTGGGCCAGACCGGTTCACTGCTGGTGTCCGAACTCAAGAAGGCGGACCTGCCCAGTTGGATGCGCACCACGCTGGACTCGCTGGGCGAAGCACCCAATGTCGAGGCGTTGCAGGCCGCCTTCCAGACCATCGACCTGATCGGCCGCTCCTTCGAGGAACTGGGCAAGAAGATCACGGGCTTTGCCAGCCTGACCGACCTGGCCTTCGAGTCCCTGATCAAGGCCTCGGGCGGCATCGAGGCGCTGAATGCCAACGCCGGCAGCTTCTACCAGAATTTCTACAGCGAGGACGAGCGCAAGACCATCGCCAAGCGCGAGATGGGCAGCAAGCTCAAGGACTTGGGCGTGGACATCGACCTGGATGCCGACGACGCCCAGGCCCGGTTCCGCACGCTGGTGGAGGACAAGCTCAAGGCAGCCAACTCCGAGGAGGCGAATGCCAAGGTATTGAAGGACGCCATCTCGAAGGTCCAGGGCACGCAAGGCCTCAAGGACATGGCCAAGACTGGCGCCTTCAAGGACTGGGCCAGCACCACCCTGGGAGAAGGTTCGGGCGATATCGGAAAACTCGCGGCCGATCTTGAAAATCTGGCAAACACCAGCGCGTCGCTGGCCGACTTCACTGCCGGCGTGGACAAGCTGGTCGGCACCCTTGGCGGTACCGGCAAGTCCTCGGCCGAGACCGTTGCCGAACTGCTCAAGCTCAACGACACGTTCAAGGCCGTTACCAAGACATCCGAGGATGCTGCGGCGGCTTCGGCCAAACAGGCGGAGGAAGCCAAGCGCAAGCAGGAGGAGCAGGCGCAGGAGGCGAGGAAGAAGAACGAGGCCGATACGGATGCGGCGTGGAGCCTGCTGCAGCGTTCCGTCGATGCGGAGCGCTCGGCCATACAGGCGCGCATCGATGTCGCGCAGGAGCGCGTGGATACCGAGCGCGCCCTCATGGACACCTTGCGCGGGCATGTCGTCGAACTGCGCGGCCAGATCGAGAGCACCCAGGCCATGGCCTTGGCCAGAGCCAACGAGGTCATTGACCAGGCACTGGCTGCGTACCGGCGCACGGGCTATCTGCCCGAATCGGCTGACATCGGCGAGGCCGTCTCGGCTGCGCGCGGCGGTATTTCCTCGGGCAACTTCCGCTCGCGCCTGGACTATGAGGCCGCGCAGTTGATCCTGGCCAACAAGCTTGAAGTGCTGCATGACGCGGCGGGCGAGCAGTTGTCTGCCGATGAATTGATTCTGGAGCAGGAAAAAAGCCAGGTCGATGCGTTGGAGCGGCTGCTCAAGACCGAGAAGGAGGCGCTGGACATAGCGCGTGGCATCGACACGCGGCTGCTGTCGTCCGATCTCGCATGGGCGGAATTCCGCGCGGCACTGCTCAAGGAAGGAGCTGGTACCGGAGGTGGTGCTGGTTCTGGCGGAAGCGGTTCCGGTGGCGGCAGCGGGGGCGCGGAACTTGGTCCGGGGCCAGGTCCTGGGGGTGGAGGTGGCAGCTCCACCGTGTATAGCAAGTACAAGATGCCTATTGCCGTGCTCGGTGATGGCTTCGCGATCTACGACTACGAAACGGATCCCGAGCGAGTCAAGAAGCTCGATGCGCTCTCGCCAACCTTCCATAAGTACGACGGCACCGGAGACCTGGTGGGACTGGCCAATGACATCAAGGCCCAGGGTGGCACGGCGCTGGATCTTGCCTATCTGTATGGCTACTCGGAGCGCGACGTGCTGGCGGCGTTGGACCAGTTCGGCATTCCGCGCTTCGCCTCGGGTGGCGAGCACTTCGGCGGCCTGCGCTTGGTCGGGGAAAACGGCCCCGAGCTCGAGTTCACCGGACCTTCACGGATCCACAGCGCCCAGCAGACGCGGCGCCTGCTGGAGGGCATGCAGGGCGGCGACCTGCACAGGGCCCTCGAGTCCCTGCAGCGTCTGACCTATGACCTGGGGCGCCAGCAGATCGTGCTGCTGCAAAGCCTCGAAAAGATGGCTCGCAAGAGCGACGCCATCGGCGTCAAGCAAAGGGAGACCGCATGAACGATGAATTCACACGCGGCATGGGATTTGTGCCGCCCCTGCCTATCACGTTGGACAACATGAGCACGAACGTCGCCGCAAGCGGCCTGCAGCCCTGGTCCGCCAGCAAGGCCTATGCGCTCAACGACGAGATCATCGACGCCTCGCGCGTGATCTGGCGCAGCATGGCCGGCAGCAATACCGGCAATGACCCCGCCAGTTCGGAAGGCAAGTGGCAAAGGCGCGGTGTGGAAAACCGGCTGCGCATGTTCGATGCCAGCCTGGGTTCGTACACCGAGGCCGATGACCTCATCGAGGTCACCATCAAGCCCGGCCGCGTGGTCACGGACATCGAGCTGCTGGGCCTGCAGGCGCACACGGTCGAGGTGGTGATGACCGACCCCGTGGCCGGCGAGGTGTTCCACAGCGGGCAGCGCCTGGTGCTGCGCCCTTCGGGCAATTCGCACTGGGGCTACTTCTTCAACCCCATAGAGCGCGAACGAAAGCTGTCCATCTCGGGACTGCCGGCCTACACGCAAGCCAGCATCACGATACGCATCGCCAACCTGGGGGCCAAGGCGCGCTGCGCCGAAGTCGTCATCGGCCGTGCCGTCTGGCTGGGCAACACGCAGTGGCGGCCCTCGGTCAGCTTCGACGACTGGAGCATCAAGAAGCGCGACGACTGGGGCGGCTGGATGGCCGAGCCCGGCGCCTACAGCGACCGCTTGAAGCTGCAGGTCCTCGTTCACGGCACGCAGTACGAGCGCGTGCGCAACGAAATCCTGGCGTATCGCGCCAGACCGGTCGTCTGGATAGGTGCGCGCGGCTACGGCGTGCTCACCACCTACGGCTACATCACGGGCTTCGACCAGGTTCTGGTGGCCCATGGCTTCTCCGATTGCAACCTAACCATTGAAGGACTGGAAGACGATGAACTTCACACCCCCACCTAGTGCACCCGAGGAATCGGTGGCGATCCCGAATCGTCGCACGGACCCGCAGGACGTCTTCGACGTCAAGACGGATGTCTATCTGAACTGGCTGACGGGCTTTCGTAACTGGACGGCGGGCCTGGTGACGTGGCTCACGACGTTTCTGACGGAAATGGCCCAGGCCATGCTGACGGTCGAGGGCAACAAGAACGCTGCGCAGGCCGCCGCCTCCGCCGCCGCGACCAGCGCCCAGAACGCAGCCATTGTCGCCGGTGCCTCCCGATGGGCGCCGGGCAGCTACGCCCAGGGCGACGCCGTGTGGTCGCCCCAGTCGCTGCTGACCTATCGGCGCGTACCAGCCGGCACCACGGCCAGCGCGCTCGACCCGGCCCAGGATCCCGCGGGCTGGCGGCTGTCCGGTTCACCGCAGTCCATGCCGCAGCAGGAGCTGACAACGGCAGGGCCCCATCACCTGATCGTCGGCATGCACTACATCGTCCTGCACCCGCAGTGCGAATGCCTGATGCCGGCCGGGTCCGCGCCGCAGGAGCAACTGCGCGTCACCAACCGCTCCGGTGCGCTGACGCCCGTGCTCAGACGCAACGGGGGCAAGTTTTCCGGAATCGAGGACGACCTGGCGCTGGACTCGCGCTATGCCGACCGCGTATTTACTCAAACCGCAACCCTGGGGTGGATCTGATGCTTTCCTTCAACAATATCTATGGCCAACCTGCCGCGCTGATGCGTCGGCGTATTTGGAGCGGGGAGGAGCGCAAGATTTCTGGTGTCTCTGCGCATATTGCCAATGCATTCAAGCCAGTTCGCAGTGTTTCTCCTGCAAATTTTTCTGCAAGCATGGGTTTATACAATGGGCGCCTGTATTTTTTGGCTAAAGGTGGAAATGTTTATACCACTCCAGATTTGAAAACTTTCACCCACCGTTTGTTGGCTGGTGGAGAGAATTCAATTATTACATCCATTGCTCAACTGGGCGGGGTTGTGATCGTTGGTACGCAATATCGATCAGGTATGTACACCTCATATGGGGGGTATGTCAGTGTTGATGACGGTTTGACATTCAGAAATGCACTTGCGACGCCAAGGTTTGTAAGAGCAGGAGACTATTTTTACGCCTTGTCTTCGAGCATGGTTCGTTCGAAGACGGGCCTGGATACGGCATGGAGTGCCACGTCCATGCCATCAGGGGAGGTATGGAGTCATGTGCTGCACAATGGTGAAATTTATTTCACATTGAGTATTATTAACAATGTATTTTACAACGCAGCTTACTCATTGGATGGGGTGTCGTTCATTTTGTCAAATAAATTTGCAAACGAGCGATCAAAGTTTCCATCTGGTGCTTATATGCAAAGTGCAGCAGTCATTGGGAAAAAGTTTGTAATGGTGGGCGTTCAGGGGGGGCAGATATACACCGTGATGACTGAGAATGGTATTGATTTTGAGCAATTTAGCCAGTCGCTAGAAAGCGGCGTAGAGGGGGAAGAATTTAGGAGCTGGATCATCCAGGTCGTTGCGGCAGATGGGGTGATGTATATGCGAGCCGCTACTAGCGATACGGCCGGTATTATTCGTACTCGAATTTTCTCGTCCATTGATGGCATTTCCTGGCGCGCTTTGCCTGCCATCGCAACTCGTAGTAGCTTGATAGACCCGTCCAACGGGATGTTTGAGCTCGCCCCTGGCCAGGGGATCTATGCCATCCCCTGGGCAGATGCAGACCATGCACTCATCTCCGACACCGTCAACGACCGCGACTTCTATTACGAACTGGGTGCCGCATGAACTACGAATTCAACCTCTGGGGCTGGTACGCAGGCATGTCCACTACGCCCGGCTCGCGCACGACGACACTGCCGCCCGACAACATGCAGACGCACGAGACAGCGGGCCGGCCGCGCAGCAACTTCACGGGGCTGGCCTGGGTCGAGCTGCCCTATGAGGCGCCACCCGAGCCGGTGCCCGAACCCGCGCTGCCGGAGATCGTCATCACCGGTATCGCGGCCGACAGGGAGGGCTTCGTGCACACCCCGGACTTCACCGATGCGACGGTGCCGGTGGGTGCTACGCTGGCCTTCGCTGCCGAACTGCGGGCCGGCGATCAGGTGCTGACGCTGGACGACAGCTTCCGGCTGCCCATCCGGTCGCGCGATGGCCGCGAGCGCGTGGTGCTGGCCTCCATGGCCAAGGGCTTCATCCGCTTCTCTGTCCACTTCGAGGACAGTCGGGTCTGGGAAGTGACCGAAGCCATGATCAACGCCGACCTGCCACCCGAACGCCACATGCGCTTCAAGGGCATCAAGGTATTTGCCGTGGAGGCATGACTTGCTCTGAGGCGTGACAAACAACCAAGCCGGCACCTGCCGGCTTTTTTGCGCCTGCCCGCTGGCTAGGTGTTTTCCCCCGCATGTCTTCGCCGCGACAAGCTTTCCATGCAAAATAGCACGAACGTTCGTTTTAACAAGAATTTCGCATGTCCAGCGTTTCCGCCCCACGCCGCACCACCCGTTTGACCGCTGACGCCACGGCCGATCCCAAGGCGGGCTCTTCCGTGCACGAAGCCGCTGCGCCCGCGCCGCGCCGCGCGCTGCACAAGGGGCAGCAGACCAAGGCCACCATTGTGGAGGCTGCCCTCAACCTGGCCACGCACATCGGGCTTGAGGGCCTGTCCATCGGTGCTCTGGCCGAGCTGACGGGCATGAGCAAGTCGGGCGTGTTCGCGCATTTTGGCTCGCGTGAGGAGCTGCAGATTTCCGTGGTGCATGAGTACCACGACCGTTTCGAGCAGGAAGTGTTCTTTCCCGCGCTTCAGGCGCCGCGCGGCGTGGCGCGTCTGCGGGCGCTGTTCGACAACTGGATGAAGCGCACTTCGATCGAGCTGGACTCGGGCTGCATCTATATCAGCGGCGCCGTGGAGTTCGACGACCGCACGGGGCCGGTGCGCGACGCGCTGACGGCCTCGGTCCAGACCTGGCACGCGGCCATGCGCCGCACCATCGTGCAGTGCCGCGAAAGCGGCGACCTGCGTGCCGACCTGGACGAGAACCAGCTGCTGTTCGAGATCCACGGCCTGATCCTGGCCCTGCATTACGAGGCGCGCTTTCTGCGCAACGAAGGCTCGATGCAGCGCGCCATCGACGGCTTCGAGAGCATTCTGGCGCGCTACGCCAGCCCGGCCTGATTTTTTCGCTTCCACCGTTTTCACCGCATCCACTGCAAACCCCGCCATCACAGGAGAAGACAAATGCCCAGCTACAACCCGCCCCTGCGCGACATGCAATTCCTCATGCACGAGGTGTTCAAGGTCACGGACGACTACCAGCAGATGACGGCGCATGCCGAGGTCGATGCCGACACCATCAATGCCGTGCTCGAAGAGGCGGGCAAGTTTGCGGCCAATGTGACGTTTCCGCTGAACATCAGCGGCGATGCAGAGGGCTGCGTGCTGAACAAGGAAACCCACGAGGTCACCACGCCCAAGGGCTTCAAGGAGGCCTACCAGAAGTATGTGGAAGGCGGCTGGCCTTCGCTGTCCTGCGATACGGCCTACGGCGGCCAGGGCCTGCCCTTTGCGGTGAACTCGGCGGTGTACGAGATGCTCAACAGCGCCAACCAGGCCTGGACCATGTACCCGGGCCTGTCGCACGGCGCCTATGAAGCCCTGCATGTGCACGGCACGGAAGAGCAAAAGAAGCTGTACTTGCCCAAGCTGACCAGCGGCGAGTGGACCGGCACCATGTGCCTGACCGAGCCCCATTGCGGCACCGACCTGGGCCTGCTGCGCACCAAGGCCGAGCCCGTGGCCGGCGCGCCCGAGGGCACCTACAAGATCACCGGCAACAAGATCTTCATCAGCGCGGGCGAGCACGACTTCACCGACAACATCGTTCACCTGGTGCTGGCCCGCCTGCCCGATGCGCCGGTCGGCTCCAAGGGCATCAGCCTGTTCGTGGTGCCCAAGTTCGTGGTCAAGGCCGATGGTTCGCTGGGCGAGCGCAACCCCATCTTCTGCGGCGCGCTGGAGCACAAGATGGGCATCCATGGCAATGCCACGGCACAGATCAATATCGACGGCGCCATCGGCACCCTGGTGGGCCAGCCGAACAAGGGCCTGCAAGCCATGTTCGTGATGATGAATGCCGCCCGCCTGGGCGTGGGCAACCAGTCGCTGGGCCTGACCGAGGTGGCCTACCAGAACGCCCTGGCCTATGCCAAGGACCGCCTGCAGATGCGCAGCCTGTCGGGCACCAAGGCCAAGGACAAGCCGGCCGACCCCATCATCGTCCACCCCGACGTGCGCCGCATGCTGCTGACGGCCAAGGCCTATGCCGAAGGCGGCCGCGCGCTGGTGACCTATTGCGCCTTCCTGATCGACAAGGAGTTCAACCACCCAGACGAAAAGGTGCGCAAGGACAGCGCCGAGCTGGTGGCGCTGCTGACGCCCATCGTCAAGGCCTTCATCACCGACAACGGCTGGACGGCCACCACCATGAGCCAGCAGGTCTATGGCGGCCATGGCTTCATCACCGAATGGGGCATGGAGCAGTTCGTGCGCGATGCGCGCATCAACATGATCTATGAAGGCACGAACGGCATCCAGGCGCTGGACCTGCTGGGCCGCAAGGTGCTGGGCAACCAGGGCGCCTCGCTCAAGAAGTTCGGCAAGCTGGTGGCGCAACTGGTGGAGGAAGAGGGCGTCAACGAGAAGATGGCCGAGTTCATCAACCCCATCGCCTACCTGGGCGACCAGATGACCAAGTTCACCACCGAGATCGGCTTCAAGGGCATGCAAAACCCCGACGAGGTGGGTGCCGCGTCCGTGGACTACCTGCGTGTGGCGGGCCACCTGGTGTTCGGCTACTTCTTCGCCCGCATGGCCCAGGTGGCGCTGCGCGAAATCGCCAAGGGCAACACCGACCCGTTCTACCAGGCCAAGCTGCAGACCGCGCGTTTCTACTTCGCCAAGCTGCTGCCCGAGACCGCCACGCTGATGCGCACGGCCCGCGCGGGCAGCAAGTCCCTGATGGACACGGACGCGGCGCTGGCCTGAACGGCTTCACTCCAACATGGGAGCGCGGGCTGTGCGCATCAGCGTGGCCTGCGCGCCTTTCTAGGCGAAAGGGGTTTGAAATGAAGGCATATCAAGCACTGGCAGCAATGGTCCTGGGCCTCACGGCTGCCGCAGCGCAGGCGCAGATGACGCCCGTGGGCCTGTGGAAGAGCGTCGACGACAAGAGCGGCGAGGCCAAGTCCGAGATCCGTGTGGCCGAGAACGACGGCGTGGTCACGGGCCGCATCGAGCAGATCCTGCGCAAGGGCGCCGATCCGGCCGCCACCTGCACCGAATGCTCGGACGACCGCAAGGGCCAGCCGCTCAAGGGGCTGGAGATCATCCGCGGCGCCAAGAAGGCCGAGGGCAAGGACGTCTGGGAAGGCGGCAAGATCCTCGACCCTGAAAACGGCAAGACCTACACGCTGCGCCTGACGCCCATCGAAGGCGGCGCCAAGCTCGAGGTGCGTGGCTCCATCGGCCCCTTCGGCCGCACCCAGACCTGGGTGCGCGTGCAGTAACCATTCCGGAGGGCGGCCGCAGCGGCCGCCTTCCTCCCACTTGTGGAACATCCATGTCCCGATTCAATGTGAAGAAAGTCGCCGTGCTCGGCGCTGGCGTGATGGGAGCGCAGATCGCGGCCCATCTGGTCAATGTCAAGGTGCCCGTGGTGCTGTTCGACCTGCCTGCCAAGGAAGGCCCGAAAAGCGGCATCGCCGAGCGCGCCATCGCTAACCTCAAGAAGCTCAAGCCTTCGCCCATCGGCGTGGCCGAGGACGCGGACCTGATCCAGCCCGCCAACTACGAGGAGCACCTCAAGCTGCTCAAGGGCTGCGACCTGATCATCGAGGCCATTGCCGAGCGCATGGACTGGAAGCTCGACCTGTACACCAAGATCGCGCCCCATGTGGCCAAGCACGCCATCGTGGCGTCCAACACCTCGGGCCTGTCCATCACCAAGCTGTCCGAGGCGCTGCCCGACGCGATCAAGCCGCGCTTTTGCGGCATCCACTTCTTCAACCCGCCGCGCTACATGCCGCTGGTGGAGCTGATCGCCACGCCGACCACGCAGCCCGTGGTGCTGGACCAGCTCGAAGCCTTCGTCACCAGCGGCCTGGGCAAGGGCGTGGTGCGCGCCAAGGACACGCCCAACTTCATCGCCAACCGCATCGGCATCGCCGGCATGCTGGCCACGATGAAGGAGGTCGAGAACTTCGGACTGACCTTCGACGTGGTCGATGACCTCACCGGCAAGAAGCTGGGCCGCGCATCCAGCGGCACCTTCCGCACGGCCGACGTGGTGGGCCTGGACACCATGGCCCATGTGATCAAGACGCTGCAGGACAACCTCAGCGCCGAGACCGATCCCTTCTACGGCAGCTTCGGCACGCCGCCCGTGCTGGCCAAGCTGATCGAGCTGGGCAACCTGGGCCAGAAGGCGAAGAAGGGCTTCTACAAGAAGGTCGGCCGCGACATCCTGCAGTTCGAGCTGGACAGCGAGGACTACGTGCCCGCCGGCGGCAAGGCCGACGAGGTCTATGGCCGCATGCTCAAGAAGCCCGCGGCCGAGCGCCTGAAGCTGCTGCGCAATGCCGAGGGCGCACAGGGCCGCTTCCTGTGGGCCATCCTGCGCAACAGCTTCCACTACGCGGCCATCCACCTGGAGAGCATTGCGGAGTCCGCCCGCGACGTGGACCAGGCCATGCGCTGGGGCTTCGGCATGAAGCAGGGCCCGTTCGAGCTGTGGCAGGAAGCGGGCTGGCTGGAAGTGGCGAAGATGGTCCAGGAGGACATCGATGCCGGCAAGGCATTGAGCAAGGCGCCTCTGCCCAAGTGGGTCTTCGAAGGCCCGGTGGCCGAGGCCGGCGGCGTGCACACGGCGCAGGGCTCGTGGAGCCCCGCCAAGGGCCAATTCGTGCCCCGCCGCGTGCTGCCCGTCTACGAGCGCCAGATCTTCCCCGAGAAGCTGCTGGGCGAAGACAGCCTGCCCGACTGGAAGACGGCCGGCACCACGATCGCCGAATCCAAGGCGCTGCGCACCTGGACGCTGGACGGCCAGATCCTGATCGCCAGCATCAAGAACAAGATGCACGCCATCAGCCCCGAAGTCATGGAAGCGCTGATGGAAGCCGTGGACGTGGCCGAGACCGACTTCCAGGGCATGGTCATCTGGTCGGGCGATGCGCCGTTCAGCGTGGGCGCCGACCTGGAAGCCACCATGCCGGCCTTCGTGATCGGTGGCGCCGACGCCATCGAAAGCGTGGAGCAGGAGCTGCAAAACCTCATGCTGCGCATCCGCTACGCCCAGGTGCCCGTGGTTGCGGCCATCCATGGCATGGCGCTGGGCGGCGGCTGCGAGCTGGCCGTCTACAGCGCGCGCCGCGTGGCGCACATGGAAAGCTACATCGGCCTGGTGGAAGTCGGCGTGGGCCTGGTGCCCGGCGCGGGCGGCCTGACCTACATCGCGCGCCGCGCGGCAGAGAACGCCGCCACCAGCACGGGCAAGGACCTGCTGCCCTTCCTGACCGAAGGCTTCACGGCCGCGGCCATGGCCAAGGTGGGCACCAGTGCCATCGAGTCGCGCAAGCTGGGCTACCTGCTGGACAGCGACCTCATCGTGCCGCACAAGGACGAGCTGCTCTTCGTGGCCATCAACGAGGCCAAGTCCATGGCCGCAGGCGGCTGGCGCGCGCCGCTGCCGCGCAGCTTCCCCGTGGCGGGACGCAGCGGCGTGGCCACCATCAAGGGCTCGCTGGTCAACATGCGTGACGGCGGCTTCATCAGCGAGTTCGACCAGCATGTGGCCAGCCTGATCGCCAACGTGGTCTGCGGCGGCGACGTGGATGCGGGCACCCTGGTGGACGAGGCCTATCTGATGAAGCTCGAACGCAAGGCGTTCTGCCACCTGATCGGCCATCCGAAGACCCATGAACGCATTCTCGGAATGCTGAACACCGGCAAGCCCGTCCGGAATTGATATGTCCCCCCTGAGTCGCTTCGCGCCTTCCCCCCAAGGGGGACGACAGCCTCGCGGCGGGGCGGCCCTTGCTCGCTGTCCCTGGTCTGGAGCACGCCAGTTGTCTGGGGCGCGCCCTTTTCGGGGGCTGCGGGGGTGATGAATAACTGAGATCGAGGAGCAACCTCCATGAAACAAATCCAAGACGCCTACATCGTCGCCGCCACGCGCACGCCCATCGGCAAGTCGCACAAGGGCTTTTTCCGCAACTACCGTCCCGACGACCTGCTGGCGACCACGCTGAAGGCCGCGCTGGCCCAGGTGCCGGGGCTGGACCCGGCTGCCATCGAGGACATCATCTGCGGCTGCGCCATCCCCGAGGCCCAGCAGGGCCTGAACGTGGCGCGCATCAGCGCCGTGCTGGCGGGGCTGCCCACCAGCGTGGGCGGCATCACCTTGAACCGCTTCTGCGCCTCGGGCCTGTCGGCCGTGGCCATGGCGGCGGACCGCATCCGCGTGGGCGAGGCCGACGTGATGATCGCGGCCGGCGTCGAGAGCATGAGCATGGTGCCCATGATGGGCAACGCGCCCTCGCTGTCGCCGTCCATCTTCGAGCGTGATGGCGACGTGGGCATTGCCTATGGCATGGGCCTGACGGCCGAGAAGGTGGCCCAGCAGTGGAAGGTCTCGCGCGATGCGCAGGACGCCTTTGCGCTGGAGTCGCACCGCCGTGCCCTGGCCGCGCAGCAGGCCGGCGAGTTCAAGGACGAGATCACGCCCATCGAGGTCACCGACCGGGGCCTGGACCTGGCCAAGGGCGAACCCGTGTTGCGCACGCGCACCGTGGAGCTGGACGAGGGCGCACGCCCCGACACCAGCCTGGAAGGCCTGGGCAAGCTGCGCACCGTGTTCGCGGCGCGCGGCTCGGTGACGGCCGGCAACAGCTCGCAGACCAGCGATGGCGCAGGCGCGCTGATCCTGGCCAGCGGCGCCGCCGTGCAGCGCTTCGGCCTCACGCCGCTGGCGCGCTTCGTGAGCTATGCCAGCAAGGGCGTGCCGCCGGCCATCATGGGCATCGGCCCCATCGAGGCCATTCCGGCCGCGCTGCGCTATGCGGGCCTCAAGCAGGACGACATCGACTGGTTCGAACTCAACGAGGCCTTTGCCGCCCAGTCGCTGGCCGTGGTCAACACGCTGGGCCTGGACCCCGCCAAGGTCAACCCCATGGGCGGCGCGATTGCCCTGGGCCACCCGCTGGGTGCCACGGGCGCCATCCGCTCGGCCACCGTGGTGCATGCGCTGCGCCGCAAGCAATTGCGCTACGGCATGGTGACGATGTGCGTCGGAATGGGCCAGGGCGCCGCCGGCATCTTCGAGCGGGTCTGACCGTTGCTCAAGGCCCCGTTCGCGGGGCTTTGTCTTTTTCGCTCATCCCATCCTTTCCCATCCATGCGAGCCGGCACAGAAACGGCACCGACCAGGAGACAGCCATGGAACAACATCAACTCAGCAGCGATGGCGCCACGCTGGCGCTGCGCGTCTATACGCCCGCTGGCCCGCCGCGCGCCAGCGTGGTCATCGGCGGGGCCATGGGGGTGCGCCAGGCCTTCTACGAGGCCTTTGCCACCTGGCTTGCTGGCCAGGGCTATCGGGTGACCAGCTTTGACTACCGGGGCCATGGCGATTCCCTGCAAGGCTCTTTGCGCCAGGTGCGTGCCGACCTGTGCGACTGGGCGCGTGATTACGAGGCAGTCATCGCCCATGCCAAGGCGCAGCTGCCGGACCAGCCGCTGTTCCTGATCGGCCACAGCCTGGGCGCCCAGCTGCCGGGCCTGCTGCGCTCCCCGCAGCTGGTGGACGGCCTTTTGAGCATTGCGGCCGGCAGCGGCTACTGGCGTGACAATGCGCCTCGCCTCAAGCGCATGGTTCCCTATTTCTGGCATGTGCTGGTGCCCGTGGCCACGCGCCTGTGCGGCTACTTTCCGGGCCGGCGCCTGCGCAAGGTGGGCGACCTGCCGGCCGGCGTCATGCTGCAGTGGCGCCGCTGGTGCCTGAACCCGCGCTACAGCGTGGGTGCCGAGGGCGAGGCCGCCGCGCGCAGCTACGCCGCCGTGCGCTTTCCGGTGATGGCGCTGTCCATGAGCGACGACGAACTCATGACCTGGCGCGGCACCGAGCACCTGTTCGCGCTCTACGCCAATGCCCCCAGCCGCATCGAGCGCATCGAGCCCAAGGCCCTGCAGTTGCGGCGCATAGGGCATTTCGGCTTCTTCCGCGCCGATATGCGCGACGCGCTCTGGGGCCGGGCCGTGGACGTGTTCTCGGGCTGGACCAAGGCGCCGGCCGCCGCGGCCCACCCGCGCTTTCCCTCACCCGCAGAGTCGCCGGCTTGACGGACGCGGGCCCCGCTTGCCATCACACTCGTTTGCCATGAGCACAGACATCCATCCTCTCGACCAGGCCGTGGCGCTCACGCCCACCGGCGCCGTTGGCCACTACCAGGGCCAGACCACGCAGGACTACTGGAACATGGTGGGCCCGTACGGCGGCATCACCGCCGCCGCGCTGGTGCAGGCCATCCAGCAGCATCCGCTGTGCCTGGGCGATCCGCTGTCCATCACCGTCAACTACGCGGCCGCGCTGGGCGCGGGGCGCTTCGACATCGAAGCCCGCCCCGTGCGCACCAACCGCTCCACCCAGCACTGGCTGCTGACCATCACCCAGCCCGACCAGGATGGTGATGCCCAGGTCGTCACCACGGCCACGGCCGTCACGGCCGTGCGGCGCAGCACCTGGGGCGGCACCGACCTGTCCATGCCCGAGGTGCCGTCGCCCGCCACCGTGCCGCGCGTGCCGCCGCTGGGCGGCGTGGAATGGCTCAACCGCTACGACATGCGCTTTCTCGACGGCATCATTCCCCAGACCTGGGATGGCCGCGAGACCGACAGCCTCACGCGCCTGTGGGTGCGCGACGAGCCGCCGCGCGCACTGGATTTTTGCGCGCTGGCCGGCCTGGCTGACGTATTCTTCCCGCGCGTGTGGCTGCGCCGCGCACAGCGCACCCCGGCGGGCACGGTGTCCATCACCGTCTACTTCCATGCGGGGCGTGAGGAACTGGCGGCGGCAGGCACGGGCCACCTGCTGGCCCAAGCGCGCGGCCAGGAATTTCGCAACGGCTTCTTCGACCAGAGCGCCCAGCTGTGGAGCGAGGCCGGCGTGATGCTGGCGAGCAGCCACCAGATCGTGTATTTCAAGGAATAAGCAAGGCAAGACCATCATGAGCGAAACCACCCAGGACATCCTCGTGCACACCGAAGCCGGTGTCTGCACCATCACCTTCAACCGCGCAGACAAGAAGAACTCCATCACCGAGGCCATGTACGCCAGCATGGCCGATGCGCTGGCCCAGGCCGGCGAAGACGCCGCCGTGCGCTGCGTGGTCTTCCAGGGCGACATGGCCATCTTCAGCGCGGGCAACGACATTGCCGACTTCCTCAAGCAGTCGGCCGGCGGCGCCGCCAGGCCGGAAGGCGAGCAGCGCCCCGTCTGGCGCTTCCTGCACAACATCGCCGCCTTTCCCAAGCCCGTGATCGCCGCCGTCTGCGGCCCGGCCGTGGGCATCGGCACCACCTTGCTGCTGCACTGCGACCTGGTCTATGCGGGCGACAACGCGGCCTTCTCGCTGCCCTTCGTGAACCTGGGCCTGTGCCCCGAAGCGGCCTCCAGCCTGCTGCTGCCCCAGATGCTCGGCTACCACCGCGCGGCCGAGGCCCTGCTGCTGGGCGAGCCCTTCCTGGCCGAAGCCGCCCTGGAAGTGGGCCTGGTCAACCGCGTCGTGCCGCCCAGCGAATGCAATGCGCTGGCCCAGGCCCAGGCCAGGAAGCTGGCCGCCAAGCCGCTGTCGGCCCTGATCGAGACCAAGCGCCTCATGAAGGCCGGCCAGTCCGGCCTGGTGCGCGAGCGCATGGCCGAGGAGGGCGCGAGCTTCGGCAAGCTGATGGGCGGGCCTGCTGCCAAGGAGGCGTTCACCGCGTTCATGGAGAAGCGCAAGCCGGACTTCAGCCAGTGCTGAAATCCACGAAGGCCTCCGAGGCCTCCGAGGCGCCCGTGCAGTTCGAGCCCGAGTTCATCGCCGGGCTGCGCGAAGTGTTCGAGCGCCAGATCGCCTTCAACCAGGTGCTGGGCCTGCGCATCACCGAAGTGCTGCCCGAGCGGGTTGAAGGCCGCATCACCATGCGGCCCGAGCTCATAGGCCACGCCGCCTACCAGCGCATCCACGGCGGCGTGATCAGCGCCGGCCTGGACTCCATGGGCGGCCTGGCCGTCATGGCTGCCATCGGCGCCAAGCACATGGACGATGCGCCGCTGCAGCGCCTGCACCGCTTCTCGCGCCTGGGCACCATCGACCTGCGCGTGGACTACCTGCGCCCCGGCATAGGCGGCGAATTCATCCTGCGCGCCGAGGTGCTGCGGCTGGGTTCGCGCGTGGCCAACACGCGCATGGAATTCCTGGGGGCCGATGGCAGCTTGCTGTCCACGGGGACGGCGGCGTACATCGTTTCTTGAAGCATGGCCCGCTGACTGCGGGCCTTCTTTTTTGCGTGTCTTCACCCCCAGCGCGCGCGCCACACGGCCCAGGCCGTGCCCGCGCCATAGGCGGCCATGGCCACGGCGACCAGGATGAACAGCGACTGGGCGCTGCCCAGGCCGCTGGACATGAGCCAGCCGCCGCCCACCACCACGATCAGCAGGCGCACCGTGCCGGCCAGCACAGGAGCCCAGACGCGGCCTGCGCCCAGGGAGGCGAAGTAGAGCACCAGTCCCAGGCCGAACAGCCCGAAGGCCGGGCCCACGGTGCGCAGGTAGAGGTCGGCGTAGGCGCGCACGGCCGGGTCGCCGGTGAAGATGCCTGACCACAGCTGCGGCCAGACCATGACCACCAGCCCCAGCACGCCCAGCAGGGCCGCGGCCATGGCGCCGCCCGACCAGGCCACGCGGCGCGCGCGTGCCACCTGGCCTGCACCCATGGCCATGCCCACCATGGGCACGGCGGCCATGCCCACGCCGAAGGCCATGGGGATCAGCAGGAACTCCAGCCGCTGGCCTATGCCGTAGCCGGCCAGGGCCAGCGGGCCCAGGCGGGCGACCATGCCTGTCAGCAGCAGCGCGGCCAGCGCGGTTTGCACGGGGGACAGGCAGGCCAGGGCGCCCACGCGCAGGATGTCGCGGAACATGGGCCAGGCCAGGCGCGGCGTGCGCCAGTCCAGCTGCAGGCGCTGCTGGCCCCATTGCAGGTAGGCCAGAAAGGCCGCCACGGCCAGCACCATGGCCACGATGTTGCCCACGGCCACGCCCGGCATGCCCCAGCGCGGCATGGGCCCCAGGCCCAGCCCCAGCGTGCCGCCGACGGCGATCTGCACCAGCGAGGCCGCAAAGATCACGGCCGACGGCATGCGCATATTGCCCGTGCCCCGCACCACCGAGGCCAGCGTATTGCACAGCCACACCAGGATGGCGCCGCTGAACAGCACGGCGCCAAAGCCCGTGGCCGCTGCCAGCACCTCGCCGCGCCCGCCCAGCCAGCCGTAGAAGGTGGCGCCGCACAGCACGAAGATGAGCGAGTACAGCAGGCCTGCGATGGCGCCGATCACGATGGCGTGCAGGGCCAGTGCCGAGGCACGCGCGCCGTCGCCCGCACCCAGCGCGCGGCTGATGGCCGAGGACACGCCGCTGCCCATGGCACCGTTGCTCATCATCTGCGTGAGCATGGCCAGCGGAAACACCAGGGCCATGGCCGCCAGCGATACGGTTCCCAACTGCCCCACGTAGTAGGTCTCGGCCACGGCGACCAGCACCGACATGCTCAGCGCCACCATGTTGGGCACGGCCAGGCGCACCAGGGTGGAGGCGATGGGGCCGCTGACCAACGGATGCGCGGACCCGCTGGCCGCAGCGCCAGGGGCTGCGGAGGGCAGGGCGGCGCTCATTCCGCGCTCTCCTGCGTGGCGGTTTCCAGCACGGGCAGCATGCCCAGCACCAGGCTTTCCAGCGCGCCGATCTGCTCGCTGCCGCACAGCTCGCGTACGCGCTGCTGGGCCTGGCGCCACAGGGCGGCAGCCTCGCGGATGCGGGCGCGGCCTTCGGGCGTGACCACCACGCAGCGGCTGCGCGCATCCGCGCCGGGAACCAGGTCGATGAAGCCGGCCTGCTGCAGCGTGCGCAGGTTGCGCGTCATCGTCGTGCGGTCGGTGTGCAACTGCTCGGCCAGGGCCGAGACCGTGGGCGGGCCGTCGGGCGCATTGCGTGCCTGCACCAGCAGGCTGAACTGCGTGCCGCGCAGGCCGCTGGGCGCCAGCGTGTCGTCATAGAGCTGGGAGATCTTGCGCGACAGGCTGCGCACCATGAAGCAGGTGCAGACCGGACTGGCGGCGCTTGAGGTGGAGGAGGTCATGGGGCGTGGGGCAGGTGGCCTGGAATGGAAATGAGTGTAGATGCACCTATTGATTTGCGCATGTCCGCTGCGCGACCTGCGTATGCGCGGTGTGTGATCGAGAAAGGCTTGCAAGCACATGAAACGGGAGAACCATCTCGTTACCGTTCTTGCGAGATGCCGGCATTTGTTGCCAGTTCGTGTGCGTAGCATCGGATTTTTCCGAAGGAGACCCACCCATGGCTGTTCAGAACCCGTTCTTTGGCAAGCGCGACAACGATGCTTTCACCTCCCGCAACACCCTGGGCAGCGGCACAGGCGCCGCCAGCACGGGCGGCAGCCCTTCGGGAGCCGTCATGCCCAGCTCCAGCGTGACCAGCCCGGCATCCACCCAGCGCCAGGCCTCGCCTGTGTCGCAGGACTCTCCGGGCAGCAAGCTCACCGTGGGCCCCAACATCAAGCTCAAGGGCGTTGAGATCACCGATTGCGACACGCTGGTGGTCGAAGGCACGGTGGAGGCCACCATGGACTCGCGCGTGATCCAGATCGCCGAGCAGGGCGCCTTCCATGGCACGGCAGAGATCGACATCGCCGAGATCCATGGCGTGTTCGACGGCACGCTGACCGTGCGCGAGAAGCTGGTCATCTACGGCACGGGCAAGGTCAGCGGCAAGATCCGCTACGGCAAGGTGGTGATCGAAGAGGGCGGCGAGCTCACGGGCCAGATCGAGGCCGGCTCCTCGCCGCGTTCATCTTCGGGTTCGGCCGTGGCGTCCAGCGCCCCCAGCCTGTCCTCTTCCTCGTCGGCCGCCTCCAGCGACAGCGCCGCCAGCAGTTCCGCTGCCCTGGCTGCGGCCACCGCAGCGGCTTCGCTGCAGCCGCGCGTCACGCCGTCGCTGGCATGAGCGATCTCTGCTGCCGGAAATGAAAAAGCGACCTGCGAAGGTCGCTTTTTTCATGGCTGCAGAAGGGCTGGTTCAGCCGGCCTGCTGCTGCTTGCGTTCTGCATTGCGCTCGGCCGCTGCGCGCCAGGAGCGCACCTGATCGTTGTCCGGCAGCGACTGGGGCTTGCCCTGGCCGTCGATGGCCACGTAGGTCAGCAGGGCCTCGGTCACCTTGACGAAGCGGCCCTGGTCGGCAAAGCGCTCGGCATAGACCTCGACATCGACCGTGACCGAGGTGCGGCCCACGCGCTGCACGCTGGAGTAGAACGACAGGATGTCGCCCACGCGCACGGGCTGCTTGAAGATGAACTCGTTCACGGCCACGGTGACCATGCGGCTCTGGCCCAGGCGCGAGGGCAGCACGGAACCTGCCAGGTCGACCTGCGCCATGACCCAGCCGCCGAAGATGTCGCCATTGGCGTTGACATCGGCGGGCATGGGAATGACCTTGAGAACCAGCTCCTTGTCTGCGGGCAAGGGATGGGGCGGGAGGTCGGGGCGGGGTGGCATGGGCACAATCGGGTCAATATAACAACCGAGAATTGTCTTTCATGCGACGCGAGAGCGCTTCCCCTACGGATTTACCCTTAGTCCCAACCCCGGCACCGTCGCGGGACTGGAACGCGCTGCGGCGCCTGCTGCCCTACCTGTGGCAATACAAGTGGCGCGTGCTGGCGGCGCTGGGCTTCATGATCGGGGCCAAGCTCGCCAACGTGGGCGTGCCGGTGCTGCTCAAGCACCTGGTCGATGCGCTGGATCTGAAGGCCGGCGACGCCCGCGCGGTGCTCGTCGTGCCCGTGGCCCTGTTGCTGGCCTACGGGCTGCTGCGCTTTTCCAGTTCGCTGTTCACCGAGCTGCGCGACCTGGTCTTTGCCAAGGCCACGCAGGGCGCCTCGCGGGCGATTGCGCTGTCCACCTTCGAGCACCTGCATGCGCTGAGCCTGCGCTTTCACCTGGAGCGCCAGACCGGCGGCATGACGCGCGACATCGAGCGCGGCGTGCGCAGCACCGAGTCGCTGATCTCGTATTCGCTCTACAGCATCCTGCCCACCTTCATCGAAATGGCGCTGGTGCTGGGCATCCTGGCGCTGCGCTTCGACATCTGGTTCGCGGTCATCACGCTGGCGGCGCTGGTGTTCTACATCACGTTCACGGTCACGGTGACCGAGTGGCGCACGCGCTTTCGGCGCGAGGCCAATGCCCAGGAGTCGGCGGCGCACACCAAGGCCATCGACTCGCTGCTGAACTACGAGACCGTCAAGTACTTCGGCAACGAGGGCTTCGAGGCGCGGCGCTATGACGAGAACCTGGAGGCGCTGCGCCGCGTGCGCCTCAAGAGCCAGACCACGCTGAGCATGCTCAACTGCGGGCAGCAGCTGATCATCGCCACGGCCCTGGTCGCCATCCTCTGGCGCGCCACGCAGGGCGTGGTGGACGGGCGGCTGTCGCTGGGCGACCTGGTCATGGTCAATGCCTTCATGATCCAGCTCTACATCCCACTGGGCTTTCTGGGCGTGATCTACCGCGAGATCAAACAGAGCCTGACCGACCTGGAGCGCATGTTCACCCTCATGGACAAGGAGCGCGAGGTGGCCGATGCGCCCGGCGCCCGGCCCCTGCCGGCCGACGGCGCACCGCCCGAGCTGCGCTTCGAGCATGTGGACTTTGCCTATGACCCCGAGCGGCCCATCCTCAAGGACGTGAGCTTCACCATTCCGGCCGGCAAGACCGTGGCCGTGGTCGGCCCTTCGGGCTCGGGCAAGAGCACGCTGGCGCGGCTGATCTTCCGCTTCTACGACGTGCAGTCCGGCCATGTGCGCATCGCCGGGCACGACCTGCGCGAGCTGACCCAGGACAGCGTGCGCGGCGCCGTGGGCATCGTGCCGCAGGACACGGTGCTGTTCAACGACACGGTGGAATACAACATCGCCTACGGCCGTCCCGGCGCCAGCCGCGACCAGGTGGTGGCGGCCGCACGCGCCGCGCGCATCCACGACTTCATCGAGGCCACGCCCCAGGGCTATGCCACGCGCGTGGGCGAGCGCGGCCTCAAGCTGTCTGGCGGCGAAAAGCAGCGGGTGGCGATTGCGCGCACCCTGCTCAAGGACCCGCCCATCCTGATCTTTGACGAGGCGACTTCGGCGCTGGACTCGGCCAACGAGCGCGCCATCCAGGCCGAGCTGCAAAGCGCCGCGCGCAACAAGACGGCGCTGGTGATTGCCCACCGCCTGTCCACCGTGGTCGATGCGCACGAGATCCTGGTCATGGACGCGGGCCGCATCGTCGAGCGCGGCACCCACGCCCAGCTGGTCGCGGCGGGCGGGCGCTATGCGGACATGTGGGCGCTGCAGCAAAGCGGGGAGCCCGCCGTGCTGTAGCGCGGGGCGGCCGAGGGACCGGGCGGCCGGGTGGCCGGGCGCCTGGACGGCTTCAGGGCTTGAGGTGCGTGACCAGGAACTGCTCCATGGCTTCGTAGAACTCGAACTTGTTCTCGTCGTTGTGAAAGCCGTGGCCCTCGTTGTCCTTGACCATGTACTGCACCTCGACGCCGCGCTCGCGCAGCGCCTTCACCACCTGGTCGCTCTCGTCCTTGTTCACGCGCGGATCGCGCGCGCCCTGGGCGATGAACAGCGGCGCCTTGATGCGGTCCACATGCAGGGCCGGCGAGGTGGCGGCCAGGCGCTCCCTGTCGCGCTCGGGATCGCCCACCATGGCGTGCATCTGGTCCAGCAGCGGCTTCCAGTAGGGCGGAATGGTCTTCATGAAGGTGAACAGGTTGGACACGCCCACATAGTCCACGGCCGCCGCATACAGGTCGGGCGTGAAGGCCACGCCGGCCAACGTGGCATAGCCGCCATAGCTGCCGCCGTAGATGCCGATGCGCGCAGGGTCGGCAATGCCCTGGTCGATCAGCCAGTGCACGCCATCGGTGATGTCGTCCTGCATCTTCAGGCCCCATTGGCCGAATCCCGCTTCCCAGAACGCGCGGCCATAGCCCGTGGAGCCCCGGAAGTTCACCTGCAGCACGCAGAACCCACGGTTGGCGAGGAACTGCACCTCGGGGTTGTAGCCCCAGCCGTCGCGGGCCCAGGGGCCGCCGTGCGGGTTGATGATGCAGGCCAGGTTCCTGGGCTCGCGGCCGGCCGGCAAGGTCAGGTAGCCGTGGATGGTCAGTCCGTCGCGGCTGGTGTAGCTGACGGGCTGCACACGCGACATGGCGGACTCGGGAATGGCCGGGTTGATGTCGGCCAGCTTGGTCAGCGCATCGGCGGCCGCGTCGTAGATGTAGCGCGCGCCCGGCGTGCGGTCGTTGAAGGCGGCAACGATGAACTTGTCCTCGGCGCGGTTGGCGCCCTGGATGGCGAAGTCGTAGCCCGGCAGCTGCGCAGCCAGCCGGCCGTAGAGGGCTTCGGTCTCGGCATCGAAGAAGCGGTACTGCGGCTTGTCGGTCTGGTAGGCGGCCAGGGTCAGCACGCGGCGCTTGCGCGAATAGGCCGCCGCGCCCAGATCGACTTCTTCGGGCACGAAGATTTCCGCTTCCTCGTCGGGCCGGGCCGGGTCGATGACCACCAGGGCCAGCTTGTCGCGGCCCCGGTTGGACAGGGCGTAGAGCTTGCGGTCATCGAAGGTGAAGAAGGCAGGGCTTACGCTGGTGCGGTAGTCGGTGGTGATCAGGGTCTGGAACTCGCCGGCCTCGTCGTCGCGGTAGAGCAGGGCGCTGTTCAGGCCGTCGCTGGCGACGGCGGCCCGCACGCGGCCCGCATGGTCGGTCTGCCAGCCGACGATGTTGCCGGGGTTCTGCGCCACCAGTTGCGCCGCGCCTGTGTGCACATTCACGCGGTACACGTCGAAGACCTCGGCATCGCGCTGGTTGTGGCTGATCAGCACATGGTCGGGGTCGTCTTCCAGGTCGTCCTCGATGCTGGCGCGCACGCCGTCCCAGGGCGTCAGGTCGGTGGCTTCGCCGCTGCGCGCGTTGACCGCCAGCACATGGAAGTTCTCGTCGCCGCCGAAGTCCTTCTGGTAGAGCACCACATCCGAGCCCTTCCAGAAGAAGTTGCTGATGTCGCGCTCGGTCTCGGCCGTGATGCGGCGCGGCTCGCCCACAGGGGTGCTGCCCGCAAGCGCCTGCACATGGATGTTCATGCGCGCCGGATGGCCGTCCACGCTGACGGGCTGCATGAAGCCCAGCATGCTTCCGTCATCGGCCAGGCGGAAGAAGCCGCGCTCCGGATTGCGGAAGAAGTCCTTGATCGGATAGGCCTGCGGAGCCTGCGCATCGGCGCTGGCATCCCGTGCCAGGTTGAGGATGTGGGCGGCCATGGCGGGGTGTCGGGAAAACGTCGGCAAGGGTGACCTCCTGGGTTGCAGCGGCAGGGGAAAAAGGGAGCCGGCCATGATGCCATGGCGCTGTATACAAACAGGCGGGTCACTGTCTTTGCCGGGATTGGTTGTATACATTTGATTGGTGTTTTCCCGTGTTTTTGCGGAAAAATACACCATGAATCGCCTTGGATGTATACATTCACGCCATTCCATCCAGACAAAGCCCCATGAGCCCCCAGCTTGCCCCCGCCGCCTCCGAAGCAGAAAGCCACTCCCAGGTCATCAAGGCCCAGCTGCAACTGCGCGAGATGATTCTTGCGGGCGAACTGCCCGCAGGCGAGCGCATCGCCGAGCTCACCGTGGTGCAGCGCCTGGGCATCTCCCGCACGCCGGTGCGCGCCGCGCTGATGCGGCTGGAGCAGGAAGGCCTGCTCGAAGCCATGGCCGGCGGGCGCGGCTACCGCGTGCGGCTGTTCTCCGAGGCCGATGTGGCCGATGCCATCGAGCTGCGCGGCACGCTGGAAGGCCTGGCCGCGCGCTGGGCGGCCGAGCGCGGCGTGGCCGAGCCGCTGCTGGCCCAGGCCGGCCGCTGCCTGGATGCCATCGACCGTGTGCTGGAGACGCCTGACTGGGGCGATGAGGCCTTCTCGCGCTATGTGGCGCTGAACTCCGAATTTCACGACCTGCTGCACTCCATGGCCGGCAGCAGCGTCATGCAGCGCGAGCTGGAGCGCGTGGTGCGCATGCCCTTCGCCTCGCCCTCGGGCTTTGTGCTGGCGCGGGCCGAATCGCCGCGTGCGCGCCACAGCCTGATGGTGGCCCAGGACCAGCACCGCCAGGTGCTGGACGCCATTGCCGCGCGCGAGGGCGCCCGGGCCGAGGCGCTGATGAAAGAGCACTCGCGCATTGCGCGCCGCAACCTGCGCGAGGCCGTGAGCGAGCCCGGCAGCCATGCGGTTCCTGGCGTGCAGTTGATCCGCGCTTGATCTGCGATTGATACGTGCCGGCGGCCTCGGCCGCCCGTGCCCCAGCCACCGCAGCGCCAAGGACTGCGGACCCCACCCATAAAGGAGACCCCCCATGAGCACATTCCCCAAGAACACCTGGTACGTGGCGGCCACGTCCGACGAGATCCAGGACAAGCCGCTGGGCCGTCGCATCTGCGGCGAGCGCATTGCGTTCTACCGCGCGCAGCACGGCATTGCCGCCGTGGAGGATTTCTGCCCGCACCGCGGCGCGCCCCTGTCGCTGGGCTTTGTCTGCGAGGGCAAGCTGGTCTGCGGCTACCACGGGCTGGAGATGGGCTGCGACGGCAAGACCATTGCCATGCCGGGCCAGCGCGTGCGCGGCTTCCCCGAGATCCGCAGCTATCCCGTCGAGGAACGCCACGGCTTCATCTGGGTCTGGCCCGGCGACAAGGCGCTGGCCGATGCCGCCCTGATTCCGAAGCTGCCCTGGCACGACAACCCCGAATGGGCCTACGGCGGCGGCATGTTCCACATCCAGGCCGACTACCGGCTGATGATCGACAACCTCATGGACCTGACGCACGAGACCTATGTGCACGCCAGCTCCATCGGCCAGGCCGAGATCGACGAGACGCCCTGCAAGACCGAGACGCGCGGCGAGGGCGCCGATGTCGAGGTCGTCACCAGCCGCTTCATGAACGACATCCCCGCCCCCCCGTTCTGGAAGATGGCGCTGCGCAGCAACGGCCTGGCCGACGAGGTGCCCGTGGACCGCTGGCAGGTCTGCCGCTTCACCCCGCCCAGCCATGTGCTGATCGAGGTCGGCGTGGCCCATGCAGGCCACGGCGGCTACGACGCGCCCGACGAACACAAGGTCTACAGCATGGTGGTGGACTTCATCACGCCCGAGACCGAGGAATCCATGTGGTACTTCTGGGGCATGGCGCGCCGCTTCAATCCGGGCGACGCCGAAGTCACCGACCGCATCCGCGAGGGCCAGCACAAGATCTTCAGCGAAGACCTGCAGATGCTGGAGCTGCAGCAGCGCAACCTCAGTGCCCACCCCGACCGCAAGCTGCTCAAGCTCAACATCGATGCGGGCGGCGTGCAGTCGCGCAAGGTCATCGACAAATGGATTGCGCAGGAGCAGCAGGCGGCGGCGGTGACCGCAGCAGCGGCCCAGCCTGCCGCCGCCGTGGCCTGAGGCTGCCGGCATGGCCAGGCCAGCAGGCGCGGGCGCCGGGGATGGGGTAACCTCGGCGGGCTTCAACCCCAGGGCCGCAAGGCCTGCCGCCACCGATGGTCCACTCCGCCTCCGATCCGCTTTCCATCGACCTCTACGACCAGCCGGGCCACCTGATCCGGCGCGCGCAGCAGATCGCGGCGCAGCTGTTCCGCGACGTGCTGGGGCCGGACGTGACGCCCGTGCAGTACGCCATCCTGCGCATGCTGCAGGAAAAGCCGGGCATCGACCAGGTGACGCTGGCGCGGCTGGTGGCGCTGGACAACTCCACCACGGCCGACATCGCGGCGCGCCTGGAGGCCAAGGGCTGGGTGCTGCGCGAGATCCTGCCCCGGCGCCAGCGGCGCCTGACGCTCACGGCCGAGGGCGAGACCATGCTGGCCGGCTTCGTGCCCAATGTCCACGAACTGCACGAGCGCATGCTGGCCGCGCTCGAACCCCAAGAGCAGGCCGAGTTCAAGCGCCTGCTGCGCAAGTTCGTGCAACTGCACGACGTGCGCGAATCCACGGAAACATCGTCCGCCGACTGAGGGCGGCCTGGCCGCCTGCGCGCATGGCGAGCCGACCGTGATCGGGGAAACCCGGTATTTGACGTACATCATCATTCAGTAAACTGAATCACATTCAGCATACTTAATGAACGACTGAAAACGGCTGAAAACACAAGAAAGCTCGGCCAGAGCTTCCACCCCAAGGAGACCCACGATGACTGCCTGCCTGCTTGCCCCTCGCCTGCAGCGGCCCCGCGCCGCCGCATCTTCCATCCCCTTTTCGCAGGAGCTGCGGCCATGAGCGCCGACCTGCGTGCAAGCGTCGACCAGCGGCCCATGACGCGCTTCCAGTGGTCGGTCATAGCCCTGTGCATGGTGCTCAACATGATCGACGGCTTCGACGTGCTGGTCATGGCCTTCACGGCCTCGGCCGTGTCGGCGCACTGGCAGCTCAGCGGCGCCCAGCTGGGCTTTCTGCTCAGTGTGGGCCTGTTCGGCATGGCGGGCGGATCGCTGCTGATCGCGCCCTGGGCCGACCGGCTGGGCCGCCGGCCGCTGATCCTGGCCTGCCTGGCCCTCTCGGGCGTGGGCATGCTGGGCTCGGCCTTCAGCCACAGTGCCATCCAGCTTGCGGCGCTGCGCGTGCTCACGGGTCTGGGCGTGGGCGGCATCCTGGCCTGCAGCAACGTGATTGCCAGCGAATACGCCTCGCAGCGCTGGCGCAGCCTGGCCGTCACCCTGCAGTCCACGGGCTATGCGTTGGGCGCCAGCATTGGCGGCTCCATCGCGGTGTGGCTGCTGGGGCGCCATGACTGGCGCGCCGTCTTCCTGTTCGGCGGCTGCGTGACGCTGGGTGTTCTGCTGCTGGCCTGGTGGCGCCTGCCGGAATCCATGGACTTTTTGCTGGCGCGGCGCCCGGCCGGCGCGCTGCAGCGGCTCAATGCCCTGGTGGTCCGCCTGGACCTGCCCACGCTGGCGGCGCTGCCGCCTGCCGCGCCCGCATCGGCGGGACCGGCGCGGCGGGGCCCGCTGCAGCTGTTTGCGCCGGGCCTGCGCCGGCCCACGCTGCTGGTCTGGCTGTCGTTCTTCGCGGTGATGTTCGGCTTTTACTTCGTCATGAGCTGGACGCCCAAGCTGCTGGCCGCCTCGGGCCTCACGCCCGAGCAGGGCGTGACCGGCGGCGTGCTGCTGAGCCTGGGCGGCATCCTGGGTGCCACTTTGCTGGGCCTGCTGGCGGCGCGCTATCCCGTGCACCGCGCACTGGCCGGCTTCATGCTGGCTACGGCCGTGCTGCTGTGCTTCATCGTGAGCAATCCGGGCTCGCTGTTGCTGTCGTACGCGCTGGCCTTCCTGATCGGCGTCTTCGTCAACGGCTGCGTGGCCGGGCTCTATGCCATCGCGCCCATGGTCTATGGCGGCGAGGTGCGCGTGACCGGCGTGGGCTGGGGCATAGGCATAGGGCGCATCGGCGCCATCGTCTCGCCCATGGTCGCGGGCTCGCTGCTCGACGCCTCCTGGTCGGCCAGCCAGCTGTACGTGGGCTATGGCGCGGCCTTCGTGTTCGCGGCCTGCATCGTGTCGCTGCACCGGCTGCAAGGGCCCGAAGCCGGCAGGCCCGCAGCTGCAGGCCGCGCGCTGTCGGCGCATTGACCACGAACCGCAGACAGGAAAGAGAAACCCATGACCGAATGCACCACCGCACCCTCACCTGTGCCCGCCTTTCCGCTGGACCAGTGGTATGTCGCCGGCTTTGCCTGGGAGCTGCAGGACGCGCCACTGGCCCGCACCCTGCTGGGCCGGCCCGTCGTGCTGTTTCGCACGCCCGATGGCAGCGTCGCCGCGCTGGAAGACCGCTGCTGCCACCGCGAGCTGCCGCTGTCCTGCGGCACGGTGGAGGCGCGCGGCCTGCGCTGCGGCTACCACGGCCTGCTGTTCGACCGCGCCGGGCAGTGCCTGGAGATTCCGGGCCAGCAGCGCATACCGCCCAAGGCCTGCGTCAAGTCCTTCGACCTGCGCGAGCGTGATCAGATCCTCTGGATCTGGATGGGCGCCACGCCCGATTCCGTGCCCGCGCAGGAGCCGCCCGCCTATCCCGTGCACGGCGATGCGCGCTACCGCTTCGGCGGCGATGTCTACCACTACGACGCGCCCTACCAGCTCATCCACGACAACCTGCTGGACCTCAGCCACCTGGGCTATGTGCACCTCAAGACCATCGGCGGCAATGCCGGCGTCCACATGAATGCCGAGCTCAAGGTCCGCCAGGAGGGCGACAGCGTCACCGTGCTGCGCTGGATGCCCGACTCCGACCCGCCGCCCACCTATGCGGCGGCCTGGCCGTTCGCGGGCCGCATCGACCGCTGGCAGGAGGTGGAGTTCCACCCCTCGCACGTGTGCATCTGGACCGGCGCCATGGACGCAGGCAGCGGGCAGCTGGACGACCCGCAGCGCGAAGGCTTTCACATGCGGGGATTTCACGGCGTGACGCCGGAGACCGAGCATTCGGCCCACTACTTCTGGACCATTGCCACCAACCCGCATCCGGACATGCAGGACACCACGCGCCTGGTGATCGACCAGACGGCCGCCACCTTCGAGGAGGACAAGGTCGTCATCGAGGCCCAGTTCCGCAACCAGCAGCGCTTTGGCGCGCGCCCCGTCATCGACATCCATGTGGACGCCGGCCCCAACCGCGCGCGCCGCGTGATCAGCCGGCTGCGCGAGGCCAGCGCCCGTGCGCTGGCGGCGGCCTGATTTTTCCGAACCCCTCCATTCCCACGTTTTTCCCATGCAAGCCAACCCCATCCTCCAGGTGCGCGTCGCGCGCAAATGCGCCGAGGCGCAGGACATCTGCAGCCTTGAACTCGTGCCGCTGGACGGCCAGAGCCTGCCCGCCTTCACGGCCGGCTCGCACATCGACCTGCACCTGCCCGGCGGCCTGGTGCGCCAGTACTCGCTGTGCAACGACCCGCAGGACACGGGTCGCTACGTGGTCGGCGTGCTGCGCGAAGCCGCCTCGCGCGGCGGTTCGGCCGCCGTGCACGAACAGGTGCAGGAAGGCCAGCAGATCGCCATCGGCGCGCCGCGCAACCATTTCGCGCTGCATGCGGGCGGGCCTGCACGTCATCTGCTGCTGGCCGGTGGCATAGGCATCACGCCCGTGTTGGCCATGGCGCGCCAGCTGGCGCGCGAGGGTGCCGATTTCGAACTGCACTACTGCGCGCGTTCGCGCGAGCGCATGGCCTTCACGGCCCTGCTGCAGTCCATGCCCTGGGCCGACCGCGTGCATCTGCATGTGGATGGCGAGGGGGCGCTCGACATGGCGCAGCTGCTCGGCGCCCCGCAGGCGGGCCTGCACCTGTATGTCTGCGGCCCGCGCGGCTTCATGGACGCGGCGCTGGGCATGGCTCGCACGTCGGGCTGGGGCGAGGACAGTCTGCACTACGAGTTCTTCGCGGGCGAGGCCGTGCAGCGCGAGGGCGATGCCGGGTTCGAGATCGAGATCGCCAGCACCGGCCAGGTGGTGCGCGTGGCGCCCGAGCAGACCGTGGTCCAGGCGCTGGCCGGCATCGGCGTGGAGGTGCAGACCTCTTGCGAGCAGGGCGTGTGCGGCACCTGCCTCACGCGTGTGCTCTCGGGCGAGCCCGAGCACCGCGACATGTACCTGACCGAAGACGAGCAGGCCGCCTGCGACCAGTTCCTGCCCTGCTGCTCGCGCGCGAAATCCGCCCGGCTGGTGCTGGACCTGTAGGGCGGCACCGCGCAGGGCCCCTGGCGGGTGGACAATGGGTTTCCCCTTGCCCACAGCCCGTTGAAGCCGCTGATTTCCCCGCGGCAGCGGGCGCCGCTCTTTCGCCATGCAACCTGCCCTGCTTGTCCTGAACTTCAACGCCGAAGGCCATCTGCGCCAGATGGCCCAGGCCTTTCCCTCCTTCGACCTGCTCTACGCGCCCGACGCCAGCCAATGCGAGGCGGCTCTCGCCGAGCACGGCGCACGCATCCAGGCCGTGCTGACCATCGGCTCCATTGGCCTGTCGGCCGCGCAGATGCAGCGCATGCCTGCGTTTCGGCTGGTCTGCGCGCTGGGCGCGGGCTACGAGAACATCGATGTCGCCCATGCGCAGGCCCATGGCATTGCCGTGGGCAATGGCGCGGGCACCAATGACGACTGCGTGGCCGACCACGCCATGGGCCTGCTGATCGCCTCCGTGCGCGGCCTGGTGCGCCTGGACCGCGCCACGCGCGACGGCGTCTGGCGCACCGCCATGCCGCTGCCGCCCAATGTCTCGCACAAGCGCCTGGGCATCCTGGGCATGGGCGCCATCGGCGCCAAGATCGCCCAGCGCGCGCTGGGCTTCGAGATGGAGATCGGCTACCACAACCGCAGCCAGCGCAGCGAGCTGCCACACCGCTACTTCGGCGATCTGCTGTCCCTGGCGCAATGGGCCGATGTGCTGCTGGTCGCCACGCCGGGCGGCCCGGGCACGCGCCACCTCATCAACACGCAGGTGCTGGATGCGCTGGGCCCGCAGGGCCATCTGGTCAATATCGCGCGCGGCAGCGTGGTCGATACCGCCGCCCTGGCCGCCGCCGTGCGCGAAGGCCGCCTTGCCGGCGCGGGCCTGGATGTCTACGAAAGCGAACCCGCGCCCCCGGCTGAACTGCTGGACCTGGACGCCGTGGTGCTCACCCCCCATGTGGGCGGCTGGTCGCCCGAAGCCGTGCAGGCCTCGGTGGACCGCTTCATCGCCAACATGCGCTGCCACCTGGAAGGCCGCCCGCTGGTCTCGCCCGTCACGGCCTGAGGCCGGATTCAGCCCTTTATCTCCCAAGGGCTGCGGCCAGGTGCAGCAGTCCCATGACCAGGCAGATGGCCGAGGACACATGCCAGAAGCGGTCGCTGTTGTCCGGAAAGCGTGGTTTCAGCCACGGAAAGGCCGCGGCCCGCGCCACCAGCACCAGGCCGGCCCCGGCCAGCACCAGGCGCATGAAGGGCAGGGGACTCAGCAGGCCCGCGCCTGCCAGCGCATACCCCGCCAGCAGCGACAGCACCACGCCGATGGCCGCCGACACCAGTGGCGGATACCAGTGCCCCGCCTCGGCCATGCGCGCCATGCGCTCGCCGGCCCCCATGAGCCGCAGCCCACGTCCCCCCCAGACGATGCAGGCGAAGTGGGCCAGCGCGGCCGCCGTGTCGAACAGGGCGGCGGCCAGGGCCAGCAGTTGCACGCCCTTCACGCCAGGGCTTCCCACGCGCCGGTGTGCTGATGCTTCTTCATGGTGTATTCCTTGGGATTTGCTGCAATGGCCGGCCACTGTAGTGCTTAAACTCCGGGCAGAAAACTCGCCTTGTGCTCAGGTTTTGCCGCATGCCCTCCCATACCTCCGCTACCACTGAATCCCAGAGAAGAAGACAGCCCGTACAGGCCCGTGCGCAGCGCACGCTGCAGGCCATTCTTCAGGCAGCAGCTCAGATTCTGGTCAAGGAGGGCGAAGCCGCGCTCACCACCAATCGCATTGCCGAGCGCGCAGGCGTCTCCATCGGCACGCTCTACCAGTACTTCCCCGACAAGCAGGCTGTCTTCCGCGCCATGGTCGATGGCCAGCGCCGTGCGGCCGTCGCGGCCATCGAGGCCTGGCTGGAGCAGGCGTCGGAACAGGGCTTGCCGCGCGAGGCCGTGGCGCGCGGCGTGGTCGCCTGCATCGTCGAGGGCTTTGCGGGCCGCACGCCCGCGCGGCGCAAGCTGGCGCGCTTTGCCTGGCGCCAGGATGGTGACGAGCGCATTGCCCTGTCCATGCGCGAGACCGCCGAGCGCATGGCCGCCCACCTGCAGCGCTGGGGCGGCCCCTCGCTGTCCTATGCGCGCCTTTACGTGGCCACGCGGGCCGTGCTGGGCACGGTGCGCTTCGCCTCGCTGGAGGCCTCGCCGCTGATTGCCTCGGGCGCACTGGAGGAGCTGCTGTGCGAGATGGGGACAGACATGTTGCTGGGTGGCGCGACGGGTGCGGGAGCCGCTGCCCCCTAGGCAGCAGGGGCTGTGCCATTGCACTGGACCAGCTTCGCAGCAAGGCGTGCCTTGATGGGCCGGCTGAAGTCCTGGTCGCCCTTGCGCAGCAGGATGGCGAAAAAAAAGGCCCCGCAGAGCGGGGCCTTTTGCTTCTACCGGAGTGTGCGATCAACCGATAGCATTCTAACGAGTTCGCGCGGCAATGGCTTTCTCCGCCACGTCCACCAGGTCGGTGCCGACCTGCTGCTTCCACTTGTCGTAGACGGGGCGCGTGGCCTTGACGAAGGCTTCGCGCTCGGCCGGCGTGAGTTGGGTCACGGTCACGCCGTTGGCGGCCAGGTCCTTGAGCAGGGGCTTGTCGGCCTCGATCATGCCCTTGCGCGCGATCACGATCTGCTCCTTGGCGGCGTCCACGGCGGCCTGGCGCACGATGTCCTGGTCTTCCTTGGTCCAGGTGGCCCAGATGTCCTTGTTGACCACGAAGATCAGCGGATCGTTGATGTAGCCCCACAGCGTCAGATGCTTCTGGCCCACGGACTGCAGCTTGGCGGCCATGTAGACCGAGACGGGGTTTTCCTGGCCGTCCACGGCGCCACTGGCCATGGCGGGCTGGGCATCGGCCCAGCTCATCTGCGTGGGGTTGGCGCCCAGCGCGGTGAAGGTGTCCAGGAACAGCGGCGAGCCCACGACGCGGATCTTCAGGCCCTTGAGGTCGGCAGGGGTCTTGATGGGGTGCTTGGAGTTGCTGATCTCGCGGTAGCCGTTCTCGCCCCAGGCCAGCGGCACCACGCCGGCCTTTTCCAGTCGCTGGAACAGGCGCTTGCCGGGCTCGCCATGCGTGAGCGCGTCGGCGGCGGCGTAGTCGGGCATGAGGAAGGGCAGGGCGAACAGGTTCAGCTCCTTGATCTGGGGCGACCAGTTCAGCGTGGAGCCCACGGCCATGTCGATCACGCCCTGGCGCAGCGCGCTGAATTCGCGCGTCTGGTCGCCCTGGATCAGGGACACACCCGGGTAGAGCTTGATGTTGATGCGGCCGTTGGTGCGCTCGCGCACCTTGTTGGCCCAGATCTCGCCGCCCTTGCCCCAGGGAAAGGCCGTGCCCAGCACCAGCGACATGCGGTACTCGCTCTTGTACTTGGCCGGAGTCTGCGCCACTGCGGGAGCGGACGAAAGGGCCAGGGCCGCAGCCGCGGCCAGGCCGCTGGCGAGGAAAGTGCGAAGTTTCATTGCGAAGGTCTCCTTGTTGAATTCTTGGGAAATCAGTAGCCCAGACGGGCGGGCAGCCACAGGGCGAGCTGCGGGAAGGCGATCACGGCGATCATCACCAGGAACATGGCCAGCAGCATGGGGCCGACCCAGCGCACGGTGGACTCCATGCGCACGCCCGCGATGCGGCAGGACACCATCAGGTTCACGGCCAGCGGCGGCGTGAACTGGCCCAGCGCCACCTTGAGCGTGAGGATGACGCCGAACCACACCGGGTCCCAGTTGTAGTGCTGCATGATCGGCAGCAGCAGCGGCACGAAGATCAGGAAGATGGAGATGCCGTCCAGGAACATGCCCACGGTGATCAGCAGCAGGATCAGCAGCGCCATCACGCCGTACTCGCCCAGGCCCGAGTCCACGATGGCCTTGGCCACCGGATCGATCACGCCCAGCGTGGACAGCGAGAACGCGAAGATGCCGGCCAGCGATACCACCAGCAGGATCACGGCCGACAGCTCGCCGGCCTCGCGCAGGATGGGGTAGAGGTCGCGCAGTGTGATGGTGCGGTGGATCACCATGCCCACGAACAGGCCGTAGAACACGGCCACCACGGCGGCCTCGGTAGGGGTGAACCAGCCGGCGCGCATGCCGCCCAGGATCAGCACCGGAGCGGCCAGGCCCCAGGAGGCCTCGCGCAGGCTGCGCCAGAACGGCGGGCGCGGCATGGACGATTCCAGCGCACCCATCTTGTGCTTGCGCGACATCCACACGGCGGGAATGATCAACGCCACGCCGGCCAGGATGCCGGGGATCATGCCGGCCGCAAACAGCGCCGGCACCGAGGCGCCGGGCACCAGCACCGAGTAGATGATGAAGGCCACGGACGGCGGGATCAGGATGTCGGTGGCCGCAGCCGCGCCCACCACGCTGGCCGAGAAGCTGCCCGGATAGCCGGCGCGGCTCATGGCCGCGATCATCACGCCGCCCACGGCGGCGGCATTGGCCGGACCCGAGCCCGAGATGCCGCCCAGGAACATGGCCACGGCAATCGCCACCAGGGGCAGCATGCCGGGGCCGCGGCCCACGATGGCCACGGCGAAGTTCACCAGGCGCAGCGCCACGCCAGAGCGGTCGAAGATCGAGCCCACGAGCACGAACATCGGAATCGCCAGCAGCGGGTACTTGCCCAGGCCCGCATAGAAGTTCTGCGGCACGGCCAGCAGGCCGAACCACTGCGTGTCGGGGCTGGCCAGCGCGATGGCGGCGGCGCCCGCCAGGCCCAGGGCCGCGCCGATCGGCACGCCCAGGAACATCAGGCCCAGGAAGGCGATGAAGAGCAGGGTTGCGATCATGGTGCCTTCTCCCCGGTGCTGTCATCGAAGGCGCCAGGGCGGCCCTGGCGCTGGAACAGCTGCAGCGCGCGCACCGTGATCAGGGCCGAGCAAATCGGCAGCCACATCGAATACCACCACTGCGGCACGCCGATGCCGGGCGAGGTTTCCTCGAACCGGTAGTCGTCCCAGACCACGCGCACGCTCAGTGCGGCGATCACGGCGAACAGCAGAGCCACCATCAGCGTGCCGAAGCGCGCCAGGCGCTTCCTGCGCAGGGCGCTGCCGCCTTCGGCGAAGTACTCGATGCGGATATGGGCGTTGCGCGCCACGGCCGCCGAGCCCGCGACCATGGCCAGCAGGATCATCAGGAAGACCGAGATTTCCTCGGTCCAGGCGAAGGAGGAGGAGGTGAAGTAGCGCACCAGCACATTGGCGAAGGTGATCAGGGCCAGCAGGGCCATGATCACCACGGTGAGCCAGTCCTCGATGCGCAGCGAACGCGGCTCGTCCGGCTGCGAAGGCGTCTCAGCGGCGCCGTTTTCGGTGGGAGGGGATGACATGGACGCGGGGAGTCAGAAAATTACACATGGCGGGGCAGATGCAGTCACTGAGCTTCCTCGGCGTCGTGTGCCGGGGGCCGTGAGGAAAAAATGTCACATTGGGTAAATGCGGCGCAGCGCCATTATGTGCGCATCCATGCGGTGTGCCAGAGGGACCATCCCTGCCCTGTCAGGCACCCGTCACGGCCCGGCGGATAATGAGGCCCATGGAAACCAAATGGCTAGAAGATTTCGTCAGCCTGGCTGAAACACGCAGTTTCAGCCGCTCCGCCCAACTGCGGCACGTGACGCAACCTGCGTTCTCGCGCCGCATCCAGGCACTGGAGGCCTGGGCCGGCACCGACCTTGTGGACCGCAGCTCCTACCCGACCCGGCTCACGCCGGCCGGCAAGACCATGTATGACCAGGCGCTGGAGATGCTGCAGTCGCTGCAGAGCACGCGCACCATGCTGCGTGCCCACGTCAGCGCGGGCAAGGGCATGGTGGGGTTTGCGGTGCCGCACACGCTGGCCTTCACTTTCTTCCCGAACTGGGTCTCCAGCGTGCAGGCCAAGTTCGGGCCGTTCCGCAGCCGGCTGTTCGCGCTCAACGTGCATGACGCCGTGATGCGCCTGGTCGAAGGCGGCTGCGACCTGCTGATCGCCTACTTCCATCCGTCCCAGCCTTTCCAGCTTGACCCGGCGCGCTACGAGATGGTCAGCCTGGGCCATGAGGTGCTCGCCCCCTACGCCAAGCCCGACGCCGATGGCCTGCCGCTGCACCAGCTGCCGGGCCGCCAGGGCCAGCCGCTGCCTTATCTGGGCTATGCGCCCGGCGCCTACCTGGGCCGGGTGACGGAGCTCATCCTCAAGGAAGCGGCCGAGGCCGTGCACCTGGAACGCGTCTACGAGACCGACATGGCCGAAGGCCTCAAGGCCATGGCGCTGGAAGGCCATGGCGTCGCGTTCTTGCCGTTCAGCGCCGTGCGCAACGAGCTGGAGGCCGGGCGCCTTGTCAGCGCCGCGCCTGCGGGCGACAACGGTTTTCGCATGGACATGGAAGTGCGCGCCTACCGTGAAAAACCCGCCAGCAAGGACGCGCCCCAGGGCGTGGCCGGCGCGCTGTGGAACTTCCTGCTGGAGCAGGGCGAGACCATCGGCTGACACGCCAAACGGCACGCATCAGGAAAAAAGGGGCTCTCGCAGCCCCTTTTTGCTGCACGTTGGTGCATGCGGGTGCCCGGCAAGAGCCCGACTTGGTGCACGGGTTATGCCTAGGGTAAACACCTATTATGCATAGCATGCATAAGGGCTTTTGCAAACGGCATTGGCTGTGCCACCGGCCCTGGCATTAGAGTGCGCGCACAGCAACCACGCCGTGTGCAGGACCGCCGGTGCGCTGGATCGGGCAAAAAACGCGTGCCATGGCACGGCAGTTGCTTACCTGAATCCGGCTGACGTGCTGGAAAGCCCTAGCACGTGTCGGTGCTCCAGCACCGTGCGTGATTGCACAATATGTGTCACATCGTTGATAGTTCGAGCAAGCCCACAAGGCGACTCGACCGTTCTCATCAAGACCGTTTTCGTTCTCATCTCAGGAGACCCGTATGAAGAAGCATTTGTTGGCCATCGCCGTGACCGCCCTGGCTGCAGGCAGCGCTTTCGCGCAGGCTGGTGACACCCTGGCCAAGATCAAGTCCTCCGGCGCCGTGACGCTGGGCGTGCGTGAATCCTCCGGCCTGGGCTACACGCTGGGCAATGGCAAGTACGTGGGCTTCCACACCGAGATGGGCGAGCGCGTGCTGGCCGACATCCAGAAGGAACTGGGCCTGGCCAAGCTGGACATCAAGTACCAGCCCGTCACCTCGCAAAACCGCATCCCCCTGGTGACCAATGGCACCGTGGACATCGAGTGCGGCTCCACCACCAACAGCCAGGCCCGCCAAAAGGATGTGGCCTTCGCCGTGACCACCTACGTGGAAGAAGTGCGCATCGCCGTCAAGGGCAACTCCGGCATCACCGGCATCAAGGACCTGAACGGCAAGACCATCGTCACGACGACGGGCACCACCTCGGTGCAGACCCTGCGCAAGAACAAGCGCGCCGACGGCCTGACCTTCAAGGAAGTCATGGGCAAGGACCACGCCGACAGCTTCCTGATGCTGGAAACCGGCCGTGCCGATGCCTTCATCATGGACGGCTCCATCCTGGCCGCCAACATCTCCAAGTCCAAGGCACCTGCCGAGTACAAGATCGTCGGCGAAACCCTGTCGGTCGAGCCCATCGCCTGCATGCTGCGCAAGGACGACCCCGCCTTCAAGAAGGCCGTGGACGATTCCATCAAGCGCCAGATCGCCGACGGCTCGCTGGCCAAGCTCTATGACAAGTGGTTCATGCAGCCGATTCCCCCGGCCAACGTGAAGGTCGGCCTGCCACTGTCCGACGCCACCAAGGACGCATGGGCCCACCCCAACGACAAGCCCATGGAGTCGTACGAAGTCAAGTAAGCACCAGCTGAATGCCGCCCCTTCTGCCATGCGGTTGGAAGGGGCGTTTTTTGTTGCGTCGCCGGTTTTTCTGCCGGCACGCATTTCGTGTTTTGAATGAAGGGGTGCTCCTATGAGTTGGGATTGGCAGGTGTTCTGCCAGGACACCATTACCCAAGAGGTCGGTCAAAGCTGCTTCGGCAAGAACGGCGATATCACCTACCTGGACTGGATGCTGTCGGCCTGGGGCTGGACCATTTCCGTGTCGCTGCTGTCGCTGGTGATCGCACTGGTCGTCGGATCGCTGATCGGCACGCTGCGCACTTTGGAGGGCCGGCCGTGGATCGTGCGGCTGGGCAATGCCTGGGTGGAGCTGTTTCGCAATATTCCGCTGCTGGTCCACATCTTCATGTGGTACCACGTGGTTCCGTCCTTTGTTCCTGCGCTGAAGTCGCTGCCGGGCTTCGTGCTCGTGGTGCTGGCGCTGGGTTTCTTCACCTCGGCGCGTATCGCCGAGCAGGTGCGTTCGGGCATCCAGGCACTGCCGCGCGGCCAGCGCTATGCGGGCATGGCGATGGGTTTCACCACGTTCCAGTACTACCGCTACGTGCTGCTGCCCATGGCGTTCCGCATCATCATCCCGCCGCTGACCAGCGAGACCATGAACGTGTTCAAGAACTCGTCCGTGGCCTTCGCCGTGTCCGTGGCCGAGCTGACCATGTTCGCCATGCAGGCGCAGGAAGAGACTTCGCGCGGCATCGAGATCTATCTGGCCGTCACCGGCCTGTATGTGATTTCCGCCTTTGCCATCAACCGCATCATGGCCTTCATCGAGAAGCGTTCGCGCGTCCCGGGCCTGATCGCTGCCAGCGGCGGAGGACACTGACATGAACCTGCAAATCGACTGGTCGTTCTTCACCTGGGACCTGTTCAGCAACTTCGTGCTGAAGGGCCTGTACTTCAGCCTGACGCTGACCGTCATCGCCACCATCGGCGGTGTGCTCTTCGGCACCGTGCTGGCGCTGATGCGCCTGTCCGGCAAGAAGTGGCTTGATGTGCCCGCCACGCTCTACGTCAACGGCATGCGCTCCGTGCCGCTGGTGATGGTGATCCTGTGGTTCTTCCTGCTGATGCCGCTGATCATCGGTCGGCCCATCGGCGCCGAGGTCTCGGCCATCATCACCTTCATCGCCTTCGAGGCGGCCTACTTCAGCGAGATCATGCGCGCGGGCATCCAGTCCATCCCGCGCGGCCAGGTCTCCGCGGGCCAGGCCATGGGCATGACCTACGGCCAGAACATGCGCCTCGTGGTCCTGCCCCAGGCCTTCCGCAACATGCTGCCGGTGCTGCTCACGCAGACCATCATCCTGTTCCAGGACACCTCGCTGGTCTATGCCATCGGTGCCTACGACATGCTCAAGGGCTTCGAAGTGGCGGGCAAGAACTATGGCCGTCCCATCGAATCCTATCTGGCCGCTGGCGTGACCTACTTCGTGCTGTGCTACTCGCTCTCGTGGGCAGTCAAGCGCCTGCACAAAAAGATTGCCATCATTCGATGACACACCACCCCCTGAGTCGCTTCGCGCCTTCCCCCTTGAAGGGGGACGACGGCCTTGGCTGCGGGGCGGCCCTTGCTGGCCGTCCCGCCCCCATGACCGCGCCCCTTGTCGGCGCGGCGATGGACAACTGACACGAGTCGGAGTGAACCAATGATTGAACTCAAGAACGTTTCCAAGTGGTACGGCAGCTTCCAGGTGCTGACCGACTGCTCCACCAACATCCAGAAGGGTGAGGTCGTGGTGGTCTGCGGCCCTTCGGGCTCGGGCAAGTCCACGCTGATCAAGACCATCAACGCGCTGGAGCCCTTCCAGAAGGGCGAGATCTTCGTGGACGGCGTGGCCGTGCACGATCCCAAGACCAACCTGCCCCAGCTGCGCAGCCGCGTGGGCATGGTGTTCCAGCACTTCGAGCTGTTCCCGCACCTGTCGGTGACCGAGAACCTGACCATCGCCCAGATCAAGGTGCTCGGTCGCAGCCCGGACGACGCCAAGAAGCGCGGCCTCAAGATGCTGGACCGCGTGGGCCTGACGGCGCACAAGGACAAGTTCCCGGGCCAGCTGTCGGGTGGCCAGCAGCAGCGCGTGGCCATTGCGCGCGCGCTGTCCATGGACCCCATCGTGATGCTGTTCGACGAACCCACCTCCGCGCTGGACCCCGAAATGGTCGGCGAAGTGCTGGACGTGATGATCGGCCTGGCCAACGAAGGCATGACCATGATGTGCGTGACCCACGAAATGGGCTTCGCACGCAAGGTGGCCAGCCGCGTGATCTTCATGGACGTGGGCGGCAAGATCCTGGAGGACTGCTCCAAGGACGAATTCTTCGGCAACCCGGAAGCGCGCCAGCCCCGGACCAAGGAATTCCTCAACAAGATCCTGCAGCACTGATCGGCTGCTGCCGGCAGGCAGCAGGCCATCTCAAGACAAGGGCGCTTCGGCGCCCTTAGTCTTTTGCCGCTCTGGAGCGGCCGGGGCTGCGCCGTGCGGCGGCACGCGGCTCAGCCGTCCTGATCAACTGGTGGTTGAACTCCTTCCACAGCGCGTCGCGCCGGGCCAGGGCCTCGGACACATCCTGGTGGCGCAGCTGGGCCACGGCCGAGACCAGGGCGTTGCACAGGTAAAAGGCCGCCGTGTAGGAGTGAAAGGGCGAGGCATTGGCCGTGCGCACCTGCAGCCAGTGGTGGGCCACGGTGGCCAGCGGCGCGGCGGGGCTGTCGGTGAGGGCCAGCACCTGGGCGCCGGCGTCGGCAAAGCGCTGCGCTATCTCGAAGGTGCCGCGCGAATACTGGCTGACGCTGAAGGCCAGCAGCGTGTCCGAGGGGCCGATCCACAGCAGCTGGTCGGCCGGCGCGATGGCTCCGGCATCCAGCTCCTGCACGCCGGGGCGGCACATGTTCAGGTGCAGGGCCAGCCAGGCGGATACCGGCGAGCTGTTGAGCTGGGCCAGCACGAACACGCGGCCCTCGCCCTGGGCCAGCTTGCGGGCCATGGCCTCGAAGGCCGCCATGTCCAGCCCCTCGCGCGTGGCCTGGATGTTGTGCTGGTCGTGCAGCAGCGCATCGTCCACGCACTCGCTCAGGCTGCGCTGCGCGCCCAGCAGCACGGGTGCGCGCTGGGCGGCCGTCTGCAGCAGTGCCGTCACCTCGCCGCGCGCCTCGCGCTGGGCTTCGGCATAGCTGGCATAGCCGAGCTTGGCGAACAGCCGCACCACGGTCGAGGCGCTGGTGCCCGTGTGCGCGGCCAGCGCCGTGGCCGACTCCAGCAGCGCATGCGGGTAGTTGCTGCCCAGGGTCTGGGCCAGCGTCAACTCGCTGGCCGTCAGCTCCGCGCCCTGCTGCGCCAGGCGCTGTGGCAGCAGCAGTGTGGCTTTTTGCAATGGTGATTTCATGTTTTTCTTGTATATGCAACGTGTGTTGCAAAATAGGGGGTCGCGTGCAACACTGCATGCACTCTGGAGATTCCACCATGCACGATACCCTCGAACAAAGCCGCGTGCAGCAGCGCGCGAGACTGCTGGACTGGCTGGGCGGTCAGCAGCAGGCCATGCAAGACCTGTTGCACAGGATTGTCGATATCGACAGCGGCAGCCGCGATGAAGCCGGCATCCTGGCCGTGGCCCAGGCGCTGCGCGAGCGGCTGGAGGCGGCCGGCGTGGCCGTGCGTTTCGAGGACGTGCCCGGCTACGGCGTGCTGCTGCATGCCGATGTCGCCGGTCCCGACGGGGACGGCCCGGCCGAAGGCGCACCCATCTATCTGATGGGCCATATGGACACGGTCTTTCCGGCGGGCACCGTGGCGCGCCGTCCCTTCCGCGTGGAAGACGGCAGGGCCTACGGTCCCGGCGTGGCCGACATGAAGTCTGGCCTGGTGCTCAACGTCTTCGTGGCCGAGGCCTTTGCGCGCTGCGGCGGCCTGAAGGCGCCGCTCAAGCTGTTCTTCTCGTGCGATGAGGAGATAGGCTCGCCCGCCACGCGCCAGACCATCATGGACACGGTGCGCGGTGCGCGCGCCGTCTTCAATGCCGAGCCCGGCCGCGTCAGTGGCAACCTGGTGACCAGCCGCAAGGGCTCCATGGCCGTGGAGTTCGAGGTGCAGGGCGTGGCCGCCCATGCGGGCATCAACCACGCGGCCGGCGCCAGCGCGCTGGAGGCCATGGCGCGCAAGCTGCTGGCCCTGCATGCGCTGACCGATCCCGCCACGGGCACGACCACCAATGTGGGCGTGCTGCAGGGTGGCATCGTGCCGAACATGGTGGCGCCCCACGCCAAGGCCGAGCTCGATGTGCGCTACACGGCCCAGACCGATCCCGATGCGCTGATGGAGCGCATCCGCGCCATCGTGGAGGAAGAATCCGTGCCCCGCACCCAGGGCCGCGTCACCGCCGTGCGCCGCACCCTGCCCATGGCGCCCACGCCTGATGCGTTGCTGCAGCTGTACCGGCGCGGCGCGCAGTCGCTGGACTTTGATGTGCAGGGCGAGTTCACGGGCGGCGCGGCCGACAGCGGCCTGACCGCCTCGGTGGGCGTGCCAACGCTGTGCGCCACCGGCCCCGTGGGCGGCCATCCCCATACCGAGCGCGAGTACTGCGAGCTGGCCACCTTCGTGCCGCGTGCGCAGGCCGTGGCCCTCGCCATCTTTGATCACCCCTGATTGCGCTGATACCCATGAAAAACCTGTCCGTGAACCCCTCCCTGAACACCCGCCGCAAGCTGCTGGGCGCAGGCCTTGGCCTGGCGGGCCTGTCCGCGCTGGCGCCGCTGGCCGCACGCGCCGATGACAAGTACCCCTCGCGCCCGATCACGCTGGTCGTGCCGTTTCCGCCCGGCGGTTCGGTGGACATCATGGGCCGCCAGTACGCCGAGCCCCTGTCGCGCATCCTGGGCGTGCCCATCGTGGTGGAGAACCGGCCCGGCGCGGGCGGCTCGGTGGCCACGCAGTACGTGTCGCGCGCCAAGCCGGACGGCTACACCCTGGTCGTGTCCTCGCAGAGCAGCCACCTGGCCAATCCTCTGACCCAGCCCAAGGTGGGCTACGACCCCATCAAGGACTTCGAGAACATTGCCATCCTGGGCCGCCAGCCCAATGCGCTGATGGTGCATTCCAGCCTGCCCGTGAAGAACTTCCAGGAGTTCATCGAGTACGTGAAAAAGCGCCCCGGCCAGGTCAACTACGGCAGCGCCGGCATCGGCAGCATGGGCCAGCTCAATGTGGAAATGCTCAAGGCCGCCACGGGCATCTTTGCCACGCACATCCCCTACCGTGGCGGCTCGCCGCTGGTCACGGCCGCCATCGGCAACGAGGTGCAGTTCATCCTCGACAACCTGGTCTTCATGCTGCCCCACGTGCAGTCGGGCAAGGTGCGCGCCCTGGTCGTGGCCTCGGAGCAGCGCCTGCCCATGCTGCCCGACGTGCCCACCATGGCCGAGGTCGGCTATCCCCAGCTCAACATGAGTTCCTGGACCGGCATTGCGGCGCCTGCGGGCACGCCCGACGCCATCGTCCAGACGCTGTACAAGGCCATCCGCCAGGCGGCCACGGCGCCGGCCATGGTGGCCAGCCTCAAGGAGCGCGGCGTGGTCGCCCCCGAGGAGATGAGCCCCGCCGCCTTCGAGAAGATGATGGCCGAGCGCCTGAAGCTCTTCGGCGAGGTGGTGCGCAAGGCCCATATCGTGGCCGAGTAAGCAGGGCACGCCCAGGGTGCCCCCAGGGCGCTCCGGATGGCCGGGCGCAGCCGACGTATTTCCATAAGGAGGAGACATGAGCATGACCCCTATCGCCCGCCAGGCTGCCAGCCACCCTTCCCGCCGCCGCGTGCTCGGCGCGGGGCTGGGCCTGGGTGTGCTGGCGCCGCTTGCGGCGCTGGCCGCCGAAGGCAGGGCCGCCGGCTACCCCACGCGCCAGATCAGCTTCATCGTGCCGTTTCCGGCCGGTGGCTCGGTGGACGCCATGGCGCGCCAGTATGCCGAGCCCATGGCGCGCATCCTGGGCGTGCCCATCGTGGTGGAGAACCGGCCCGGCGCGGGCGGCTCGGTGGCTGCGCTGGCCGTGGCGCGCGCCAAGCCGGACGGCTACACCCTGGTCGTGTCCTCGCAGAGCAGCCACCTGGCCAATCCTCTGACCCAGCCCAAGGTGGGCTACGACCCCATCAAGGACTTCGAGAACATTGCCATCCTGGGCCGCCTGCCCAATGTGCTGGTCGTGCCCGCGAGCCTGCCCATCCGCAGCTTCGCGGAGTTCATCGCCTATGCCAAAAAGCACCCTGGCCAGCTCAACTACGGCAGCGGCGGCACGGGCAGCATGGGCCAGCTCAACATGGAGATGTTCAAGGCCGATGCGGGCCTGGACATCACCCATGTTCCCTACCGGGGCGGCACGCTGCTGGTCACCTCGGTGCTGGCGGGCGAGGTGCAGGTGTTCTTCGACAACCTCATCTCCATGCTGCCCCATATCCAGGCGGGCAAGGTGCGCGCCCTGGCCGTGGCCTCCGAGCAGCGCGTGGCACAAATTCCCGATGTGCCCACGCTGGCCGAGGTCGGCTACCCGCAGCTGAACATGAGCTCCTGGACCGGCCTGGCCGCGCCGGCCGGCACGCCCGCGCCCGTGGTGCAGGCCCTCTTCAAGGCCGTGCGCCAGGCCGCCTCGGCGCCGGCCATGGTGGCCAGCCTGCAGGACCGTGGCGTGACCCCGCCCGAGGAAATGAGCCCTGCCGCCTTCGAGGCCATGATGTCCGAGCGCCTGAAGCGCTTTGGCGAGGTGGTGCGCAGGACGGGCATCGTGGCCGAGTGAGCCTGGCCCGCCAAAGGCCTGCGCCTCAGTCCAGCTGCACGCCCACCTCGCGCACCAGCCGCCCCCAGTCCGCCAGGTCCTGGCGCAGCGTGTCGGCGAATTGCGCGGGCGTGGTCCGGGGCAGATCGGTCAGGTTGAGCTCGCCCAGCTTTTTGGCCGTGGCCGGGTCCTGCAGCAACTGGTTGATGGCGGCGTTGAGCTTGTCCACGATGGGCTGCGGCGTTTTGGCGGGCGCGAAGACGCCGTACCAGGAATAGTTGTGGAACGGGTAGCCCGCCTCGGTCAGGCTGGGCAGGTCCGGCTGGCTGGGAATGCGCTTGTCGCCGCTGTGGGCGATGGCGCGCACGCGGCCCGCACGCACCAGCTCCACGGTGGAAGAGGTGTCTGCAAACGCCGCCTGCACCTGCCCGCCCAGCAGGCCCTGCACGCAGGGGCTGCTGCCCTTGTAGGGCACATGCTGCATCTGCAGGCCGGCCTGCTTGAGCAGGAATTCCATGGTCAGGTGCCCGCCTGAGCCCTGGCCCCAGGAGCAGTAGCTGAGCTGGCCGGGCCGGGCGCGCACATGCTCCACGAACTCCTTGAGCGAATGCACGGGCAGGTCGCGCGAGACCAGCAGCAGATTGCCGGCGCGGCCGATCTGCGCAATGGGCGCAAAGTCCTTGATCGGGTCATACGGAACCTTGCGGTAGAGGCTGGGGTTCACGGCCATCGACGCCGTGTAGGTGAACAGCAGCCGGTAGCCGTCCGGCGCACTGCGCGCGGCCTGCTCCACGCCGACCAGGCCGTTGGCGCCGGGCCGGTTGTCCACCACGAAGGGCTGCTTGAGCAGCCGGGTCAGGCCTTCGGCAAACACCCGCGCGATGGTGTCCGTGCCGCCGGCGGCGGCCGTGGGCACGATCAGCGTGACGGGGCGGGCGGGGTAGTTGCCGGCATCCTGTGCCGGCTGGGCGTGGCCTGTGCAGGCCATGGCCAGCAGCAGTGCCAGGGCCATGCCGTGCTTCTTCATCGTCTTCATGCACTTGTCTCCTTGTGTCGCCTTGTGACGCCTTTCCTGTGCGCGGCCCCGTCAGCGTAGTCCCAGGCGCGCATGCGTGCCCTGCTCGATCATGTCGGCCCCCACGCGGTAGAGGTTGCGCGAGACATAGCTGTCCACCTCGCGCGCACGCTCGCGCAGCCAGGCGGCCTTCAGGCTGCGGGCCTGGCCGATCTCGGGCGCGTCGCCGGTCGCCGTGGCCAGCACGTCGATCACATGCAGGGCCAGCTGCCACTGGCCCGCGTCGGCCAGCGCCTGGGCGCTGGCCACCAGGCCGGGCTTGTCGGTGATGGCATCGGCGATGGCGGCGCCTGCGGCCTCGGGCGGGGCCGGGTGCAGCGTGGTCGGGTTGCGGTCCCACCAGCCGTTTTCCGAGCGGTAGATGTCGCGCACGATGTAGCTGGGATCGCCATAGGTGGGCTTCATCCACTCCACGCCGAACAGTGCCTGCGGATAATCCATGGCCGCGAGCACCTGCTGCTCGTTCAGGCCCTCGTTCATCAGGCGCACGACTTCGGCGCGCAGCCAGCGCAGCGCCTGTGCGGTGTGCAGCAGCACCTGCTGCACGGCCTGCTCGCCCTCGATCACGGGACCGAACTCGCGCACGGCCTTGAGCGGGCGCAGCGCGGCCATGGCCTGCAGCGTGTCGGCCCAGCGCACGGTGTCGCGCAGCGTGCGAAACGGCGTGCCGATGTTGGGGATGGAGTCCAGCAGCGCCGCGCCGCCGTACAGCACGCGCTGGCCGGGGCTCCACAGCGCGATGGCGTCGTCGGTCTCGGACGGCGCCCAGAACAGCTCGATGCGGCCGTCCCCGCTGCCTATCTCCAGCCGCGTGTCGAAGGTTTCGGTGGGCTCGTGCATGTCCAGCCGGTGCTCGAAAAAGCCCGCGCTGCGGTTGAACTGGATCTCGGCCATGCGGTGCTGCAGCGCCCGGGTCTCGCGGTAGCGAGCCTGGCGGCGCGGCAGGTTGCGGTGCGCGATCAGGCGCGGCACAGGCTCTCCGCGCGCGGCCGCATGCTCCAGCCAGGCGGGCACGCCCGCGTTGTAGCCGATGTGGCCGTGGCTGTAGCACAGCGCATGCACGGGCGCGTCGCTGAGCTGGCGCAGGCTGGCGATCATGTCCTGGCTGACCTTGCCGCCGGGGCCGGCGTCGATCACCACCAGGCCCGCGTCGGTCTCGGCCACGAAGGACTGGCCCTGGCCGCGCAGTATGTGCAGGCCCGGCGCCACGGTTTCGCTGCCGGTGCCCACCAGCAAGAAGGGCTTGTCGTCGTCTCTGGCGTTCATGGGGTCTCCGGGTCTGGTTCGATGGGGGGCAGGGCATAGCGGCCGTCCAGCAGTTCGGGCCGGGGCATGTAGGCGCGCAGGCACAGGTAAAAGCCTTCGCGCGGCGCGGGCAGCCAGTTGGCGCGGTGGTCTTCGCTGGCCGGCGGCGCGTGGCTGATGTGGATAGTCAACCCGCCATCGCCATCAGCGTCGGGGCGCAGGCCCGGCGTGCGGTCGCCGATGGCATGGCGGTCGATGGGGTTGTCCACCAGCATGCAGTCGTGGGCGCCGTAGAGGGTCAGAGACCAGAAGGCCTGCACGGGTGGCAGCGCGCCTGGTGCAAAGCGAAGCCGGTAGCGGCGGCTGCCATGCAGGGGCCGGCCCTGGGCGTCATGCCAGGCCAGCGGGTAGATGGCCTCGCGGCTTTCCAGCATGCCGATGTACTTGAGCGCAATTTCGGCGCGGGCCTGGAAGTCGTCGCCAAAACTGCCTTCGACCAGGGCGGGGAGTTCCCAGCCCGAGTCCAGGCGCCGGCCCGTGCTGGCCGCGCGCAGCCGGGGCAGCACGCTGTCCAGGGCGCGCTGCAGTGCGGCTTGCTGTTGCGCATCGGGTGCGCCCAGCCCGGCGCCCAGGCCCACGGCCGCAAAGCGCGCGACCCGTGCGGCATGCCCTGCTGGCGGCGGGTTGTCGCGCAAGGCGGCATTCACCTGGGCTGCATAGTGCTCGGCATTTGGCGGGGCCTGGGGATCGCAGTCCGGGTCGAAGGCGCGGGCCTGCGAGGGCGTGCCCGCCTGCCAGTCGGCCAGCGGGCGCACCGCAAAGCCGTCCTGCAGCGCGTGCACGGCGGGCAGGTCGTGCTCGCCATCGACCAGGATGCGGCCTATCACCCACAGCCAGGGCGTGGGCGCGGCAATGTGTGCGCCGGGCGCATCGAACGGTGGCGGCAGCGTCCCCTGCCAGCCGGGCGGCGTGACAAGGAAGGAGCGCGCCGCCGTGCCCGTCAGGCGCTGGCCCAGGTGGGCGAAGGGGTTGGTGAAGAAGTCCAGCAGGCCCAGCACGTAGTAGCGGCCCGCCGTGTCGGGCACGTCGATCACCAGCGGCCCGGCGCCCAGGTCCAGCCAGGCGTTGGTGTAGAGCGTGTCGTTGTTGGGCGTGACCACGCGGCTGGTGCCGGCGCGCAGCAGCTGGCGCGCATGAACGAACTGGTTGCACCAGCGCAGCGGTGCGGTCGCGGCCTCGCCGGCCGCATTGCGCCGGGGCGAGGTGGCCGCGCGCATGCGGCGCATCTCGTACAGCGGGCAGGTGTGGATGACGGCCTCTTCGGCCAGGGTGCTCAGGTCCATGGCGTGTCTCATGCGGCCACGGGCTGCAGGGGTGGAACAGGCCATTGGTGCGCGCCTGCCTGCGGGTGGTACATGCGCAGGATGAGGTAGAAGCGCCCGTGCGGCGTGGGCAGCCAGTTGGCGGCGCCCTGTGCCGGCCGGGCATGGCCCAGGTCGATCTGCAGGCTGCCGTCGGCCTCGCGCAGCAGTCCCGGCGTGCGGTCGCCGATGGAGTGGCGGCCGATCTCGTTGCCGTAGAGAAAGCGGTCGGCGTCATACAGGGTGACCGACCAGAAGGCATCGGCCGGCGGCATGTCGGCGGCATTGAAGCGCAGCACATAGCGCTGGCTGCCGTCCAGCGGCTGCAGGCCTGCGTCGTGGTGGGCGGCGGCGTAGATGGCCTCGCTGGTGGCCAGCGCGCCCAGGCCCAGGTAGGCGGTGCGTGCGCGGCCCAGGTACTCGCTGCCGTAGCGGCCGGTGGACGGCGTCATGGTCCAGGGACGGGGACGGCGGTTGCGCCCCATGGCGGCCACGGTGCGCACGCCGTCGGCAAAGCCCTCGGTCAGGCCTTCGCGCACGGGCTCCTCCAGCTGCTCCCACGCCATGTGGGCGCTGGCCACCAGGCCGGCCTGGCCGAACCAGGCCAGCAGCCCCTGGTCCTCCTTGCGGCCAGGCGCCTCGGCCAGCGCATGGCAGAGGTTGGCAAAAAAGCGCGGTGCAACCTCGGCCGCAGGCTCCTGGTTCTCGAAGGCGGCCGCCATGGCGTCCACGGGCGGGCCGACCCAGTTCGTGACGGCGGCCGGGCGGCCTCCTTTCGGCGTGCCCGGCGCGGGCTCCAGCCGGATGTCGGCCTGCAGTGCGCGGGCCGCAGGCCAGTCGGGCGCATCGCCCACCACGGTGCGGCCGATCAGCCAGACCAGGTTGCTGGGGCAGTGCACCAGACGGTGGCCGGCCAGGTGTTCCGGCACCTGGCCGCCCGGCCCGACCAGGACCACGGTCTCGCCTTCGGGCGCGCAGTTGCGCGGTCCCAGGTTCTCGAAATTCTCGGTATAGGCGTCGTACAGGGCCAGCACGAAATAGCGGCCCGGATGTGCGGCGCTGGAGGGCACGGTCAGCAGGCGCGGGCCGTCGGCCAGGTGGATCCAGGCCAGCGAGTACAGCAGGTCGTTGGCGGGCGTGACCACATCGCGGTCCTCATGGGTGGAGGGGCGCTGGCTGTGGTGCAGCGTGTCGAAGTCGCCGCGCATGTCCAGGCCCAGGCCCACACTCAGACCGGTAGCGCGCGCGGCGCCGGCGTCGGTCTGCAGGCGGCAGGTGCGGTAGGTCTCTATCAGCGGATAGCCGTAGACAAAGGCGGCCAGGCCGATGGAGCGCGCCAGGGCGCGGCGGACTTCGGGCAGGGAGGGAGGGGTCGGGTTCATGTCCATTGTTTTCTTCAGGGCAGGAGGGGGGTCAGTCGAGGGTCACGCCCGTGGAGCGCGCCAGGTCCAGCGCCACGGGCAAAAAGGCGGCGTAGGCGGCGCTGGCCTCGGCCGGGCTGTTGCCCTGGGCCTCCAGGCCCAGCGCCTCGACACGCTGGCGCACCTGGGGCTCGCGCATCACGGCGGCCACCTCGCGGCCCAGGCGTTCGACGATGGCGTCGGGCGTGCGCGCGGGCGCCATCAGCGAGATCGATCCCGTGATGGCATACACGGGCTCGCGGTAGCCCTGCTCGGCAAAGGTGGGCACATCGGGCAGGGCCTTGCTGCGGCGCGGTCCGGCCACGGCCAGGGCGCGCAGCTTGCCGGCGTCGATGAAGGGCTTGAGCGTGGCGGCCGAGCCCAGCGTCATCTGGATCACGCCGCTGATCAGGTCGATGGACATGGGCCCCTCGCCCTTGTAGGCCACGTGCAGCGACTGCAGGCCGTAGGCCTTGTCCATGAAGACCTGGACTTGGTGCGGCTGCGTGCCCGCCCCCCAGGAACCCATGGCGTACTTGCCCGGCGACTGGCGCACGGCCTCGACCAGGCCCTTGAAGTCCTTGGCCGGCACGGCCGGGTTGACCGCCATCACCATGGAGGGCGAGACCACGTCCGAGACCATGCGCAGCTCGGTGCGCGGGTCGTAGGGCAGCTTCTTGTAGAGCACCAGGTTGGCCGTGATGGGCCCGGGCACGGTCAGCAGCAGGGTGTGGCCGTCGGGCACGCTCTTGGCCACATGCTCGGTGCCGATGATGCCGCCCGCGCCACTGCGGTTGTCCACCACCACGGGCTGGCCCAGGCGCTTGGCCAGGCCCTCGGCCAGGATGCGCGCCACGGTGTCGGTGGAGCCGCCGGCCTGGTATTGCACGACGATGCGCACGGGCCGGGCGGGATAGCCGTCCTGGGCCAGCGCGGCGCTGCAGGCCAGTGCAAGGCAGGTCAGTGCGGCGGTGCGCAGCAGGGGTGTGTTCATGGTGGCCTCCGGGCGGGAGATGGAATGGGCATTGGCTTTCATGCAGCCTCCCTGCCGATGACCAGCGCATCGACGGCCACGCAGCCGCCGTCCTCGCGCGGGCGGACGATCAGGGGGTTGATCTCGGCGCTTTCCAGCGTGGCGCCTGCGCGCTGCGCAAAGCCGGCCAGGGCGCACAGCGTGTCGGCAATGCTGTCCAGGTCCACGCGGGGGCGGCCGCGCGCGCCGTCCAGCACGGCGAAGGCCCGCAGCTCGCGCACCATGGCCAGCGCGTCGTCGCGCGTGATGGGCAGCAGGCGCAGCGAGACATCGCGCAGGATCTCGGCATGGATGCCGCCCAGCCCGAACATCAGCACCGGGCCGAATACCGGGTCGCGGTGCACGCCGGCGATGCACTCCACGCCGCCCTGCACCATGGGCGCGGCCAGCGCGCCGTCGATGTGCGCATCGGGCCGGGCCTGGCGCGCATTGGCCAGGATGCGGTCGAAGGCGGCCTGGGCGCCGGCCGCATCCGTCAGGTTCAGTGCCACGCCGCCCACGTCGGACTTGTGGGCGATGGCATCGCTGCAGACCTTGAGGACAATGCGTCCGCCCATCTCCTGCGCGGCCTGCACGGCCTGCGCTGCCTCGGCCGCCGTGCGCACCAGCCGGTGCGGCACCACGGGCACGCCGGCCTCGGCCAGCAGGGCCATGCTGCGCTGCTCCGACAGCGTGCCCGCCGGCAGGTGCAGTGCGCTGCCTGCATCGGCCATCGCGGGCAGCGCCTGCGGTGTTTCATGCAGGCGGGCCAGTGCGCCAATGCAGCGTATGGCCGCGCCCGGGTCGGCGAACACCAGGCAGCCCAGCGCCTCCAGCGCATCGCGGCGCTCGGGCGGGCACAGCGTGCTGACGGCCAGCAGGGTGTCGGGATGGTGGGTGCGCAGCGTCTGCACCAGGCTTTGCAGCACGGGCCAGAAGGCGTCGGACAGGCCGCCTGCCGCGAAGAAGCCCAGCCAGCTGTCGAACTGCCGGTCGGCCAGCATCAGGCGGGCGCTGCGCTCCAGCAGCGTCATGTCGTTGGTGACCTGGCCCGTGATGTCCACGGGGTTGCGCGGCGCGGCAAACGGCACCCATTCGCGCAGCTGGCGCTGGGCCGCATCGGACAGCGGTGCCACGTCCAGGCCGGCTGCGCTGGCGTCGTCGGCCATCATGGCGCCCACGCCGCCCGAGACCGTGAACAGTCCGATGGACCGCCCCTTGGGGGCCCGCGCGATGGAGGCGCTGGCCGCCAGCGCGAAGAAGTCGGTGATGGAATGCGCGCGCAGCACGCCGTAGCGGCGGAACACCGCGTCATAGACGGCATCGTTGCCCGCCAGCGAGGCCGTGTGCGATGCGGCGGCGGCCGCGCCCAGGGCGCTGGTGCCCACCTTGCACATGACCACGGGCTTGCCGCGCTCCTGCGCCAGGGCCAGGGCCGCGCGCAGCCGGGGGCCGTCGCGGCAGCCCTCCATGTAGGCCATGATCACGTCGGTCTCGGGGTCCCGGGCCAGCCAGGCCAGGCCATCGGCCAGCTGCACATCGGCCTCGTTGCCCGTGGTGGCCCACAGCGACAGGCCCAGCCCGCGCTCGCGCGCCAGGCTGTAGGCATAGGCCCCGAAGGCGCCCGACTGGCTGACCATGCCGATGCGCCCGGGCCGTACCAGCCCGCCGCCCGGCGCGGGCGAGAACGTGGCATAGACCTGGTGGCCGGGGCGCATGAAGCCCAGGCAGTTCGGGCCGATGAGGCGTATGCCCGCCTCCTGCGCGCGCCGCGCCAGCGCCTGCTGGGCGGCCGTGCCTTCGGAGCCGGTCTCGGCATAGCCCGAGGAAAACAGCACCATGGACTGCACGCGCGCGGCGGCCGCATCCTCCAGCACGCCGGCCACCTGCGACTGCGGCACGGCGACGATGGCCAGGTCCACCGGCGCGCCGATGGCGGCCAGCCGCTCGTGCGCGGGCAGGCCCTGCACGCGGCTGGCGCGCGGGTTCACCGCATACAGCGCGCCGCCGTAGCCGAAGCGCAGCAGGTAGTCCAGCGGAATGCCGCCGATCTTGCTGGCCTGGTCCGAGGCGCCGACCACGGCGATGGAGCGCGGCGCGAACAGCGCGTCGAGCCGGGAGGTGTCAAAGCAATGGCTGTCGGTCATGTGTGTCCCTCAGAAGTTGTGGCGCACACCCAGCGCCAGGGACCGCACGCCGTCGCCGCTGTTGGCGGCCACCGGCACGTTGGCAATGGCGGCCGAGGCATTGGCCGCATTGCCCAGCTGCAGCCAGCGCGCGTAGAGCACGGTGCGCTTGCTCAGCGCGTAGTCGTAGCCCAGCGTCCAGGTGTTCTGGGCGCGGTCCGTGCCGCCCACCTCGCGCCGCGCCACCGAGACCAGCAGCTTGGAGCGCGCATCCACGCTCCAATCGGCGCCCAGCTGGGCCAGCTTCGCCTTGGGTGTGCCGGCACGGTCCACGCGGTTGATGACGTAGTTGCCCGTCAGGCGCAGGCCGTCCAGGGCCTCCCAGCTGGCCGACAGTGCCTGGTATTGGCTGGTGGCGGGCGCGGCCACGGGCGCGGCGGCGCTGCCTTCCACGGACTTCTGGAAGCTGTAGGCCAGGAACCAGGGCTTCTGGTTCCAGCCCAGCGTGGCGCCATAGAGGCGGCCGTTGCTGCTGTTCGGCGAAGCCGCTTCGCCAAAGGAATAGGCCAGGTCCGCCAGCCAGGGCTGGCTTGCCGGCGTGCGGTAGCGCACCAGGTTGTTGGCCCGCGCTGCAAACGGCCGCAGGCCGGCCTGGGCATCGGTGGCCGACACCAGGTTCAGCGAGGAAAACAGCGCGTTCATGCCCAGCGGATCGGCCCGGAACAGCGCGCCGAACATGGGCGTATACATGCGGCCCATCTCCACGGCGCCCCAGCCGCTGTTCAGTCCCACCCAGGCCTGCCGCGTGAAGGCCAGGCCCGGGCCGGGAATGGTGCCCAGGCCCGTGTCCGGCGCCACGCCGGCCTCCAGCATGAACTGGGCGCGCAGGCCGCCACCCAGGTCCTCGCTGCCGCGAAAGCCGATGCGCGATGCCGCGCTGCCCCCGTCCTCCAGCCGGCTCAGGCGCGTGGCGCCCGACCTTGCGCTGTTGATGTGGACATCGACGATGCCGAACATCTCCACGCTGCTCTGGGCCCACGCGGACGTGCCCAGGGCCGCCATGCCGCCGGCGGCCAGCCAATGCTTGTGCTTCACGAACTTGTCTCCTTGGTAGCGCCCCGGATGCTTTGCCCGGTGGCTTGCTTGCTACTATCCCGAGCGACAGGGGATGCACTCTGTCAAGCCATTGACAAATGGCGGTACATGGGCACCGGACTAACCCGGGGCCTTCGACATCGTGAGAGAACCATGCGCTCCAAGCCTGCTCCCGTGGCCGACCCTTCGGCGCTGATCCGCCGCGCCCTGGGCCTGTGCCGCATGCTGCGCAACTGGCCGCCCGAGGTGCTGGATGAGCTGACGGCGCTGTCCCGCCTGGGCCGCTACGAGCGCCACCAGCAGGTGCGCGCCGCCGACCCCAAGCGGCGCGAGGTGCTGGTGGTGGCTTCGGGCTGCGTGGAGGTGGGCGGCGTGGACGCCACGGGCTCGCGCTTCGTGCTGTCCATGCACAGCGCGGGCGACATCGTCGGCCTGGCGCGGCTGCTGGAGCACACGCAATTCGTCTACGACTACCACGCGCACCAGCCCACGGTGCTGGTGGAGATTCCCGGCGAGTCCTTCCTGGCCCTGCTCGATGCCCATCCGCCGCTGTGGAAGGACATCTGCCTGCTGGTGCTGGCGCGCATGCACGAGCTGATCGTCGTCCAGCAGCGCCACGCCTTCAGCAACATCGACAACCGCGTGGCCGAGCTGCTGGCGCGGCTGGCCCCCACGCATGGCCAGCCCGCGCCCGACGGGCAGGGCGTGGTGCTGCGCATCTCGCAGAGCGACCTGGCCGCCATGCTGTCGGTCTCGCGCCAGACCATCAACAAGGAGCTGCGCCTGCTGGAGCAGCGCGGCCTGCTGCAGGCCGCCTATGGCCGGCTGACCATCGTCGACCTGGCGGGCCTGCTGCGCCTGGCCGATGCGGGCGCGCGGCCGGGGCCCTAGCCCCGGTCCGCTGGAATCAGTCCTCGTCCAGAGGCGAGGCATCCTCGCCGAACAGGGCCTGGCCGTCGGCGCGCAGCAGCTCCAGCATGTGCCGGGCCGCGGGCGACAGATAGCCGTCGCGCCGGCAGGTCACGCCCAGGTGGCGGCGCAGCGTGGTGGCTGGCAGGCGCACTTCCCTGAGCGTGCGGCTGCGCTCCAGCCGCAGCGTGTGGCGCGAGACGAAGGTCAGCAGATCGGTCTTGGCCACCATGCGCGGCAGCAGCGGGATGGAGCCCGCCTCCACCTGCACCGTGGGCGCCGGCATGCCGCGCGAGGTGAAGGCCTGGTCCAGCCATTGCCGGCTGGGAATGTTGGCGCTGGGCAGGGCCCAGGGATGGCGCAGCAGCGCGGCCATGGTGATGCGCTGGCGCTCGAAGACGGGATGGTCCTGGCGCGCCGCGACCACCACCACATCCTCGGCAATCGGGTGGGAGACCAGCTCCGGATCGCCCTCGGCCGTGAGGCCGATCAGCAGGTCCAGCTGGCCCTCGCGCAGGCGGTCGCGCAGTTCCCAGCTGGGGCCGATCACGATGCTGATGGTGATGCGCCGCCCGTCGGCCAGGGCCTTGCTGCACAGCTCGGGCAGCAGGTGGTCGGCGGCCACCGGCCCGCTGCCGATGCGCACATGGCCGGCATGGCCTTCGTTGAAGTCGCGCACCTCGCGCAGCGCCTCCTGGCTGGCATTGCGCAGCATGCGCGCGCGGGCCAGCAGCACATCGCCCAGCGGCGTGAGGCGTATGCCGCGCCCGGCACGCTCGAACAGCGCGCCGCCCACGGTCAGTTCCAGGCGCTGTATGCATTTGCTCAGCGCGGGCTGGGTGCGCCCCAGCTGTTCTGCGGCCCGGCCCAGGTGCCCGAGGTCGGCCACGATCTCGAAGAAGCGCAGGTCGCGCAGGTGCAGGTCCATCGATGAATAAAAGTGATGTTTGAATGAACATTATCGAATGGACGGAATGGGTGGCGCTCACAAGAATGCGGTGCATCGACAAAGCGGATTGCCCGTTCCCATGACCGCCACTACCCACCCGCCCACCGTTTTCGTGACCGCGCCACGCCTGGCGCCCGCCGGGCTGCAGCGCCTGCAGGCGGCGCACTGCCGCGTGCTGTACCTGCAAGACGGCGGCGGCGAGGCCGAGGTTGCCGCCGTGCTGGCACGCGAGAGCGTCGATGCGGTGATCTCGCGCACGGCCACGCTGTCGGCCGCTGCCATCGCAGCCTGTCCCACGCTCAAGGTCATCTCCAAGCACGGCGTGGGCGTGAGCAATATCGATGTGGCCGCGGCCAGCCAGCGGGGCATTCCGGTCTATGTGACGCCGGGCGCCAATGCCCAGTCCGTGGCCGAGATGACGCTGGGCCTGATGTTCGCGGCCGCCCGCCGCATCGCCTGGATGGATGCCGAGCTGCGCGCCGGCCGCTGGTCCCGCGCCCAGGACGGCCTGGAGCTGAGCGGCCGCACCCTGGGCCTGCTGGGCTTTGGCCAGGTGGGCCAGCGCGTGGCGCGCGTGGCGCTGGCGCTGGGCATGCAGGTGGTGGCCTTCGACCCTGCGTTCGATCCGGCCTGCGCCCCAGGGCCCGGCACCGTGGCGGGCGTGCGCATGCTGGGCTCGGTGGACGAGCTGCTGCCCCTGTCCGATGTGCTCAGCCTGCACGTGCCCCTGAATGCCCGCACGCGCCATCTGCTCGATGCCGGCCGCATCGCCCAGTTGCCGCGCGGCGCCCTGCTGGTCAACACCGCGCGGGGCGAGGTGGTGGACGAGGCGGCGCTGATCGATGCCCTGCGCAGCGGCCACCTGGCCGCCGCCGGCCTGGACACCATGGCCGAGGAGCCCCTGCCTGTAGGCCACGCCCTGGCCGCGCTGGACAACGTGGTGCTGACGCCCCATGTGGGCGGCTCCACGCCCGCCGCGCTGGCGGCCATGGCCGGCATGGCCGCCGCCAATGTGCTGGGCTGGTTGCAGGGCAGCCCCGCCGATCCGTCCCACTGCGTGAACCCCGAGGTTCTGCGCTGAGCTGTTTTTCCCGGAGATTTGCCATGACCACCCCATCCAGCCAATGGCCTGCGGGCTACCGCATCCATCCGCGCGCCGCAGGCCCCGAGGCCGGCGTCGTCCAGGCCTTCAAGGCCATTCCCGTGGCCGCCATCGGCGACGCCATGAGCCGCAATGTCGGCGCCATCGGCCTGCGCCAGTACCACGCGCGGCTGGAGGCCGTTCTCTGCGGCCCCGCCGTCACCGTGCGCGTGCGGCCCGGCGACAACCTCATGATCCACAAGGCGCTGATGATGGTGCAGCCCGGCGATGTGCTGGTCATCGACGGCGGTGGCGATGTCTCGCAGGCCCTGGTCGGCGGCCTGATGCGCACCACCTGCCTGGCGCGCGGCCTGGGCGGCCTGGTCATCGACGGTGCCATCCGCGACCTGTGCGAATGGGCGCAGGACGGCATGCCCATCTTTGCGCGCGGCCACACGCACCGCGGGCCCAGCAAGGACGGCCCGGGCGAGATCAATGTGCCCGTGGCCTGCGCCGGCCTGGCCGTGCTGCCCGGCGACCTGATCGTGGGCGATGCCGACGGCGTGATCGCCGTGCCCGCGGCCGAGGCCGCCGAGGTGCTGCGCCGCAGCCAGGCCCACCTGGCCCGCGAGGCCGTCATCCGCGAGACCAACCGCAGCGGCACGGCCGACCCCGAGCGCTTCGACGCCGTGCTGCGCGCCAAGGGCCTGCCGGTCTAGCGTCTAGCGCGCAGGCCGCGCCCGACTTTTCCCGCCATAACGATCCCAAGGAGACAAACAATGACAATGCGCAGACGGCATCTTCTGGGCGGCGCTGCCGCCGCCCTGGCCACGGCCTTCCCTGCACTGGCGCTGGCCCAGGGCGAATGGCCGCAGCGGCCCGTGCGCCTGGTCGTGCCGTTTCCGCCCGGCGGCGGCACGGATGCCACCTCGCGCCTGGTGGCCGACCGGCTCAACCTCGCCATGGGCTGGACCATGGTCATAGACAACAAGCCCGGCGCGGGCGGCAACATCGGCCTGGATGCCGTGGCCAAGGCCGCGCCGGACGGCTACACCATCGGCATGGGGCAGGCCGCCAACCTGGCCATCAATCCCAGCCTCTACGCCAAGATGCCCTTCGATGCGCTCAAGGACTTCACGCCCATCGCCAGCGTGGCCCTGCAGCCCGTGGTGCTGACCGTGCGGCGCGACTCGCCCTTCAAGAACCTGCAGGACTTCATCAAGGCGGCCAAGGCCAGGCCCGGCACCTACGGCATCGCCCAGGCCGGCAATGGCACGGTAGGCCACCTGGCCGGGGAAATGCTGGCCCGCCGCGCGGGCATCGAGGTGCTGCAGGTGCCCTACAAGGGCGCCAATACCGCGCTCACCGACCTGATGGGCGGGCAGGTGGACCTGTACTTCGGCAACACGGTGTCGGTGATGTCGCAACTGGCCACGGGCAAGATCCGTGCGCTGGCCGTCACCTCGGCCCAGCGCGTGCCGTCCCTGCCCGATGTGCCCACGGTGGCCGAGCAGGGCTATCCGGGCTTCGAGGCCTCCACCTGGCTGGGCCTGGTGGGGCCGGCCAACCTGCCCGCCCCCATCGCCGAGCGCATTGCCGACGCGACCATGAAGCTGCTGGCCACCAAGGAGGTCAAAGAGAAGCTGGCCCAGGAAGGCAGCATGGCCACGCCTGCCAATGGCGCGCAGTTCGGCGAGTGGATTCGCAGCGAGCACGCCAAATGGGGCAAGCTGATCCGCGAGGGCAAGTTCCAGATCAACTGACCATGGCAGCCCCAATCGAGGTCGACCGGCTCGACACCCCCAGTTCCTCCGCACCTCCACCCGCACTCTTGGGCGCGGGCCAGGCCTCCTCCACGCCGCGCAGGCTCAGGCGCATCCTGTCGCTCGATGATTTCGAGCGGGCGGCGCGCCACCACCTGCCTGCGCCGATCTTCGCCTACGTCAGCGGCGGCTGCGAGACCGACAAATCCCTGCGCGCCAACCGCGAGGCCTTCGATGCCCACCGCTGGGTGACGCGCGTGCTCACCGACACTTCGCGGCGCACGCTGGCCACACCGCTGCTGGGCCAGACCTGGGCTGCGCCCTTCGGCATCGCGCCCATGGGCATCAGCGCGCTGTCGGCCTACCGGGGCGACCTGGTGCAAACGCGCGCGGCGGCGGCCGCCCGCATCCCGGCCATCCTGAGCGGCACCTCGCTGATCCGCATGGAGGAGGTGGTTCAGGCCAATCCCCAGGCCTGGTTCCAGGCCTATGTGCCGGGCGAGACCGAACGCATCGTGCAGTTGCTGGGGCGCGTGGAAGCCGCAGGCTTCGCCACCCTGGTCGTCACCGTGGACACGCCCGTGTCGGGCAACCGCGAGAACAACATCCGCGCGGGCTTCTCGACGCCGCTGCGGCCCGGCCTGCGCCTGGCGTGGGAGGGCATCACCCATCCGCGCTGGCTGCTGGGCACGGCGCTGCGCACCCTGGTGCGGCACGGCATGCCGCACTTCGAGAACTCGCAGGCCACGCGCGGCGCGCCCATTCTCTCGTCCACCGTCACGCGCGACTTCGGCGCGCGCGACCACCTGAGCTGGGAACACCTGGCCCTGATACGCCGGCGCTGGAAGGGCCGCCTCATGGTCAAGGGCATCCTCAGCCCGCAGGACGCGCTGGCCGCGCGCGATGCCGGGGCCGACGCCATCATCCTGTCCAACCACGGCGGCCGCCAGCTCGATGGCGCGGTCTCGCCCCTGCACATGCTGCCCCTGGTGGTGGAGGCGCTGGGGCCGGACTACCCGGTGATGATTGACAGCGGCTTTCGCAGGGGCAACGACGTGCTGGTGGCGCTGGCCCTGGGCGCACACTTCGTCTTCGTGGGCCGGCCCTTCAACTATGCGGGCGCCGTGGGCGGCGAGGCCGGCGTGCTGCACGCCATCGCCATCCTGGCGGCCGAGATGCGGCGCAACATGGCCCTGATCGGCTTGCAAAACCTGCAGCAGCTGGGGCCGCAGCACCTGCGACCGCGTTAGCCACGCGCCAGTCCCGAGGGTGGCGTGCCCCGCAATTGGCCCGCGGTTTCGCGGCGATGGGAAAATGGCGGAATGACCGCCTCCACCAACACCCTCACGATCACCCGTCCCGATGACTGGCACCTGCACGTGCGCGATGGCGAAGCCATGCGCAGCGTGGTGCCGCATACGGCCGCGCAGTTTGCGCGCGCCATCATCATGCCCAACCTCAAGCCGCCGGTGACCACCGCCGAGCAGGCGCTGGAGTACAAGCAGCGCATCCTCTCGGCCGTGCCCGAGGGCATGGCCTTCGAGCCGCTGATGACGCTGTACCTCACCGACAACCTGCCGCCCGAGGAAATCGTGCGCGCCAAGGCGGCCGGCGTCGTGGCCTGCAAGCTCTACCCGGCAGGCGCCACCACCAACAGCGACCACGGCGTCACCGACCTGCGCAAGATCTACCCCACTTTGGAAGCCATGCAGCGCGAAGGCCTGCTGCTGCTGGTGCACGGCGAAGTCACCAGCAGCGACATCGACCTGTTCGACCGCGAGGCCGCCTTCATCGACCAGCACCTGATCCCGCTGCGCCGCGACTTCCCCGAACTCAAGATCGTCTTCGAACACATCACCACGCGCGAAGCCGCCCAGTACGTGACCGAGGCCGACCGCTTCGTGGGCGCCACCATCACGCCCCAGCATCTGCTGTTCAACCGCAACGCCATCTTCACGGGCGGCATCCGTCCGCACTACTACTGCCTGCCCGTGCTCAAGCGCGAGACGCACCGCCTGGCCCTGGTCGAGGCGGCCACCAGCGGCCTGCCCAAGTTCTTCCTGGGCACGGACAGCGCGCCGCACGCGGCCCATCTGAAGGAACACGCCACCGGCTGCGCGGGCTGCTACAGCGCCCATGCCGCCATCGAGATGTATGCCGAGGCCTTCGACAATGCCGGCGCGCTGGACAAGCTCGAAGCCTTCGCCAGCTTCAACGGCCCGGACTTCTACAGCCTGCCGCGCAACACCGGCAAGATCACCCTGGTGCGCGAAAGCTGGACGCCGCCGGACAGCTTCGCCTTCGGCGAGGCGCAACTGAAGCCGCTGCGTTCGGGCGAAGCCTTGCCCTGGAAGCTGGTTTAAGCTGGCGGGACTGCCACCCGCCAGAGGATTGCCATGCCTGAGCCGCAACCGCGCATCGCCCTGCTGATCGACGCCGACAACGCGCCGGCCGAGATGATCGACGAGATCCTGACCGAGCTGTCGACCTTCGGCGTCATCGACATCCGCCGCGCCTACGGCAACTGGACCAAGCATTCGCTCAGCGGCTGGCAGCGCAAGCTGCTCGATTTCGCACTGCGGCCCATGCAGCAGTTCGACTACTCCAAGCACAAGAACGCCACCGACATGGCGATGACCGTGGACGCCATGGAGCTGCTCTACACCGAGCGGCCCGACGCCTTCGGCATCGTCTCCTCCGACGCCGACTTCACCCCGCTGGTGATGCACCTGCGCTCCAAGGGCGCGGCCGTCTACGGCTTCGGCATGGCGCAGACGCCCCAGCCCTTCGTCAATGCCTGCTCGCGCTTCCTGTACCTGGAAGCGCTGGGCGAGGCGGCGCCAGCCAACGGCAATGGCCAGGACGCCGCGCATGAGGCGGGCCAGGCGGCGGTGCCGCCCGTGGCTGCAGCCGCAGTGGCTACCGCTCCCCAGCCGCCGAACGGCGCTGGAAAGGAGCGTGCGCCGGCCCAGGCCGAGAACGAACCCTCGGCAGAACCCCAAGCCCAGCCCCAGCGTCCCTGCCTGCGCGTTCCCAGCCAGGAACTGCGCCAGGACAAGCGGCTGCTGGCCATGCTGCGCAGCGCCGTCAACGCCACGCAGGATGAAAGCGGCTGGGCCCATGTGGGCGCCGTGGGCGCGCAGATCGGCAACAAGGCCTCGTTCGATGCGCGCAACTACGGCTACGCCACGCTCACCAAGCTGCTGGCGGCCACGCAGGCGTTCGAGATGCGCGACGAGGGCACCTCGCGCGTGGCCGTGCGCGACAAGCGCCTGGCCAAGGCGCAGTCCAGGCCGTCCGGCAATTGACGTTTCCCATCGACTGGAATGCGCCCTGGCTGCAGGGGCTGCAAACGCAGGGCAGGGCGGCCTGCCTGCAGGTGGCGCAGGGCCGGCCGGTCTGGCAGGCCCTGCAGTCGCTGGCCGATGCGCAGGCGCTGCCCTGGCGCTTTGTGCCCCAGCACGATCTGCCCGAAGGCAAGGCCTACGAGCAATTCATCTTCGAGACGCGCTGCATTCCCACGCGCGACAACCTGCATGACTTCTTCAACGGCCTGATCTGGCTGCGCTGGCCCGCGCTCAAGCAGCGCTGCAATGCCCTGCAGGCCCGCGCCATTGCCCAGGCGGGCGTGGGCGCGCAGCGCGGGCCGCTGCGCGATGCCGTCACCGTGCTGGACGAGAACGGCGCGCTGCTGCTGGCGCCGGCCGCGCTGTGCGAGGCGCTGCGGCACCGGCGCTGGCACCAGCTCTTCGTGGAGCAGCGCGCGCTGTGGCGCCAGGCCAGGCTGCTGCCCATAGGCCATGCGCTGCTGGAAAAGCTGGTGCAGCCGCGCAAGCCCATCACGGCCCATGTGCTGTGCGTGCACACGGATGGTGCAGGCGCCACGGCAGGCCCCGCCACGGCGGACATCGACGACTGGCTGGCCGGCAGCATCTGGCTGGAGGCCGACACCCTGGCGTGCAAGCCTTTTGCACCCTTGCCCGTGCTGGGCGTGCCCGGCTGGTGCCACGAGAACGAGAACTTTTCCTTCTATGATGACTCTCTCGTGTTCCGGGCGCCCCGTTCCGCACAAGCATCACAACAAGGAATGGCAACGGCGCAGGACCCGGCTTGAAAACAGCCGGTGGGGCCCTCACTTTTCAACGCTGCAGGGCCCAGATCCTTCCCCCCTTTCCCCACTTTGTGGAGAACCCACTGATGAAACGCATCGCACTTTTTCTTTTGACCAACGTCGCCGTCGTGGTGGTGCTGGGCATCGTCGCCAGCCTGCTGGGCGTCAACCGCTTCCTGACCTCCAATGGCCTGAACCTCGGGGCCCTGCTGGGCTTCGCCTTCATCATGGGCTTTGGCGGCGCCATCATCTCGCTGCTGATCTCCAAGCCGCTGGCCAAGTGGAGCTCGGGCGTGCACGTGATCAACGAGCCGCGCAACGCCGATGAGGCCTGGATCGTCAACACCGTGCGCGGCTTCGCCGACCGTGCCGGCATCGGCATGCCCGAAGTCGGCATCTACGAGGGCGAGCCCAATGCCTTCGCCACCGGCGCCTTCAAGAACTCGGCCCTGGTGGCCGTGTCCACGGGTCTGCTGGAAGGCATGACGCGCGAAGAGGTGGAGGCCGTGATCGGCCACGAGGTCGCCCACATCGCCAATGGCGACATGGTGACCATGACCCTGATCCAGGGCGTGATGAACACCTTCGTGGTCTTCCTGTCGCGCGTCATCGGCTATGCCGTGGACAGCTTCCTGCGCAAGAACGACGAAAGCAGCTCGGGCCCCGGCATCGGCTACTACGTGACCACCATCGTGCTGGACATCGTGCTGGGCTTCCTGGCCGCCATCATCGTGGCCTGGTTCTCGCGCCAGCGCGAATTCCGCGCCGACGCGGGCGCCGCCCAGCTCATGGGCCGCAAGCAGCCCATGATGAATGCCCTGGCCCGCCTGGGCGGCATGCACCCCGGCGAGCTGCCCAAGAGCGTGGCCGCCATGGGCATTGCCGGTGGCATCGGCAAGCTGTTCTCTACCCACCCGCCGATCGAAGAGCGTATTGCCGCGCTGCAGAACGCGCAGAACCTCTGATTCAGGATCAGGTTCGACACGCTGGAGCCTGCCCGGTGGGGCCCGGTCATCGACTGGGCTCCGCTTCCCGAAGCCCCATCAGAAATGCTTGTCCGGTGCTGCATTTATGCGAATGTAGTAACGTACAAGCATTTTCTTTGACGGAGGTGCGTCATGCAGATTTCGACCTTCAGCAGCCGTGAATTCAACCAGCATGTTTCCGCTGCCAAGAAAGCGGCCAGCGGTGATGACGTGGTCTACATCCTGGACCGGGGGCAACCTGCCCACGTGCTGATGAGCATTGAGAAATTCCGTGAACTGTCGGGGCAGACCCGGAACATTCTTCAATTGCTGGCCATGCCCGAGGCCGCCGATATCGATTTCGACATTGAGCGCACGAAGGATTTGCCGCGCGCCGTGGACCTGTCCTGATGTATCTGGTGGACTCCAACATCGTTTCCGAACTGCGCAAGGCATCGTCGGGCCGCGCGAACGATGGCGTTGTGGCCTGGGCGCAATCGGTCGCGGCCGAGTCCCTTTTCATCAGCGCGATCACGCTGATGGAGCTGGAGAAAGGCGTGCAGTTGAAAGCCCGGCAAGACCCGATTGCCGGGCAGGTGCTGCGCCGCTGGCTGGTGGAACGCGTGTTCACGGCCTTTCAGGGGCGTGTGCTGCCAGTGGATGCGATGGTTGCCATGGAAAACGCGGCCTACCACGTGCCTGCGCCGCGGCCGCTGGCCGACAGCCTGATCGCGGCCACGGCGAAGGTGCATGGCTTGTGCGTGGTCACCCGCAACATCAAGGATTTCGAGCCGTTCCATGTTCATGGAGTGCGCGTCTTGAACCCTTGGATGTAGGGCCCGTCTCAACCTCAGGTACAGCCAGACTTGATCTTTACCCAGGCTTCACAAGCCCCTGTCAACAACCGGCAGGGGCTTTTTCGTTGTATCTGCATGGCCGCCCGAAGTGCGGCCAGGAGTGCATCGTGAAGTCTGTATCGATTCAAACGCCGGGCCGTCGCCTGGTTCCGGCCCTGGTCCTGGCTGCCGCCACCGTGGCATTGACCGGCTGCGTGGTGGCGCCTGCCTATCCCGTAGGTCCTTCGGGCGAGGTGGTCTACGCGCCCATGGCGCCGCCGCCCCTGCAGACCGAGGTCATTCCGGTCGCTCCCTCGCCCGTCCATGTCTGGATCGGCGGCTCCTGGGGCTGGGGTGGCGGCCGCTATGCCTGGCGCCCCGGCTACTGGGCCGCGCCGCCGCATCCCGGCTATGCCTGGCGTCCGCACGGCTGGGACCATGGCCCGCGTGGCTGGTACCAGCGTCCGGGCGGCTGGTATCGCCGCTGAGTCAGGTGGCGGCAGCGTCGCCGCTGCCGCTGCCACCCTGGCCGGCCTTGGCCAGCAGGAAGTCGATGCAGGTGCGCACGGCCCGTGTCTGATGACGGTCGGGCAGGTACAGCAGGTACATGTGGGTGCCGAAGATGCTCAGGCGGTACTCCTGCAGGGTCAGCACCACCTCGCCGCTGGCCACCTTGTCCTGCACCACGTAGTCGGGCACCAGGCCCACGCCCAGGCCCGCCAGAATGCCCTGGCGCAGGAACGGGAAGTGCTCGGAGATCATGGTCGGCGCCAGCAGCACCTCCTGGCGGTCCGTTCCCTGGTAGGCCGACAGGCGCAGCTGGCGGCCCATCACGCCGGCCGTGATCAGCGGGCTGTTGCGCAGCTCGTACAGCGTGGTGGGCAGGCCGTGCTGCTGCGCATACTCGCGTGAGGCGCAGGCCACGTAGTGCACATTGCCCAGGCTGCGCGCAATCACCGACAGCGGCGGCTCCTGGATCACGCGGATGGCGATGTCCACCTCGTCGCGCAAATGGTCGGCCCGGTTCTCGAACAGCACATCCAGCACGATGGCCGGATACAGCCGCTTGAACTCGATCAGCCAGTCGCTCATCACGATCTGCCCATAGCCGCTGGGCACGCTCAGCCCCACGCGGCCTGCCATCCCCTGGCCCAGCGACGTGATCGTCTCGCGCGCCGACATCATCTCGTTCTGGATCGCGCGGCCATGCTCGTACATCCGCATCCCCACCTCGGTCGGCTCCACGCGCCGCGTGGTGCGCCGCACCAGCTGCACCCCCACCGATTTTTCCAGCTGCGTCAGGTGATAGCTCACATTGGCCCGCGTCATCTTCAGCTTGCGCGCCGCCTGGCTCAGATTGCCGCTATCGATGATTTCCACCAGCAGGGTCAGCGAGTTCAGATCCATGGATATGTCCAGATACTTTGCTTCGCCCACAGCCTATGAAACTGGCGCGCTCCAAAGCCAGGGGCAGCGAGGAAGGGCCTACGCCGGCCGCGCCGCCCCGCACCGAGGCTGTCGTCCCCCTCCCTTGCGAAGCAAGCAGAGAGGGGGAAGGCGCGCAAGCGCCTCAGGGGGGTGTTCAACACTGTCAAATACGTTTTTACAGTCTGTCAATCATTCATGGGATTGTAAAGAACCATTGTCGTGGCAAGAATGGATGTTTTGAGTGGAAAACCCAAGTTCGGAGACATACAGATGAGCGAACAAGCCCAGGCTTCCGTGGTCCAGACCCGCCTTGATGGTGCCGTGCTGGTGGTCAGCATCAACAATCCCCCCGTGAATGCCCTGGGCCAGGCCGTGCGCGCCGGCCTGCTGGCTGCCGTGGAGCAGGCCGAATCGGATGCCGCCGTGAAGGCCGTGCTCATCGTGGGTGAGGGCAAGGCCTTCATCGCCGGAGCAGACATCCGCGAATTCGGCAAGCCCGCCATGCCGCCCTCGCTGCCCGAGGTGCTCAATCGCCTCGAAGCCTCCGACAAGATCGTGGTCGCCGCCATCCATGGCCCGGCCCTGGGCGGCGGCCTGGAAGTGGCCATGTCGGCCCACTACCGCCTGGCTTTGCCGGCTGCCAAGCTCGGCCTGCCCGAAGTCAACCTGGGCCTGCTGCCCGGCGCTGGCGGCACGCAGCGCGCACCGCGCCTGATGGGCGTGAAGGCGGCCGCCGACCTCATGCTCAGCGGCAAGCACCTGTCGGCCAAGGCCGCGCTGGCCGCCGGCCTGGTGGACAAGCTGGTGGACGGCACCGACGCCACGGCCGCAGGCCTGGTCTACGCCAACGAGCTGCTGGCAACCAATACCGCGCCGCGCCGCACGCGTGACATCGAGATTGCCGACAAGGCCGCCGCCCTGGCCGAACTCGACGCGCTGGCCGCCGACACCGCCAAGAAGAGCCGCGGCCTGTTCTCGCCGCTGAAGATCGTGGAATGCGTGCGCGCCGCCGTGGAGCTGCCCTTCGACGAAGGCATCGCCAAGGAGCGTGCCCTGTTCGTGGAATGTCTGAACAGCCCGCAGCGCGCCGGCCTGATCCACGCCTTCTTCGCCGAGCGCGAAACCGCCAAGATTCCCGAAGCCAAGGCCGCTGCGCCGCGCCACTTTGCCAAGATCGCCGTCATCGGCGGCGGCACCATGGGCGCCGGCATCACGGTGTCCGCGCTGGACGCGGGCCTTGTGGTGACCATGATCGAGCGCGACGCCGAGTCCATCGCGCGCGGCCAGGCCAATGTGGAGAAGGTCTACAACGGCCTGATCGCCAAGGGCCGCATGACCGAGGAGGCCAAGGCCGCCGTCATGGCGCGCTACACGCCCAGCACCTCCTATGACGACATCAAGGATGTGGACCTGGTGATCGAGGCCGTGTTCGAGGACCTCGAAGTCAAGAAGGCCGTGTTCAAGGAACTGGACCGCGTCTGCAAGCCCGGCGCCGTGCTGGCCACCAACACCTCCTACCTGGACATCGACGCCATTGCCGCCGCCACCTCGCGCCCGCAGGACGTGATCGGCCTGCACTTCTTCAGCCCCGCCAACATCATGAAGCTGCTGGAGATCGTGGTGCCCGCCAAGGTGGCGCCCGATGTGGTGACCACGGCCTTCGAGCTGGCCAAGCGCATGAAGAAGGTGCCCGTGCGTGCCGGCGTCTGCGACGGCTTCATCGGCAACCGCATCCTGGCCGTCTACAAGCAGGCTGCCGACTACATCATGGAAGACGGCGCCAGCCCCTACGAGATCGACGAGGCCGTGCGCGGCTTCGGCTACCCGATGGGCCCGTTCCAGGTCACCGACCTGGCCGGCGGCGACATCGGCTGGGCCACGCGCAAGCGGCGCGCTGCCACGCGCGATCCCAAGGCCCGCTACGTCGAAGTGGCCGACCGCGTCTGCGAGCGCGGCTGGTTCGGCCAGAAGACGGGCCGTGGCTTCTACCTCTACCCGCAGGGCGCGCGCGTCGGCCAGCCCGACCCCGAAGTGCTGGCCATCGTCGATGCCGAGCGCGTCAAGAAGGGCGTGACGCCGCGCAAGTTCACCCCTGAGGAAATCATGCGCCGCTACATGGCCGCCATGGTCAACGAAGGTGCCAAGGTGGTGGAGGAGGGCATTGCCCTGCGCCCGCTGGATGTGGACGTGACCTTCCTGTCCGGCTACGGCTTCCCGCGCTTTCGTGGCGGCCCCATGAAGTGGGCCGACATGCAAGGTCTGGACAAGGTGCTGGCCGACATCCGCGAATTCGCCAAGGAAGACGCGCTGTTCTGGAAGCCTGCTCCCCTGCTCGAAAAGCTGGTCGCCGAAGGCCGCGATTTCGAAAGCTTGAACAAGGCAGCGTAAGCCGCCCCCGCGTTTCCCCGCCATGCCCTTGACCCGCTCCGTCCAACGCAGAGCGGGCAGGGCCGTGCACAACCACAACAATTTTCCAGAGACAAGCAAGGACCGACCATGCGCGAAGCCGTCATCGTTTCCACTGCCCGCACGCCCCTGACCAAGTCGCACCGCGGCGAGTTCAACGTCACGCCCGCCGCCCAGCTGGCGGCCTTCTCGGTCAAGGCCGCGGTCGAGCGCTCGGGCATCGACCCGGCCATGATCGAGGACCTGATCCTGGGCTGCGGCAACCCCGACGGCTTCCAGGGCCGCAACCTGGGCCGCCAGACCGTGCTGCGCGCCGAGCTGCCCCTGTCCATCGCGGGCACGACCATCACGCGCTTTTGCGCCTCGGGCCTGCAGTCCATCGCCATCGCGGCGGGCCGCATCGTGGCCGAGGGCGTGGACGCCATGCTGGCCGGCGGCATCGAGACCATCTCGGGCATCCGCCCCGGCAACAACCTGCCCACCGACATGGACCCCTGGCTGGTCGAGCACAAGCCCGCGCTGTACATGGCCATGATCGACACGGCCGACATCGTGGCGCGCCGCTACGGCATCAGCCGCGAGGACCAGGACGCCTTCTCGCTGCAAAGCCAGCAGCGCACGGCCGCCGCCCAGGCCGCCGACCTGTTCAAGGACGAAATCATTGCCTGCGCCACGCGCATGGCCGAGAAGAACAAGGACACGGGCGAGATCACCTACCGCGACGTGGTCGCCACCAAGGACAACTGCAACCGCGCCTCCACCACGTTGGAAGGCCTGGCCAAGCTGGAACCCGTCAAGGGCCCGGACCAGTTCATCACGGCCGGCAATGCCTCGCAGCTGTCCGATGGATCGTCGGCATGCGTGCTGATGGAAGCCAGGCAGGCCGAGCGCCTGGGCCTGTCCCCGCTGGGCGCCTTCCGCGGCTTTGCCGTGGCCGGCTGCGAGCCTGACGAAATGGGCATCGGCCCCGTCTTCGCGGTCCCCAAGCTGCTGGCGCGCCACGGTCTCAAGGTCGAGGACATCGACCTGTGGGAACTCAACGAGGCCTTCGCCTCCCAGGCCCTGTACTGCCAGCGCAAGCTGGGCATTCCCAACGAGCGCCTGAACGTCAACGGCGGCGCCATCTCCATCGGCCACCCCTTCGGCATGACGGGTGCGCGCCTGGCGGGCCACATCCTGCTGGAAGGCCGGCGCCGCAAGGCCAAGTGGGGCGTGGTCACCATGTGCATCGCAGGTGGCATGGGCGCCGCAGGCCTGTTCGAGATTTATTGAATAAGCACCCCCTGAGCGGCTGGCGCCGCTTCCCCCTCTCTCGCTTCGCGGGAGGGGAACGACGCCCTTGCTGCGGGGCGGCCCTTGCTCGGCGTCCCTCGCTTGGGGCACGCCAATTTCAGGGCTGCAAACGGCTTACAACGCCACGGATTACTGGGGAATAGCAATGGATTTGCAATTTACGACTGAAGAACTGGCCTTCCGCGACGAGGTTCGCGGCTTCCTCAAGGACAAGCTGCCCGAGGACCTGTCGCACAAGGTCAAGAACGGCCTGCAGCTGACCAAGCAGGACATGGAGCGCTGGCACGCCATCCTCAACGAGCGCGGCTGGCTGGCCAACCACTGGCCCGAGCAGCACGGCGGCCCGGGCTGGAGCGCGGTGCAGAAATTCATCTTCGAGCATGAATGCGCACTGGCGGGCACGCCGCGCATCGTGCCCTTCGGGCTGAGCATGCTGGGCCCCGTCCTGATCAAGTACGGCAACGAGGCGCAGAAGGCCCACTGGCTGCCGCGCATCCTCAATGGCGCCGACTGGTGGTGCCAGGGCTATTCGGAGCCGGGTTCGGGCTCGGACCTGGCCTCGGTCAAGACGTCTGCCGTGCGCGATGGAGATCACTACATCGTCAACGGCCAGAAGACCTGGACCACGCTGGGCCAGCACGCAAACATGATCTTCTGCCTGGTGCGCACCAATCGCGAAGCCAAGGCGCAGCAGGGCATCAGCTTCCTGCTGGTGGACATGAACTCGCCCGGCGTGGAAGTGCGCCCCATCATCACGCTGGACGGCGAGCACGAGGTCAACGAAGTCTTCTTCACCGACGTCAGGGTGCCCGTGGAGAATCTGGTCGGCGAGGAGAACAAGGGCTGGACCTACGCCAAGTACCTGCTGACCTACGAGCGCACCAACATCGCGGGCGTGGGCTTCTCGGTGGCCGGCCTGGAAAAGCTCAAGGCCGTCGCCGGCCGCATGCTGCGCAACGGCAAGCCGCTGACGCAGGACCCGCTGTTCGCGGCCCGCCTGGCCAAGGTCGAGATCGACCTGGAGAACATGAAGACCACCAACCTGCGCGTGATCGCCGCCGTGGCCGGCGGCGGCGTGCCGGGCGCCGAAAGCTCCATGCTCAAGATCCGCGGCACCGAGATCCGCCAGGAAATCCTGTCCCTGGTGCGCCGCGCCATGGGCCCCTACGCCGCGCCCTTCATCGAAGAGGCCCTGCAGGCCGGCTACGACCAGCCCGCCATCGGCGACGCGGCTGCCGCCACGGCCGCCGCCGCGTACTTCAACTACCGCAAGCTGTCGATCTTCGGCGGCTCCAACGAAATCCAGAAGAACATCATCTCCAAGATGATCCTCGGCCTCTGATCCGGCAAGGAAAACGGAACATGAACTTCGAACACACCGAAGACCGCCGCATGCTGGCGGACAGCCTCAACCGCTTCGTCTCCGAGCAGTACGCCATCGAGGCGCGCAACCACGTCGCCTATGGCGAGGAAGGCCACAGCCCGCTGCTGTACGGGCAGTTCGCGGACATCGGCGCCATCGGCGCGCTGTTCCCCGAGGATGCTGGCGGCTTCGGCGGCCAGGGCTTCGACATCAGCGTGGTCTTCGAATGCCTGGGCCGCGGCCTGGTGGCCGAGCCGCTGCTGGGCGCCCTGGTCGTGGGCCAGGCCCTGATCGCGGCTGGCAGCGATGCGCAAAAGGAACAGCTGGCAGCCATCATCGGCGGCACGTCCATCGCGGCCCTGGCCCATGACGAGCCCGGCAGCCACTACGAGCTCAACAACGTCGCCACCACGGCCGTGCGCAGCGGCGACGGCTGGGTGCTGAACGGTGCCAAGGGCGTGGTCGCCTTCGGCGAGAAGGCCGACCTGCTGCTGGTCTCGGCCCGCACCTCGGGCAGCCAGTACGACGAGGCCGGCATCAGCCTGTTCCTGGTCCCCGGCAATGCCGCAGGCATCGCCAAGCGCGGCTACAACCGCATCGAGGGCGGCCGCGCGGCCGAGCTGGTGCTGGACAAGGTGCAGGTCGGCGCAGACGCACTGCTGGGCGAAGAAGGCCGGGGCCTGTCCCTGCTGGAACGTATCAGCGGCTACGCCGTGCTGGCGCTGACCGCCGAGGCCGTGGGCGCCATGGACGTGGCCAAGGACCAGACGCTGGAGTACCTGCGCACGCGCAAGCAGTTCGGCGTGCCCATCGGCAGCTTCCAGGCCCTGCAGCACCGCATGGCCGACCTGCTGCTGGAAGTGGAGCAGGCGCGCTCGGCCGTGATCAACGCGGCCGCCGCCATTGCGGACGAAGACCGCGTGGCGCGCGAGAAGGCCCTGTCGGCCGCCAAGTACAGCATCGGCCGCATCGGCACCCTGGTGGCCGAGGAAAGCATCCAGATGCATGGCGGCATCGGCATGACCTGGGAACTGCCCCTGGCCCACTATGCCAAGCGCCTGGTCATGATCGACCACCAGTTCGGCGACGAGGACCACCACCTCTCCCGCTACATCGCCCTGGGCGCCCAGCACTGAGCCAAGGAAAGCCGCCATGACCGAAGCGAACCAAGTCCTGCTGACCCGCCGCGAAGGCGCCGTGCTGGTGCTGTCCAACAACAACGTGGCCGCGCGCAACGCGCTGTCGCCCGAGTTCTACGCGGCCGTCTCGGCGGCGCTCAAGAGCGCGGCGACCGACCCCACCGTGGGCGCCGTGGTGCTCACGGGCGAGGGCGGCCACTTCTGCGCGGGCGGCGACCTGCGCCAGCTGGCCAAGCGCCGCGAGCTGCCTGTGCAGGAGCGACGTGCCAAGCTCGAAGGCCTGCATGACCTGATCCGCAGCGTGCGCGACTTTCCCAAGCCCGTGATCGCCGCCGTCGAAGGCGCGGCGGCCGGCGCGGGCCTGTCGCTGGCCCTGGCCTGCGACATGCTGGTGGCGGCGAAGAACGCCGTGTTCTCGGTCGCCTACGTCAAGGTCGGCCTCACGCCCGATGGCGGCGCCACCGCCTTCCTGGCCGAGTTCGTCTCGCGCCAGGTGCTGACCGAGCTGTGCCTGACCGGCGAGCGCATCAGCGGCGAGCGCCTGCACGCCCTGGGCCCCGTCAACCGCCTGTCCGAACCGGGCCAGGCCCAGGCCGACGCCGTGGCGCTGGCCGCCCAGGTGGCCACCGGCCCCGACCAGGCCATGGCCCTGATCAAGGACCTGTGCCGCCAGGCGCCGCGCAACACGCTGGAAGAGCAGCTGGAGCTGGAGGCGCAGTACATGGTGCGCTCGCAGGAGAGCGAGGAATCGCGCGAAGGCATTGGCGCCTTCCTCGAAAAGCGCAGCGCCGACTTCACCAAGCTGCGCGGCTGAAACCGCTCAAGACCTAAAAGACTTTCCAAGGAGACAACGCACATGGCCGACAGCCACAACGATCAGAACCAGGACATCGACTTCCCGCTGGAGGGTGTGCGCGTGCTCGACCTCTCGCGCGTGTTCGCGGGGCCGCTGTGCGGCATGGTGCTGGCCGACTTCGGCGCCGAAGTGGTCAAGGTCGAGCACCCGGGCCGCGGCGACGACACGCGCGACTGGGGCCTGCGCATCGGCAAGACCGAGACCACCTACTACAACAGCATGAACCGCAACAAGCGGTCCATCACGCTGGACCTGCAGACCCCCGAGGGCGTGAAGATCGTCCACGACCTGCTGCCCCAGTTCGACGTGGTCATCCACAACTTCAAGACCGGCGGCGCCGAGAAGCTGGGCCTGGGCTACGAACAGCTCAAGGCCATCAAGCCCGGCATCATCTACTGCGCCGTGGCCGGCTATGACAGCAGCGGCCCCGAGGCCAAGCGCCCCGGCTACGACCTGGTCATCCAGGGCGAGGCTGGCCTCATGGCGCTCAACGGCGAGGCCGGCACGCCGCCGCTCAAGTTCGGCGTGGCCGTGGTCGATCTCATGACCGGCATGTACGCGGCCCAGGCCATCCTGGCCGCGCTGTTCCGCCGCGAGCGCACGGGCAAGGGCCGCCTCATCGAGATGGCGCTGTACGACAGCGGCATCATGATCACCGGCTACTACGGCCTGGACGCCATGCAGCTCGGCCATGACCCCGAGCGCTACGGCAATGCCCACCCCTCCATCGTTCCCTACGGCATGTACGAGGCCGCTGACGGCCCGCTGATCATCGCCGTGGGCAACAACGCCCAGTTCGACAAGTTCTGCCGCCAGGTGGTGATGCGCCCCGACATCGTCGAGGACGAGCGTTTCTCCACCAACGTCAACCGCGCCAAGAACCGCCTGGAGCTGGGCCCCATGCTCAAGGAACTGATCCGCTCCTTCCCGCGCGATCTGCTGCTGGAGCGCCTGACGGCCGCCGGCATCCCCTGCGGCCGCGTGGCCGGTCTGCACGAAGCCCTGACCAGCGAGCGCACGCGCCGTGGCGGCCTGCTGCAGGACATGCCCCACCCCGTGGTCGGCACCACGCCCGTGTTCGCGCCGCCCTACCGCCTGGACGGCCAGCGCCTGCCCATCCGCCATGCACCGCCCACGCTGGGCGAGGGCACGCGCGAGGTGCTGCACCGGCTGCTGAGCATGAGCGACGAGCAGCTGCAGCAGCTGCAGTCCAAGGGCGTGCTGACCCTGCCCGAGACGCCTGCGCAACAGGGATAAGAGGACCGATCACGCGACTGATTCCACGGGGGCCATTGATGCCCGGCTCCCGACCCGCCAGGTTTGCATGCCGCACCAAGACGGCACCCATAGACAGCAATACCCAGGAGACAAAACCATGAGCAACCAAGTCACACGCCGCGACATTCTTCAAGGGCTGGCCGCCATCGGCGGCACCAGCCTGCTGGCCACGGGTGCCACCAGCGCCCTCGCACAGGCCGGCAAGCCGGCAGCGTGGCCCACCAAGCCCATCCGCGTGGTCGTGCCCTTCAACGCGGGCGGCGCCACCGACATCATTGCGCGCACCATCGGCGAGGCCCTGGCCAAGCGCGTGGGCCAGCCCGTGGTCATCGACAACCGCGCGGGTGCGGCCGGCATCCTGGGCACGGACGCCGTGGTCAAGGCGCCCGCCGATGGCCACACCCTGCTGGTCTCGCTCAGCACCTCCATGCTGATCAACCAGTTCCTCTACACCAAGCTGCCCTACAACCCGCAAAAGGACATCGCCCTGGTCACCCAGATCGCGGCGGCACCCGTCACCCTGGTGGTCCATCCCTCGGTGCCGGCCAACAACATGAAGGAGCTGCTGGCCTACGTGAAGGCCAACAAGGGCAAGCTCTCGTACGGCTCCTGGGGCGTGGGCTCGTATGCCCACCTGGCCGGTGCCTACATGAGCAAGACCATGGACGCCGACATGACCCACGCCGCCTACAAGGGCGAGGCGCCCATGATCCAGGAGCTGATCGGCGGCCAGCTGCAGATGTGCTTTTCCAGCGCGCTCAACACCAAGCCCTTCATCGACTCGGGCAAGCTCAAGGCCATCGGCGTCACCGGCAAGGAGCGCATGGAAATCCTGCCTAAGCTGCCCACCATCCATGAACAGGGCGTCACCGACGACGCCTACGCCATCTACGGCTGGGTGGCCATGGGCGCGCCGGCCGGCGTGCCCAAGGAGATCGTGGACCAGCTCTACGGCCACCTGCGCGAAATCGCCAAGGACCCCAAGGTGCTGGAGCGCACCGTGGGAGCAGGCTTCATGCCGCTGATGAACAGCCCGCAGGCCTTCCGCGAGAACTACCAGCGCGACATGCCGATCTGGAAGGCGCTGGTGGAAGAAGCCGGCGCGAAGCTTGATTGATTTTTCCGGCCCGCGGTAGCGGGCCGCCACCGACGACTGCTGAGACAGCTTTGAGAGGAGACTTCATGTACACGCGCAATCCCGCATCCCCGGCACGCCCCACGCGGCGCAGCGTTCTGGCCCTGGCCGCAGCCCCGCTGCTGGCCGGCATGGCCGGCGGCGCCCTGGCCGAGACCGGCTGGCCCAGCAAGATGCTGCGGCTGGTCGTGCCCTTCCCGGCGGGCGGCCCCACCGACACGGCATCGCGCATCGTGGGCCAGAAGCTGGGCGAGCGTCTCAAGCAGACCGTGGTGGTGGAAAACCGCCCTGGTGCCTCCGGCTCCATCGCGGCCGTGCAGGTCGCCAAGAGCCCGGCCGACGGCTACACGCTGATGATGCTGGCCACGCCCACGCTGCTGGCGCCGCACCTGTACAAGAAGGCCGGCTACGACACCGTCAAGGACTTCACGCCCGTGGCCACGGTCTATGACCTGCCCATCGTCATCGTGGTCAATCCCACGCTGCTGCCCGATGTCACCGACCTCAAGAGCCTGATCGCCCACGCCAAGGCGCAGAAGGTCGCGCTCAACTACACCAGCTCGGGCGCCGGCAGCTTCGGCCACCTGAGCATGGAGCTGCTCAAGCAGATGGCCGGCTTCGACATGCAGCACGTGCCCTACAAGGGCGGCGTGCCCGCCATCACCGACACCATCGGCGGCCAGGTGCCCATCATGTATGCCGACCTCGTGGCCGCGCTGCCCCACATCCAGGCCGGCAAGCTGCGCGCCATCGCCGTGGGATCGCCCCAGCGCGTGGCCATGCTGCCCGACACCAAGACCATTGCCGAGCAGGGCATCAAGGGCTACGACGCCGTCTCCTGGGGCGGCCTGCTGGCGCCCAAGGGTAGCCCCAAGGCCGTGGTCGACCGCATCGCCAGCGAAGTGCAGCAGATCCTGGCCGACAAGGACATCCAGGAAAAGCTGCTCAACGCAGGCGCCATCGCCGCCTACCAGAATCCCGCCCAGCTGGGCCAGCGCATCCAGCAGGACTACACGCGCTGGGGCCAGCTGATCCGCGACAAGGGCATTGCAGTGGAGTGACATCGACATGAAGACACGCATCACCGAACTCTTTGGCATCGAGCATCCCATCATCCAGGGCGGCATGCACCATGTGGGCCTGGCCGAGCTGGCCGCCGCCGTCTCCAACGCGGGCGGCCTGGGGCTGATCACGGGCCTGACCCAGCGCACGCCCGAGCTGCTGGCGCGCGAGATCGCGCGCTGCCGCGAGATGACGGACAAGCCCTTCGGCGTCAACCTGACCTTCCTGCCCTCGGTCAATCCGCCCGACTACCCGGGCTACGTCAAGGCCATCATCGAAGGCGGCGTCAAGGTCGTGGAGACGGCGGGCAACAACCCGCAGAAATGGCTGCCCGCGCTCAAGGAAGCCGGCATCAAGGTCATCCACAAGTGCACCTCGGTGCGCCATGCGCTCAAGGCCGAGGCCATCGGCTGCGATGCCATCAGCGTGGACGGCTTCGAATGCGGCGGCCATCCGGGCGAGGACGACATCCCCAACTTCATCCTGCTGCCGCGCGCGGCCGAAGAACTGAAGATTCCCTTCGTCGCCTCGGGCGGCATGGCCGACGGCCGCTCGCTGGTGGCTGCGCTGGCGCTGGGCGCCGAGGGCATCAACATGGGCACGCGCTTCATTGTCACGCAGGAAGCGCCCGTGCACGACAACGTCAAGCAGGCCATCGTCGCGGCCAGCGAGCTGGACACGCGTCTGGTCATGCGCCCGCTGCGCAACACCGAGCGCGTGCTGACCAACCCGGCCACCGAGCGCCTGCTGCAAAAGGAGCGCGAGCTGGGCGCGGCCATCACCTTTGCCGACATCGCGCCCGAGGTGGCCGGCGTCTATCCGCGCATCATGCATGACGGCGACATGGACGCAGGCGTCTGGTCCTGTGGCATGGTGGCCGGCCTGATCCACGACGTGCCCACGGTGCAGCAGCTGATCTCCGGCATCATGGACCAGGCCCATGCACTGATCAACGAGCGGTTGGCCGGCCTGGCCCGCTGACCGCCCATCTTCACAGGGCTTACGCAAACAGGATGCGACAACGTGCTGCGCCCCATGGCAAGCCGCTTGCCTTGTTCCTTCTCGCGTAGGTCGTACTTCAAAAACCAGGAAAGAGCTTTCTCATGAAAATCCTTGTACCCGTCAAACGTGTCGTGGACTACAACGTGAAGGTCCGCGTGAAGTCGGACGGCACGGGCGTGGACATCGCCAACGTCAAGATGAGCATGAACCCCTTTGACGAAATCGCCGTCGAAGAAGCCGTTCGCCTCAAGGAAAAGGGCGTGGCCACCGAAGTCATCGCCGTCTCCTGCGGCGTGGCCCAGTGCCAGGAAACCCTGCGCACGGCCATGGCGATCGGTGCCGACCGCGGCATCCTGGTGGAGACCACCGAGGAGCTGCAGCCCCTGGCCGTCGCCAAGCTGCTCAAGGCGCTGGTCGACAAGGAGCAGCCCGGCCTGATCATCCTGGGCAAGCAGGCCATCGACGACGATGCCAACCAGACCGGCCAGATGCTGGCAGCCCTGGCCGACCTGCCGCAAGCCACCTTCGCCTCCAAGGTCGAAGTCGCTGGCGACAAGGTCAACGTGACCCGCGAAGTGGACGGCGGCCTGGAAACCCTGGCCCTGAGCCTGCCGGCCGTCATCACCACCGACCTGCGCCTGAACGAGCCGCGCTACGTCACGCTGCCCAACATCATGAAGGCCAAGAAAAAGCAGCTGGACACGGTCAAGCCTGAAGAGCTGGGCGTGGATGTGGCCCCGCGCCTGAAGACGCTCAAGGTGGCCGAGCCCGCCAAGCGCGGTGCTGGCGTGAAGGTGCCCGATGTGGCGACCCTGGTCAGCAAGCTCAAGAACGAAGCCAAGGTCATCTAAAGGAATTCGCAGACATGACATCCCTCGTTATTGCAGAACACGACAACGCTTCCATCAAGAGCGCCACGCTCAACACCGTCACTGCGGCCCTGGCCTGCGGCGGCGACGTGCATGTGCTGGTGGCGGGCGAGAATGCCGGCGCCGCCGCGCAGGCCGCGGCCCAGATCGCTGGCGTGTCCAAGGTCATCCACGCCGATGGCGCCAGCCTGAAGGATGGCCTGGCCGAGAACATTGCGGCGCAAGTGCTGGCGATTGCCTCGAACTACAGCCACATCCTGTTCCCCGCCACCGCCAGCGGCAAGAACGCCGCGCCGCGCGTGGCCGCCAAGCTGGACGTGGCCCAGATCAGCGACATCACCAAGGTGGACAGCGCCGACACCTTCGAGCGCCCCATCTACGCCGGCAACGCCATTGCCACGGTGCAAAGCAGCGACAAGATCAAGGTCATCACCGTGCGCGGCACGGGCTTTGACGCAGCGGCCACCACGGGCGGCAGCGCCCAGGTGGAGCAGCTGGCCGCCGCTGGCGACAACGGCAAGAGCAGCTTCGTGGGCCGTGAGGTCACCAAGAACGACCGCCCGGAACTGACGGCCGCCAAGATCATCGTCTCCGGCGGCCGCGCGCTGGGCAGCAGCGAGAAGTTCAACGAAGTCATGACCCCGCTGGCCGACAAGCTGGGCGCCGCCATCGGCGCCAGCCGCGCAGCGGTGGACGCAGGCTATGCGCCCAATGACCTGCAGGTCGGCCAGACTGGCAAGATCGTGGCGCCCCAGCTGTACATTGCGGCCGGTATTTCCGGCGCCATCCAGCACTTGGCCGGCATGAAGGACTCCAAGGTGATCGTGGCGATCAACAAGGACCCCGAGGCACCGATCTTCTCGGTGGCCGACTACGGCCTGGAGGCCGACCTGTTCCAGGCCGTGCCCGAGCTGGTGCAGTCGCTGTAAGAACGCAAGGCACCGCACCGGGAGGCGGTGCCAACGGGCCCGGGTGAAGTATCCGGGCCCTGGCCAGAGCGGCACACAAGGCATGTGCCCCGGCCCCACCTGGTTCAGAGATGCAGGAGACAGATATGCAGATTTCCATTGGCCGCCGCAGCCTTGCGCTTGCGGCTGTTGTCTTTGTGGCCACCACGGGCGCCAGCGCACCGGCATGGGCCCAGGCCAGCGACTTTCCCACGCGCCCGATCACGCTGATCGTGCCCTTCCCCGCAGGCGGCTCCACCGACCGCCACATGCGCACCCTGGCCGACATCGCGGGCAAGCAGCTGGGCCAGACCATCATCGTGGAGAACAAGCCCGGCGCGGGCGGCACGCTGGGCCCGGGCAACATGTCCCGCACGGCCAAGCCCGATGGCTACACCATCACCCAGTTCCCCATGTCCATGCTGCGCATGGCGCACATGCAGAAGACGGCCTGGAACCCGGTCACGGACTTCACCTACATCATCGGCGTCTCGGGCTACACCTTCGGCTTCACGGTGCGCTCGGACTCGCCCTACAAGAGCTTCAACGAATACATTGCCGCCGCGCGCAAGAGCCCCGGCAAGATCGAGTACGGCTCCACCGGCATAGGCTCCTCGCCCCACCTGCTGATGGAGGAGCTGGCCGAGAACGCCAAGGTCACGCTCAACCACGTGCCCTTCAAGGGCAACGCCGACCTGCAGCAGGCCCTGCTGGGCGGCCACGTGGCCGCGCAAAGCGATGCCTCGGGCTGGGACACCTATGTGGATGGCGGCCAGATGCGCCTGCTCATGACCTTCGGCGAAAAGCGCACCCAGCGCTGGCCCGACGTGCCCACGGCCAAGGAGCTGGGCTATGGCGTGGTCTCCACCTCGCCCTACGGACTGGCCGGCCCCAAGGGCATGGACCCGGCCGTGGTGCGCAAGCTGCACGACGCCTTCAAGAAAGCCATGGATGACCCGCGCCACATCGAGGTGCTCAAGCAGCTGAACCAGGACGCCTGGTACCGCTCCGGCGCCGACTATGCGCAGTGGGTGCGCGAGGCCTATGCCAAGGACAAGGTCCTGATCGACCGCCTGGGCCTGGCCGCCAAGTAGGCCTGTCCTCCAATGCGCCCGCAGGGCCAGGAGGCTGGCGGGCGCAGTCCGCTTGAGATTCGTGAATTCGTGAAACGGAGTCCCTCATGACTGTCTCCCTGCCTTCGCCCGATGCGCCCTTCACCACGCTGGCCGAGCTGATCCGCAGCCACGCGCGCCAGCAGCCCGCCCATGCCGCGCTGCGCGACGACCAGCAGACGCTGAGCTACGCGCAGCTTGACTCCCTCATGGACCGCGTGGCCACCGCGCTGCAGCGCGACGGCGTGCAGCCCGGCCAGGCGATTGCCATCTGCGCGTTGAACTCGGTGCGCTATGCCGCGCTGTTCCTGGGCGCCTTGCGCGCGGGCGTGGTGGTTGCGCCGCTGGCGCCGTCCTCCACGGCCGACAGCCTGGCCTCCATGCTGCGCGATGCCCAGGCGCGCCACCTGTTCCTCGACAAGACGGCCCAGGACCTGGTGCCTGCCGACGGCGCCCTGCAATGCATCTCGCTGGACGGTGCCGCGCCCGGCCGGGCCTTTGACGACTGGCTGGCGCCCGAAGGCGCGCAGCCCGCGCCCGTGAGCGTGGAGCCGGCCGCGCCATTCAACATCATCTATTCCTCGGGCACCACGGGCACTCCCAAGGGCATCGTGCAGTCGCACGGCATGCGCTGGGCCCACATCAACCGGGGCAGCGTCTACGGCTACGGCCCCGAGGGCACGACGCTGCTGGCCACGCCGCTGTATTCCAACACCACGCTGGTGGTGTTCTTCCCCACGCTGGGCAGCGGCGGCTGCGTGGTGCTGATGCCCAAATTTGACGCGGCCCGCTACCTGCAGCTGGCCCAGCAGCACCGCGTCACCCACACCATGCTGGTGCCCGTGCAGTACCAGCGCATCATGGCGCTGCCGCAGTTCGGCGAGCATGACCTGTCCAGCTTCCGCGCCAAGTTCTGCACCAGCGCGCCGTTCCGGGCCGAGCTCAAGGCCGACGTGGTGGCGCGCTGGCCCGGCAGCCTGACCGAGTTCTACGGCATGACCGAAGGCGGCGGCACCTGCATCCTCGAAGCCCATCTGCACCAGGACAAGCTGCACACCGTGGGCAAGCCCGCCGAGGGCCATGACATCCGCCTCATCGACGAGGACGGCCGCGAGGTCGCCCCCGGCGAGGATGGCGAGGTCGTGGGCCATTCGGCCAGCATGATGACCGGCTACCACGGCCAGCCCGCCAAGACGCGCGAGGCCGAATGGTTCGACCCCACGGGCAAGCGCTTCATCCGCACGGGCGACGTGGGCCGCTTCGATGCCGATGGATTCCTCACCCTGTTCGACCGCCGCAAGGACATGATCATCAGCGGCGGCTTCAACATCTACCCCAGCGACCTGGAGACCCAGCTGCGCGCCCACCCGGCCGTGGACGACGTGGCCGTGGTCGGCGTGCCCTCCGAGCAATGGGGCGAGACGCCCGTGGCCTACGTGGTGTCGCGCGCGGGGCAGCCGGCCCTGCCCGAGGACATCATGGGCTGGTACAACCAGCGGGCCGGCAAGACCCAGCGCCTGGCGGACCTGCGCTTCATTGCCGAGCTGCCGCGCAGCGCCATCGGGAAGGTGCTCAAGCGCGAGCTGCGCGACCAGTACGCGACGGGGCGCTGAACCGGCGGATGCTTTCTCCAAACGATGTCCACCACGATGTCCACCAAGAGGTACACCCCATGAGCAACGACACCATGATGTCCGAGGTCCGCCGCCAGGTGACGGCCGAGGAATGGCAGACCCGCATCGAGCTGGCCGCCGCCTACCGGCTGGTCGCCCACTTCGGCTGGGACGACCTGATCTTCACCCACATCTCGGCGCGCGTGCCGGGCCAGCCCGACCAGTTCCTGATCAACCCCTACGGCATGCTGTTCGACGAGATCACCGCGTCCAGCCTGGTCAAGGTGGACCACGAGGGCCGGCCGCTGATGGAGACCGAGTACGACGTCAACCCGGCCGGCTTCGTCATCCACAGCGCCATCCACGACGGCCGCCCCGAGGTGCAGTGCGTGCTGCACACGCACACGCGCTATGGCGTGGCCGTCTCGGCGCAGAAGGAGGGGCTGCTGCCCATCTCGCAGCAGTCCATTTTCCCGCTGGCGCGCCTGGCCTACCACGACTACGAAGGCGTGGCCCTGCGTGACGACGAGAAGCCGCGCCTGGTCGATGACCTGGGCGCCAGCAACTTCCTCATCCTGCGCAACCACGGCCTGCTGACCTGCGGCCGCAACGTGGCCGAGGCCGTGCTGGCCATGTACACGCTGGAGTCGGCCTGCCGCATCCAGATCCTGGCGCAGTCGGGCGGCGGCGAGCTCACGCGCATCCCGCAGGACATCATTGCCGATGCGGTCAACCAGTCGCGCCAGGTCACCAAGGGCAAGGGCGCAGGCCTGGCCTGGCCCGGCCTGCTGCGCCGCCTGGACCGCATAGACCCTTCTTACAAGGACTGAAGGAAACCATGGGAATTCTGGTCAATATCCACCCGAGCATGGGCGCGCCCATCGTCGACTCGCTGCGCGCGCTGGCGCCCGGCGTGCAGGTCTGGGGCCACCGCGAGGAGGCGCCGGCCGACGCGGTCGAGGCCATGCTCGCCTGGAGCCTCAAGCCGGGCGTGCTGCCGGCCTATCCGGGCCTGAAGCTGCTGTGCGCACCCAGCGCGGGCGTGGACAAGCTGCTGGCCGTGCCCGACCTGCCGGCCGGCCTGCCCGTGGCGCGCACCGTCGATCCGCAGCAGCATGTGGAGATCGCCCAGTACGTGGTCGGCAACGCGCTGCGCCACACGCGGGAGCTGGACCTGTTCGCGCGCCAGCAGCAGGCCGGCGACTGGCTGCGCCGCCCCGTGCGCGCCAGCGCAGACTGCCGCGTGGGCATCCTGGGCCTGGGCGAGGTCGGCCGCTTCGTGGCCGGCGCCATGCAGGCCGTCGGCTACCCCGTCGCAGGCTGGAGCCGCAGCGCCAAGAGCATTGCAGGCCTGGCCACGCACAGCGGTGCCGAAGGTCTGAAGCAGCTGCTGTCCACCAGCGATATCCTGGTCTGCGCCTTGCCGCTCACGCCCGAGACGCGCGACCTGCTGGACCGCCGAACCCTGTCCCTGCTGCCGCGTGGCGCCTACTTCATCAACGTGGGGCGCGGCGAACAGGTGGTGGAAGACGACCTGCTGGCCCTGCTCGACGAAGACCACCTGGCAGGCGCCGCGCTGGACGTGCTGCGCGACGAGCCGCCCCAGCCCGGCAACAAGGTCTGGGGCCATCCCAAGGCCTTTGTCACGCCGCACATCGCGGCCCAGGCCTCGGCCGACACCGTGGCCCGCCAGTGCCTGGAGAATCTGCGCCGCCTGCGCGCGGGCGAGCCGCTGCTCAACCTTGTGGATGTGGCGCGGGGGTATTGAGCCTTGTTTTCCATCCGACGCTGCGCTGTTGCGTGGCGTTTTTTCATCGCCGGGCCGGCCCAAGATGAAAAGCGGCCCCCTTGGGGGCAGCGGACCTTGCGCAGCAAGGGTAGCGTGGGGGCCATTTTTCAACTGAGAAGAATCTAGAGACACCATGCCTTCGACTTCCCGCCGCGGCTTTTTGCAATCGACCGCTGCCGCCGCTGCAGCAGCCACCACCGTGCTGGCCCCCTCGGCCTGGGCCCAGAGCCCCTGGCCCTCCAAGCCCATCCGCATCATCGTTCCGTACACGGCAGGCGGCTTCACCGACCAGATGGCGCGCCTGCTGCAGGTCGGCCTGCAGAAGGCCCTGGGCCAGCCCGTCATCGTGGAGAACAAGCCCGGCGCCAACAGCATCATCGGAGTGGACCAGATCGCCAAGGCCGCGCCGGACGGGCACACCTTCGGCGTGGTCATCGCGGCCTATGCGGCCAACACCACGCTCTATCCCAAGCTGCCCTACAACCCGAAGAAGGACCTGGTCGGCGTCTCGCTCATGGGCGTCTCGCCCCTGGTCGCTGCCGTGGCCATGAACGCGCCCTTCAAGACCACGCCCGAGCTGATCGCCTATGCCAAGGCCAATCCCGGCAAGGTGGGCTTCGGCTCCTCGGGCAGCGGCTCCAGCGCCCACCTGACCACCGAGCTGATGAAGCTGCTCACCAGGACGGACATGGTCCACGTGCCCTACAAGGGCGCCGCGCCTGCGCTGGCCGACCTCATGGGCGGCCAGATCCCGCTGTTCCTGGACCCGCCGCCCAACCTCATCCAGCCCGCCAAGGCCGGCCGCATCCGCCTCATCGGCGTGGCCAGCGACAAGCGCCTGGCCGCGCTGCCCGACGTGCCCACCTTCGTGGAGCAGGGCTACGACGGCCTGCTGGGCAGCACCTGGGCGGCCATGATCGCGCCGGCCGGCGTGCCGCGCGAGATCGTGCAGCGCATGTCCGCCGAGGTGTCGCGCATCATCCGCAGTGCCGAGGTGTCGCAGCGGCTGGAGCAGGTGATGGGGACGTTTGCGGAGGGGTCCACGCCTGAGGAGTGCGATCGGTTCATTGCTGCCGAGACGGAGAAGTGGGGGAGGGTGATTCGGGAGGCGAAGGTGACGGTGGACTGAGTCTTTCTTGTTCTCGGGTCTGTTTTTTGACCCTGCCGGGTGGTTGTTTTTCGAGGCCGGGTTTCGGCCCGGCAGCCGACCCGCTTTCTTGTCGCGCGACAAGAAAGCGGGGCAAAGAAGCGCGCCCCGAACTGCCCACGACCCTTCGCTTCGCTGCGGGCGACCTGCGTTGGGCGGGATGCGGGGTGCGCCGTGAAACTCGTTGCGCGCTGCGCGCTTCACTCAAACATCACGGCGAGCTAGACAACGAAGCAAGCCTGTCCTTCGGCAGGCTTGCCACCCCGCATCCCGCCCAACGCAGGCGTGGGCAGAAGGGGGGAGGCTGGGGAACAGCCAACAGCCGGCGCCATCGCTCCGCTCGGCTTCAAACCAGGGGCCGAGCGAAGCGAAGGCCCGTACCAACTCCCCGGATGTCAGCGCCTGCGGCGTGGTGGTTGCGGGGTTGCAGTCCTGCCGAAGGACAGGACTGCTTCGTGATCTGACTCGCTGCGGTTGTCTGAGCGGCGCGCGAAGCGCAAAGCGAGTTCCGCAGCGAACCCCGCAACCGCCACGACGCAGGTTGCCCCGCAGCGAAGCGAAGGGGTCGCGGACATCCGGGTCGCCTTCTTTGATCTGACCTTTCTTGGCGAATCAAGAAAGGGCAGTCGGCCGCCGGGCCGAGACCCGGCCTCGAAAAACAACCCCCCGGCAGGGGCAAAAACAATCAAGCAGCCCCCACCCTCCACCGCCTCCTGGGCGCCCTCAACGCATGCCTTTCCCGATAGGCCGCAGGCGCCATTCCCACATACCGCAAGAACACCCGCCGAAACGCCGAGGCATCCCCATACCCGCAGGCCAGCGCCACGGACGGTACGCTCTCCAGCGTGATCTCCAGCAGCACCCGGGCCCGCGCGCAGCGCAGGCGGTGCAGGTGGTCCAGCGGGCTGTGGCCCAGTTCCTGCTGGAAGTGGCGCAGCAGGGTGCGCGGGCTGGTGGATGCCGCGTCCGCGAGGGCCTGCAGGTCATAGGGCTGCTCCACGCGCGCCTCCAGCCAGGCGATGGCATGGGCCAGCACGCTGTTGCGCGTGGCGGGAATGCGGCGGTCCTGCAGGGCGGCGCGGGTGGCGCGTTCGCGCTGGGCATCGGGCTGCAGCACGGCGGCCAGCGCTGCGGCCAGGTCGTCGCCGAAGGCATGGCGGGTGAGTGCGACGGCCATGGGCGCCAAGGCCTCGGGATGGGAGGCGCTGAGCCAGGGCCTGTCGTCCACGAAGGGCTGGCCCTCGGCCAGTTCGATGCCCGGGAAGTCCAGGCCGAAGCCGCCCATGAAATACCAGGGCAGGGCCACAAGCCGGCCCTGGCAGCGGCCGCCCGCTGCCGCAAACCAGGCGGCGCTGCCCAGCGTGCAGACGGCCAGGCCCTGGTCGAAGGCCGTGGTGATGCGCCGGGTGAGGGCAGGGTGTGCGGCGACGATGTCGCGGATGGAGGGGATGTCGGGGCAATGCAGCGCGCTCACGAAGACGGCCTGCACCGGCCCTTCGGCTGTTGCGCCTTCGGCCGCATGCGGCATGGCGGGCAGGGGCCGGCCCTGGCCGTCGACCCAGCGCCAGCCAAAGCGTGGTGCGCGCCGGCCCAGGCGCAGGCTGGCGACCAGGTTGGCGCTGCGCAGCATCTCCACCAGGTGCGCGGCATGGCCGATGGCGCTGTGCTCCAGGCAGGGCAGCTCGATGATGAAGGCTCGGGGCATGGCGGTTCTGGCTCCTCGAATGGCGATTTTGACGTGCCCGTCATACGTGCTTCACTTTTAGCATGGCTGCTTGTGCCACTTTCCAGGACCACGAAGATGCTCCACACCAGCGCCGAGACAAAGCCTTCCTCCTTCCCGCGCACAGGCCTGCGCTCCATCGCCCTGGCCGGGCTGCTGGCCTGCGGCCTGCCACTGGCGGCCAGCGCCCAGGGGCTCGATGCACAGGGCCTGGCGGCCCTGGATACCGCCATCCAGCCGCTGGCGCCCAAGATGGTGGAGTGGCGCCGAGACATCCACCAGCACCCTGAACTGTCGGGCCAGGAAGAACGCACGGCCAAACTGGTGGCCGATCACCTGCGCCGCCTGGGCATGGAGGTGCAGACCGGCGTGGGCGGTACGGGCGTGGTGGGCGTGCTGCGTGGCGGCCAGCCCGGCAAGACCGTGGCGCTGCGTGCCGACATGGATGCGCTGCCCGTGGCCGAGAAGACCGGCCTGCCCTTTGCCTCCAAGGCCAAGGCCCAGTACATGGGCAAGGAGGTTTCGGTCATGCATGCCTGCGGGCACGATGCCCACGTGGCCATGCTCATGGGCGCGGCCGAGGCGCTGGCCGGCATGCGCGCGAAGCTGCCCGGCACGGTGAAGTTCATTTTCCAGCCCGCCGAGGAAGGCGCCCCGGTGGAGGCCGATGCCCACGGCCATGTGCCCAGCTTTGGTGCCAAAGCCATGGTGGAGGCCGGCGTGCTCAAGGACGTGCAGGCCATCTACGGCCTGCACATCACGGCCAACCTGCCCTCGGGCATGGTGGGCTATCGCAGCGGGCCGCTGATGGCGGGCTCGGACAGCCTCAGCATCCAGGTCGAGGGCCGGGGCGGCCATGGCTCGTCGCCGTGGAATGCGGTCGATCCCATCGTCGCGGCCAGCCAGGTGGTGCTGGGCCTGCAGACCGTGGTCAGCCGCCAGCTCAACATCAGCCTGGAGCCGGCCGTGCTGACGATCGGCTCCATCCAGGGCGGCACGCGCTACAACATCATCCCGGACAACGTGGAGATGCAGGGCACGCTGCGCACCTTCGACGAGGACATGCGCCAGGAGGCGCACAAGCGCATCACCGCCACGGCCGAGCAGATCGCGGCCTCCAGCGGCGCCAAGGCCAAGGTGCGCTTCGGCCCGGTGGCCTATCCGGTGACCACCAACCCGGTCGCACTGACCGAGGCCTCGCTGCCCGCGCTCAAGCTGGCCATGGGCGGCAAGGCCATGGTGATTCCCAAGGTCAGCGGCTCCGAGGATTTCTCGGAATTCCAGAAGGTGGTCCCGGGCTTCTTCTACTTCCTGGGGGCGCCGCCGGCCGGCCAGGACTTTGCCAAGGCGCCGTCCAACCACTCGCCGCTGTTCGACATCGACGAGAAGCAACTGCCCACGGGCGCGCGCTCACTGGCCGCGCTGGCCGTGGACTACCTGCAGCGCAACCCATAGTTGTTGGACTCCCCCTGAGCGGCGGACGCCGCTTCCCGTTGCACGGCACTCCCTCTCTCGCTACGCGGGAGGGGGACGGCACCCTCGCTGCGGGGCGGCGCGGCCGGCGTAGGCCCTTGCTCGGTGCCCCTGGCTTGAGATCGAGTCCGTGCGAGCCGCGTCGGCTTTATTTGGCGCTAGCGATTGCCGATGGGCCTTTCCACCACCGGGCGATGGCGAGCCGGAAGGGCAGCAGCAGCGCCACGCCCAGCACCAGCTTGACGCCCAGGTCGCCCAGGGCCCAGGTCACCCAGGGCTCGGCCGCGCCTGCGAAAGCGATGCTCCAGAACAGGAAAGTGTCCAGGCAGGCGGCCAGCAGCGTGGCCACCAGGGGGGCACGCCACCAGCGGCCTGCACGCAGGCGGTGGAACACGCCGATGTCCAGCCACTGCGAGGCAATGAAGGCCGCGCCCGAGGCCAGCGCGATGCGCGGCGGCGCCAGCACCAGCGAGGCGGCAACGGCCACGGCAAAGCCCACCCAGGCCACGCGCCGGGCCTGCTGCGGGCCGAAGCTGCGGTTGACCAGCTCGCTCACCAGGAAGGCGAACGGATAGGTGATGGCACCCCAGGTCAGCCAGTCGTTGATGGCGTACTGCACCAGGATGTTGGACGACAGCACCACCACGCCCATGGCCGCGATGGCGGCCAGCAGCTGGGTGCGCGAGGGGGCGGCGAAACGGGGCGGGCGCGGTGTCATGCTGCGCCACCGGAGCCGCGTGCGCCCGACGAGGGCAGGGGCAGCCCGAGGATGGCGCAGGCCACGGCCTCGCCCACCTTGACGCCATCCACGCCGGCCGACAGGATGCCGCCCGCGTAGCTGGCGCCTTCGCCGGCCGGGTACAGGCCGCGCGTGTTCAGGCTGTGGAAGTCCGCGCCGCGCTCGATCTTCACGGGCGAGGAGGTGCGCGTTTCCACGCCGGTGAGCACGGCGTCGTGCATGTCGTAGCCGCGGATCTTCTTGCCGAAGGCGGGCAGCGCCTCGCGCATGGCCTCGATGGCGTAGGCCGGCAGCACGTGGTGCAGGTTGGTCAGCGTGATGCCGGGCTGGTAGGAGGGCTCGACCTCGCCCAGCGCGGCCGATTCCTTGCCCGCGATGAAGTCGCCCACCAGCTGGCCCGGCGCGTTGTAGTTGCGCCCGCCCAGCAGGTAGGCCTTGGTCTCCAGCTGGCGCTGCAGCACGATGCCCGACAGCGGGTGCAGCTCGCCGTCCTTGAGGTCTTCCACGCCATGGGTCTTGCCGTCGAAGGCCCAGGCAAAGCTCTTGGCATCGCGCGGATAGTCGGAGGGGTCGATGGCGCAGACCATGCCGGCGTTGGCATTGCGCTCGGCGCGCGAGTACTGGCTCATGCCGTTGGTGACCACGCGCTCGGGCTCGCTGGTGGCCGCCACCACGGTGCCGCCCGGGCACATGCAAAAGCTGTAGACCGCACGCCCGTTGCTGGCGTGGTGCACCAGCTTGTAGTCGGCCGCGCCCAGCAGCGGGTGGCCGGCATGCCTGCCCCAGCGCGCCCGGTCGATCAGGCCCTGCGGATGCTCGATGCGAAAGCCCACCGAGAACGGCTTGGCCTCCATGTGCACGCCGCGTTCGTAGAACATGGCGAAGGTGTCGCGCGAGCTGTGGCCCAGGGCCATCACGGCATGGTCGGTCTCCAGCCACTGGCGCTCGCCGCTGTCCTGGTCCAGCACTTCCAGGGCGGTGAGATGGCGGTCCTCGCCCTCGCCCTCGATGCGCATGTCACACACGCGCTGGCCGAAGCGGATCTCGCCGCCCAGGCGGATGATTTCCTCGCGGATGCCCTCGACCACCTTCACCAGCTTGAAGGTGCCGATGTGCGGGTGCGCGGCATAGAGGATCTCGGGCGGTGCGCCGTGGGTGACGAACTCCTGCATCACCTTGCGGCCCAGGTGGCGCGGGTCCTTGATCTGGCTGTAGAGCTTGCCGTCGGAGAAGGTGCCTGCGCCGCCTTCGCCGAACTGCACATTGGACTCGGGCACCAGCTCGCGCTTGCGCCACAGGCCCCAGGTGTCCTGGGTGCGCTCGCGCACCGAGCGGCCGCGCTCGATCACGATGGGCCTGAAGCCCATCTGTGCCAGCACCAGGGCCGCAAAGATGCCGCAGGGCCCGAAGCCCACCACCACGGGCCGGCGCTGCAGGTCGGCAGGCGCCTGGCCCACGGCATGCCAGCGCATGTCGGGCGTGGGGTTCACATGGGCATGGCTGGCGAACTGCTCCAGCAGTGCGGCTTCCTGGCTCTCGTCGGCCAGCGTCAGGTCCACGATGTAGACCGCCAGCAGCTCGGCCTTGCGCGCATCGAAGCTGCGCTTGTGCACGTGCACGGAGGCAATGGCCTCCTCGGCAATGCCCAGCTGGCGCGCAGCCAGGGTGCGCAGCGGCTCCAGGGGCAGATATTCGGTGTGGCTGTCGGGGTGGTATTGCACCGCCGACAGGGGCAGTTTCAGTTCAGAGACGCGGATCATGGCTTGTACCTATCAAGCAGAGGGCCGGCGATGGTAAGCCAAAGTGGGCGACCGCACAGGCTGCGGGCCGCACAGCCTTGGGGTGTGCTCGGGTTCGGATTTTCCGCCAGATATTCCTGGTCCTGGTGTCGTCCCGATCCGGGCACGGACCTTGCATGCAGGGCCGGCCATCCGCGAGCGGGGTCCTTCAGTCCCGCTCTGATGGGGTGGCTGCATCTGCGCGAAGTGGTGGTGGAACGGATGTAAGCTCGCGGCAAGCCTGCGGGCGGGTGCTGCCCCAGGTGAACAAGATCAACGCATTCCACGCACCACAAGGAGACATTTCATGAAGCAACCCCCTTCCAGGCAACGCCTGCCTGCATGGCAGTGGATCGGCCTTGCGGCCGCCACGCCGCTGTTCCTCGCATCGTGCGGAGGCGGTGGCAATGGCGGATCGGGCCAGGACGACCTGGCCGCCTGTGCCATCACCTCGGGCGATGGCAGCGTGGTCGTGGGCTCGGGCCTGCCCGGTGATCCGGCCGCACCCGAACCCTCGTCGGGCTACCGCCTCGGCAAGAAGGCCCTGCACACCTCCAAGTACATGGTGGTCACGGCCAACCCGCTGGCGTCCAAGGCCGGTTGCGAGGTGCTCAAGTCCGGCGGCTCGGCCGTGGATGCGGCCGTGGCCGTGCAGATGGTGCTGGGCCTGGTGGAGCCGCAGTCCAGCGGAATCGGCGGTGGCGCCTTCATGCTCTACCGCGATGCAGCCACGGGCAAGGTCGTGGCCTATGACGGCCGCGAGACCGCGCCGGCCGCCGCCACCGAAAACTACCTGCGCTACGTGGACGACACCGCCGACCAGACCGCGCCCAAGCCCTCGGCGCGCGCCAGCGGCCGCTCCATCGGCACGCCGGGCGTGGTGCGCATGCTGGAACTCGCGCACAAGGACTACGGCAAGACCGCGTGGCCCCAGCTGTTCAATTCGGGCATCGACCTGGCCAGCAAGGGCTTTCCCATCAGCGGCCGCATGGCTGCGGCGCTGGACGGCTCCAAGGTGGAACTGGCGCGCGATGCCGATGCCGCCAAGCTCTACTTCGATGCCCAGGGCAAGCCGCTGGCGCTGGGCGCCAAGTTCGTCAACCAGCCCTATGCCGACACGCTGCGCAGCATCGCCAATGGCGGCGCCGATGCCTTCTACCGTGGCGACCTGGCCCAGGCCATCGTCAGCAAGGTGGGCGTGACGCAGACCGTCTCGGACGGCGCACCCATCACCCCCGGCAAGACCACGCTGCAGGATCTGGCCAGCTACGAGGCCAAGCGCCGAGAGGCCGTCTGCACCACCTACCGCGCGCGCTACATGGTCTGCAGCATGCCGCCGCCGTCGTCGGGCGGCATCGCCGTGGCACAGGCCATGGGCATTCTGGAAAACTTCGACCTCAAGGCCTATGCGCCCACGGCCATCGATGGCGAGGGCGGCAAGCCTTCGGTGATGGGCGTGCACCTGGTCAGCGAAGCCCTGCGCCTGGCCTATGCCGACCGTGACAAGTACGTGGCCGACACCGACTTCGTGCCCCTGCCCGGCGGCTCGCCGGCGCTGATGCTGGACAAGAGCTACCTGCGCCAGCGCGCCGCCCTCATCTCCACCACCAAGAGCATGGGCACGGCCCAGGCAGGCAACTTCGGCACGCCTTCGCAGGGCGTGGTCGATGTCAAGGAGGCCGGCACCACGCACATGAGCATCGTCGATGCCAAGGGCAACGCACTGAGCATGACGACCACGGTGGAGTCCAGCATGGGCTCCTTCCACGTCACGCGCGGCTTCGTGCTCAACAACCAGCTGACCGACTTCGCTGCCATCCCCAGCACCACCGAAGGCCCGGTCGCCAACCGCGTGCAGCCGGGCAAGCGCCCGCGCAGCTCCATGGCGCCCACGCTGGTGTTCGACCTGAAGACCGACGGCACCGCCGGCGACTTCAAGATGGCCACGGGCTCGCCAGGCGGCAGCACCATCATCCAGTACGTGACCAAGACCCTGGTCGGTGCGCTGGACTGGGGTCTGGATGCTCAGCAGGCCACATCGATGGCGGACTTCGGCGCGGCCAACAGCCCGACCACCAACGTGGGTGGTGAGCACCCCAATATCAACACGGCCAATGGCGGCAACGACGATCCGCTGGTCAGCGGCCTGCGTGCCCTGGGCCATGTGGTGTCCATCAGTGCGCAGTCCAGCGGTATTGGCACCATCTTGCGGGTGCAGCGCAATGGGCAGGCGCAGCTGGAAGGTGGGGCTGATCCGCGCCGTGAAGGGCTTGTTCTGGGCGATACCGTTCGCTGATTTCGGTCTGATGATTGGCTGAGGAAGGCGCTGCTGGCAGGGATGCTGGCGGCGCTTTTCTTTTATGGGGTCCATAGCCTGCCCCCCGGCAGGGACAAAAAAGCATCCCGGAATGGCAGCCACTCTGAGGGCACACGCCCCATGACTGTCGCCTCAAAGACATGCCCCACCCCCCACAATGCGCAAAAAAACACCCCACCACCCCCCGCAAACCAAGCAACCACGCCACCCCCTGCTATAGAGCCATCAGTCCCGCACCCACGCTGCGCGTTTTCCCCACAAGCCCCAACGCTACGGGCTTGCCCGAATCCATGGTTGGCATGCATCCATCTAAATTGAACAGCAGCAAGTTCGATGGTCGTGAGCCTCTGAGGAAGATGGAAATGCAAAGACGAGTGTTTGGCGCATGGATGTGCGCATCGGTCCTGATGACGGGCGCAGCATGGGCGCAGGACAGCTATCCCAGCCGCCCCATCAGCCTGGTCGTGCCCTACGGCGCGGGCGGCGTGACCGACGTGGTGGCGCGTGCGCTGGCCCAGGGCATGGGCAAGCAGCTGGGGCAGACCGTGGTGATCGAGAACAAGCCCGGCGCAGGCGCGTCCATGGGCGTGATGGAGATGCGCACGGCCAAGCCCGATGGCTACCGCCTGACGCTGGCGCCCGTGAGCATCTTCCGCCAGCCCCACATCCAGAAGGTGCAGTATGACCCGGTGCGCGATCTCAGCTACATCGCCACCTACATGACCTATGACTTCGTGCTGGCCGTGCCCCAGGACTCGCCGTTCAAGACGGTGCAGGATCTGGTCGAGTTCGCCAAGAAGAATCCGGGCGCCGTGGATTACGGCACACCGGGCAAGTTCACGGCCAACCACGTGGTGATGGCGCTGCTGGAGCAGGCCACGGGCGCACGCTTCACGCATGCGCCCTTCAAGGGCGATGCCGAGGCGCTGAACTCGCTGATGGCCGGCCACATCAAGTCCGGCGTGTACGCCAACACGGTGCTGCCGTACCTGAGCTCGGGCAAGCTGCGCGCCCTGGCCTCGGCCTCCGAGGTGCGGCCCGAGGCCTTTGCCAACGTGCCCACGTTCCGCGAAGCCGGTTATGCCTTCGATGTGCCCTCGCCCCTGGGCATTGCCGGGCCGCGCGGCCTGCCGCCCGAGATCGTGCGCAAGCTCGAAGCCGCCATCAAGGCCGCCATGGACGACCCGGCCTTCCGCCAGGTCGTCGGCAACTACGGCGTGCGCACGCAGTTCCGCGGCAGCCAGGAGTACACGGCGTTCGCCAGGAAGGCGTTCGAGGACGAGAAGAAGATCGTGCAGAACATAGGCCTGGAGGATTGAGGCCGCTACGCGGGCGGCAGCCCGGCCATGGCCCGCAGGTCCACCAGCCGGTCGTACTCGGCCGCCGTGATCAGCCCCAGCGCCACGGCCGCCTCGCGCGGCGCAATGCCGCGCGCCATGGCCTCGCGCGTGATGCGTGCCACGGCGTCATAGCCCAGCACCGGGTTGAGCGCGGTGGCCTGAAGCAGCGAGTGGCTGACCTGCTGCTCCAGCCGCTCGGTGTGTGCCTGCAGGCCGGCCACCAGCTTCTCGGCAAACACGCGGCTGGCGTCGCCCAGCGCGCGCATGGCGCGCAGCAGGTGGTGGATCAGCACGGGCTTGGCCACGTTGAGCTCGAAGTGCCCGGCCGAGCCCGCCAGCGTGACGGTGAGGTGGTGGCCCATGGCCTGGTAGGCGGCCTGGACCACGACCTCGGCCACGGTCGGGTTGCGCTTGCCCGGCATGATGGAGGAGCTCAGCCCATCGTCGGGAAACACCAGCTCCCCCAGGCCGCAGCGCGGGCCTGAGCCCAGCAGGCGGATGTCATTGGCCATCTTGGCCAGCGAACCGGCCACCACGTTGAGCGCGCCCGAGACCTCGATGAGCGCATCGTGCGCGGCCATGCCTTCGAACTTGCAGGGGTTGGGCGTGACCGCCAGGCCCGTGAGCGCCTGTATCTCCTCGCAGAAGACCCGGTCGAATCCGGCCGGCGCGTTGAGCCCCGTGCCGGCCGCCGTGCCGCCCTGGGCCAGGCTCCACAGCCGGGGCTGGGTGGCCTGCAGCCGGTGGATGCCATGGCCCACCTGGTGGGCGAAGGTCTCGAAGCTCTGGCCCAGCGTCATGGGCACGGCGTCCATCAGGTGCGTGCGCGCCACCTTGAGCACGCCGGCAAAGGCCTGGGCGCGTTCCTGCAGGCGCTGCTGCAGCTGTTCCAGGGCGGGCAGCAGGTGGTCGCGCAGCTCCAGCGCCGTGGCCAGGTGCATCACCGTGGGAAAACTGTCGTTGGACGACTGCGAGGCATTGGCATGGTCGTTGGGATGGACCGGGCTGCGCGTGCCCGGGGGCTGGCCCAGCATCTGGTTGGCGCGGTTGGCGATGACCTCGTTGGCATTCATGTTGGTCTGCGTGCCCGAGCCCGTCTGCCAGATGGTCAGCGGGAAATGCGCGTCCAGCAGGCCGTCGCGCAGTTCGGTCGCCGCGGCCTCGATGGCCGCGCCGCGCTCGTCGTCCAGCACGCCCAGGCGCCGGTTGGCACGCGCTGCCGCCAGCTTCTGCAGCCCGAAGGCGCGGTACAGGCCCTGCGGAAAACGCTCCTCGCCAATGGTGAACAGCTCCAGCGCGCGCTGGGTCTGCGCGCCCCAGAGGCGGCCGGCAGGGATGTGGACGGGGCCGAAGGCATCGTGCTCGATGCGGGTATGAGCTTGGGTCTGTGCCTGGGCCTGGGTGCGTGTCTGGTCCATGGGCTCAGTCCAGCGAGATCTTCGCGTCGGCCGCCACCTTGCGCCAGCGCTCCACCTCGGCTGCCGTGTGGCGTGCCAGGGCTTCGGGGGCGTATTGATCTGCGGGCAGCAGGCGTATGCCCTGGGCGGCCATCCTGTCGGTCCAGGACTTGTCGGCCAGGGCCTTGGTATAGGCCTGGTAGACCTTTTGCACCACGTCGCGCGGCGTGCCCTTGGGCGCGTAGATGCCGTACCAGGTGGCGGTCTCGAAGCCCGGCAGCAGCTTCTGGCCCAGCGCTGCCGCGCCCGGGAACTGGGGCATGGGCTTGTCCGAGGTGAGGGCGATGGCGCGGATGCGCTCGCCCGCCAGCTGGGGCAGGGCGGTGTTGGTCTGGTCGAACATGGCATCGACCTGGCCCGAGATCACATCGGTCATGGCCGGCGCCGCGCCCTTGTAGGCCACCTGGGTGATCTCCATCTGCGCGCGGCTGGCGAACAGCGCCGCCACCAGGTGCGAGGTCGATCCCACGCCCGCGTTGCCGAAGTTCAGCCGGCCCGGGTTCTGCTTGCCGAAGGCCACCAGCTCCTCGGCCGTCTTGTACGGGGAGTTCTTGCCCACCAGCAGCACCAGCGGCGTGTCGGGGAAGCGGAACACCGCCTCGAAGTCCTTGACCGGGTCATAGGCCAGCTTCTTGTACAGCGACGGCGCCGCGCCCATGTAGCCCATGTGGCCGACCAGGAAGCTGTAGCCGTCGGGCGCCGAGCGCGCCGCCTTGGCCGCGCCGATGGTGCCGCCCGCGCCCGGAACGTTCTCGATGATGATCTGCTGGCCCAGTTGCGTGCTGGTGCGCTGGGCGATGTCGCGCGCCATGGCGTCCGTGGGGCCGCCGGCCGCGAAGGGCACGATCCAGGTCAGCGGCTTGGCGGGGTAGCCGCCCTGGGCGTGCGCGGCCAGGGCGAAGGTGGCGGCGGCCAGGGCAAGGGCCAGGCGTGGCAGGCGGGGAAGATGGAAAGGCATGGTGTTGTCTCCTGTAGTGCTGTGTTCTGTCCTGGGCCGGGGTGTCAGCGGCCGCTGGCTGTATGGGCGCGCGACAGCGCAAGGGCGCGGTCCACCATCTGCGGGGCCTCGCCCAGGTAGTTGCGCGGGTCGGTGAGGCGCTGCAGCGCCGCGCGGTCGAAATGGGCCGTGACTTCGGGCAGGCGGGCCAGCGCATCGGCCAGCGTGCCGCCCTCGGCGTTGACGCTGCGGCAGGCGGCATAGACGATGTCGTGCGCCTGCTGGCGGCCCGTGTGCGGGGCCAGGCCCATCATCACGGCCTCGGCCACGATCAGGCCGTCGGTCATGTCCAGGTTGCGGGCCATGCGTTCGGGATCGACGATGAGGCCGCCCAGCATGAAGCGCGCCTGGTGCAGGGCGCCAGCCGAGAGCACGAAGCTCTCGGGCAGGGCCACCCATTCGGCGTGCCAGGGGCCGGTGGCGCGCTCCAGGTCCTGGACCATGGCGTCCAGCATCAGGCCCGCATGCTGGCGCACGGCCTTGGAGGCGGCCAGCATCAGCTCGCTGGAGATGGCGTTGCGCTTTTGCGGCATGGTGCTGCTGGCGCCGCGCCCCGTGACGAAGGGCTCGAACACCTCGCCGAACTCGGTGGAGGACAGCAGCATCACGTCGTAGGCGATCTTGCCCAGCGAGCCGGTGACCAGGGCCAGGAAATTCACCGCTTCGGCCAGGCCGTCGCGCGCCACATGCCAGGTGGTGGCGGGCACGCCCAGGCCCAGTTCTTCCATCAGCAATTGCTGCACTTCCAGGCCCCGGCCGCTCAGTGAGGCCAGCGTGCCTGCCGCCCCCGCGAACTGGCCCACCAGCACGCGCGGGCGCAGTTCCTTCAGGCGCTGGGCATGGCGGTCGAACATGGCCAGCCAGATGGCTGCCTTGTAGCCGAAGGTGATGGGCAGGGCGTGCTGCAGGTGCGTGCGGCCGGCCATGGGCGTGTCGCGGTGGCGTTCTGCCAGGTCGGCCAGGATGGTGCGCAGCGCGGCGATGTCGGCATCGACCAGGTCCAGCGCATCGCGCACCTGCAGCACGGTGGCCGTGTCCATGATGTCCTGGGTGGTGGCGCCCCAGTGGATGTAGCGGCCTGCGTCGCCGCACTGTTTCACCAGCTGGTGCACCAGCGGCAGGATGGGGTAGCCGACAATGTCGGTTTCCTTGCGCAGCAGCTCGAAGTCCAGCGCTTCGAGGCTGCAGCGCTGCGCGATCTCGTGTGCGGCCTCGGCCGGAATCACGCCGCAGCGGCCCTGGGCGCGCGCCAGCGCGACCTCGACCTCGATGTAGCGCGACACCAGCGCGCTGTCGGCGAAGATGGCGCGCATGGCCGGGGTGCCGAAGGCGTCGCGGAACAGCAGCGAATCGATGGCGGTGCTGGAGGTGAAGGACGGAAGGGTCATGGTGCGCAATTGCGATTAAGTTCGGACATATCGATATTTTTATTTATGTACGTACATTACGAACATTCGGGTTTGCCTGGGGTTAGGGCCTGCGCCCATGGCTGAGACACGCTATGCCCAGGTGGCGCGCGACCTGTCCGAGCGCATTGCCTCGGGTGAATACGCCGTGGGCGCCCTGCTGCCCACCGAGCTGGAGCTGTGCGACCGCTATGGCGTGAGCCGCCACACCGTGCGCGCGGCGATTGCCGAGCTGCAGCAGTCGGGGCTGGTATCGCGGCGCAAGAAGGTGGGCACGCGCGTGGAGGCGGCGCAGCCCCATGCGCACTACCGCCAGGCGCTGACCTCGCTGGAGGACCTGGTGCAGTTCGGCGCCACCCATGTGCGCGAAGTGCGGCGCATCGAGGAGGTGGTGCTGGACCAGGACCTGGCCGCCGAGCTGGACTGCCCGGCTGGCAGCCGCTGGCTGACCATCTGCAGCCTGCGCCGCGACGGCGCCGCGCCGCACCTGCCCATTGCCTGGACCGTGGTCTATGTGGATGCGCAGCGCTTTGACACGCAGGAACTGGCCCAGCGCGTGCGCGCCGCGCCCGAGTTGCTGGTCAGCAGCCTGCTGGAGCAGCAATACGGCCTGCGCATCGCGCGGGTGCGGCAGGCCGTGGTGGGGGCGCTCATTCCCGAGGCGCTGTCGGAGGAATTGCAGTCCCCGGCAGGGTCAGCGGCGCTGAAGATCGTGCGCCGCTACCTGGATACCGATGGAGAGTTGATGGACCTCAGCGTGACCTTGCACCCGGCCAGCCGCTACACCTTGCATACGCAGCTGGACCGGGATCTGGCGAGCGTCTAGCCGTTGGCGTTGGCAGCTTCCGAGCCCTGCTCTGCGAGGAAGCCGCCGCTCTGGTGCGACCACAGCTTGGCGTAGATGCCGCCCAGCTCCAGCAGTTGCTGGTGCGTGCCCTGCTCGACGATGTGGCCCTGGTCCATGACGATGAGCCGGTCCATGGCCGCGATGGTCGACAGGCGGTGGGCGATGGCGATCACGGTCTTGCCGTACATGAGGCTGTCCAGGCTTTGCTGGATGGCCGCCTCGACCTCGCTGTCCAGCGCGCTGGTGGCCTCGTCCAGCAGCAGGATGGGCGCGTCCTTGAGCATGACGCGCGCAATCGCCACGCGCTGGCGCTGGCCGCCCGACAGCTTGACGCCGCGCTCGCCCACCTGGGCGTCGTAGCCGCCACGGCCCTTGAGGTCGGTCAGCGTGGCGATGAAGTCCGAGGCCTCGGCCTTCTGCGCGGCGGCCAGCATCTCCTGCTCGGTCGCGTCGGGGCGGCCGTAGAGGATGTTGTCGCGCATGGAGCGGTGCAGCAGCGAGGTGTCCTGCGTGACCATGCCCACGGCGCCGCGCAGGCTGTCCTGCGTGACGGTGCGGATGTCCTGGCCGTCGATGGTGATGCGCCCGCCCTGGGCTTCATGGAAGCGCAGCAGCAGGTTCACCAGCGTGGACTTGCCCGCGCCCGAGCGGCCGATCAGGCCGATGCGCTCGCCGGCGCGGATGTGCAGGTTCAGGTGGTCGATCACCTGCTTGCCGCCGTCCTTGTAGGCAAAGCTCAGGTCCTCGAAGGCGATGGCGCCGTGCGTGACCTGCAGCGGCCTGGCGTCGGGCGCGTCCACGATGGTGCGCGGCTTGGTCAGCGTGAGGATGCCGTCCTGGATGGTGCCCACGTTCTCGAACAGGCCCGTCATCTGCCACATCACCCAGTGCGAATAGCCCATCAGGCGCAGCGCCATGGCGATGATGGCCGCCACCACGCCTGCGCTGGCCTGTCCGGCCGACCACAGGTACAGCGCCGTGCCCGCCGAGCCCACCAGTAGCATCGTGATCATCAGATGGTTGACGATCTCGAACTGGCTGACCAGCCGCATCTGCGCATAGCCCGTGGACTTGAAGGCCTCCATGGCGTTGCGCGCGTACTCGGCCTCGCGGCGCGTGTGGGCGAACAGCTTGACGGTGGCGATGTTGGTGTAGGCATCGGTCACGCGGCCCGTCATCATGGAGCGTGCATCGGCCTGCTCCTTGCCGATCTTGCCCAGGCGCGGAACGAAGTAGCAGCAGGCACCGATATAGGCGGCCAGCCACAGCGCAAACGGAATCATCAGCCGCCACTCGAAGCTGGCCGCCAGGATCAGGATGCCGATCATGTAGACGCTCACGCCCACCAGCACATCGACCACCATGAACACCACTTCGCGCACCGACAGCGCGGTCTGCATGATCTTGGTGGTGATGCGGCCCGCGAACTCGTCGGCATAGAACGACATGCTCTGGCCCAGCATCAGCCGGTGGAACACCCAGCGCAGCCGCATCGGGAAGTTGATGGCCAGCACCTGGTGCATCACCGCCGTGTGAAAGGCCAGCAGCAGCACGCTGGACAGCAGGACGGCGGCAATACCCCACACCGTGCCGCGCTGCTCTGCCCAGAAACCGGCCGGCGACACCGTGGACAACCAGTCCACCACATGGCCCATGAGGGCGAACAGCGCCGCCTCGTAGACGGCCAGCAGCGCCGAGGTGCAGGTCAGCAGCGCGATCCAGCCGCGCATGCCTTGCGTGCAGGCCCAGATGAAGGCGAAAAAGCCCTTGGGAGGGACCGTGGGCTCGACGCTGGGATAGGGCGGAACGCGTTTTTCAAAGAAACCGAACAAGATTTTTTTACTCCTTGGTCAGACCATCGTAGGCCAGAGTCGGGTTTGCCCGATGCGCGTTCAGCATGACCTTGGGCCGCAACATGTTTTGTAAGAAATCTCCACACAACTGTCCTACGCGTGGGTTCGCGCCCGGATTTCAGTGCAGGGGAACACGGCGCCGTGGGGAAGATTGTCCGCGTCCGGGGCCGCTTCGTTGTGCGCGAATGGGGAATGCAGCATGCCGCTGGCGGCAACAAAAAAGGCCTCTTGCGAGGCCTTGTGTTTCATGCCGCAGTGCAGTGCACTGCAGCGGACGGGGCTTGCCGCCGTCAGGCCGGCAGAAAGCCTTCCACCGACAGGTAGCGCTCGCCCGTGTCGTAGTTGAAGCCCAGCACCTTGGCGCCTGCGGGCAGCTCGGGCAGCTTTTGCGCGATGGCGGCCAGGGTGGCGCCCGAGGAGATGCCGACCAGGATGCCTTCCTCGCGGGCCGAGCGGCGTGCGTACTCGCGCGCGGGTTCGGCCTCGACCTGGATCACGCCGTCCAGCAGGCTGGTGTCCAGGTTCTTGGGCACGAAGCCTGCGCCAATGCCCTGGATGGGGTGGGGCGAGGGCTGGCCGCCCGAGATCACGGGCGAGGCGGCAGGCTCCACGGCAAAGACCTTGAGCTGGGGGAACCTGGCCTTGAGCACCTTGGCCACGCCGGTCAGGTGGCCGCCCGTGCCCACGCCAGTGATCAGCACATCCAGGCCTTCGGGGAAGTCGGCCAGGATTTCCTGGGCCGTGGTGCGCACATGCACGTCGATGTTGGCGGGGTTCTCGAACTGCTGGGGAATCCAGGCGCCGGGCGTCTGGCTGGCCAGTTCCTGGGCGCGGGCGATGGCGCCCTTCATGCCCTTTTCCTTGGGCGTGAGGTCGAAGCTGGCGCCGTAGGCCAGCATCAGGCGGCGGCGCTCGATGCTCATGCTCTCGGGCATGACCAGCACCAGCTTGTAGCCCTTGACGGCGGCCACCAGGGCCAGGCCCACGCCGGTGTTGCCGCTGGTGGGCTCGATGATGGTGCCGCCGGGCTGCAGGGCGCCGGACTTCTCGGCGTCCTCGACCATGGCCAGGGCGATGCGGTCCTTGATGGAGCCGCCGGGGTTGCCGCGCTCGGACTTGATCCACACATTGGCACCGGCGCCGAACAGGCGGTTGATGCGCACATGGGGCGTGTTGCCAATCGTTTGCAGGATGTTGTCAGCTCTCATCGGACCTCCGCGATTTTGGGGTGGTGGTTGGACAGTCGGGGGTGGCGCGCAGACGCTGCGCGAAAACCAGGCATTCATTGTGCACGCAGCTGTTCTATGCATGGGCTATATCGATATGGCCTGGACGGCTAACATCGCCGCATGAATCTACGGTTCCTGGAAACCTTTGTCTTGCTGGCCGAGCTGCGCAATTTCCGCATGACGGCCGAGCGGCTGTACACCACGCAGGCCGCCGTCTCCAGCCGCATCGCCACGCTGGAGCAGGAGTTCGGCGTGCGCCTGTTCGACCGTGGCGTGCGCGAAGTCACGCTGACGGCCGACGGCGCCAAGGCCCTGGTCCATGCCGAGCGCATGCTGCGCCTCATGCGCGAGATGCGCGAGGACATGCTGGACAAGCAGGCCTATGCGGGCGTGATCCGCATCGGCGCCATCGAGTCCATCGTGCACAGCTGGTTTCCCGATTTCCTGGCGCTGCTGCAGCAGCGCTATCCGCGCCTGCAGGTGGAGATCGCCTGCGACACCACGCTGCACATGTCCGATCAATTGGTGAAAGGGCAGCTGGACCTGTCGCTGCAGGCCAAGCCCGTGACGGCGGCCGGCGTGGGCCATCTGTCGCTGGGTGAATTTCCCATGGCCTGGGTGGGCAGCCCCAAGCTGGGCATCGGCGATGAGACCCTGAGCCTGGCCGAGCTGGCGGCCTTTCCCATCATGTGCTTTGCGCGCGGCTCCGAGCCGTATGCGGTGATCGAGCAGTTGTTCTCCACCGAAAGCAGCGCCTCGGTGCACCTGAACTGCATCGCCTCGGTGGCGACCATGATCCGCGTGGTCTGCGACGGCCTGGGCGTGGCCGCCGTGCCGCCGGCCATCATCCAGCGCGAGCTGGCCGAACAGCGCCTGCGCCTGCTGCGCGTGGACCGTGAGTTCCCCTCGCTGCCGCTGGTGGCCTGCTTTCGCAACGATCACCAGAACCCGCTGACCGAAGTGGTGGCGCGCGCGGCCGAGGAGACCGCCGCCGCCTTTGCGCTGAACCACGGCCAGGCCGTGGCGCGGCTGCCGGGTAGCGGCCTGGGCGGCTAGGCCCGAGGCCGCCTGGTCGATCAGCCCTGCGCCGAAGCCAGCAGCTGTTCCACGGCCAGGGCCACGGACAGCAGTCGCCGGTCCTGCCCGCCGAGGCCGGCCAGGCTCAGGCCCACGGGCGCCTCGCCTGCGCGGTGGCAGGGCAGGGAGATGGCGCAGCCGTCGAGGAAGTTGATCAGCGTGGGGTTGCGCAGGATCAGGCCGTTGGCGCCGAAGTAGGCCTCGTCGCTCTGCGTGAGGTCGGCGATCTTCGGGGCGACCACGGGCACGGTGGGCATGACGATCAGGTCATGGTCGGCCATCTGGGCGCTCACGGCGGCAATCCACTGCCTGCGGCGTGCCAGCAGGTCGATGTAGTCGGCCGCGCTGATGTCCTTGCCGCGCAGGATGCGCGTGCCCACGCGCGGGTCGTACTCGGACAGGCGCGTGGCGATGTGGTGGCGGTGCCAGGCCCAGGCCTCGGCGGCCGTGAAGCCGCCCTTGGAATTGATGTCGGCCAGCTCGCCGAAGGGCGCGACCACGGCATGGGTGATATGGGCGCCCGCCTGCGACAGCAGGGACAGGGCGCGCTCCCAGGCGGCGGCCACGGTGGCGTCCATGCCGTCCAGCACCACGTTGGTGGGTGCCAGCAGGCGCAGGCCCTGCAGCGGCGCGGCATGCAGCTCGCCCAGCGGCTCGCCGCTGAGGATGGCGTCCAGCGTGGCGCAGCAGCGCACGCTGAGGGCCAGCGGGCCGATGGAGTCCAGGTTGGCCGACAGCGGCAGCACGCCTTCCATGCTCACGCGGCGCGCCGTGGGCTTGAAGCCCGTGAGCCCGCACAGCGCCGAAGGAATGCGCACCGAGCCGCCCGTGTCCGAGCCGATGGCCGCCATGGCCATGCCGTCGGTGACCGAGATGGCCGCGCCCGAGGACGAGCCGCCCGGGATGCGGCCGCCGTCCTCGTCACGCTGCCAGGGATTGCGCGGCGTGCCGTAGTGCGGGTTGATGCCCAGTCCCGAGTAGGCGAACTCGGTCATGTTGGTCGTGCCCACGATGACGGCGCCGGCCTGGCGCAGGCGCTGCACCACTTCGGCCGTGCGCTGCGCGGGCGGTGCGTCGGCCAGCAGGCGCGAGCCGCCCAGCGTGGGAAAGCCGGCGATGTCGAACAGGTCCTTGACCGAGACCGGCAGGCCCTCGATGGGCGAGCGCGCCAGGCCGGCCGCACGCAGCACATCGCTGGCGCGGGCCTCGGCCAGGGCCGCGCCCTGGAACACGCGCGTGAACACCTTGGGGCCTTCCCCCGACATGGTGCGGGCCAGGGCCTGCTCGGTCAGCTGCACCGAGGTGGTTTCGCCGCCATGCAGGCGCTGTGATGCCAGTTCCAGGCTGGGCAGGGGGAGGGCTTGGGTCATGTGGGAAGTCCTGTGGGTGAAGGCGGGCGTGGGCGGATCGGAGTCGGGGCTCAGGCCACGACGTCCAGCAGTTCGCTGCGGTAGCTGTGGCGGATGGAACGCTGGCTGCGGGGATCGTACAGCTCCATGGAGAACTGCGTCGAGGGGCGGATGCCGCCGATGGCGCCCACCGTGCCGCAGGTCATGCCGCAGCCTGCGGGCAGCAGATCCTTGCCGCCCGTGAAGCCTGCGATCAGGTCCTGGGGCGTGCGCAGGCTGGCCAGCGTGCCTTCCTGGTAGAGCACCTCGCGGCCGTCTTCCACGATCCACGAGCGCACGACCAGCTCATCCCAGTGGCCGGCCACGTCGGCAAAGCGCCAGGCCTGGGTGGCCACGGGCTTGACGCAGGCCTGCTTGGAAAAGGCCACGCTGTAGGCCTCGAGCTTGCGGTCCGTGTGGTCGGAGGCCAGGCTCACGAACATCTCGCCTTCGTGCGTGAACACGAAGACCTCGACCTCGCCCGAGGAGTCCGCGCCCAGCACCTGCAGCGCGCTGCGCTGGCTCAGCTGGTTGCTGGAGATGCGGTAGTACAGCGGCACGGCGCTGGGGCGCGGGATGCCGATGGCGGCCAGCTCCTCGATGTGGTGCTCGATGGCCTCGCGGTCGCGGCCGGCCCAGCCGGCGACGATCAGGGTGTCGAATTCAGGGGCGAAGGTCTGGCCCTCGGGGGTGGTGAACTGCAGTTGCATGGCAGGCGATCCAGGAAAAAGGCGGGGCCGCAGGCCCCGGTGGGAAAGAGGAGGGGGCAGTGGCGCGCGCGGTGCGGCGCGCAGGCATCACTGCTTCTTGACGAAGAGCACGACCAGGAAGGCGGCCATGAATTCCAGCGCGGCCACGAAGTACAGGCCCGAGGACAGCGACCCCGTGCTGGTCTTGAGCGCGCCGATCATGTAGGGCGCCACGAAGCCGGCCAGGTTGCCGATGGAGTTGATCAGCGCAATGCCGCCGGCCGCCGCCGTGCCGGCCAGGAAGGCGGCAGGAATCGACCAGAACACGGGAAAGGCCGCGAGGATGCCGATGGAGGCCAGCGTCAGCGCGCACAGGGCGAGCACGGCGTTGTGCAGGAACAGGCCCGTGAGGATCAGGCCCGCCGCCGCGATCAGCGCGGACAGGGCGCAGTGCATGCGGCGCTCGCCGGTCTTGTCCGAATGCATGCCGTTCCAGACCATGGCCAGGGTGCCGGCCAGGAAGGGAATGGCCGAGATCAGGCCGATCTGCAGCGTGTTCTGGATGCCGATCTCCTTGATGATGGACGGCGACCAGAAGGCAATGGTGGCGTTGCCGCTGACGATGCAGAAATACACGGCAGCGCACAGCCACACGCGGTAGTTGCGGCAGGCGTCCAGGAAGGACACATGCTTGTGGCCGCCCTGGTTCTCTGCCTCCACGGCAGCGGTCACGGCGCGCTGCTCGGACGCGCTCAGCCACTTGGCGTTGGCGGGCTTCTCGGGCAGGTACAGCAGCACGAAGAAGCCGGCGATCACCGAGGGAATGCCTTCCAGGATGAACAGCCACTGCCAGTTGGACAGATGGCCCACGCCCTGCATGCCATTCATGATGGCGCCCGCAATGGGACCGCCCACGGCGCCTGCAATGGCGAACGAGGTCATGAACAGGCCGTTGACGCGCGCCCGGTGGCGGGCCGGGAACCAGTAGGTCAGGTACAGCACCACGCCGGGGAAGAAGCCGGCCTCCACCACGCCCAAGATGAAGCGCAGCACGTAGAACATGGTGGGCGTGGTCACATAGGCCATGGCCATGGAGGCCGCGCCCCACAGGATGGTGATGCGCGCCAGCGTCTTGCGTGCGCCGATCTTCTCCAGCAGCAGGTTGCTGGGCACTTCGAACAGAAAGTAGCCGATGAAGAAGATGCCGGCACCCAGGCCGTAGATGGCCTCGCTGAACTGCAGGTCGTCCAGCATCTGCAGCTTGGCGAAGCCGACGTTGACGCGGTCTATCCACGCCAGGATGAAGAGCAGCACCAGAAAGGGAATCAGGCGCCAGGCGATCTTGCGGTAGGTGGCGTCCATGTCGGGCGGCGATGCCTGGCCGGCGCCGTGGGCGGGGGAATGTGCGGCGGATGCCGGACTGCTCATGGGGTGTCTCCTGTCTTCGACGGTGCAGCGGGCACACGGACCGGGGCGGGGCCCGTGTGTCTCAGGGGCTTCAGGCGCTGGCGGGTCTGCAGTGAGACCGGCCGGGCGTCTGGAGCTGTTCCTGTGGCGGCAGTATCGAAAGGCGGGACAGGGCTGTCCAACAAGAAATTATGAGCAGGCCTGAATGCAAATTCTTATGGGCAGAGCTGGTGCGGGCGCCGCACCGGCATGCAGCATGCGTGCACCATTTGCGCTCGGGAAAACCCTGATTTTCAGGCGGTGGCGGCGGCACGCGGTGCGCGCAAAGGCTGCTTCCACAGCTCGGCCAGCAGCAGGCCGCCAATGGTCAGCACGCCGCCCACAGCGTGGTAGGCCGCCAGGGGCTCACCCAATGCCATGAAGGCGATCACGGCCGTGAAGATGGGCACCAGGTTGAAGAACATGCTGGAGCGGCCCGGGCCGATGCGCGCCACCGACATCATCCACAGCAGCGGCGCGGCGATGGAGGCCATGATGCCCGCAAAGCCCACCAGCGGCAGGTTGGTCGCGTTCAGCCCCGTGCGCGGCGCCATCAGGAACAGCGGCAGCTGCGCGATCACGGCCACCAGGATCTGCAGGTACAGCAGTTGCACCGTGGCCAGGCGCGGCATGGGCCAGCGCTTGAGCAGGATGTTGTAGACCGCATAGGCCAGCATGGCCACGAACATCAGCGCATCGCCGCCATTGAGGCCCTGGGTGAGCAAGGTGGAAGGCTGCCCCGAAGACACCACCAGGGCCACGCCCGCAATCGCCAGCACGCAGCCCAGCACGGCGCCCCGGCTCAACGCCTGGCCCAGCATGGCGGTGGACAGGCCCAGCACCATCATGGGCGTGAGCGAACCGATCAGGCCCATGTGCGTGGCCGATGTCATATGGGCCGCGTAATAGGCCAGGCTCTGGTAGATCACCATGCCCAGCATCCCCAGCACGATGAGGCGCGGCAGCAGCGGCCGGATGTCGGCGCGCTGGCGCCAGATGGAGGGCAAAAGGAACGGCGTGAATAGCACGGCTGCCACCAGCCAGCGGTAGAAACCGATCTCGGCCGCGCCGATGCTGTCGGCCGCCATCTTGCTGACCACGGTATTGACCGACCAGATGAGCACGGCGATCAAAGGGAAAAGGTAAGACCCCATTGGAAGACTCCTAAGACTGGTCCTATGATCGTTCTGTCCGACTTGGAGTGCATCCCTGGTTTCGGACAATCGATAGCGCAACCCGGACCATCCGCCATGCCCCCTCCCAGCAAACCCATGCACATCCAGAACGTCGAGGATGTGCCGGGCGAGTACTACTTCCGCTACGACGAATTCGGCGCCGACACCGAGGTGCCGCCGCACAGCCACAGCTGGGGCCACCTGAACTACACGCCCCACGGCAGCATGTGCATGGACACGGCAGGCCAGCACTGGGTCTCGCCGCCGCAGTACGGCGTCTGGGTGCCGCCCGGCGTGGTGCACAGCTGCCATGTGGCGCACGCCGTGGTCTACCGCTCGGTCTACCTGGCGCCTGCGCTGTGCAGGGAGCTGCCGGCGCAGCCGTGCTCCATGCGCATCGGCGCCATCGTCAAGGCCATCCTGGCCGACTTTGCCGTGCGCGACGTGCACATTCCCGCCACCGACGCCGACCTGCGCCTGGCCCGTGTGCTCTACGACCAGTTGCGGGCCGTTCCCGTGGAGCCCGGCTATCTGCCGGCCGCCGAACACCCGGCCCTGGTCGAAGTGCTGACCTGCATGCGCGCTGCGCCCGAGGACCACCGCAGCCTGGCCCAATGGGCCGCCAGCGTGCACATGACCGAGCGCACCCTGGCGCGCCACTGCCAGCGCGAGCTGGGCATGGGCCTGGGCGAATGGCGCCAGCGCATGCGCTACCTGCTGGCCATCGACGCGCTGGAGGCCGGCCTGAGCGTGCAGCAGATCGCCTATGACCTGGGCTACAGCACGCCCTCGGCCTTCATCGCCATGTTCCAGCGCGAGGCCGGCACCTCACCCGAACAATTCCGCCGCGAGTTCTGCATGCCGCCGTGAGGCTGTTGCGCCATCTGCCTGCAGCCCGGCCCAAGCCGCGAGATAATGCCGCCCGTGAAGCACGCCAGACCGCCGCTGGTGCAATCGTGGAAACACGGCACTGGAGGAACGTCCGGACTGCACAGGGCAGCGTAGCAGCTAACGGCTGTCCACCGTGAGGTGAGGATCAGAGCAACAGAGACGAGTCGGGGACATGTGCCGCCAACTTGGTGTTCTATGGGGTGCCAGCGCAAGCTGGCGACGGCTGGCGCAAGCCAGACGCCCAGGCGAAAGCCTGGGCCCCATAGCCACCCGGGGACGCGGAACGCGTCCCCGGGTGAAACGGGCAATCTCTACGCGCAGCAATACCAAGTAGGCACACGTTGACGGGGCCCCCGGAGTGTGCGGGTAGGTAGCACCGAGCCGGGCGGCGACGCCCGGCCCAGATTAATGGCGGTCACATGCGGGCAACCGCGTGCACAGAATCCGGCTTATCGGCGCGCTTCACACTTTTTTCCATGCCCCGCCACCGGCGGGGCATTTTCATGGGCGGTTCAGAACTGGTATTTGGCCGTCAGCAGCAGCCTGCGCGGCACGCCGAAATAGTTGCCGCCGTTGTTCGTGCCCAGGGTCTCGAAGTAGCGGCGGTCGAACAGGTTGCTGACGTTCATCTGCAGGTCCAGCTGCCGGTTCACCCGATAGCCGATGACCAGGTCGGCCACGGCATAGGCGCGCTGGCGAATGACATAGCCCTCGGCACTGGTCAGCGACTCGGACGTGGTGCGGCTCTGGTAGCGCAGGCCGCCGCCCACGCGCCATGCGCCCAGCTCGCCGCCCAGGTGGTACATGGCCGACAGCTTGAGCTGGTGACGCGGCGTGTAGCTGGCATAGGGCGCGCCCTTGGCGCCTTCGGTGCTGTCGCTGGCGATCTCGGCCTGGGTGAAGGTATAGCCAAGGCCGGCGTTCAGGCGCGGCAGGATCTCGCCGCTGATGTCCACGTCCAGCCCCTTGCTCTTGACCTTGCCCACCGAGCGGTAGCAATTGGTCTTCACCGTGCAGGAGTTGATGTCCGCGATGGCCTGGGGCAGGTTGTCCTGCGTGGTGTTGAACACGGCAACGGCCAGGTTCACGCGCTCGTCCAGGTAGCTGCCCTTGAGGCCCAGCTCGAAATTGCGGCCCTCCACCGGCGCCAGCATGCTGCCCGAGACATCCAGAAAATCCTGCGGCCGGAAGATGCTGGTGTAGCTGGCATAGGCCGAGTAGGTCTTGTTGATGTCATAGGTCAGCGCGGCATAGGGCGTGGCATGGGCTTTCTCGCTGAATTCGCGCTCCCGGCTCCAGCTGCCCTGGCGCTGGACGTTGGTGAAGTCGTACCAGTCCAGGCGCGCGCCGGCGATCAGGTTCAGTGGCTCGGCCAGCAGGAAGCGGCCCGTGGCGTAGGCCGAGGTCAGCGTGGTCTTCTGGCGGCGCGTCCACAGGTCTTCGGCCAGCAGGCCGGAGCGGTCCAGCGAGTCGGGGTTCCAGGTATAGGGATCGACGCCATTGGCGATCAGCCATTCCCCCGTGGGTGACAGGTAGCTGTAGCCCTGGTCGCTCCAGCGGATGGTGCGGCGGCTGACGCCGAAGGCCAGGTCATGCTCGCGGCCGAACAGGCGCACGGGGCCCTGGGCCGAGGCATCGAGGCTGAGCTGGCGCTTGTCGTAGTCGTACAGGCCGCCGGCCACGTCGTAGCGCGTGCGGCCCTGTTCGTCCTGGCCGCCCGAGACCAGGTAGGCGCCGTCCAGCGCGGACTTGGCCTGCAGGGCGCGCGCGGCCAGCCTGGCCTTCCAGCCGTTGTCGAAGCGGTGCTCCAGGTCGGCGAACAGGCTGACCTCCTTCTTGTCCCATTTGCTCCAGGAGGGCGAGAAACGCCTGGATCGCGCAATGTCGAGGAAGGAGCCATCGAAGCCCATGGGCACGCCCATCCATTGCGAGCCGGGGTTGTCTTCGTTCACATAGGAGCCGCCCACGCTCAGCGTGGTGTCGCGCCCCAGGTCGAACTCGGCGGTGCCGTACAGCAGCTGGCGGCGGCTGCTGTAGCCATCGATGAAGTGGTCGCGCGACTGGGCCGAGGCCACCACACGCCCGCGCGCCGAGCCGTCCTCGTTGAGGGCGCCGCCCACATCGACCTCGCCCACGGCCTGGTTCCAGCTGCCGCCGCGCAGGGTGACCGAGCGCTGGGTGGTGCGCGGCGCGCGCTTGCGCACGAAGTTGATGGTGCCCGAAGGGTCGCCCACGCCCGTCATCAGGCCCGTGGGGCCGCGCACCACTTCCACGTGGTCGTACATGGCCATGGTGTCATAGGTGGAGGTGTCGGTTTCATACGAGACGGGCACGCCGTCCTGCAGGAAGGAGCCGATCACGAACCCGCGCGAGAAATAGCGCGCCCGGTCGTCGCTCCAGCGGTTGATGGTGATGCCGGTGGCGCTGTTGGCCACGTCGTCGATGGACAGCATGCCCTGGTCGTCCATCTTCTGGCGCGTGACCACGGTGAGGGACTGGGGCGTCTCGCGGATGGACAGCGGCAGCTTGGTCGAGGTGCTCATCAGCCCCGTGGTGTAGGAGCCCGAGCCCTCGGTGGTCGTGGTCTCGCCCACGGCGGAGACCGTGACTTCGGGCAGGGCCACGGTGCCGGCGGGCTTTTCCACCACCAGCGTGCCCTGGCTCACATGGCCTTCCAGCCCGCTGCCGCGCAGCAGCCGGGCCACGGCGGCGGCGGTGCTCAGGCGCCCTTCCACGGCGGGCGCACGGCGGCCCTGCACCAGTTCAGGCGCGGCCAGCAGCTGCAGGCCAGCCTGGCGGGCCAGTTGGGCCAGCGCCTGGTCCAGCGGCTGGGCGGGAATGTGGAAGTCGGTGCTGGCGGCCGTGGCCGTGGCCGTGCTCGGTGCCGCCTGGGCCAGCGCGGCTGGAGACAGCTGCACGGCCAGCAGCGCGATGGCCGCCGCAACGGCATGGTGGCGGGCAAGGCGGGAAGGCTTGGAGGGGAATGAAGACATGGAAGGTCCCGTGGCGGATCTGGGCAATGGCGATTCCCGGGCTGCGAATGCGTCGCGTTCCCGGGTCCTCATGCCTATACGAACGGGCGCAGACATTCCCTCACGCCTGGTGCGCATGCGCCGTGCATTCCGGGGCCATGGGCGCATCAGCGCATCAGCTGCGGCGGCGGATGACCAGGGTGCGCCCGGTTCCCGGGCCCTGTTCCTCTTCCTGTACGCTGACCGGCAGGGTGCGCGGCAGCATGCGCAGCCAGCCCTGGGCCGCCGCAATGCGCACGCGCCCCAGCACGGGCAGGGCGGCGGCGTCGGGCTCCACGCGCAGGGGCTGCAGGCTGTAGCGCTCCAGGCGGCGGGCGACCTCGGCCAGCGGCGTGTTCTGGAAGTCCAGCCAGCCCTCGCGCCAGGCGGCCACTGCCGCAACGGTTTGCACGGCGGCCGTCTGGCCTGGCGCCAGGCGCAGCATCTGGCCTGCGCCCAGTTCATGCCGGGCGCCGCTGCCGTCGCGCACCTGCACGCGGCCCGCATCGACGGCGACCAGCACCGCATCGTCCTCCAGCGCCACCTCGAAGCGCGTGCCCAGCACGGTGACCTGTACGTCCGCCGCCTGGACCACGAAGGGCCGTTCCGTGTCGCGCGCCACGGCGAAGAAGGCGCTGCCGGCCAGCAGCCGCACCTGGCGGCGCGTGGCGTAGAAGTCCACCTCGGCACGGCTGGCGGCGTCCAGCGTCAGGGTGCTGCCGTCGGGCAGGGGCTGGTTCAGCAGGCGGCCGGTGGCCGTGGCCAGTCGCACCTGGTACTGCGGCATCCACTGGCGCCAGGCCAGCCACATCGCCGGGCTGCCGACACCCAGGCCCGCCATCCCCAGCAGGGTGGACAGGGCGCGGCGGCGGCCCGTGCGTGGTGCGGGTGCGGCGGTGTCTCCGCGCCAGCGGCGCAGCGAGGCTTCCACGCTGTCCATGGCGCGCATGACTTCGCGTTCCACGGTTTTGACCGAGACGCCGTGGCGCTTGGCCAGCTCGGCATGCGAGGCGCCCTCGATGCGGTCGGCCAGGAAGATGTCGCGGCAGCGCGCCGGCAGCTGCGCCAGGGCGCCTTCGACCCCGGCCAGGGCCTGGCGGTAGGAATGGGTGTCGGCCACATCGGGGCTGAGGGGGGAGGGCGGTTCGCCTTCCCTCGCGCTGGTGTCAAAGCGCTCGGCCGTGCGCTGGCCATGGCGCAGGTGGTCGATGGCGATGTTCTCCATCACCGCGTAGAGATAGGCGCGGCTGGCGCCTGGCGGACTGTCCGGCGCGGCGGGCGCATCGCTTTCGCCGCGCTGGCGTTCGGCCAGGCGTATCCAGGCGTCATGCACCAGGTCACGCGCGGCCTGCGGGCCGGCGCGGCGCGCCACGAAGCGCACCAGCTCGTGGTAGCTGTCCTGGAAGGTGCTCAGCAGGGAAGAAGAGGAAGAGGCGGGCGCAGGCATGCGGGAGGCCCGAAGGCAGCACGGGAATCCTGCATTCTATGAAATGATTCTCATTTGCCGAATGTGCTGCCCGCCGCGCACCCGGCAATGCCGGCCTAGAACCGCTCCCAGGGCATCAGGTAGCGCCACTGGCCCTCGGGCACCTTGGCCAGAGAGAGGCGGCCAATGCGCAGGCGGCGCAGGCTGACCACGCGAAGGCCCACTTCGGTGCACATGGCGTCGATCTCGTCGGGCGCGATGCCCTTGAGCGCAAAGCGCAGGTGGTTCTCGTTCTGCCAGCTCACGCGGCAGGGCGGCAGCTGGCGCTTGCCGATCGGCAGGCCGGCCTTCATCAGCTCCAGGCCGTCCTCGTGGATCTGGCCCTCGACGCCGACGATGCATTCCTGCTCCAGCCACATGCCTTCCTCGCCCAGCTTGCGCGCCACGCGCTTGTCCTGGGTGTAGACGATGAGGCCGCTGGCCGGCAGCGGCAGGGGCAAAAAGGACTCGAGGTTCTTGAAGTGCTGGGCCAGCACCAGCAGCGGCATGGGCGTGTCCACCTGGGCCATGCTGGCTTCGCCCAGCAGGGAGTGGGCGCTGCGCACCCGGCCATAGGGCCGGCCCTGGGTGTAGCCCGCAGGCTTGTTCATCAGCAGGGTGACGGGCGGCACGGCCTCGGGCTGGGCGCCGCTGCGCAGCGTGACCTGCTGCTCGGGGCGCACGCGCGTCTCGGGCAGTTGCACGACCTTGCCGTCCACCTGGACGTTGCCGGCGGTGATATGCAGTTCGGCCTCGCGGCGCGAGCATTGTTCCTGTTCGGCCAGGCGCTTGGCCAGGCGAACGCTTTCAGATTCAGACATGCGCGCAGCTTAACCAGATACCAGGCCCCGCGCGCGTCGTCGGTCATTGCCGGTCATTGCCGCCCGCACAGCGCACGGATGCGCTCCACATGCGCCAGCAGCGAGCGCTCGGCAATCGGCCACAGCTGCGGCGGGGCGTCGTCATAGGCCAGCCGCACCCAGTCCTGCACGCTGCCGTCGGGCTGTTTTTGCATGGCGGCCAGCACCTTGGCCTCGCGCGCCAGCCGGTGGGCCTTGAGCTTGGCGATCGCCTGGCGCGCAAAGCCCAGCACATAGCCATGGGCCGGCAGGATGAAGCGCGCATCGTGCGCGGCGCACAGCGCGTCGAGCCTGTCCAGCGAATCGATGTAGTCGCGCATGTTGCCGTCAGGCGGATCAATGATGGTGGTGCTGCCATTGAGGATGTGGTCGCCGCTGAACAGCAGGGCGTCTTCCTCCAGCACAAAGCACACATGGTTGGCCGCATGGCCGGGCGTGAACACGGCCTGCAGGGTGTGGGTGGTGCCGCCTTGCGCATCCTGCAGCACGATGTGCTGGCCGTCGGTCAGTGCGTAGTCGGGCGTGAAGCGGCTGGCCTGCCGGGCCGTGGGCGCCGAGGGCAGGCCGCCAATGGCGGGCCTGGGCCTGCCGGCCTGCACCGCCAGCGCCTGCAGCAGCGCGGCGCCCGGCGAGTGGTCGGCATGGGAATGCGTGCACAGGATGTGGCGTATGTCGCCGCCCGCCGCATCGAACAGGCGCTGCACATGGGCGGCGTCGGCCGGGCCGGGGTCGATGGCGGCGTAGCCCGTGGCGGCATCGCCCACCAGATAGCTGTTGGTGCCGGGGCCGGTCATCACGCCGGGGTTGGGTGCCGTCAGGCGCAGCAGGTTCTTGCGCAGTGGCACGGCGCGCTCGCTCTGCCAGTCCAGCGTGTGCAGGATCTGGCCGTCCGGGCAGACCATTTCCAGCTCGCCGAAGGGGGCCTCGTCCTCCATGTGGCGGGCTTCCTTGCCATTGAGAAAGCCGGTGCGCGGGCAGCACTGCCACAGCGGCTGCTCGCCTTGCAGGGCGGCGAACACGGCATCGGTGCCCGCGAAGCGGCTGAGCCGGTCCAGCGTGCGGATGGTAGGGAAGATCATGGGGAAGCTGCCCGCGCGGTGGCGCTCCAGCGCTTCCTGCGGGCGCACCCAGATGGGCTCGAACTGTTCCGACCCGTCGGCGTCGGGTTCCTGGTCCTCGGGCATGCGCGCCACGAAGAAGGGCACATCGAAGCGCCGGGGCTGGTCGCGGTCGGCCGTCCAGTGGGCCAGGTACCACAGCGCATCCACGGCCAGGTGCAGGCCGCGTGCCTGGCACTGGGGCACCAGCGGCGCCTTGCGGTCCAGCGTGGCCAGTTCGGCGGCGGATACCGGCCGACCCAGGGCATCGTGGGCCAGCAGGATGCCGAGTTCCTCGAAAGTCTCGCGCAGGCCGGCGATGGCCTGGGTGATGCGCAAGGCATCAGCGGCCTGGGCGGGGCGGGTGTCGGCGCAGGCATGGGCAGCCTCGGCCGCGTCCTGGGCCTCGATGCCGCCGCCCGGGAAGACATAGGCGCTGGGCACGAAGCTGGCCTTGGGCGAGCGCCGCGTCATCAGCACCTCCAGCCCCTGGCCATCGGCGCGGTCGCGCAGCAGCAGGACGGTGGAGGCCTTGAGCGTGTCTACGGGCTGGCGCTGGGGGTGCAGGAGCTGGCTGGGGCGGGTCATGGGGGCATTATGCGGATTGGCCCGCCCGCCGCTGTTGCGCAAGAGACGCAAGTACTGCTGCGGGGCATGGCTCCGGATTGCGCCATGAGGCTGCCGTGCAGGGGATAATCGCCGGATGCAGATCCGCTTTACCAAGATGCAGGGCGCTGGCAACGATTTCGTGGTTCTCGACGAAACCGCCGGCCCGCTGGGCCTGAGCGCAGCCCAGTACCGCTTCCTCGCCCATCGCCAATTCGGCGTGGGCGCCGACCAGATCCTCACGGTGCGGCCCTCGCCCGCCGAAGGCATCGATTTCGAATATGTGATCCACAACGCCGACGGCGGAGAGGTCGAGCAGTGCGGCAACGGCGCGCGCTGCTTTGCGCGCTATGTGCACGACAAGGGCCTGACCGGCAAGTCCGTCATCCGCGTGCAGACGCTGGCCGGCCTCATCGCTCCCGAGCTGCATGCCGATGGCCGCGTCACCGTGGACATGGGCCAGCCCGTGCTGGAGCCCTCCCTGGTGCCCTTCAATGGTGCAGACCTTGTGCCCCGCCCGCTGGGTGCGGCGCAGCAATGGCCCCTGCAGCTGGGCGACGAGGCCACGGTCTGGATCGCCCCCGTTTCCATGGGCAACCCGCATGCGGTGCAACTGGTGGACGATGTGGACCACGCCCCCGTGGCCACCTGGGGCCCGCTGATCGAGCGCCATGTGCGCTTTCCCCAGCGCGTCAATGCGGGATTCATGCAGATCGTCGATCGCGGCCAGATCCGGCTGCGTGTTTACGAGCGCGGTGCCGGCGAGACGCTGGCCTGCGGCACGGGTGCCTGCGCGGCCGTGGTGGCCGGCATTCGCTGGGGGCTGCTCGACGCGCGCGTCGATGTGCACACCCGCGGCGGCCGGCTGACCATCGAGTGGGACGGCGGCGCAGTGCGCATGACCGGCCCCGCAGAGTTTGTTTTTGAAGGACAGATCGAGGTTCCCGACCAGCCATGAACAGCACTACCGATATCGCCGTCACCGAAGAGACGATTGCCGACTACCTGCTGAACCATCCGGAATTCTTCGAGCGCCACGCCGAGATGCTCGCGCGTGTGCAGCTGGTCAGCAGCCACAGCCCGCGCACCGTCAGCCTGCAGGAACGCCAGGCCGAGATGCTGCGCGAGAAGATAAAGGGCCTGGAGCACCGCATCATGGACATGATGCGCCACAGCAGCGAGAACGCCTCCATCGGCGACAAGCTGCATGCCTGGAGCTGCGCACTGGCCAAGGTCCAGGACCTGCGCGAGCTGCCCCACGCGCTCACGGCCAGCCTGCAGCATGTCTTCGAGGTGCCCCAGGTGGCCCTGCGCCTGTGGAACGTCTCCGGCGCCCAGACCAGCAGCATCTACACCATGGGCGTCAGCGAGGACGCCAAATCCTTTGCGGCGTCGCTGACCATGCCGTTTTGCGGCCCCAACATGGGCTTCGAGCCCGGCGGCTGGCTGGTCGATCCCGATGCGGCCCAGTCCCTGGCCCTGCTCACGCTGCATGACGGCGACAGCATCAACCCGGCCAATGCCTTCGGCATGCTGGTGCTGGGGTCTCCCGATCCGCTGCGCTTCGAGGCCACCATGGGCACGGAATTCCTCTCGCGCATCTCGGCCCTGGCCAGCGCGGCCCTGTCGCGCATGCGGCCCGTGCCGCTGACCCTGGCGCGCGGCTGACCGGCTGAAAGCCCATGCCGGGAGCATCGGACAGGGACGGGCTCCCGGAAGGCGATCTTCCGGCAGAGGATCTGGCGGCAGAAAACCTGGCGATGCTCCCCGCCGCCGTCCATGCCTATCTGGAGCATGTGCGCGTGCAAAAGCGCCTGGCCGACCGCACCTGCGCACTCTATGCGCTGGACATGGCCCGGCTTTGCACCATGGCCCGCGACGCCGGCCAGGAGCTGCTGGCGCTGCAGCCCGCCCATATCCGCCGCTTCGTGGCCCAGATGCATTCCCGGGGCCGCAGTCCGCGCGGCATTGCGCTCATCCTGTCGGGCTGGCGCAGCTTCTTCCGCTGGGCAGCCCAGCAATCGCTGGTGCCCTTCAATCCCGTCGAGGGCGTGCGCGGTCCCAAGGCCCCCAAACCCCTGCCCAAGGCATTGGGCGTGGATGACGCCGTGCAGCTGGCCGCCTTCAGCAACGCCGACGCCGACCCCTGGATCGAGGCACGTGACGCCGCCATCACCGAACTGCTCTACAGCTGCGGCCTGCGCGTGGGCGAGCTGGTGGGCCTGGACGTGGCGCCCGGCCCGGACACGCAGCGCCAGGGCCGTGGCTGGATAGATTTGCAGGCCGCCGACGCCCATGTGCAGGGCAAGGGCGGCAAGCGGCGCACCGTGCCCGTGGGCGCCGCCGCGCTGCAGGCGCTGCAGCGCTGGCTGGCCTTGCGGGCGACGGGCCTGGCTGGCGCGGCCGCGCAGGCTGCGCATCACGAACCCGCACTTTTCATCGGCCGGCGCGGCGAACGCCTGGGCGCGCAGTCGGTCTGGGCGCGGCTGCGCCAGCGCGGCCAGCAGGCCGGGCTGTCGGCCGGTGTCCATCCCCATGTGCTGCGGCATTCGTTTGCCAGCCACATGCTGCAGTCCAGCGGCGACCTGCGCGCCGTGCAGGAATTGCTGGGCCACGCCAGCATCTCGACCACGCAGATCTACACGCGCCTGGATTTCCAGCATCTGGCCCAGGCCTACGAGAGCGCCCATCCGCGCGCGCGGCGCCAGAGCGGGGACGGCAGCGACAGTGGCGATGGCAATGGAGATAGCGATGAAAAGGGCGGCCTCCGATAAAAAAGGCCAAGCCCTCTGGCAAAACGGCACTTGACAGGCTCGCTAAACTTATTCGGAACGTCTTTTCGACAAGGCCCGTCCGTGGTGGACGGGCCTTGCCGCTTCCCCTTGCTGAATTTTCTGAAAGCAATTCCATGGCACTGATTCCCGTCACCATCCTCACCGGCTTCCTGGGCTCGGGCAAGACCACGCTGCTCAAGCGCGTGCTCAGCGAGTCCCACGGCATGAAGATCGCCGTGATCGAGAACGAGTTCGGCGAAGAGAACATCGACACCGACATCCTCAGGACGGAGTCCAAGGAGCAGATCCTGCAGATGAGCAACGGCTGCATCTGCTGCACCATCCGCGAAGACCTGCGCGAAACCCTGCAGCTGCTGGCCGCCAAGCGCCGCAAGGGCCTGGTGGAGTTCGACCGCATCGTGATCGAGACCACGGGCCTGGCCGATCCCGGCCCCGTCGCCCAGACCTTCTTCATGGACGACGAGATCGCCGAGACCTATCTGATCGATTCCATCCTCACCCTGGTCGATGCCAAGCACGCCAACCAGCAGCTGGATGATCGCCAGGAGGCGCGCCGCCAGGTCGGCTTTGCCGACCAGCTGTTCCTGTCCAAGACCGACCTGGTCAGCGAGGACGAGAAGAACGCGCTCATCCACCGCCTCAAGCACATGAACCCGCGCGCGCCCATCCGCGCCGTGCATTTCGGCGAAGTGCCCCTGAACGAAGTCTTCGACCTGCGCGGCTTCAACCTCAATGCCAAGCTGGACATCGATCCCGACTTCCTCAAGGAAGACGATCATGACCACGGACATGACCATGGCCACAAGCATGAGCATGACGAGCACTGCGGCCACGACCATGGCCATGAGCACGACGAGAACTGCGGGCACGACCACGCCCATGACCACGAGCACGGCGAGCACTGCAAGCATCCGCACCACCATCACCACGATGACGACGTCAAGAGCTTCGTCTACCGTGCCGACCGTGCCTTTGACCCTGCCCGCCTGGAGGACTTCCTGGGCGCCATCGTCAACATCTACGGCCCGCGCATGCTGCGCTACAAGGGCGTGCTGAACATGCAGGGCACGGAGCGCAAGGTCATTTTCCAGGGCGTGCACCAGCTCATGGGCAGCGACCTGGGACCGCAGTGGGCCGAGGGCGAAAAGCGCCAGAGCAAGATGGTCTTCATTGGCATCGACCTGCCCCAGGACATCTTCCTGCAGGGCCTGGAGCAGTGCCTGGTCTGAGTTTTTTGTGAACCTTTGTGGGCAATCGGATGGCTTTTTGCTGACATCTGAATGACACAGGGGCCGCCCGCATGCGTGGGCGGCCCCTTTGCATTCCTGTGGGGTATGTGCAACGGCTTGCGCTCCTGTAGAGCATCGATACAATCGCGCCCCTGAAGAGAGCCCCCAAGCCCAATGGACTGCCCCGCAGGGGTCGCCCATACCGTGAGGAGACAGCAAGTGAGCGCCGAATCCAGCAAGAAGCCGTCAGTGGCCGCACCGGCCCCGGCTGCAAGCCAGAAGGCCGCGGTCCGCACTGCGGTCGGCGTTGCCGACCTGGTGTCCCTTGCTGACCGCAAAAGGGCTCTTTGCACGCACGGCCGCCGCACGGCCTGGATTGCCGCACCCCGCCGCACGGGGAAGCCGGCAGGTTCCGCAACTGCGGCGATCGGCTGTCCTACACGGCATTCGACCCGGGCGCCCCGATTGACAGTACCATCCATGGCCCCGTCCGAAGCCCTCGGCGCGGACTAAGTTAGCGAAACCAACACTATGCCTACCACTACGCAAACGCCTTCGTCGGGATCGACGAAACGAGACCCCAAGCTGGCCAATGCCTGGAAGACCAAGTCGGTGGAAGAACTGACGGATGCCGAAGTGCTGGCCATGTCGGATGACGAATACATGAATGAGAAGCAGATGGCGTTCTTCCGCCTCAAGCTGCTCACTCTCAAGCACGACATGCACACCAACGCGGGTGAGACGGCAGAAAACCTGCGCGAGGACACCGTGGTGGTTCCCGATCCGGCCGACCGCGCCACCATCGAGGAAGAGCATGCGCTGGAACTGCGCACGCGCGACCGCGAACGCAAGCTGCTCAAGAAGATCGAGCAATCCATTGCACGCATCGACGCAGGCGACTACGGCTACTGCGACGAGACCGGCGAGCCCATCGGCGTGGGCCGCCTGCTGGCCCGCCCCACGGCCACGCTGTCGCTGGAAGCCCAGCAGCGCCGCGAGCTCAAGCAGAAGATGTATGGGGATTGAGTTGCAGCAACGGCCTGCAGGCCGTCGGTGCTAATCTGACTCGCCATGGCAAAAGAAGAGAGCAGCAAATCGGGGGGGTTGTTGTCCAAGGTGGTGCGCTTTGTGCGCCACCCTACGGTCAATTGGTCCGACCTCGACGGCCTGGACGGGGAGCAGGAAAGCCAGTACAGCAAGCAGGCGCTCAAGGAAATGATCGAGCGCAAGCGCCGCAACGATTTCGTGCGCAAGCGCGAGTTCGACCAGCTGCGCCGCCTGCGCCAGGCCGAGCTGCAACAGGCCTCCAGGCCGGGCAGCGCACCGGTCGGTGTGCCCGGCCCCGCCGCGCAGGGCTCGCAATTTCTCAGCAGCCTGCTGAGCTCCAAATCCTCCGGTGAACGCGCCGTCACGCTCAAGAAGATCGACGAGATCGAAGCCCAGATGTCCCAGCAATGGTGGCGGGGCAAGCAGGCGGCCGATGCAACCACCATTCCCATGGCGCTGCCTGCGGGCGGCAACCCCGCCCCGGCCTCGTTTCGCAAGCAGCCGCCGCCGTCTGGGCAGATTCCCATGCTCAGCGACGTGGTGCCGCCGGCCATTGCCTCGGCCGGCGACGTGGCAGCCTTTGCCACCACCCTACCCATGAGCCTGGCACCTGCGCCGCAGGTGCCCTCCGTCTCGACGGCTCCCATCATTGACCCCATGCCCATGGCCCGTCCCCTGCGGCCATTGGAGGGGGCGACCGATTTCCTGCCGGCCTTCGCGGCCACCGAGGTCTCTCCGCCGCAGCCCATGGACATGGTGCCGCCCTGCTTCGTGGTGTTCGAGCACGATCCCGACCTGGAAGAGCCGGCCATCCTCTTTGCCAATGGCGATGTGGATGGTGCCGAGCAGGGCATGCTGGAGCTGATCGATCGGCGCGATGTCCCCGCGCAGCTGCCGGTCTGGCTGGCCTTGCTGGACCTGTACCGTGCGGCCGACCGCCCGCTGCAGTTCGACAAGGCGGGCATCGAATTCGCGGCGCGCTTCGGCCGCTCCGCTCCCCAATGGTTTGCGATGCCGCAGCAGCGCACCGCCCCCGTGGTGTCCATGCCGGGCGCAGCGGCAGGGCGTGGCTGGCGCTGGAGCGCACCTGCACAGATCACGCCGAGTGCCGTGACGGCGCTGAAGGCCTCCCAGGCCAAGGCTTCCAGCCCCTGGAGCCTGGACTGGGCTGCCGTGGCCGGCATCGACGATGCGGCGGCCACGCCCCTGGAGGCGCTGCTGCAGCAATGGGCGGGCTCACAGGGCGTGTTCGTGCTGCTCAATGCGGACCGGCTGCTGGCGCTGCTGGGCACGCTGGCTCCCTCGGGCGATTCCAGCGTGGATACGCTGTGGTGGCGGTTGCGCATGGCGGTGCTGCGTTTGATGAACCGGCAGGATGATTTCGAGCTGGTGGCGCTGGACTACTGCGTCACCTATGAGGTCTCGCCTCCCTCGTGGGTGGACCCGGTCTGCCAGTGCCTGACGCAAGCCATCGAAACCGAGGGCGCGGATGCGCCCCTTTCGGCAGGCGTTGCTGCCACGGCGGACGCCGTGCGATTTGCGCTGGCCGGCACCATTGAAGGCGATGCCTCCACCTGGCTGGACCCGGTGCAGGAGGGGGCCAGCCTGGGCGAGCCCGTGTTCATCGACTGCACCCAACTGGTGCGCATGGACTTTGCGGCAGCCGGCTCCGTGCTCAACTGGGCTGCCCACATGCAGTCGCTGGGCCATGTGCTGCAGTTCGGCCAGCTGCACCAGCTGGTGGCGGTGTTCTTCAATGTGATCGGCATCCAGGAGCACGCGCAGGTCACTCCACGGCGGGACTGATACTGCCGCGCGGGCGGCTGCGCCACACCCCTTGCGGCAGGGCGGCGCGCCCGCCGCGAAGAGCGCGTGGGCATTCTTTGAGCAGACCCTTGAGAAGGCCGCCTTCGCCCTCATCTGGCACCGCTATGGAACAGTATCACGGCACCACCATCATCAGCGTGCGCCGGCAGACCCCCGAAGGCGTGCAGGTCGCCATCGGTGGCGATGGCCAGGTCACATTGGGCAACATCGTCGTCAAGGGCACGGCGCGCAAGGTGCGCAAGCTCTACCACGGCAAGGTGCTTGCCGGCTTTGCCGGCGCCACGGCAGACGCCTTCACGCTGTTCGAGCGTTTCGAGGCCAAGCTGGAAAAGCACCAGGGCCACCTGACGCGCGCAGCCATCGAGCTGACCAAGGACTGGCGCACCGACCGCGTGCTGCGCCGTCTGGAGGCCATGCTGGCCGTGGCCGACGCATCGGCCTCGCTGATCATCACCGGCAACGGCGACGTGCTGGAGCCCGAGCAGGGCATCGTGTCCATCGGCTCGGGCGGCGCCTATGCGCACTCGGCGGCCAAGGCGCTGCTGACCAATACCGAGCTGTCGGCCGAGGAGATCGTGCGCAAGTCGCTGGCCATCGCCGGCGAGCTGTGCATCTACACCAACATGCACCACACGGTCGAGACGCTCTGACACCCGCGCGGCGCCGGCTCGCCCAGCAGGCCGGCGATCGAAACGCACGGCATTGAAACTCACAGTCGCCAGCGGCCAGGCAACGGGGCTGGCGGCGCAATGCATCGAATACACACCATGTCCTCTGCCATGACCCCCCAGGAGATCGTCTCCGAACTGGACCGCCACATCGTCGGCCAGGCTGGCGCCAAGCGCGCCGTGGCCATCGCGCTGCGCAACCGCTGGCGCCGCCAGAACGTGGCCGACGGCCTGCGCCAGGAGATCACGCCCAAGAACATCCTCATGATCGGCCCCACAGGCGTGGGCAAGACCGAGATCGCGCGCCGCCTGGCGCGGCTGGCCGACGCCCCTTTCATCAAGGTCGAGGCCACCAAGTTCACCGAAGTGGGCTACGTGGGCAAGGACGTGGATGCCATCATCCGCGACCTGGCCGAGGTGGCCGTCAAGCAGACGCGCGAGGCCGACATGAAGAAGCTGCGCCTGCGCGCCGAAGACGCGGCCGAGGACCGCATCCTCGACGTGCTCGTGCCCCAGGCCCGCAGCGGCGAGGTGGCCGCCGACAACACGGCACGCCAGGTTTTCCGCAAGAAGCTGCGCGAGGGCCAGCTCGACGACAAGGAAATCGAGATCGATGTCGCCGACGCGCCGCCCCAGGTGCAGATCATGGGTCCCCAGGGCATGGAAGAGATGGCCGAGCAGCTGCGCGGCATGTTCAGCCACATGGGCCAGGAAAAGCGCAAGACGCGCAAGCTGCGCATTGCCGAGGCCATGAAGCTGCTGACCGACGAGGAAGCGGCAAAACTGGTCAACGAGGAAGACGTGCGCACCCGCGCCATCGCCAATGCCGAGCAGAACGGCATCGTCTTCATCGACGAGATCGACAAGGTGGCCACGCGCCAGGAAACCAGCGGCTCCGACATCTCGCGCCAGGGCGTGCAGCGCGACCTGCTGCCCCTGGTCGAAGGCACCAGCGTCTCCACCAAGTACGGCGTGGTCAAGACCGACCACATCCTGTTCATCGCCTCGGGCGCCTTTCACCTGTCCAAGCCCAGCGACCTCATCCCCGAGCTGCAGGGGCGCTTCCCGATCCGCGTGGAGCTGGACTCGCTGTCGGTCCAGGACTTCGAGGCCATCCTCACCCAGACCCATGCCTCCCTGGTCAAGCAGTACCAGGCGCTGCTGGCCACCGAAGGCGTCACGCTGGAATTCACGCCCGAAGGCATCACCCGGCTCGCCGGCATCGCCTTCGATGTCAACGAGCGCACCGAGAACATCGGCGCGCGCCGCCTGTCCACCGTGCTCGAGCGCCTGCTGGACGAGGTCAGCTTCGACGCGGCCAACCTGTCCGGCCAGACCATCTCCATCGACGCGGCCTACGTGGACCAGCGTCTGCAGTCCCTGAGCCAGGACGAAGACCTCTCGCGCTTCATCCTCTGAAATGGGCCGGCTGCCGCGCAGCCGCCACCGAAGTGACTGCCCGCATTGCCGGGCAGTCACTTTTTGTAGGAGGGTTGCCCGAGTTGCAACCGGTCGCCAGCGAATTGAATCGTTGCAATTGCGTGCAGGCTTTGAGAGATCACTTGCAGTCAGTCCTCTAAGTACTTGTAAAGCCAGGGATTTTTGTCACCACTCACATTGCATTCGGCTTCTAAGTTGTTGATTTCATTGCAAATAATTGTCCATTCCCGGGTTGTGAAACACCAAATTGCTGCTACAGTGCAAAAAAGTGCAATTAAGTGGTGAAAGTTGCCTTTGTGCCCCGATTTCCGGGACGCGATGGCTCCAACCGACCGGGGTGACTGACCGTGTTTCAAGGGGCGTCCTCGCTGAATCTCGATGGAAAGGGGCGGCTGTCTGTGCCGACCCGGCATCGTGACGCCCTTGTGGCCATGGCCCAGGGCCAGGTCACCCTCACCAAACATCCCCACGGTTGCCTGATGCTGTTCCCGCGCACGGAGTGGCTGCAGTTTCGCGAGCGGATCGCGCAGCTGCCCATGTCGGCGCAGTGGTGGAAGCGCATCTTCCTGGGTAACGCCATGGACGTGGACATGGATGCCACCGGCCGCGTGCTGGTGTCGCCCGAGCTGCGTGAAGCCGTGGGTCTGACCAAGGAGGTCGTGCTGCTGGGCATGGGTAACCATTTCGAGCTGTGGGACAAGGCCACTTATGAGGCACATGAAGCGAAGGCCATGCAGGAAGAAATGCCTGCGGCCTTCCAGGATTTTGCTTTCTAGGAAAGAGGCGTTTTCTTGAATCAGCCGTTGCAACACATCACCGTTTTGCTCGACGAGGCCGTCGATGCGCTGCTGGACGGCGCCGCACAGCCCGTTGCCGGGCAATGGGTGGACGCGACCTTCGGGCGAGGCGGGCATTCCCGGCGCATCCTGCAGCGGCTGGGGCCGGATGGGGCCTTGCTGGCGTTCGACAAGGACCCGGACGCGATCGAAGAGGCAGCGCGCATCACCGATGCGCGTTTTTCGATTCGGCACGAAGGGTTTCGCCACCTCAGCGAGCTGCCGGCCGGCAGCGTGCAGGGCGTGCTGATGGACCTGGGCGTGAGCTCTCCCCAGATCGACAACCCCGAGCGTGGCTTCAGCTTCCGCTTCGAGGGTCCGCTGGACATGCGCATGGACACCACGCGCGGCCAGAGCGTGGCGGACTGGCTGGCGGAAGCCGATGCCCAGCAGATTGCGGAGGTGATACGTGACTACGGCGAAGAACGGTTTGCTGGCCCCATTGCAAAGGCGATTGTTGCTCGGCGCGAAAGCCAGGGGCCCCTTCGCAACACCGCAGAGCTTGCCGAGCTCGTGGCTGGCGCGGTCAGGACCCGCGAGGCTGGGCAGAACCCAGCGACACGCACATTCCAGGCTCTTCGGATTTTCATCAATGCCGAGCTTGAAGAGCTCGAACAGGCGCTAGAGGCCAGCCTGCGCGTGCTGGCGCCGGGCGGACGCCTGGTGGTGATCAGCTTCCACTCGCTGGAGGACCGCATCGTCAAGCAGTTCATCGCCAAGCACTCCAAGGAAGTCTATGACCGGCGCGCACCCTTTGCCGTGCCCACGCCCATGCGCCTTGAAGCGCTGGGTCGCATCAAGCCCAGCGAGGCCGAGGTCGCCGCCAATGCGCGCTCGCGCTCGGCCGTGATGCGCGTGGCCCGCCGCACCGGGGTGCCTGCATGAAGCGCATGCACCGTCTGGCGCAAGAGGAGGGCGTGGCATGCTGCGCCTGAACCTCGTGCTGCTGCTGGCGGTGATGGCCAGCGCCATCTTCCTGGTGCACAACCAGTACGAATCGCGCCGCCTGTTCACCGAACTGGACCGCGCCGTGGCCGAGTCGCGCCGCCTGGCCACCGAGCAGCAGCGCCTGCAGGTGGAAAAGCGCGCCCAGGCCACGCCACAGCGCATCGAGGTCATGGCGCGCGAGCGCCTGCAGATGAAGCCGGCCACGCCGGCCATCGCCCAGTACGTCAATGACGATGCGCGCACCGGAGTGGCTCCATGACGCGCAGCGTGCTCTACACCTCCAGCCCCCTGCTGGCGTCCAAGACACCCCTGTGGCGCAGCAAGATGATCGTGGCCATGCTGGGCCTGGGCTTTGTCGGCCTGGGCGCGCGCGCGGCCTACGTGCAGGTGTTCGGCAACGACTTCTTCCAGCGCCAGGGCCAGGTGCGCTTTGCGCGCACGCTGGAGCTGCCGGCCAACCGTGGCCGCCTGCTGGACCGCAATGGACTGATCCTGGCCTCCAGCGTGCCGGCCGCCAGCATCTGGGCCATTCCCGAAGATGTCGAGCAGGATGACCCCGAGGTCAAGGCCAAGCTCAAGCAGCTGGCCGCGCTCATGGAGATGCCGCTGCCCGCGCTGATGGAAAAGCTGGCCGACGAGGACAAGACCTTCGTCTGGATCAAGCGCCAGCTGGACTGGGACGTTGGCCAGCAGATCCATGCGCTCAACATCAAGGGCATCTACCAGCGCAAGGAATACAAGCGCCAGTACCCGGAAGGCGAATCGGCCGCCCACATCGTGGGCTTCACCAATGTGGAAGACCATGGTCAGGAAGGCATGGAGCTGGCCTTCGACAAGGAGCTCGGCGGCAAGCCCGGCTCGCGCCGCGTGATCAAGGACCGCCTGGGCCGCGTGGTCGAGGGCGTGGGCGAGGAAGTGCCGCCTCAGGACGGCCGCGACATCCAGCTGTCCGTGGACAGCAAGGTCCAGTACTTCGCCTACCAGAAGCTCAAGGAGCAGGTCATCGCGCACAAGGCCAAGGCGGGCAGCGTGGTGGTCATGGATGCGCACACCGGCGAATTGCTGGCCCTGGCCAACTACCCCAGCTACGTGCCCGACAAGCGCAAGAACCTGACGGGCGAGCAGCTGCGCAACCGCGCCATCACCGACACCTTCGAGCCCGGCTCGACCATGAAGCCCATCACCATCGGCCTGGCGCTGGAGTCGGGCCGCTTCAAGCCGGAAACGCCCATCGACACCACGCCGGGCCGCGTCAACGTCACGGGCTCGACGATTTCCGACACCCACAACTACGGCCTGCTCACCGTGGCCGGCGTGATCCAGAAGTCCAGCAACGTGGGCACGACCAAGATCGCGCTGCAGATGCCGGCCAAGGAAATGTGGGAAACCTTCTCGGCCGTGGGCTTCGGCCAGAAGCCGCAGATCTCCTTCCCCGGCGCCGCCAGCGGTCGCCTGCGTCCCTACAAGACCTGGAGGCCGGTGGAGCAGGCCACCATGGGCTATGGCTACGGCCTGTCCGCCAGCCTGCTGCAGATGACGCGCAGCTACACCGTCTTCGCCAATGGCGGGCGCGTGATCCCGGCCACCATGGTCAAGACCGACGAGCCGCCCGTGGGCGTGCCCGTGTTCTCGCCGCGCACGGCCAACGAGGTGCGCAAGATGCTGGCCCTGGCGGCCGGCCCCGGCGGCACGGGCCAGCGCGCCCAGACCATCGGCTACTCGGTGGGCGGCAAGTCGGGCACGGCCCGCAAGCAGCAGGGCAAGGGCTATGCCGCCGGCAAGTACCGCGCCTGGTTCACAGGCATGGCGCCCATCGAGAACCCGCGCATCATCGTCGCCGTGATGGTGGACGAGCCCAGTGCCGGCACCATCTACGGCGGCACCGTGGCGGCACCCGTGTTCAGCGAAGTGGTGCAGCAGACGCTGCGCCTGATGGGCGTGCAGCCCGATATGGAAGTCAAGCCCTTGATCGTCGCCAACCCCGTGGAGGAGCCCTCGCTATGAGTTCCTCCCAAGCCCTGCGGGTGCTGTCCACGGCCACCGAGGCTGTCCAATGGCTGGCCGCCCGCCTGCAAGGCAGCGGCACGCTGCAGACCGACAGCCGCAAGGTCCGGCCCGGCGACGCCTTCATCGCCTGGCCCGGCGCGGCCACCGATGGCCGCGCCCATGTGGCCTCGGCCCTGGAGCGCGGTGCCATGGCCTGCCTGGTCGAAGCGCAGGGTGTCGAAGCCTTCGGTTTTTCCGGCGAGCACATCGCGGCGCTGCCCGGCCTCAAGGCCGCCACGGGCCTGATCGCCGACCAGTGGTTCCAGCATCCCAGCGCCCAGATCGATGTGCTGGCCGTGACCGGCACCAATGGCAAGACCACCACCGCCTGGTGGCTGGCGCACGCGCTGGCCCAGGTGAAGCTGCAGGAACGCAGCGGCTGCGCCCTGGTGGGCACGCTGGGCGTGGGCATTCCGCCCGCCATGGAATCCACGGGCATGACCACGCCCGACCCGGTGCGGCTGCAGCGCGCGTTCCGCGAGTACGCCGATGCGGGCCTGGCAGCCTGCGCCATCGAGGCGTCGTCCATCGGCATCGTCGAGCACCGGCTGGACGGCACGCGCATCCGCGTGGCGCTGTTCACCAATTTCACGCAGGACCACCTCGACTACCACGGCAGCATGCAGGCCTACTGGGATGCCAAGGCCGCGCTGTTCGACTGGCCCGGCCTGCAGGCCGCCGTCGTCAATGTGGACGACGCGCATGGCGCACGCCTGTGGGCCACGCTGCAGTCGCGCAAGCAGCCTGCCGCGCTCGACGTCTGGAGCATTTCCATCGAAGGCGCGGCGCGCCTGCAGGCCAAGGACATTGCGCTGGGTGCCGAGGGCCTGAGCTTCACCGTGATCGAGGCTGGCCACAGCCTGCGCATGCACACGCGCATGGTGGGCCAGTACAACGTATCCAACCTGCTGGGCGTGCTGGCCGCGCTGCGCTGCCTGGGCCTGACCCTGGACCAGGCCGTTGCGGCCTGCGCCCACCTGGAGCCCGTGCCCGGCCGCATGCAGCAGATCGTCCAGCCCGGCCAGCCGCTGGTGGCCGTGGACTACGCCCACACGCCCGATGCGCTGGACAAGGCCCTGCGCGCCCTGCGCCCGGCCGCCGAGCAGCGCCGTGGCCGGCTGTGGTGCGTGTTCGGCTGCGGCGGCGACCGCGATGCCACCAAGCGGCCGCTCATGGGGCAGGCCGCCCAGAAGAATGCCGACTGTGTGCTGGTCACCAGCGACAACCCGCGCAGCGAAGTGCCCGAACGCATCATCGACCAGATCCTGGCCGGCATGCAGCCGGGCGAAAACCTGCAGTCCCAGGCCGATCGCGCAGCGGCCATCGCCCAGGCGATTGCACACGCCAGCGAACGCGACGTGGTGCTGATCGCCGGCAAGGGACATGAGGACTACCAGGAGACGGCGGGCCAGCGCCATCCGTTCTCCGACATGGCCGAGGCGCACAAGGCGCTGGCGGCCCGCGAAGGAAAGAAGCGGTCATGATGACCTTGCAACAAGCGCTGGAGCTGATCCAGTCGCATATCCCCCAGGCACGGCTGGTCGGCAACGGCCAGGCCGTGCTCACGCGCGTGCACACCGACACCCGCACGCTGCAGGCCGGGGATCTGTTCGTCGCCTTGAAGGGCGAGCGTTTCGATGCCAACCAGTTCCTGGCCCAGGCCCGCGAGGCCGGCGCTGCCGCAGCCCTGGCCCATGGCGGCCTGGAGGCCGCAGGCCTGTCCGGCATCGAGGTGCCCGACTCGCTGGCCGCCCTGGGCGCACTGGCCACGGCCTGGCGCGCGCGCTTTGCGCTGCCGCTGATTGCCGTCACCGGCAGCAACGGCAAGACCACGGTCACGCAGATGGTGGCCTCCATCCTGCGCGCCCATGCGGGCGAGGCGGCCCTGGCCACGCGCGGCAACTTCAACAACTCCATCGGCCTGCCGCTGAGTCTGATGCGCATGACCGCCCAGCACCGCGTGGCCGTGCTGGAGATGGGCATGAACCATCCCGGCGAGATTGCCGAGCTGGCCGCCATCGGCCAGCCCACGGTGGCCCTGGTCAACAACGCGCAGCGCGAGCACCAAGAATTCATGCACACGGTCGAGGCCGTGGCGCGCGAGAACGGCAGCGTGCTGCTGTCCCTGCCCGCCGACGGCGTGGCCGTGTTCCCGGCCGGCGACACCTACACGCCGCTGTGGCGCGAGCTGGCCGCTGCGCGCCAGTGCCTGCTGTTCGGCGAATCTGCCGATGGCGCCCACGTGCATGCGCGCGATGCGCTGTGGCTGGGCGATGCCTGGCAGTTCACCCTGGTCACGCCCGAGGGCGAGGCCCCGGTGCGCCTGCACATTGCCGGCCGCCACAACGTGCGCAATGCGCTGGCCGCTGCGGCCTGCGCCCAGGCAGCCGGTGTGCCGCTGGCCGACATTGCACGCGGCCTGAGCGTGTTCGAGCCCGTGCAGGGCCGCTCGCGCGCACTGGGCGTTTCGGTGCAGGGCCGCACGGTCACCGTGATCGACGACAGCTACAACGCCAATCCCGACTCGGTGGCCGCGGCCATCGAGGTGCTGCGCGAACTGCCCGCTCCCCAGCTGCTGGTGCTGGGCGACATGGGCGAGGTCGGCGACCAGGGGCCGCAATTCCATGCCGAGGCGGGCGCGCTGGCGCGCAGCCTGGGCATTGCCCGGCTGTTCACGCTGGGCGCGCAAAGCACATCCGCCGCCACCGCATTCGGTGCAGGTGCGCGGCATTTCGAAGACATGGCCTCGCTGCAGCAGGCAGCCTGTGCCGCGCTGCCCGAGGTGGGCAGCATTCTGGTCAAGGGTTCGAGGTTCATGAAGATGGAGCAGGTGGTTCAGGCGGTCGAGGCGGCCGGCAAGGATGACGGTTGCAAGAAGGAGGCCGCATGCTGCTGATGCTGTCCCAATGGCTGCAGGGCCTGTCCCCCGAGTTCGGCTTTCTGCGCGTCTTCCAGTACCTCACGATGCGCGCCGTGATGGCCGCGCTCACGGCCCTGGTCATCGGGCTGCTGGCCGGGCCGCGCCTGATCCGCATGCTGACCTCGCTCAAGATCGGCCAGCCCGTGCGCGGCTACGGCATGGAGACCCATCTGGCCAAGAGCGGCACGCCCACCATGGGCGGGGCGCTGATCCTGCTGTCCATTGCCGTTTCCACGCTGCTGTGGTTCGACCTGTCCAACCGCTTCGTCTGGATCGTGCTGCTGGTCACGCTGGGCTTTGGCACCATCGGCTGGGTGGACGACTGGCGCAAGGTGGTCAACAAGGACCCCGAAGGCATGCGCTCGGGCGAGAAGTATTTCTGGCAGTCCGTCATCGGCCTGCTGGCCGCGCTGTACCTGGTGTTCTGCATTTCCGAGAACTCCAATGCCCAGGTCTTCGAGCTGTTCGTCACCTGGGTGCAGTCCGGCTTTGCGCTGGACCTGCCGCCCAAGGCGGGCCTGCTCGTGCCTTTCTTCAAGGAAGTCAGCTACCCGCTGGGCGTGCTGGGCTTCGTGATCATGACCTACCTGGTCATCGTGGGCGCCAGCAATGCCGTGAACCTGACCGACGGGCTGGACGGCCTGGCGATCATGCCCGTGATCATGGTGGGCTCGGCCCTGGGCATCTTCGCCTACGTCACCGGCAATGCCGGCTACGCCAAGTACCTGCTGTTCCCGCACATCCCGGGTTCGGGCGAGCTGCTGGTGTACTGCGCGGCCATGGCCGGCGCGGGCCTGGCCTTCCTCTGGTTCAACGCCCACCCGGCCCAGGTGTTCATGGGCGACGTGGGTGCGCTGGCGCTGGGCGCCTCGCTGGGCACCATTGCCGTCATCGTGCGCCAGGAAATCGTGCTGGCCATCATGGGCGGCATCTTCGTGGTGGAGGCGCTGTCGGTGATGCTGCAGGTCACCTGGTTCAAGTTCACCAAGAAGCGCTACGGCCAGGGCCGCCGCCTGCTCAAGATGGCGCCGCTGCACCACCACTTCGAAAAGAGTGGCTGGAAGGAGACCCAGGTCGTGATCCGCTTCTGGATCATCACCATGCTGCTGTGCCTGCTGGGCCTGTCCACGCTGAAGCTGAGGTGAGTGCATGAACACCGAAGACTTCAAGACCGACCTCCACGCACTGCCGGCCACCGAGCCCGCCGTGCCGGCGTCCCCTGCCGAGCTTGTCGAGCTGGCGGACCCGGCCGGAATGCCGGGCCTCGCTCCCGAGGGGCAGGTGGTTGCGGACCCGGTCCTGGACGATTCACCGGCTCCCGTGCCAGTTGGCGACGGCGAGGCGGAGCCTCCGGCCGCCGAGGTGCCGCAGGTGCCGCCGGTGCCTGTGGCCCTTACCGAGCCCGTGCCCGACATCGCCACGCTGACGGCGGCCAAGGATGCTGCCGCCTTCGTGGCCCAGATCTTTGCGGACCCCAGCATCTCCGACTCGTCGGACGCCGAGGTCACGCCCCTTGCCGCCGAAGAGGCGGTTGAATCCGAACAGGTGCTGCCGCCCGTGGCTGCCGGCTGGCCCGGCGAGCAGGTCCAGCACCTGCAGGGCCAGCGCGTGCTCGTGCTGGGTCTGGGCGCCTCGGGCCTGGCCATGGCACGCTGGTGCGTGCGCTGCGGCGCCGAAGTCATCGTGGCCGATACGCGCCAGGCACCGCCCCAGCTGCAGCAGCTGTCCACCGAATTGCCCCAGGTGCGCTTCGTGCCCGGCGAGTTCACGGCGCAGCTGGTGGACGGCCAGAGCCTGGGCCTGGTCTACCGCTCGCCCGGCCTGAGCCCGGCCGCCGTGGCGCCCGTGGTCGATACCGCGCGCGCCCAGGGCCTGCCCGTGGGCGGCGAGCTCGATCTCTTCGCCATGGCGCTCAAGGCCCTGGCCGCAGCCCATGGCTACCGTCCCACGGTGCTGGGCATCACCGGGACCAATGGCAAGACCACGGTCACCTCGCTGACCGGCCAACTGCTGGAGCATGCGGGCCTGCGCGTGGCCGTGGCCGGCAATATCGGCCCCACGCTGCTGGACACGCTGACCCAGGCCATCGATGCCGAAACGCTGCCCCAGGCCTGGGTGCTGGAGCTGTCCAGCTTCCAGCTCGATGGCGTGCAGATGTTCGAGCCCACGGCCGCCGCCGTGCTCAACATCACCCAGGACCATCTGGACTGGCACGGCAGCCTGCGCGCCTATGCCGATGCCAAGGCCTGCATCTTCGGCAGCAGCGGAACCATGGTGCTCAACCGCGAAGACCCCGAGGTCATGCGCATGCTGCCGGCGCCCGTGGTGCCGCCGGGCAAGCGCCAAAAGCCCCAGCAGCGCGCCCACATCACCTTCGGCGGCGACATGCCGCGCCGCCCCGGCGACTTCGGCCTGGAAGTGGTCAGCGGCATGACGTGGCTGGTGCGCGCCCATGAGGCCGACGAAACCGCCAAGGGCAAGAACGCCGAAGACCTGTACATCCAGCGCCTCATGCCTGCCGACGCACTGCGCATCCGCGGCCGGCACAACGCCATCAACGCCCTGTCTGCCCTGGCCCTGGCCAGCGCGGGCGGCTGCACGCTGGCGCCGCTGCTCTATGGACTGCGTGAGTACCGGGGCGAGCCGCACCGCGTCCAGCCCATCGGCCGCGTCAACGGCGTGGAGTACTACGACGACAGCAAGGGCACGAACGTGGGCGCCACCGTGGCCGCGCTGTCCGGCCTGGGGCCTGACCACCGCATCGTGGTCATCCTGGGTGGCGACGGCAAGGGCCAGGATTTCTCTCCGCTGGTCGCGCCCGTGTCGCGCCATGTGCGCACGGCCGTGCTGATCGGCCGCGACGCCGGCCGCATCCGCGCCGCCCTGCAGGACTGCGGCGTGCCCCTGGTCGACGCCACCACCATGGCCGACGCCGTGGAGCTGGCCGCCTCGCGCGCCCATGAGGGCGATGCCGTGCTGCTGTCGCCCGCCTGTGCCAGCCTGGACATGTTCCGCAACTACGAGGACCGGGCCCATCAGTTCGTCGATGCCGTGCGCGCGCTGGCGCTGGATGCCGGGCATGAACTCGGAGGTGCTGCATGACCGCCGTATCGCAGGTCCTGGGCCGCATGCGCTCCTGGTTCGGAGGTGCGCAGGAGAAGGCCATCGACGTGCTGCCCGTGCGCCTGGGCGGTCCCCAGTACCACCGGCCCACGCAGACGCCGGCCAGCGTGCTCGGTCTGGACCAGGCCCTGATCTGGGTGGTCATAGGCCTGCTGGCCTGGAGCCTGATCATGGTGTATTCGGCGTCGATCGCCATGCCGGACAACCCGCGCTTCGGCAAGATCGCGCCCACCCATTTCCTGATGCGCCATGCCATGTCCATCGGCATGGCCTTCGTCGGCGCGCTGCTGGCCTTCCAGGTGTCCATGGCCACCTGGGAGCGCATGGCGCGCAAGCTCTTCCTGGTGTCCCTGGTCCTGCTGGTGGCCGTGCTGATCCCGCACGTGGGCACCGTGGTCAACGGTGCGCGGCGCTGGCTGTCGCTGGGCATCATGAATTTCCAGCCGTCCGAACTGGCCAAGTTCGCCGTGCTCATCTATGCGGCCGACTACATGGTGCGCAAGATGGAGGTCAAGGAGCGCTTCTTCCGCGCCGTGCTGCCCATGGGGCTGGCCGTGGTGCTGGTCGGCGTGCTGCTGCTGGCCGAGCCCGACATGGGCGCCTTCATGGTGATCGTGGTGATCGCCATGGGCATCCTGTTCCTGGGCGGTGTCAACGCGCGCATGTTCTTCCTGATCGCGGCCCTGGTGGTGCTGGCCTTCGTGCTGATCATCGCCACCTCCGAATGGCGGCGCGAGCGCATCTTTGCCTACCTCAATCCCTGGGACGAAAAGCATGCCCTGGGCAAGGGCTACCAGCTGTCGCATGCGCTGATCGCCATCGGGCGCGGCGAGATCTTCGGCGTGGGCCTGGGCCGCAGCGTCGAGAAGCTGCACTGGCTGCCCGAGGCGCACACCGACTTCCTGCTGGCCGTGATCGGCGAGGAATTCGGCCTGGTCGGCGTGCTCTTGATCGCCGTCACCTTCCTGTGGCTGACGCGCCGCATCATGCTCATAGGGCGGCAGGCCATTGCGCTGGACCGGGTGTTCTCCGGCCTGGTGGCCGAGGGCATTGCGATCTGGATGGGTTTCCAGGCCTTCATCAACATGGGCGTGAACCTGGGCGCGCTGCCGACCAAGGGGCTGACGCTGCCCCTGATGAGTTTCGGGGGCTCGGCCATTTTGATGAATCTGATAGCGATAGCGGTGGTGTTAAGGGTGGACTACGAGAACAAGTTGCTGATGAAGGGAGGGCATGCATGACACAGCAGCCCATCTCCCAAGGCACGCAACGCCAGCGCACGGCCCTGATCATGGCCGGCGGCACGGGCGGACATATCTTCCCGGGCCTGGCCGTGGCCCAGGCCCTGCGCGAGCGCGGCTGGAACGTGCGCTGGCTGGGCGCGCCCGGCTCCATGGAGTCGCGCATCGTGCCGGCCCAGGGCTTCCCGCTGGAGACCATCGAGTTCTCGGGCGTGCGCGGCAAGGGCATCATGACCCTGGCCTTTTTGCCCATGCGCCTGCTGCGTGCCTTCTGGCAGGCGCTGGCCGTGGTGCGCCGTGTCAAGCCCGACGTGGTGGTCGGTCTGGGTGGCTACATCAGTTTCCCCGGTGGAATGATGGCCGTGCTGGCCGGCAAGCCCCTGGTGCTGCATGAGCAGAACTCCGTGGCCGGCATGGCCAACAAGGTGCTGGCCAGCGTCTCCCACCGCATCTTCACCGCCTTCCCCAACGTATTCCCCAAGGGCCGCTGGGTCGGCAACCCCTTGCGCCAGGCCTTCACCGAGCAGCCCGCGCCCGAGCAGCGCTTTGCGGGCCGCAGCGGTCCGCTGCGCCTGCTGGTGGTGGGCGGAAGCCTGGGCGCCAAGGCGCTCAACGAGATCGTGCCCCAGGCGCTGGCCCTGATTCCTGCCGATGTGCGGCCCGTCGTGCTGCACCAAAGCGGCGCCGCGCAGATCGATGCCCTTCGCGCCAACTATGCCGCCGCAGGCGTGCAGGCCGAGCTGACGCCCTTCATCGACGACACGGCGTGCGCCTTTGCCGAGGCCGATGTCATCGTCTGCCGCGCCGGTGCCAGCACGGTCACCGAGATCGCGGCCGTGGGCGCCGCAGCCATCTATGTGCCCTTCCCGTCCGCCGTGGACGACCACCAGACCACGAACGCGCGTTTCCTGGTCGATGCCGGTGGTGGATGGTTGATGCAACAAAGCGCACTGACTGCCCAAAGCCTGGCCGAAATGCTACAAAATATGCAGCGTGCGACGCTGCTGGAGCGCGCTGGAAAAGCCAAGAAAATGCAAAAGACCGATGCCACCGCCGAGGTGGTCGCCGCCTGTGAGGAACTGGCCGCATGAAGCACGCCATTCATCACATCCATTTCGTCGGCATCGGCGGCGCCGGAATGAGCGGCATCGCCGAGGTGCTGCACAACCTGGGTTACGCCATCTCGGGCTCGGACCTGTCCGACAGCGCCACGCTGCGCCGGCTCGCCGGCCTGGGCATCGCCACCCACGTCGGCCATGCGGCCGCGCACATCGAAGGGGCTGACGCCGTCGTCACCTCCACCGCCGTGCAGTCCGACAATCCCGAGGTGCTGGCCGCGCGCGAGCGCAAGATTCCCGTCGTGCCGCGTGCGCTCATGCTGGCCGAGCTCATGCGCTTCAAGCAGGGCATCGCCATCGCGGGCGCCCATGGCAAGACCACGACCACCAGCCTGGTGACCAGCGTGCTGGCCGAGGCCGGGCTGGACCCGACCTTCGTCATCGGCGGCAAGCTCAACAGCGCGGGCGCCAACGCCAAGCTGGGCCAGGGCGACTACATCGTGGTCGAGGCCGACGAGTCCGATGCCTCCTTCCTGAACCTGCTGCCCGTGATGGCCGTCGTCACCAACATCGACGCCGACCACATGGAAACCTACGGTCATGACTTCGGCCGGCTCAAGGGCGCCTTCGTCGATTTCCTGCACCGCATGCCGTTCTACGGCCGCGCCATCGTCTGCGTGGACAGTCCGGCCGTGCGCGAGATCCTGCCCCAGGTGGCCCGCCCCGTGACCACCTACGGCTTTGCCGAGGACGCACAGGTGCGCGCCCTCAACGTGCGCGCCGAAGCTGGCAGCATGCATTTCACGGTGCGCCGCAGCAACGGCCAGAGCTATCCCGACCTGGACGTGGTGCTGAGCCTGCCGGGCGAGCACAACGTGCTCAACGCGCTGTCTGCCGTGGCCGTGGCCATGGAGCTGGAGATCTCCGACGACGCGCTGCTGCGTGCCTTCGAAAGCTTCAAGGGCGTGGGCCGGCGCTTTCAGCGCTATGGCGAACTGGCGACTGCCGACGGCGGCAGCTTCACCGTCATCGACGACTATGGCCACCACCCCGTCGAGATGGCGGCCACGCTGGCCGCCGCGCGCGGCGCCTTCCCGGGCCGCCGCCTGGTGCTGGCATTCCAGCCGCACCGTTACAGCCGCACGCGCGACTGCTTCGAGGATTTCGTCAAGGTCATCGGCCTGGCCGACGCCGTGCTGCTGACCGAGGTCTATGCGGCCGGCGAGGCGCCCGTGGTGGCGGCCGACGGCCGCTCGCTGACACGCGCCCTGCGCGTGGCCGGCCGTGTCGAGCCGGTGTTTGTGGAAAACGTTGCCGAGCTGCCGGCGGCCATTGCCGTCAATGCCCGCGATGGCGACGTGTTGTTGTGCATGGGGGCAGGCTCGATTGGCGCCGTGCCCGGAAAGTTGGTTGAAATGCTTCAGAAACAAGAGCTGCAGGCGCAGCAGGGAGCTGTGCAATGAGCAGCTTCGGCACCCAGATCGATGTCAAGGCCCTGGGCAAGGTGGCCGTGCTGTTGGGCGGCCGCTCGGCCGAGCGCGAGGTCTCGCTGATGTCGGGCACGGGCGTGCTCAAGGCCCTGCTGTCGCATGGCGTGGACGCCCATGCCTTCGACCCCGCCGAGCGCGACCTGGGCGAGTTGAAGAAGGAAGGGTTCGACCGCTGCTTCATCGCGCTGCACGGCCGCTACGGCGAAGACGGCACGGTGCAGGGCGCGCTGGAGCTGCTGGGCATCCCGTACACGGGCCCCGGCGTGATGGCCTCCAGCATCGCCATGGACAAGATCATGACCAAGCGCATCTGGCGCTTCGAGGGCCTGCCCACACCGGACTGGCGTCTGGTCGCCAGCGCAGGCGAGACGCGCGCCGCGCTGCAGGCGCTGGGCGCGCCCATGATCGTCAAGCCCTCGCGCGAGGGCTCGACCATCGGCCTGACCAAGGTCTGGACGGCCGAGGAATGCGAGCAGGCCTATGTGCTGGCCTCCCGCTACGACCCCGAAGTGCTCTGCGAAGAGTTCATCGAGGGCGACGAGACCACCTGCCCCGTGCTCGGCACCGGCGAGGGCGCCCATGCGCTGCCCGTGATCCGCATCGTCGCCCCCGAAGGCAACTACGACTACCAGAACAAGTACTTCACCGACGACACCAAGTACCACTGCCCCAGCGGACTGCCTGCCGAGGAAGAGGCCGAGATCCGGCGCATCGTCGTGCTGGCCTTCCGCACGCTGGGCTGCCGCGGCTGGTCGCGCGCCGACATCATGATCCGCGCCAGCGATCGCAAGCCCTTCCTGCTGGAGATCAACACCTCGCCGGGCATGACGGGTCACTCGCTGGTGCCCATGTCGGCCCGCGCCATCGGTGTCAGCTACGAGAACCTCTGCCTGGGCATCCTGGCCAGCGCCGCGCTGGACGCCGCGCAACCGGAGCAGGAGCACGCATGAGCTACTCCCTGCCGGCCCCCTTCGACGTCAAGCTCATGAACGTGACCGCCACGGTCCTGTTCGTGGGCGTGGCTGCGCTGGGGCTGGCAGCGGTGAGCTGGTGGGCGCTGCGCCACCCGGCCTTCAACATCGGCCGCATCGTGGTCGAGGGCGAGCTGGTGCACAACAACACGGTGACGCTGCGCGCCAACGTGGCGCCGGTGCTCACGGGCAACTTCTTCACCGTGGACCTCAAGGGGGCCAAGGCGGCATTCGAGCAGGTGCCCTGGGTGCGCGAGGCGCAGGTGCGCCGCGACTATCCCAACAGCCTGCGCGTCATCCTGCACGAGCATGTGGCCGAGGCCTTCTGGGGCCCCGATTCGGGCACCGGCCTGATCAACAGCTTTGGCGAGGTCTTCGAGGCCAACCTGGGCGAGCTCGACCGCGACGGCCTGCCGCGCCTGCAGGGCCCCGAGGACAGCGCCCCGCAGATGCTGCAGATGTACCGGCTGCTGGTGCCGGCGCTGGGGCCGCTGGATGTGGAGATCGACGGGCTCACGCTCAATGCGCGCGGAAGCTGGCAGCTCAGGCTGGCCAATGATGCACAGATCGAACTGGGTGGCGGCAGCGTGGAAGCCGTGCTGCAGCGCGTGCAGCGCTTCGTGCGCACGCTGCCCCAGATCACGACCCAATACAAGCGCAAGGCCGACGCCATCGAGTCGGCCGACCTGCGCTACGAAGACGGATATGCGCTGAGGCTGCGCGGTGTGACCACCGGCACGGCCAAGGCGCCGGCTGCAGTGCGTCCCCGACGCTGAAGACGAGGGAGGAAAGACCTATGTACACGCACACCATGCAGCGACACAGCGACAGGACAGAACCAACCGGGGGCGGATGCTGATATGGCAAGAGAATACAAAGATGTGATCGTCGGACTGGACATCGGCACGGCCAAGGTCATGGTCGTGGTCGCCGAGGTCCTGTACAACGGCGAACTCAAGCTCGCCGGCCTCGGCGTGGCCCCGAGCAACGGACTCAAGCGGGGCGTGGTGGTGAACATCGACGCCACCGTGCAGAGCATCCAGCAGGCCTTGAAAGAGGCCGAGCTGATGGCCGACTGCAAGATCCAGCGCGTGTGCACCGGCATCACCGGCAGCCACATCCGCGGCCTGAACTCCAGCGGCATGGTGGCCATCAAGGACAAGGAAGTCACGGCCACCGACGTGGCGCGGGTGATGGAGACGGCCAAGGCCATCAACATCTCCTCGGACCAGCGACTGCTGCTGGTCGAGCCGCAGGAATTCGTGATCGACGGCCAGGAAGTGCGCGAGCCCATCGGCATGAGCGGCATCCGCCTGGAGGCCAAGATCCACATCGTCACGGGCGCGCAGAGCGCGGCCGAGAACATCATCAAGTGCGTGCGCCGCTGCGGCCTGGAGGTCGAGCAGCTGCTGCTCAACCCGCTGGCATCGAGCCAGGCCGTGCTCACCGACGACGAGCGCGAGCTGGGCGTGGCCGTGGTCGATATCGGCGCGGGCGCCACCGACGTGGCCATCTTCACGGGCGGCGCCATCCGGCACACGGCCGTCATCCCGATCGCGGGCGACCTGATCACCAGCGACATCGCCATGGCGCTGCGCACGCCGACCAAGGACGCCGAGGACATCAAGGTCGAAAGCGGCTATGCCAAGCAGCTGCTGGCCGACCCCGATGCCCAGGTCGAAGTGCCGGGCCTGGGCGACCGCAGCCCGCGCATGATCAGCAAGCAGGCGCTGGCCGGCGTGATCGAGCCGCGCGTGGAAGAGATCTTTTCTTTGGTGCAGCAGGTGGTGCGCGATTCCGGCTACGAGGAAGTTCTGTCCTCGGGCATCGTGCTGACCGGCGGCAGCGCCGTCATGCCGGGCATGGTGGAACTGGGCGAGGACATCTTCCTCAAGCCCGTGCGCCGCGGCATCCCCAAGTATTCGAGCGCTCTGGCAGACATGGTGGCCCAACCCCGCGCCGCCACCGTGATGGGATTGCTCGAAGAGGCCCGCCTGGCTCGCCTGCGCGGTTTCAAGGTGGCACAAAAGAGTGGGTCGATGAAGACCGCTTTTGGCCGTTTCAAAGACTTCATCGTGGGGAACTTTTGATATGTGCTTTCATCGACTGCGCATTACCGGCCCGCCCACCGGCTTCCGAATACCGGACAGAAGACAGAATTTTCCCCAGACGGTGGTGACCACTTACAGAGAGCTACAGGAGAACCAACATGCCCATCGACATGATTGAAGTTGAAGAATTCAACCAGGGTACGCAGATCAAGGTGATCGGCGTTGGCGGCGGCGGCGGCAACGCCGTCGAGCACATGATTGCGCGCAACGTGCAGGGTGTGGAATTCGTCTGCGCCAACACCGACGCGCAGGCGCTGCTGCGCAGCAGCGCCCACCGCACCATCCAGCTCGGTGGCAGCGGCCTGGGCGCGGGCAGCAAGCCCGACAAGGGCCGCGAGGCTGCCGAAATGGCCGAGGACGACATTCGCACCGCCATCGAAGGCGCGCACATGCTGTTCATCACGGCCGGCATGGGCGGCGGCACGGGCACGGGCGCTGCGCCCGTGATCGCGCGCGTGGCCAAGGAAATGGGCATTCTCACCGTGGGCGTGGTCACCAAGCCCTTCGAGTGGGAAGGCGGCCGACGCATGGCCAACGCCGACAGCGGCCTCAACGAGCTCGAAGCCAATGTCGATTCGCTGATCGTCGTGCTCAACGAGAAGCTGCTGGACGTGCTGGGTGACGACATCTCGCAGGACGAGGCCTTTGCCCATGCCAACGACGTTCTCAAGAACGCCGTGGGCGGCATTGCCGAAATCATCAACGAGTACGGCCATGTGAACGTCGACTTCGAAGACGTGCGCACCGTCATGGGCGAGCCCGGCAAGGCCATGATGGGCACGGCCAAGGCCGCCGGCCCCGACCGCGCGCGCATCGCCGCCGAGCAGGCCGTGGCCTGCCCGCTGCTGGAAGGCATCGACCTGTCGGGCGCCAAGGGCGTGCTGGTGCTGGTCACGGCCGCCAAGGGCAGCCTCAAGCTGTCCGAGTCGCGCCTGGCCATGAGCACCATCAATGCCTATGCCTCGCCCGATGCGCACGTGATCTACGGCGCCGCCTACGACGACACCCTGGGCGACGAGATCCGCGTCACCGTGGTCGCCACCGGCCTGTCGCGCCCCAGCGCACGCCGCCAGAACATGCAGGTGGTGCAGGGCGGTCTGCGCACCGGTACCGACAACATGAGCTACCAGCTGCCCTCGGCCTCCATGGGTGCCGCCACGGCAGCCGGCGGCCTGGTCGGCGGTGCCGCTGGCGGTGCCGACTATGCCAACAACATGTCGGTCCCCAGCGTCTGGCGTACCAACCGCACGCAGGCCGCTGCCCGCGTCGATGCCCTGGCCTCCGGCGGCATGGACGATCTGGAAATCCCGGCCTTCCTGCGCAAGCAGGCTGACTGAGCAGCGGCCCATACGGTCGCTGCATAGTCGTGATAGCGAAAGCCGTGCCAGGGCCATGCCCTGCGCACGGCTGCCGCGTTCTAAAATAGCCGGATGCTCCAACAACGCACCATCAAGACGATCACCCGTGCCGTTGGCGTGGGCCTGCACAGCGGCCAGCGCGTCGAGTTGACGCTGCGACCCGCGCAGCCCGACACCGGCATCGTGTTCCGTCGCGTGGACCTGCCGGAGCCTGTGGACATCCCGATCTCGGCCGAAGCCGTCACCGACACGCGCATGGCCTCCACCATCGGCACCGGCGGCGCCAAGGTGCATACCGTGGAGCACCTGATGTCGGCCATTGCCGGCCTCGGGCTCGACAACATCTACATAGACATCACCGCCGAGGAAGTGCCCATCCTCGACGGCTCCTCCGCCTCCTTCGTGTTCCTGCTGCAAAGCGCGGGCATCGAGCTGCAAAAGGCTCCCAAGCGCTTCATCCGCGTCATCCGCCCCGTCGAGGTGCGCGAGGGCGAGGGCCAGAACCTCAAGTGGGCGCGCTTTGACCCCTACCACGGCTTCAAGCTGCGCTTCGAGATCGACTTCGCCCATCCGGCCGTGGACTCCACGGGCCAGTGCGTGGAGTTCGACATGGGCGAGGACAACTACACGCGCGACATCGCACGCGCGCGCACCTTCGGCTTCACCAAGGACGTGGAAATGCTGCGCAGCCATGGCCTGGCGCTGGGCGGCGGCATGGACAACGCCATCGTCATGGACGACTACAAGGTGCTCAACAGCGACGGCCTGCGCTACGACGACGAGTTCGCCAAGCACAAGATCCTCGACGCCATCGGCGACCTGTACCTGATCGGCAGGCCGCTGCTGGCCGCCTACAGCGCCTTCCGCTCGGGCCACGGCATGAACAACCAGTTGCTGCGTGCCCTGCTGGCCCAGCCCGACGCCTGGGAACTGGTCAGCTTCGACAGCGAGCGCCAGGCACCCAAGGGCTTCGCCCAGCCCGCGCGGGCCTGGTGAGGCGAGCGCCGCCATGCTGATCTTCCGCTGGCTGGCCACCCTGCTGCTGCTGGCCTCGGCCGTCTCCTTCGCGTTCTACCTGGGCACGGGCCGACCGCACTACAAGCGCTGGGGCTTCATCATCCTCAAGTGGACCGTGATTGCCGGCGTGACGTTTTTCGCCGTGCTGTTTTTTGGGCGCATCGTCTGAGGTCCTGAATGGGCTGCGCTGCCGCCATTGCGGAGACTGCCGGGCCGCCATGAAGGAAATTCGGATCCGGGCCGGCGACGGCCACACCCTTGTGCTGGTGCGCAGCGGCTGCGCCCAGGGGCCTGTCGTGGCCATCACGCACGGCACCTTCTCCGGCCCCGCATCCTGCGACCGGCTCGGTGCGTATCTGGCGGCGCAGGGATTCGGCACTTGGCTCTTCGGCTGGCGCAGCCATGGACGGAACCCGGCCTGCGGCCATGGCCATGATCTGGAAGCCGTGGCCAGGCATGACATCGCCAGTGCCGTCGAGGCCATCCGCAGCGAGGAGCGGGGCCGGCCTTTGACCCTGATAGGCCACAGCGGGGGCGGCATTGCGGCAGCCATCTGGGCCGCTCGCAATCCCGATGTGGCCCGGGACCATCTGGCGGGTGTCGTGCTGTTGGCCGCCCAGGCCACCCATGCTGCCGCCACACCGCTGGCCTGGGCCAGGATCCGGGGTTACCTGGCGTGGATAGGCCGCCGGAACTGGCTGGCAGCCAACCGCATGGTGGGGCCCGAGGCGGAAAGCGGCCAACTGATGCGCCAGTGGTGTCAGTGGAATCTCCAGCGCCGATTTGTGGGACATGACGGCATGAACTACCTGCAGGCACTCTCCCAGGTGCGTATCCCCGTTCTGGCGCTGGCGGGTGCTGGAGACCGTCTGATTGCACCCTGGCAGGGGTGCGAAGCGCTGGCAAGCGCCTTCGGCGGGACGGATGTGGAGTTCGTGCTGTGTGGCAAGGCCACCGGTTTTGTCGAAGACTACAGCCACAGCAGGTTGCTGATGGCCGGCAATGCGCAATCCGATGTGTTCCCCCGGATCGCGCAATGGATCAGGCTCAGGGCCGAGCAGGGTGGCCAAGCACTGGTGTCCTAGTAGACGCGCCCGCCCTTGTAGACGGCATGCTGGCGGCGCTGCAGCTGCGTGACCTCGGCCATCTTCGACATGGCGGCGCCCGCATGGGCGTGGGTGATGGCCAGGCCCAGGGCGTCGGCTGCGTCGGTGCCGGGCAGGCCGGGCAGTTGCAGCAGGCGGCGCACCATTTCCTGGATCTGGCTCTTGGCCGCGCGGCCGTGGCCGGTCATGGCCTTTTTCATCTGCAGCGCCGTGTATTCGGCGACCGGCAGGCCCGCATTGACCAGGGCCGTGAGCGCGGCGCCGCGCGCCTGGCCCAGCAGCAGCGTGGACTGGGGGTTGACGTTGACGAAGACGATTTCCACGGCCGAGGTGTCGGGCTGGTAGCGGCTGGCGACTTCCGAGATGCCGTCGAACAGCAGCTTGAGCCGGCCCGGCAGGTCGCCGAGCGCGATGCCGGTGGTGCGGATGGTGCCGCTGGCCACATAGGCCAGGCGGTGGCCGTCGACGTCGATCACGCCGAATCCCGTGGTCTGCAGCCCGGGGTCTATTCCAAGAATGCGCATGGCGTGACTGTAGCCGTTCAGGGGATGACGGCGCTGGGCATTCTTTGCATGACCGTGCGCGTGCGCTGCAGCAGATAGCCGGAGTTGGGCAGCTTCTCGAAGCGCTTGGGCTGGGGCAGCATCACGGCCAGGCGTGCGGCCTCGGCCGCGCTGAGCTGTGAGGCGCTCTTGCGAAAGTAGTGGCGGGCTGCAGCCTCCGCGCCAAACACGCCCTGGCCCCATTCCACGCTGTTGAGGTAGATCTCCAGGATGCGCTGCTTGCTCAGCATCAGTTCCAGCAGCTGGGTCAGCACCAGTTCCTGGCCCTTGCGCAGCAGGCTGCGTTCGCCCGACAGCAGCAGGTTCTTGGCCAGCTGCTGGGTGATGGTGGAGCCGCCGTAGATCTTGGGCGCCTTGCCGTTGTCTGCCTTCTGGGCACGGGCTTCGGCGCGCTGGTTGCGCTGCCAGGCCTTCTCGATGGCCTCCCATTGCACCCCGTGGTGTTCGGTGAAGCTGTCATCTTCGGAGGCGATGACGGCGCGCTTGAGCGTGGGCGCGATGCGGTCGTAGGGCAGCCATTGCTGGCTCCAGTGCAGGCCTTCGGAGCTGCGCAGCATCTGCCAGGCCTCGGAGCGCTGAAAGGCCGTGGATTCAGGATCGACCACCACCATCAGCGCAATGCGCAGCACAAAGAACAGCTGCAGCAGCAGGCCGGCGCACAGCACCAGCAGCAGGGCGCGTGCCAGGGATTTCATAAAGCGCTCAGCCGCCTTGAGCAATATGGGCGCGCAGCTCGTTCAGCACCTGGGCCGAGGGCGGGCGCACGCCGCGCCACAGTGCGAACGATTCGGCGGCCTGCTCCACCAGCATGCCCAGCCCGTCGCGGGCCTGGGCGCCATGCTGCTCGGCCCATTGCAGGAAGCCCTGGGCTGCGGCGCCGTACATCATGTCGTAGGCCAGGCTGCCAGGCCGCAGCACGCGGGCCGGCACGGGCACCTCGGCACCGGCCAGGCTGCTGGCGGTGGCGTTGATGACCACGTCGAAATCCTCATCCACGGCCTGCTGCTCCAGCGCCACCAGTTCCACGCCATGGTGCGCGGCGATGGCGGCATGGCGCTGCACCAGGGCCTGGGCGCGCTCGAAGGTGCGGTTGACCACGGCGATGCGGCGCGGGCGCTCGGCAAGCAGCGAGCCCAGTGCGCCGGCTGCGGCGCCACCCGCGCCCAGCAGTAGCAGGTCGCGCCCGGCCAGCGGCACGCCCGCATTGCGCACGATGTCGGCCACCAGGCCCAGGCCGTCGGTGTTGTCGGCATGGATGCCGTCCGCCGCCAGCACCAGGGTGTTGGCGGCGCCGGCCAGTTGCACGCGCTCGCTGGAGGTGGTGGCCAGCTGTGCGGCTTCCAGCTTGAAGGGCACGGTGACATTGCAGCCGCGCCCGCCTGCCGCGACGAAGCCGCGCACGGCCTCGGCAAAGCCTTGCAGCTCCACATGCTGGCGCTCGTAGTGCAGGTCCTGCCCGCACAGTTCGGCAAAGCGGGCATGGATCCAGGGCGAGCGGCTGTGCGCGACGGGGTTGCCCATGACGCAGTAGCGGTCGGAGGAGGTGGCGGCGGAAGTCATGTCGGAAAAGGAGGGTGCGCGAAGAGAGGAGGAGGGCGCTACTGCACGGTCGTCTGCAGCGTCTGCTCGCGGGTGAACTTGAAGCGCGAGACCACGGCGATCTGGTCGGCCTTGGCGCGCATGGCGGGGCCGAAATGGCCGAAGGGGCCGGCTGCACGCGCAATGGCCTCGGCCCGGGTGTCCAGCAGGCGGTTGCCCGAGCCCTGCACGATCTCGGTGGACAGCACGCGGCCGTCGTGGTTGACGGTGAGGATCATGACCAGCTCGCCATAGAGCTTCTTGCCGGCCTGCTCGGGGAAGTTTTCCGTGCCCTTGTCCTCGACCTTGCGGCGCAGGCCGTCGTAGTAGATGGCGTAGACGGCCTCGCGCGTGGACGGGCTGATATAGCGCTTCTTGGGGCGGGCGTTTTCCTCGTTGATGCGCTTTTCGATCTCGGCCAGCAGCTTGACCAACTGCTGGCGCTTTTCCTGCTGGGCCTGCTGCTCCTTGGTCTGCTTGGCCGCCTCGCGCGGGTCCAGCGGCGGCAGGGCCGCGACCTGCTTGCGCAACTGTGTCAGCAAGACGGTCTGCTGCTCCTGCATGGAGTCGATCTGGCGCTGGCGTTCCTCGAAGTCGTCGCCCACGGCCGTGAGTGCCGAGTAGGGCATGGGGCTGGAGGCCCGGCCCTTGTCGGCCTCGCCGCCTCCGGCCAGCGAGGTCTGCGCGATGGCCTGTGCCTTGTCGGGCTGCTCGTTGGCGCGGGCATTGACCAGGATGACTTCCAGCGGCGTGTCCTGGAACACGCGGTCGAAGCGCTCCGGGTCGATGAACCGGAACGAGAACAACCCGGCATGCAGGGCGATGGAAACGCCCAGTGCCAACTGCAGCGTGCTCAGGGAACGGAGGGCGGTAGGCAGTTTCACGTCAGATCTGGGGCAGTTGCTCGGATGTGAGGCAGGTCAGGGCTGGGCGGGGTCGGCCGCCGGTGTGCCATCGGTCTCGTTCATGTCCACGGCGATGGCGATGGGGCCGGCCACGGCTTCCTCGTCATCCTCGGCGCTGTCTTCGGCGCCATCGGCAGCGGCCGCCGCATCGCCATCCAGGCGCTCGATCAGCGTGCCCGAGACATCGAGCGCGATCTCGTCGATCTCGCCCAGGCGCACGCGCACATGGGCGCCGCGCGGCAGGCCGGTGACGCCCAGCACGGGGAAGACCAGGGGCAGGTCATCGGCGCGCACCAGCAGGCCGCCGCCCATGCCTTCCTTGATGACGGTGGCCGTCAGCTCGGTGATGGCGTGCTGCTGCAGGTACTTGAGCGTCCAGAACCGTTCCATGCCGGCCTGGTAGCCGTTGTAGGCGCTGTAGGCACCGTCGAAGCTGCTGATGATGCCGAACAGCTCGGCATCCTTGGGCTTGAACGGCGCGGCCAGGGCGGCGGTCTTGCCGTGGCGCGCGCAGGCAATGATCTGCCACTGGTTGACCAGGTCCACGTAGCGGCGCAGCGGCGAGGTGGCCCAGGCGTAGCTCTTGACGCCGATGCCTGCATGGGGCTGCGCCTTGGTGGACATGCGCACCTTGATGCCGGGCGCCAGGCTGGCCTGGCTGCGGTAGATGCCGGGCACGCCGAGCTCGGCCATCCAGCCGCCCCAGGTGCTGTTGGCCACGATGGCGGCCTCGGCCACGATCAGGTCCAGCGGCGCGCCGCGCTTGCGCACGCTGATCTCCACCTGCTCGTTGCCGCGGGGCTCGGCGCCGCCGTTGCCCACGAGGCGGAAGTTGTAGTCGGGGCGGTTGAAGTTCTCGGGCTTGCCGCGCACCACTTCACGACCTGCCTTCAGGTGCTTGGCCCAGCGCTGCAGGAACGTCAGTTCGGCGCGCTTGCCTTGCAGCACTTCGGGCGTGCCCTCGACCTCGAAGGAGGGGTCGGCCAGCCACTGCTCGGTGACGATGTGGTCCAGCTTGTCATGGCGGAAGTTGACCTGCACGGGCACGCGCTCCAGGCGCGTCTCGCTGGTCGTGGTCTCCAGCGTGGCCTCGTCCACGGTGACGTACAGCGACACGGCGGGGTTGGCGCGGCCTTCGTCCAGCGTGTAGATCTGCACCACCTCGTCGGGCAGCATGGTGATCTTGTAGCCGGGCATGTAGACGGTGGACAGGCGCGAGCGGCCGAGCTGGTCCAGCGGCGTGCCCGGCACGATGGCCAGACCGGGCGCGGCAATGTGGATACCCACGGTGACCGTGCCCGTGCCCAGGCCGCGCACCGACAGCGCATCGTCGATTTCGGTGGTGGCCGAGTCGTCGATGGAAAACGCCTGGACTTCGGCCAGCGGCAGGTCGGCCGGTGGCTGGGGTGCCTGCAGGGCCGGGAACTGCGTACCCTTGGGGAAGTGGTCGAACAGGAAGCGCTTCCAGTGGAACTCGTAGGCCGATTCAATGGCGCCGGCCCTGTGCAGCAGGTCCAGCGGGGCCAGGCGCGTGGCGCGGCTGGCCTCGACCACGGCCTTGTATTCGGCGGCGTTCTTGTCGGGGCGGAACAGGATCTTGTAGAGCTGCTCGCGGATGGGGCCGGGGCATTCGCCGGCGCCCAGTTGCTCGGCCCAGGCCGTGATCTGGGCCTGGATCTGCTTTTTCTTCTCTATGCCGGCCAGCGCCTGCTGCAGGATCTCGGCCGGCGCCTTCTTGAAGCGGCCCTTGCCGGAGCGGCGGAAGTAGTGCGGTGCGTCGTAGAGGCGGAACAGCGCGCCGGCCTGCTCGGCCAGCGTGGCCTTGTCCGAGAAATAGTCGCGTGCAAGGTCGGCGAAGCCGAATTCCTCCTCGGGGGCGAATTCCCAGGCCAGGTCCAGATCGATCTGGGCGGCCTGCGCCTGCGCCTGGGCGATCAGTTCGGCAGGCGCCGGCTTGTCGAACTTGAGCAGGATGTTGGCCGACTTGACCTTGACCCGTTTGCCCGAGTCCAGCTCCACCTGGGCGGAGGTGTCGGCTTCGGAGAGGATGCGGCCGGCCAGGAACTTGCCGGATTCTTCAAACAATGCGTGCATAGCCCGACATTCTCCCATGCTGCGGCTGGCAGCTGCCGCGCAGTCTTGCGCGGCATCAGGCCAGATTCAGGAACTCGTCCAGCTGAGGCAAGTACTCCTCGAAGTTGCTCAGCGCGTGATCGCCGCCCTCCTGGATGATCTGCAGCGCATGCGGATAGCGTGCGCTCATCTCGCGCCAGTCCAGCACCTCGTCGCCCTCGGCCGCCAGCAGCATTTCTGGGGCGGCCGGTGTCATATGGCGCGTGTCCAGTGCGCGCAGCTCCTCGATGTATTCGCGGCGGAAGAAGAAACGCTCCTCCGGGTTGTGCCAGGAAGTCTGCTCGCCGATGTACTTTTCAAGATCGCGCGCCGGGTTGACGGCCGGGTTGATCATCACGCTGCGGCAGCGCGCCAGCTGGGCCACCCAGCTGGCGTAGTAGCCGCCCAGCGAGGAGCCGATCACGGCCATGGTCTCGCGCGGCCAGCTGCCGATGCCATCGGCAATCAGGGCAGCCGCCTCGCGCGGGGAAGGGGGCAGTTGCGGGCTCCACCAGCGCACATGGGGATGGCGCGTGGCCACATGCTCGGCAAGGCGACGGGCCTTGTTGGATTGGGGAGAGGAGCGAAAGCCGTGCAGGTACAGCAAATGGGTGGTGGTCATGGCGGGCGCTCTCCTTTGCGTTGCTGGGGCCGGGTGCGGGATGCGGCCCGGACGGCTCATGGCCCATTGTGGCCGCTGCGGCAGGCGGCGCCCAGCAGGGAAGGCCCGGGCCGACAGCTGGATGACAACCGCCTCCGTGGGCAACCCTGCGCCGGGCTGGGCCGCATGCGCCACGGGATAATGGCGGCCCGTGCCCGCGACCGACCATCCCCGTGACCGAATTCGACAAGCCCTCCCTCTGGCAACGTGTTGCCCCGCTGCTGCGGGGCTTTGACTTCTGGTTGCTGCTGTTCGTGGGCATGCTGGCGTCGGCGGGGCTGATCGCCATGTACTCCTCGGGCTTCGACCACGGCACGCGCTTCACCGACCATGGGCGCAACATGCTGATCGCGGCGGCCATCCTCTTTGTCGTGGCCCAGATTCCCCCGCAGCAGCTCATGAAGGTGGCCGTGCCGCTGTACATGCTGGGCGTGGCGTTGCTGGTGGCGGTGGCGCTGTTCGGCATCACCAAGAAGGGGGCGCAGCGCTGGGTCAACGTGGGTGTGGTGATCCAGCCCAGCGAACTGCTGAAGATCGCCACGCCGCTGATGCTGGCCTGGTGGTTCCAGCGCCGCGAGGGCCAGCTGCGCGGCACGGACTTCGTGATCGCCATGGTCCTGCTCCTGGTGCCCGTGGGGCTGATCATGAAGCAGCCCGACCTGGGCACCTCGCTGCTGGTGATGGCTGCAGGCCTGTCCGTGATCTTTTTCGCGGGCCTGCCCTGGAAACTCATCGTGCCGCCCGTGCTGGCCGGCGCCATCGGCATCACGCTCATCGTGCTGTACGAGCCCCAGCTATGCGCCGACGGCGTGCGCTGGCCCGTGCTGCATGAATACCAGCAAACCCGTGTCTGTACCCTGCTGGACCCCACGCGCGACCCGCTGGGCAAGGGATTCCACATCATCCAGGGGATGATCGCCATCGGTTCGGGCGGTGTCTGGGGCAAGGGTTTCATGGCGGGCACCCAGACTCACCTGGAGTTCATTCCCGAGCGCACGACCGACTTCATCTTCGCGGCCTATTCCGAGGAGTTCGGACTGGTCGGCAACCTGTTCATCATCGTCTCCTTCCTGCTGCTGGTCTGGCGCGGGCTGGCCATCGCCATCCAGGCCAACTCGCTGTTCGCGCGGCTCATGGCGGCAGCCGTGGCCATGATCTTCTTCACCTATGCCTTCGTGAACATGGGCATGGTCAGCGGCATCCTGCCCGTGGTCGGCGTGCCGCTGCCTTTCATCAGCTATGGCGGCACGGCCATGGTCACGCTGGGGCTGGCGCTGGGCGTGCTGATGTCGGTGGCGCGCTCGCAGCGGCAGCTGCCGGGCGAGGGCGGCGGGCCGCTCTGAATCGCACTTTGCGGCGCCAAAGGCGTCCGCAAATGTCAAAGAGTCTGGATGCCTGCGGTATCGGGCGTCGCATTCCTTCCTGCGATTTGGCCTGGAAAATGAGACTCCAAAAGCGCTGGTTGCTCCTTTTTCGATAGCTTCTGCGGGAGTCTGCTCACTTGCCAGCGCCGCCAGGGCAGGCTACAAAGCAAGTGCGGACATGGGCCAGCATGTTCGCCATCCACGCGGATGCATGCCTACGGAATGCCGCTCAGCCTGGTGGAGCGGCATTCCGTTCTTTTTTGTGGGTTGGCAAGCCGCTGGCCGCAGCCGTTGCACGGCGAGGGCATGGCCGGCTCTCTACAATGCGTGAATGATCTCCCGCGAACCCACCATTGAACGCCTGGCCACAGCGCGCCAGTTGCTGCTTGAGCCCTTCGGGCTCGATGAAACCCATCTCGCGCGCGCACTGGCCGAGATCCGCAGCCACCAAGTCGACGACGCCGACCTCTACTTCCAGTACACCCGTGCCGAAGGCTGGAGCCTGGAAGAGGGCATCGTCAAGACCGGCAGCTTCAGCATCGACCAGGGCGTGGGCGTGCGTGCGGTCAGTGGCGAGAAGACGGCATTTGCCTATTCCGACGATATTTCCGAAGCCTCGCTGCTGGATGCCGCGCGCACCGTGCGTTCCATCTCGGGCGCGGCCCAGAGCAAGCGCGTGCGCGCCAATGCTCCCAAGATTGCGCAAAGCCGCTCGCTGTATCCCGGTCTGGACCCCATCGCCACGCTGGACAGCACGGCCAAGGTCGAGCTGCTGGGCAAGGTCGAGAAACTGGCCCGCGCCAAGGACCCGCGCGTGGTCCAGGTCATGGCCGGCCTGGCCAGCGAGTACGACGTGGTGCTGGTGGCCCGTGCCGATGGCACGCTGGCGGCCGACGTGCGGCCGCTGGTGCGCCTGTCGGTTACCGTGATCGCCGAGCAAAAGGGCCGGCGTGAGGTGGGCTCTGCCGGCGGCGGTGGCCGTTTCGGCCTGGCCTATTTCAGCGACGAGCAGATCACCCAGTACGTGGATGAGGCCGTGAGCGCGGCCCTCACCAACCTGGAATCCCGTCCCGCGCCGGCTGGCGAGATGACCGTGGTGCTTGGCCCAGGCTGGCCCGGCGTGCTGCTGCACGAAGCCGTGGGCCACGGTCTGGAAGGCGACTTCAACCGCAAGGGCGCCAGCGCCTTCAGCGGCCGCATCGGCCAGCGCGTGGCTGCCAAGGGCGTCACCGTGCTGGATGACGGCACGCTGGCCGATCGCCGCGGCTCGCTCAACGTCGATGACGAAGGCTGCACCAGCCAGAGCAATGTGCTGATCGAGGACGGCATCCTCAAGGGCTACATCCAGGACGCGATGAATGCCCGCCTGATGGGTGTCAAGCCCACGGGCAACGGCCGCCGCGAAAGCTATGCCCACATTCCCATGCCGCGCATGACCAACACCTACATGCTCGGTGGCGACCGGGAGCCGCAGGAAATCGTGGCCTCGATCAAGAAGGGCCTGTACGCCACCAACTTCGGCGGCGGCCAGGTCGATATCACCAGCGGCAAGTTCGTGTTCTCCGCCAGCGAGGCCTATTGGGTCGAGAACGGCAAGATCCAGTACCCCGTCAAGGGCGCGACCATCGTGGGCAGCGGCCCGGAATCGCTCAAGCACATCACCATGATCGGCAACGACATGCGCCTGGACAGCGGCGTGGGCACCTGCGGCAAGGAAGGCCAGAGCGTGCCTGTGGGCGTGGGCCAGCCCACGCTGCGCATCGACGGCCTGACGGTGGGCGGCACGGCCTGACGGTCCCATGCCCGCGCCCTGCATGGCAGGCCGGGCCCTGTCCTGCCTGACGCGGCCCGCCGCGTTCGGTGGGCGCCGCCCGGCGCCGATTCCATGACCCAGCTTTCCTTTTCCTCCCGGCCAGGCCCGCGGACCTCCGTCCATCCCCTGCGCAGCCTGCCGAAGCAATGGCGTGCCTGGGCCGGCGAGTCGCGGCTGAGCCGCTTCTGGCAGCATGAGCTGATCGTGGGCGACCTGCAGCCCATGCACCAGCAACTGGCCTTGCTGGCCGTCGCGCTGGACGAGTCCGTGCGCGTGCGCTATGCGGGCAGCCCGCGCCCCGCAGTGGAAGACGCCATACAGCAGCTTGACCTGGCGGTGCTGGACCACCAGCACTTTCTCACCACGCTGGCCACGGGCTGGCATGCCCTCTACGAATTTCCTGCCTACCAGCGTCTGCTCAAAGGCTTCAGGGAGGCCGTCCACGCCTGGCAGCAGTCCGTGCTGGTGGGCGATGCCCAGGAGCCCGAGCACTTCCGCCGCTGCGAGCGCCTGGGCTGGCGTCTGCTGGGCGATGCCTGCCTGATGACGGACATGTTTGCCGAATCCGCTGCCGTGGCCGGCGAAGCCGATGTGACTTCCATCCTGTCTGGTTACAAGGCGCGCCGATGGCAACCCTTGAGTGCCGTGCGCCGGGCCCTGCGCAGGCTGCGTGACGCGTTGCTGCGGCGTTGATCGCGCCCCTGCGTGACGCGCAGATGCATCATTTCCCGGGGTTTGCACGTTTTCATGGCTGATGGCAATAAAACTGCATGGCATCGTGATTTTCTGCATATGCCTGAAGAATTTTTGCGTGAAACTGAGAAAAAAGCAGTTTTTTTGCGTCAATGATTTTGTGCTTTCTCTCTGTGGCACGGTGAAGGGCAGCTTCCCCGCCTTCATGTCCATGTTGCACTGCGAAAAATGACTGTGCTACATTCGATCCCCATGCAAGCCCGTGCCTCCTTCTACTTTTACTTTTGGTTCTCCTCCCCGGCGGAAGAGAGGTAAGCGCGCGCACCCGAACAAACCTCCCTCAAAACCGCCGAAGCTGTAAAGCCCGGCGGTTTTTTGTTTTTCCCTCCCGATTCTTCGCTCCGTTTTCCACGATCCATCTTTCCTCACGAAAGCAAGCAATGACTGCTCATCAAGCTTCCCTCGCCGATTCCTGGTATCGCGGCGGTTCCCAAAAGACTGGCCAAACCGACGACGCACGTATCAAGGACATCACCGTGTTGCCCCCTCCCGAGCACCTCATTCGCTTCTTCCCCATCCGCGGTACGGCCGTCGAAACCCTGATCGGCGACACCCGCCGCACCATCCACAACATCATGGCTGGCGAGGATGACCGCCTGCTGGTCATCGTCGGCCCCTGCTCCATCCACGATCCGGCGGCCGCCATCGAGTACGCGCGCCGCCTGGCGCCCATACGCGAGCAGTACAAGGACACGCTGGAGATCGTGATGCGCGTGTACTTCGAAAAGCCGCGCACCACCGTGGGCTGGAAGGGTTTGATCAACGATCCCTACCTGGACCAGAGCTACCGCATCGACGAAGGCCTGCGCATTGCGCGGCAACTGCTGATCGACATCAACCGCCTGGGCGTGCCGGCCGCCAGCGAGTTCCTGGACGTGATCTCGCCCCAGTACATCGCCGATCTGATCAGCTGGGGCGCCATCGGTGCGCGCACCACGGAAAGCCAGGTCCACCGTGAACTGGCCTCGGGCATCTCGGCGCCCATCGGCTTCAAGAACGGCACGGACGGCAACATCCGCATCGCCACCGACGCCATCCAGTCGGCCAGCCGCGGCCACCACTTCCTGTCCGTGCACAAGAATGGCCAGGTTGCCATCGTGAACACGGCGGGCAACCAGGATTGCCACGTCATCCTGCGCGGCGGCAAGACCCCCAACTACGACGCGGCCAACGTGGCCGCTGCCTGCGAGGATCTGGAAAAGGCCGGCCTGCCTCCCACGCTGATGGTGGACTGCAGCCACGCCAACAGCTCCAAGCAGCATGAGCGCCAAAAGGATGTGGCACGCGACATCGCCGGGCAGATCAGCGGCGGCTCGCGCAGCGTCTTCGGCGTGATGATCGAGGGCCATCTCGTGGGCGGTGCCCAGAAGTTCACGCCCGGCAAGGATGAGGTGGCTGCGCTGACCTATGGCCAGAGCATCACCGATGCCTGCCTGGGCTGGGATGATTCCCTGGCAACGCTGGTCGAGCTGTCCGACGCCGTGCAGCAGCGCCGCGTCAAGCATCCCGAGCCGGCTGCGGCCCTGGTTGCCGCCTGAGCCGGAAAAGAAAACGGGGCATGCATGCCCCGTTTTTTCCATGTCCCGGTTTTCTTGTTCAGTGCGGCGGCGTGGCGTCCGGCGGGGTCAGCCCGCCCTGGTTCAGCGTGTCGTCTATGCCCAGCAGCAGGACCAGCAACTGGCGCTTGTCGAATGCCACGGGCTGGCTCCATTCATGCTCGGCCAGTGGATGCACGTGGCTTTGGCAGGGCAGCTGGCCGCGGGCATCGACCACGGCACGCAGCCGGGGCAGGAAAACCCACTGCAGCCATTCGTGCAGCTTGAGCGTGTCGTACATGAACGGCATGGTCGATGCCATGGCCTCAGGGCTGGGCGCCACGGCCGACCAGAGGCTCTGGCTGCGCAACTCGTCTTCGAGTTGCTGCAACTGGTCGAGCAGTTTCTGGTGCGTGGTGTCGGTTGTCATGCGGTGAGGTCCATGAAAAAACGGGGCCAAATCTGTCGGCCATTGTACGTTTGCACCTTTGGGCAGGCGCGGGCAGGCCTTGAAACACCTGCTGGCGGCAGTGCCGACTCCAGCGCCGGTGCCAGTCTCTGGCACTTGAGGCATGTCAGCTTGCCCGGGGTGTGGAAAAGGCGCTTGCGGTTAAGCTCAGGGCATGAGTGACAGCCCTGTCTGCATGAGCAGGCACAGGGCCGTATCCCGTAATGAAGAGAGGAGTTCCATGCGCAGCGAAGTGATTGTGGTGTTGGATGCCGGACAAGAGTACCGCACGGACACCAGCGGGCTCACCCCCATGAGTTCCGATGAAGGACGGCATTGGCTGGACCAGCAGTTCATCTCCATGGACTGCGAACCCCTGCGCGCCAGCGGCAAGGTTCTGCTTGCCGACAAGCTGGTGGTGGTGGCGCGTGCGGCGCGTTCGCGCTCCGGGCTGTTCGACGACGAGCAATGGCGCAACAGCTATGCCGTGGCCGCCCAGGCCGTGCTGTCCAAGCCGCTGATCCGTGTCGATGTGCCGGCCATGTCCATCAGTTACTGACGACGGACAGATCGAGAGACAGCAAAGAAGCCTGGGCATGACCCGGGCTTCTTTCATTGGGGGCCTTGCCCGGTTCAGCCTGCGGCTTGCAGCGCCGCCAGCAGCTTGGGGTGAATGCCGCCGAAGCCGCCATTGCTCATGCACACCACGTGGTCACCGGGGCGGGCGGCTGAGCGGATCTGCCCGATCAGCGTATCGATGTCTGCAGCCACCTGCGCCTTGTGACCGGCTCCCACGCCCAGGGGGCGCAGCGCCTCGGCAGCATCCCAGTCCAGGCCGGCCGTGTGGCAGAACACCAGATCGGCGCTTTCCAGGGCCCAGGGCAGTTGCGACTTCATGGTGCCCAGCTTCATGGTGTTGCTGCGCGGCTCGAACACCGCCAGGATGCGTGCCTGGCTGCCGAGCTTGCGGCGCAGGCCGTCCAGCGTGGTGCGGATGGCCGTGGGATGGTGGGCGAAGTCGTCGTAGACGGACACGCCACCCGCCATGCCGCGCAGCTCCATGCGTCGCTTGACGTTCTGAAAGCGCGCCAGCGCTTCGCAGGCCTGCGCCGGCGTCACGCCCACATGCTCGGCCGCTGCAATGGCGGCCAGCGCATTGAGCTGGTTGTGCTCTCCGGTCAGTGCCCATTCCAGGCGCGCGACCTTGTGGCCACGGTGCAGCACGTCGAAGGCGCCGGGATCGCCCTGGGCACTGAAATCGCTGACCACCGCACCGAAGCTGGAGACCTCGCTCCAGCAGCCCTGGTGCAGCACGCGGGTGATGCTTTCCTCTATGCCGTTGACCACCAGCCGCCCGGAGGCGGGAACGGTGCGCACGAGATGGTGGAACTGGCGTTCGATGGCGCCGAGGTCCTCGAAGATGTCGGCGTGGTCGAACTCCAGGTTGTTGAGCACGGCCGTGCGCGGGCGGTAGTGCACGAACTTGCTGCGTTTGTCGAAGAAGGCCGTGTCGTATTCATCGGCCTCGATGACGAAGACGGGCTCCGCGCCGGCCGGCCCCTGACCTGGCGTCGGGCGGCTGGATGCGCCCAGGCGGGCCGAAACGCCGAAGTCCAGCGGCACGCCGCCGACCAGAAAGCCCGGAGCCAGGCCTGCGCATTCGAGAATCCAGGCCAGCATCGACGTCGTGGTCGTCTTGCCGTGGGTGCCGGCCACGGCCAGCACATGGCGCGGGCAGGACGGATGGTGCAGCACCTGTTCGCAAAGCCATTGCGGACCGCTGGTGTAGGGGGCGCCGCTTTCAAGAATCGCCTCCATCAGCGGGAACTTGGGGCTGCCGTCGGGCAGCCGCGCGCGGCTGACCACGTTGCCCACGACATACATGTCGGGTTGCAGGGCCATCTGGTCGGCGCCGTAGCCCTCGATCAGGTCGATGCCCAGTGCACGCAACTGATCGCTCATCGGCGGATAGACGCCGGCGTCGCAGCCTGTGACGCGGTGCCCAGCCTCGCGCGCCAGTGCGGCCAGTCCGCCCATGAAGGTGCCGCAGATGCCCAGAATATGTATGTGCATGGCCGGGCATTCTACGGTTGCCGTCATGTCCGGGAGGGCTGTCCTGCAAAAACAGGAGCTTGCGGCCCAGCAGGCACCGGGTCCCGGAAACACAAGGTTGCGAAATCGCCGTTGCAAGGCGCTGGCTGGAACGTGCAAAGCCCGTCTGCGGCCGGCGGTGCCGTGGCTTGGGTCACAATGGCCCGGGGCCCTCCGCAGGGAAGGCCTCTTATATATATGTAGGGATACAGCGGATCGGAAAGCCATGGACCAAGCCACTGCCGAAATTGCCCAGACCGCGGCCCGCCTCGTGGTCGAGGAAGGGCTGGAATGGGGGGCTGCCAAGCACCGCGCACTTCGCCAACTGGGGCTGCCCGCGCGCACCGCGCTGCCGGGCAACGACCTGGTGGAAGAGGCCGTGCGCGAATACATTGCCCTGTTCTGCGCCGACACCCAGCCCCAGGAACTGCAGGCCCTGCGCGAACTGGCCCTGCAATGGATGGACCGCCTGGCCGAGTTCCGGCCCCATCTGGCCGGCGCCGTCTGGCGCGGCACAGCCACCCGCCTGTCCGATATTTACCTGCAGCTGTTCTGCGACGACCCCAAGTCGGCCGAGATCGCGCTGATCAACCAGCATGTGGAGTACGAGCCCAGCACCGTCACCGGCTTTACGGGGCAGGCCGTGGAGGCCTTGAGCATCCACGCCTTCTGCCGCCCTTTGAACGAGTCCGTGGGCGTGCATCTGCTGGTGTATGACCATGATGATCTGCGTGGCGCACTCAAGCCCGACGGCCAGGGGCGCAGCCCGCGCGGCAGCGCCGAGGCGCTGCGCAGGCTGTTGGATCAGGATGAAGAGGAGGCCGACCGTGGCTGATTCAGTGGATGCAGGGCAAAACACATCTTCCCGCCGCCGTTGGCTGATGGGCGGCGTTGCCGCCGCCGCGGGCCTGGGTGGGGCAGGGTTTGCGTGGTGGCGTTTTCAGCCGCACGCCATGGATGCCAGTGCCGAAGAGCAGCTGTGGCAGCAGCGCTTCATCACGCCCGATGGCTCGGCCATGACGCTGTCGCGCTGGCGCGGCAAGCCGGTGCTGGTCAATTTCTGGGCCACCTGGTGCCCGCCCTGCGTGCGCGAGCTGCCCATGCTCGATGCCTTCTCGGCGCGCCAAAACCAACATGGTATTCAGGTCATTGGCCTGGCCGTGGACAAGCCGGAGGCCGTGCAGCGCTTCCTGGGTCGCACACCCCTGCGTTTCCCTGTGGCGCTGGCGGTGGAAGGCGGTCTGGGCCTGACCCGCTCGCTGGGCAATCTGCAGGGCGGACTGCCCTTCACCGTGCTGCTCGGCGAAGATGGCATGGTGCAGCAACGTAAAATAGGTGAGCTTACTACCGAAGATCTGGCTTCCTGGAGCGCAAAAGGCTGATTTTTCGCATCGTCGAAGCTGTGAAAGCTCAGGAAATGCCCTGAATTCCATGGCGACGTTGATGAAAAATATGCCTCAAAGCACGCAGAAGGGCGAAATTGGAGTAAATTCGCGCCCTATTTAGTTGTTAGCCGCTGGAGCTCCCATGGATTTGCGAAAACTCAAGACCCTCATTGATCTGGTGTCCGAATCGAACGTGTCGGAACTGGAGATCACCGAAGCAGAGGGCAAGGTCCGGATCGTCAAGAGCGAAGGCGCCGTGGTGCAGCACTATGTGGCAGCGCCCATGCAGGCTCCCATGGCCGCGCCGATGGCGGCACCCGTCGCCGCTGCCCCCGCAGCGCCCGTGGCGGCACCGGCCGAGGCAGCCGTCTCCGGCCACGTGGTGAAGTCGCCCATGGTCGGCACCTTCTACCGCGCCTCCAGCCCTGGCGGCAAGCCCTTCGTGGAAGTGGGCAACCAGGTCAAGGAAGGCGAGACCATCTGCATCATCGAGGCGATGAAGATTCTCAACGAGATCGAAGCCGACAAGAGCGGCACGATCACGCGCATCCTGGGCGAAAACGGCCAGGCGGTAGAGTACGGCCAGCCCCTGTTCGTGATCGAGTAACCTGCAGGCGAGCGATGCCGCAAGCGGCACGACGCCCTGGCGCGAACGCATGCCGCGGCGCGACAGAGCAATTGGCTCAACTGACGGCTTCGGCCTGCGTACCGGCGCAGGCACCAAGTCGCGAGGACCTTCATGTTTAAGAAAATTTTGGTTGCCAACCGGGGCGAGATTGCCCTGCGCATCCAGCGCGCCTGCCGTGAACTGGGCATCAAGGCGGTGATGGTGTATTCCGAGGCCGACCGTGACGCAAAGTACGTCAAGCTGGCCGATGAGGCCGTGTGCATCGGCCCCGCGCCTTCGCCGCTGAGCTACCTCAACATGCCGGCCATCATCTCGGCCGCCGAGGTGACCGACGCCGAGGCCATCCACCCCGGCTACGGCTTTCTCAGCGAGAACGCCGACTTTGCCGAGCGCGTGGAAAAGAGCGGTTTCACCTTCATCGGCCCCACGCCCGAGAACATCCGCACCATGGGTGACAAGGTCTCGGCCAAGCAGGCCATGATCAAGGCAGGCGTCCCCTGCGTGCCCGGCTCGGATGGAGAGCTGCCTGACGATCCCGTGCAGATCCGCCGCATCGCCAAGGCCGTGGGCTATCCGGTGATCATCAAGGCCGCAGGCGGCGGCGGTGGCCGTGGCATGCGCGTGGTGCATACCGAGGCGGCGCTGATCAATGCCGTGCAGATGACCAAGGCCGAGGCCGGTGCGGCCTTCGGTAATCCGGCCGTCTACATGGAAAAGTTCCTGCAGAACCCGCGCCATGTGGAAATCCAGATCCTGGCGGACAACCACCGCAACGCGGTCTACCTGGGCGAGCGCGACTGCTCCATGCAGCGCCGCCACCAGAAGGTCATCGAGGAAGCACCGGCTCCGGGCATTCCGCGCCGCCTGGTCGAGAAGATCGGCGAGCGCTGCGCCGCTGCCTGCAAGAAGCTGGGCTACCGTGGCGCCGGCACCTTCGAGTTCCTCTTTGAAAACGGCGAGTTCTACTTCATCGAGATGAACACCCGCGTGCAGGTGGAGCATCCGGTGACCGAACTGATCACGGGCGTGGACATCGTGCGCACCCAGATCATGGTGGCCGCAGGCGAGAAGCTGCCCTTCACCCAGCGCCAGATCAATGCCCAGCTCAAGGGCCATGCGATCGAGTGCCGCGTGAATGCCGAGGATCCCTACAACTTCATGCCGTCGCCGGGCCGCATCACCATGTGGCATGCCCCCGGTGGCCCCGGCGTGCGCGTGGACTCGCACGTCTACAACAACTACTTCGTGCCGCCGAACTACGACTCCATGATCGGCAAGATCATCGTCCATGGCGACACGCGCGAGCAGGCGCTGGCGCGCATGCGCACGGCGCTGCTGGAGACCGTGGTCGAAGGCATCAAGACCAATATCCCGCTGCATCAGGATCTGATGGTGGACGCCAAGTTCATGGAAGGCGGCACCAACATCCATTACCTGGAAGAGTGGCTGGCGCACCGCAACGCCAACAAGCGTTGAGCAGGTCGCCCGATTGACCCTGCATGCTGGCCCCCGGCGACGGCGGCCAGCATTTTCATTTATTGCATAGAAAAGGATGGGCCCATGTTCGAGTTGAGCCTGCTGTGCCCGGAAGACCGGGTTGAGACCGTCAGCGATGCGCTGGATGCGCTGGACGCCCTGAGCGTATCGGTGGAGGATGCCGACGCGCAGACCGAGGCCGAGCAAGCCCTGTTCGGCGAGCCCGGCATGCCGCCGCCCAAGGACGGCTGGCAGCGCAGCCGCCTGGTGGCGCTGTTCCCCTCGCAGCAAGCGGCCGAAGAGGCGCGTGATCTGCTGCTGCCCCAGGACTTCTTCGAGGGCTGCAGCATCATCGCCGTCAAGCAGGTGCCGGAGCAGGACTGGGTGCGCCTGACGCAGTCGCAGTTCGCCCCGGTGGACATCACGCCCGAATTCTGGATTGTTCCCACCTGGCACGAGCTGCCGCCCGAGGCGCGCGTGAGCATCCGCCTGGACCCGGGCCTGGCCTTTGGCACGGGCACGCACCCGACCACGCGCATGTGCCTGCGCTGGATCGCCCGCCAGCCCCAAGGCAGTCTTGGCCGCACGCTGGACTACGGCTGCGGCTCGGGCATCCTGGCCATTGGCGCTGCCAAGTTCGGTGCCACCGACATCGACGCGGTGGACATCGACCCGGCAGCCGTGGAGTCCACGCGCTACAACGCCGATGCCAACGCCGTGCAACTGAAGGCGGGCCTGCCCGATGCCGGCAACGGCGAATACCGCACCGTGCTGGCCAACATCCTGGCCACACCGCTCAAGGTGCTGGCGCCGCTGCTGTGCGGCCGTGTGGCAGCGGGTGGAAGCCTGGTGCTGGCCGGTATCCTGGAGCGCCAGGCCGACGAGCTCAAGGAGGCCTATGCGCCGTACCTGGCGCTGGAAGTGGCCGACAGCGAAGATGGCTGGATCCTGATGACCGCGCGCCGCGCGGCCTGATTTCCGGCCCGAGTCCCCGCGCGGCCGCCGCCTTCGTGGCGCGGGCCGCGAGCAGCTGCCTACAATCGATCGCTGATGAGCCAAGTCACCCGCTGTCCTGCCTGTGGAACCCGCTTCAAAGTGGTGGCCGACCAGCTGCGAATTTCGCAGGGGTGGGTGCGCTGCGGCGTCTGCCATGAAGTGTTCGATGCCTCCGAGGATCTGCAGCCCCTGCCCACGGCACCTGTGAACGCGGCCGGCACCTCGGTGGCCGGCACTCCGGTGGCTGGCGGGGCATCGCACAACCCGGCCGAATTCGAGGACGATGACATCCGCGAATTCAGGGAATCCATGTGGCTGCCGACGGCGCCGAGCGGATTGCCGGGGCGGGGCGCATCGGGGCCTGCTGCACCTGTTGCACCCGTTGCGCCCTCTGTACCTGCCGCACCTGCCGCACCTGCGGTATCCACCGCAACCACGGCTGCCGCTGCCAGTGCCGAGCCTTCGCCGTCCATGCCGCCGGCCGAGGTACCGGCTCCTGAGGCTCCGCCTTCGCCCCCTGTGACCGCGAAGGACCCCTCCGCCAGCGCCGCCGAAGAGTCGGGCAGCGCGCTGCCTGGAGCGTCGCTGGTGGACGAGATCCTGGCTGCGTCCCGGGCAGCGCTGAAGTCTCCGCCCGCCGCCCAGGCCGGGCAAGCCGTTGACGGCCTGCTCGGACCCGAGCCTGACACTGCGGCTCCTGTGCCCGCACCGGCAAAGGATGAGGAAGGCGTGCCGTTCACACGGCCCCATAAGCCATCCGACAAGTCATCTGACAAGTCGTCCGATGCGCCTGCGCCGTCCGTGCCAACCGGCCTGCTGCGGGAATCGGAGCCGCAGGCGCAGGCCTCCGTGCCTTCGCCGGAGTTCTCCCGCTGGCCGGACAGCGATGGCGAGGGCAGCGGTGAGGCTGCGCCCGCGCTGCCCGAGGCCGAGCCCGGCTTTGTGCGCCAGGCGCGGCGCAAGGCCTTCTGGCGCCGGCCTGCCGTGCGCGTGGCGCTTGTGCTGGGCAGCCTGCTGGGCGTGGGCGCCTTGGCAGGCCAGGTCATGTGGGGCCAGCGCGATGCGCTGGCCGTGCAGCATCCTTCGCTGGCGCCCGCGCTGCAGGCCCTGTGCGCCATGGCGGGCTGCGAGCTGCAGCCGCGCCGCCAGATCGGCGACGTGGTGATCGGCAGTTCGGGCTTTCGGCAGTTGCCGCGCAGCGGCCAGTACCAGTGGAGCCTGAGCCTGGAGAACCGTTCCGACTTCCCCGTGGCCATGCCCGCTGTCGAACTCACGCTCACCGATGCCCAGGACAAGCTGCTGCTGCGGCGCGTGATCCGGCTTGACCAGTTCGGCGCGCCCGCGCAGATCGAGGGCCATGGCGAGTGGAGCGTGACGGCCCCGGTCGAAGTGCAAGGCCTGGAGGCGGCCGTGGCCGGCTATCGCGCCCTGGTTTTTTATCCCTGAATCCCCCTGACTTTTCAAGAAAGCCGAGACACACCATGGCCGCTCTCATCTGCGGATCGCTTGCGTTCGACAACATCATGACCTTCGAGGGAAGGTTTGCCGACCAGATCCTGCCTGACCAGTTGCACATCCTCAATGTGTCCTTCCTGGTGCCCACGCTGCGCCGCGATTTCGGCGGCTGCGCCGGCAACATCGCCTACGCCCTGCGTTTGCTGGGCGGCGATGCCTGGCCCATGGCCATGGTGGGCAGCGACGGCGCCGACTATGTGCAGCGCCTCGACGAACTGGGCGTGCAGACCGCGCACATCGGCCAGCTGCAGGACACGCACACGGCCCAGTGCATGATCATGACGGACCGTGACAATAACCAGATCACGGCCTTCCACCCGGGCGCCATGATGCAGGCCCACGGCAACCGCATCACGCCAGAGCTCAAGGAGCAGGTGCGCGTGGGCATCATTGCGCCCGATGGCCGCCAGGCCATGCTCGAGCATGCCCAGCAGTTCAAGGCGGCCGGCATTCCCTTTGTGTTCGATCCAGGCCAGGGCCTGCCCATGTTCGATGGACAGGAGCTGCGCAGCTTCATCGAGCAGGCTGACTGGGTGGCCGTGAACGACTACGAGGCCCGCATGCTCAGCGAGCGCACGGGCTGGAGCCTGGAGCAGATTTCCGGGCAGGTGCAAGGCCTGGTGGTGACGCTGGGGGCAGAGGGCTGCGAGGTCTGGGTGCAAGGCGCCAAGACCCTGGTGGCGCCGGTGCAGCCCGCCGCCGTGGTCGATCCCACGGGATGTGGCGACGCATGGCGTGGCGCCATGCTGTTCGGCCTGGAGCGTGGCTGGGACCTGGTGCGTTGCGCCGAACTGGGCAACCGCCTGGGCGCGCTCAAGATTGCCAGCCGTGGCCCGCAGAACTACGTGCTGGACTTCGCCCAGCCCTGAAGCCGGGATCACCGGCCGGCGGCGCAGCCGCCGTCTTCACAATGAAAAAAGCCCGACTCCAAAGAGCCGGGCTTTTTGCTTTGAGACCGGAAAAGTCTCAGGGCTTGTTGCCTGTGGGGAAGGGCCATGCGGCTTGGGGAGCCAGGCGGGTTTGCGCGATGGGCGCGGGTGCGGCAGCGGGAGCTGCAGGCGCGGCAGCGGCGGGAGCTGCTGCGGCCTTCTTGGGGGCAGCGGCCTTCTTCGGGGCTGCAGCCTTCTTGGCGGGAGCGGCAGGAGCTGCTGCGGCCTTGGCGGGCGCTGCGGCAGGCTTGGCAGCTGCAGCGGGCTTCTTGGCAGCAGCAGGAGCGGCAGCCTTCTTGGCGGGAGCAGCGGCCTTCTTCGCGGCAGGTGCAGCAGCCTTTGTGGCAGCGGGAGCAGCGGCCTTCTTGGCAGCAGGAGCAGCAGCCTTCTTGGCAGGAGCAGCGGCCTTCTTTGCGGCAGGTGCAGCAGCCTTCTTGGCGGGAGCGGCGGCCTTCTTTGCAGCAGGAGCAGCAGCCTTCTTGGCGGGAGCGGCAGCCTTCTTTGCAGCAGGAGCAGCAGCCTTCTTGGCAGGAGCGGCGGCCTTCTTTGCAGCAGGAGCAGCAGCCTTCTTGGCGGGAGCGGCGGCCTTCTTCGCAGCAGGAGCAGCAGCCTTCTTGGCGGGAGCGGCAGCCTTCTTCGCAGCAGGAGCAGCAGCCTTCTTGGCAGGAGCGGCAGCCTTCTTCGCAGCAGGAGCAGCAGCCTTCTTGGCGGGAGCGGCAGCCTTCTTCGCAGCAGGAGCAGCAGCCTTCTTGGCAGGAGCGGCAGCCTTCTTCGCAGCAGGAGCAGCAGCCTTCTTGGCAGGAGCGGCAGCCTTCTTTGCAGCAGGTGCAGCGGCCTTCTTGGCAGCAGGAGCTGCAGCCTTCTTCACAGCAGGTGCAGCAGCCTTCTTGACGGGTGCTGCCTTGGCAGTGGCCGTGGTTTTCTTCACGGTTTCAGCCTTGGGAGCAGCCGCCTTTTTGGCAGTGGTCTTCTTGTCGGTGGGGGCCTTGGTGGAGGCCGTCTTCTTCGCAGTTGCCATCATCTTCTCCTTCGTTGATTTGCACAAAACACTTCGGGGTACGGGGCTCCGAAGCGATCCAAAGCGATGTGGAGTGACGCATCGCAATGAACACGGAGACGCCCCACGCCGCAACACCATCGGTATTGCAAAAGCGTGAAGCGCGTCATGGTTCGCATTGTGCCTGCAGAGAAGCGATTAATCCCAGGAAAGTGCGCCGCCGGTTTGATACTCGATGACGCGTGTCTCAAAGAAGTTACGTTCCTTCTTCAAATCGATCATCTCGCTCATCCAGGGGAACGGGTTTTCCTCGTTGGGGAACAGGGCCTCAAGGCCGATCTGCGTGGCGCGGCGGTTGGCAATGTAGCGCAGGTAGCCCTTGAACATCGATGCGTTCATTCCGAGCACGCCGCGCGGCATGGTGTCCTCTGCGTAGCGGTATTCCAGCTCGACGGCCTTGACGAAAAGCGCCGTGATTTCTTCCTTGAATTCGGCTGTCCACAGCTGTGGATTTTCGAGCTTGAGCTGGTTGATCAGGTCGATGCCGAAGTTGCAGTGCATGGACTCGTCGCGCAGGATGTATTGGTACTGCTCGGCGGCGCCGGTCATCTTGTTCTGGCGGCCCAGCGCAAGGATCTGCGTGAAGCCCACGTAGAAGAACAGGCCCTCCATCAGGCAGGCGAAAACGATCAGCGACTTGAGCAGGGTCTGGTCGGTTTCGAAGGTGCCGGTCTTGAAGGCGGGGTCCATGATCGCTTCGATGAAGGGGATCAGGAATTCGTCCTTGTCGCGGATGGAGGGGACTTCGAGATAGGCGTTGAAGATCTCGCCCTCATCCAGGCCCAGCGACTCCACGATGTACTGGTAGGCGTGGGTGTGGATGGCTTCCTCGAAGGCCTGGCGCAGCAGGAACTGGCGGCACTCGGGAGCCGTGATGTGGCGGTAGGTGCCCAGCACGATGTTGTTGGCGGCCAGCGAATCGGCCGTCACGAAGAAGCCCAGGTTGCGCTTGATGATGCGGCGCTCGTCCTCGGTCAGGCCGTTGGGGTCCTTCCACAGGGCGATGTCGCGGTTCATGTTCACTTCCTGCGGCATCCAGTGGTTGGCGCAGGTGGCCAGGTACTTTTCCCAGGCCCACTTGTACTTGAACGGCACCAGCTGATTGACGTCGGTCTTGGCATTGATGATGCGCTTGTCTGCGGCATTCACGCGCTTGTGTGTGGTGCTCGGCGCAGCCTCCGCGCCGCTGGGCGTGTTCGAGAGGGTGGCGTCGTCGTCAAAGGTCAGCATTGCAAATTTCTCCGGCATGCCCTGGGGCATATGTTCAGTTCATTCGGTGCGAAAGAGTCCTCTCTTTCTGCTCCGGTCAATGTAGGACCATGGGTGGCCTGGCGTGTTGAGCAGGCCCAAGGTCCATGGCGAAGATCCTGCGCATGGCGCTGGCTGGCGGGCAGGGCGCGGGGCCTGCGCCGTGGCGAGGCCCCGCGCTGCGCGGCTTACTGGCAGGCTTCGCAGCCGGGATCGTCGATGGCGCAGAACTTGATGTCCGTCGCCGGTGCCTGGGCGCGTGCGGCGGCTGCCGCGGCTTCCAGGGCGCTGGAGGTGTTCACGGCGGCAGGCTGTGCGGCGGCGGCCGAGGGCACGGCGTTGAGCACGCGGCTTTGCACCGTGGACTTCTCGATGTTGGTGGCGCTGGTGGTGCGCAGGTAGTAGGTGGTCTTCAGACCGCGCAGCCAGGCCAGCTTGTAGGTGTCGTCCAGCTTCTTGCCCGATGCACCGGCCATGTAGATGTTCAGGCTCTGGGCCTGGTCGATCCACTTCTGGCGGCGCGCAGCGGCCTCGACCAGCCAGGTGGGCTCGACCTCGAAGGCGGTGGCGTACAGGCTCTTGACGCCCTGGGGCACGCGGTCGATGGGGCGCAGCGAGCCGTCGAAGTGCTTGAGGTCCATGACCATCACGTCGTCCCACAGGCCCAGGCGCTTCAGGTCACGCACCAGGTACTGGTTGATGACGGTGAACTCGCCGGACAGGTTGGACTTGACCGACAGGTTGCCGAACGAGGGCTCGATGGAGGCATCGACGCCGACGATGTTGGAGATGGTCGCCGTGGGCGCGATGGCCACGCAGTTGGAGTTGCGCATGCCGTGCTGGCCGATCTTGGCGCGCAGGGCATCCCAGTCCAGGCGCGAGGAGCGGTCCACTTCCACATAGCCGCCGCGTGCCTTCTCCAGCAGGTTCAGCGTGTCCAGCGGCAGGATGCCCTGGTCCCACAGCGAGCCCTTGTAGCTGGAGTACTGGCCGCGTTCCTTGGCCAGCTCGGTGGAGGCCCAGTAGGCGTAGTAGCAGATGGCTTCCATCGACTGGTCGGCGAACTCCACGGCCGCGTCGCTGGCGTAGGCGATGCGCATTTCATAGAGCGCATCCTGGAAGCCCATCAGGCCCAGGCCCACGGGGCGGTGGCGCAGGTTGGAGTCCTTGGCCTTCTGCACGGCGTAGTAGTTGATGTCGATCACGTTGTCCAGCATGCGCATGGCCGTGGTGATGGTCTTGCGCAGCTTGCCGTGGTCGATGGCGCCATCGACGATGTGGCGCGCCAGGTTGACCGAGCCCAGGTTGCAGACGGCGGTCTCGGTGTCGCTGGTGTTCAGCGTGATCTCGGTGCACAGGTTGGACGAGTGCACCACGCCGGCGTGCTGCTGAGGCGAGCGCACGTTGCAGGGGTCCTTGAAGGTGACCCAGGGGTGGCCGGTCTCGAACAGCATGGACAGCATCTTGCGCCACAGGTCCATGGCCGGGATGCGCTTGAACAGCTTGAGTTCGCCGTTGTCGGCCTTGGTTTCGTAGGCCTTGTAGGCGTGCTCGAAGGCGGCACCGAAGAGGTCGTGCAGGTCGCCGACATCGGAGGGCGAGAACAGGGTCCAGTGGCCCTTTTCCATGACGCGCTTCATGAACAGGTCGGGAATCCAGTTCGCCGTGTTCATGTCGTGCGTGCGGCGGCGGTCGTCGCCGGTGTTCTTGCGCAGTTCGAGGAATTCCTCGATGTCCAGGTGCCAGGTCTCCAGGTAGGTGCAGACGGCGCCCTTGCGCTTGCCGCCCTGGTTCACGGCCACGGCCGTGTCGTTGACCACCTTGAGGAAGGGCACCACGCCCTGCGACTCGCCGTTCGTGCCCTTGATGCGCGAACCCAGGGCGCGCACGCGCGTCCAGTCGTTGCCCAGGCCGCCGGCGAACTTGGACAGCAGGGCGTTTTCCTTGATGGACTCATAGATGCCGTCCAGATCGTCGGGCACCGTGGTCAGGTAGCAGGAAGACAGCTGCGAGCGCAGCGTGCCGCTGTTGAACAGCGTGGGCGTGCTGCTCATGAAGTCGAAGGACGACAGCAGCTCGTAGAACTCGATGGCGCGTGCATTGCGGTCCTCTTCCTGCAGCGCCAGGCCCATGGCCACGCGCATGAAGAAGGACTGGGGCAGCTCGATGCGCGTCTTGCGCACGTGCAGGAAGTAGCGGTCGTACAGGGTCTGCAGGCCCAGGTAGTCGAACTGCTCGTCGCGCTCGGCCTTGATGGCGGCAGCCAGGCGGGGCAGGTCGTAGTTCAGCAGCTCGGGGTTGAGCAGCTCGTTGTCCACGCCCTTGCGGATGAAGCCGGGGAAGTACTCTGCGTAGGCCGCCTGGATGTCGGCCGGGTGCACGTCACGGCCCATGACCTCGCGCACGATCGTGTGCAGCAGCAGGCGGGCGGTGACGTAGGTGTAGTCGGGGTCTTTCTCGATCAGCGTGCGGGCGGCCAGGATGGAGGCCTTGAAGACTTCTTCGATCGGCACGCCGTCGTACAGGTTGCGCAGCGTCTCGGCGACGATGGGGGCGGCCTGGATATCGGCGTTGAGGTTGCGGCAGGACGCCTCGATCAGCGCCAGCAGGCGGGCCTGGTCCAGCGGCACGCGCTGGCCGTTGTCGGTCACATGCAGCACGGGCGCCGGTGCGGCGGCGGCAACCGCTGCGGCCTCGGCGGCCTTCTTTTGCTCGGCACGTTCCTGGTTGCGGCGGTCGCGGTACAGCACGTAGGCGCGCGCCACGTCGTGGTGGCCGCCGCGCATCAGGCCCAGTTCGACCTGGTCCTGCACATCTTCAATATGGAAGGTGCCGCCGCCCGGACGCGAGCGCAGCAGTGCGCGAACCACGGCCTGGGTCAGCTCGTCCACGGTCTCGCGCACGCTGGCGGAGGCCGCGCCCTGGGCTCCGCGCACGGCCAGGAAGGCCTTGGTCAGCGCGACGGCGATCTTTTGTGGCGTGAAGGGCACCACATCGCCGCTGCGGCGGATGATCTGGTAGCCGTCCTGCACGGACAGGTGATGGGCGGAGGAAGGATTGGCAGCATCACCGTGCGCAGCGGGAGCCAAAGAATTCAGTGCTTCTTGCATGAGTTTCCTCAACGGGTGTTTGTGGATAGAACGGACGCGGACCTGCACTTGGGGCAGGCTTGCTGGGAGATGGAATCGGGGTCGGATGTACACACCGTTTTCACAGGGTGTGCACAGCTTGTGAACACTAGATATGGTGTCCAGCGTGCTTCTGGGCACTACCTGTAGTGTATCGCCGTCTCATGTACACGGGGTACTCACGGCCGGAAAACCGCTGTTTGCGCTGCGCCAAACGGGTGCACAACCTACAAGCCAATAGCAGCAAAGGCCCGCTGCGCCGTGGCTTGCGGGCGATGGTCCGCCGCAAGCCGCGGCAGCCTTGGCCCTGCGCCGGTCGGACCGCTGAAAGCCCCATGGACAGTGGGGCTGCGACACATGCGTGAATTTGTAAAAAATGATCAGGCAGCCGCTGCGTGCGCCGGGCGCGCCACATCGGTTGCTTTCTGGATTGACAGACCCTTTGTCCTCTGCCTGTGGACAAGCGGGATTTTGCGCAAGACCTGGCGGTGCCTGCGATGAGGGTGTGCGCTTACGTGGAGGGCTGGCCCGCGCCCGGCGGCAGCTGCCAGTTCGCCGTGGCAGGGTGATGGGCCAGCAGCCCGCGCAGCCGGTGCCAGTCGAAGCCTACGCCCGGATCGCATTTGCGGCCCGGCGCGATGTGCTCATGGCCTGCGAGATGGGCCACGGGGTAGCGCGCCGCGATGGCGTTGCACAGGGCATCGAGCGCCGCGTACTGGGCCGGCTCGAACCGCAGGCCCTCCAGGCCTTCGAGCTCTATGCCGATGGAGTCGTCGTTGCAGCGGTCGCGGCCCCGCCAGCAGGAAGCGCCTGCATGCCAGGCGCGCGCATCGCAGTCCACAAACTGCCAGACCTCGCCCTGGCGCGTGATGAAGAAATGCGCCGACACCTCCAGGCCGCGTATCCCCTGGTAGTAAGGATGGGCGTCCCAGTCGAGCTGGTTGGTGAACAGTTGCTGGACCGCACCCGTGCCGTACTCGCCCGGGGGCAGGCTGATGGAGTGCACGACGACCAGATCGACCAGCGCCTGGGCCGGGCGCTCGCCAAAGTTGGGCGAGGGCAGGTGGCGGGCCTGCTGCAGCCAGCCGCCTTGCCAGGTCCAGGCCGGGGCCTGGGTGGCTTGCGCCTGTGGATCAGGACTCGCCATGGCCGCCTCCGTCCGCCTCGGCGCTGGCGTCGCCGGGCAGGGCGATGTTCAGCCGGTCGATGCGGTAGCGGATCTGGCGCAGGCTCAGGCCCAGGCGCGCGGCGGTGGCCGTGCGGTTGAAGCCGTTTTCCTGCAGCGCCTGCACCAGGATGCCGCGCTCGCGCTCGTCCAGCCAGGCCTGCAGGTCACGGGGCAGGTCGGCATCGGCTGGCTCTGGCGATAGCGGGCCGCCTTGCGGCAGGGGGCGCGAAGGCGAGAGCGAAGGAGATGGCGAGGCGGATGCGGGCGGTGCAGGCGGTGCGGGCGGCGTGCCGCAGGGCAGCTGCATCTCGGGATCTATGCGCAGCGGCCCGTCCTCGCCCAGCGTGATGGCGCGGTGCAGCAGGTTCTCCAGTTCACGCACATTGCCGGGCAGGGGCAGGCGGGCGATCTGCTGCACAGAGCGCTCGTCGATCTCGGGCATGGGCAGGCCGGATTCCTGCGACAGCCGTGCCAGCAGGGCGCGGCACAGGGCAGGCAGGTCTTCGCGGCGCTCGCGCAGCGGGGGCAGCAGTACCTCGATGACATTGAGGCGGTAGTACAGGTCCTGCCGGAAGCGCCCCTGCTGCACATCGGCAGCCAGGTCGCGGTGGGTGGCGCTGACGATGCGTACATCGGCCGCTTCCTCCTGTGCGGAGCCCAGGGGGCGCACGCGGCGCTCCTGGATGGCGCGCAGCAGCTTGGCCTGCATGGCCAGGGGCAGGTCGCCGATCTCGTCCAGAAACAAGGTGCCGCCGCGCGCAGCCTGGAAGTAGCCGTCGCGGTCCTGGGTGGCGCCGGTATAGGAGCCCTTGCGCGCGCCGAAGAACTCGGCTTCCAGCAGGTTTTCGGGAATTGCGCCGCAGTTCACGGCCACCATGGGGCCATGGGCGCGCTGGCTGCAGGCATGCAGCGCGCGGGCCACCAGCTCCTTGCCTGTGCCCGACTCGCCATGCACCAGCACCGGCGCCATGCCGCGCGCCACCTTGGCAATGCGCTGCTTGACGGCCTGCATGGCGGGCGACTCGCCGACCATGGCGTCCAGTGCGCCGCTGCCGTTGAGGACCGGGCTGGCGGCGGGAGCGGCCGAAGGGCTGCGCGCCGGCATCACGCCCGGGGCCGGCACACCGCCCACGCCCTGGGCGGCCGAGGCCACGACCAGGCGGAACTGCTTGAGGTCCACGGGCTTGGTCAGGTAGTCGAAGGCGCCTGAGCGCAGGGCCTCGACGGCGTTCTCGGCGGAGCCGTAGGCCGTCATGACCACGCAGCGCTCGCGCCGCTGCTGGCTGCGCAGGTCCTGCAGCAGCTCCATGCCCATGCCGTCGGGCAGGCGCATGTCGGTGATGACCACGTCGAAGCGCTGGGTCTGCAGTTGCTCGCGCGCCTCGCCCACGCTGGCGGCGGTTTCCACGCGGTAGCCTTCGCGCAGAAGGGTCAGTTCATAGAGGGTGCGCAGATCCGGCTCGTCGTCCACGACAAGGATCGATGCGGCAGCGGGCAGGGAGTTCAAAGGCATCACACCACAATCTGATCAAACAGGGAGGCCGGCAGGGCCGAGGCCGGGCCGGCACGGAACACGATGCTGAAGGCATTGCCCTCGACAGGGCCGTGCGGCGTGGGCCGCGACAGCCGCTGGTAGCTGATGCTGGCATCGTAGCGCTGGCACAGCTCGCGGCAGATATACAGGCCCAGGCCGCTGGAGCGGCTTTCCGAAGAGAAGAAGGGCTCGAACAGATGGCGTTGCACCGTGGGCTCCAGCGCGGCGCCGTCGCTCCAGACCTGTAGCCAGATCTGGCCGCCGGCCGGCGCGCCGGTCAGCACCTGCAGCGTGTGTGGCTCGTGGGCGTTGCTGCGGTAGCGCCGGGCGTTGTCCAGGAGGTTCACCAGGATGCGGCGCAGATGCTCGCCATCGAACACCACGGTCTTGTCCCTGGCGTCGAGCAGGAGCTGGATGCTGTGCGCGGGCTGGCCCTGGGCCTGCCATTCCTGGCAAACCTGGGCCACATGCTGGTCCAGGGCCAGCAGGCCGGCATGCGCCTCGCCAATGTGCTGCTGGGCCCGGGCGATGTTGAGTACGTCCTCGACGATGCGTGCCAGGCGCTCGGCATTCTGGCCCACGATGCGGCACAGCTGCTGCTGGGCCGGGTCCTGCGCCAGATCCTCGGCCAGCAGGGCATTGGCCTGGGTGATGGCGGCCAGCGGATTGCGGATCTCGTGGGCCACGGCGGCGGACATGCGGCCCATGGACGCCAGCTTCTCCGTGCGCAGCCGCGCCTCCATTTCGCGCAGGTCGTGCAGAAAGACCACGCACAGCTGCTGCAGCAGCGCGGGCTCGGCCGCGTCGGCGGCGTCGGATGGGGTGGCGACTTCGGTCAGCCAGGTGCGCAGGTGCAGGCCCGTCATGCCTTCCTGGCCGATGGACTGCAGATGGATGGCGGCCGAGATGGGCAGGTTCTGGGCAAAGCTCTGGGCCACGGCGTCCTGCAGCCGCTGCCAGCCGGAATGCTCCTTGAGGGCGAAGGGCAGGGCATGCGCGTCGGCCAGCCCCAGCAGGTGCAGCGCGGCCGGGTTGGCCTGCTGCACGCGGAACTGGGGATCGACCACCAGCACGCCTTCGCCCAGGTGGCGGATCACCAGGGCATTGACCTGTTCCTGCGTCTGGGCCTTGCGGCTGCTGTGCTGGGCCAGGTGGCGCTCGCGCCGCACGCGGCGTGCCAGCTCGTGCGTCAGATAGGCCACCGCGAAATAGCCTGCGCAGGCAAAGCTGGCCTGGTAGTAGGCCTGGGTGCTTTCTATGCGGCCAGCCACGTCCTGCCATGCCACCCAGCCCAGGGTCAGCAGCGTGACGCTGGCCGTGGTGGCCAGGGCCAGCGTCAGATTGCCCAGCACGGCCGAGATCAGGATGGGAATGGCCAGCAGGGCCGAGTAGTTCAGCGGCCCGGTCTGCAGCATCTGCAGCAGGCAGATGACCGCGATGTCCACGCCGATCACGGGCAGCCAGTGCACGCCGGCGCGGGGCGAGGGCGGCTGCGCGCGTGCCGTCAGCCGCAGCAGCAGCGTCAGCCCCAGGTAGCCCAGGCAAACCAGCCAGACCAGGGAATTGCCGCCGGGCTGCACGCTGAGCAGCGCCAGCTGCAGCAGCAAAAGCGCAGTGGCGATGAGCACGCGGCCGGTCAGGAAGCCCTGCCATAGCCGGACAAAGGGGGCGTTGGCGTCGTGCGGCGACTGCGCCGCGGCCTCGTCGATGGTGGGTGGCTGGGGGGGGACCGCGTCCTGCATGCTCAGCGCCGTTGCGCCAGGGTGCGGTGCTCTGCGCTGCAGTAGCTGCGGCCGGCCGCCTCGATGGCCTCGCTGCGCGGCAGGTGCAGGCCGCAGTGCGCGCACTCGACCATGTCCTGTGGAGCCGCCAGCGGCGCATTGGCCGGGTTGGCCGGGTTGCGCGGCGCAGCGGTCTGGCGCCGCTCGCGGGCCTCGGCACGGCGCTGGCTGCGCCAGATGCCGACAGCCACGATGATGACGATCAGGACCAGCAGGTACTTCATGTGGTGCGCTCCAGCAGCACTTCCATGACGAAGCGCGATCCCGCATAGGCCAGCAGCAGCAGCAGGGCGCCTGCATAGAGCATGCGCACGGCGCTGCGGCCACGCCAGCCAAAGCGCGCACGGCCGATCAGCAGCACGGCAAAGGTCAGCCACGACAGCAGCGAGAACACAGACTTGTGGTTCCAGACCCAGGCCTTGCCATAGAGCTGTTCGCCGAACAGCCAGCCTGCGGCCAGCGTGGCCGTGAGCAGCACAAAGCCTGCGGACACGAAGCGGAAGGTCAGGCGCTCCAGCGTGAGAAGCGGCAGGCCGCTGTCATGGCCACCGCCGCCCAGCCGCATGTGCTGCTCGGCGCGTGTCATCAGCGAGGCGTGGACCACGGCGGCCGCGAACAGTCCGTAGGAGGCAATGCCCAGTGCCAGGTGCAGCGGCAGCCAGGGCGAGGCGTTGACATGCAGGGGCGTTCCCGGAAACAGCGCGGCCATGAGCACGGCGGCCGTGCCCAGCGCGGACAGCGCCAGCTGCGCGCGCATCTTGGGGAACAGTTGCTGCTCGACGCCATAGACGGTGAGCACCAGCCAGGCCGTCATGGACAGGGCCGGTGCGAAGCCGAAGTGAGGCTGCTCCCCGAGCAGGCCCCAGGCCAGGGCCAGGGCGTGGAGCACCCAGGCCAGGCGCAGGGCAACGCGGGCGCCGGCCTGGCTGATGCGTCGGGCGCCGGCGGCTGGCACGGCATAGGCCACGGCTGCGGCAAGCGCCAGCATCCAGCCCAGGGGCGATACGTTGGCGGAAATCAGGGGGACGGAGAGCATCTTTCAATGATAGCTGTGGCTTTCCCGCCGCCGGTTGTGCAGGCTCAGAATCCGGGTGCCATGCCGTGGTTCGGCGCGCATTTTCAGGGCTCCACGGCTGCCTCGATGCGATTGCGCCCCTGGGCCTTGGCCTGGTAGAGCAGGCCGTCCGCCTTCTGCAGCCAGGTTTCCAAAGGCGCGGCAGACGGCTGCCGCACGGTGAGTACGCCGCAGCTGACGGTGAGCTGCGGCGCCGTGGGAGAGGCTGCGTGGGCGATGGACAGGCGCAGCACTTCCTGGCGGAAATGCTCGGCCATGGCCGGGGCGTCGCTTTCGCCGGGGAGGATGAGCGCGAATTCCTCGCCGCCAAAGCGCGCTGCCAGGTCGTAGGGCCGGCGCGCATGGCGCTGCAACTCGGCGGCCACGGCCTTGAGCGCCTCGTCCCCCTGCACATGACCATAGCAGTCGTTGTATTGCTTGAAGTGGTCTATATCAATGAGAGCCAGGCCCACGGGCTCGCCGGTGCGCAGGCTGCGGCGGTAGGCGCGCTCCAGCACGTCATCGAAGTGGCGCCGGTTGGCCAGGCCGGTCAGCCCGTCCACCATGGCCAGGCGCTCCAGGGCCTGGCGCTGCAGGGCCAGCCGTATCTGGTTGCGCACGCGCACCTCGACCACGGCGGGGCGTATGGGCTTGGAGACATAGTCGGCCGCGCCCAGGCGCAGGCCGTATTCCTCGGCCTCGGCATTGCTCTGTCCGGTGATGAAGATGACGGCGATATGGGCAGTGCGCTCCTGCGCGCGCAGCGCACCCAGCACCTCGTAGCCGTTCATGCCGGGCATGGCCAGGTCCAGAAGGATCAGCTGCAGGCGGTGGGCTTCGCGGTGGGCGATCACCAGGGCGCCAGGGCCGTCCTTGGCCAGCAGCACTCGGTAGTGGGGGCTCAGCAGCTCGGCCAGCATGCTGCGGTTCAGCCGCTCGTCGTCCACGATGAGGACCGTGGGCAGCTCCGACCCGGTCAGGGCGTCAAGCATCTGCGGCTCCCTGTAGGGCCATCCGGTTCGCGGCCATGCTCCGCGCCAGCTGATCGAGCGCCTGCAGCGCCGCCTCGGTTTCCAGGGACTCGGTGCAGCGCTGGATGCGCTGCAGCACGGACGCATGGCGCCCGCTGACCAGGGGCCGCAGCCGTTCCAGTTCGGCCACGGCGGCATAGTCGCTGTCGGCAATCTGCAGCCGCAGCCGAGCCAGCGTGGATGAGACTTCTTCTGCGGTCACCGGCTGCCGCTGCTGCGGGGGCGCAGCGCTGGACACCGTGGCCAGGGCTGGCAAGGCCGCCTGCCCGGACCGCACGGCGATTTCCGCCAGCAGGCCCTGCAGCCCATCGGCCAGCGCCTGGACCAGGGATGGAAGATCACCGCTGGGCCGGGCATTCCCGCCATTGCCGTCGCCTGACAGGCAGGCATGCGCGCCGGTCTCGGCCATGGCCGACCATTGCTCCAGCAGGTTCGCGCCCAGGTAGCCCAGGCTGCCCTTGAAGGTATGCGCCAACGACGCCACGGTTGCCCAGTTGCCGCTGCGCGCGGCGCGGCGCAGCTGTTGCGGCGCATCGGCAAAGTCCTGGGCAAAGCCTTCGATCGCATGCAGCATGCGCGGCGATTGGCTGGCAAGGCGTTGCCGCAGCTGCACAGGATCCCAGGCCGGGGCAGGGGTTGGCGGCGTGGGCCGGGAGGGCGGGGCCGGCGCAGGCGCTGCCGTTGGCGGGGGGGCTGCGCGCAGGCAGCGCTGCAGCGTCTCGTACAGCAGCACATCGTCAACGGGTTTGGTCAGATGGGCATTCATGCCTGCGGCCTCGATCCGGGCGCGCTCCTCGACATAGGCCTGTGCAGTCAGCGCGATCACCGGAAGATGCCGCAGCGCGCTGCGCGTGCGCAGGGCGCGCGTGACACTGAGGCCGTCCATGCCGGGCATGTGCACGTCCATGAGCACGGCATCGAAAGGCTGGCTGTCGAGCAGCCGCAGCGCCTGCAGACCGTCTTGCGCAGTCTGTACCGATATGCCGGCCTGCTCCAGCAGCTCGGTGGCCACCTCGCGGTTGAGCACGTTGTCATCCACCACCAGCACCCTGCGCCCAGGCAGGCCCGGGTAGCGCTGCTGTGGCGACGGGCCGGCCGCCGGGTCTTCAGGCTGGGTCGATTCGGGGTCCTGCAGCGCCTCCCGGATGGAGGACCGCAATGCCGATGCGGTCAGGGGCTTGATCAGCAGGCCCCGCAGGCCCAACTGCGCGGCACGCAGCTGCACTTCGTCGCGCCCGAAGGCCGTGACCATGAGCGCGGCCGGGGTCTTGACCAGGTCCTGTCGCTCGCGCATGCCGCGTGCCAGCTCCAGTCCGTCCATGCCGGGCATGCGCCAGTCCAGCAGGGCTAGGCCATAGGGGGATTCCTGGCGTGCGGCTTCTTGCAGCATGCGCAGCGCCTGCATGCCGTCCGCCGCCGTATCGCAGCGCATGCCCAGTCTGCGCACCATGGCAGCCAGCGCCTCGCGCGCGCTGGCGTTGTCATCGACGATGAGAACGCCGGTGCTGCCCAGGTTGTCGTGGCCGTCCGGCAACGCATCCGTGGCAAGCCGGACCTTGGCCGTGAAGCGGAAGTCGCTGCCCTGGCCGGGCTGGCTGCACACGCCGATCTCGCCGCCCATGAGCTGCACCAGCCTGTGGCAGATGGCCAGGCCCAGGCCGGTGCCGCCGTGGCGGCGCGTGGTCTGGATGTCGGCCTGGGTGAAGGGCTGGAACAGCCGCTCGGCCCGCGATGCATCCAGGCCTATGCCGGTGTCGCGCACGCTCACGCACAGGTGGTGCAGGGGCGCTGCCGTGGTGCCCGCATCGGCATCCGCAGGCGCGTCCACCGGCGGCGGCTCCAGATGCAGGGAGATCACCACCTCGCCATGCTCGGTGAACTTGATGGCGTTGCCGACCAGGTTGGTCAGCACCTGGCCCAGGCGCATTGGGTCGCCACGCAAACGGGGCGGCAGTTGCGGGTCCAGCGCATAGACCACTTCCAACCCCTTTTCCTCTGCGCGCAGCGCCGTGGAGGCCGTCACGGTCTCCAGCACATCGTCAAGGGCGAAGTCCACTTCCTCCAGCGCCAGCATGCCCGCCTCTATCTTGGAGAAATCGAGGATGTCGTTGATCACTGCCAGCAGGGCGCTGGCCGAGCGCTCCACCTTCTCCAGGTAGCCGCGCTGGCGCGATGTCAGCGCGGTCTGCTGCACCAGGCGCGTCATGCCGATGACGGTATTCATGGGTGTGCGGATTTCGTGGCTCATGATGGCCAGGAAATCCGATTTGGCGCGTTCGGCCGCTTCGGCGGTTTCCTTGGCCTGATGCAGCGCCTGCTCGGCCTCGCGTTCGCGGGTGATGTCCAGCATGATGCCGTCCCAGACCATGCCCTCCTGACAGCGCCGGGGGGCCGAGCGGCAGCGCAGCCAGCGGATCTCTCCGTCGGGCTTGAGCACGCGAAAGCGGCAATCGAAGACCCGCAGCGTATCGATCGAGCGTTGCATCATCCCCTGGTAGAGCGGCAGGTCCTCGGGATGGATGGCATTCAGGTAGACCTGCCGATCGGCCATGATGGCGTGGGCCGGCACGCCGATCAGGTTCTCTATGCCGGCGCTGATGTAGCTGAGCCGCAGTTGCTTCAAGCCGCCTTCCAGGCGGTAGATGGCGCCGCTGGGCAGGTTGTCGGCCAGGGCTTCGAGGCGCATGCGTGCGTCCTCGCGTTCGGACAGGTCCTGCAGCGTGCCGCTGAGCGCGACGATGCGGCCTTGCTCGTCGCGCAGGGCCCGGCCCATGAGGCGGGCGGCGAACTGCCGGCCGTCCGGGCAGCGCTGGACCACATCGAGGCTGTAGGACTGGCCGGTGCTTATGCACAGATCCACGGCAGCGGTGAGCCGGGCAAGATCCTGCGGCCCGAGCATGGCGCGCAGGGCATGGCGCTTCAGTGGCGGACCCTGGGGGTCCAGGCCGTTCATCACATACATCATCTCCGAGGCCTGGAAGTGCCCGGTGTCCAGCTCCCATGTCCAGCTGCCCAGGCGCGCCAGCTGTTCGGCCTGGCGCAGCACGTCGTAGCTTTTTTGCAGCTGGGACTCGGTCTGGCGCATGAGCGTGATGTCGCGCGCAATGCCCAGCACGCCCACGGTCCGGCCCTCGGCATCGCGATAGGGAATCTTGGTGGACTGGAAGATGCGGCGCTGCCCGTCGACCAGCAGATGATCGTCCATCACCACGGGCGCATCGCTGTCCAGCACCCGGCGGTCGCTGTCGGTGAAGCTGCTGTCGGAGAAAAGCTCCTGGTCGGTCTTGCCCACAATGTCTTCGGGCGCGCGCCCGGCAAAGCGGGCTGTGGCGGGGTTGGCGAAGGTGTAGCGGCCCTGCCGGTCCTTGGCGAAGACCAGGTCGGGCGTCTCGCGCATCACGGTCTCCAGCAGGCGCGTCGAGTCCTGCCACGGCCAGGTGCGGTTTTGCAGGTGCGGCTCAAGCTGCGCATTGGGCTGGCCGATCGGCTCGTCCTGGCCGGTGCGCTCGCTGAGGTCGTGCCAGGTAGTGAAGAAAAGCCGCCTGCCCGACAGTGACAGGCAATGGACATGGATCTCGGCGGGCAAGCTGGTGCCATCGCGGCGGATCAGCCGGCCTCGCAGACGGGCCTGGCTGTCCACGACCATGTCCCGCCAGAAATCACGCGGCCGTCCATCCAGGTCCAGCCATAGGTCCATGATGCCCAGCCCCAGCATGGCGGCCTTGTGATGGCCCAGGCTGGCGCAGGCCTGGGCATTGGCATCGAGCAGGCCGCCCTGCTCGTCAAACAGAAGAAAACCGTCGGGCACACGGTCCAGGAACTGGCGATACGGCGTATCAGGCATGAAGACTCCCAGGCGGTAGCAAGCCAGCATTGCGGAATGTGATAGCCATAAACTATGGAAACATTGCGCATGTTACTGCTGGCCGGTGCCTGCCGTGGGGCACGGAAGGCCGGTACTTACCCCGGCAGGGGCAGCGGGTAGAATCATTGGGATCTGCAGGGTCCGTGCCGCGACCCGGCCCCACTTGGCCACCTGGCCCCGGCTGGCTCGCTGCAGCACACCTTTTCCTTTCCGACGACTCCAGTTCCTCCCCGCTTATGGCCTCCGCTCTGACCGACAAACTTTCGCGACTCGTCAAGGAGATGCGCGGCCAGGCCCGCATCACCGAATCCAACGTGCAGGACATGCTGCGCGAAGTGCGCATGGCCCTGCTCGAGGCCGACGTGGCCCTGCCCGTGGTGCGTGACTTCGTTGCGCGCGTCAAGGAAAAGGCGCTGGGCCAGGAGGTGCTGGGCTCGCTGCAGCCGGGCCAGCTGCTGGTGTCCATCGTCAACAAGGAACTCGCCGCCACCATGGGCGAGGGCGTGGCCGACATCAATCTCAATGCTCAGCCGCCGGCCGTCATCCTGATGGCCGGCCTGCAGGGCGCAGGCAAGACCACGACCACGGCCAAGCTGGCCAAGCACCTGATCGAGCGGCGCAAGAAGAAGGTGCTCACCGTGTCGGGCGACGTGTACCGCCCCGCCGCCATCGAGCAGCTCAAGACCGTGACCGCCCAGGCCGGTGCCGAGTGGTTCCCCTCCACGCCCGACCAGAAACCGCACGACATCGCCGTGGCCGCGCTGGACTACGCCAAGCGCCACTTCTTTGACGTTCTGCTGGTCGATACGGCCGGCCGCCTGGCCATCGACGAGCTGCTGATGGCCGAGATCAAGGATCTGCACGCCACGCTCAAGCCGGTCGAGACCCTGTTCGTCGTCGATGCCATGCAGGGCCAGGATGCGATCAACACGGCCAAGGCCTTCAAGGAAGCGCTGCCCCTGACCGGCATCGTGCTGACCAAGCTCGACGGCGACTCGCGCGGTGGCGCGGCGCTGTCGGTGCGGCAGATCACGGGCGCCCCCATCAAGTTCGCCGGCGTGTCCGAGAAGATCGACGGGCTGGAGGTGTTCGACGCCGACCGCCACGCGCAGCGCGTGCTGGGCATGGGCGACATCGTGGCCCTGGTCGAACAGGTCACCAAGGGCGTGGACATGGAGGCCGCGCAGAAGCTGGCCGAGAAGGTCAAGAGCGGTGACGGCTTCGACCTCAACGACTTCCTGGCCCAGATCCAGCAGATGAAGCAGATGGGCGGCCTGTCCAACCTCATGGACAAGCTGCCGGCCCAGCTCACGGCCAAGGCCGGCCAGGTGGACATGGACAAGGCCGAGCGCGAGATCCGCCGCAAGGAAGGCATCATCTGCTCCATGACCGCCAAGGAGCGCAAGAAGCCCGAGATCATCAAGGCCACGCGCAAGAAGCGCATTGCCGACGGCGCGGGCGTGCAGGTCCAGGAAGTCAACCGCCTGCTCAAGGAGTTCGAGCAGATGCAGGAGATGATGAAGAAGATGAAGGGCGGCGGCCTCATGAAGATGATGAAGCGCATGGGCGGCATGAAGGCCATGAAGGGGATGATGGGCGGTGGCGGCGGAATGCCCAAGCTCCCGTTCTGATGGGCACCGCCTGAGCCGCCGAGCCGCGCGCTCTTTCCCGCCAAGCCGCAGCGCAGCCTGCGGCTTTTCTTTTGGCCGCGAGGGCTTTGTGAGAACATGCAGCGCCATGAAGGCTGGTGTTTCGACTTCCCTTGCGGTGTCTCCGGTGACCGGGGCGCGGCTCTCGCGCCGTGACTGGGGTCTGCTGGCGGCCGCCGTGCTGCTGGCTGGCTGCTCTTCCGCTCCGCGCAAAGGCTCGGGCCCGGCGCCGGTGCCTTCGCCGCAGGCGCTCAATCTGGACGGCGAATTGCGCGAGGCGCTGCTGGCGCGCACCATGCTTGTGGTCAACACGCCCTATACCTATGGCGGCAATTCGCCCGAAGGCGGTTTCGACTGCAGCGGCCTGATCCAGTGGGCCGTGGGCGGCATCACCGAAAACCGCCTGCCGCGCACCACGGCGCAGTGGGCGCAGTTCAGCAATCCCGTGGGCAGCCGCAGCCTGCAGCGCGGCGACTTCGTGTTCTTCAACACCCTGGGCGCGCGCTATTCGCACATGGGCATCTTCGTGGGCAACGGCCAGTTCGTGCATGCACCGTCCAGCGGCGGCACGGTGCAGCGCGTGCGCATGGACAACACCTATTTCGCCAAGCGCTTCACCGAGGCGCGCAGCATCTTCGCCTGAACGCTGGCCGGGCGACGGGTTTGAGCCGGGTCTTCAATCGATGAGTCAATCAAGATTCCAGGGAAATCCAGGGTGTCGGAATGCGTAACAAGCTCGAATTCGCACTGCGCCTGCGCCAGGCCATCGAGGCTGCGGGACTGGAGCCCCGGCCCAGCGTGCTTCTGAAGCTGTTCAATTCCAGTTACTGGGGGCCGCCGATCTCCTTCCAGGCGGTCTCGCGCTGGCTGAACGGCGAGGCCGTTCCCGAGCAGGACAAGCTGGTGCTGCTGGCGGGTTTGCTCGAGGTCGAGCCCGATGTGTTGCGCTATGGCGAGTCGGCCCACCGGTCCCCGCCGTCCCTGCCGTCGCCGCTCGAATGCCAGGAGCCGGGCGTGGGCTATCTCGAACGAGAAACCTTCGATGCCTTTCTGAAGCTGCCCGCGCCTCAGCGCCAGGTGGTGCGGGAGGTGATCCTCACCTTCGCCAAGGTGCATGGCGAAGGCTGAGCACCGGGCAGGGCAGGCAGGGCAGGCAGGGCAGGCAGGGCAGGCAGGGCAGGCAGGGCAGGCAGGGCAGGCGGCGCACCCGGCTGGCGGCAGTCACCGGACGGCCTGCTGCTGCCAGGGCATGGCATGCCAGGGGTGGCGCGGATCGGCCACCCACTGCTGCACTTGCTCGGGCGTCACGCTGCGCCCCAGCACGTCGGCGCGGCCACGGGCCAGCCATTGGCTGCGGCCCCGCGCATAGGCCAGGCCGAAGGCCTGCCAGCTGTCAAAGCAGTCCCGCGCGCGGCATGCGTTCAGGTGCAGGATCTGCTGGTGCAGGGCCTCGTCCACCCAGCCCAGCAGCCAGGCGCAGCGCACATGGAAGGCCACGCGCGCGCAGGCAAAGGCCATGGCGGCATGGGGATCGTCACCGGCCTGCAGGCGCTGCAGGTCCAGCGTGAACCAGCGCTGGCGCAGGCCGTCGGGCAACTGGCGTGCGATCTGGGCATCGTCCAGGTCGGTGCGCAGGCCCAGGTGGTGCAGCACCATGGGGCGCAGCTGGGTGGTCAGTGCGGAGTCGGCGCCGTTGAGCTGCCGGTCCGCAAAGCCGCCCTGAATGGCGTGAAAGGCCATGGGATGGGCCAGGGCCAGGGCCCAGTCCAGTGCCGCGTCACCGCTGCGGTAGCTGCTGAAGTCGCCGCGTTGGCGCGACGCACGCATGCGCCGCAGGCCGGCGCGCACTGCCCACCAGACCAATGCAGACAGCACAACAAGGGTGAAGGCATTCATCGCGGATTTCCTGTCCTGCCCGGCGTTCCCGGTGTTGCCGGCGATCCCGCCCGGCGGCGCGCCAGCTCCAGTGACTGCTGCAGGGCTGCGCTGCGCGGCATGCGCTCGAAGGCGGGCACGGGCACGGTGTCGCGGCGTGCCGCGACCAGCCATTGCATCAGGGGCGACCGGATGTCCAACTGCTCCAGCAGCGCCGGGTGGGACTGCAGCAGCCACAGCTGCTCGGCCTCGGTGTGCAGCTCGCTGGCCGCACACCAGGCAGCCGCGCTGCCCGTGGCCAGCAGCTGTGCCGGTCGGCGCACGATGCCCATGGCCAGGGCGTCCGCCGGCGCCTCACCATCGGTATCGAGGTGATTGAGCAGGGCCAGCACATCGGCCAGATAGCGCGCAATCGGCGGGCGGTTCTGCTTGCCCTTGATCTGGTCGATGCGCAGCCGCCCGTCGTCCCGCACCTGGGCGCTGACGGTGATGCGCGGCTGGGCCGTGCCCGTGCGGTAGCTGAACAGCCGCAGCCGGCCCTGCTCGCAGGCTTCGGCGTAGTGCTCGCCATAGCCGCCGCGCAGTGTGCCGCGCTCGCTGAACTGGCCCAGGCAGTGGCGCATCATCTGGCTTTCATAGGCCATTTCGGCGCGCAGGTCCGGGCTTTGGGCATCGAATTCGACGAAGACACCCAGCTGGCCACGCAGCAGCGGGCGCACGGCGCCGGGCCGGTGCTCGGCCCAGCCGCTGTCGCTTCTCCGGGCGAAGGCCAGGTGCTCCAGCGTCCAGCGCGCCAGCGCCTGCGGGCAGTTGATGCGCTGCAGCTTGCCCTCCAGCGCGGTGCCGCGCCGGGTGGACAGGAACTCCAGCAGCCGGCTCTCCAGCGCCAGCAGGGGTGCGCTGTCGGGCTCCACCCACCACAGCGGCGCGTTGCCGTCGGCCGCAGGCCTGTCCGGTGACAGCGGCTGGCGGGCCGCATGTTCGCGCAGGCGCTCCAGTGCCCAGGCGGCGGGCTCGGCACGCCGGTGCAGGCGCAGCAGCTCGGCCTGCGTGGACACGGGCTGCACGGCAGGCGGATCGGCGTCGAGGTTGCCGATCACATGGCGGTAGAAGTGGTTGGCCAGCCAGGCGGCGATCTCCTCGCTGTCGCCGCGTGCGGCGCTGCGCTCTCGGATGCGCTGCTTGATGGCCGGCGCATTGACCACGTCGCGCGGCCGATAGGCACTGGCGGCGTTGGCACCGGCGCCCGGGTTCACCACAGCTTCCACCAGGGCTTGCTGTCCGAGCGCAGCTTGAGGCAGCGCTTGAGGCCGTCCTTTGCCATCCTGTGCTCGGCCTCGCCGTCATCGGGCGTGAGCTTGTCGATGGCCTCGCGGTGCAGGGCCACGGCCTGGTCGATGGGGCCGCAGCTTTCCATGGCGCAGGCCAGGCGGCGCAGCGTGTAGCACTCGCCCAGGGCGCGCACTTCGGGCAGCAGGGCGTCCAGGCGCGGGCGCACCAGTTCGCCATGGTTTTCCGAGAAGAAGTCGAGCAGGGACATCAGCGAGGCCAGGTAGTCGCGCCGCTGTTCGCGCTGGTCGTCCTCGTCCAGTTCCTCGAACCACTGGTCCAGGCGCTCCAGCCAGATGCCGATTTCGCCTGCGCGGCCCAGCTGGTAGAGCGCCAGCGCCGCGCTGGGGAAGTAGTCCGTGGGGCAGTGGCGGCTGTAGCCGTAGTCCTGGGTGAAGTGCCACAGCTGCTCGGCCGCCGTGACGATGCCGGGGCGGTCGTCACGGCGGATGGCGCACCACAGCAGGCCGTCGTGGTGTTCGGCAAAGGGGCTGCTGGACAGGCCCTTGTGGTGCAGGGCCGCCGCCTCGTCATAGCGCTGCTGCGAGCGGTACTTGATGGCCAGGTTGTTGCAGAGCATGGAGTAGACGTGCAGGTGCGCGTCCTTGTACCGGCCCTGGCCGGTGGCCCAGAAGGCTTCGAAGCGGGCCAGGCCCTCTTCGTAGTAACGCTGCACCAGCGGCTCGCGCAACTCGTCGTTCGGCACCTGCCGGCCTTCGCCCATGATGGCGGCCAGGTCGTCCTCGTCGTCCAGGGTCACGCCCGCTGCATAGCACCAGTGGGCGCCATGGCCCTGCGCAAAGGGGCGCTGCAGCGCCTGCGCGGCGGGCAGCACGGCGAAGCGCGCGGCCCAGAGCATGGGCAGCAGCTCGGAGTTGGCGTGCCGGGGCTGGTCGGTCACGCCGCGCTCCAGCAGAGGCAGGGCCTGCTCCCATTGGCGGTCCTTGGCCAGGCGCCAGCCGTCGATCAGGTCCAGCAGTGGGTGGCCGGGCGCCTGGGTGCGAGCCAGGGCCAGGTAGTCGTCGGCGCTGCGCGGAGCAGCCGGGCTGTCTTCCAGGATCTCCTGCATGTCGGAATCCAGTCCCGCCCAGGCCAGGATCAGCGCCCAGGCCGGTGCATGGGCGGTGTCGCTGTCCACTCTGCGCAAGGCCAGTTCATAGCCCTGACGGGCCGATCCGGGGCGGCTGTGCAGCACGCTTTCCAGCGCCAGGTCCGCCGCATCGGCCAGGCGGCCCGCCTCTTCCAGCCACTGCAGCACCAGGCCGCTGAAGGCATCGTCGGAGTCATCCACCAGGCCGAAGCGGCCCAGCGCGGCCAGCTGCAGCGCGGCCTCGGGCTGGCCCATGGCATGGCAGGCCATGGCCTGCAGCCGGGCCGCATGGACCTTACGGTGCGTGCGCACCGCCTGCGATGCGGCGGGGCTTTCGGTGCGGGCCAGATGCTGCTCCGCCGCCATGAGCACGGCCGGAACGCTTTGCGGGGCCAGCGGCAGGACCTCGCGCGCAAGGTGCAGCCAGTCGTCGAAGTCCACGTTCTGCTCTGCATCGGCCTGGGTCAGCAGCGCCGTGGCGGCCTGCACCTGGCGCACGGTGGCGGGCACATCGCCGCGCAGACGGGCCAGCTCGGCCTTGCGCAGGCAGGCACGCGCGTCGCGGCGCGCGGGGGAGGCCTCGCCATCCGGGTCGCTGCGTTCGTGGCTGCGCTGCAGGTCCACGCCTTGCTCGGCCAGCTCCCAGGCCTGGGCTTCGCGGGCCAGGTAGTGCCAGCCGTTCCAGTAGCGGTAGGGCTCGCTGGTATGCGGCAGCCGGCCCATGAGATCGGCGGCGGGCGCGAGCAGGGCCACGCCGCCTTCACGGTCAAAGCGCAGCCGGCTCTGGATGTCGCTGAGCGCCAGGCTGGCCGTGGCCAGCAGGTGGTTGTCGCCCTGCAAGGGCTGCAGCGTGGCAGCGCGGTGTTCGCGCAGCAGTGCGTTGGCGGTTTCGGGCCGTTCCAGGTCCAGCCAGAGATCGTGCAGGCGCTCCAGCTCGCCCACCGTGGCCGGGGCGAAACGCTGCTGGGAGAGCAGCTCCATGACGGCCGCCTGGCGTTCGGCCGGGGCGATGGGGCTGGCATCCTCCTCCTGCTGCAGCAGGTCGTGCGCCTGGTCCATGAAGGCATGCAGGGCTTCGCCCTCAAGGACGGCCTGGGCGGTGGCGGGCTGGGAGGTGTTCATGGAATCGATAGCAAGCAAGCGAAGCTGGAAAAGCCATGCAGGCCGACGGACCTCAGGGCGGCGACCCCGCGATGCTAGCGGGCCAGCCGGCACACTGCCAGAGTGGCCGGGCTGTTTTCACGTCCTGTTACATGCAAAAAAGCCCGGCATTGCCGGGCTTTGGTTACGCAGGAGGTCGCTGGGCCGCCGGGGCCGGGTTGCGGTCAGTGGCGCACCACGACTTCGCCGCGCAGCGTGAAGGTGCGGGCCTCGGTGATCTTCACATCGATCATCTGGCCGATCAGGCGTTCGTTGCCCGGGAAGTTGACCACGCGGTTGCACTCGGTGCGGCCCATGAGTTCGCTGCCATCGCGCTTGGACAGGCCTTCCACCAGCAGGCGCTGCACCGTGCCCACGCGCTCGTCGCTGATGTCCTTGATGTTGTTGTTGATCACGGCCTGCAGCTCCTGCAGGCGGCGCAGCTTGACTTCGTGCGGCGTGTCGTCGTGCAGGTTGGCGGCCGGCGTGCCGGGGCGGGGGCTGAAGATGAAGCTGAAGCTGTTGTCGAAGCGCACGTCGTGGATGAGCTTCATCATCTTCTGGAAGTCTTCCTCGGTCTCGCCGGGGAAGCCCACGATGAAGTCGCTGCTCATGGCCATCTCGGGCCGGATGGCACGCAGCTTGCGGATGGTGCTCTTGTATTCCATGGCCGTGTAGCCGCGCTTCATGGCCATGAGGATCTTGTCGCTGCCGTGCTGCACGGGCAGGTGCAGGTGGCTGACCAGCTTGGGCAGCCGAGCGTAGGCCTCGATCAGGCGCGGCGTGAACTCGTTGGGGTGGCTGGTGGTGTAGCGGATGCGCTCGATGCCGGGGATCTCGGACACGTATTCCAGCAGCAGGGCAAAGTCGGCGATCTCGGCCGTGTCACCCATCTTGCCCAGGTAGGCGTTGACGTTCTGGCCCAGCAGCGTGACTTCCTTCACGCCCTGATCGGCCAGGCCGGCGACCTCGATCAGCACGTCCTCGAACGGGCGGCTGACTTCCTCGCCGCGCGTATAGGGCACGACGCAGTAGCTGCAGTACTTGGAGCAGCCTTCCATGATGGAGACGAAGGCCGAGGAGCCTTCCACGCGCGCGGGCGGCAGGTGGTCGAATTTCTCGATCTCGGGAAAGCTGATATCGACCTGGGGCTTGTGCTTGGCGGCGCGTGCATTGAGCAGCTCGGGCAGGCGGTGCAGGGTCTGCGGGCCGAAGACCACGTCCACATAGGGCGCGCGCTTGATGATTTCCTCGCCCTCCTGGCTGGCCACGCAGCCGCCCACGCCGATGAGCACGCCGCGTTCCTTCAGGTGCTTGTAGCGGCCCAGGTCGCTGAATACCTTCTCCTGCGCCTTCTCGCGCACCGAGCAGGTGTTGAACAGGATCAGGTCGGCCTGCTCCGGGTCATCGGTGGATTCGTAGCCCTGGGCTGCGCCCAGCACATCGGCCATCTTGTCCGAGTCGTACTCGTTCATCTGGCAGCCGAAGGTTTTGATAAAGACTTTCTTGGACATGGTGGGGTTCCGTCAGGCAGCCGCCGCACTGCAAGCGGCGGTCTGCAAAAAATGAAGGTGGCTCGGCCAGGCGGCGGCATGCCCCATGGCCGGGCCGCTGCGCCCTGCGAGGCGCGGGCCGCGTCAGCCGTGTACGTGCTGTGCGCTTGCTGTGGTGTGCGCGGTGCTCAGTTGAAGATGCGCTGCAGCATCGACTTGGGCTTGTAGTGCTTGTCGGCCTCGGCCTTGGTCAGGATCCAGGCCTGGTGCAGCCACTGCGTCTGCGGCTCGATCACATAGCCCACCACGAGCTTGCTGCCCTGGTAATTGATGGCCTGCACCAGCGTGCGTTCAGGGCTGAACAGGCGAAAGCCCGGACTGGTGCGAATGGTCTTGCCGTCGATCTCCACCTCGGGGAACTGGGTCACGACCAGCTCGCCGAACTGGGCCTGCGGCGGGAAATTGCGCGTCTCGTTGGACGGCAGGCCCTGCGCGGCCACGCCCAGGCTGGCGCAGGCCAGGCCGGCGAGCAGGGCGCCGGCACACAGGCGACGGACGGTAGAGAAATGGGGCTTGCAGCGGTTCATGGTGTACATCCAGGGGCTGAACCCGCGATTCTACGAACTTGCCGCCGCGCAGGCGCGGCACTCGGGCATTGGGTCAGGTGCGGCCCGGCGCATACAGCACCGCCTTGGGCGGGCGGCACAGGCCCCAGAAGCGCAGGCCGATCAGTTCGGCCATCTGCACGCCCATGGCCGTGGGCGCGGAGATGGTGGCCAGGGCGGCGATGCCGACCTTGGCGCATTTGCGCACCAGCTCATGGCTGCCGCGGCTGGAGAGCACGACAAAGCCGGCCTCGCCCAGGCGGCCCGAGCGGGAGAGGCGGCCGACCAGCTTGTCCAGTGCGTTGTGGCGGCCCACGTCTTCGAGTACATCCGTCAGTTGCCCGTCCAGCCCTGCCCAGCCTGCGGCATGCACGGCGCCGGCTTCGGCGTTGAGCAACTGCAGCGGCGGCAGTGCCGCGATGGCTGCGCAGACGGTGTCGGCATCGACACGGGCGATCCAGTCGTGCGCGGGCAGGGGGTCGAAGGACAGGTCCAGCGCCGCGAAGCTGTCCACGCCGCAGACACCGCAGCCCGTGCGCCCGCTCATGCTGCGGCGCCGGTCCTTGAGGCGGGCGAAGCAGCGCGAGGCCACGTCCAGCTGCACCTCGATGCCGTCCATGCCGGACGGAAGGCCTGCGGCCTGTGCAGCCACGGTGCGCACCTCGATGCCGTAGCAGTCGGCAGCGCTGTCCAGAATGCCTTCGGTGAGCGCAAAGCCCAGCGCAAAGTCTTCCAGGTCCGAGGGCGTGCCCATCATCACGGCGTGAGAGATGCCATTGAACACCAGGGCGATGGGGACTTCGCTGGCCAGCACCTGCGGCTCGGCCTGGATGCTGACGGAGCCGCCTTCACCGAGCCGATGGCGCGCCACCGCATGCGTGCGCAGCGCGGCAATGGCAGGCGGGGCGGCGCATGCAGCATCTGCTGCGCCGGGGCCTTCGTCTGGGGCGGGGACGGGGGCGGGGGCGTGTTCGGTGGTGGCGTTCATGGCGTGGGCCGCGCAGGCGGCTTCCGCATGATATCGGCGCCGCCGCGCGTGCTCAGTCCAGCAATGCCATGCCCTTGATCTGGGCGAAGACATGCATGCCCGGCGCAATGCCCAGTTGCCGGGCGGAATGCAGGGTGATGCGCGCCAGCAGGCGGGACGGGCCCAGCTGCAGCGAGACCATGACCTGGCCCGGGCCGTCCTCGCGCAGCTCCTGCACGGTGGCCGGGAGGATGTTGAGGATGCTGCTGTCTTGCGGGTGCTGCAGGCTCAGGCTCACATCGCGTGCCTGCACGCGCAACTGCACGGTTTCGCCGACGGGGCGCGGGGAGGCCATGACAAGGCGCAGGCGCCCGCCATCGAAGCACAGCGTGCTCAGGTGTGCATCGGGATCGTGCTGCTGGACCTGTGCGCTGACCATGGCCGCTGCCGTGTCGCCCATGCTCAGGGGCAGGTCCAGCCGTGCCAGCAGCTCGCTGGTGGCGCCGGCCGCGACGATGCCGCCGGCCTTGAGCAGCACCAGGTGCTGGGCCAGGCGAGCGACCTCGTCGATGGAGTGGCTGACGTAGAGGACGGGAATGTCGAGTTCACGGCGCAGCTGGTCCAGGTAGGGCAGGACCTCGGCCTTGCGCTGGGCGTCCAGCGCGGCCAGGGGCTCGTCCATCAGCAGCACCCGCGGGCTGGTGGCCAGCGCCCGCGCAATGGCCACGCGCTGGCGCTCGCCGCCCGACAGGGTGGAGGGCATGCGGTCCATCAGGTGGCCTATGCCCAGCAGGGACACGGCCTGGTCCTGGGATACCTTGCGCCGCGCGGCCGGCGTGCGCCGCATGCCGTAGTCGATGTTGCGCCGCACGGTCAGGTGCGGGAACAGGCTGGCTTCCTGGAACACATAGCCCAGCGCACGGCGGTGCGTGGGCAGCCATTGGCTGGCCGCATCGTCCTGCCAGACCTCGCCGTTGACGGCGACGCGGCCGCGCGCGCGCTCCAGTCCTGCCAGGGCGCGCAGGCAGGTGGTCTTGCCGCAGCCCGAGGGGCCGAACAGGGCGGTGACGCCGCGCCCGGGCAACTGCAGCTGCACATCAAGGCGGAAGTCTGCACGCTCCAGCGCCAGGTTTGCGATGATTTCCGAGGAGGGAAGGGAGTGCGCGGCGTCGGACATCAGGGAGGGAGAGAAGGCGGTCATCATGCGCGGCGCTCCTCACGCGGCTGCAACAGGTGCAGGGCCAGAAGAACCAGGAAAGAGAACACCACCATGCCACCCGCCAGCCAGTGGGCGTGGGCGTACTCCATGGCCTCCACATGGTCGTAGATCTGTACCGAGACCACGCGAGTCACGCCGGGAATATTGCCGCCCAGCATCAGCACCACGCCGAACTCGCCCACGGTGTGCGCAAAGGTCAGCACGGCCGCCGTGATGAAGCCCGGGCGCGCCAGCGGCAGCGCCACGGTGAAGAAGCGGTCCAGCGGCCCCGCGCCCAGGCTGGCCGCAGCCTCCATGGGCCGCGTGCCCAGGGATTCGAAGGCGCGCTGCAGCGGCTGCACCGTGAACGGCATGGAATAGACCAGCGAACCGATGACCAGGCCCGGAAAAGTGAAGGGCAGGGTGCTCAGCCCCAGCGCCTGCGTCAGCTGCCCCACGGGGCCGTTGGGACCCATGGTCACCAGCAGGTAAAAACCGATCACCGTGGGCGGCAGCACCAGGGGCAGCGCCACCACGGCGCCAATCGGGCCGCGCCAGCGCGAGCGCGTATGCGCCAGCCACCAGGCCAGCGGCGTGCACAGCGTCAGCAGCAGCACCGTGGTCACGCTGGCAAGTTTCAGCGTCAGCCGTATGGCGGCGTAGTCGTCGGCGGTAAGAATCATGCGGGAAGAATTCAGTGGTTCGCAGCGCTGTTGGATCTCACTCAACGCACGAAACCGGCGCGGCCCGGCTCAGCGACGCTGAGCACGGGCCCATGCCGGCCGCCCCCTCCCCAGGAGAGAGGGAAGGCGCGCAAGCGCGCCTCAACAGGTGTCAGAAGCTATAGCCGTAGGAGCGGATGATGGCACGGGCCTTGTCGGCGCGCAGGTACTTCATCAGCTCGGCGGCGGCTTCGTTGTCCTTGCCGCTGTTGAGCACGATGGCGTCCTGGCGGATGGGCTCGTGCATGGAGCCGGGCACCTGCCATGCCGAGCCTTCGCGCAGCTTGCCGTTTTCCATCACCTGCGACAGGGCCACGAAGCCCAGCTGGGCATTGCCCGTGGCCGCGAACTGGTAGGTCTGGGCAATGTTCTCGCCCATGACGATGCGCGGCTGCACCTGGGCCGTGATGCCCAGCTTGTTCAGCACTTCCATGGCGGCCGTGCCGTAGGGCGCCAGCTTGGGATTGGCCACGGCGATGTGCTTGTAGTCGCCGGTCTTGAGGACCTCGCCCTTGTCGTCCACATAACCGGCCTTGGGGCTCCACAGCACCAGCTGGCCGATGGCGTAGGTGAAGCGCGAATCGGGCAGGCCGCGGCCTTCCTTGGCGATCTTCTCGGGCGTGGTGTCGTCGGCGGCCAGCAGGATCTGGAAGGGCGCGCCGTTGACGATCTGCGCATAGAACTTGCCCGTGGCGCCGAAGGACAGCAGGGCCTTGTGGCCGGTGTCCTTCTCGAACTCGGCGGCGATCTTCTGCATGGGCGCCGTGAAGTTGGCGGCGACGGCCACCGACACTTCGGCGGCCTGCGCGGCGGCCCAGCCGAACAGGGCAAGGGCGGCGAAGGCGGTGGCACGCAGGGGCTGGTTCACGTTCATGGGTCTCTCGCTATTCCGTTGGTGAATAGCGCAGTGTAACGACCTGAAAATGCGCATGCAGGGTGCAGGCGTTTTGCTTGGCGGGAAATAACGCTTGGCGGGCATGATGCTGCGCATGACAGCCGCAACCCCCGCTTCTCCCTCAGACCTGGTGCCCGCGCTGGGCCATGACCTGGCCGACCGGCGCATCGCCATCCTGCGGCATATCGCGGCAGGGCATTCGATTTCCCAGGCCGCGCGCGAGGCGGGTGTCAGCTACAAGGCGGCCTGGCAGGCGCTGGATGTGCTGACCAATCTGGCGGGCCGTGCCCTGGTGGAGCGCTCGGTGGGCGGTGCCGGCGGTGGTGGCGCGCGCATCACCGAGGCCGGGCAGTCCCTGCTGGCCATGGCCGATGCGCTGGAGCAGGCGCGCGCGCAGGTGCTGCAGCGCTTTGGCAGGCCCGCCGGCGTTTCTTCGACGCCTCCCGGGCTGGGGCTGGGCCTGCGCACCAGCATGCGCAATCTGTGGCCTTGCCGGGTTGGTGCCCTGCAGGCGCAGGGCGCCCAGGTCCGCGTCTGGCTGCTGCCCGATGGCGGCGGGGATGCATCAGGCATTGCCGCACGCATCACCGAAGAAAGCGCCCAGTTGCTGGGCCTGGCGCCGGGCCTGCCCCTGATGGCGCTGTGCAAGGCCGCAGCCGTGCAGGTGCTGCCTTCAGCGCCACGCTCCGATGTGCATGCCCAGGCCAATGCCTGGCCCGCCCAGGTGCAGCGCGTGGCCCGGGCCGACAGGGCGGGGCCGCGTGAAGTAGTGGCACAACTGCCTTGGGGCGGTAGCGGCGTGGGCTACGCGGCCGAGCCGGCCGAGGGCGAGTCCTGGACCTTGCGCGCAGGGCGCAAGGTCTGGCTGACGGTGCCGGAGGCCGCCGTGGTGCTGGCCGTGGCCGATTGAGCGGATGGAGCGGGTGGAGCGGATGGAGCGTTGAAGGAGCAGCAGCGCGTTGCGCATGCGCAGCAGTGGCTGCAGATTCGGACGGGTCTGATGGCGCATTCAGGGCGGTATACGAAGAATTGCGCCGCTGTGAAACCTGCGCGCTCTGGCGGCGCGGGCTTTTCTGGCGACCGAATCATCGAAACCTCCCTGGCCCTCCATGAGCATCCTGAAATTGCGCAGGCAAGAGAAAGTGGCGGTCTACACCGCCCTGCTGTGTTCCTTCATTGCAGCGTTCATCTTCTTCGCGTCAGAAGGTGTTGCTGACAGTTTTCAGCAGCGGTTGGATGCGCTGGCCATCTGCGCCGTCATCGGTGCGCTGGTGACCTGGTTCAATCACTGGTGGTTCCGGATCTGGGGCTGGCATCTGGTGCCTGTGACCCTGCTGCTGTTTTATGCCGGCACGCTGGCCGCAGGGTGGCTGTTTGGCGGATGAAGGCGGTGAAAGCGGTGAAAGCGGTGAAAGCGGTGGTGTGGGAACCTGCTGCCACGCTTTGCATCGAAGATCCTTTTCGACTGCCTCACCAGGCCATCCACGGCCTTGCCCCTGCCATGAAGACCACCCTGTCCGCCGCCCTGATCTGCCTGTTCCTGTCCACCCCGGCCATGTCCCGTCCGCTGGACCCGGCGCCGCTGGACGCCTCGCAGTTCAACCTGGGGCTGGTCGGGTTCGCGGGCGAGATCTCGCCTGCGGAGCGGCACCTGGAGGCCATGCTCAGGCGGCCCGAGGCCAATGCCGTCCTGCTGTCGGTGATCGACGATCCGCGCCGATCTCCCGTGGCCAAGCTCTATGCGCTGTGCGGGCTCAAGCGCATGGGCAGCGGCGGCTACGAGGCAGCGCTGGTCAAGCTGCGCGGCTTTGAGGGCCAGGTCTCCGTGATGCTGGGAGACCAGATGTTCCAGGAAGACATCCGCGAGGCGGCAGACCGCATCGAAAACCTGGAGTGCAGCGAAGGCGGCTGAGCCTGGGCACGCCGGTTGCCGGACAAAAAAAGAGCTGCCATCGGCAGCTCTTTGCATTGTGGGGCATCGTTCCGAGCCGGAGGATCTGAGCCGCTCAGGACAGCTCGCGTCCCTTGAGTTCGGGGATCAGGAAGGCCGTGGCCAGCATGTCCAGCACATAGATGGCCGCCAGCAGGGCGATCGCCACCTGGAACGAATAGCTCATGGCCAGTGCACCGATCACCACCGGGCCCAGTCCGCCCACGGCGCGGCCGATGTTGAACAGCACGTTCTGCGCGGTGGCGCGCGCCTCGGTGGGGTAGGCCTCGCTCATCACGGCGCCGTAGCCGCCCATCATGCCGTTGACGAACAGGCCCATGAGGGCCCCCGCCCAGAGCATGGCCGTGGGGTCGGACAGCTGCGAATAGAGCACGACCATGATGACCGAGCCCAGCTGGAAGATCAGGAAGCTGGGCTTGCGGCCGATGCGGTCGGCCAGCTGGCCGAAGACCCAGATGCCGACCATCATTCCCACCACGGTCACGGCAGTCCAGATCGAAGACTTGGTCAGGCTGAAGCCCAGTTGCTTGGACAGGAAGCTGGGCATCCAGATCATGATGCCGTAGTAGCCGAAGTTCTGGACCGAGGTCAGCACGATCACGCCCAGGCTGACCTTGGTCGTGGCGCGGTCCTTCACCAGCAGCTTCAGGCTTTGCAGCACCGGCACGCGGGCCGAGGGCGTGGCGGACTGCTGGCGCTTCACGAAGACTTCGGGCTCGTGCAGCTTGTTGCGGATCACCCAGGCCACCACGGCCGGTATCACGCCCACCAGGAACATGCCGCGCCAGCCGATGAGGGGCAGCAGCAGCGGCGTCAGCAGCGCCGCACCCAGCACGCCCATTTGCCAGCCCAAGGCCACGTAGGACGAGACGCGGGCGCGGTGGCGTGCGGGCCAGGCCTCGGCGGCCAGTGCCATGCCGATGCCGAACTCGCCGCCCAGGCCGATGCCCGCAATCGTGCGGTAGGCCAGCAGATCCCAGTAGCCCTGCGCGAAGGCGCACAGGCCCGTGAAGACTGCGAACAGCATGATGGTCCAGGTCAGCACGCGGATGCGCCCGTAGCGGTCGCTGAGCAGGCCGAAGAAGATGCCGCCGAACACGGCACCGATCAGCGTCCAGGTCACCAGCGAGCCGGCCTGGCCCGGCGTGAGGTGCAGGTCGGCCGAAATGGCCGACAGCATGAAGCCCAGGATCAGCAGGTCGAAGCCGTCCATGGCATAGCCCACGGCCGAGCCGGCCAGGGCCTTCCAGCTGTAGCCATTGACCTGGGTGGCATGTGTGCCGACATGCGTGTCTGTGCTGGCGCCGGCAGCAGTGGCTGCGAGCGCCCCGGAGGAAGTGGTGGTCACGTGAAAATCCTTGAAAGCCAGGACGGCGCGCGCTCTCGCTGGGGTGCGGCACCACGCAAAACGCCTGCGCCGCCGGCTGGGCCGGCGTGCGGGCACGCTGCGCGTGTGCGGCATCCTGGAGTGGCGATGGGCACGGGAAATCCTGGTGGGAAAACAAGCTGGGCGGCCGGCATGCCGGAGCATGGCAGGGGCTGCGCGCAAAGACAGAGCGCAAGGTGCAGCGCCAAAAGACCGCTTCTGCAAAAAGCGAAAGCCCTGAAATCGGCCGGGCGATCAGGGCTTGGAGGCGGTGGGCAGGCCCTGCGAGGAGAGGGCGGCCCATGCGAGCGGGCGCAATGGTAAGGCAAGTCGCCAGCCAAGGCAAGTTGCGGGGCTTATGCCAGGGCGCTGGGTCTTTGGCCGGGGCGCCAAGGGTGCTCGTGCTAGGCTGGCGCCCGCTGCGGCCATTGCGCCGCTGGCGCGCCCCATTACTGCCCGGGTCCGTCTATGACCTTGCGGTGCAGTGCGGCGATATCTCGCAGGTTTTGCCAATAAAAACAATTCTCATTACAGTTTGGCATTCCGAGTTCTCCAACCTCCGATCCTTTCTGCCATGCATCCCATCCTGATTGCAGCCGCCCTGGCCCTGGGCGCGGCCGCCCCGATGAGCCAGGCCGCAGCCGCCGGCACCGTTCAACAGCCCGTGAAGAAGAGCCTCTCCGTTGCGGAGGTGGTCAAGCATTACGGCACCCTGGTGCACGCCAATTACTCGGACTCCATCAGCTCCGCCAAGACCATGCAGAAAGCCATTGCGGCCTTTCTGGCGGCGCCCAGCGAGCAGGGCCTGAACCAGGCACGCAAGGCCTGGCTGGATGCCCGGGAGTACTACGGCCAGACCGAGGCCTTCCGCTTCTACGCCGGTCCCATCGACAACGATGAAGGACCCGAAGGCCAGATCAACGCCTGGCCCATGGACGAGTCCTATGTGGACTATGTGGAAGGCAATCCCAACGCCGGCATCATCAACAACCGCAAGGAAGCCATCACCAAGAAGCGCCTGGCCGAGCTCAACGAGCATGACGGCGAGGAGAACGTTTCCACCGGCTGGCACGCCATCGAGTTCATGCTCTGGGGCCAGGACCTGAACGACAAGGGGCCGGGCGCGCGTCCGTACACCGACTTTGTCGATGGCAAGAAGTCCAATGCCGACCGCCGCCGCGAGTACCTGAAGGTGGTGACCGCTCTGCTGATCGAGGACCTGCAATCCGTGGCCGACCAGTGGAAGCCCGGCTCGCCCAAGAACTTCCGCGCCCAGTTCGAGAAAAAGCCCGATGACGCGCTGCGCCGCATCTTCGTGGGCCTGGGTTCGCTGTCGCGCGGCGAGCTGGCCGGCGAGCGCCTGGAAGTGGCCCTGGCCAGCCGCGACCAGGAAGACGAGCACTCCTGCTTCTCGGACAACACGCACCGCGATGCGGTGACCAATGCCCAGGGCATCCTCAACGTCTGGCAGGGCAGCTACAAGCGCCTGGATGGCAGCGAGCTGCAAGGCCCGGGCATCAAGGACTGGGTGGCCTCCAAGGACAGCGCGCTGGCCGACAGGACCACGCGCCAGATCACGCAGTCGGTGCAGGCGGCCCAGGCCATTCCCGCGCCGTTCGACCAGGCCATACAGGGCGCGCGCGACTCGGCCTCGCGCGCCAAGATCCAGGCCACCATCGACAGCCTGGTCCAGCAGAGCAAGGATCTGGTGGAGGCGGCCAATGCCGTCGGCATCACCCAGCTCAACCTGGTGGACCCCAAGGCCAACTAAAAGAACATCCACGCCAGCGTCCATCCATTCCTGCGCCCATGTGCCAAGGCCGCCGCCCCCGAAAGGGTTCGGCGGCCCTGGCTTTTCCAGGGACGTCCCCACCCATGAATCTCTCCCCCTCGCTGCTGGTCGCTGCCTCCCTGGTCCTGATGGGCTGCTCGGCCCAACAGCAGGACACGGTGGCTGCCGCTCCAGCGCGCGCGCCAGTACCGCAGCCTGCTCCCGATCCAGCTCCCGATCCAGCTCTTTTGTTCGCGGCACCCGGCGAGCCCCTGCCCCCGGGCGGCCAGACCACGGTCCACGCCACGGGCCGCAACGCCTTCTCGCTGCCCGCCGCCAACCTGGAGGATGCAGAGCGCACGCGCTTCGTCATCGGCAACTCCTTCTTCAAGCGCAACTGGGTGCAGGCGCCGGCCTCCACAACGGCGCGCGATGGCCTGGGCCCGCACTTCCTGGCGCGCTCCTGCGGCGGCTGCCATGTGCAGGACGGCCGTGCCCAGCCGCCCGACTTCCACAACCCGCTCAAGCCCCAGCCCTTCGCGGGCCTGCTCATGCGGCTGTCCATTCCGGGCGAAGGCCCGCACGGCAGCCCGGTGCCGGACCCGGTCTATGGCGACCAGTTCAATACCGAGGGCGTGCTGGGCGTCAAGGGCGAGGGCCAGCTGCGCATCCGCTATGAACAGGTGCACGGCCGCTTTGCCGACGGCACGGCCTACACACTGGAAAAGCCGGTCTACGAGCTGGCTGCGCTCAACTACGGCCCCCTGGCTGTCAACCTGATGACCAGCCCGCGCATTGCGCCCCAGGTCATCGGCCTGGGCCTGCTGGAGCACATCCCGGAGTCCGAGATCCTGGCCAACGCTGCCGCCCAGGCGGCCCTGGGCGGCCCCATCAAGGGCCAGCCCAACTATGTCTGGGATGCCTACGGCGAACGCATGATGCTGGGCCGCTTCGGCTGGAAGGCCAACGTGGCCTCCATTGCCCACCAGACGGCCTCGGCCTTCCTGGGCGATATCGGCATCACATCGAAGCGTTTCCCGCACCAGACCTGCACGCCCGCACAAAAGGACTGCCTGGCCGCGCCCGACGGCAACGGCGCCGAGGGCGTGGAGATCGAGGACCGCGTGCTGGACGACGTGATCTTCTACCAGGCCACGCTGGCGCCGCCTGCACGGCGCAACGCCAGCGACCTGGCCGTGCGCCGTGGCGAGGCACTGTTCCACCAGGCCCAGTGCGCACAGTGCCACCGGCCCTCGTACAAGACCGGCGGTGAGCTGTTCCCCGCGCTGTCGCCGGCACTCAGCAGCAAGGGGTTGTCGGGCCAGACCATTGCGCCCTACACCGACCTGCTGCTGCACGACATGGGCGATGCGCTGGCCGATGGCCGGCCCGACTTCAAGGCCTCAGGCCGCCAGTGGCGCACGCCGCCGCTGTGGGGCATAGGCCTGCTGCCCGATGTCAACAACCACCAGCGCCTGCTGCACGACGGCCGTGCGCGCGGCGTGCTCGAAGCCATCCTCTGGCACGGCGGCGAGGCCGAAGCCGCGCGCGAACAGGTGCGCCAGTTCAGCGCCGAAGACCGTGAAGCCCTGGTCAAATTTGTGGAGTCCCTCTGATGCAAGACATGCGCATGACCCCTCGCCAAATCCTTTGCGCCGCAGCCCTGGCGCTGCTGGCCGCCGCCCCGGTCCATGCCCAGGAAGTGGATGCCAACATGGCCATTCCCTTCTACAACACGGCCCACGCCGTGCAGGGGCTGTACGGTCAATGGTTCTCGCCCCAGGCCAAGGCCGCGCAGGCATCCGCCCAGGCGCTGAGCCAGGCGCTGCGCGCGCACTGCACGGCACCTGCGGCACCTGCGGGATCGGCTGCCGCCACGCTGCAGACGGCGCGCCAGGCCTATGTGCAATCGTCGCGGCAGTGGAGCAGCCTCTCGGCCGTGGCCCTGGGGCCGCTGGTGGAGCGCCGCTCGGCACGTCTGGTGGACTTTCGCCCCATGCGCCCGGCCCTGCTCAAGAAGGCCATACAGTCGGCCCCCGCCGACTTGGCTGCCATGGAGCGCATCGGCGCACCCGCCAAGGGATACCCGGCGCTCGAGAACCTGCTGTGGACCCAGCCCGTGGAGCCGCAGACGCCGGCCTGCGCCTATGCCACCCTGGTGGCCGAGGAAATCGGCGCCGAGATGGGCATTCTCAGCAACGGCTTTGCCAAGCTCGCGGCCCAGGATTGGTCCGAGGACGGCGATGCCACCACCGAAGCCATGGCCGAGTTCATCAACCAGTGGGTGGGCGGCCTGGAGCGCCTGCGCTGGGCGGACATGGAAAAGCCTTTGCGCAGTGCGGGCAGCAAACCGCCTGCCTGGGAGCATCTCGCCAGCGGCAGCACCCTGGAGATCTGGCGCGCGCACTGGCAGGGCCTGCGCACGTTGGCCGTGAGCGTGGACCGCAAGGTGCCCCAGCCCGGCGTGGACATCGTGCCCATCGAGTCCTACCTGCGCGGCCGTGGCCTCAACCCGCTGGCCGACCGCTGGCTCAAGGCCGTCAACGAGGCCGATGCCGGCATGCGCGCCCTGACCGAGCCGACCGCCAAGGCCGTCGATGCCGCGACCAAGCCGCTGTCGCGCCTCAAGCGCCTCATGGAAGGCGAGGTGGCGCCTGCGCTGGAAGTCAACATCGGGTTCTCGGATGCCGACGGGGATTGAGCAGGCGCTGAATCGCCGCCGCTGGCTGCAGGGCATGGGGCTGCTGGCTGCCATGCCGCTGGCAACTTCCCATGCGGCCAGGCCGTCCGGACCGGCACGGTCGCTGGCTGCGGCCTGGATGCAGGGCGAGCAGATGCGTGTCGGTATCGTGCAGGCCAGTGCGCAGGTGGACAGGCCGCTGCAGGTGCTGCAGGCCCTGGATGTGCCCACGCGCGCCCATGGCATGGCCGCGCTGCGCGACGGCTCCGTGGTCTTCGCCAGCCGCCGCCCCGGTGACTGGCTGGTGCGCCTGAAGCCGGGACAGGCCACCGAGGATGCGCAGTGGCAGTGGATAGAGCCCGACCGCTTCTTCAACGGCCATGTCATCGAAAGCGCCGATGGCCGCCATCTCTACACCACCGAGACCGACCTGGAAGATGCCCAGGGCCTGATCGGCGTGCGCGATGCCATCACCTTGGAGAAGATCGCCGAATGGCGCACGGGCGGCATGGACCCGCACCAGTTGCTGCTGGACGCCGACGGCACGCTGATGGTCGCCAACGGCGGCATTCCCACGCAGTCCGAAACCGGCCGACGCAAGCTGCAGCTGGACCACATGGATTCGTCCATCGCACGGCTGCTGCCGGCCGAAGGCGGCGCCCGTGCCGGCCTGTGGAAGCTGGACGACAACCGCCTGAGCCTGCGCCACCTGGCCTGGGGCCCGCAGGTCGCCCACGCGCCCGCGCGCCGCTGGCTGGGCATTGCGCTGCAGGCCGAGCACCGCGACACCGAAGCGCGCGCCGCTGCGCCCGTGCTGGCCCTGTTCGATGGCCACCGTTTGCATGCCGTGCCCCTGCCCGAAGGGCGCGAGCCCCTGGCAGGCTATGGCGGCGATATCGGTTGCGACGGCCAGCTCTTCGCCGTCAGCTGCCCGCGCGTGAACACCGTCACCTGGTGGCAGGTGCCCGACAGCAGCCAGGCCAGCGGACGCTGGCTGCGTGGCGATGCCATGCCGGGCGTGTACTGCGTGGCCAACGCAAGTGTCTCGCTGGATGCCAAGGGCCGGCCCCTGCCTGCCGAGCCCGCGCTGTGGATGGGCGGTGCACGCCAGGCCCAATTGCGCCAGCGCGGCCAGGTGCTGCGCACGGTGCCGGTGCCTGGAATGGCGTTGGATAATCACTGGATTGCGCTCATGCGTCATTGACGCAGTTTGGTGCAATCTCATATTTGATATTCAAGCGGGCGTCACATGACGGCCGCTTGAATTTTACTATGCCTGGATATCTTGCAAGAATTCACGGATTCCATGCTTCATCCTGTTTTTCAGATGCCGATCCTGTTGAAATCAACTTCTGGTTGATATTCAATGAATGTGGGCTCAGCTCCCGGTACTGAATCCCTATGAAATTGATTCAAGTCCATTGAATCAATTTCCTGATCGTCGCTGCCATGACTACTGCCATGACTACTGCCATGGCAGCGTGCCAGATGGCCTCAGGTCTTCTGGATCAACTTCCATGTGACAGCATGACCATTGTGCGGTGGCATGGTGTTGCCCTTTGCAATGGGTGCTGTGGTCGAAGGTTTGTCCTGGGACTCCCAGGTGCCACTTTCTGGACAATTTTCACCTGTTTTGGCGAGTGTGCCGATTTCTGCCATTGAAATACTCCTTGAAAAAGCAGCAAAAGACTGCATTGAGATTAGATCAAATTAATGCGTGCCGCACAAAGGAGGTTAATTTTGTGGCTAGGAATGATCTTAGTGATATTTTCTGATTTCTGGGAATAGTCCGATGGATTTTTCGCGTTGCTCGAAAAATACGAGTGCCTGGCATGTTTTTCCGTTGAAAATCACAGTGAATCCATATTTCTAGGATTTTTCTGATTTTTGGGGAGAGTGCAGCGCAGCACAGGTTGTGCTTGTTGCGACCGCCGAGCCACGCAGTTGCGTGGGGCCTGGCTGGGCTGGTGCAAGTGCCGAAAGAAATGTTGTTCATCCCGCGTTGCTGGCTGGCAGCAGGCATCCCGGGATGCGCTGCTGACCGGGGGCAAGAGGGCGTGTCGTCGCAGTTGTCCGGCGCGGACGCATGCGATGGGCAAGAAAAAAGGGTCTACGTTTGCACGTAGACCCTTTTCTTTGTTTGGTGGCGCTTCACGGATTCGAACCGCGGACCTGTGGATTATGATTCCATCGCTCTAACCGACTGAGCTAAAGCGCCGTAAGACCTAAATTATATGCAGAATTTTCGGCCCGTCCGGCAAGTTGTGCAAATTTCTCGAAATTTCTTTGCGAGAGGCTTGCTGCGCCTTGCCGGAAGACGCGCATTGTAGCGCGACTTTCAGCCCGCTCAGAGATGCTTGAAGCTGGCGGGACGCTTGTTGACGAAGGCGTCCATGCCTTCCTTCTGGTCCTGGGTGGCGAACAGCGCGTGGAACAGGCGGCGCTCGAACATGACGCCGTCGGCCAGCGAGCCCTCGAAGGCGCGGTTCACCGATTCCTTGGCCGCCATGACGGCAATCTGCGAGAAGCCGCTGATGATGATGGCGGCGCCCAGCGCCTCGTCCATGAGCTTGTCGAAGGGCACGACACGGCTGACCAGGCCGGCGCGCTCGGCCTCGGTGGCGTCCATCATGCGGGCCGTGAGGGCCATGTCCATGGCCTTGGACTTGCCCACGGCGCGCGGCAGGCGTTGCGTGCCGCCGGCGCCGGGGATCACGCCCAGCTTGATTTCCGGCTGGCCGAACTTCGCGTTGTCGGCGGCGATGATGAAGTCGCACATCATGGCCAGCTCGCAGCCGCCGCCGAGGGCAAAGCCGCTGACGGCGGCGATCACGGGCTTGCGGATGGAACGGATGGCTTCCCAGTTGCGCGTGATGTAGTCGCCCTTGTAGGCGTCGGCAAAGCTGTACTTGGCCATGGCGCCGATGTCGGCGCCAGCCGCAAAGGCTTTCTCGCTGCCGGTGATGATCATGCAGCCGATGGCCTCATCGGCATCGAAGGCCTGCAGGGCCTGGCCCAGCTCGTCCATGAGCTGGTCATTGAGCGCGTTGAGCTGCTTGGGGCGGTTGAGCGTGATGATGCCGACCTTGTCGGCTTCGACGCGAACTTCAATCATTTCGTAGGCCAAGGGAGTCTCCTGCTGGGGTTGTCGTCGTGATCCTCAAGAATAACCGGCCGGCGGCGCGGGGCGGCCTGCGCCGTTCAGGGCATGGCGGGCGCCTGCGCGCTGCCCGTGTGCCCGGCCAGCCAGCGTCCAGCGGTCTCCTCGTCCGTGATTTCCAGTCCGAGATTGCTGGGGGCGGGCGCCGCCAGGGTGCCGGATGTGGCAGCTTTTGCATCGCCGTTGTCCGTTTTCTCCACCATGGCGGCGGCCTCGGACAGCAGGCCCGAGCCCCAGGGCAGGGTCAAGGCCAGGATCTGCCGGTCGCGGGCCACCCAGGCGACGATGTCCAGGGCCGTGCCTGCATAAAGCGCCACGTCGTCCAGCCGGGTGATGCGCCAGCGCGCGGGCTGTGAATCCTCGGCGCCGGTGGGCAGCTCGATGGCCAGCCATTCGTCGCCCGCCATGAAGCCTGCGCGCTCGGCCATGCTGCCGCGCAGCACGGTCTTGATGGTGATGCCCTGGCTTTCCTGCACGCGCAGGCCCAGGCGCTGGGCAGTCTGCGCCGGTTCGGCCTTGGCCTGCACGCCGTGCGCGGCCAGCAGCTCGGCCAGTGGCAGGTCGTCGGTGCCGTGCACCCATTGCGTGATCTCGGGCGCGAAGCTGCGCCCGCCCAGGTCCTGCAGCACGGCCAGCACGTCGGCCTCGCGCATGGGGCCGCCCTGGCAGCGCTGCCACAGCGCGCGCATCACGTCGTCCAGCGTGCTGCGGCCTTCGCGGCGCAGTTGCAGGTCCAGGGCCAGTGCGACCAGGCAGCCCTTGGTGTAGTAGCTGACGGTCTGGTTGGGCGTGTTCTCGTCCTGGCGGTAGTACTTGACCCAGGCGTCATAGCTGGCCTGGGCCACGGACTGCAGGTGTCGGCCCGGCGTCTGCAGCACCTGGTTGATGGTGCGCGTGATGAGCTTGAGGTACTGGGCGTTGTCGATCAGGCCGGCGCGGCGCAGCAGCAGGTCGTCGTAGTAGCTGGTGAAGCCCTCGAAGAACCACAGCAGCTCGGTGTAGTTCTCCTGCCCGTAGTCGTAGCGCGCGAATTCGGCCGGGCGCAGGCGCTTGACGTTCCAGGTGTGGAAGTACTCGTGGCTGATCAGGCCCAGCAAGGTGGTGTAGCCCTCGGCGGCCTTGCGCTCGCCCACGCGCGGCAGGTCGCGCCGGCCGCAGATCAGGGCCGTGGAATTGCGGTGCTCCAGGCCCCCATAGCCGTCATCGACCACGTTGAGCATGAACACGTAGCGCTGCATGGGCGCGGGCGTGGCCTGCTCGCCCGTACCGTGCCAGAAGGCCAGCACGGTCTCGCAGATCCTGCGTGCATCGGCAATCAGGCGCGCGCCGTCGAAGCTGGGCGCGGCGCCCGCCACGATGAAGCTGTGCGGCACGCCCGCGGCCACGAAGTCGCCACGCCAGAAGCTGCCCATCTCCACGGGGCAGTCCACCAATTCGTCGTAGTGGGCGGCGCGGTACAGGCCCCAGCCGCGCGCATCGGTGTCCACGGCGTCCAGGCCGGTCGCCACCTGCCACGATGCGGTGGCGTCCGACGCAAGCAGCTGCAGCGTGTGCGGCGTGTCTTCCTGGCCGTGCACGCGCAGGCACAGGCTGGTGCCGTTGAAAAAGCCGCGGCGGCGGTCCAGCCAGGCCGTGCGCACGGAGCTGTCATAGGCGCAGAACTGGTAGCTGAGCACCAGGGGCGTGTTGGCGTCGCAATCGGCCTGCCAGAGGTTCTTGCCCTGCTGGGCCAGCGCGACGGGGCGGCCGTCCTGCTCGGCAGACAGGCCCTGGAGGTTCTTGGAGAATTCCCGCACCAGATAGCTGCCGGGAATCCAGACCGGCAGCGACAGGGTCTGGCCAGCGGCCGGACGGGCGATGTGCAGTTGCACGCTGAACAGGTGCGCGTCCACATCAAGGGCCTGCACGCGGTAGTGGATGTCCGCTGCGGCAGTGGCAGCGGCAGCGGCAGCGGCGGTGGCGGTGGCGGTGGCGGCGAGGGGAGAGGTCATTCGGGCTCCTGCAGGTGTGGCCTGGAGGCTGCCCGGGCCCGCTGCGGCGGGCTGGAGCCGGGAAGCTCCGGCTAAGGGGGATCAGGTGGGCGGGCCCGGCGTCCATGGCGCCGGGCCCGCCCGGTGGCGGTCAGCGCGCGGCTGCGGCTGCGGCCAGGTTCTTCTCGACTTCCTGGGCGCTGATGGCGCCAGGCACGCGGGTGTTGTTGGTGAAGATGACGGTGGGCGTTCCCGTGATCTTGTACTTGCGCCCAAAGGCCAGGTTGCGCTGCACGGCCGAGGTGTCGCACTGGGCGGCGGCCGGCACCTTGTCGCGCAGCATGTGGTCAGCCCATGCACCGGCCTGGTCCTTGGCGCACCAGATGTTGCGCGACTTCTCGGCCGAGTCGGGGCTCAGGATGGGGTACAGGAACAGGTAGATGGTGACGTTGTCCACGGTCTGCAGGTCGCGCTCGAAACGCTTGCAGTAGCCGCAGTTGGGGTCTTCGAACACGGCCATCTTGCGCTCGCCCTTGCCGTGGACGATGGTCACGGCGTCCTTGAGCGGCAGCTGCTTGAAGTCCACCGCCGTCAGCTGGTTCATGCGGTCTTCGGTGAGATTGCGGCGCGCCTTGGTGTCGATCAGCTCGCCCTGGATCAGGTAGTTGCCCTTGGCGTCCGTATAGAACAGGTCCGTGCCGATGCGCACCTCGAAGAGGCCGGACATGGGCGTGGGGCGGATTTCGTCGATCTTTTCCAGCTGGGGAATGCGCTCGGTCAGCGTCTTGCGCAGGTTGGCGTCCTGGGCATGGACACCGAGGCTCCAGGTCAGGCTGGCGGCCGTCAGCAGGCAGGCGAAGAGTTTCATGGCAATGCGATGGGTGGGCGGGGCCGCGTTCAGGCCGGCCGCGCCGTGGTTGAGGGGGATTGCGCGGCGCGGGGCGCCACGGAGCAGGGGTACGAGTCGCAAAACGGCAAAGGGTTCAACGGCACGGAATCGGCTTGGCTCCAGGCTCAGGCGCCGCTGCGCGGGTCCAGGCCCATGGCCTGGCGCGCCATCCAGTCCTTGAGCGGGCCGAAGCGCTCGAAGCCCTTCATGCCCCAGTTGCGCAGCATCTGCACCGGAACCTCGGAGCGGCTGAACAGCTGCTGCAGCCCGTCCATGGCCAGGCCCATGGGCGCCAGCGCGGCCTTGCGCTCGCGTTCATAGCGGCGCAGCAGGCGCAGATCGCCGGTGCTGCGCCAGTAGCCGCGCTCCTGCAGCACGCGTGCCAGCGCCTGCACATCGCCCAGGCCCAGGTTCAGGCCCTGGCCTGCCAGCGGATGCACGTTGTGGGCGGCGTCGCCCACCAGCACCCAGCTGCGGGCCGAGCGTGCATCGCCGTCGGGCATGGAGCCGCACCAGTGGTCGGCCACGGCCTGCTGCAGCGGCCACGCCATGCGCGGTGCGCTCAGCTCCAGCCGCCCCAGCGCTCCCTGGCTGATGGCTTCCAGCCGCGCGGTGAAATCCTGTGTGTCGGCGGCCAGCCAGCCGTCGGCCAGTTCACGGGCGATGGACCAGACCACGGCCACGCTGTGGCCTTGCGGGCCGTCCAGTGGCAGCAGGGCCAGGATGCCTTCGGGCGTGAACCACTGTCGCGCCACCTGTCCGTGCGGCAGCTCGCAGTGCAGCCGGGTGGCGATGGCGTGCTGTGCATAGGGCGTGACGGCGAAGTCCACGCCGAACTCGCTGCGCGTGCGGCTGGCGCGGCCCTCGCAGATGGCCGTCAGCGGCGCGGCCACCGGCTGGTCCACCACCTCGACCATGGGCTGGTAGCGCACGGCCTCGGCCAGGCGCTGCTCCAGCGCGGGCACATCGACGATCCAGGTCAGGGCCTCGACATCCTGGCTGGCTGCGTCGAACAGCACATGGCCGTCCAGGTCGCCAAAGACCTCCATTTGCGTCACGGGCGTGGCGTGCTGGTCATCGGGCCAGCAACGCAGGCTGTCCAGCAGGCCGCGTGCGCTGGCATTGAGCGCGTAGGCGCGCACATCGGGCGCGTTGCCGGTCGGCGCGGCCACCACCAGGGCCACGCGCAGCCGTTCCCGGGCCAGCAGGAGAGCCAGGGTCCGGCCTGCAATGCCGGCCCCGCGTATACATACATCAAAGGTTTGCGCCATGGCCGGCATTGTAGGAGTCCGGGCCATGCCGGGGATTCCAACTGGCGCAAACTCCGGCATTGGCATGACCTGCCGCAGCCTGCGTCGCCATCTGGCATATTGCCGCCCATCGCATGGCGCCATTCGCACCATGGATGGCATACACACTCCAGATTTCCCCAAAAAGAGCTATCCGATGTTTGACCAAGAAAGAGACGTGCAGGGCCGCATTGCCCAGTTGTGGGTATATCCCGTCAAATCCTGCGCGGGCATCGCGCTGCAAAGCAGCGGCGTCGGCGCCACCGGCCTGGCCTGGGACCGCCACTGGATGGTGGTCGATGCGCAGGGCGAATTCCTGACCCAGCGCGACCATCCGCGCATGGCCTGGGTACGCCCCGAGCTGGAGGCCGGGCACCTGGTGCTGCACTTTCCCCAGCAGCCGCCGCTGCGCATCGCGCTGCAGGCCACGGGGCCGGAGCGCCGGGCGCGCGTCTGGTCGGACTGGGTGCAGGCCTGGGACATGGGCCCCGAGGCCGCCCACTGGCTGACGCAGGCCCTGGGCGCGGATTGCGCCCTGGTGCGCTTCGACCCGGCGGCGCCGCGCCGCACCAGCGAGCGCTGGACCGGGGGTGAGGCAGCGCCCGTGCACTTTGCGGACGGCTATCCGCTGCTGGTACTGAGCCAGGCGGCCGTGGATGAACTCAACCAGCGCCTGCAGGCGGCCGGCCACGCCGCGGTGGACGCACGGCGCTTTCGCCCCAACATCGTGATCGAAGGCCTGGAGGCCCATGACGAGGACCGGGTCGACGGGCTCGACGTGCTCGATGCCCAGGGCCTGCGGCTGCGCATGGCCAAGCCCTGCACACGCTGCCCCATTCCCGACATCGACCCCGTCACGGCCGTGCAGGGCACCGCCGTGGGTGACGCCATCCGTACCTACCGCCAGGACGACCGTGTCGATGGCGCCATCACCTTCGGCATGAATGCCGTGCTGGAAGGCCTGCACGACGGGGCCGAACTGGTCGTTGGCCAGTCCGTGGCCGGCGACTGGCAGTTCGCCTGAAACGACAGGAAATGCCCGGTTGACTAAAATACGGGGTTTGTCCCCAGAATCCCTGTAGAAAGCCCTGCCATGAGCCTCAAATGCGGCATCGTGGGCCTGCCCAATGTGGGCAAGTCCACTCTCTTCAACGCGCTGACGAAGGCCGGCATCGCCGCCGAGAACTATCCCTTCTGCACCATCGAGCCGAACACCGGCGTGGTGGAAGTGCCCGATCCGCGCCTGCAGAAGCTGGCCGACATCATCACGCCCGAGCGCATCGTCCCGGCCATCGTCGAATTCGTGGACATCGCCGGCCTGGTGGCCGGCGCCTCCAAGGGTGAAGGCCTGGGCAACCAGTTCCTGGCCCACATCCGCGAGACCGACGCCATCGTCAACGTGGTGCGCTGCTTCGAAGACCCGAACGTCATCCACGTGGCCAACAAGGTGGACCCCATCGCCGACATCGAGGTCATCCAGACCGAGCTGTGCCTGGCCGACCTGGCCACCGTCGAGAAGGCGCTGAACCGCTACAGCAAGGCCGCCAAGTCGGGCAACGACAAGGAAGCCGCCAAGGTGGTGGCGCTGCTGACCCCCATCCAGGCTGCCCTGGACCAGGGCAAGCCCGCACGCACGGTGCCCGTCTCCAAGGAAGACGCGCCCCTGCTCAAGCAGTTCTGCCTGATCACCGCCAAGCCCGCCATGTTCGTGGGCAACGTCAGCGAAGACGGCTTCGAGAACAACCCGCTGCTCGACAGCCTCAAGGCCTATGCCGAGGCACAAGGCGCTCCCGTCGTGGCCATCTGCGCCAAGATCGAGGCTGAAATGGCCGAGATGAGCGACGAGGACCGCGACATGTTCCTGCAGGAACTGGGCCTGGAAGAACCCGGCCTGAACCGCCTGATCCGCGCCGGCTTCGGCCTGCTGGGCCTGCAGACCTACTTCACGGCCGGCGTCAAGGAAGTGCGTGCCTGGACCATCAAGGTCGGCGACACCGCCCCCCAGGCCGCAGGCGTCATCCACGGCGACTTCGAGCGCGGCTTCATCCGTGCCCAGACCATCGCCTTCGACGACTTCATCGCCTTCAAGGGCGAGCAAGGCGCCAAGGACGCGGGCAAGATGCGCGCCGAAGGCAAGGAATATGTCGTCAAGGATGGCGACGTGATGAACTTCCTGTTCAACGTCTGAGGCAACGGATGCCGCGGCAGAACTGCTGAAAAGCAGTTCTCGCCCACCTCAGGAAACCGCGCTTGTGCGCGGTTTTTTCATGCCTGGATCGATTCGGTCCCGCGCACCGAACGTCCATGGACAATGGCGCCTTTCCATTGGGGAAAGAGAGACCTTGAAATGGACCGCCCGCATTTCAGATTCCATCCCGGCGCCTACGAAACCGTCTTCGAGCAGGAAGAGGGTGTGTGTTCCTGCTGCGGACAAAACCGCAGCCTCAAGTACGAGGGCCCGTTCTACAGCCAGCAAAGCCCCGACTACCTGTGTCCCTGGTGCATTGCCAGCGGGCAGGCTTGCGAGACATACGACGGCGAACTTGTGGGATACACCGATATCGAAGGCGTGTCGCCTGATCCGGCCGACCCCGAGCCCACCATCGCCAGGGAACTGCTGCTGGAAATAGCGCAGCGCACGCCCGGCTACAGGGCCTGGCAGCAGCCCGTGTGGCTCACGCACTGCAACGCACCCTGTGTCTTCCTGGGTCACGCCGACAGGCAGGCCGTCGAGCCTTTCCTCGCTGAAGTCCTGCCCGACATCGAAGGCAGCTACAGGAACGATGCGCAGTGGATGCTGGAGCGCATGTCCACGGACGGCATGATTTCCGGCTGCCTTTTCCGGTGCGTGCATTGCGGCAGGCATCGGCTGCATATGGACGTGGGATGAATCCAATGACTACCTACGCCGACCTCTCCACCCAGACCGGCATTGCGCTGCCGCCGCTGTTGAGCGACCTCCTGGCATCGGGAAAGACCGTCTACGGTCCGGATTGGGCTGCCACCTGGCGCCAGCGCTGCCTGCAGGACCCGCCCCTGTTCATGAGTTGGCAGGACTTCGAATGGATAGACGCCGAAGCCAGCCGGGAAATCATCGAGGGCTGGCTTCATCCTGGCGCACAGAACGGCCGGAGCTTTCTGCCATTCGCCCAGTCGGGCGCCGGCGATGCCTGGTGCCTGACGCCGCTGGACACGCATGGCGTGGGCGTGGCGCTGGTGTTGCACGATGACGAGGCCAGCAGTCTTTCGCACGCCTGCTTCGATGACTTTGTCTGCGCGGGATTTCTGCAGGCCTTTGCGGACCTGAGCGATCAGCTGGATGACTTCTCGCAGCCGGAGGCCTTGCAACTGTTGCGGGCCGATGTCGCACAGACCGCGCGCTTCATGACGCAGGAGTTGGGCGACTATCTGCAGGATTTCTGCCGGCGTCCCTTGGAGATCAGGCCTTGGCGCGACGGGCCCCGGGCGCGTGTTCGCCAGGTGGCTTCATTGATTTCACAGGATGAATTGGCGGCCGAACTGGGCCGGCTGCCTGCCGTGGACCTTTCCTTTCCCGTCGTGGCGCGCTGGGAGGTGCGTTCGGTGGAGGAGGGAGACGCGCTGCACGGCCCTGCGCCAGAGCCCGCAAAGATCGACTGGCGCACCCTTGCCGCCGACCCCCTGCAGAAGATGGCGGCCATCAGGGCCTGCCAGAGCGAGCATGGCTGCAGCCTGGGACAGGCCAAGGCCATGGTGGACCAGTACATCGGAAGCTTGGACCGCCATGCCTGAACGCGGGCGGACCGGCCCCTGCAACCCACCATAATCACCCATCCCGCCAACCGACCGCCCCGACCTCGAGCGTGAACTGGGATGCAGGGATGATCAAACGGCCAAGCCTCCAGGCCACGGGTCAGTGGATCTATGAGTCCGTTCAGACCGATTCGCCGAAATACCCGCGCGTATACCCCAGGGCCTTCGAGAGTTGCGCGGCGGCGTCGATGACGCGCGGCGCCATCTCCTTCATGCGGGCCACGCTCAGGCGGTCCAGCGGTCCCGAAATGCCGATGGCGGCCACGGGACGCTCGAAGGCGTCGTAAACGGCTGCGGCCAGGCCGCCAACGCCTTCGCGCCATTCCCCGCGATTGACCGCATATCCGACGCGAAGCGCCTTGGCGCATTCGGCCTTCAGAAGCTCCTTGCTCACGATCGTGTTTGGCGTGAACCTCGGCAAAGGGTCAGGTAGCCGGTCAAGGTACTGCGCGGGCTGCGCCGCCAGCAGGGCCTTGCCCGTGGCCACGGCGTAGGCGGGAGCGCGGCCACCGATCATCGAGTAGGCGCGTATGGGCTGGATGCTGTCTATCTTGTCCACGTAGATGACATCCTGCCCTTCAAGCACCGACAGATGGACCGTCTCCGCGCTTTCCTCGGCCAGTACCGCCATGAAAGAGGGAGCGATCTTGCGCAGGTCGAGCTGCCCCAGCTGGCGCACGCCCAGTGCATACATCTTGGTCGTGCTGCGAAAGCCCCCGCCTGCCGGGTCGCGCTCCACGTATCCGGCGTGGATGAGGGTCTGCAGTGTCCTGTGCGCATTGCTTCGGGTGAGGCCCACGCGGGCCGCCACGTCGTCGATGACGCGTGCCTCGCCCTGCATCTCGGCAATGGCCTCCAGCACTGCCAGGCCCTTGAGTAGCGTTTTGTCCATGCAATGAATCCCAAATGTTGGGATGAGCTTAGCACGCATGGCGTCGCTCACGGCCCGGACAGCATCTTTGCGAGCCCGCTCGCGCCGTGCCCGGGGATCAGATGGGGCAGGTTCGCTCGGCCCGAGTTTCCGATGCGCACAACTCCTGGACCAGTCGGCCGGCCACTCCCCGTGCGAGCCGTGCGTTGACATCCATGGAGTTGGTCCAGAAGTAGGTTCCTGCCGCCATGGTGCCCAGCACGCTGATGTCCGCATTGATGCTGCCGTCGGACCGCATCAGATTTCCGGTCGCGAAATCCACGCACAAGCCGCCGAAGCGGTGAGGGCAGGCTTCGCCCCGGTCCAGCAGGTTGCGCAGCAATGGCAGGTCCGAGTGCCTGGCGTCCGCGGAAAAGCTCGTGGCATTGATGACCACGTCCGCTTGCAGCTCGGCCCTGTCCCGGGCCTGAATGCGGAACCGGTGGTGCTGGCCGGGGACCGGGTCGACGGACTGCAGGCCCGGCATCACCTGCAGGCGCCCCGCACGAAGCAGTGCCTGCAGCCTGCGTGCATTCTCGATGGGGAAGGTCACGCGGCGAGCCATCCAGATGCTGCGCAGCGTGGCGTCGAAGCGCTCGCGCCCGGCGTCGTCGAGCTGCTGCCAGATGGCGTCCACGACGGCGTTGAGCGCATTGCCCAGCGACTGCCATTGCCGTGGACGCGATGAGGACAGCGTGATTTCCTCTTGCAGATAGTCCGTGGCAGGGGGCGGTGCAGCCTGCAGGTCCAGGAGTTCGTCGAACGCTATGCCCTGGTGCGCCAGTTCGTCTGCGAGCAGACCCATTGCCTCTCGCAGTGTCAGGCGGCGGCCTTGGGCGACCCCTTCGGCAAGGGTGGCCACAAGGCGCGGACTCAGTGTGACGGGCTGGTTCTTCAGGCCCCTGACCGACGGAAGTCTGCCGTTGCGGGACATGCAGTACATCGGCCCCGTGTGGCCGGCTTCGGCAAGCGCCACCACGGCGTCGATGGCGCTCAGGCTCGTGCCCAGCACGCATACCGTCGCATCGCGAGGGATGCCACAGGCCAGTGCCCGGACCGGGTACGGGCTGTCGAAGTAGCCGGCGTGGCCGCGCAAGTCCTCGAACGCGGCCGAGCTCAGGTTGCCTATGGCGAGGATCACCCGTTGCGCGATGTGCTCTGCCTGCTGTGTCACGAGCCGGTAGCCGGCCGGCGGGTCTGCCCTGACATCGTGCACGGCCTCCCGGACGTGGCGGATGTCCACGCCCAACGTGGCCCCCGTGGCACAGGTTTCGCGGTAGACATCTTCCAGATAGCGGCCGAAAAGCGGGCGCGGCAGAAACGAGTCGTGCGTGATCTGCTCGCCCTGGAAATGGGTGATTGCCTGGCGGTGGAGCCAGCGCAGAAAGTGTTGCCGGTCATCTTCGGCGACGGACATGCTGCCGGCCGTGACGTTCAGAAGATTGGTGGGTGCGTCGTCGGCATAGGCCGCTCCACTGCCGACGGCAGGGGCCGGCTCGAAGACCAGCACCTGCAGCCGAGGGAGGGCGCTTTGTGCCTGCACTCGCGCACGCACCAGATGGAACAGGAAGGATGTGGCCACGGAGCCGCCTCCCACGACGGCAATTCGCATGCTTTGCATGAGGGTGCCGTTGCGTTCACTGCACCTGGGCAGTCTTTTGAACCTGGCCCCACTTGGCCAGCTCGGCCTCGATGAGCCGGGTGGTGTGTTCGGGACTGCTTGCGTAGGCATCGGCGCCCTGCTTTTGCAGCGTCTGGCGTACTTCGCGCATCTTTGCGATCTCCTGCATGGCCTTCGAGAGCTGGCCCACGATGGCCGGTGGTGTGGCCTTGGGCGCGAGCAGCCCGTAGTAGGTCGTGACTTCGAAATCCGGGAAGCCCGATTCCTTGAGCGTGGGCACGTCGGGCAGCATGTCGCTGCGCCTGGCGCTGGTCACGGCCAGGATGCGCAGCTTGCCACTGCCGATCTGCGAGGCCAGTGCCGGCAGCGTCTCGAAGACCAGGTCGATCTGGCCACCCAGCAGATCGGCGACAGCGGGCGCGCTTCCCTTGTAGGGGATGTGCACCAGCTTCATGCCGGCCGCCTGCTGGAAGTACTCCCCCGTCATGTGCTGGGTGGAACCATTGCCTGCGGAACCATAGGTCAGGCCTTTGCCGCCGGCCTTGCCGAGCTTGACCAGCTCGGCCACGGAATGGGCGGGCAGGTCGCTGCGCACCGCGATGGCCAGAGGCACCGAGCTGCCCATGGAGACGCCGGTCAATGCCGTCATCAGGTCGTAGGGAGGCTTTTGCGTGGGGATGACCGCGTGGATGGCCAGGCTGCCAATCGCTCCGAACAACAGGCTGTAGCCGTCGCCGGCGCTGTTGGCCACGGCCGTGGCGCCGATTTCGCCTCCGGCGCCTGCCCGGTTTTCGATGACGAAGGGCTGGCCCAGCCATTGACCCAGGTACTGCGCATAGACGCGTGCCGTGATGTCGGTCGCGCCGCCGGGCGGGTAGGGCGTGACGACGCGCACGGGCTTTGCCGGCCATTGCTGTGCGAGCAACGGCCCCGAGCAGGCCATGCCTGCGATGCCTGCCAGGATTTGGCGTCTGTGAATCATCTTTTGTCTCCTTTTGCCCTTGGGGTCGATGGGTTTCTGATCGCTGTCGGCTTGAATTCAGTTCTTTGTTTATTCCCAAAAATTAGGATTGATGTCTCATAATTTGTTGACATCATGGGCGCCGCTGGTAGGATTTGTCAACGCGGCAACACCTTGGCGATAACCCCAGCCAACCGCACACGCCGACCACGCCCCTCGTTTCTGGAGACAACATGAGCCATCAACTGCCGCTGGACGGCATCAAAGTGATCGAGATCTGCAACGTGGCGGCTGGGCCTTTTTGCGGAATGCTCCTGGCGGACCTGGGGGCCGAGCTGATCAAGGTGGAGAACCCGCAAGGCGGTGACACCCTGCGCAGCTGGCCACCCATCAGTGACGGTTACAGCGAGAACTTCGCCTCGCTCAATCGCAATAAGAAGTCGGTCACCCTCAACCTCAAGGAGGCCGGCGATGTGCAACTGCTGCGCGAGCTGGTCCGGGGTGCCGATGTGCTCATCGAGAACAATCGCCCCGGTGTCATGGACCGCCTGGGGCTGGGCTACAAGGACCTGCAGGCCCTGAACCGGCGCCTGGTCTACTGCTCCATCTCGGCCTACGGACAGTCGGGGCCGCGGTCCGGGGAAGGCGGGTTCGATCTCACCGTCCAGGCCATGAGCGGCATCATGAGCATCACCGGGGAGGAGGGCGGCGCTCCCGTGAAGTGCGGCGTGCCGCTGGCCGATTTCTCCGCGGGCCTGTATGCCGCTTTCTCCATTGCGGCGGCATTGCGTGCGGCGCAGGCCAGCGGACAGGGTGTACATCTGGATGTGCCAATGCTGGGCGCCACGCTGGGTATCGCGGCGCTACAGACATCGGAGTACTTCGGCAGCGGGCGTGACCCGCGCGCGCTGGGCTCGGCCCATCCCCGCAACGCGCCGTACCGCGTCTTTCGCTCGTCCGATGGCTACTTCGGCATGGCCGCCGGCAACAACGCGCTGTGGCGTTCGGTCTGCGAAGTGGTCGGCAAGATGGCGCTGCTGGATGATGCCCGTTTCCTGACGCCGACGCTGCGTGCCCAGCACCAGGATGCTCTGCTGGAGATCCTTGAAGAGGAGTTCGTGCGCGCCGACACGGCGACCTGGCTGCAGCGCTTTCGCGACGCGGGGGTTCCCTGCGCGCCCATCAATCGGTACTCGGAGGTGCTCGCCGACCCGCAGGTCGAGCACATGCAGTGGGTGCAACCGCTGGAGCTGCCCAACGGCGTGAAGACCAGGACCTTTGTCTCGCCCGTCCGCTTCGATGACCGCACGCTGGCGGTGCGGCTGCGGCCGCCTTCGCTGGGCGAGCACAACGAGCAGGTGCTGGGTCCGCTGCGCGATGGCGCAAAGGAGACGGTATGAGCGGCGTCCTGGATATCCAGGTCAGCGGCCACCGCTGGACTTTCACCCTCAACCGCCCCGACAAGCTCAATGCCCTCAACGCGGAGCTGGTCGACGCATTGCTGGAGGGGGTACGGCATGCCCATGCCCAGGGTGCTCGCCTGCTGGTCCTGCGGGGCGCTGGAAAGAGCCTGTGCGCCGGCTTCGATCTGTCCGACCTGGAGGCACAGAGCGAAGGCGATCTCGTCCTGCGCTTCATCCGCATCGAACAGCTGCTTCAGGCGCTTGCAACGTCGCCGGCATACACCGTCGCCCTGGCGCATGGCAAGGTGTACGGGGCTGGCGTCGACCTGTTCGCCGCATGCCGCCGGCGTATTGCCAGCGCACAGGGCATGTTCCGCATGCCCGGCCTGAAGTTCGGCCTGGTGCTCGGAACCCGGCGCTTCGCCGACCTGGTGGGAACGCAGAAGGCCTTGGACATCCTCGGCGCAAGCCGGCCGTTTTCCACGGACGAGGCCGTGCAGATGGGATTCGTCCAGCAGGTCCTGGCCCAGGAGGATTGGCCGGGCGTGGTGCAGGAATGCGAAGCGCTGGTCGTTGAACTCGAGGACGAGGCCCGGGCCTCGCTGTATCGCGCGCTCGATACGGTACAGGCGGATGCCGACCTGGCGCATCTGGTGCGTTCCGCCGCGCGGCCAGGGTTGAAAGACCGGCTGCGCAAGTATCTGGGCCAGTAGTGGAGCAATTTTCACAAGGACCAACCCATGCCTTCTGGATTCGTCGGAAAAAACAAATGTGTTCCCCTGCAGGAACTCGTCTCGCGCGTACCGGACGGGGCCTCCCTGGCCATCGGCGGGAGCTTTCTTCACCGTGGCCCGTTCGCCTTCGTGCGCGAACTGATCCGCCAGGGCAGGACCGGCCTTGAAATCATCAAGCAGTCTCCCGGCTACGACATCGACATTCTTTGCCGGGCCGGGGCCGTCAGAAAGGTGCGGGCCGGCATCGTCGCGATGGAGGGCAACTTCGGCCTGGCGCCCTGGTACCGCCGGGCCGTCGAGCGCCAGGAAGTCGTTCTTGAAGAGCATGCCTGCGCGAGCCTGACCGCCGGGCTGCGCGCGGCGGCGTACGGCATCCCCTTTCAGCCGTGCGCTGGCTTGCACGGAAGCGACCTGCCCGCCTTGAACGGCTGGGTGAGCCTGCCGGACCCGTACTCGGATCGCGCACCGGTGTACGCCATCCCGGCCATCGAGCCGGACTATGCGGTGCTGCTTGCCTCGGAGATCGACCGGCAGGGGAACGTGCGCATTGCGGGAACACCGCATTGGGACCGCATCATGAGCCGTGCCTCACGCAGTGTGCTGGTGGTGGCGGAAAAGCTGGTGGACACGCAGATATTCCAGGACAACCCGGAGTCCACCGTCGTGCCGTATTTCATGGTCGAAGCCTTCTCCGTCGTCCCCGGCGGCGCCTGGCCAGGCTCATGCTGGCCCAGCTATCCGATCGATTACCCCGCGGTCGAAAGCTATCTGGCCGAGGGCGACGAAGCCCTGGCCGCGCACCTGGCGAAAGCGCCCGAGGCAGCAACACAGGAGAAGGCACGATGAGCGCGAACTGGTCCGGTTTTTCATACATCGCCATCAACCTGGCCCGGTTCATCCGGCCCGGCGAGATCACGTTCAGCGGCGTCAATTCCACCTTGCCCATGCTGGCCTGCCTGCTGGCCAAAAAGACGCTGGATGAGGACTTCATCTACATCAACGTCGCGGGCGGCGTGGACCCCGAGCCGTCCAGCGTCCCGCTGTCGAGCTCGGACCCCGTGCTCGCGCAGCGCAGCGCGTCCATCTTCGCCAACGAGGACTTCTACGACCTGTGCTGCCGCGGGCGCATGGATTTGACGTTTCTTGGCGCGGCGCAGATCGACGGCGAGGGGTGCGCCAACAACTCGGCGATCGGCGACTGGCACAGGCCCAAGGTGCGCCTTCCCGGTGGAGGCGGCGGCGCCGTCATGCTTCCCACCGCCTTGCGTGCGTGCACCTGGCGTACCGAGCATTCGACGCGCACCCTGGTGAACAAGCTCGACTTTCGCACCTCGTGGGGAGGCTTTCATGGAGTGGTCACTCCGATCGCGACCTTCATCAAGCGCGACGGACGCCTGGCGCTGGATTCATGGCACCCGCAGGCTTCCCTCGAAGAAGTGCGCGAGCGCACGGGTTTCGAGTTTGACGCCAGCACGGCGCATCCCACCGACCCGCCAACGCAGCGCGAGCTCCAGGCCCTGGCCTCGCTGGACCCTGACGGGCAGTTCGAGCGCGATGCACGCGTGAGCCTGCGCTGAGCCGCACCGGACAGGAGCTGCCAATGACCGACGAATTCGAATCCCTGGTCGCGGCCTTTCATCGCCGCTGGCAGTCGCCAGGGTGGGCCGCAAGGCCCGCGCTGGTGGCGCAGGGCGGTGTCCTGAGCTACGGAGCCCTCGCGCAGCGGGTGGGCGTGCTGGCCGGTGGCCTGCGGGCTGCCGGGATACGCGAGGGCGACCGTGTGGCCATTGCCGTGCCGCGGTCGCTGGACCTGGCCTGCGCACTGCTTGCGACCCTGGTGGCCGGCGCCTGTCCCTGCGTGCTGGAGCCCGGGCTTGGCGCCGAGGAGACCGCAAGGCGTTTTGCGGCGACGGCCATGACCTGGCTGGTGCATGACCGGAGCCACCATGACGACCCGTGTCTGGCGGCCGTTGCGCAGGTACGGCGCATTGCATTGGAAAGCCTTGCTCCCGATGTGCAGCCGTACTGGGCTTGCACATCGGGCCCCCGGGACTGTGCCTACCTGCTGTTCACTTCCGGCAGCAGCGGCAAGCCCAAGGGCGTGCTGCAAAGCCACCTGGGGTTGCGGGTCAACGCGGACGGCATCGTCCGGCACACGGGGCTCGGCCCGCAGGACCGGCTGCTGCACACCATGCCGCTGCACCACACCAATGGCGTCAACAACCAATTGCTGGCCCCACTGCTGGCGGGCTCGACCGTCGTGCTGGCGGAGCGCTTCAAGGCGCAGGACATGCCGGCGCTGATGGAGCGGCATCGGCCCACCGTGATCACGGGAGTGCCGACCATGTACTCGCGCATGCTCGCGTTCGAGTTTCCGCCAGCCTCGCTGGCCGCCTTGCGCATGGCGCGCTGCGGCTCGGCCCCCATCACCGAGGAGCTGCACAGGCGGGTCGAGGAAAAGTTGGGCGTGCCCCTGGTCGTGTCGTACGGGCTCTCGGAAGCGACCTGCACCTCTGCGATGAATCCGCCGCTCGCGCGCAGGGTAGGCTCCGTGGGCACGGTGCTGCCGGGGCAGCGGGTCTTTCTTGCCAGGCCGGGCGGTGCCGAGATCGAAGATCCCCTGCAAGAAGGAGAAATCTGCATCAGCGGACCCACCCTCATGCTGGGCTATCTCGAAGAGGGGACCGCAGGCGCGCCCGCCGACCCCGGGCCGGCACTGCGCACCGGAGACCTGGGGCGCTTCGATGCCCAGGGGTATCTGTACATCACCGGCCGCATCAAGGATGTGATCATCCGCGGCGGCGAGAACCTCTCTCCCAACCTCATCGAAGGCGTGCTTGCGAAGGTGCCGGGCGTACGCGCCTGCTGTGTCGTGGGCCGGCCCGATGCCGACCTGGGCGAGGTGCCGTGCGCCTTCGTCGTGAGAACCGGCGACGAAACGGGACGTGCACTCACGGAGCAGCACCTGGCCGCTGCGGTGCTGGGCGAGCTCTCGCGGATGCATGCACCCGTCGCCTACCACTACGTTGACGCCCTTCCGGAAAATTCCGTAGGGAAGGTGGACAGGAAGATCCTCAAGGCCGCGCTGGCCTGAGTGGCCGGGCGGGCAGGGCGGCAGCCGGCCGCAGCGGCGGCAACCCACCATAATCACCCATCCCGCCAACCGACCTCCCTCACCTTCGTGCCCCACCCCACCAGTCCCGCAGCCTCTCCCATCCATGCCGAACTCGTTGCCGTGCTGGCCGCGGTGACTCAGGGCACACCGCGCGTGCTGACCACGGCGGACGGGCAGTTGCTGCCGGCGGGGCCGTTCGAGGTGGGGCACCGTTCGCTGCAGGCCGGCCTGCGCGCCTGGGTGGAGGAGCAGACCCATCACCCGCTGGGCTACATGGAGCAGCTCTACACCTTTGCCGATGGCGATCGCACCGATGCCAGCGGGGCGCGCGTGATCTCGGTCAGCTACCTGGGGCTGACGCGCGAATCCGCGGACCGCAGCGCGGGGCAGGCCGTCTGGCAGGACTGGTACCGCTACTTTCCCTGGGAAGACTGGCGCAGCGGCGAGCCGGCCCTGCTGCGCTCCCACATCGCTCCGCGCCTGCATGCCTGGATGGCCGAGGCGCGCGGCGCCCAGCGTGCGCTGCGGCGCCAGCGCGCGGACATCGCCTTCGGCCTGGACGGCGGGCCCTGGAACGAGGACATGGTGCTGCAGCGCTACGAGCTGCTGTACGAGGCCGGACTGGTGCAGGAGGCGGCCCACCGCGTCCATGGCGCGGCCGCCATGCTGCCCGGCGAGGCCATGCACCACGACCACCGCCGCATCCTGGCCACGGGCATGGCGCGGCTGCGCGCCAAGATCAAGTACCGGCCCGTGGTGTTCGAGCTGATGCCGCCCGAGTTCACGCTGCTGCAGCTGCAGCAGACGGTGGAGGCCCTGGCCGGGCGCGGGCTGCACAAGCAGAACTTCCGCCGCCTGATCGAGCAGCAGGATCTGGTCGAGGAAACCGGCCAGCTCACGGTGGGCTCGGCGGGCCGGCCGGCCAAGCTGTTCCGCTTTCGCAGCGATGTGCTGCTGGAGCGGGCCATCTCCGGCAGCAAGCTGCCCCTGGCCAAGGGCATCGACGGTTCCCCCTGAGCCGCACGGCACTTGCCCGATTGTGACAATGGCTTGACAGCACTTATGCTCGTATCTAGCATAAGTTCCTCGCTCAAGCCCGCAAGGCCGCGCGCCACATTTTTTTGACCTACATATACTCAAAATGAGCATTAATATTGCCAATGCCCTCAGTGCCCGCCTGCCGGTACCGCCGCTGCCCGACCTGATGCTGGAGCCGCTGGTGCGCTCGGCCCTGCTGGAAGACCTGGGCCGCGCGGGCGACCTGACCACGGATGCCATTGTTCCTGCCGACGCACAGGCCGAACTGCGCCTGGTGGCGCGCCAGGAGGGCGTGCTGGCCGGGCTGGACATGGCGCGGCTGGCGTTCCGTGCGCTGGATGCGCAGTCGCGCTTCGAGCCGGTGCTGCGCGATGGCAGCGAACTGGCGCCAGGCCAGGAGATCGCGCGCATCCACGGCAGCGCGCGCGCCATCCTCACGGCCGAGCGCGTGGCGCTCAACTACCTGTGCCACCTGAGCGGCGTGGCCACGGCCACGGCATCGATCGCGCGGGCCATCGCCGACACGGGCGCACGCGTGACCTGCACGCGCAAGACCATGCCAGGCTTGCGCGCGCTGCAGAAGTACGCGGTGCGCGTGGGCGGCGGCAGCAACCACCGCTTCGGCCTGGACGATGCCGTGCTGATCAAGGACAACCACATCGCGCTGGCAGGCGGCGTGGCCGAGGCCCTGGCCCGGGCGCGCGCAGGCGTGGGCCACATGGTGCAGATCCAGCTGGAGGTGGACACGCTGGAGCAGCTGGAGGTGGCGCTGTCCCTGGGCGTGGAAGTGGTGCTGCTGGACAACATGGACCTGGACACGCTGCGCACGGCCGTCTCCATGGCGCGCGGGCGCGCGGTGACCGAAGCCTCGGGCCGCATCACGCCCGAGACGGCGCGCGCCGTGGCCGAGACTGGCGTGGACCAGATCGCCGTGGGCTGGATCACGCACAGCGCCCGGGTTCTCGACATCGGCCTCGACACCTGAGGACTCGGCCATGGCATTTTCTTTGCGCGGGCGGGGACTCTGGACGCTGGCGGCCTGCGCGCTGCTGGCGGGCGCATCGGGGCTTTGGCTGGCGGCGCCGGGCAAGGCCGGCACGCGCCTGGAGCGGCCCATCACCATCGTCGTGACCTTTCCGCCGGGCGGCGGCACGGACCTGCTGGCGCGGCGCCTGGGCGAGCAGCTGCAGCAGCGCCTGGGCCAACCCGTGGTGGTGGAGAACCGGCCCGGCGCCAGCGGCAACATCGGCGCCCATGCCGTGGCCCAGGCCGCGGCGGACGGCAGCACCTTGCTGATGGCCAACAGCTCGTTCGCCATCAACCCCGGTGTGTACGAGCGCCTGGACTTCGATCCGCGCAAGGACTTCACGGCGGTGTTCAACGCGGGCTCCATCGCCTCGGTGCTGGTCGTGCCTGCGGACAGCGCGCTGCAGACGCTGGAGGATGCGCTGGCCCAGGCGCGCCAGGAACGGCCTCTGCTGTTCGCCTCCTGCGGCAATGGCACGCCCCAGCACCTGGCCGGCGAGATGCTGGCCCGGGAGGCGAAGCGCTTTGTGCAGCATGTGCCCTACAAGGGCTGCGGCCCGGCCATCACGGCCGTGGCGGCAGGCCAGGTGGCGGCGGGCATGGTCACGGCCAGCAGTGCTGCGGCCATGATCGCTGCAGGCCGCGTGCGCGCCCTGGCCGTCACGGCGCCGCATCGACTGCCGCAGCTGGCCGGCGTTCCCACGGTGGCCGAGCGCGGCCTGCCGGGCTTTGCGGTGGAGCAGTGGCACGGCCTGCTGGCACCTGCCGCCACGCCCCGGGCCACGGTGCAGGCATTGCATGACACGCTGGAACAGGCGCTGGCCGATCCCGCCGTCAGCGCTGGCTTGCGCGACCAGGGCTACACCCTGGCGCGGCAGACACCGGGCCAATTCCAGGCGCTGATCGCGGCCGACATCGACCGCTATGCCGCCGTGACGCGTGCGCTGGGCCTGAAGGCCGATTGAGGGCCGATTGAGGGCCGATTGAGGGCCGATTGGGTGGCCGACTGGCGACTTACTGCATGAACCAGCCGTGGCTGACCACCAGCGACTGGCCGGTCAGCGCATTGCTGGGGAAGCCCGCGAACAGCAGGGCCACGCGGGCCACGTCCTCGGTGGTGGTGAACTCGCCGTCCACGGTTTCCTTGAGCATCACGTTCTTGATGACCTCGTCCTCGCTGATGCCCAGCGTGCGGGCCTGCTCGGGAATCTGCTTGTCCACCAGCGGCGTGCGCACGAAGCCCGGGCAGATCACATTGGCGCGCACGCCGTGCTTGGCGCCTTCCTTGGCCACGGTCTTGGCCAGCCCGATCAGGCCGTGCTTGGCCGTGACATAGGGCGCCTTGAGCAGCGAGGCCTCCTTGGAGTGCACCGATCCCATGTAGATCACGCTGCCGCCCCGGCCCTGCGCATACATGTGCTTGAGGCAGGCGCGCGTGGTGAGGAAGGCGCCGTCCAGGTGGATGGCCAGCATCTTCTTCCAGTCGGCAAAGCTGAATTCCTCCACCGGATGCACGATCTGTATCCCGGCATTGCTGACCAGGATGTCGATGCCGCCGAAGGCCCGGGCGGCCTCCTCGACCGAGGCGTTGACCTGGGCCTCGTCGGTCACGTCCACGGCCACGCCCATGGCCTGCGCTCCCGTGGCGCGCAGCTCGGCCGCCGTGGCGTCGGCTGCCTCCTTGTTGAGGTCGGCAATGACGATGCGCGCGCCTTCGCTGGCGAACAGCGTGGCGATCTCCTTGCCGATGCCGCTGGCCGAGCCGGTGATGAAGGCGACCTTGTCCTTGAGTTGCATGGTGAGTCTTTCCTGGAGAGTGGATGAAACAGGCCGGTGTCCATCTTCGGCGCGGCCGGCCGCGTGCCCTTGTCGGCGCAGGGACCAGTCTGGCGCCGGTTTCTTAGACGAAACTGAGTCGGCAGGCCCGCAAGTCATGGCTGTGACGGCCGGCCCTTTAGGGCGCGGCGGCCTCGCGGTGCCGGGGCTGCTGGAACAGCTCGCAGACCAGTTCGCGCAGCCAGCGCTTGGCCGGTTCCTGCTCGAAGCGCCAGCTCCAGTGCAGCGACACGTCAAAGCGGTGATCGGGCAGGTCGGCGTCGCGCACCGCATAGCCACCGCGCTCGACAAAGCCGGCCGCGATCTCGGCCGGCATGATCACCGCCAGGTCGGTCTTGCCCACGATGGAGGGCACGGCCATGAAATGTGCGGCCGACAGGCGGATGCGCTCATCGAGCCGCAGCGCCTGCAGGATGCGCAGCGTCTCCGAATGCGAGCGCACGGCCGCGAAATCCAGCTGGCGCAGCGTGGCCAGCGCCAGTGGCGCGCCTTCGGGCAGGTGCGCCAGCGCGGGGTGGCCGCTGCGCAGCAGCACGCCGTAATGGTCGGACAGCAGCACGGTCTGCCGGGTCCGCGTGCCACCCGGCAGAAAGCCGATGGCGATGTCCAGCGTGCCCCGGTCCAGCGCATCGGCAATGCCGTCCAGCGGCATGGGCAGGGTCTCCAGCTGCACATGCGGGGCGCGCTGGTGCAGCGCCTGCATCAGCGGCGGCAGAAAGCGCGCCTCGCCGATGTCGCTCAGGTGGATGCGAAAGCGCTGGCGCGCCTGCAGTGGCTCGAAGCTCTGGGCCTCGGACATGGCGACTTCGAGCACCTCCAGCGCCTGGCGCACGGCCAGCGCCAGGCGCTCGGCACGCGGCGTGGGGCGCACGCCTGCGTGCGCGCGCTCGAACAGCGGGTTGCCCAGCAGCAGGCGCAGCCGCGTTACGGCCTGGCTGGCGGCGGGCTGGGACATGCCCAGCTCCTCGGCCGCGCGGCTGACGCTGCAGTGGCGGTACACGGCGTCAAAGACGCGCAGCAGGTTGAGGTCCAGGTTCTTGATATCCATTTGGTGAATATCTCTTAGATAGTTTATTCAATTGCTGGAAATCATAAGCGCCTGCACCATGGGCACCGACTTCCATGGCCACCGCTCGGCACGCACCGGGCGGCCGGCCCATTCCCCAGGAGCCCCCATCTTGCAAGCACCCACCACCCCCCGCAGCCAGCCCGCCCAGACTTCCCCCTCCACCGCGACCTACACCGTGCGCCATGCCGTGATCGCCATGCTGCGCGAGCTGGGCATGACGCGCATCTTCGGCAACCCGGGCTCGACCGAGCTGCCGCTGTTCCGCGACTACCCCGAAGACTTCTCCTATGTGCTGGGCCTGCAGGAAACCGTGGTCGTGGGCATGGCCGACGGCCACGCCCAGGCCACGCGCAATGCCAGCTTCGTGAACCTGCATTCGGCTGCGGGCGTGGGCCATGCCATGGCCAACATCTTCACGGCCTTCAAGAACCGCACGCCCCTGGTGATCACGGCGGGCCAGCAGGCGCGCTCGCTGCTGCAGTTCGACCCCTTCCTGCATTCCAGCCAGGCCGCCGAGCTGCCCAAGCCCTATGTGAAGTGGAGCTGCGAGCCCGCGCGCGCCGAAGACGTGCCCCAGGCGCTGGCGCGCGCCTACTACATCGCCATGCAGGAGCCGCGCGGCCCCGTGCTGGTCTCCATTCCCGCCGATGACTGGGACAAGCCGGCCGAGCCCGTCACGCTGCGCCATGTGGGCTTCGAGACGCGGCCCGATCCGCGCACGCTGGACCTCATCGGCCAGGCGCTGGACGCCGCGCGTGCCCCGGCCCTGGTCGTGGGCGCGGCCGTGGACCGGGCCCAGGGCTGGGATGCCGTGGTCGCGCTGGCCGAGCGCCACCAGGCCCGCGTCTTCGTGGCCCCCATGAGCGGGCGCTGCAGCTTCCCCGAGGACCATCCCCTGTTCGCCGGCTTCCTGCCCGCCATGCGTGAGCGCATCGTGCAGCTGCTGTCCGGCCATGACGTGGTCTTCGCCGTGGGCGCGTCCGCCTTCACCTACCACGTGGAAGGCGAGGGCCCGCACATCCCCGAAGGCACGGCGCTCTACCAGCTGATCGAGGACCCGGCCATTGCCGCCTGGGCCCCCGTGGGCACGGCCGCCGTGGGCAATGTGCGCATGGGCGTGGAGGAGCTGCTGCAGCGCCCCGCACCCGCACCGCGCCAGGCGCCCGCACCCCGGCCCGCAGCGCCCGTGCCGGCCGCGCCCGCCGCAGGCGAGCGCATGTCGGTGGCCTTTGCCATGCACACGCTGGCCCAGGTGCGCGACCGCCACAGCATCGTGGTGGAAGAGGCGCCCAGCTCGCGCTCCACCATCCAGACCTACCTGCCCATCTTCCACTCGGGCACCTTCTACACCATGTGCAGCGGCGGCCTGGGCCACAGCATGCCGGCCGCCGTGGGCGTGGCGCTGGCAAAGCCCGAGGCCAAGGTGGTCGCCGTCATCGGCGACGGCTCGGCCATGTACGCCATCCAGGCCCTCTGGAGTGCAGCCCAGCTGCGCCTGCCCATCAGCTTCGTGATCCTCAAGAACCGCCGCTATGCGGCGCTGCAGGACTTCGCCCATGTCTTCGGCTACCGCGAGGGCGAGAAGGTCGAGGGCACGGAACTGCCCGACATCGACTTCGTGGCGCTGGCCCGTGGCCAGGGCTGCGACGGCGTGCATGTGGAGAACGCGGCCGAGCTGGCCGATGTGCTGGAGCGCGCGCTGGCCCATCCCAAGCCCATCGTGGTTGAGGTCGAGGTCGCCTGAGGCGAAGCCCCCTGCAGGAGACACGGCAATGGAAAACACAAGAAGCATAGGCATCCTCGGCGCAGGCGCCATGGGCACCCTGTTCGGCGCGCGGCTGGCCCGCATCGGCCTGGACGTGACCCTGGTCGATGTGAACGACGAGCTGCTGCAGGCCCTGAACCGCGATGGCGCGCGCTGCCACACCGATGAGGGGCGGCTGCAGGCCCGCGTGCATGCGGCGCGGGCCGAGCAGCTCACGGCAGGGCCCGCGCTGTGGCTGGTCTTCACCAAGTCGGCCCATACGCGGGCCGCACTGCAGGGCATTGCCCACCTCATCGGGCCGGACACGCATTTCCTGAGCCTGCAAAACGGCATAGGCCATGCCGACGTGCTGCGCGAGCGGGTGCCGGCCGAACGCATCGCCGTGGGCGTGACCACCTGGCCTGCGCGCGTGATGTCGCCGGGCGAGGTGAGCTCCATGGGGCAGGGCGGTATCCGCTTCATGCCTTGCGATGGCCAGCGCAGCGCGGTCTTCGACTTGCTGGCGGAAGACCTCAACCGCGCAGGCATGCATTGCAGCATCGACCCGCAGGTGCAGGAGGCCATCTGGGAGAAGCTGGCCTTCAATGCCGCCTTCAACGGCGTGTGCGCCGTGACGCGCCAGACCGTGGAAGGACTGGCCAATCCGCAGGGCGAGGCCCTGCTGCAGCGCGTGCTGGACGAGGTGTTGTCCGTCGCCCATGCCCATGGCGTCGCTGCCAGCGCCGAGCGCGTGGGCGCGGCCGTGTGCGATGCGCTGGACCACCACCGGGGCCACCAGCCCTCGATGCTGCAGGACCTGCTGGCCGGCCGTGCCACCGAGACGGGCGCCATCCATGGCGCCGTGCTGCAGGTGGCCGACCGCCTGGGCATTGCCGTGCCGGTGACGCGCACGCTGCACGCACTGGTCAGCCTGTCCGAGAACGCGGGCGCCGTCGCACCGCGCTGAACGCGCTCAAGGCAAAACGAGCCACTACAAGAAGGAGACAAGATGCTGCGCAGACAAGCACTCAAGGCCGCACTGGCCATAGGCGCCCCGCCCCTGCTGGGCATGGGCACGGCACACGCCCAGACCGGCAAGCCCGTCGAATGGGTGGTGGGCTTTGCCGCAGGCGGCGGCTCGGACGCCGTGGCGCGCACCGTGGGCGAGTCCTTTGGCAAGGCCCTGGGCCGCACCGTGGTCGTCATGAACAAGCCCGGGGCCGGCACCAACATCGCCGCCGAATACGCGGCGCGCACGCGCGAGCTGGGCAGCCTGGTCTTCACGGCCGACTTCGCCACGCTGGCGGCCAACCCCCACCTGTTTCGCAAGCTGGCCTACAACGCCGAGAAGGACTTCGTGCCCATCGGCCTGCTGGCGCGCTTTCCGCTGTTCCTTGTGGTCGGCAACCAGCTGCCGGTGCACAACCTGCAGGAGTTCACGCAGTGGATGAAGGCCCAGCCAGGCCCCGTCAGCTACGGCAGCCCGGGCCTAGGCACGCCGCACCACCTGGCCACCGAACTGCTGTCCCAGCGCCTGGGCGTGAAGATGTCCCATGTGCCCTACCGCGGCGCGGGGCCGGCGCTGATCGATGTGATCGGCGGCCAGATCCCCTTCATGCTGGCCGACAGCGCGGCGGCGGCCCAGCACATTGCGGCCGGCAAGCTGCGCGTCATCGGCGTGGCCAGCGCCGAACGTCTCAAGAGCCACCCGGGCGTGCCCACGCTGGCCGAGCAGGGCGTGAAGGATTTCGAGGCCCATGCATGGCAGGGCCTGGTGGCACCCGCAGGCACGGACGACGCCACCGTACAGGCCTGGTCCGTGGCGCTGCAGCAGGCGCTGCGCTCGCCTGCCGTGCTGGCGCGCTTCGAGGCGCTGTCGCTGGAGCCGCTGCCCGGCACGCCCGCCCAGATGCGTGACTACTGGCGCAGCGAAAGCCGGCGCTGGGGCCAGGTCATCGAGTCGGCGGGCATACGGCTGGATTGACCGTAGCGCCGCTGCTGCTTCAGGCGCCCTCACCGTTTTCAAGAACTCATAACCCAAGGAGACATAGCTCATGCACAAGACAACCCCCTTCAGCCGCTGGCGCCGCCTGGGCCTGCTGGCCCTGCTGGGCGCGACGGCCTCGGTCCCTGCGCTGGCGCAGAAGGCCGGCGACAAATGGCCCGAGCGCCCCGTGCGCCTGGTCGTGAACTTCGCGCCCGGCGGCGCGGCCGATGTGCTGGCGCGCGCCATCACGCCCACCATGTCCCAGGTGCTGGGCCAGTCGGTGGTGGTGGACAACAAGCCCGGTGCGGGCGGCAACATCGGCATCAGCGAAACCGTGCGCGCGCCCAAGGATGGCTACACGCTGCTGCTCAGCTCGGGCGGGGCCATCACCATCAACCCGATGATCTACAGCAAGCTGGCCTTCAATCCCGAAAAGGACCTGACGCCCGTGGCTGCCGTGGCGCGCGTGCATGTGTTCCTGGAGACCAATCCCGCCGTGCCCGCCACCAACGTGGCCGACTTCATCAAGCACCTGAAGGCCAACCCCGGCAAGCTGTCCTACGGCTCGCCGGGCCAGGGCAGCTCGCCCCATTTGGCCGGCGAGATGTTCAAGCGCATGGCCGGTGTCGATGCCGTGCACGCCCCCTACAAGGGCGCGGGCCCGGCGCTCAGCGACGTGCTCAGCGGGCAGCTGCAGTTCTGGTTCGACCCGGGTCCGGGCCTCAAGCAGGTCGAGGCCGGCAAGCTGCGCCTGCTGGCCATCGGCAGCCCGCACCGCTCGCCGCAGTACCCCAACGTGCCCACGCTGGCCGAAAGCGGCCTGCCGGGCTTTGACGCCGACACGCTGTTCGGCATCTACGCGCCCACGGGCACGCCCGAATCCGTGATCGAGGCCGTTCGCACTGCCGTGGCCAAGGCGCTGGAGCAAAAGAACGTCAACGACGTCATCCTCACCCTGGGCGCCACGCCCGCGCCGCTGAGCCGCAAGGCCTTCATCGACCACCACGCCACCGAGCGCGAGCGCTTCGGCGAACTGGTGAAAGCCATCGGCCTGAAAGTGGACTGACCTTTCCCGCAGGCCATCGCCCGCAAGCCGCCCGCTCCGCGCTGGCGGCTTTTTGCTTTCCGGGCGGGGCCTATGTGGCCGGGCCGATCGGGCCAGGTGCCGGCCATCTTCTATACGAAGGTATATCCCGCATCCACCAATGAACAGGCCAGCCTTCCCAACAAAGGCTGGCCGCAGGCACTTTCGCCTTTGATAATTCCGGGCACATATTGCACTGCAGCAAACAGGGCTCCCGGCCTGCACGGGGACTGCGCCACCCACACGCAAAGGAGTACCCCATGGACCCCGATCCTGATTCCGATCCCGATCCTGCCAGGCGCTGCCGCGCCGCCCCTTTCCGTCTTTCCCTTCTTCCATTTCTTGATCTGCCCGGACCCGGGCGGAGGCCTGTGATCGCCTGAAGGGGCGAGAGGTCTGCGCGGGTCCGTGGCACCCGGAGACCTCAGGATGACCCGCTTTCTCGCTTCCGAACGACCAGGCCGACCCCATGGCCACCCACATGGCCGACCCCATGGCCTGCACCAGCGCCATCCCTTGCTGGCGGCTGCCTGGCCTGTGGGCGGGCTGCTGATCAGCGTGGCCATGGCCGCCTGCAACGGCCCGGCCGAAACCCAGGCTGCAGTAGCAACCCCCGCCACCGCCGCCCCGCAGCCGGCTCCCGTGCGCCGCGAAGGCAACCTCATCGTGGTGCCCGAAGGCTCGCCGCTGCGCCAGCGCCTGCAGGTGGCCGAGATCGCCCTGCAGCCGCTGCAGACCCGCCTGTCGGCCCCCGCCACCATCGAGGCCGAGCCTGAAAAGCTGGTCCGCATCACGCCGCCCGTGGTGGGCCGCCTGGTGCGCCTGCACCACCAGCTGGGCGATGCGGTGAAGGCCGGCGATGCGCTGATCACCATGGACTCCTCCGAGATCTCCAGCGTGCGTGCCGAGCACGCCAAGTCTCAGGCCGCGCTGCTGCACGCGCGCCAGGAATTCGACCGCCAGAAGCTGCTGTTCGATGCCGAGATCGCCGCGCGCAAGGACTACGAGGCCGCGCAGCAGTCGCTGGCCGCAGCAGGTGCCGATGCGCGCGCCGCCTCCGACCACCTGTCCCAGCTGGGTGCGGCCGTGCAGGAAGGCTCGCGCGGCAGCTACGTGGTCAAGTCGCCCATCAGCGGGCGCGTGGTGGAGATGGCAGGCTCGCAGGGCGGCTACTGGAACGATGTGAATGCCTCCGTCATGACCGTGGCCGACCTGCGCAAGGTCTGGCTCAGCGCCAGCGTCAGCGAGCGCGACCTGGCCCATGTGGACGTGGGCCAGCAGGCCCACATCGCGCTGGCCGCCTATCCCGACCTGCAGCTGCAGGGCCGCGTGCAGTACGTGGGCGAGCTGGTGGACACCGCCACGCGCAGCGTCAAGGTGCGCGTGGCCGTGGACAACCCCGAAGGGCGGCTGCGCCCCGGCATGTTTGCGCGCGTGGGCTTCGACGCCCCGGCGCGCCAGGCCGTGATGGTGCCGGCCGCAGCCCTGCTGCAGGGCCAGGTCAGCACGCGCGTCTTCGTGGACAAGGGCGGCTGGCGCTTCGAGCCGCGTGACGTGCAGGTCGGCGCGCAGCAGGACGGCCAGGCCGAGATCCTCTCGGGCCTGGCGGCCGGCGAGCGCGTGGTGGTCAACGGGGGAGTGCTGCTGCAATGATCGAGCGCATCGTCAACATCGGTTTTTCCCGCCGCGGCGTGGTCTGGCTGGTCTTTTGCTTCGCGGCCCTGTATGGCGTGTTCAGCTGGAAGCAGCTGCCGCTGGAGGCCTATCCCGACATTGCCGACGTGACCTCGCAGATCGTCACCCAGGTGCCAGGCCTGGCGGCCGAGGAGATCGAGCAGCAGATCACCATTCCGCTGGAGCGCGCCCTGCTGGCCACGCCCGGCATGCACGTGCTGCGCTCGCGCAGCCTGTTCGCGCTGTCCCTGATCACCGTGGTCTTCGAGGACGGCGTGGACGGCTACTGGGCGCGCCAGCGCCTGAAGGAGCGCATCGACGAGGTCACGCTGCCCTATGGCGCCCGCGCCGGGCTGGACCCCTACAGCTCGCCCACGGGCGAGGTCTACCGCTACACGCTGGAAAGCCCCGTGCGCAGCCTGCGCGAGCTGTCCGAGCTGCAGCAATGGGTGGTGATCCCGCGCCTGAAAAAGGCCCAGTCCGTGGTGGACGTGACCAACTTCGGCGGCCTGACCACGCAGTTCATGCTGGAGCTGGACCCGGCGCGGCTGCTGCAGTACGGGCTGGCGCTGTCCCAGGTGATCGAGGCCATCAATGCCAACAACGCCAGCGGCGGCGGCAGCGTCATCGACCGGGGCGATGTTTCCTATGTGGTGCGCGGCGTGGGCCTGCTGGGCTCGCTGGACGACATGGGCAACGTGGTCGTCAAGACCACGGACAGCGGCACGCCCGTGCTGGTCAAGGACCTGGGGCGGCTGACCTACGGCAACGTGGAGCGGCGCGGCATCCTGGGCAAGGACGGCAACTCCGACACCCTGCAGGGCATCGTGCTGCTGCTCAAGGGCTCCAACCCCTCGCAGGCGCTGGAGGGCATCCACGCCGCCGTGGAGGAGCTCAACGGCAAGCTGCTGCCGCCCGACGTGAAGGTCGTGCCCTACCTGGACCGCACCACGCTGATCGAGCGCACCACCCACACCGTGGGCAAGACCCTGGCCGAAGGTCTGATCGTCGTCACCCTGGTGCTGCTGGTCTTCCTGGGCAGCCCGCGCGCGGCGCTGATCGTGGCGCTGACCATTCCCATGGCGCTGCTGCTGGCCTTCATCTTCATGCACCACGCGAAGATTCCGGCCAACCTGCTGTCGCTGGGCGCCATCGACTTCGGCATCCTGGTGGATGGCGCCGTGGTCGTGGTCGAGAACATCCTGCGGCGCCGCGAGGCCGACCAGAACCGGCCGCTCACGCCCAGGGATGCCATCACGGCCACGCTGCAGGTGGCGCGGCCCATCTTCTTCGGCATGTGCGTGATCGCGGCCGCCTACCTGCCGCTGTTCGCCTTCGAGCGCATCGAGTACAAGCTGTTCTCGCCCATGGCCAGCGCCGTGGGCGCGGCCCTGGTCGGGGCGCTGGCCGTGGCCCTGCTGCTCACGCCGGCCCTGGCCTGGCTGGCCTTCCGCAGGCCGCGCAAGATCTTCCACAACCCCGTGCTGCACCGGCTGGGCGTGGGCTATGACCGCTTCCTGGGCGTGGCCGTGGGCCGCGTGCGCTGGCTGGCGGGGGCCGTGGCGGCCTCGCTGCTGGCGCTGGGCGTGCTGGCGGGCACCATGGGCCGCGACTTCCTGCCGTACCTGGACGAAGGCTCCATCTGGCTGCAGGTGCAGATGCCGCCCGGCATCACGCTGGACAAGGCGCGCGACATGGCCGACGCGCTGCGCAGCGCCGCGCTGGAGTTCCCCGAGGTCTCCTACATCGTCACCCAGACCGGGCGCAACGATGACGGCACGGACTACTGGACGCCCTCGCACATCGAGGCCAGCGTGGGCCTGCATCCCTATGGCGAATGGAAGTCGGGCCTGACCAAGCAGCAGCTGATCGCGAAGATGGCCGCGCGCTTCGACCAGTTGCCCGGCTACTCCGTGGGCTTCATGCAGCCCATGATCGACGGCGTGCAGGACAAGCTGTCGGGCGCGCACAGCGACCTCACGGTGAAGGTCTTCGGCCAGGATCTGGCCGAGGACCGGCGCGTGGCCGATGCCCTGGTGGCCGTGCTGGAGAAAGTGCCCGGCGCGGCCGACGTGGCCGTGGACGTGGAGCCGCCGCTGCCCAACCTGCGCATTGCGCTGGACCGCGCGGCTGCCGCGCGCTACGGCATCAATGCCTCCGAGGTGGCGCAGCTCATCTCCACCGGCGTGGGCGGGGCCTCCATCGGCCAGCTCTACGTGGGCGAGCGCAGCTACGACATGGCCGTGCGCTTCACGCCCGACACGCGCAGCAGCCCCGAGGCCATCGGCGCGCTGCGCCTGTCGGCGGCCAATGGCGCCCAGGTGCCGCTGGCCGACGTGGCGCGCATCACCACCACCGTGGGCCAGAGCGTCATCGTGCGCGAGGGCGGCGAGCGCCACATCCTCGTCAAGCTCAATGTGCGCGGCCGCGACCTGGCGGGTTTCCTCAAGGATGCGCACACCGCCATCGACCAGCACCTGGACTACGACCGCCAGAAGCTGCACATCGAGTGGGGCGGGCAGTTCGAGAACCTGCAGCGTGCCGAGGCGCGGCTGCTCATGATCCTGCCGCTGACGCTGGGCATCATGCTGGTGCTGCTGTTCGGCGAGTTCGGCAACCTGCGCCAGCCGCTGCTGGTGCTGGGCGTGGTGCCGCTGGCCATGATCGGCGGCTTTGCGGGCCTGCATTTGCGCGGCATGACGCTCAACGTCTCCAGCGCCGTAGGCTTCATCGCGCTGTTCGGCGTGGCCGTGCTCTCGGGCGTGCTCATGGTCTCGCAGATCAACCGGCTGCGCCGCGAGGACGGCCTGGGCCTGCGCGAAGCCGTGCTCGAAGGCGCCTCCAGCCGCATGCGCCCCGTGCTGATGACGGCCACCGTCGCGGCCTTCGGCCTCACGCCGGCCATGCTGGCCACGGGCCTGGGCAGCGACGTGCAGCGGCCCCTGGCCACGGTCGTGGTCTGCGGCCTGTTCAGCGCCACCTTGCTGACCCTGCTGCTGCTGCCCAACCTCTACTACGTGATCGAGGCCCGTGCCGCCCGCGCGGCCGAGCGCCGCCAGCGCCGTGCCGCTGAACGCGGTGAGAGCGGCGATCCGGATGCCGCCAAGGACGAGGGCGGGCATCGCACCGCAACGAGCCAACCCCATTGATGCGAGTCGCCATGCAAACGACCCCTTTCTTCCCCAGGCAGGCCCTGGCCCTGCTGCTGTGCCTTGGCGCCGCAGCCCAGGCGCAGACGGCGCCGTCCGCCGGCCTGCGCTTTTCCGACTACCTCAACGCCGTGGAGCAGCACAGCCCCCTGCTGCGCTCGGAGGAGCAGGGCGTGGAATCCGCGCGTGCCGGCATCGGCATCGCCGGCATACGCCCCGACCCCAGCCTCACGCTGGGCGCCTCGCGCGAGCAGGTGCGCACGGGTCAGCCCCGGCCCACCACGCGCAACTACGAGATCAGCATGGAGCTGGAGACGGGCGGCAAGCGCGCCGCACGCATCCAGTCCGCACGCAGCCAGGTGCGCCTGTCCGAGGCCGGCCTTGAAGGCGTGCGCAGCCAGCTGTTCTCCGATGCCGCCCAGGACTACACCCAGGCCTGCCGCGACTCGCTGGCGCTGGAGCGCAAGCAGCAGACGCTGAAGGCGCTGGGCGACGTGGTGCAGGCCAACGAGCTGCGGCGCAAGGCCGGCGACATCGGCGGCGTGGAATGGCTGCAGTCGCGCGTGGAGCGCGACCGCTTCCAGGCCGAGGTGGTGCAGGCGCGCGCCGAGGCGCAGACCGCGCGGCTGGCGCTGTCCGTCCCGCTGGGGCGCCGCCTGTCCGAAGTCTTTGCCAGCGACACGCTGCAATGCGGCTTCATGGAATTGGCCGAAGACTCGGGGCTGGAGGATGCCGATGCCCTGGTCGCCCAGGCGCTGCAGTCGCGCGCCGAGGTGCGCATCGCCCAGGCGGCGCTGGAGCATGCACGCGACAACGCGGGCCTGGCCCAGGCCAACCGCTGGGTCAATCCCACGCTGGCCGTGGGCATGGCCGCCGTGCCGTCCACGGCGGCCGGCACCGATGCCCAGGGCAATCCCTTCGATGGCGGCGGGCGCTCGCGCACGCTGTCGGTCTCGGTCAGCGTGCCGCTGCCGCTGTCGCGCCTGGACCGGGGCGATCTGGTGCAGGCCGAGGCGGCCGTGACCCAGGCCATGCTGGCCCTGCAGCAGGCCCAGAACCGGGCCGAGGCCGATGTGCGCGGCGCGCGCTTTCGCCTGAGCGCCGCGCGCGAGAACGTGCAGCGCTACCGAGACGGCGTGCTGCGCGATGCGCAGCGCGTGCTCGAAGGCATACGCCTGTCCTACCGGCATGGCGAAGCTTCGCTGCTAGAGCTGCTGTCCGCCCAGCGCTCAGCCGACGAGGCCTACCTGGGATCGCTGGAGGCCGAGACCGAGCTGGCCAAGGCCACGGTGGAGCTCCAACTGAGCGTGGGCCGGCGCCCCGCCCTCTGATCGCGGGAGGGCAGGGCATCTTGCGACACAATCGACACGCCCTCATCGCAGCCCTGCACGCCATGACCACCGCTCTGCGCCGCTTTCCCCATTGGCCCCGGGCCCTGATCCTGGCGGCCATGGGCGTCGCCATGGCCGCGATCTTCGCGCTGGACACGCTGACCGACTACGCCGTGGCGGCCGCCGTGTTCCATACCGCCATCATCCTGGTGGCGGTGCGCTGGTTCAGCCCGCGCGTGGTCATCGGCCTCACGGCGCTGTGCATCGTGCTGACCCTGGCCAGCTTTGCGCTCACGCCTGCCGGTGCCTATCGCACCGGACTGATCAACATGGTGATCAGCATCCTGGCCATTGCCATCACGGCCTATCTGGGCCTGAAGATGGTGGCGGCCCAGAACGCCGCCCATGAGGCGCGCACCCAGCTGATGCGCATCACCCAGGCCACCAGCCTGGGGCAGTTGACGGCCTCCATCGCCCATGAGGTCAACCAGCCGCTGGCGGCCATCGTCACCAGCGGCAATGCCTGCCAGCGCTGGCTGGCCCAGGACCCACCCAATCTGGCCAAGGCCGGCCAGGCGCTGGAGCGCATCCTGGGCGATGCGCAGCGCGCCAGCGATGTCATTGCCCGCATCCGCAGCATGGCGCGCGGCGAGGCGCCCAGCCGCCAGTCCTTCGACCTCAACGACGCCGTGCGCGAGATGGCGCGCCTGTCGGACGCCGAGCTGGACCGGCGCGGCGTGGCCCTGGACCTGCAACTGGCGCCCGCGCTGCAGCCGGCCTGGGCCGACCGCGTGCACATCCAGCAGGTGCTGGCCAACCTGCTGATCAATGCCATGGATGCCATGCAGGGCACGCCCGCCGCGCAGCGGCGCATCACCGTCACCACCCAGGCCCTGGGCCAGCAACTGGTGCTGACCGTGGCCGATGCGGGCGAAGGCCTGTCGCCCCTGGCCCGCACCCACCTGTTCGATGCCTTCTGGACCACCAAGCCCGACGGCATGGGCCTGGGCCTGAACATCTGCCGCCACATGGCCGAGGCCAACGGCGGCCGCATCTGGGCCACGGACCGCGAGGACATGCGCGGCGGCACGGTCTTTCACATCACCATTGCCTGCGCCCCGGCCATGGGCGACAGGTCTTCCACGGGATTGCGCCATGGCTGAACCCTCCACGGCCGAAGCCGAGGCACTTGTCTACATCGTCGATGACGACGCCTCGGTGCGTGCCGCCATCGAGGACCTGCTGGCCTCGGTGGGCCTGTGCGTGCGCGCCTTCGGCGCCACGCGCGAGTTTCTGGACCACTGGCAGCGGCAGCCGCCCGCGGGGCCTGCATGCCTGGTGCTGGACATCCGCATGCCGGGCCAAAGCGGCATGGACTTCCGGCGCCAGATGCTGGAGATGGGCCTGAAGCTGCCCACCATCTTCATCACCGGCCATGGCGACATTCCCATGAGCGTGGAGGCCATGAAGACCGGCGCCATCGAGTTCCTGACCAAGCCCTTCCGCGACCAGGACCTGCTGGACGCCATCCAGCAGGGCATTGCCCTGGACCGCCAGCGCCGCGCGCTGGAGGCCGGCGAACAGGCGCTGCGCGCCTGCTGGCAATCGCTGTCGCCGGGCGAGCAGGAAGTGGTCGTGGGCGTGGTGCGCGGCCTGCTGAACAAGCAGATCGCGGCAGACCTGGGCGTGAGCGAGATCACGGTGAAGGTGCGGCGTGGCCAGGCCATGCGCAAGATGCAGGTGCGCACGCTGGCCGACCTGGTGCGTGCGCTGGAGCGGCTGGATATCCGCTGAGGTGTCCTGGCAGGCCGGGCGCAGGCCAGGGGCCGGCCTGCCGCAACGCTTCAGTGGGCGTGGCCGTGCGCCGGTGCCTGCGCAGGCCCGCTTGCGGCACTGGCGGCACTGGCGGCATCCAGCGCCAGGAAGTGGTGGACCACGGGCCGCTCGGGGCCGATGTGAAAGCGCAGCGCCTGGGCCTGCAGATCGGCATCGGCCCTGGACACGCGCTGGTGCTGGCGCAGATGCTCGGCCCAGGACTCCACCAGGAACCACTCGATCACCCGGCCCGGCTCGCCCGTGTGCTCGGCAATGCCCCAGGCATAGGCGCCGTCGCGGCGGCGTTCGCGTGCGACATGCTGCATGGCCTCGATGAAGGCTGGCAGGTCGTCGCGGCGCACCTGGTACTCCACCTGGATCATCACGGGGCCACGGTCATGGGCCACGGGCTCGGCCAGCAGCGGCTCGGGCCAGTGGTTGGAGGCCTGCAGGTCCGCCTCGCCCGTGGGCAGCTTGATGCGGTGGAACACCAGCGAGATGGCCACCAGGCCCGCCGCGCCGATCAGCAGCGCCGTGGGAATGCCCACGCCCTGCGCGAACAGCCCCCAGGCCAGGCTGCCGCCCGCCATGGCGCCGTTGAACACCATCAGGTAGATGGCCAGCCCGCGGCCGCGCACCCAGTTGGGCAGCACCGCCTGGGCCACGCCGTTGAGCGTGGTCAGCGCAATGATCCAGCCCAGGCCCAGCACCAGCATCAGCAGCACGGCGGCCCATTGCGGCGGCGCCGTGGACAGCGCGGCCATCACGGCGGCGCTGAGCACGGAGGACAGCAGCACCAGGCCATCGGCATCCAGCCTTTTGCGCAGGCGCGGCAGCACCAGCGCTCCCAGGATGGCGCCTGCGCCCACGGCGCCCAGCATCACACCGTAAAAGCCTGCTGAGCCGCCCAGCATGCGCCGCGCCACCAGCGGCAGCAGGGCCCACACCGAGCTGGCGAAGAGGAAGAACACGGCGGCGCGCAGCAGCACCACATGCAGCTCGCGGCTGGAGCGCGCATAGCGCAGGCCTGCGCGGAAGGCGCCGAAGAACTGTTCGTTCAGGGCCGAGGCCTCTGCCTTGGGGCGCTTCCACCAGACCAGCGCGGCGATCACGAATACATAGCTGGCCACGTCCGCGCCATAGGCCGCCGCCGCGCCGAAGCTGGCCAGCAGCAGGCCGCCGGCCGCAGGGCCCAGGGCGCGTGCGATGTTGATGCCCAGCGAGTTCAGCGCCACCGCGTTCTTGAGGTCGCTGCGCGGCACCAGCTCGGGCACGATGGACTGCCAGGTCGGCCCCATCAGCGCCGCGCCTATGCCGCCCACGAAGGTCAGCGCCACCAGGTACTCCACGGTCAGCGTGTTGGTGCGTGCCAGCAGCAGCAGGCTGGCGCTGACGGCGGCCAGCAGGATCTGGATGCCGATCAGGAAACGGCGGCGGTCCAGGATGTCGGACAGCACGCCGGCCGGAATCGCCAGCAGGAAGATGGGCAGCGTGGCCGCCGTCTGGATCAGGGCCACGGCGGCCGGGCTGGCCGACAGCTCGGTCACCATCCAGGAGCTGGCCACATCGCGCATGAAGCTGCCGATGTTGCCCAGCACCGTGGCCGCCCACAGCACCGCGAACACGGGCTGGCGCAGCGGCGCGAAGCTGCCGGAGGCAGTGGCTGCGGGCCGGGTCGAATCAGCGGTCATGGCGCTCTCCCAGGTCATGCCAGGCGACGAACAGAAAGCCGCCGACCAGGCCCAGATGCTCGAAGAAGGAATTGGCCGCCATGAAGCGCTCCTGCCCTGCGGGAAGCTCCCAGAAGCGCAGCGCGACGAAGGTGGCCAGCAGCGTGAACGCGGCCAGCGCCAGGGCGCCCAGCCAGCGCAGCCGGCCGGTGATGATCATGGCCGAGGCGCCCAGCTCCAGCGCGATCACCAGGACCGCGAACAGCGGTGCCGGCGACAGGCCGAAGTGGGCCATCTCGCCCAGCGCGCCGGGAAAGTCGGTGAGCTTGACCAGGCCGCCCTGCAGATAGGCGGCGCACAGGCCCAGGTAGGCCACCAGGCGCACGGCCTGGCTGCCGAACACCGGGCGTGCGGTGGCCGCAAGGCGGCCGGAGAACGTACTGGCTTGGGTCATGGCGGGTGTCATGCGTGTGCTCCTCAGGCCATCCAGCAGGAGCAGCCCAGCGCGCCGAAGAAGCTCTTGGGGTCCGAGGTCGGCACGTTCGATGCCCATGCGTCGGCATGGCTGTGGCCGTGCATGCCGCAGCTGGTGCCGCAGCCGCAGGCCGCCGCCAGGCTGCGGTAGCGCGCGGGGTTGAGCGAGTTCCTGCCCGCGCCCTCGGGCTCGCCCCAGGCGCCGTAGCCGCCAAAGCGCCGCACGGGCGACCAGTCGGGCATGGCCGGCGGCAGCGGGTTGTCGTCATGCTGCTGGAAGGGGCCTGCGCCATAGACCACGCGGCCGCCCACCACGGTGAGGTCGGAGGTGAGAAAGGAGATCTCGTCCTCGGGCACGGCGAAGTAGTCCTTGCTGGGCACGATCATGTCGGCCAGCTGGCCCACCTGGATGCGGCCGCGCAGGCCTTCCTCGTTGGAGAACCAGGCCACGTTCTCGGTCCACATGCGCAGCGCGGTCTCGCGGTCCAGCAGGTTGCGCTGGGGGTACATCTGCAGGCCGCCCACGGTCTTGCCCGTCACCATCCACGACAGAGACACCCAGGGGTTGTAGGAGGCCACGCGCGTGGCGTCCGTGCCGGCCGAGGTCTTCACGCCGCGCTCCAGGATCTTCTTGACGGGCGGCGTGGCCTCGGTGGCGCGTGCGCCGTAGCGTTCGGTGAAATATTCGCCCTGGTAGGCCATGCGGTGCTGCACGGCCACGCCGCCGCCCAGCGCCGCAATGCGGTCGATGGACTTGTCCGAAATGGTCTCGGCATGGTCGAAGAACCAGTTCAGGCCGTCGATGGGCGTGTCGCGGTGCACCTTCTCGAACACATCGAGCGCGCGCGAGATGGTCTCGTCATAGGTGGCATGCAGGCGCCACGGCCATTGGTTCTGCACCAGCACGCGCACCACTTCCTCCAGGTCGCCCTCCATGCTGGGCGGCATGTCGGGGCGCGGCTGGCGGAAGTCCTCGAAGTCGGCGGCCGAGTACACCAGCATCTCGCCCGCGCCGTTGTGGCGGAAATAGTCGTTGCCCTGCTTGTACTTCACGCTTTGCGTCCAGTTGAGGAAGTCGGCCTTCTCCTCCTTGGGCTTTTGCGTGAACAGGTTGTAGGCCAGGCGCACGGTGATCTGGTTGGCGTCGCTGAGCTTCTGGATCACGTCGTAGTCGTCGGGGTAGTTCTGAAAGCCCCCGCCCGCATCGATGACGCCGGTCACGCCCAGGCGGTTGAGTTCGCGCATGAAGTGGCGCGTGGAATTGACCTGGTAGTCCAGCGGCAGCTTGGGGCCCTTGGCCAGCGTGCTGTAGAGGATGGTGGCGTTGGGCTTGGCCAGCAGCAGGCCCGTGGGGTTGCCGTTGGCATCGCGCGTGATCTCGCCGCCTGCAGGCTGGGGCGTGTCGCGGGTGTAGCCCACGGCGCGCAGGGCGGCGGCGTTGAGCAGGGCGCGGTCATACAGGTGCAGCAGAAAGACCGGGGTATCGGGCGCGATGGCGTTGATCTCGTCGATGGTGGGCAGGCGCTTTTCCACGAACTGGTGCTCGGTGAAACCGCCGACCACGCGCACCCACTGCGGCGCAGGCGTGATGGCCACCTGGCGCTTGAGCATGTCCAGCGCGTCGGCCAGCGAGCGCACGCCGTCCCAGCGCAGCTCCAGGTTGAAGTTCAGGCCGCCACGGATCACGTGCGTGTGGTTGTCGAACAGGCCGGGCAGCACACTGCGGCGCTGCAGATCGATGCGGCGCGTGCCGCTGCCGGCCAGGGCCAGCACCTCGGCGTCCGAGCCCACGGCGATGAACCGGCCGTCCTTCACGGCCACGGCGGTGGCGGTGGGCTGGGCCTTGTTCAGCGTGGTGAAGCGGCCGTTGTGGAAGATGACTTCCGGCGTGGAATCGGACATGGAGGCTCCTTGGCGAGCGTTGGTGGTGCAACCCAGCAGTCCACCCATGGCAAGGGTGGCGGCGGAGCCCAGGACTTTTCTGCGCGTGGTCATGGTGCAGTTTTCTTGGAGAGAGGGGGAGGGGTCAGCCGTGGTGCCGATCGGCATCGGCATCGGCGTTCTTGCGGCCGGGCAACTGGCCCAGCACATGCTCGGTGGCCTGCGTTTTGCTGCAGGCGCTGCGCAGGTCCATGCCCTGCAGCAGATGCCGGCCCACGGGCACGATCTGCTCGCCGGCCAGGATGCCCAGCAGGCCGACCAGGGCCACCAGCGGCGGTGCGGGCGAGCGCACCTGCAGCAGGCTGTAGACCACGCCGACCAGCAGGCCGGCCCCCAGGGAAAGTGCATAGAGCTTCATGGCGAGACTCCTTTGGCGGGCCGGCGGCGCTGGTGCTCAGGCCTTGGCGGGGTTCGGGCCCACGGTCTCGCCGTGCTGCACGCGCTCGGTGGCCTTGTGCACCATGGTGTAGGCATAGTCCACGCCCATGCCGTAGGCGCCGGAATGCTCGCGCACGATGTCCATCACCGCGTCGTAGGTCTCGCGGCGGGCCCAGTCGCGCTGCCATTCCAGCAGCACCTGCTGCCAGGTCACGGGCACCACGCCGGCCTGCACCATGCGGTCCATGGCGTAGTTGTGCGCGTCCAGCGACGTGCCGCCCGAGGCGTCGGCCACCATGTAGATCTCGTAGTCCGTGTCATGCAGGGCCGACAGGGCGAAGGTGGTGTTGCACACCTCGGTCCACAGGCCGGAGACCACGATCTTCTTGCGGCCCTGGGCGGCGTTCCTGGCCAGTGCGTCCCGCACGTTCTGGTCGTCCCAGGAATTCATGGAGCTGCGCTCCAGCAGTTGGTGCTCGGGGAACACGGCCAGCAGTTCGGGATAGGTGTGGCCGGAGAAGCTGCCCGTCTCCACCGTGGTGATGGTGGCGGGGATGCCGAAGGCCTTGGCCGCCTTGGCCAGGCCCACCACGTTGTTCTTGAGCACCTGGCGGTCGATGGACTGCACGCCGAAGGCCATCTGGGGCTGCTGGTCGATGAAGATGATCTGGCTGTTGGCGGGCGTCAGGACTTCGAGGTACTTGCGGTCGGTCATGGTGATCTCCTGTGAGGGGTTGGACGGGGTACGGGAAATGTTTTCTTGGGAAGAGGCGGGCAGGACGCTTCAGCGCGCCGTGTCGACGAGCACCAGCTCGGTGTCGGCCAGGGCCGTCACACGGAAGCTGTCCACATCGCTGATGGCGGCGCCGTCGCGCTCCTGCAGCGTCACGCCGTCGATCTGCACCGAGCCGCTGGCCGGCACCAGGTAGCCCAGGCGTTCGCGGCCGATGCGGTACTCCGTGCTCTCGCCGGCCTTCAGCGTGGCGCCCAGCACCCGGGCGGCGGTGCGGATGGGCAGGGCGTCCTCGTCACCGGGCAGGCCGCTGGCCAGGGCCACGAAGCTGCCCGAGCGCTCGCCCTTGGGGAAGGGCTTGGCACCCCAGGACGGGGGCTGCTGGCCGCGCTCGTCGGGCATGATCCAGATCTGGAAGATCCGCGTCGTGTCCTTTTCCTGGTTGTATTCCGAGTGGCGGATGCCGGTGCCCGCGCTCATTACCTGCACGTCGCCCGCTTCGGTGCGGCCCTTGTTGCCCAGGCTGTCCTGGTGGGTGATGGCGCCTTCACGGACGTAGGTAATGATTTCCATGTTGGCGTGGGCATGGGGCGGGAAGCCCGTGCCGGCGGCGATGGTGTCGTCGTTCCACACCCGCAGCGCGCCCCAGCCCATGCGGGCCGGATCGTGGTAGCCGGCGAAGGAAAAGTGATGCTTGGCATCGAGCCAGCCGTGGTTGGCACCGCCAAGGGCTTGGAAGGGACGGCGTTCGATCATGGTGTTCTCCTGCTGCGTTGTGTGTTGCGATGGATGAACTTTATGTTTTGCCGATCAAGAAGAGAATAGAAAATATGCAAAGACATCTATTCCAAAACTTTCATGCCAAGACTTCCTGACCTCGAAGCCTGGGCCGTCTTCGCCAAGGTGGCCGAGACGGGCTCCTTCGCCAAGGCCGCCGCCGACCTGGGCGTCTCCCAGCCCACCATCTCCAAGGCCATCACGCGGCTGGAGACGCGGCTCAAGACCAGCCTGTTCCACCGCACCTCGCGGCGCATGTCGCTGACGGCCAGCGGCCAGGCCTCGCTGGAGCGCGCCGCGCGCATCCTGGCCGAGGGCGAGGCCGTGGAGGCCGAGATCAGCGAGCAGTCCAAAAGCCTGCGCGGCCCCATCCGCATTGCGGCGCCCATGTCGTTCGGCATCTCGCACCTGGCGCCGGCCGTGCCCGCCTTCATGGCCGAGCACCCGGAAGTCACGCTGGACCTGCACTTCAGCGACGAGCTGATCGACGTCGTGGCCCAGGGCTTCGACATCGCGCTGCGCATCTCCTCGCTGCCCGACTCCAGCCTGCTGGCGCGGCGCCTGTGCACGGTGCGCCTGCTGCTGGTGGGATCACCCGAATACTTCGAGCGCCACGGCCGCCCCTCCCATCCGCGCGAGCTGGCTCAGCACCGCGCGCTGCGCTATGTGCACAGCCGCCTGGGCGAGGCCTGGCGCTTCGTGCATGCGCGCCGCGGCGAGTTCGCCCAGGTCGTTCCCACGGCCATGCGCGTGAACAATGCCGAGGGCCTGGCGCCGGCCCTGCGCGCCGGGCTGGGCCTGGCCCTGCAGCCCGAATTCCTGGCCTGGGAAGATTTGCAATCGGGTGCGCTGCAGACCTGCATGGATGACTGGCAGGTGCCCTCCATCGCCCTGCACATCGTCACGCCGCCCGGGCGCGCCCGGCCGGCGCGCGTGCAGGCGCTGATCGATTTCCTGGCTGCGCACTTCGCGCTGGCGCCCTGGGCGCGCGAGCCGCAGGCGTAGATCGCAAAAAGGGGAGGGCTTCGGTGGGAGGGCTTCGGCCTCAGCTGGCCCAGGAGGCCGGCAGCAGCTGCAGCAGCACCACCGTCATCACCACATAGCGCAGGAACTTGCCGATGGCCATGTAGAACACGCAGGGCCAGAACGGCAGGCGCAGCCAGCCGGCCACGGCGCACAGCGGATCGCCCACCACGGGCAGCCAGCTCAGCAGGCAGGCCTTGGCGCCCAGGCGGCGCAGCCACACGCGGGCGCGGCGCTCGTGGCGGGACAGGGCGCGGGGCGGCTTGGCCCGCAGATCCTCGGGCAGTCCGGCGCGCCGCCGCTCGCGGGCCGCACGCCAGGCCTTGTGCGCACCCAGGCCCATCCACCAGCTGATGGCGCCGCCCAGCGTATTGCCGGCCGTGGCCACGAAGACCGTTTGCCAGAACAGATCGGGGTTGAGCTGCAGCAGGCCCACCACCGCAGGCTCGGAGCCCAGCGGCAGCAGCGTGGCCGAAATCAGGGCCACGATGAACACGGTGCTGAGGCCGAACTGCGGCAGCGCCAGCCAGCCCAGCAGTTGATGCATCCAGACTTCCATAGGTGCTGTAAGTGTAGGTCTGCGCTGGCTGACGCTTTGTCGGCCTGAAGCTATCGTGGGGCCTGTTCCAGAACCACAAGCACAGGGGGCGTCATGCAGACAGGGCGGATTGCAGGATGGGCGGGATGGGCGGCATTGGGAATGGCAGCAGCCGGCTTGGCCGGCTGCGCTGCGTTGCAGCCATCGCCGGGCAAGGACACCACCGTGGTGGCTCAGGCCGCTGCCCAGGCGCCGCCCACCCAGGCTGCACCGCCCTCCGCCTGGAGCAAGGCGCTGCAGGCCAAGGGCTGCACCCTGCCGGACCCGGCCGTGGGCGACAGGCTGGAGCAGCTGCAGCGCGAGCTGGAGCCGCTGGGCCTGGAGCCGCGTCTGCAAGGCTGCGTGAGCCTGGCCGGGTCCGAGCCCGGCCCGGCCCTGGTGCTGGACGCCTGGGTGACCGACGGGCGCAAGGCCATGGCCGTGGTGCGCGGCCCGCTGGCCGACGGCGAGGCGCTGGACCTGGGACTGGAGGCTGGGCCGCAGGCAGCTGGGCTGCAGGCAGCCGGGCAGCCGAAAGCCGGGCTGCAGAAGGTCGGCCTGCGCCCCATGCCCGACGACCAGGTCTCTCCCGACGTGCAATTCAACCGCCGCTGGTGGCAGGGCCGGCTCGGTGCCTACGGGCTGCACGCCGTTCCGGGCCAGGTGCGCACCTTCGTGCCCACACCATGAAAACTGCGCACTGTCTTGTTTTCGCTGCTTGGCCGTCTTGACGGCCCGGTTTTAGCCCTGCTGAAAATTTGGGCAGGTACAATCTTGGTCCTTTGTTGCCGCCCGTTTTGTGCTCGGCGCGCGCGTTTTCTCCGGCTTTTCCGATGTCCTCCCCACCCCTGTCCATAGGCCCCCATGCCCTGGCCAATCGCCTGTTCGTCGCCCCCATGGCCGGGGTGACGGATCGGCCGTTCCGCCAGCTGTGCAAGGCCCTGGGCGCGGGCTACGCGGTCAGCGAGATGGTGACATCGCGCAAGGACCTGTGGAACAGCCTCAAGACCTCGCGCCGCGCCAACCATGAAGGCGAGCCCGGCCCCATCGCGGTGCAGATCGCGGGCACGGACGCCGAGATGATGGCCGAGGCCGCGCGCTACAACCTGGACCGCGGCGCCCAGATCATCGACATCAACATGGGCTGCCCGGCCAAGAAGGTCTGCAACAAATGGGCCGGCTCGGCCCTGATGCAGAACGAGGCCCTGGCCGTGGAGATTGCCCAGGCTGTTGTAGAGGCCTGCGCCCCGCACGGCGTGCCCGTCACGCTGAAGATGCGCACCGGCTGGTGCGACGCGCACAGGAACGCCGTGGTGCTGGCCCGCCGCTTCGAGGAGGTGGGCATACAGATGCTCACCGTGCACGGCCGCACGCGCGAGCAGGGTTACAAGGGCTTTGCCGAGTACGACACCATCGCTGCCGTCAAGGCGGCGGTGCGCGTGCCCGTGGTGGCCAACGGCGACATCACCAGCCCCGAGAAGGCGCGCGACGTGCTCGCCTACACGGGCGCCGATGCCGTGATGATCGGCCGCGCGGCCCAGGGCCGGCCGTGGATCTTCCGCGAGATCGCGCACTTCATGGCCACGGGCGAGCACATGGCCCCGCCCCTGGTGGCCGAGCTGCGCCGGCTGCTGCTGGACCACCTGCAGGACCACTACAGCCTGTACGGCGAGGGCACCGGCGTGCGCAGCGCGCGCAAGCACATCGCCTGGTACCTGCGCAGCCTGCCGGGCGGTGAAGCATTCAGACAACACATCAACACCATCGAGGACTGCGCGGTGCAATGGCAGGCCGTGGCCGACTATCTGGACGCCCTGGGCGCACAGATGGACCGGATACCGGCCGCCATCGATGCCGGCGCCACAAGCGCCGAATTCGGAGAGCCCGCAGGAATGACAGTATGAGCAACCAGAACATCGAACAATGCGTGCGTGAAAGCCTGGAGGGGTATTTCCGCGATCTCGACGGCGAAAAGCCCAACGGCATGTACGACATGCTGATCCACCTGGTCGAAAAGCCGCTGCTGGAAGTGGTGATGACCCAGGCCGACAACAACCAGTCCCGCGCTGCCGATTGGCTGGGCCTGAACCGCAACACGCTGCGCAAGAAGCTGCTCGAGCACGACATGCTCTGAGCGGCACGAATCTCCATTTCTTCAAACTCCCTGCACTGACGCCCATGAACGCCCTGCTCTCCGTCTCTGACAAGACCGGTATCGTCGAATTCGCCCAAGGCCTGCACGCCCTGGGCATCAAGCTGCTGTCCACCGGCGGCACCGCCAAGCTGCTGGCCGAGGCCGGCCTGCCCGTGACCGAGGTCGCCGAAGTCACCCAGTTCCCCGAGATGCTGGACGGCCGCGTCAAGACCCTGCACCCCAAGGTCCACGGCGGCCTGCTGGCGCGCCGCGAGCTGCCCGCCCACATGGCGGCCCTCAAGGAGCACGGCATCGACACCATCGACCTGCTGGTGGTGAACCTCTACCCCTTCGAGGCCACCGTGGCCAAGGCCGGCTGCACGCTGGCCGACGCCATCGAGAACATCGACATCGGCGGCCCGGCCATGGTGCGCTCTGCCGCCAAGAACTGGGCCGACGTGGGCGTGATCACCGACGCCGGCCAGTACGAGGCCGTGCTGGGTGAACTCAAGGCCAACGGAAAGCTGTCCGACAAGCTGCGCTTTGCGCTGTCCGTGGCCGCCTTCAACCGCATCGCTCAGTACGACGGCGCCATCAGCGACTACCTGTCCAGCGTGAAGTTCGAGGACGAGAAGCTGTCCGAAGCCTACGTGCCCGAGCGCAGCCCCTTCCCCGGCCAGAGCAACGGCCACTTCACCAAGGTGCAGGACCTGCGCTACGGCGAAAACAGCCACCAGCAGGCCGCCCTGTACCGCGACCTGTATCCGGCTCCCGGCTCCCTGGTCACGGGCGAGCAGCTGCAGGGCAAGGAGCTGTCGTACAACAACATCGCCGACGCCGACGCCGCCTGGGAATGCGTCAAGAGCTTCGAGCAGCCTGCCTGCGTGATCGTCAAGCACGCCAACCCCTGCGGCGTGGCCGTGGGCAAGGACGCGCACGAAGCCTATGCCAAGGCCTTCCAGACCGACCCCACCAGCGCCTTCGGCGGCATCATCGCCTTCAACCGCACGGTGGACAAGGCAGCGGCCGAGGCCGTGGTCAAGCAGTTCGTCGAGGTGCTGATGGCCCCCGACTTCACGGCCGAGGCGCTGGAAATCTTCAAGCCCAAGGTCAATGTGCGCCTGATGAAGATCGCCCTGCCGGCCGGTGGAGAGCGCGCCTGGGACCAGGGCCGCAACGCCATGGACGCCAAGCGCGTCGGCTCGGGCCTGCTGCTGCAGACCGCCGACAACCATGAGCTGGCCCTGGCCGACCTCAAGGTCGTCACCGTCAAGCAGCCTAGCCCCGAAGAACTGCAGGACCTGCTGTTCGCCTGGAAGGTCGCCAAGTACGTCAAGAGCAATGCCATCGTGTTCTGCAAGAACGGCATGACCATGGGCGTGGGCGCAGGCCAGATGAGCCGCCTGGACTCGGCACGCATCGCCTCCATCAAGGCCGAGGCCGCCAAGCTGAGCCTGCAGGGCACGGTCGTGGCCAGCGATGCCTTCTTCCCCTTCCGCGACGGCCTGGACGTGGTCGTTGACGCAGGCGCCACCTGCGTGGCCCAGCCCGGTGGCTCCATGCGCGACCAGGAAGTCATTGATGCCGCCAACGAGCGCGGCGTCGCCATGGTCTTCACCGGCGTGCGCCACTTCCGCCACTGATGGCCGGCCAACTGCCTCCTGGCGCAGACGACGAGGGCGACGACGCCCCCCACCGGCCCCGCTGGCTGGGCTGGGCGCTCGTGGTCTTCATGCTGCTGGTGGCGCTGGGTGTCTTCAACATCGGCTGGCGCATCATGCGCGGGCCGGCTGTTGCGCCCGTTGCACCTGCTGCTGGCCTGCCGGCGGCTGCCGTGGCGGCAGCTGCAGATCCAAATGCAGGTGCAGGCGCAGGCGCAGGTACAGAGGCCGGTACGGATGCAGGCCCCCGGCTGCTTGCCGGCAAGGCCCTGGTCGAGGGCAATGACTGCCTGCGCTGCCACGGCATGGTGCGCCACTACGTGGGCCCGTCCTTCCAGCAGATCGCCGAGCGCTACCGGGCCCGCGAAGATGCCGCCGACTACCTGGCGCGCAAGATCCGCGAGGGCGGGGCCGGCGAATGGGGCCGCGCCATCATGCCGCGCCACCCGCACCTCGATACGGCGCAATCCCTGCAGATGGCGGCCTGGCTGCTGTCCCTCCCCTCTCCCGAGCCCGGGAAATCCTGACCATGTCCCGCCTGTTCACCGCCCCTGACGGCCGGCCGCGCTGCCACTGGTGCGCCGCCACGGACGGCTACCTGGCCTACCACGACCGTGAATGGGGCTTTCCCGTCACCGACGACCGGCGCCTGTTCGAGAAGCTCAGCCTCGAAGGCTTCCAGTCCGGCCTGAGCTGGCTGACCATCCTCAACAAGCGCGAGAACTTCCGCGCGGCCTTTGCGGGCTTCGACTTCCACCAGGTCGCGCGCTTCACCGAAGACGACGTGCTGCGGCTGCTGGGCGATGCGGGCATCGTGCGGCATCGCGGCAAGATCGAGGCCGTGATCAACAACGCGCAGCGGGCGCTGGAGATGGTGGAGGCGCAAGGCTCGCTGTCGGCCTTCTTCTGGCGCCATGCGCCTGCACCCGTGACCGGTGACGGGCCCGTGTCCGAGACGGCCGAGTCTCGGGCGCTGTCCAAGGAGTTGAAGAAGCTCGGGTGGAAGTTCGTGGGGCCTACGACTGTCTACTCGTTCATGCAGGCCATGGGGTTGGTCAATGACCATGTTTTGGGGTGTGTGGTGAGGGGTGAGGTGGAGCGGGCACGGGGTGCGTTTCGCTTGGGCTGAACGGGCCTTCGCTTTGGTAAGGGCTGGGTTTCGTTTTTGACCCTGCCGGGTGGTTGTTTTTCGAGGCCGGGTTTCGGCCCGGCGGCCGACCTCCTTTTCTTTGATTCGTCAAAGAAAAGGAGGCAAAAGAAAGACGACCCGGATGTCCGCGACCCCTTCGCTGCGCTGCGGGGCAACCTGCGTCGGGCCGCCTGCGGGGTTCGCCGTGAAACTCACTTCGCGCTACGCGCTCCGTTCAAACAATCACGGCGAGTCAGATGACGAGGCAGTCCTGTCCTTCGGCAGGACTGCAACCCCGCAGGCGGCCCGACGCAGGCGCTGACATACGGGGGGTGGAGGCGGGCCGTCGCTGCGCTCGGCCTGGTTTTGAAGTACTCAGCTATTACACTTGCGGCAGGCCGAAAGGCCCGGTGTGTCGAAGCATCTTTTCAACAGCGTTTGTGACCCCCAGCGAAAAGCGGGGTTCTGTCATGTCCAGATCTTTGGGACTGGCGCGTTCGTGCGCGCGAGTCCTGTCGGTTACGGGCGGGATGGGGCTACCCGTAAGGGCGTCCGCACGGCTGTTGACGTGCTTCGAACATCCCGTCCACCTGTTTCCGTGTCGAAGCGGCGCGGGTGGTTCCTTGATTCCAACAGGAGCCAAGACATGCACCCTCTCACCGCCGTACAGGCGAACTCTCCCCAACCACCCCTTCTTCCCACCTGGCAGCAGGCCATGCATGCTTCGCTGGGCCTGGTGCACAGCACGCTGCAGCAGTTGATCGAGCTGATGACCGACGATCCCGACAGGGACGACAGTGAAATCGATGTGGACTGCGTCGTGGAGCTGGCGCTGGAACACATCAAGCGCATGAGTGTCCAGCAGCACGCGGACCGCTATGCCTTCGAGGTGGAATGGGTCAAGGCAACGGCGGCGCTGCGGCTGGCGCAGGGCGCCTTCGGGCGGCCTCAGTCACGCTTTGGCCTGCGGCTCAAGGACGCTATCCAGCAGCTGGAGATGCTGCCGGAGCTGGTGGAGTTCGTGGACCAGGGCGACGACGAGTGATGTGACCTGCACGCCAGCGCCGGATCACGGCGTTGGTGGCGTTGGCGTGCAAGGGAAGATATCTGCGGATATCAGAGCGTCTTGAACACTTCGCGCGCGGCTTCGATGGTTTTGTCGATGTCCGCGTCCGTGTGCGCGGCGCTCACGAAGCCGGCCTCGTACAGGGCGGGCGCAAAGTAGTGGCCGCGCTCCAGCATGCCGTGGAAGAAGCGGTTGAAGCGTGCGCCATCGGTCTTCATGACCTCGGTCCAGGTGCTGGGCAGCTCGGGCAGCAGGTAGAAGCCGAACAGGCCGCCCTGGTGGTCCACGCTGAAGGGCACGCCGGCGGCGTCGGCCTCGGCCTTGAAGCCGGCCATCAGGCGGCCGGTCTTCGCGTGCAGGGCGTCGTGGAAGCCCGGCTCGCTGATCAGCTCCAGCGTCTTGAGGCCGCAGGCCGTGGCAATGGGGTTGCCCGACAGCGTGCCGGCCTGGTAGACCGGGCCCAGGGGCGAGAGCTTTTCCATGATCTCGCGGCGCGCGCCGAAGGCCGCCATGGGCATGCCGCCGCCGATGACCTTGCCCAGCACGGTGATGTCGGGCGCAAAGCCTTCGATCTGCTGGGCGTACAGGCTCTGGGCGCTGCCCAGGGCCACGCGAAAGCCGGTCATCACCTCGTCGTAGACCATCAGCGCGCCATGCTCGCGCGTGAGTTCGCGGATGCGGCGCGTGAAGGGCACGCTGGCGCGCACGAAGTTCATGTTGCCGGCAATGGGCTCCATGATCACGCAGGCGATCTGGTCGCCGAACTGGGCGAAGGCCTCTTCGAGTTGGCCCACGTCGTTGTATTCCAGCACCACGGTGTCCTTGACCACGTCCTGCGGCACGCCGGCCGAGGAGGAGGCGCCAAACGTCGCCAGGCCCGAGCCGGCCTTGACCAGCAGCGCGTCGGCATGGCCGTGGTAGCAGCCGTTGAACTTGATGATCTTGTTGCGGCCCGTGAAGCCGCGCGCCAGGCGCAGCGCGCTCATGCCGGCCTCGGTGCCCGAGCTGACCATGCGCACCATGTCCATGGAGGGCATGAGCGAGAGGATCTTCTCGGCCAGCACGACCTCGCGCTCCGTGGGTGCGCCGAAGGAGAAGCCTTCCAGCGCGGCGGCCTGCACGGCGGCCATCACCTCGGGGTGGCCGTGGCCCAGGATCATCGGACCCCAGGAGCCGATGTAGTCGGTGAACTGCTGGGCGTTCTCGTCCCAGAAATGCGCGCCCTGCGCACGGCGCACGAAGCGCGGCGTGCCGCCCACGGCGTTGAAGGCGCGCACGGGTGAATTCACGCCGCCGGGGATCACGGCCTTGGCGCGTTCGAACAGGGGAATATTCAGGTCAGTGGTCATAGTGCAGGAGTCTGCCATGTGCGGGGTACAAGCCAGAGGCGCCAAGCAAGGGCGCAGCCGCTCAGGGGCGGCCTGCCTCAATGCTTGGTGTCATGGGGCGGCATCACGAAGCCTTCGATGGCCTGGGTGTCGGCGTCAAGCTCGGTGAGCGGCTCGGCCGCCTCGGCGTCTTCGTCCTCGGGTTCGGGCTGGGCCCAGAACATGCGGTCCGGGATGAAGTGGCCCATGCCGGGGCGAAAGCCGCTGTCCAGGCTGCGGTCCAGGTACTCCAGCGCCTCCTGCGTGGCCAGCCCCAGGTCGTTGCCGCTGGCCACCAGGGCCGCCAGCGCGGCCGACAGGGTGTCACCCGAGCCGGTGAACGTGGCGTCGAACATCTCGTACTTGCTGTTGCCCAGCACGGACTGCGCCGTGGCCAGCACGTTGTCCACGAACTGGTCGGGCAGGGGGATGCCGGTGACCAGCACGTAGGGCACTTCCAGGGCCTCGGCCGCCATGGCGATGTCGCGCGCCGTGGGGCTGCGGCTGTTGCTCCAGTCGGGCAGCAGCCAGCGGCACAGCGTACTGTGGCTTCCAACCAACACCGAGGTTTGCGGCAGCACAAGCTCCTTGAGCGCGTCCATGTACTGGTCGAGCGGGTCTTCCTCCCACCACGACAGGTCCGGCATGTAGCAGACGATGGGGATGTCGGGATAGTCGGAAGCTATCTCGGCGATCGCCGCCAGGTTGCCCGGGCTGCCCACGAAGCCGACCTTGATGGCGGACACGGGTATGTCCTCCAGCACGGCGCGCGCCTGCTCGGCCACGGCCTCGTCGTCAAAGGGAAAATGCTCGAAGATCTTGGCCGAATCGCGTGCGTAGGCACCCGTGACCACGGGCAGCGGATGACCGCCGACCGAGGCGATGGTGGCGATGTCGGCCGACAGGCCACCTGCTCCGCTGGGGTCGCTGGCGTTGAAGACCAGCACGCATACGGGAGCGGTTTCGTCCACCAATTCGGTGTCGGGACTGGGGGAGTTGGAGGGGTTCAATGCCATGGCTCAGCCCAGTTTGCGCCCCGCCAGCGAAGGCCGTGGCGGGTGGTTATGACTAGATACAATCGTTGCATTCTATGTGAAGGCCCTTTAAGCTGTGACCGACCCTAAAACTTGGATGTGCTTGATCTGCGGGTGGATCTATGACGAGGCGCAAGGCTGCCCCGAGCATGGCATCGCACCCCAGACGCGTTGGGATGACGTGCCCATGAATTGGACCTGTCCCGAATGCGGTGCACGTAAAGAAGACTTTGAGATGGTCGAAATCTGAGCGCGGGACCACCCGCGCCGACTCATACATTTCCGGGAGGTTTCTCAGTGACGACATCGGGCGCACCCTTGCGCGTACTCGTGGTGGATGACAGCAATACCATCCGCCGCAGCGCAGAAATCTTCCTCAAACAGGGCGGGCACGAAGTGCTCCTGGCCGACGACGGCTTCGACGCACTGTCCAAAGTCAACGACTATCAGCCCCAGCTGATCTTCTGCGACATCCTCATGCCCAAGCTGGACGGCTACCAGACCTGCGCCATCATCAAGCGCAACGCGCGCTTTTCCGATACGCCCGTGGTCATGCTCTCGTCCAAGGACGGCGTATTCGACAAGGCGCGCGGGCGCATGGTGGGCTGCCAGGACTACCTCACGAAACCCTTCACCAAAGACCAGCTGCTGCAGGCCGTGGAGCAGTTCGGCAAGCAAACCATAGGAGCACTTTGATGCCCATCCGCAAAGTCCTGGTCGTGGACGATTCCAAGACCGAACTGATGTTTCTGTCCGACATGCTGCAAAAGCAGGGACTGCAGGTACGTACGGCCGAGAACGGCGAGGAAGCCCTGCGCAGCCTGGCCGAAGAGCGGCCCGACCTGATCCTGATGGACGTGGTCATGCCCGGCCAGAACGGCTTTCAGCTCACGCGCGCCATCACGCGCGACCCGCTGTACGCGGACCTGCCCATCATCATGTGCACCAGCAAGAACCAGGAAACCGACCGGGTCTGGGGCATGCGCCAGGGCGCGCGTGACTACATCACCAAGCCGGTGGATGCAGGCGAGCTGCAGGCCAAGATCGCGGCGCTGAACTGACGCGGTGCGCTGGCCATGGCGAACCGTGAAGCACTGCGCGATCTGCAATCCCGTCTGGCCGGCCGTCTCCAGGCCGCACGCAGCGAAGGCGTCAAGGTGGCGGCCTGGCTGGCCGTCCAGGCCGGCGGGCGCAACTACCTGATGCCGCTGGGCCAGTCCGGCGAGATCTTTCCCTGGGCCGGCGTACAGCCCGTGCCCTATACAAAGCCCTGGTTCCTGGGCATTGCCAACCTGCGCGGCACCCTGGCCGGGGTGATCGACCTGGCCAGCCTGCTGGGCCATGGCGTGGCGCGCAGCGAACCGGCGCTGGCCGAGTCCAGCCTGCTGGCCTTCAATGCCGCGCTGGAAGTGAACGCCTCCCTGCTGGTGGACCGCCTGCAGGGCCTGCGCAGCGCCGACGCCTTTGTGCGCACCGAGCCCGCGCCCGAGCAATCCCCCGCCTTTTTCGGCCCCGTGCATATCGATGAAGCGGGCCACCGCTGGCAGGAGCTGCAATTGCAGCGCCTGTCCCAAACCTCCGAGTTTCTGAGCATTCGCGCCTGAGTTTCTGAAGGTCGTCCCATGTCATTCTTGCAACGTCTTGCAAATCGCTTCCAACGCAAGCCGGCCGACTCCGGCTCGGGCGCGGACAACAGCATGCTCGGAGACACCGTCTCCCAGGATATGTACGCACTCGATGCGTCCATGACCGTGCAGGGCGCGCCCGACGCCATGCCGGGCGATGCCGGCGCAGTCCTGGACCAGGAAACGGTGGTCCTGCCGCTGCTGGGCCGCGCGCCTGCCGCGCGCCACCAGCGCACGCTGTCCACGCTGCTGGGCGTTTCCGTGCTGGCCCTGGTGCTGGCGGCGGCATGGGCTCTGCGCCAGGCGGACGGCTCGGCACAGCAGCTGGCCGCCACCGGCCAGGCCCTGATGCAGTCGCAGCGCCTTGCCAAGTCGGTGTCGCAGGCGCTGACCGGCGCGGCACCTTCGTTTGCGGACGTGCAAGACAGTGCGGGCGTGCTGGCACGCAACGTGCGCGCCCTCACCTCGGGCGATGACTCCATGGGCGTGCGCCCGCTGGGCGGCGCCTACGCCGACGAGCTGGGCCAGATCATGCCGCTGATGGAGCGCGCCGAGCAAAGCGCCAAGGTGGTGATGGAGCAAAAGCAGATCCTGACCCAGGTCGGCGACGCGCTGCGCACCATCAACCGCCAGTCCTCGGACCTGCTGGAGATCGCCGAAACCATCTCCTCGCTCAAGCTGCAGCAGGGCGCCAGCCCCGCCGAGATCTCGGCCGCAGGCCAGCTGGTGATGTTGACCCAGCGTATCGGCAAGTCGGCCAACGAATTCCAGACCGCCGAAGGCGTGAGCCCCGAGGCCGTGTTCCTGCTGGGCAAGGACTTGAACTCGTTCAAGGAAATCTCCGAAAGCCTGCTGGGCGGCAGCAGCGAACTGCGCCTGCCCCCCACGCGCGACGCCCAGACCCGCGAGCAGATCGAGGCACTGATCAAGCTCTACGAAGAGACCCGCACCGAGGCCAGCGCCATTCTGGGCAACCTGCAGGGCCTGGTCTCCGCCCGCGAGGCACAGACCGCCATCAACGCCGACAGCGAACCGCTGCGCCGCCAGCTGGAAGACCTGCAGACCAAGCTGCAAAGCGGCGCCGGCATCGGCTCGCTGCCCATGGGCCTGCTGGCCCTGGCCACCGTGCTGGTGCTGCTGTGCGGTGTGGGCCTGTCCCGCGTGCAGCTGCTCGACAGCCGCCTGCGCCAGGAAGCTGCCGAACGCCGCCAGGAAGAGTCGCGCGTGCAGGAGCATGAAGCCAAGCGCATCAACGACGCCAACCAGGCCGCCATTTTGCGTTTGATGAACGAGTTGCAGTCGGTGGCCGAGGGCGATCTGACGCAGGAAGCGACCGTGACCGAGGACATCACCGGCGCCATCGCCGACTCGGTGAACTACACGGTGGAAGAGTTGCGCGCCCTGGTGGGCAGCGTGCAGAACACGGCAACGCGCGTGGCGCAGACCACGGCCGAGGTGGATGCCAACTCCACCGAGCTGCTGGCCGCATCGACCGAACAGCTGCGCGAGATCCGCGAAACCGGCCGCTCCGTGCTGGACATGGCCGGCCGCATCAACGAGGTCTCCACCCAGGCGCAGGAATCTGCCCAGGTGGCGCGCCAGTCGCTGGAAGCTGCCGACCTGGGCCTGAAGGCCGTGCAGAACGCCATCGGCGGCATGAACTCCATCCGCGACCAGATCCAGGAAACCTCCAAGCGCATCAAGCGGCTGGGCGAATCCTCGCAGGAGATCGGCGAAATCACCGAGCTGATTTCCGACATTACCGAGCAGACCAACGTGCTGGCGCTGAACGCCGCCATCCAGGCCGCATCGGCCGGTGAAGCCGGTCGCGGCTTCTCGGTGGTGGCCGAAGAAGTGCAGCGCCTGGCCGAACGCTCGGCCGACGCGACGCGCCAGATCGCGGCGCTGGTGAAGGCGATTCAGACCGACACCCAGGATGCCGTGGCCGCCATGGAGCGCTCCACCCAGGGTGTGGTCGAGGGGGCCCGCCTGTCCGACTCCGCCGGCACCGCGCTGACCGAGATCGACTCCGTGTCGCGCCATCTGGCCGAGCTGATCGAGCTGATCTCCTCGTCCACCTCGCGCGAAGCCGTTCTGGCCAACGACGTGGCCGAGAACATCCAGCACATTTTCGCGGTGACCGAGCAGACGGGCGAAGGTACGCGCACCACGGCACAGCAGGTGCGCGAACTCTCGCACATGGCCGAGGAACTGCGCCAGTCGGTGGCGCGTTTCAAGATTGCCTGACCCGGTCCAACATAGCTATGCACAGGCCCTAGGGGCTTGGGGAACTGTCCATGTCAGTGGTTGACGAATCGCAAACGGGCGCGGCGCAGGCCGCGCACACCGAACAGGACCTGGGCCCGCTGGCCTGGGTGCTCGATGAGCTGCGCAAGTCGCTGGAAGGGGCGAGCAAGGCGGTGGCCCGTTTCGTGCGCGATGCCGATGCGGCGCGCGCCTCGGACCTTGAGGAACTTGACACCTCGGCCCTGCGCATCGCCCGCCAGCAACTGCACCAGGCCTGCGGCGCCCTCGAAATGGTGGGCCTGGGCTCTCCGGCCCTGGTGCTGCGCGGCATGGAAAGTGCCGTGCAGCGCTTCGTGCAGCGCCCCGAGCTGTGCACCGACCAGGCTGCCGCCACGCTGGAGCGCGCCAGCTTCGCGCTCATCGAATACCTGGAAACCGTGCTGGCCGGCAAGACCGTCTCGGCCGTGGCCCTGTTTCCCCAATACCGCGACACCCAGGCGCTGGCCGGCAACGACAAGGTGCACCCGGCCGACCTGTGGCCTGCCGAGCGCCGCGCGCGCGAGCCCGAGTGGGCGCGCCAGCCCGAGCCGCTGGCCTACGGCCCCGATGCCCGGGCCCTGCTCGACGGCGTGGTGCTGCGCATGGTCAAGAGCGACGACCGCGAGGCCGCCGCCCAGATGCGCGACCTGTGCCTGCGCTTTGCCGTGGGCCAGACCGAGGATGTCACCGCGCGCAGCTTCTGGAAGGTGGCGGCCGGCTTCTTCGACGCGCAGTCGCGCGGGATGATCGTTGTCGACCTGTACGTCAAGCGAATGGCCTCGCGCGTGCTCATGCAGTACGCGGCCATGGCCAAGGGCGACCGCACGCCGCCTGCGCGGCTGCTGCAGGACCTGCTGTTCTTCTGCGCCCAGGCCCGCCCTGCCGAGCAGGCTGGCGCCGCCCTGCAGGCGGTGCGCCAGGCCTATGGCATGCAGGCCCAGCCCCAGGTGGACTACCAGCAGACACGCTTTGGCCGCTACGACCCGGCGGTGCTGGTGCAGGCGCGCAAGCGCATCACCACGGCAGCCGATACCTGGTCCGCCCTTGCCGGCGGCGACCGTGCCCGCACCAAGACCGTGGTGGACCAGTTCGCCCAGGTGGCCGAATCCCTGGTCAAGCTGCACCCGGCCAGCCATGGCCTGGCGCGCATGCTGATCAAGGTGGCCGAAACCGTGGCCCGCATCGGCGAGCCGCCACCGGCCGAACTGGCCATGGAAGTGGCCACCTCCGTGCTCTACCTGCAGGCGGCCTTTGCCACCATGGACATGGGCGACGAGGAACTGGCCGAGCAGTCCGCCAACCTGGTCCAGCGCCTGGAGGAATCCCTGCAGGGCGCGCCCGCGCGTCCGCTGGAGCCCTGGATGGAGGAGCTGTACCGCCAGGCCAGCGACCACCAGACCATGGGCTCGGTCGTGGGCGAGCTGCGTGCCACGCTGGCCGAGGCCGAGCGGCACCTGGACCAATATTTCCGCAATCCTGCCGATGCCACCGTGCTGGCACCCGTCTCGGGCCAGATGGCCCAGATGCGCGGCGTGCTGTCCGTGCTGGGCCTGGACCAGGCCACGCAGGCCATGCAGCGCATGCGCGAGACCGTGGAACGGCTGGTGTTGGGTGAGATCGACGACGCAGAACGTCCCCAGGTGTTCGAGAAACTGGGCAACAGCCTGGGCGCCATGGGCTTTCTGATCGACATGCTGAGCTACCAGCGCAGCATGGCGCGCAAGCTCTTCGTCTATGACGAGGCCGAAGGCGGCCTGCGCATCCTCATGGGCCGTCGCGGCCACCGGGCCGATGATGCGGGCAAGGCGCCCGAGCAACTGCCCGCCCTGGACACCGCCGCCGTGCCGCCGCAGCGCGAAGCCGTTGCCGTGGCCCAGCCGCTGCCCGTGCCGCAGGACGCCATCGCCGAGCCGCAATTTGCCGCGCCCTCCACGCCGCCCCCGCCGCCCCCGGCTCCCGTGGACATCGCGACTGAGCCGCTGGCCCAGCCCGCGGCCGCCGAGCAGGACGCGCTGGCCGATGCCGCGGAACTGGCGCAATTCGCCAAGGCCCTCGAAGCGCCGGCCGAGCCGGTCTTCCAGCTGGACCAGTCCCTGGTCGAGCCAGAGCCCGCAGCCGAATCTGCGCCTGAAACCGTCTCTGCATCCGTGTCCGAGCCCGTGCCCCCGCCGGCCGGCCTGTCGGTCTCGGAAGAAGACTCGGACGACGAACTGCTGGGCATCTTCCTGGAAGAGGCCCGCGAGGTGGTGGACAACGGCCTGCAGGCCCTGCGCGCCCTGGCCGACGAGCCGGGCAACCTCAGCGAGCAGACCACGCTGCGCCGCGCCTTCCATACGCTCAAGGGCAGTTCGCGCATGGTGGGCCTGGATGAATTCGGCGAAGCCGGCTGGGCCATGGAGCAGATGCTCAACGCCTGGCTGGCCGAGCAAAAGGCCATGCCCCAGCCCATGCAGGAGCTGGCCAGCGATGCGCTGCGCGCCTTTGGCGCCTGGGCCTCGGCCATAGAGCGCCACCAGGCCGACGCCTGGCAGGCCACGCCTTTCCGCGCTGCGGCCGATGCCATGCGCCTGGAAGGCCTGCGCGCCGACGTGGCCCTGGTGCCGCGCACACCGCGTGCCGAGCCCCTCGCACAGCCCGAACCCGAACTCGAGCCCGCACCCGCTACCGCCGCAATCGAGGAATTCGCGCCCGTGGCCCAGGAGCCGCAGGCAGAACACCTGGATGTGCTCGAGCAGGCCACGCCCGCCCAGCCCGTCCAGACCTCTGGCGAGCTGGACTTTGCGCTGGACTTCGACCTGCTGGAGCCGGACCCCAAGCCTTCGGCCGCCGCGCCGCAGGAGTCGCTGGAGACACTGACGCCGCAAGCCGCCGAGGCGCCTGCCGAACTGGCCACCGACGCCGTCGAGGAACTGGACTTTGCGGCCTTCGAAGCCGCCATGCGCGACAGCGAGCAGGAGGCCCTGGCCGTCGTCGCGGGCGACCCGCCCGCGCTGCCCGAGGCCGCCGCCATCGAAGCCGAAGCTGGAACTGAAACTGAAGCACCGCAAGCCGCCGTGCCCCTGGCACCTTTCGAAGGGCTGGACCTGGATCTGGGCCTGACACCGGCAGCGGCACCCGCCGAAGCGATCGAGATGATCGCGGTGCCAGAAACGGTTGAGGCGGTTGAAGCGGACGAAGCGCCAGAAACGGTTGAAGCGGTTGAAGCATCCGACGCAGTCGAGTCGGTCAAGGCGCCCGAGGTGCCCGAGGCAGAAACCCCGCAGGCCGAAGAGTCCGGCGACGAGGATCTGTCCGGCATCGACGCCGATGGCTTCAAGGTCGTGGATGGCCTGCGCATCAGCGCGCCGCTGTACAACGTCTACCTCAACGAGGCCGACGAATGGTCGCGCCGCCTGGACCTGACGCTGCAGCAATGGGCGACCGAGCCCGGCGAGCCCGTGCCCGACGACGCCGTCGCCTTTGCGCATTCGCTGGCCGGAAGCTCGGCCACCGTGGGCTTCAAGGCCTTGTCGGACCTGGCGCGCCTGCTGGAACATACGCTGACCCATCTGCAGCCGCAGCGCTGTGGCACGCCCGACCAGGTTGCCGCCTGCGTGGCGGCCTCCGACGAAGTGCAGCGCCTGCTGCACCAGTTCGCCGCCGGTTTCCTCAAGACGCCCCAGCCGGGCGTGGAAGAAGCCCTGCAGGCACTGCTGGCGCTGGACATCGAGGCCGCAGACGCGCCGGACAGCCGCCTGGACGCGCTGGAGCAGCTGGACCAATTGGACCAACTGGACCAGCTGGAGCCTCAGGACGGCAGCGATGGCACGGACGCCGTGCTCGACGCCGGTGCCCAGGCGCAGACACCGTCGGTGGCGCCCCTGGCCTACTCCATGCGTCCCCTGGTCAACGATGCGCGCCACGAAGCCGAGCTGCAGCGCCGCATCGACGAGGCCATCGCCCATGCCGTGGCCGTGGGCAGCGACCTGGACGATGACATCGATGCGCTGGACGAGGTCGATCCCGACCTGTTCCCCATCTTCGAGGAAGAGGCCATCGAGCTGCTGCCCCGCCTGGGCGCCGCGCTGCGCCGCTGGCATGGCCGGCCCTCGCTGGACGAGGCGCGCCACGAAACCCTGCGCGCCCTGCACACGCTCAAGGGCAGTGCCCGGCTGGCGGGCGCCATGCGCCTGGGCGAGATGGCCCACCGCCTTGAATCTGCCGTGGAGCGGGTCGATGGCGAATCTCCGACCGCCGAGCAGATCGAGCCCTTGCTGGGCAGCTTCGACGCGCTGCAGGCCGGCTTCGACGTGTTGCGCGTGGCCGGTGAGCAGGCGCAGGAAGCGCCGCTGGACCTGGGCGATGAAATCTCCCTCGACGAGCCTGCAGCGGCTGCGGCCTCCGACGCATCGGCAGCGGCTGGATCACCGGCGGCCGCGGCCCCTGTGCCAGCGCCTGTCACTGCGCCGCTGCGCGCCGGTGCCCAGCAGACGGTGCGCGTGCGCGCCCAGCTGCTGGACCGCCTGATCAGCCAGGCTGGCGAGGTGCTGATTGTGCGCTCGCGTGTCGATGCGCGCCTGGCCCAGGCCCGTGGCTCGCTGGACGAGCTGGCCGGCAACCTGGAGCGCCTGCGCATGCAGCTGCGCGACATCGAGGTCCAGGCCGAGAGCCAGATGCAGTCGCGCCTGGCCCTGTCCAAGGACTCGGCCGTGGGCTTCGACCCGCTGGAGTTCGACCGCTTCACGCGCGTGCAGGAACTCACCCGCATGATGGCCGAGTCGGTCAACGACGTGGCCACCGTGCAGCGCAACCTGCAGCGCGACATGGCCGGCGCCGAGGACGACCTGGTCGCCCAGGGCCGCCAGGCCCGCGAGTTGCAGCGCGACCTGCTGCGCACGCGCATGGTGGAGTTCGACTCCCTGGCCGAGCGCCTGTACGCCGTGGTCCGCCAAACCTCCAAGGAGATGGGCAAGCAGGTGCGGCTGAACATCCTGGGCGGCACCATTGAAATGGACCGGGGCATGCTGGACCGCATGATGCCGGCCTTCGAGCACTTGCTGCGCAACTGCGTGGCCCACGGCATCGAGTCGCCCGAGCAGCGTGCCGCCGCAGGCAAGCCCGCCATGGGCACCATTGAAATCATCCTGAGCCAGGAGCGCAACGACGTGGCGCTGTCGGTGGAGGACGATGGCGCCGGCCTGAACCTGCAGCGCATCCGCGACAAGGCCGTGGCCCAGGGCCTGTGGCCCGAGGACCAGACGCTGACGGAGCAGGACGCAGGCCGCCTGATCTTCGAGCCCGGCTTCACCACGGCCACCGAGGTGACCGGCGTGGCCGGGCGCGGCATCGGCATGGACGTGGTGCGCTCCGAAGTCAACGCGCTGGGCGGCCGCATCGAAACCCACAGCGAGGCGGGCCGGGGCAGTGCCTTCCGCCTCGTGCTGCCGCTGACGACCGCCGTCACCCAGGTGGTCATGCTGCGCGCGGGCCAGTTGCTGGTCGGCGTGCCCGCCAGCCTGGTGGAAATCGTGCGCCGCGCGCCGCTGGAGCTGCTGCAGCAGGCCTATGCCAGCCACAGCTTCGAAGACGGCAGCGAGACCCTGCCGTTCTACTGGGCCGGCGCGCTGTGGCAGTCCTCGCTGCGCAGCGAGGAAACCGTGGGCCGCACCCGGCCCGTGGTCATCCTGCGCAGCGCGGCGCAGCGCATTGCGCTGCACGTGGACGAAGTGCTGGGCAACCAGGAAGTGGTGATCAAGAACCTCGGCCCCCAGCTGGCCCGCCTGCCCGGCCTGACCGGCATGTCGGTGCTGGCCTCGGGCGCCGTGGTGCAGATCTACAACCCCGTGGCGCTGGCCAACGTCTATGGCGACGAGGTGCGCGCCCGGACCGAAGAGGCCGAGCGCGCCGCAGGCCAGGGCGACGGCGAAGCCGTGCTGGCCAGCGCAGGGCCGGCCTCGGTGCCGCTGGTGCTGGTGGTGGACGACTCCATCACCGTGCGCCGCGTCACCCAGCGCCTGCTGCAGCGCGAAGGCTACCGCGTGGCCCTGGCGGCCGACGGCCTGCAGGCCATGGAGCGCCTGGCCGAGGAACGCCCGACCCTGGTGCTGTCCGACATCGAGATGCCGCGCATGGACGGCTTCGACCTGCTGCGCAACATCCGCGCCGACGAGGCCCTGCGCGACCTGCCCGTGGTCATGATCACCTCGCGCATCGCCCAGAAGCATCGCGAGATGGCGCGCCAGCTGGGCGCCAACCACTACCTGGGCAAGCCCTACTCGGACGAGGAACTGCTGGGCCTGATCCAGCACTACTCCCTGCAGGGCGGCAGCATCAGCGGCGGCCCGCTGGCGCCGCAGTCGCTGCAGGCGCTGCAGGCGGATAGCGAGCCCCTGGGCGAAGGGGCCTGAAGGCTGGTGGCCTGAACAAAAAAGAGCAGCATCCGCTGCTCTTTTTTTATTCCAGCAGGTTTTTCAGCTGGCCTGCTTGACCACGCCATAGCGGGTCAGAGTGCGCTCGCGCGCGGCTGCGTGGTCCACCACGGGATGGGGGTAGTCCGTGCCCAGCACCACGCCGGCCTCGGCCAGCTCCAGCGGCCGGGCCTGCCAGGGTGCGTGGCGCAGCGCGGCGGGCAGGCGGGCCAGCTCGGGCACGTAGCGCTCGATGAAGCGCGCATCGGCATCGAACTTCTGGCTTTGCGTGATGGGGTTGAAGATGCGGAACCAGGGCTGGGCGTCGCAGCCCGTGGAGGCCGCCCACTGCCAGCCACCGTTGTTGGCCGCCAGGTCGAAGTCGTTGAGCTGGCGCGCAAACCAGGCCTCGCCCCGGCGCCAGTCTATGCCCAGATCCTTGACCAGAAAGCTGGCCGCCACCATGCGCAGCCGGTTGTGCATGTAGCCCGTGGTGTTGAGCTGGCGCATGGCGGCATCGACCAGCGGATAGCCGGTGCGGCCCTCGCACCAGGCGGCGTACAGCGCATCGGCCTCGGGGCCGGTATCCCACACGATGGCGTCGTAGGCGGGCTTGAAGCTGGCGTGCACCACGTGCGGATGGTGGACCAGGATCTGGAAATAGAAGTCGCGCCAGATCAGCTCGGACAGCCAGGTGGCGGCGCCCTCGGCATCATGGGGCTGGCTCTGCGTTTGCTCCCAGGCCAGCCTTGCCAGGCGGCGGATGGAGACCGTGCCAAAGCGCAGGTGCACGCTCAGGTAGCTGGTGCCCTTGACGGCGGGAAAGTCGCGCGCCTGCTTGTAGCGCGGCAGGCGCGGCAGGAAGTCGGCCAGCAGTTCCTCGGCGCCAGCGCAGCCCGTGGGCAGTCGCAGGCCGTCCAGCGTGCCGGCCTCAAAGCCCAGGTCGGCTGCGGTGGGCACGGGGCGGCGCTCGCCTTCGGGGCGCGGGGCCAGGCGCTCGGGCAGGTCGCGCTCGCTGGGATAGGCGGACAGGAAGAAGGGCGTGATCTGGCGCAGCCAGGCGTTCTTGTACGGGGTGAACACCGAGAACGGTGCGCCGGCCTGGGTCAGCACCTCGTCGCGCGCAAAGACCATGTGGTCCTTGAAGCTGTGCAGGGCCACGCCCTCGGCGGCCAGGGCCTGGCGCACGCGGGCGTCGCGGGCCAGGGCGTCGGGCTCGTCGTCCCAGTTGCAGAACACGGCCTGGGCGCCGAGCTGCCGGGCCAGGTCCGGGATCTGCTCAGCGGGCCGGCCGCGGCGCACGATGAGGCCGGTGTCGGCGCGGCCCGAGGCCTCGCGCAGCGCATCGTCCAGCCCGCTCAGGCTCTGGCAGATGAACTCCACGCGCCGGTCTGCACGGGGCAGGGGGGCGAGGATGTCGTCGTCGAAGATGAACACGCAATGCACCTGCCGACATTGGCGCAGCGCATGGTAGAGGGCAGCATGGTCGGCCAGGCGCAGGTCGCGCCGCAGCCAGACCAAGCCCACAGGGTAAGAAGGTGGCATGGATCGCCGGTAAAATCCGTGGTTATGTCTGCTGAAACTGCGCCTATCAATCTGACGCACCACTTCCTGATTGCCATGCCTGGCCTGGAAGACGAAGCGTTCTCGCGCAGTGTGATCTACCTGTGCGAACACAGCGAGCGCGGTGCGCTCGGTCTGATTATCAACAAGCCCTCGCAGCTTACGCTGGAAGGCTTGCTGGAAAAGGTGGATCTGGCCCTGGGCCGCGAGGACCTTCGCGGCAACCGTGTCTTCAACGGCGGACCCGTGCAGACCGATCGCGGCTTCGTGCTGCACGACCCCATGGTCATCGAAGGCGCGCCCGACGACGAGTCCGCCTACGCCTCGACCATGACCATTCCCGGTGGCCTGGAGATGACCACCTCCAAGGACGTGCTCGAAGCCCTGTCCGACGGCGCAGGCCCCAAGCGCCTGCTGGTCACCCTGGGCTATGCGTCCTGGGGCGAGGGACAGCTGGAGTCGGAGCTGGCCGAAAACGCCTGGCTCACGGTGGGCGCCGACGCCAACGTCATCTTCGACACCCCGGTCGACGACCGCTATGACCGCGCCCTGGGCCTGCTGGGCCTGCAGCGCTGGATGATCTCGCCCGAGGCGGGGCGCGCATGAGCCTGCCCGCTCCCGAGTCCCAGGCAGCAGCGGCAGCCGGCACGGCCGTGCCGCCCACCGTTCCCTCCCATTTTCAGAGTTTCGTGGCCTTCGATTTCGGGGCCAAGCGCACGGGCTGTGCCGTGGGCACGCGCATGCTGCGCTCGGCCAACCCGCTGCCCACCATCCGCGCCGAGGCCGGCGAGGCCCGCTTGGCCCAGGCCGGCGAGCGCATCAAGGAGTGGCAGCCCGATGCGCTGGTCATCGGCGTGCCCTACCACCCCGACGGCAATGCGCACGAGAACACGGCGCGGGCGAAGAAGTTCGGCCGCCAGCTCAAGAGCCGCTTCGGCCTGCCTGTCTACGAGGTGGACGAGCGCTACAGCACCACCGAGGCCCTGGCCGGTGGCGCAAGGGATGCCGATGCGGCCTCGGCCTGCATCATTCTTGAACAGTTTTTGAGGAGTCTTCCATGAGTGAATCCATTGCGGGAGCCGGCAGCCTGGTGCTGGACGCCGAGGCCCTGTACCGCGAACTGCTGCGCGGCGTGCGCAGCCTCATGGGGCCTGAAACCCGCCTGGCCGGCATCACCTCGGGCGGCGCCTGGCTGGTGGAGCGCCTGCACAAGGACCTGAACCTGCCCGGCAACCCCAGCGTGCTGTCCTCGGCCCTGCACCGCGACGACTTCGCGCAGCGCGGCATGGCCACCAGCGCCCAGACGCAGATCGACTTTGACGTCAACGGCGCCGACATCCTGGTGCTGGACGACGTGCTCTACACCGGCCGCACCGTGCGCGCCGTGCTCAACGAACTCTATGACTACGGCCGCCCGGCCTGCGTGCGCCTGGCGGTGCTGGTGGACCGGGGCGGGCGCGAGTTGCCCTTCCAGGCCGACTTTGCCGCGGCGCGCATCGCGCTGCCGGCCGACCGCCTGCTGTCGCTGGCGCGCGATGACGCCGGCGTCTTCCAATTCCGCATCCAAGAGGCCTGACCGTGCTGTACAAGCGCAATCCCCAGCTCAACAAGAACGGCGAACTGATCCACCTGCTGTCCACCGAAGGACTGTCCAAGGACATCCTCACCCACATCCTGGACACGGCGGCCAACTTCGTCAGCGTCAATGACCGCGAGGTCAAGAAGGTGCCGCTGCTGCGCGGCAAGAGCGTGTTCAACCTGTTCTTCGAGAACAGCACGCGCACGCGCACCACGTTCGAGATCGCGGCCAAGCGCCTGTCGGCCGACGTGTTCAACCTGGACATCGCGCGCAGCTCGGCCAGCAAGGGCGAGTCGCTGCTGGACACCATCGCCAACCTCTCGGCCATGGCCGCCGACATCTTCGTCGTGCGCCACAGCGAGTCGGGTGCGCCCTACCTCATCGCCCAGCATGTGGCGCCCCATGTCCACGTGGTCAATGCCGGCGACGGCCGCCACGCCCACCCCACGCAGGGGCTGCTGGACATGTACACCATCCGCCACTACAAGAAGGACTTCGCCAACCTGCGCGTGGCCATCGTGGGCGATGTGCTGCATTCGCGCGTGGCGCGCTCCGACATCCATGCGCTGACCACGCTGGGCGCGGCCGAAGTGCGCGTCGTCGGCCCGCGCACCCTGGTGCCGCCGGACCTGGCGCAGATGGGCGTGCGCGTCTTCCACACGCTGGAAGAGGGCATCCGGGACTGCGACGTGATCATCATGCTGCGCCTGCAGAACGAGCGCATGAGCGGCGCCCTGCTGCCGTCCAGCCAGGAATACTTCAAGAGCTTCGGCCTCACGGCCGAGAAGCTGCGCCTGGCCAAGCCGGACGCCATCGTCATGCACCCGGGCCCCATCAACCGCGGCGTGGAGATCGACTCCGAAGTGGTCGATGGCCCGCAGGCCGTGATCCTGTCGCAGGTCTCGTTCGGCATCGCCGTGCGCATGGCCGTCATGTCGATAGTGGCCGGCAACGAGGCTTGAAATGAAGCACCCCCTGAGCGACTGCGTCGCTTCCCCCTCTCTCGCTACGCGGGAGGGGGCGTACGGGCAGCCGGCGACGCCCTCGCTGCAGGGCGGCCTTTGCTCGGCGTCCCTGAGATGGGCCATGCTTTTTCCATGCCCGGTGTCCTGGACTGAGTCCAGGCGCTTTTTGTGAATGCAAATGTTTTTGATCGCCGCAGGCCGCAGCCCATGCGCCGCCTGCGGTCTACGGGGTAGCAAACCATGAAGATACTCATCCGCAACGGCCGAGTGATGGACCCGGCACGGGGCCTGGACCAGCAGGCCGACGTGGCCATCGACGGCGGCAAGGTGCTGGCCATCGGCAAGGCGCCCGAGGGATTTGCCGCAGAACGCGAGATCGATGCCGCCGGCTGCTGGGTGCTGCCGGGCCTGGTCGATCTGGCCGTGCGCCTGCGCGAGCCCGGCCACGAGCACGAAGGCATGCTGCAGTCCGAGATGGCTGCATCGGTGGCCGGTGGCGTGACCAGCCTGGTCTGCCCGCCCGACACCGACCCCGTGCTCGACGAGCAGGGCCTGGTGGAGATGCTCAAGTTCCGCGCCGAGAAGCTGCACCAGTCGCGCCTGTTCCCGCTGGGCGCGCTGACGCTGGGCCTCAAGGGCGAAGTGCTGACCGAGATGGCCGAGCTGACCGAGTCCGGCTGCATCGGCTTCAGCCAGGCCGAAGTGCCCATGACCAGCACCCAGACCCTGCAGCGCGCGCTGGCGTATGCGGCCACCTACGGCTACACCGTGTGGCTGCGCCCGCAGGAGCTGTACCTGGGCAAGGGCGTGGCCGCCAGCGGCCCGCTGGCCACGCGCATGGGCCTGTCCGGCGTGCCCGTGGCGGCCGAGACGATTGCCCTGCACACCATTTTCGAGCTGATGCGCGGCACCCAGGCGCGCGTGCACCTGTGCCGCCTGTCCAGCGCCGCAGGCGTGGAACTGGTGCGCCGGGCCAAGGCCGAAGGCCTGCAGGTCACGGCCGACGTGTCCATCAACTCGCTGCACCTGACCGATACCGATATCGGCTACTTCGACAGCAGCGCACGCGTCACGCCCCCGCTGCGCCAGCAGCGCGACCGCGATGCGCTGTCTGCCGCGCTGGCCGATGGCACCATCGACGCCCTGGTCTCCGACCACACGCCCGTCGATGAAGACGCCAAGGTCCTGCCCTTTGCCGAGGCCGAGCCCGGCGCCACGGGCGTGGAGCTGCTGCTGTCGCTGGCCGTCAAGTGGTCGCAGGAAAGCGGTGTGCCCCTGAGCCGCGCACTGGCCGCCATCACGGCATCGCCCGTGCAGGTGCTGGGATCGGCGCTGGGCGAGCTGCAGGAGCAACTGGGCCGTCTGGCCGAGGGCGGCGTGGCCGACCTGTGCATCGTCGATCCGCAGGCGGCCTGGACCGTGAAGCCCCAGGAGCTGGCCAGCCAGGGCAAGAGCACGCCCTTCGGCGGCTACGAGCTGCCGGCCCGTGTGCGCTGCACGCTGGTCGACGGCCGCGTGGCATTCGAACGCCGCTGAACATGAGCCGTCTGCGCAGGGGAGGGCGCGCCACGCTGCGCGCAGCGCGCCTGTTCGGCCATGTGTGCAAGGGGCTGTGGATCGTGGCCCTGCGCTTTCCGCAGCTGCCCGAGGCGCGCCAGCACGCCCATGTGCAGGCCTGGGCCCTGCAGTTGCTGGCCCATGCGGGCGTGCGACTGGAGATCCAGGGCGAGCCGCCGCGCCAGGGCCCCATGCTCATGGTCAGCAACCATATTTCCTGGCTCGACATTCCCGTGCTGCATGCGGCGCGGCACTGCCGCTTCATCTCCAAGTCCGACGTCAAGGGCTGGCCGCTGATCGGCACGCTGGCCACGGCGGCGGGCACGCTGTACATCGAGCGCACCTCGCGCCGCGATGCCCGGCGCATGGTGCAGAGCATGGAGGAATCCCTGCAGCGCCGCGAGATCCTGGCCATCTTCCCGGAAGGCACGACGGGCGACGGCCGCAAGCTGCTGCCCTTTCATGCCAATTTGCTGCAGGCGGCCGTGCAGATCGATGCGCCCGTGCTGCCCGTGGGCCTGCGCTTCATCGACGGCGCCACCGGGCAGATCAGCCACGCACCCAGCTACGAGGGCGACGAAACCCTGCTGGGCTCCATCTGGCGCACGCTGTGCGCCGACGACCTGGTGGCCGTCGTCCACTATGGGCAGCCTCAGAAGGCCGAAGGCCGCGACCGCCGCGTCTGGGCCCAGGACCTGCATGCCGAGGTGGACCGGCTGCGCCAGGCCTGAACCTTGCCCGCGACATGACAGACGCTCTTTCCTGCGCTCCCACGCTCCGGCTCGCGCGGCCTGATGACACCGCTGCCCTGAACGCCGTTCTCTGGGCCACCTACGACAGCACCTGGAAGCCCCAGCTGACGGCGGACAAGCATGCGCAGTTCTGCGCCTCCGGCAAGACCGCGCAGTACGTGCAGTCGCGCGGCCACCTGTTCTGGGTGGCCGAGTGCGGCGGCGTGGTCGCCGGCTTCGTGGACTGGGTGGATGACTTCATCGGCGCCCTGCATGTGCTGCCGGCCTGGCAGGGGCGCGGCGTGGGCCGTGCGCTGCTGGCCCATGCCGAGCAGGCTCTGCGCGCCGCCGGCCACGCCCAGGTGCGCCTGGAGACCGACAGCTTCAACACCCAGGCCCTGGGCTTTTACACGGCGCAGGGCTACGCCACGCTGGACACCTATCCCGACGAGGAATGGGATTGCGGCCTGACCACGGTGCTCATGGGCAAGCCGCTGGCCTGAAGGCCAGGGCGGAGCAGGCCCGCCCTCAGTTGCTGTAGGGCTGTCGCTCCAGCACCAGATTGGCGAAGTCCTCCACCAGGTCGGCGCCCAGTTCCTCGATGGCGTCGTCTTCCTCGTCGAAGGCCCAGAGCACGCGGATGTCCGTGCCCTTGCTGCCTGCATGGTCGAGCAGCTCGAACAGCGAGCGCAGCCCCATGGTCGATGCGCTGTTGATGTACTGCAGCTTCACCTCGGCCACGAAGCGTGCGGGCTGGCTGGCCTCGAAGTACTGGCCCAGCATGGCCAGCAGGGGGTTGAAGAAGGGCAGCGGGTTTTCGGGGTAGCACTCGCCTTCGATGCGCAAAAGCTGCTCGGCCGGCGAGAAGACCACTTCGGGCGTGACGGAAGTGCGTTCGGATTTCAGTGCTTGCATGGCGGCGTCATTCGGATTCGGGAAGGGGTCCCGGCGCTCAGATCAGCGCCTTGACGTGGAACACGGCATGGGGCGCGGTATCTGCGGCGTCCTCTCCCGTGGCGATGTGGTACTGCAGCGGTGCCGAGGCGTCGCGCGCAATGGTCAGCCAGCCCAGGCCCGCGCCGCGGCTGATGTCATCGCTGGCGCTGTGGTCGGTGTTGTGCAGCTGGGCCTTGTAGGCGGCCTTGATTTCGGGGTGGCTCATGGCGCGCACGGCATCCAGCTTGGCGGCCAGGCGCGGCACATGTTCGCGGCGCACGGCGTTGCTGCAGGCAATCCAGAAGCGCGCCTGTGCCTGATCGGCCCCCGCGTCCGGGGCACCGGCCGGTGCATCGATGCGGCCCACGCCGATGGCGCCCTGTGCCACGGGTTCGCCGAATGCCTGGCTGGCTCCGGCGTCAGAGGCAGGCAGCGGCGCCGCGTAGTGCAGCACGTTCTGCGCCATCTCGATGAAGGTGGAAAACAGCTTGCGCTTGGCGCTGCTGGATCCGTCCTCGCTGGCCAGCCGGCACTTGAGCGTGTCGGCTGCCGCCTGGATCACGTTGGGGTTGAAGGTGCCCGCGTAGTACAGCAGCAGACCGTTGTGCTCGGCCTGGGCGCGCAGGTGCGCGAATTCGGACGGGCTCATGACTGCAGGGCCTGGTTGCGCCACACCAGCAGCGAGACATCGTCGCGGCGGCGCTGCGTGCCCTGCCACTGGGCAAAGGCCTGCCGGAATTCGGCGCAGGCCTGGGCGGCGGGGCGGTCGTGCTGCTCGTGCAGGAAGCGCGCCAGGCGCTTTCTGCCATGGGCGATCTGGCGCGGGCCGCCCAATTGGTCGATGACGCCATCGGTGGCCACCATCAGCAGCGAGCCGGGCGCGACCTCCAGCTCCTGCGTGCTCCAGGCCGCGTCGTCGGGCGTGGTCGCATAGCCTATGCCCAGCTTGTCGCCGGCATGGATCTGTACCTGGGCCGCCTCCTGCACGCCGGGCGGCGCCACCAGCAGGTCCAGCCGGGCCGAGGCAAAGCGCAGTTGCGTGCCGCAGGGAGACTGCAGGAACAGCGCGGCGTCCAGGCCGTCGCTGGAGGATTTTTCGGCGGGCAGGCCATCGGCGGGCGCTGCCGGTGCGCCCCAGGCGGGCTGGACGTCGCGGCTGCGCTGCTGCAGCACGCGCTTGATGTAGCGGTTCATCTGGCCCAGCAGGGCGCCGGGGTCGATGGCGGCGCCGGTGCCGGTGCCGATACCTGCAGGCGCCACGGCCTGTTCGAGAAAGGACAGTGCAATCAGCGTCATGAAGGCGCCCGGCACGCCGTGGCCCGTGCAGTCGAACATGCAGCCCAGCAGGCCCTGCGGAGTGGCGCGGAAGAAGTACGCATCGCCGCCCACCACGTCGCGCGGCTCCCACAGCAGGCCGTGGTCGGCCAGCTGGCCGGCGAGCACGCGGTCGGATTCGACCAGGTGCGAGCGCTGGATCAGGCTGGCGTAGTCGATGCTGGCCATGAGCTGGCGCGTCTTGTCGGCCTCGATGTCGGACATGGCGGCCATCAGCGCGTGGCCCGTGCCTATGCCTGCGTAGCGGCCTTCCTCCACGGTGATGAAGCCGTCCTTGAGCACGCGGCTGCCGCTGGCCAGCGCCTGCTGCACCAGCTGGTCGATGGGCAGGCCGGCCGCCACCACCATGGGCGCGGTGTCGGTGAATACCAGGCAGCTGCGGCGGCCGAACACGTCGCGCGCAAAGGGCCGCGCGTACTGCTCCATGAAGCGCTGGCGGTTGATCAGGCCCAGCGGCCGGTCGTCGGCCACCACGGCCAGGGTTTCGAGCAGGGGCTGCTCGCTGAACAGCCGGTGCACATCCTCGTTGCTGGCCTCGGGCGCGATCGGTGCCGTGGGCTGGCTGAGCTGGCCTGCGCGGGCCACAAGGCGCGGCGCGGCGGGCGCCGGGGCCAGCGCGGGAACGGGTGCAGGGTCGGGTAGCTGATCCGCTGCAGGGTGCTGCGTGGAGGAGGGGTCCAGAGCAAACATGGGGTGGCCTTGAATTGTCACAAGATGTGACTGATTCTGGGTTCCACCCGTGACCGTCGAATGACAAAGCCCGGACGGCGCGGCGGACGCCGCTGGTTCAGGCTGCAGCGGACTGCGGGGCGCCCTGTGTTTCTCGCGGGAAGGCGACCACGTGATTCATGTCGAGCCGGATTCCCACCCACTCGCCCACCGCATGGTCGTGGTGGCTTGGCACATGGGCCATCACGCTGTGGCCGCTGGCCAGCTCCAGCGTGTAGAGGAACTCCGAGCCGCGAAACGCCTTGCGCAGGATGCGTGCCTGCACGGGCGAGGCATCGTCGTGCACCACATCGTCGGCGCGCAGCAGCACATCGCATTCGCCGCCCGGGAACTGCGCGGGCAGCGGGCAGGTGGCCGGATCGACCAGATCGCCCAGCGCCGTGCGCGCCACCACGCCGCCGGCCCCGGAAGGCGCCAGCGTGGCCGGCACGAAGACGCCGTGGCCGATGAAGTCCGCCACGAAGCGCGTGGCCGGGCGGTGGTAGAGCGAATAGGCGTCGTCCCACTGCTGCAGCTGCCCCTGGTGGACCACGCCGATCATGTCGCCGATGGCAAAGGCCTCCAGCTGGTCGTGCGTGACGAACAGGGCCGTGGCGCCTGCAGCCTTGAGGATGCCGCGCACCTCATGCGCCAGGCGCTCGCGCAGGTCCACGTCGAGGTTGGAGAAGGGCTCGTCCAGCAGCATCAGCTGCGGGCTGGGCGCCAGTGCGCGGGCCAGCGCCACGCGCTGCTGCTGGCCGCCCGACAGCTCATGCGGAAACCTACCTGCACTGCCGGCCAGGCCCACCAGCTCCAGCACCTCGGCCACGCGCTCGGCCTGGCGCGCCTTGGGCAGATGGTGGATGCCGAAGGCCACGTTGCGGCCCACGTTCAGATGGGGGAACAGCGCATAGTCCTGGAACACCATGCCGATGCGCCGCTGCTCGGGAGGGAGCGAGAAATCCGCGCTGCCCACGAGCTGGCCGTCGATGCGGATCTCGCCGCCGCTCACGGGCTCCAGGCCCGCCACGGCACGCAGCAGCGTGGTCTTGCCGCAGCCCGAGGGGCCGATGAGCACGCCGATGTCGCCAGCGGCCAGATTCAGCGTGACGCCCTGCACGGCAGGCCTGTCGCGGCCCGGGTAGCGCACCTCGAGTTGGGAGACGGTCAAAAACATGCGGCGATTGTAGAACCGCGCAAATGAATAGAATTCGCATTTGCATTGGCGGGCCAAGGGCATGCCCGGAGCCCGCCGACTCCAGCAGCCCGCAGGCACGTCCGGTCTCGGCGGCACATCGGCCCACAGGCCGGCGGCAGCCGCAGATCCCGGTCCGTTCCATAGCCCGGCAGCCAGATCCTCCCCCTCATCCTCTAGCCGAGACCTCCGCTTTGCGCCGTCTGTCGTCCGTACTCCGCTCCCTTCCCCTGCTATTGCTGGCCCTGGTGCTGATGCTGCCCGTGCTGGCCGTGCTCGGCTCCTGGCTGCCCGTGGGGCAGGGCGATGCCCTGGCCGGCTCCATCCTGCGCGAGATGGCGGCCACCGTGCTGCCCGGCTACCTGTGGACCACGGTCTGGCTGGGCCTGCTGGTGGCGCTGGGCGCGGCCATCGTGGGCACGGGCACGGCGGCGGCCGTGACGCTGTTCGACTTCCGGGGCCGGCGCCAACTGGAATGGCTGCTGCTGCTGCCGCTGGCCATGCCGGCCTATGTCACGGCCTATGCCTATACCGACTTCCTGCAGTTCAGCGGCCCGCTGCAGACCTGGCTGCGCGATACCTATGGCCTGGAAGGCCGGCTCCTGCCCGAGGTGCGCAGCCTGGGCGGCGCGGTCTGGGTCTTCATCTTCTCGCTCTACCCGTATGTCTACCTGCTGGCGCGCACCGCGCTGGGCGAGCGCGCCGCGCACCTGATGGAGGCCGCGCGCCTGATGGGCGCGCCGCTGTCGCGGCGCATCTGGTCGGTGGCGCTGCCGCTGGCGCGCCCGGCCGTGGCCGCTGGCGTGGCCCTGGTGGTGATGGAGACGCTGGCCGACTTCGGCGTGGTCAGCTACTTCGGCATACAGACCTTCACCACGGGCATCTACAAGGCCTGGCTGTCCATGGACAACCGCATTGCCGCCGCGCAGCTGGCCACCTTCCTGCTGGTGCTGGTGGTGCTGCTGCTGCAGCTGGAGCTGCGCGCCCAGCGGCGCATGCGCTTCGTCACCGGCAGCACGGGCCGCGCCAGCTCGGCCGAGGCGCAGCCGCTGCGCCTGCGCGGCTGGCGCTGCGCGCTGGCCTGGCTGGCGTGCCTGCTGCCCGTGCTCATGGGCTTTGTCGCGCCCGTGTTCTTCATGCTGCGCCCGCTGGCGGCCGACTGGTCGGTGCTGCCCTGGGACCGCTTCCTCGACTGGGCGCTCAACAGCGTGCGCCTGGGCACCATCACCTCGGTGCTGGCCGTCATCATCGCCGTGGCCCTGGCGTTTGCCGTGCGCCGCCACAAGGAGTCGGCCGTCACGCGCGGCGTGGTGCAACTGGCCAGCCTGGGCTATGCGGTGCCGGGCGCCGTCGTCGTCGTCGGCCTGCTGCTGCCCGTGGGCTGGGTGCAGCAGGTGCGGCCCGAATGGGGCTTTGCCGGCCTGGTCACGGCCACCGCCGTGGGCATTGTCTGGGCCTACCTGGTGCGCTTTTGCGCCGTGGCCCTGCAGTCCATGCAAAGCGGCTATGCGCGCATCGCGCCCAGCCTGGACGACTCGGCCCGCATGCTGGGCACGGGCGCCTGGGGCATGCTGTCGCGCGTGCACTGGCCGCTGCTCAGGCGCTCCACGGCGGCGGCGGCGCTGCTGGTCTTCGTCGATGTGATGAAGGAGCTGCCCGCCACCATGGTGCTGCGCCCCTTCAACAGCGACACCCTGGCCGTCGTGGCCTACCAGCTCGCGCGCGACGAACGCCTGGGCGAGGCGGCCCTGCCGTCGCTGGCCCTGGTGCTGGTGGGCCTGATCCCCGTGATCATGCTCAGCCGCACGCTGCGCGCCGAGCGCCTGGGCACGGCCCGCTGAGCCTGCGCTGCCGGGTGCTGCAAAGCGCGGCCCGGCAAACCCCGCTACGCTCGCGCCATGCACGCCAGAGTCCTGCGCTATCTCGACGAAGTGGTCCGCCGCGGTTCCATCCGCAAGGCGGCCGAACATCTGCACGTGGCCCCCACGGCCGTCAACCGCCAGATCCTCGACCTGGAGGCCGAGCTGGGAACGCCCCTGTTCGAGCGAATCCACAAGCGCCTGCGCCTCACCCCGACGGGCGAGATGGTCCTGGCCCATGTGCGCGCCACGCTGCGCGAGCATGCGGCGCTGCGCGAGCGCATTGCCGAACTGCAGGGTGCGCGCAGCGGCGAGATCACCGTGGCCGCGACCACGGGGCTGGCCGGCTCGCTGCTACCCTCGCTGGTGCATGAATTCCGTCAGCGCCACCCGGGCATCGTGGTGCGCATCATCGACCTGCCCCTGAGCGACATCGCGGCCGCCGTGGAAGGCGGCGACGCCGACCTGGGCCTGGCCTACGACCTGTCCGAACGCCCCGCGCTGCGCGCGCTGGCCACCAGCGAATGGCAGATCGGCGCCATCGTGCCGCCCCGGCATGCGCTGGCGCGCCAATCGTCCGTGCTGCTCAGCGAGTGCATAGGCCATCCGCTCATCCTGCCCGCGCCGCCGCTGTCCATCCGCAGCCTGCTGGACGAAGCCTTTGCGCGCAACGCCATCGAGGTCACGCCCGTGGCCGAATCCACCTCCATGGCGCTGATCCAGCGCCTGGTCATGCTGGGCGAGGGCATTGCCCTGCTCAACCCGCTGGACGTGATGGAAGAGCGCAGCCGCAATGCCCTGGTCTTCGTGCCTTTGCGCGATGCGCATCTGCGGCGGCAGACGCTGGTGCTGACCGGCCGGGCCAGGGGGCAGTTGAGCGCGGCGGGGGAGCTGATGGCCCAGTCCATCGGCCAGGCGCTGGCAAGGCTGTTTGCCGGGGGGCGGTGAGTCTTAGTCACTTGTCCACTTTTTGTGGACACATCGGGCGGAATTCAGCGCTATCGGCAATGGCTTGTCCTTCCTAGACTGGCGGCTTTTCCATTTCGAAGAAGAGAACGCCATGACCTTGATTGCCCTGAACGCCGATGTACTCGTCACCATGGATGCGCAGCGCCGCGAGATCCGCGACGGCGCCCTGGTGGCCGACGGCCCGGCCGTGCAATGGGTGGGCGCCACGGCCGATCTGCCGCCGCAGTACCGCCGCATGGTGGACGACGGCACGGCCCAGGTGCTGGACATGCGCGGCCACGTGCTCATGCCGGGCCTGGTCAACACGCACCACCACATGTACCAGAGCCTCACGCGCGCCGTGCCGGCCGCGCAGGATGCGGAGCTGTTCTCGTGGCTGACCAACCTGTACATGCTGTGGTCGCACCTCACGCCGGAGATGATCCACGTCTCCACCCAGACCGCCATGGCCGAGCTGATGCTGTCGGGCTGCACCACCACCAGCGACCACCTGTACCTGTATCCGAATGGCGCTCGGCTGGACGACTCCATTGCCGCGGCGCAGCAGATGGGCATGCGCTTTCATGCGGCGCGCGGCTCCATGAGCCTGGGCCGCAGCAAGGGCGGCCTGCCGCCTGACGCGGTGGTGGAGGAAGAGGAAGCCATCCTGCGCGACAGCCTGCGCCTGATCCAGCAGTACCACGACAGCGCACGCCACTCCATGCTGCGCGTGGTGCTGGCGCCATGCTCGCCGTTCTCGGTGACGCGCGAGCTGATGCGCGAGTCCGCCGTGCTGGCGCGTGCGCACGGCGTGTCGCTGCACACCCACCTGGCCGAGAACGACAACGACGTCGCCTTCTCTCGCGAGAAATTCGGCCTCACTCCCGCGCAGTACGCAGAAAGCCTGGGCTGGGTCGGCCCCGATGTCTGGCATGCCCACTGCGTCAAGCTCGATGCCGAGGGCATTGCGCTGTTCGCGCGCACGGGCACGGGCGTGGCGCATTGCCCGTGCTCCAACATGCGCCTGGCTTCGGGCATTGCACCCGTGCGCACCATGCGCGATGCGGGCGTGCCCGTGGGCCTGGGCGTGGACGGCAGCGCCTCCAACGACGGCGCCCACATGCTGGGCGAGGCGCGCCAGGCCCTGCTGCTGCAGCGCGTGGGCCACGGCCCTGCCGCCATGGGCGCGCGCGAGGCGCTGGAGATCGCCACGCTGGGCGGCGCGCGCGTGCTGGGGCGCGACGACATCGGCGCGCTGGCGCCGGGCATGTCGGCCGACTTCGTGGCCTTCGACATGTCGGGCGTGGGTTACGCGGGCGCAGGCCATGACCCCGTGGCCGCGCTGGTGTTCTGCACGCCCACCGACGTGTCCACCAGCGTCATCAACGGCCGCGTCGTGGTGCGTGACGGCCACCTGCTCACGGCCGACCTGCCGCGCGTGCTGACACGCCACCGCGAACTGGCCCGCACGCTGTTCGAGCGCGCAGCGGGCCACTGACATAACCCTGCAGCGCGGCAGGCCGGCACCCAGGCCATCGCGGGTGCCAGCGTGCCGCGCTGCGCCGTTCCCCCGAAGCATCTCCAGGAGGCTCGAAGACCCGGACAGCACTTTCAGAACCCCCACCCTTTTCCGGCACCACTGCCCCGACATACATACAAGCGCCTCTGAAGAGGCCAACGGCCAGGACACAAGGAGACAAGACAATGGAACAACTGCTTTACAAGGTGGAAGACCGACCGCCAATGCTCATCACCACGGTCCTTCTGTCGCTGCAGCACCTGCTGGCGGCGCTGGGCGGCATCATCGCCGTGCCCCTGGTCTTCGGCGGGGCGCTCAAGCTGCCGGCCGACCAGATCGTGGCGCTGGTGAATGCAGCGCTGCTGGGCTCGGGCGTGGTCACCATCGTCCAGTGCAGGGGGGTGGGGCCCGTGGGCATACGGCTGCCCTGCGTCATGGGCACAAGCTTCGCCTTCGTGGGCGCGGGCATCAGCGTGGGGCTGGAGCATGGCGTGGCCGGCATCCTGGGCTCCTCGCTGGTAGGGTCGCTGGTGATGATCGTGGGCAGCTACTTCATGCCCGTGATCCGCCGCTTCTTTCCGCACACCGTGACCAGCGTGGTCGTGACCATGATCGGCCTGTCGCTGACTCCCGTCGCCGTGGACTGGGCTGCGGGCGGCGTGGGCCGCAGCGACTACGGCGCGATCGGCCACCTGGCCATCGCCGGCTTCGTGCTGGTGCTGGTGATCGGCTTCGTGCAGTGGGGCAGGGGCATCGTCTCTGCCTCGGCCGTGGTGCTGGGCATCGCCTGCGGCTATGTGCTGTGCCTGGCGCTGGGCCTGATCGACTTCACCCAGGTGAGCGAGGCCGCGGTCTTCGCCATCCCGCAGCCGCTGACCTTCGGCATGACGTTCCCGGTGGCCGGTATCGTCGCCATGTCCATCGCCTTTCTGGTGACCATCGTCGAGACCACGGGCACTTTCATGGCCCTGGGCGCGGCCACGCAGACGCGCATCGACGGCAAGCGCCTGTCCAGCGGCATGCTGTGCGACGGCGTGGGCTCGGCCTTCGCCGCCGTGATGTCCAGCCCTCCGCTGTCCACCTTCGCCCAGAACGTGGGCGTGGTCTCGCTGACCGGCGTGGCCAGCCGCCACGTGGTCATGCTGACGGGCGTCATGCTGCTGCTGGCCGGACTCTTTCCCGTGCTGGGCGCACTGGTGGTGACGATTCCGCAGCCCGTGCTCGGCGGCGCGGGGCTGATGATGTTTGCCATGATCATTTCTGCCGGCATCCGCATGCTCAGCGGCGCCGAGCACTCGCGGCGCGCCAGCCTGATCATCGCGGTCTCGCTGGGCTGCGGCCTGGCGGTCACGGTGCGCCCGGACCTGCTGGCCCGCATGCCTGCCTTCGTGCGCGAAGTCTTCGGCTCGGGCATCACCGTCGGCGCCCTGGTCGCTGTGGGGTTGAACCTGCTGCTGCCCGGCCGCGAGGTCGATGCCCATCCCGAGGAAGCCGTGGCCTGATGCGCATTTTCATGGGCCTACACTGCGGCCCATGAACACCACCGCACCTCGCACCGACATCACCATCTACCACAACAACCGCTGCAGCAACTCGCGCGGCGCGCTGGCCCTGCTGCGCGACAACGGCGTGGAGCCGACCATCGTCGACTACATCGCCCAGCCCCTGGACGCTGCGCAACTGCAGGCCCTGGTCCGGCGGCTGGGCGTGCCCGTGCGCGAGCTGCTGCGCAGCAAGGAAGCCGTCTACACCGAGCTGGGCCTGGGCGATGCATCCGTCAGCGATGCGCAGCTCATCGCCGCCGTGGCCGAGCACCCCGTGCTGCTCAACCGCCCCATCGTCGTCACCCCCAAGGGCGCAGCGCTGTGCCGCCCGCCGGAGAAGGTGCTGGCGCTGATCTGAGCGGCGCCGCCGCAGGCTGTGCCTGTGACTCAGGGCCGCGGCGCGGCCAGCAGGCCCAGCACCTGCTCGAAGGCCACCCCTATCGCCAGCAGGCGGCGGTCGCTGCCTTCGGGGCCGTCCAGCTCGATGCCCACCGGCAGCCCCTGTGGCGTCAGGCCGGCCGGCAGCGAAAGGCCAGGCAGACCGGCATTGCTGGCCGGATCGGTATTGCGCAGAAAGGCCTCGAAGGTGCTGACCGCCTCCGCTCCTTGTATCGACACTGTCGAGGAGCCGTTCACCTCGTCCAGCGGCACGGCCGCAAGCCGCGTGGTCGGGAACAGCAGCGCATCGATCCGGTGCGTGGCAAAGGCCGTGGCGTAGTACTGCTGCAGCCGGGGCCGCCAGACCGTCATGGCCTCTTCGTACTGGTCTGCGGCCTCGTCCGCGAGCACGGCCTGGTACATGTCACGCACATCGGGACTGGCAATGCGCGCGGCGATGTCGGCCACGGTACGGACCGGCGCTTCGTTGGCAGCAAGCCATGCCGGCAGGTCTTCGGCCGACTCATGCAGCGCCAGCGGTGCGCCGATATGCCTGTTGATGTCCAGAAGGTCGGGCATGGCCATATCCACCCAGTCCACGCCAGCGGCCTGGAGCCGCAGCAGCGCTGCGCGCGTCACGGCCTCGACCTACGGCTCCAGGCCTTCCCACAGGGGGGAGGGCAGGCCAACGCGCAGGCCCCGCAGGTCCAGGGTCACCAGGGGGGCGCTGTCCGTGATCACCTGGTCCAGCAGGGCGATGTCGGCCACGCTGCGCGCCATGGGACCCACGGTATCGCGCGTGTGGCTGATGGGGACGACCGCATTCGGGTCGTGGTAGCGCCGGCTGGCGCCGCCGTTGCCCACCGAGGGGCGAAAGCCCGCAATGCCGGTCAGCGCCGCAGGAATGCGCGTAGAGCCTCCGGTATCCGTGCCCAGCCCTGCAGGCACGATGCGCGCGGCAATGGCGGCGGCCGTGCCGCCCGACGAGCCGCCCGGGATGCGGCTGGGGTCGTAGGGGTTGCGCACAGGCCCCGCATGCGGCGCCAGATTCGTGCTGGTGATGCCGAAGGCCAGCTCATGCATATTGGCCTTGCCCAGGACAATGGCCCCCGCATCCAGCAGGCGCTGCACAGAGGGCGCGTTGTCCCGGGGGATGAAGTGTTCCAGCGCCGGTGTTCCTGCCGTGTTCGGCAGGCCTCGCGTGTTGATGTTGTCCTTCACAACGATGGGAAGGCCGGCCAGCGGCAATTGCGCCCGGGCGTCGGCGGGCAGTGCGTCGATGCGCCGCGCAGCCGCCAGCGCGCCCTGCACGTCCAGCGCCGTCAGCGCATTGAGCCCCGACATGGCCTGCGCATGCGCGAGCAGGGTGGCCAAATAGTCGCTCGCCGCAAGCCGGCCCTGCTGTATGGCCGCAATGGCTTCGATGGACGTGAGGGCCCGCTGTGTCTGGGCGCTCGGGGGCAGGTACGGCTGCTGCAGGGTTGTCCTGGTCATGGCGGATGTCATGGCAGGGCCATGGGGGCGGGGATCGGTGCAAAGCGCTTCTGGCACACGTAGTACACCACCGATGTCAGTATCAGCCCGACGATCCAGGAAATGTCCGCGCCGTCCAGCATCTTCGCAACGGGGCCGGTGTACAGATCGGTGGCGACGAAAGGCAGTTGCACGGCAATGCCAAAGGCGTACGAAAAGATGGCCACGCCGTTGAAGCGCCCATAGATGCCGCCGTCCTGGCGGAAGAAGGAATCCACGTCGTACTGGCCGTGGCGGACGAGGTAGTAGTCCACCAGATTCACCGCAGTCCAGGGCACCATTACGCACAACAGCAACAAAATGAAGTGGGTATAGGTGGCCAGGAAGTTGTCCTGGCCGGCCAGCGCAATCGTCAAGGCGATGCCGAACAGCAGGCAGGCACAGGCCGCGCGCGCCGCCGCCTTGGCCGACCAGGAAGGCCGCAGCGTCTGCACGATGGTGATCGTGGACAGCGCGCCGCAGTACAGGTTCATGGCGTTGGTGGCCGCGATGCCCAGCGTCAGCACGATGATCACCAGCGGACTGATGCCCTGCGTCAGCGTGCTCAGGCTTTTTACGATGTCATCGCCCTCCACCGTCAGGCCCACGAGCGCGCCCAGCACCATCGGAAAGATGGAGCCCAGGGTGCAGCCGCCATAGCTGGCCCAGAAGGCCACGCGCGGGCCGGTGTCCGCCGGCAGGTAGCGCGAGTAGTCGGACACATAGGGCGCATAGGCGATCTGCCAGAGCGCGGCGATGGACATGCTGCCCAGAAATCCCGTCAGGCTGGGTGCGTTCTTCGACAGCAGATCGGCCGGCAGCCCGTGCACGAAGATGATCCAGGCGAAGGCCAGCACCAGCACCGCGCCTGCGCACCAGGTCAGCAGCCGCGTGTAGATGTGGATCAGCCGGTAGCCAAAGATGGTGGCCACCAGGCTCAGCAGGCCCACCGCGACCACGCCCTGGTTGACCGTCACGGCACTGCTCAGACTGTGCAGCGACTGCCCGCCCAGCACGAGGTTGGAGGCGAAGAAGCCCACATACATGACCACCACCAGGCCCACCACCAGCAAAGAGCCCAGCGAGCCGAACTGCCCGCGCGTCTGCACCATCTGGGGCACCCCCAACTGAGGGCCCTGCGCCGCATGCAGCGCCATGAATACCGCGCCGACCAGATTGCCGACGACGATGGCCAGCGTGCCCCACCAGAACGGCTGCTTGAACACCGTGACGACCAGCGCCCCGGTGACCACGGTCAGCAGCATGACGTTGGTGCCGAACCAGATGGTGAACAGGTCGCTGGCCTTGCCATGCCGTTCATGGGCGGGAATGGGTTGGATGGTGCTGTCTTCCAGCCGCAGGGTGTTGTCGTTGTGTTCCATGGTGTCTCCTCCAGATAGTGGAGTTGCGGTTGCGTGACGTCCGTGTGCTTGTGCATTGGCACGTTGGGTGCGTCCGATGTTTTATGTAGGTGGAAAATCGCGGCATCTGCCGCTGCGGTCACTGTGGATGGCGGCTGTCCTCCGCTTGTGGCCGGGCCGGGTCCTGGGTGGCACCGTCAACTTGCGTCAGGTGGGCCGCCAGGCGGGCCAGCATGGCATCACAGGCCTGCAGTTGTTCCACGGTGATGAACTCATCGGGCTTGTGCCCCTGGTCCATGCTGGCCGGCCCGCACACCACCGTGGGGATGCCCGCCTGGTCGAACAGTCCGCCTTCCGTACCGAAGGCCACCGTGCCGAAATCCCTGCGCCCGCTCAGCAGGGTCAGCAGTTGCGCAGCCTCGCTCTCGGGCGGTGTGGCCAGTCCCGGGTAGGCGCTCAGCGGCTGCAAGCGGATGCCGGTGCCGGGCTGCACCGCTTGCATGAGTGGTTGCAGATCGGTCTCGGCATAGTCCTGCAGTTCGTACGCCACTTCATGCGCATCGAAGCCTGGCAGGGCGCGAACCTCGAAATCGAACTCGCACTCGGCAGGCACGATGTTCAGCGCGCGGCCGCCCTGGATGACGCCGACCTGCACCGTCGAGAACGGCGGATCGAAGCGCGGGTCGTGGTGCTCGGGCCGCGACAGCCTTGCGCCGATCTCGTCCAGCTTGCGGATCACGCGCGCCGCGTATCCGATGGCATTGACGCCGCGCGGCGCATGGGCCGAATGACAGGCCGCGCCCTGGATGCGGCATCGCATCGCCAGCTTGCCCTTGTGTCCCAGCACCGGCTGCAGTTCCGTAGGCTCGCCGATCAGGCACAGGCGTGGCCTGTGGGGGCGGTTTTGCAGTTCCGACAGCAGGGACCGCACGCCCAGGCAGCCCACCTCCTCGTCGTAGGAAAAAGCCAGGTGCACGGGCATGGAAAGGGGCTGGCGCAGGAAAAGCGGCACTGCGGCCAGCACTGATGCGATGAATCCCTTCATGTCGGCCGTGCCCCGGCCATACAGGCGGCCATGCGCCTCGGTGAGGCGGAAAGGCTCCATGGTCCAGGCCTGCCCGTCCACGGGAACCACGTCCGTATGCCCGGACAGGACGATGCCGCCACGGTCGCGTGGGCCGATGGTGGCGAACAGATTGGCCTTGGTGCCCTCGGCGTTGTGCAGCAGTTCGCTTTGCACCCCCAGGTCGGCCAGGTAGCGCTGGATGAAGCCGATCAGTGCCAGATTGGAGTCCCGGCTGACGGTCGGAAATCCCACCAGCGACCTGAGCAGATCGCGACTTGTCGGCTTATTCATCGCCAGGCACTCCATAGCTGGGTGCGGCCGTGGGGTCCAGGGGCGCGCGTCAGGTAGTCCTTCATCTGCGGCCGATACGCCTGCCAGAGGATGGAGAAGGTCATGTCCTGCTCCTCACTGCGCGCCGGGCTGCCAGCCCTCGGGGATGACCGCGATCACGTCGATCTCCATCAGCCACTGCGGCTGCCCCAGAGCCGATATGCAAAGCCCCGTGGAGATGGGAAACACGCCCTTGAGCCACTTGCCCACTTCCCGGTAGACGGGCTCGCGGTAGCGCGGGTCGACGATGTAGGTGGTGGTCTTGACGATGTGCGACAGGTCGCTGCCCGCCTCCTCCAGCAGCTGCTTGACGTTCTTCATCGCCTGCTCGGCCTGCTTTTGCGGATCGCCCAGGCCGACCAGATTGCCCTCGAAATCGGTGCCGATCTGGCCGCGCACATAGACGGTGTTGCCGGCGCGCACGGCCTGGCACAGGTCGTTGTCCAGCGACTGGTTGGGATAGGTGTCCTTGGTGTTGAACATCCGGATGCGCGTGTGGGTAGGGGGCTGTGTGTGGGCGGGCATCATTGCGCTCCTGTGGGATGGGCGGCCTGGGTGGGTGCCCCGTGCGAGGGCGTGCGGTGGGCTGCATCGCGGTAGGCGAGGTACTGGCGCTGTATGGCGATGTGGTCTGCGATATGCCGGGCGTCGTGCCAGACGCCCCAGATGAAGCTGGAGCCGCGCCGCGACAGCCAGGGCAGGCCCAGGAAATAGATGCCGGGCTCGGACGAAACCCCGCGCTGGTGTCGCGGCTTGCCACTGGCATCGAAGGCATCGACCTGCAGCCAGCGGTAGTCCACCGCGTAGCCGGTCGCCCAGACGATGGAGGACACGCCGGCCTGCACCAGGTCCAGCGACGCCAGCGGCTGCGTGACGCAAGGCGGATCGGGCAGCATGCGCCGCGCCTCGGGCTCCTCTGGAAGGTCCAGGCCGTTGCGTGCCACATAGGCGTCCGCTGCGTCCAGCAGCGACAGGTAGTTCTCGTCGCCGCGCGTCAGATGGGTGATCAGGTCTGGCGCGAAGGACACGACACCATCATCGAAGACCCGGGTCACGCCCACCAGCGTGATCCCTTCATGGGCGAGACGGCGAAAATCGATGGTCTGGCCGCCGCGCGCCCCGCTGACGGCAATGGTCACATGCTCCTTGCCCGGTGCAGCCGTCTCCTTGTCCCATTCTCCGAGCACGCCCAGCCACCAGCAGAAATCGCGGTTGCGGTAAGAGCGCGGTGGCCGGTCATGCGGGCCCACCGACAGATAGACCTTTCGGCCGGCGCGCCGCAGTTCATCGGCGATCTGCACGCCCGATGAACCAGCCCCCACCACCAGCACGGCGCCTTCGGGCAATTGCCCGGGGTGGCGATAGTGCGCGGAATGGATTTGTGTGAACCGCTTGTCTTCAGGGGCTAGCGCGGGGATCACCGGGCGCTGGAACGGCCCGGTTGCCACTACCACGCGGCGAGCGTGGACCAGGCCCTCGGAGGTCTCTGCGGTAAAACCTTCGACGCCCGTATTGCGTACCACCCGGGTCACTTCCACGCCGGTGCGTATGGGGGCGCCGAACTTTCTGGCATAGGCCTCGAAATACTCGGCCACCCGGTCCTTGGGTGCGAAGGCATCCGCGTCCAGATCGTCGAACTCCAAGCCGGGAAAGCGGTCATGCCAGGCGGGGCCGTTGGCCACCAGCGAATCCCAGCGGCCCGTGCGCCAGCGTTCGGCAATGCGCTCGCGCTCCAGGACCAGGTGGGGCACGCCGATGCGGCCCAGATGCTCGCTCATGGCCACGCCGGCTTGGCCCGCGCCGACCACCAGTGTGTCGATGGAAATGGGATTGGCTGTCATGGGGCACTGTCTCCCCGCGCCCTGTTCGGGGCCTGGGCAAAGTGCCCCTGGTCTGCTGTCTGCATGTCGTCCTCCGTGGGTCAGATGGGTCTGTCTGGGGAGGAAATTTAGGGAGAAAGTGGCTATTTATAAAGAATATTAATAAGATGCATTGCATAGTTTTGTTTTATGTAGAGCCTTCGTTGCCGCTGGAGCCAAGCCCGTGGAAAACCTATCGCTGCGGTACTCGCTTCGCCAGCTGCGCTATTTCGTCGCCACGGCCCAGGCGCTGTCTTTCACTGCCGCATCGCGGCTGCTGCATGTCTCGCAGCCGTCGATCTCCACGGCGATCGCCGAGCTGGAGGAATCCTTTGGCGTGCAACTGTTCATTCGCCACCATGCGGCCGGGCTGTCCCTGACCCAGGCCGGGCGCGAAATACTGGGCATGGCCCGAAGCCTGCTCAAGAACGCGGAAGAATTGCAAGGCGTTGCGCGCAGCTTGGATTCGGGTATGTCGGGCAGCATTGCGCTGGGCTGCCTCACTTCGCTGGCCCCGCCGCTGCTGGCCGGGCTCATCAGCCGTTTCGTGGCGGAGCATGCGGGCATCACCTTCCGCACGGCCGAAGCCCACCAGGAGGACTTGTTCACCAGCCTGCGCGACGGATCGCTGGACCTGGCCCTCACCTATGACATAGACCTCACCGACGACATCGCCTTCCAGCCGCTGCGCACGCTGCCTCCCTACGCCATCCTGCCGGCGCGGCACCGACTGGCCCGCCAGCGCGCCGTCACGCTCAAGAGCCTGCTTGCAGAGCCCTATGTCATGCTCGACCTGCCCCACAGCCGGGAGTATTTCGCGCGGCTGTTCGACGCCGTGGGCGAGCGGCCCGTGCCTGCCTTCCGCTCCGCCCAGCCCGAGGTCGTGCGCGGCATGGTGGCCAATGGACTGGGATTCAGCATCCTGAACTTTCCCCTGCAGTCCACGCGCACGGTGGATGGAGTGGACTTCATCATCCGGCCCTTCAAGGACGAGGTGGCGGTTGTCACCCTGGGCATTGCTCAGTCCCGCAGCCTCAAGCCCAGGCAGGTCGTGCAGCGCTTTGCTGGGTTTTGCGCAGAGTGGATGGGTGAGGGCCAGCGCCCTCTAAGCCTCGCCTAAGTCTGCCCCTTCAGACTTCTCCCCAACGCAGCAAGGAACGCTGCTTTTGAGGAAAGGTCTGCGATGAACAAGATTCTGTCCACTCCCCGCCGTCTGGTGCTGGCCCTGGTGGCCGCAGGTGCCATCGGCGCCCTGGGCGCCACGGGCGCCGGTCTGGTTGGTGTGGTGCATGGCGATGCGCGTGCCGCCACGTCGCTGTTTGCGCCTGCAGCACAGCCTGCTTCTCCAGCTTCCCCCGCCGCCGCCGTGGCGGCGCCCAACTTTGCCGACATCACGGCGCGCAACGGCGCGGCCGTGGTCAACATCAGCGTGGTCGGCAGCTCGCGCGCCATGGGCGAGGATGGCGACGAGGCCGCTGCACGGCAGGGCCAGGGCCAAGGTCAGGGCCTGCAGGGCATGGACCCCAACGATCCGTTCTTTGAATTCTTCCGCCGCTTCGGCGTGCCCGGCATGCCGGGCATGGGCCAGGGCCAGCCGCAGCGCGATGTGCCCACGCGCGGCGAAGGCTCGGGCTTCATCGTCTCCAGCGACGGCCTGATCCTGACCAACGCCCACGTGGTGCGCGGCGCCAAGGAAGTCACTGTCAAGCTCACCGACCGGCGCGAGTTCAGCGCCAAGGTGCTGGGCGCCGATCCCAAGACCGACGTGGCCGTGCTGCGCATCGAGGCGAAGAACCTGCCCACCGTATCGCTGGGCAAGACGGCCGATCTGCGCGTGGGCGACTGGGTGCTGGCCATCGGCTCGCCCTTCGGCTTCGAGAGCAGCGTGACGGCCGGCGTGGTCAGCGCCAAGGGCCGCACCCTGCCTGACGACAGCTTCGTGCCCTTCCTGCAGACCGACGTGGCCATCAACCCCGGCAACTCGGGCGGCCCGCTGTTCAATGCGCGCGGCGAGGTGGTGGGCATCAACAGCCAGATCTACTCGCGCTCGGGCGGCTACCAGGGTGTGTCCTTCGCCATTCCCATCGAGGTGGCCACGCGCGTGCAGCAGCAGATCGTGGCCACGGGCAAGGTACAGCATGCGCGGCTGGGCGTGGCCGTGCAGGAGGTGAACCAGGCCTTTGCCGACTCCTTCAAGCTCGACCGTCCCGAAGGCGCCCTGGTGTCCAGCGTGGACAAGAGCGGCCCCGCCGCCAAGGCGGGCCTGGAGCCCGGCGACGTGGTGCGCAAGATCGATGGCCAGCCCATCGTGGGCTCGGGCGATCTGCCGGCCTTTGTGGGCCAGGCGCTGCCGGGCCAGAAGGTCACGCTGGAGATATGGCGCAACGGCGAGGCCCGCACGCTCAGCGCCGTGCTGGGCGATGCCAGCGACAAGGCCGCCAAGGTGGCCAAGGACAAGCCCGACGCCGGCAAGGGCAAGCTGGGCCTGGCCCTGCGCCCGCTGCAGCCCGAGGAAAAGCAGCAGATCGGCGTGAAGGACGGCCTGGTTGTGGCCGACGCCGCAGGCCCGGCCGCCGAGGCCGGCATCACCCAGGGCGACGTGCTGCTGTCCATCAACGGCACGCCTGCCGGTGATATCGAGGCCGTGCGCGCCGCCATGGCCAAGGCCGGCAAGACCGTGGCCGTGCTGATCTGGCGCGATGGCAACAGGATCTTTGTCCCCGTACGTCTCGGGTAAGTGAAAGGAGGTAAGGGACCAGAAGCATCCACACACTTGATTGATCGCACGGCCCCGGCGTGAATGCGCCGGGGCTATCGCTTTGGAAAAACCAGAGAAAAATGCCAGCGGTCCAAGGAGCGGTACGCCAATGTGATGGTTGTATCGTGTGAAATGACGCCCGTTTGCGTTAGTAATGTTTCTTTTTGTGACGGATTGATGTAAGGGAAACCGCTTAGACTGCCGGCCCATCGAGGCGTGCGCTGACCGTCTTGATTCACGGAATACGGCCCCTGGGGGCGCAACGCATCACAGGAAAGGCACGGCTTTGAATCAGGACTACAGCTTGCAGGTGGCGGGTTTGGGCGCATCGTTCGGTGCGCGCGTCATCCTGGCTGAGGTGGACTTCGCACTGCCCGCCCGGGGCGTCACCGTTTTGCTGGGGCCTTCGGGATCGGGCAAATCCACCCTGCTGCGCACGCTGGCCGATCTCAATGCCGCCAACCCGCGTTTTCGCCGCTGGGGCAGCACGCGCTACGCGGGCCAGCCATGGCGCAGCGGCCTGCAGGCGCCGCGCCTGGTGCAGCAGCAGGCCAGGCTGATGATGGCCAGCACCTTCGACGCCATCGTGGAGCTGGCGCGCCCCCGTCTCAAGCTGGTGCCGCATGAGCTGCGCGACTGGTGCCGCGCCCAGGTGCAGGCCTTCGGCTTCCCCGAGCTTGCGCTGATGTTCGACCAGCCGGCGCTGCAGCTGTCCCCCGTGCAGCAGCGGGCCGTGGCCATCCTGCGCGAGGCGCTGGCCGAGCCGGCGCTGCTGATGGTGGACGAGCCCACGGCCGAGCTTGAAGGCTACGAGGCCTTCGTGCTGCTGGAACTGCTGCGCCAGGTGGCGCAGCGCACCGCCGTGCTGATGAGCACGCACCACCAGCAGCACGCACAGGCCGTGGCGCAGGACATGCTGCTGCTGGCCGGCGGCCGCATCGCCGAGGCGCAATCCATGGAAGCCTTTCTGCGTGCACCGCTGTCGCTGGCGGGCCAGCAGTTCTTGCGCACCGGCAGCTGTGCCGTGGCCTCTCCCGATGCGCGGGCCGAAGACCTGGAGGAGGGCGTGCCCCTGCCTCCTCCGCTGCCTGCAGCGGCCGTGGCCGCGATCTCCGAGTTTCTGTCGGATGCAGTGGCCGCCGAGCCTGCATCCGAGCCCATGCCTGCACCTGAGCCTGCGCCTGCCCCCGTGCCTGCATCCATGCCTGCGCCGGTATCCGCACCGACACCCGCTGCCGCTGCCCGGCCGCGCGCCGTCAATCCCGCCGTGCTGGTGGACTGGCAGCCGTTGGCGGCCGACCCGCAGGCCGTGCCCGCCAGCCGCGGCCCCAACGGTTTTGCCTGGCTGGTGCCGGGCCGGCTGGCCGGTGCGCCGCAGCCCGGCGTGGTGCAGTCCATGGACTTTGACCTGAAGGCCCTGCGCGGCTGCGGCGTCACCGTGCTGATCACGCTGACCGAAAACGACCTGCCACAAGAGCCGCTGCAGCGGCACGGCCTGCGCAACCTGCACCTGCCGGTGCGCGACCACGAATCACCCACGGTGGCCCAGATCCAGATGCTGCTGGCGCGCATGTCGGCCATGCTGCGCGCGGGCGAGGTGCTGGCCGTGCACTGCCTGGCCGGCCTGGGCCGCACGGGCACGGTGCTGGCCGCATGGCTGGTGCGCGAGGGCCTCACCGCCGACGAGGCGCTGCGCCGCGTGCGCCTCATCGACGCCCAGTACGTGCAGTCCCAGGCCCAGGAGGACCTGCTCTACGCGTACGAAGTGGCACTGCTGCTGAAGATGGGCTGACCGATCACATCCATTCACAAAAAAAGGAAAGCTGCAATGAGCCTGGATAACGTTTTGAGCGAGGTGGCCGGGTCCGTGCCCGAGTGCCTGGCCATCGGCTACGTGGATGCCGCCTCCGGCATGCTGCTGGCCATCCGCACGGTGGACTCGCATCCGCGCGAAGTCATCGACCTGGTGGCCGCGGCCACGGCCGACCTGTTCAACGGCCCCAATGTCTCGATGATCGAGAGCCTGTTCAAGAAGTCGCGCGGCCTCAAGGACGACGGCCACCACTACTTCCAGGAGCTCATCGTCAACAGCGACAACCTCATCCACGTCTTCCTGCGCGGCAAGCTCATGCCCGACTACGTGGCCGTCTTCGTGTGCCGCCGCACGGCCAACCTGGGCATGGCGCTGACCAAGGCCCGGATGGCCATGCCTAAGATTGAAGCGGCGGTGTGACCGCCGCTCACCCCCTGAGTCGCTGCGCGCCTTCCCCCTCTCTAATCGCTTCGCGAAGGAGGGGGACGACAGCCTCGCGGCGGGGCGGCCCTTGCTCGCTGTCCCTGACGTTTGAGCGCGCCAGTTTCGGGCGGCATGTGCCTCAGAACTGAGCCAGCCTTCCAGGGAGCTATTCTTCAACCATGCGCTTACTGCTTGTCGAAGATGACGCCATGATCGGCGAGGCCGTGCAGACCCTGCTGCGCGGCGAGGGCCATGCGGTGGACTGGGTCCGTGACGGCCTGCAGGCCGATGCGGCCCTGTGCCCCGGCCCGGGCGGCGGCCATGGCTATGACATGGTGCTGCTGGACCTGGGCCTGCCCGGGCAGGACGGATTGCAGGTGCTGCGCCATCTGCGCGGGCGCCGCGACCGCACGCCGGTGCTGGTGGCCACGGCGCGCGATGCCGTGCGCGACCGCATTGCCGGGCTGGATGCGGGGGCCGATGACTACGTGGTCAAACCCTATGACCTGGACGAGCTGCTCGCGCGGCTGCGCGCGCTGGCGCGGCGTGCCTCTGGCGGGTCCGACCCGCTGTACGAGCGCGAGGGCGTGCGGCTGAACCCCGCCACGCGCGAGGCCAGCGTCGATGGCCGCGACGTGGTGCTCTCCGGCCGCGAATGGGCGGTGCTGGAGACGCTGCTGGCACGCCCGGGCAGCACGCTGTCGCGCCAGCAGATCGAGGACAAGCTCTACGGCTGGGGCGACGAGGTCAGCAGCAACGCCATCGAGGTCTACATCCACGGCCTGCGCAAGAAGCTGGGCGCGGGGCTGATCCTCAATGTGCGCGGCGTGGGCTACATGGTGCCCAAGCCATGACGGCGCCGGCTTCCTCCCTTGTTTCCTCCCTTATCGCCCGGGCGCGCGGCCGCCTGCCCGGTGCACTGGGCACGCGGCTGCTCATGTTCCTGGGGGCGGCCATCGTGCTCACGGCGCTGCTGCAGGGCCTGCTGGCCTACCGCAATGCGCTGCTGCAGACCGACACCCTGTTCGACTACCAGATGCAGCAGACCGCCTTTGCGCTGCGCGCCGGCCTGCCGGTGGACGCGCGCGGCAGGCCCCAGGGCACGCCGCCCGAGGATGAGAACCACGAATTCATCGTCCAGGTCTGGACCAACGAAGGCCTGCGCATTTTTGAATCCGCCCTGGGCGCCGCCCTGCCGCAGATGGCCGTGCTGGGCTTTGCCGACGTGCCCGCGCGCGGCACGGTCTACCGCGTGTTCTCGCTGCAGACGCGCTCGCAGGTGATCCAGGTGGCGCAGGACATGCGCGTGCGCCGCACCCTGGCGCGCGATGCCGCCTGGCAAAGCCTGCTGCCCATTGCCCTGCTGGCGCCCGTGCTGGCGCTGGCCGTGTGGTGGGTGGTGCGCAGTTCGCTGGCGCCCGTGCAGCGCGTGCGCCGCGAACTGGCCACGCGCCGCCCGCAGGACCTTGCGCCCGTGCCTGCCGAGGGCCTGCCCGACGAGGTGCGGCCCCTGGTGGCCGAGCTCAATGCGCTGCTGCAGCGCGTGGGCCAGGCCTTCGAGGCGCAGCAGCACTTCGTGGCGGACGCCGCACACGAGCTGCGCTCTCCGCTGGCCGCGCTCAAGCTGCAACTGGTGGCCTTGCAGCGCGCGCCCGATGTGGCCGCGCATGACGAGGCCGTGCAGCGTCTTTCGGCCGGCATAGACCGGGCCACACGGCTCGTCGAACAATTGTTGACATTGGCGCGGCAGGAAGCCCAAGGCACGGTACAAGGCACGGCACAAGGCGTGCAAGGCATGCAGGGCCAGCACGGCGCTGCCGCGGCCGCACCTGCCGACGTGGACCTGCGCGAGGTGGTGGAGCAGGCCCTGGCGGACCAGGCCGTGGCGGCCCAGCAGCACGGCCTGGACATGGGCCTGAGCGAGTCCCCGCAACTGCGGCAGTCCTTTGCCGTGGCGGGCGACGCACAGTCCTTGCAGATGCTGGTGCGCAACCTGCTGGACAACGCCGTCAAGTACGTTCCGCAAGGCGGCCGCGTCGATGTCGGCTGGCGCAGCGATGCCCAGGGCCGCGCGCTGGTGGTCGAGGACTCGGGCCCCGGCATTGCCGAAAGCGAGCGCGAACTGGTGCTGCGGCGCTTTGTGCGTGGACCCTCTGCGGCTTCAGCGGCTTCAGCGGCTTCAGCGGGCCAGCAGGCGCAGGGCAGCGGACTGGGCCTGGCCATCGTGCAGACCATTGCCGAGCGCCACGGTGCTCGCCTGCTGCTGGACCGCTCGCCCACGCTGGGCGGCCTGCGCGTGCAGGTGATGTGGCCGCCTGTGTCGGGCCGCTGACAGCGGCGCGTGGCGCGCAGGCCTATCGGCGTGTAGCGCGCGGCGGGAATGCTTCCCGCCTGCGTCCGGCCGGGTCACAATCCCCAAATTGGTGCCCGCCCGCCTGCCTTGCCATTTCCTCATCAGCCGCGCGGGCAGTCTGCTTCCGTAGTCATTTCGAGAGGTATTTCATGGAGTCCCTTGTCCAGCGCCTGTCCCAGTCCGTGACCCAGGCGCATTCGTTGGAAGAGTTGACGCGGCCCCTGCTGCAAATGCTCGAAGAGAGCACGCAGCTGGAGTCCACCTATCTCACCACCATCAACGAAGAACAGGGCCAGCAGCGCGTGCTCTACGCGCGCAACGCCAGCGAGATGCAGATTCCCGAGGGCCTGGTCGTTCCCTGGGGCGACACGCTGTGCAAGCGCGCCCTGGACGAAGGCCGCATGTACACGCCCGATGTGGGCGACTGCTGGGGAGACTCCGAGGCCGCGCGTGAACTGGGCATACGCACCTACGCCAGCGCGCCCGTGCGTTTTTCGGATGGCCAGCTCTATGGCACGCTGTGCGCGGCCAGCAAGTCCTCGCAGGCCCTGAGCAGCGAGGCCGAAGGCATGCTGCGCCTGTTCGCCAACCTGATTGCCGAGCGCGTGGAGCGCGAGCAGCTCATCGCCAGCCTGAACCGGACCAACCGGGAGCTGGCGGCGCTGGCCTTGCTGGACCCGCTGACCGGCCTGCCCAACCGGCGCTGCCTCACCGACGAGCTGGGCCGGCTCATTGCCCGGTGCGCACGCAGCCAGGAATGCGTGGTGGTGGGCTTCATCGACCTGGACCGCTTCAAGAACGTCAACGACGAGTACGGCCACGAGGCCGGCGACGCGCTGCTGCGTGCCATGGGCGAACGCCTGTCCGCCCACCTGCGCAGCGCCGACATGCTGGCGCGCTTTGGCGGGGACGAGTTCGTCTTCATCGGCGTGGGGCCCTTGTTCGGCAGCGAGGCCGATGCCGTGGCGCGTGAACTGCAGCAGCGCCTGTCGGATGCCTCGGCCTTCCAGGTCGATCTGCCCGATGGCAAGACGCTGGACTACGGCGGCGCCAGCGTGGGCGTGGTCTGTCTCAGGCCCGAATCCATCGATGCCGACGACGCGCTGCAAAAGGCCGATGCGGCCATGTACCGCGTCAAGATGGCGCGCAGCCGCGAAGCCAGGGGCAACGCGCTGCATTGAGCCAGCCGCAGGCCTGGCCCGGTGGCCAAGACCTGCTGCTGCCTTGCTCCGGCCTGTCTCGCTGCTTCTCGCGCGCGCTCTTTTTTCTTGCCGTCTCAGCCTGCTGCCAGCATGGGCTGCCTGCGCTGCAGCTCCACGGCGACATGCTGATGGCCGCTTGCCGCCTCCAGCTTGAAGGCGCCCACCGTGCGCACCAGGTCGCCGGCCTGGCCGCGCAGGCTGGAAGCGGCGGCGGCCATCTCCTCCACCAGTGCCGAGTTCTGCTGGGTGGCCTGGTCCATCTGCGTGACCGCCTGGCCGATCTGGGCCACGCCCGAGCTTTGCTCGGAACTGGCGGCGCTGATCTCGCCCATCAGATCGGTCACGCGGCGTATGGCGTCCACCACCTCGGCCATGGTCGTGCCGGCCTGGTCGGCCAGCGCGCTGCCGTTGTGCACGCGGCTGGCGCTGTCGGTGATCAGTTGCTTGATCTGCTTGGCGGCCTCGGCACTGCGGCTGGCCAGGCCGCGCACCTCGGTGGCCACCACGGCAAAGCCCCGGCCCTGCTCGCCCGCACGCGCCGCTTCCACGGCCGCGTTCAGCGCGAGGATATTGGTCTGGAAGGCAATGCCGTCGATCACATTGATGATGTCGGCGATCTGCCGGCTGGAATCACTGATGCCGCGCATGGTGTCCACCACCTGCCGCACGACCTCGCCGCCCTGCTCGGCCACGGTGGAGGCACCCAGCGCCAGCTGATTGGCCATCTGCGCGTTGTCGGCGTTCTGGCGCACGGTGGAGCTGAGCTGCTCCATGGAGGCTGCCGTCTGCTGCAGCGCGCTGGCCTGGCTTTCCGTGCGTGATGACAGGTCCTGGTTGGCCTGCGCGATCTGCCCGCTGGCCGCTGCCACGCTGACCGATCCCTGGTGCACCTGGCGCACCACGCCGCGCAGCCCCTCCTGCATGGTCTGCAGGGCGCGCAGCAGCATGGACACCTCGTCCTTGCCGCGCACATCGATGTGCCGTGTCAAATCGCCCGCCGCCACGGCATCGGCCGTATGGATGGCCAGGCGCAGCGACCGCGCCATGTTGCGGATGATGGACCAGCCCAGCAACACCCCCAGCAGCACACCCGCGATGATGGAGCCCACGGCCACCGCAAAGATCACCTGGTAGAGCGACTGCGCGGCGTCGTATTCCTCCTTGGCGACGCGGGTCTGCAGCGCGGTCAGCTGCACGATCACATCACGCAGCGGCGCGTACAGGGCCTCGTCCTTGTCGATCAGCAGTTGCCGGGCCAGCTCCAGGTCGCCGGACTGCAGCGCCTGCTGGGCCGGCTTCAGAAAGCCCTGCAGGAACAGCGCGCGCACGGCCTCGAAGCGGTCGGCCAGCTGCGCCTCTTCCTCGGTCATCCGGGTCTGGCGGAACGAGGCCCAGGCCTTGTTCACGTCGTTGATGTTGATCTGTATCTCCTGCTGCTTTTGCTGCGTGTACTCGGGCAGGTGCACGGCAATGGCGCCCGAGACCGCATGGCGGTTGCGCAGCAGCAGGCGCTGCACTTCCAGCAGATCGCCCAGTGCGACCAGGCGCTCTTCATAGACCACCTTGAATCGGCGGTTGGACTCGCTGATTCCATATAGCCCGAAAGCGCCGATCACGATCATGAGCAGTGAGAGAAAACCAATCAAGGCGGTCAGGCGAGTCGATAACTTGAAATTATTCATACTGCGTCCTTTGCATGCATTGCGGATGGTTGGTGGGTACTTGCGTTGTCAGGCCGCCCCGTGATGGCTCGCATCTCTCATAACGGAATCGGTAATGAAAATGAGATTTCACTAACGGGAAATGCCCGGTCTGCACAAATGCTCACAGGCATCCGGAAACGGCGATGCTGGCTTGCCGATGGCCTGCGTGGCCAATGGCGATCCATGTTGTATTGATTTGTAAACTATTTGTTACAAACTATAGTATGAATCGAATGCTCCAGGCAATACCAGTTTTTCAGGTATTGGCCTTGGCCTGATAGGGGCTCTCTGCGTATTGCTTCGCTATTGTTTCGCTATGAAAAATACAGGCGGCAACGGCCCTGGCAGTGGCTGCGGCGCCGAACGGCCCGCCTAGAATCCGCCTTTATGCGCTGTGCATGCGCGTTCATCCACGCTTGCGCGAGGCCCCTGGCCTGCCTTCACGAAAGAGATCCATGAAACCCAAAACCCTTGCCCGCGCGCTGGCCGCCCTCTGCGTGGCTGCGGCCGGACTGCTCTACGCATCGCCCTACATCGCCCTGCACCAGATCGGCAAGGCCGTGGAGCGCCGCGATGCCCAGGCCCTGTCCGGCTACGTGGACTTTCCCGCGCTGCGCGAAAGCATCAAGGGCCAGATGATGGCCAGGCTGCAGTCCCAGATGGGCGGCTCGGGCGACAGCGCCTCCAACCCCCTGGCCGGCTTTGGCCAGCAACTGGCCCAGGGCCTGGTCAGCCAGTTCACCGAGGCGCTGGTCTCGCCTGACGGCGTCATGCTCATGCTGGAAAAAGGCAAGCCCGGCAAACCCACGGACGTGGCCGCCGCAGGCGTGGGCGTGGACACCCAGGGCGGGCCGCCGCGCAAGGACTACTCCGTGGAGTACCAGGGCTGGTCCAAGGTCTTCGTGCACCCGCGCGGCGAGCCGGGCGGCTTCGTCTTCAGGCGCGAAGGCCTGATGGGGTGGAGGCTGGTGGCCGTGAAGATGGATTGAGGGGCGGGGGCAGGCCGCCTGCACCCCGGTCCCTCAGCCTTGATGCAGCACCTTCATCACATGGCGCTTGCCCAGCCGCAGCGCGCGGGCATCGGCCTCCTGCTGCGTGTCGCAGCCCTGGTCTTCGGTGACTGCTCCCAGGGCCTTGCCGCTGGCCACCTCCAGCAGCGTGGCACGCGGCAGCCAGGCACCGGGCGTGACATCGCTGGGCAGTGATGCAGGCGTGATCCGCACGCCCATGTAGAGAAGGCTGTCCATGGCCTGCCGTATCCGTTCGGATCAGCCTGCCAGCGGCGGGCGGGGCAGGGCCAGCCACTGCTGGACGGCGGGGTGCTGCCACTGCCGGCGCGCATAGGCGGCCAGCGGCGCGGGCACGGCGTCGCCGTTGAGCACCAGGCGGTTGAGCATCAGCGCCAGATCCACATCGGCAATCGACCACGGGCCGGCAATGTGGTCATCTTCCGAGCGGATGAAGGCACCGGCCACCGAGAACAGCTTGCGCGCCGCCGCCTGGCCCGCATCCGACAGCGGCGTGGGCGTGGGGCGGTAGAACACCACTTCGGTGCTGCGCTCCGAGCGCAAGGCCATCAGATCGCTGCGCAGCCAGGCCTGGACCTGGCGCACGCGGGCACGCGCCTGCGCATCCTGGGGGTAGAGCGGGGCGCCGCCAAAGCGGTCCTGCAGGTACTCGCAAATCGCCGAAGACTCCGACAGGCTGAACTCACCATCCACCAGCGTGGGCACCCGTGCCGTCAGTGACGCGGCCACATAGTCCGCCCCGGTGTTCTGCCCCGCCGAAAGGTCCAGCGTGCGCAGCTCGAAGTCAATCCCCTTGACCTTCAGCGCAACGAACACGGACATGGCATAGGGAGAGGCGAATTGCGAATCGGCGTACAGCAGCATGAGGGCCTTTCGGGAGACTGCATGGGGATTGGGGCACTGATGGTAGCCGAGTGCCCGGTTCTATGGCTCAGTAGGCAGTCTGTCCCCTTGTGACTCTGGTTGTCCAAGCCAGGCTCGCCGACTTTTTTCCACGCCATGAGCTTTGACAGTTGACGCGTACTGCACATGGCTCGGCAGCATCGGTCGGAAGGCTAGGAAAACTCTTAAACTTACGATAGCTTATTTACATGGGTTTAATCAATCTATAGAATTTACGCATAACACATTGGGGTTCGCCCCTCAAAACCATCAGTAGCCATGTGCTGACTCCAGTTGCGCCGTTCCGCTCTCTGCGGATAGTCACGCCAGAAAAAAGCCGCCTATCCTGGGATTTGGATTTTGGTGAATTTGATTCTTTGGCTCTCAAATTTTTTAATCCGGATTTTCAGGGTCCGATTGCTTGGCCCATTTTCCCTCTTGAAGGCTGATGGGCTCATGTTTAGCCACCCTGCGGTAAAGCAGTTCATTTAAATAAGAATTTTTTATTTCTGTGGGCTGATAGGCGATATTTCATGTTTGTTAATATTTCTTGGAGGATATTATGAAAGGTTTGCTTGCTTTTTTCTTGGCACTATTGAGTGCGATTTTTCCCGGTGCCGTCCTTGCAAATGACGAGGTCGTGCAGGTGAAAATATCAACCAATTTCAAAGGTGAGGTGGTGAAGAGAAGTGCCGTCGTAGGTTTGGGAGAATCGATAAAGCTCACATCCAGTCAAGGGGGAATGATTGTCGCCATAGAATATGTAATAAGAACTATTCAAGTGAATGGTCTTAAAAATTACAGCATATCTGCGACTTTATATTCGGGTGTGGAGAGCGCTGAAGCCTGGTTGTCCAGGCGTGATGTTTTTGCGGTTGTTGAAAAATCAGTTCCTGCCTTTTTCAAGTTGGATGATTCATCTGACGAGATGCAGGTCGAGGTGACCATCGCTGATATCCGTGAAGAAGAGGAATATTTGAAAAATATGCCTAGAAAAATCTGCGATTTGAGCTTGGAAAGTCCTAAACTTCTGAAGTCTCAGACCGCATCAGGAACTTATGGCTGTTGTGATATCCGCTGCCAATCAGTTAATGGAGCTTGTTGTGGCGCAATTATGTGCTGTCTCAGGGATCCAGATAGCTATCCTGCGTGGCAGCATGATATTGCTAATGATTGCTGCTGTTATCCACCTCAGTATTAAGTAAAGATAGTTTGAAAAAATCCACTATCTAGTTGCAAACCGTCAAGAGGTTATTTGCAAATTTGAACCTGGACATCGAAGCGATGTGAACGATACCGCTGTGCGACCTGTGCCTGTGGTAGTAGTGCTGACAGCTCGCCAGGGCATTGGCTCGCTCGGCTGAGTTCTGATACGTCCACCCATAGGCCCACTCGCGCAGCGCCGATTGGATGAACCGCTCGGCCTTGCCATTGGTTACGGCCGATACGGCTTGGTGAACTTGTGCGGCGCACCCAAGTCTATACAGGCCGCAGGAAAATCCTTGGACCAGAAAGCTGCGCCGTTGTCAATTAGCAATCGTTTGAGGAGCACTCCCAGTTGCACCTAGTGCGCCGTGCTGTACTGGAACGCGATGGTTTCGTGCTTCTTCTCGTCTGGATGTATGGCGGTGCGGGCGATGCGCGCGTGGGCGTCGATAGCCACGAACAACGTCTCCCGGCCTGCTCCATTGAACGAGTCGCGCTGGTTGTCAGTCACTCGGTGTCTGGCCCTGACGATGCGCCTGAAGCGCAGGACACGCGCCTGAGCGAGGTGCGCGAAGCCGTGTTGAGGCTGGAGAACGTCGTCGTCCAGAGCTGAGCTGCGCCCCGCTCATCCCAGGCGGCCCATGCCGCCTTCAAAGACATCGCGCACGTCACGAAGGGTCTGCGAGCCCCATTCATCACGGTGCTCGCCATGCAGGGCGGCTGCCACGTAAACGATCTCCGACAACTGCGAGATGCGTGCCGCCATGCCGTGCGCCACGATATGGCTCTCCGTGTTCTGGTGGTCGCCCATTTGCATCAACACCTGCGCCAACTGCTGGACCTCGTAGTTGGCCTCGCGGGCCAGTTCGCGCCACTGCGATGGCGTTGCGCCGGTGTCCAGCCTGGCTTGCAATTCATACAGCGTGGTGCGCGGAAACACGATCCCGTCCACCGGCGTCTCTGATATCTGCGCCAGCGCCTGGGCCGCTTCTGCCAGCAGGCGAGTGCGTGGGCCGGACTCCGCATCGCCGGGCACCAGCCGCGCCGAATTGATGCAGGCGGCCACATCAAACGCCGTGTTCTGCAGATCGCACGTCGAGCCGGGCTGCGCCGCGTGGCGTGCCACATCGCTGGCAATGCGCAGCAGGCGGTCGGATTCCCCGCTGTGCCGGTGCGTCTCGTCGGTCATCGCGGCCTGCTTGAGTGCTTCAGCGGCCTGCAGGAACAGCGCGCGGTCCGCCTTGGCGAGCTTCTTGCGCGATGGTTTTGCGGCAGCGTGCTTCATGGACCTCCTTCGAGCAACGTACAGGGCGCAGCAAAGGAGCCGCCTGAGTGGTCAGGTAGTATTTGGCGCTTGTAGTGACAACGCTCCATAGACTATCAAACAAAAATTTGATCGTCAATAGTTTATATAAAAAATGTTTGACTTCTCTGCGCGCCTGACGGAGGAAAGAAATAGGCTGGGCCTTAGCCAAGAGGCGTTTGGCGCTATCGCGGGAGTGTCAAAGATGTCCCAACTCAACTATGAGAAGGGCGTCAGAAAGCCAGATGCGGGTTATCTCATGGCTGTCGCCGAGCAGGGCGTGGACGTCGCCTACCTGCTAACAGGTCAACGTTTGTTTGACCCGAACGCCATCCAGCATGAGTGCCCTGAACCCACCCTCGCCGCCCGTCTGCAACAGGAACGCCAGCGCCTGAACCTCAGCGAAGCCGAACTGGCCCGCAAGGCCGGCCAAGCCAAACAGCTCCTGCAGCAATTCGAGTCCGGCGCCCTCGTCCCCGACGCCACGGCGCTGCAGCAACTGCACCTTGCCGGCGTCGATATCGGCTACGTGCTGCTGTCCCTGCGCTCCCATGCGCCCGACGCCGATGTGCAGGCACTGCTGGCGCATTACGGCAAGGCGACGGACGCTGGGCGTGCGCTGGTGCGAGGGGTGGCGGAGCTGGCCGGGCGGGGGTGAGGCTGGAGGCCTTCAACGCTCCCGGCCTGCGCGGCACATATCTGAAAAGCGTCAATAGCTACTGAATGAATAGCAAAATTGCAGCGCACACAAGCCGTGCTGGACAGAGTGAAAAGCGGTAGCTACCATTGGTGGCTACCAGTCAAGGAGCCCGCCATGGACACCGCACGCCTTTTCCAATCCGGCCGCAGTCAAGCCGTGCGGCTGCCCAAGGAATACCGTTTCACGGGCACTGAAGTCGTGGTGAAGCACTTCGGCAACGGCGTGTTGCTGCTGCCCGCAGACGACCCTTGGCAAACACTGCAAGCCGGGCTGGCTGAGTTTGAACCGGGCTTTGTGCTCGAGCGCGAGCAGCCTGATGCCCAGCAGCGGGACGAGATCAGCCCATGATCCTGCTCGACACCAACATCTGCATCTACATCATCAATGCCAAGCCCCCGGAGGTGCTGGCCCGCTTTCAGCAGTACCGCATGGGCGAGGTGGGATTGTGCAGCGTGGTTGCTGCCGAACTGGCCTTTGGCGTGGCCAAAAGCGGCTCGGCCCGTAACCGCCAGGCCCTGGAGATGTTTCTCGCCCCGCTCACCATCCTCCCGTTTGACGAGGCGGCCGTGTGGGCCTATGGCGACCTGCGTGCCGATCTGGAGCGTCGAGGCAGTCCCATAGGCGCGTTTGACACCATGATCGCTGCCCACGCCCTCAGTCAGCGGGCCCTGCTGGTCACCAACAACACCCGCGAATTCGCCAAGGTGCCCGGCCTGCAGTTGGACAACTGGGCTGTCGCTACCTGATTCCCTGGGTAAATCCGATCCTAGTGCTTGCTGTATGAGCGCAAGCAGCTATCAAATGTGAAGTAATCGATATCTTTTCATCGAAACCCGGCTACCCAGTTCGCGCCTCTGGACAGCGCCTGCATGCATGCTGGCTGGCCAGCTCGCACTGACCCTGGACCGAACGCAAAAAGCCCCTCGGCACCTTTCTGATGCCGAGGGGCTTTTCTTGTTTCTACGCCACCTGTGTCCCCGGCATGTCCCCGGGAGCCAAGTGCAATTCGCAAGCCATTGATACAGAAGCAATTCAATGGTCCCTCCGACAGGAATCGAACCTGTATCTGGCGCTTAGGAGGCGCCCGTTCTATCCATTGAACTACGGAGAGGAGCAAACGGCGATTGTAAACCCACGCCGGACCCGCCCCGCGCACCGCCGGGAGGGCGGCATGCGGGGCGCTGGGGCGTCAGTCCTTGCGCACGGTGTAGATGAGGTCCAGCGCGCTGGTTTCCCCGGTCTGGCCGCGCAGGGTGAGGCGGCGCGAGAGGTCGTAGAAGATGTACAGCGTGCCCATGGCCCCCGAGAGGCTTTGCTCGTAGGTGACGTAGAGATCGCTGGACAGGCGCTTGCCCAGGGTGAGGGCGGCGCCGGTGGAGCCTTCGCCGCCCGGTCCCTTGAAGCCGATTTCGTCCAGGCCCAGGTTGCTGGCGATCTTGCCGCTGTTGTTGCGCCCGCCGCTGAGCAGGGACAGCGCGGCCTGCTGGAGCAGGGCGCTTTCGGCGCCGCCCGTGGCGGGGTCACGGCCCATGACCACCCAGGAGAGCTTTTCGGCATCGGGCATTTCGGGGTCGGAGTACAGGCGCACGCGCGGGGCGTTGGCCGTGCCCTGCACCTGCACGCCTGCGCGCACGGCGATGTTCGGGCGCAGCGCCAGGATGTCCAGCGAGGGGTTGGCGTAGGGGCCGTTGAAGCGGATGAGGCCGGTCTCCACGTCCAGCGACTGGCCCCAGGCGCGGTAGCGGCCCTGCACGGTGCGGATCTCGCCCGTGATGCGCGGCGGGCCGCCCGCCACGGTGGGACCCTGCACTTCCAGCGCGCCTTCCAGGCGGGTGGTTATGCCGTAGCCCTGCAGCGCGAAGTCGCGGCCCAGGTCGAGCTTGACGAGGATGTCGGGCAGCTTGATGGTTTCCGCGCGGGCCTGGGCCTTGCGGTCGGCCTGCTGCTGTTTGCGCGCCGCTTCCTGCTCGGCCTTGCGCGAGGCGGCCGAGTGCACGACCACGTCGGAGTCCAGCGAGGGGGCGGATTCCTCGGGCAGGATGATGGTGGCGCGGTCGGTGGTGAGGTCGCCGCGCAGCGTGAACTGCCCTTGCTCCAGCTTGGCCTGCAGGCCACCGGAGATGCTGACCTGGCGGTCTGCGCGCACCAGCACCTGCAGCCTGGTGGCCTGGGCGCGCAGGTCCATGCTCAGGCCGGAGTTGCTGCCATCGGCGTTGGGCGGGTCCCAGCGCACGAAGCCCGAGCCTGTGAGTTCGCCGCCTTCGCGCGGGGCCGTGGTGAGGTTGCCGCTGTAGCCCAGGATGCGCGCATTGCTGCCGCGCCCGCCCTGCATGCGCAGTTCGGTCAGGTCCAGCCGGTTGCCTTGCAGGCGGGCGCGCAGCACGCCGTTTTGCAGGTCGATGCCGTCCAGCGCGGACAGGATGCTCAGGCCGTCGGCCGAGAGATTGCCCTGCCACTGCGGGTTCTGGCGGTCGCCGCTGATCTCGGCCTTGGCCTGCAGCGAGCCGGTGACGCGCCAGCCGGGCGGGGCGAACAGCGCCCAGATGCCGATGTCGGGCATGCGGGCGTCGATCTGGCCGGACAGCGGGGCCTTCTCGGGCCAGGTCCAGGTGCCGTCCTGCTGGGCCAGGCGCGTGCCCAGTTGGGCGGTCAGGGTGCCGGCGCGTTCGCTGTCCCAGTCGAGCTTGGCCTGCACGTCGTCGCCCTGGGCGCGCACGCTCAGGCGGGCCTGCTTGATGTGGGCGCGCATGCCGGCGCCGCGCACGGTATGCGTGCGCACTTCACCGGGCTTGCTGGAGCGCGGGCCGGTGGTGTGGATGACGGTGGTGCCCGAGCCGTCTTCCACGGCCAGGCGCAGGTCGCCGGCGGCACGCTCGACCAGCAGTTCGGCCTTGAGCGCGGGGCCGGTGGTGTCCAGGTCCCAGCGGGCGTTGAAGCTCAGGTCGCCGCTCAGGCCCATGGCGGCCAGCGGGGGCTCCTCGGCCATGGAAAGGGCATCGACCCAGGCCAGCGGCAGGGCCTGCGCGCGGCCGGTGCTGCGCAGGGCCCAGCGGCCGTCGCCGCCCTGGGTGGCGCGGGTGTCGTCCCAGGCCAGCAGCACGGGCTGCGGCGCCTCGGCATTGGCGCGGCGCTGGGCCAGCGTGGGCGGCGTGACCTGCAGGCTGCCGGTCGACGCCGTGAAGGTGGTGGACAGGACGGTACGGCCCGTGGTGCGCTGGGCGATCTGCACGGGCTGCTTGCCTGCCAGTTGCACCTGCCATGGGCCGGGCAGGTCCTGGCCCGGATTCAACCGGGCCTGCAGTTTGTCGATGCTGGCCTGCCAGTCCAGGGGCGCGGCACCGCGCGCTGTGGCAAGGCCGGCCTGCAGGGCCGTGTCGATCTGCGCGGTCTGCGTGCCGCGCTTCGCCTGGCCGGTGAGGGTCAGGCTGGCCTGCTCGGGCGAGCCCTTGAGGGCCAGGCGCAGCTCGGGCAGCTCCAGCGCCTGCTCGGGCGGCGTGTTGGCGGGCAGGTAGCGCAGCTTGGCGGCCTGCAGGTCGGCCTGCAGTTGCAGGCCGCTGGCGGGAAGCGGGTCGCCCACGGCGGCCTTCATGCGCTTTTGCAGGGCGCCCCATCCGCCGCGCCAGCTGGCATCCAGCTGGGCCTGGCCTTCGATCAGGGCACCGGCCAGCGGGTCCTTCATGCCGGGCAGCTTGCGCAGCCACTGCGTGAGGGCGGTGAGTGACGACAGCTTGAGCTGGCTGCTGCCCTGGCCTGCGGCGGGGCTGATGTGGCCGTCCAGCGAGAGCTCGGCGCCGGGCAGCTCGGCCTTCAGCACGGTCTGCAGTTTTTGCTGTTCGGTGTCGAACTGCAGGCTGCGGCTGCGCACCGAGGCCTGCAGCGCATCAAGCTGCAGGTTCTCCAGCGACAGCACGGGCTGGGCCCAGCGGCCCTTGGTGGCGAGTTTCTCGATGCGCAGGGGCTGGCGCTTGCCACCTGCGGGCGCGGCTGCGGCCTGGATGTCCACGCTGAAGTCCACCTGCTGCTCGGCCGTGGTGCTGGCGCGCAGCTCGCCCTGCAGCGGTGCGGCTTCCAGAATGCTGTAGAGCGCGGCGGGATCCAGGCGCTGGACCTTGGCCTGGCCTTCGAAGACCTTGGTGGCGGGCTCGAAGCGGCCCTGGGCGTCGATGCTGCCCGAGCCTATGGCGATCTGCGCCTGCTCCAGCAGCCACTGCTGGCCGTCATAGCGCACCGCAGCCTCGATCTGGTCCAGCGGCAGGCGCTGGCGGTCCCAGGGGCCGGGCATGGCGTTGTTCAGGCGTGTCGTCAGCTGCCAGGCGGTGGTGGCGATGGCCGAGCCTGGTGCCTGGTCCGATGCCTGTTCTGTGGCGGGTGCCTGGGCTGTATCAGCTGCCTTGCCATCCGGCCCGGCCTGCAATTCGCCGCTGATACGGGTGCGCGGTCCCTGGGGCCAGAAGGCGGCGATGTCGATCTGGCTGAGCTGGGCGCGCGCGGTCTGCAGCGGCTGGGGCTGCCAGGGCCGGATGCTGGCCTCGATGTCCGCATGCATGGGTTCGGACACGGGGGCGGCTTCCTTGCGCTCCCTGGCCTTGCCGTTCTTGCCATCGGCCTTGGCGGATTTCTGTACGGCGGGAGGGGCAGGCGTTTCCTCGGACACCGTCCCGGGCTTGGCATCAACCTGGAGCTTGATGCCCAGTTGCGCAGCGGCGGTGGCCAGGGTGCCGTCGATCTGTGCCTTGGCCTGCACGGCCAGCGGTGCAGGTTTGGGGGCCTTGGCCGTGGAGGCCTCGTCGTCCGAAGCCAGGGCCGGCGCCTGCAGGTCGCCCTGCAGCTCGGCCTGGATGGCCATGGGCGCACGGGCCTGCAGGCGCAGCCTGGCCTGGTAGTTGCCATCGGCCCATTGCAGGTCGCGCACGTCCAGCTGGTGCTCGCTGCCGTCGTAGACGTAGTGGCCTTGCAGGCCCAGCACCTCGGCCTGGGGCGGGCCTTGCCAGACGATGCGCTCCACATGGAAGGGCACGTCGATCTTCACGGGCAGCACGAGCTGCTGCAGTGGCTCGACGGGTTTCTTGTCCTCGGGGTCGGGGGTGCTGGCAATGCTCAGCTCGGCGATGCGCACTTCGCCCAGGCGCACGGTGCGCGACAGCAGGGGGCGCAATTGCCAGCCGATGGTGGCGTCGCGCAGCTCCACCTTCATGGTGGGGCTTTGCCATTGCAGCCAGCCGATGCGCCCGCCCTGGCGCACGGTGCCGGTGACTTCCTTGGCCTGCAGGCTCTGGCCTGCGGGCAGCCAGCCGGCCACACGCTGCAGGGTGTAGGCCAGCGAATCGGCACGGCCGGCCCACCACCATGCGGAACCCAGCAGGGCGGCCAGCAGCAGGACCAGGACCAGGAAGAACCAGAGCAGGGCGCGCAGCCAGCGGCGGCGCCGGGGCGCAGGCGAGGAAGGGGACGCCTGGGGGCTTTGATCTGGCGCGGCGGAGGAGGCAGGGGTATTCAAGCGGGAATCCACCATGGTCAGAAGTTGAAGCCCAGGCGCAGGTGCAGGCGCAGCTGTTTTTCCTGGGCGCCCCAGGCGATGTCGGCCTGCACGGGTCCCACGGGGCTGCGCCAGCGCAGGCCGGTGCCCACGCCCACGCGCATGTACATGGAGTCGGGCGCATCGCCCACGGTGCCGGCGTCCAGGAAGACGGCGTGCTCCCAGTCCTGTGTGTTGCCCTTGATGACGATGGGCCGCTGCCACTCGATGCTGCCCACGGCCATGTAGCGCCCGCCGATGACCTTGCCGCTGTCGGTGCGCGCACCGATGCTCTGGTAGCCGTAGCCGCGCACGGTGTTGTCGCCGCCGGTGATGAACAGCTGGGTGACAGGCAGGTCGGCATCCTTGCGGGCCAGCACGGCGCCCCCGGAGGCGCGCAGCGCCAGGCGGCTGCGGCGCTTGGTCTCGGGATCGACCTCGCCGATGGGAATCAGGCTGAGCCAGCGGCCGGAGACGCGGCCGAACGGCGTGCGCTGGGGCGTGAGCGTGGTGCCCGCGCCGACTTCCCAGGCAAAGCCGAAGCCCGAGGAGGGCGCCAGCGTGCTGTCGAAGTAGCGCCCGGTCCAGCCGTAGTTGGCCGTGACCGACGAGCTGGAGGGCGGCGCGCCCTCGCCCTGGGTCTTGGCGTAGTCGTACTGCAGGTAGTAGTTGCGGTCGATGTGGTCTTCGGACTTGGTGCGGCCGGCGCGCAGCTGCAGGCTGTTGACATCGAAGTCGCCCGAGGGCGCGCGCTCGGCCTTGGCCGTGGTGAACCAGCGCCACAGGGTTTCATCGGGCAGGGCGGTCCACTGCGTGGAGATCAGCGGGTTCTTGCGGTCGAAGCGCATGCGCGTGACGGCGCGCCAGCCCAGCCAGGGCAGGCGGTTGTGGATGTGGTCCACGCTCAGGCGCGGGCCGGTGTCGGTGCTCATGCCCACGCCGAAGACCCATTTCTGCATCTGGGCCTCGCGCACCTGGGCGATGACGGGCGTGGTGACCTGGGCGCCCTTGCGCTTGAGGGCCTCTTCATCCTCGGCGGCGCTTTCTCCCTGCTGGGGTACGTTGGCCAGCGTGAGGAAGACGGAGTCGTAGTAGCCGCTGCTGGCCAGGCGCAGCTGGGCGTCGACCAGGGCGGTCTGGTCGTATTCCTCGCCCTCGGGCAGGCGTGCGATGCGGGCCGTGCCCACGGGGTCGTAGCGCTGGGCGCCTTCGATGCGCAGCGGGCCGAAGGTGTAGGCCGGGCCGGGCGCATAGGCCACGCTGACATCGGCCTCATGCGTGTCGGCGTCGATGTCGGCCAGGCTGGAGTCGATGCGCGCCAGCGGGTAGCGGCGCGACTGCAGCGTGCGCAGGCCCTGGCTCTTGGCCTGGCTCCAGTTGGCCTGGCTGAAGCGCTGGCCGGGCTGCAGCGGCCAGTCCTCTTCGATGGTGGCGCGCTGGGAGGCGCCGTCGGGATCATCGGCATTGACGCCCGCAAAGCGCACCTGGCTGCGCGCAATGGTGGCGGGCTCGCCCGGGTCCACCTTGACGGTGACCTGCAGCGGGGCCTCTTCGGATTCGGGCGTTTCCTTGATCTCCACCGTGACCGTGGGGCTGAAGTAGCCCAGCGTGCCGATCAGGTCGCGCACGTTGGCGTCGGTGGCGCCCAGCAGCCGCGTGAGCTCGCGCCGCTGCAGATCGCTCTGGTAGCGGTAGCGGCGCAGTTCGAGGTGCTTTTCCAGCAGCTCGCGCACTTCCTTGGGCGCATCGACGACGAGCGAGAAGGCCGGGTCGCCGGTCGCTGCAATCAGCGACGGGTCCGTGTCCTTGTCATCATTCTTGGACGGCAGGAGGCTGCAGCCACCGAGCATCAGGGCTGCACTCAACAGAAACAAAAACGCCGGCCCTTGGGCCGGCGCTGTCGCGGGGGGGAGCTTGGGCATCGGCCTATTTTGACAGCAGGCGCATGGCGTCTTCCAGACCTTTGAGTGTCAAAGGGTACATGCGGTTGCCCGTGAGCTGCTGGATGATGCTGATGCTCTGGCGGTACTGCCAGACGCCAGGCGGCTCGGGGTTGATCCAGGCAAAGCGCGGGAAGGCATGCGTCAGGCGCTGCAGCCATTCGGCGCCGGGCTCCTCGTTCATGTACTCCACGCTGCCGCCGGGCTGCAGGATCTCGTAGGGGCTCATGGTGGCGTCGCCCACGAAGATCAGCTTGTAGTCCTTGTTGTACTTGCGGATGATGTCCCAGGTCGGAAACTTCTCGGCGAAGCGGCGGCGGTTGTTCTTCCACATGAAGTCGTAGACGCAGTTGTGGAAGTAGTAGAACTCCAGGTGCTTGAACTCGCTCTTGACGGCGGAGAACAGCTCTTCCACGCGCTGCACATGCTCGTCCATGGTGCCGCCCACGTCCATGAGCAGCAGCACCTTCACGTTGTTGTGGCGCTCCGGGATCATCTTGATGTCCAGGTAGCCCGCGTTGGCGGCCGTGCTGCGGATGGTGTCGGGCAGGTCCAGCTCCAGCTCGCCGCCTTCGCGGGCGAACTTGCGCAGCCGGCGCAGCGCGACCTTGATGTTGCGCGTTCCCAGCTCCTGCGTGTCGTCGTAGTCGCGGTAGGCGCGCTGCTCCCAGACCTTGACGGCGCTCTTGTTGCGGCCCGGCCCGCCGATGCGCACGCCGGCCGGGTTGTAGCCGCCGTGGCCGAAGGGGCTGGTGCCGCCCGTGCCTATCCACTTGTTGCCGCCTTCGTGCCGCTCCTTTTGCTCTTCGAGCCGCTTCTTGAGCGTCTCCATCAGCTCGTCCCAGCCCATGGCCTCGATGGCGGCCTTTTCCTCGGGCGAGAGCTCGCGCTCCAGCAGCTTCTTCAGCCAGTCCTGGGGAATTTCGCGCGTGAGGTCGGCCACCATCTCCACGCCCTTGAAGTAGGCGGCAAAGGCGCGGTCGTACTTGTCGTAGTGCTTCTCGTCCTTGACCAGCACGGTGCGGCCCAGGTGGTAGAAGTCGTCCAGGCTCCAGGCGTCCTCGCTCTTGGGGCCGACCACGCCGGCCTGCAGTGCCTCCAGCAGGGTCAGGAACTCCTTGACCGAGACGGGCAGCTTGGCCGCGCGCATGGTGTAGAAGAAGTCGATCAGCATGGCATCTCCCGAAGGCCCGGCGTACGCGCCCTCATGTGCGCGCCACGGCGGTGCTGCCGTCCGAATGGCGCTGCAGCTGGTCCAGCAGCTGGGCGCGCGACTCGGGCCATTCGCCGCTGCGCAGGCTGTACATCACGGTGTCGCGGATGGTGCCGTCGCGGCGCAGCGCGTGGCCGCGGATCACGCCGTCCTTCTTGGCGCCCAGGCGCTCGATGGCGCGCTGGCTGGCGAAGTTGAAGCAGTCCGTGCGCCAGCCCACCACATGGCAGGCCAGCGTGTCGAACGCATGGCCCATGAGCATGAGTTTGGCCGAGGTGTTGACATGGGTGCGCTGCACGCTGCGCGCGTACCAGGTGTAGCCGATCTCCACGCGGCGCACCTCGGGCAGGATGTCGTGGTAGCTGCTGGTGCCCAGCACCTTGCCGCTGTCGTCGTCCAGCACGGCAAACGCGAAGCGCTTGCCCAGGCTGCGCTGCTCCAGCGCGGCCTCTATATAAGCGCGCACATCACCGGGCTCGGGCGCCGAGGTCACGCGGATGCGCCACAGCTGGCCGTCCTGCACGGCCTCGCGCAGCCCGGCTTCATGGGCGAGGGCCAGGGGCTCCAGCCGCACGCCGTTGAAGCGCATGACCACGGGTCGCACAAAGCCCTGGTGCGCCACCGCGCCGGCCACGGGAATGGTCGTCACCTGGCCGGTGAGGGCCGGCACGCCCGTGTCGTTGGTGTGTTCTGGATGGGGCATGGGCGCAGGCCTCAGCGGTTGCGCTGGTTCATGAAGACCAGCTTCTCGAACAGGCTCACATCCTGCTCGTTCTTGAGCAGTGCGCCCACCAGCGGCGGCACGGCGACCTTGCCCTCGGCGGTCTGCAGCGATTCCACGGGAATGTCCTCGGCCACCAGCAGCTTGAGCCAGTCGATCAGCTCGCTGGTGGAGGGCTTCTTCTTGAGGCCGGGCAGGTTGCGCACGTCGTAGAACACCTTCATCGCGGCGGTCAGCAGCTCGCCCTGCAGCTTGGGGAAGTGCACGGCCACGATCTGGCGCATGGTGTCGGCGTCGGGGAACTTGATGTAGTGGAAGAAGCAGCGGCGCAGGAAGGCGTCGGGCAGCTCCTTTTCGTTGTTGGAGGTGATGAACACCAGCGGCCGGTGCTTGGCGCGGATCATCTCGCGCGTCTCGTAGCAGTAGAACTCCATGCGGTCGATCTCGCGCAGCAGGTCGTTCGGGAATTCGATGTCGGCCTTGTCGATCTCGTCGATCAGCAGGGCCACGGGCCGGTCTGCCGTGAAGGCCTGCCACAGCACGCCCTTGATGATGTAGTTGTGGATGTCCTTGACGCGCTCGCCGCCGTCGATGTCGGACAGTTGCGAGTCGCGCAGGCGGCTGACGGCGTCGTATTCATACAGCCCCTGCTGCGCCTTGGTGGTGGACTTGATGTGCCACTGCAGCAGCGGCATGTCCAGCGCTGCGGCCACTTCCTCGGCCAGCATGGTCTTGCCCGTGCCGGGCTCTCCCTTGACCAGCAGCGGGCGCTGCAAGGTGGCTGCGGCATTCACCGCGAGCATCAAATCCTGGGTGGCGACGTAGTTCTCGGAACCTTGAAATTTCATGGGCGGTATCAGCGTAAGTATTGATGGGGACGCTTGACGGTGACTGCCATAATCGTTCGCGCTACCCGCTCAGCAGTAGGCATCCGTCAGAACTCTTGAAGGATTGTGCGCGCAAAATGATAAAAACTTTGACCACGGTATTGGCGCTGACTGTCGCATCTGTGACCCCTGTGGCACAGGCCCAGCAAAGCAAAGGTGACGCAAAGGCAGGGGAGGGGAAGATCGCCATGTGCATTGGCTGCCATGGCATCCAGGGCTACCAGGCCAGCTTCCCCGAGGTGTACAAGGTCCCCAAGATTTCAGGACAGGGCGCACCCTACATCGTGGCCGCGCTGCAGGCCTACCAGAAGGGCGAGCGCAAGCACCCCACCATGCGCGGCATCGCCGATCCGCTGACCGAGCAGGACATGGCCGACGTGGCCGCCTACTACGCCGAGCATGGCGTGGCCAAGGCCGCCGACGCCAAGGTCCGCGAGCCCAGCACCCAGGTTGCTGCGCTGCTGCAAAAAGGGGCCTGCGTCTCCTGCCACGGCCAGGGTTTTTCCAAACCCATCGACCCCAGCTATCCGAAGGTGGCGGGCCAGTATGCGGACTATCTGTACTCTGCCCTCAAGTCCTACAAGACCGAAGGCAACCCCCACATCGGCCGCAGCAACGGCGTGATGGCCGGCATTGCCAAGCAGTTCACCAACAGCGAACTCAAGGCGCTGGCCAACTACATCGGCAGCCTCGATGGCGAGCTGCAGACCCTGCCCCAGCCCCATTTCCGCCTCGGCCAGAAATCGCAGTAGGTCGCGCCTTTCCTCCAAAGCAAAAGCCCGCAATTGCGGGCTTTTTTCGGGCTTTGTTTCGGGCTTTGTCTTGAGGCGCTGAACGGCCCGGACTATGCGCCGCCCGTGGCCTTGGCGCCGTCGCTGGTGGCGCGGCGCTGCACGGCGGCAATGTAGGCCTCGCCATCCGGTGGGCGGCCCGAGCGCTGGCTTTCCCAGAGCATCTGCCCCAGGCATTCCATGGTGGCGTGGTGGGCGTCGTGCAGCGAGTCCAGGCGGCGGCTGAGCAGCTCCACGGCCTGGCGTATGCCGCGCGGCTGGTCGATGCTGCACTGCTCGCTGATGGACAGGTGCATGGACAGGTGCAGGAAAGGATTGGTCACGCCGGGCGTGGCGTCGTAGTCGCGCAGCAAGGCGGCGTCCACGTCGGCGAGATCATCGAAATACTCGGGATGCTCGGCAATCCAGAGGCTGGCCAGCGTCTCTATGGCCTCCATCGGCGCGCCGTTCAGCATCTTGGTGCGCACGCCGCAGAAAAAGCGCCGCACATCGGCTTGGGTGGGGTTGAACATGGTGGCGCGCAGCGTAGCACGCAGCCCTTTTGGGCGGGCACGCAAGGACTTTGCCGAGGGCCCGCCGCAAGACAGGGATCAGAGCACTTCGAAGACCCTGCCGGTCTGGGCGCCTTCCACGCTGCGTTGGTAGGCCAGGGCCACGCGCGCGGCGGGCACGGTCTCGAAGCCGGGGAAGACCGAGCCATAGGCCTGGGCCGATTCGGTCAGCAGGGTGGGGCTCACGGCATTGATGCGCAGGCCGCGCTGCAGTTCGACCGCAGCGCCGGTGACGAAGCCGTGGAGGGCGGCATTCACCGTCGATGCATTGGCGCCGTGGCGGATGGGCTCGGTGGCGGCGACGCCGCTGGTCAGCGTGATGGAGCCGCCGTCGCGCAGCCAGCGCTGGCCCAGCAGGGCGAGCCGCACCTGGCCCAGCAGCTTGTCCTGCAGGCCGGAGTTGAACTGCTCGGCCGTCATCTCGGACAGCGGGCCGAAGTGCAGCTTGCCGGCCGTGCTGACGATGGCGTCCACCTGACCGGCGGCTTCGAACATTTTCTGCAGCGTCTCGGGCTGCGTGAAGTCGGCGCGCAGGTCGCCGCTGTTGCGGCCCACGGTGACGATCTCATGGCGCGGGGCCAGCAGGGCGTGGACAGCGCGGCCAATGGTGCCGGTGGCACCGATGAGCAGGATCTTCATGCGGTTTTCTTTCGGAAGGAGTGAACAGGCCTCCAGTGTTTTGCAAATCGCTCATGCCATAAAGTAGCGAAATCTTTTTGTACTACTAAGCATTGGTTAGCAATCCATGGACAAGCTGCGCAATATGGAGGTCTTCATGGCCGTGGTCGAGGACGGCAGCTTTGCCCAGGCCGCGCGGCGCCTGGATATCTCGGCCGTGATGGTGGGCAAGCATGTGCAGCAACTGGAAGCCCACCTGGGCGCGCGCCTGCTGCAGCGCACCACGCGGCGCCACAGCCTGACCGAGGTGGGCCGCAGCTTCTACGAGGACAGCCGCCAGGTCTTCGAGCAGTTGCGCTGGGCCGAGTCTGCCGTGGAGCGCAGCCGCAGTGCCCCGCAGGGCCTGCTGCGCATCAGCGCGCCGACCACGCTGGGCAACCATGTGATCGCGCCGCTGGTGGCCGACTACCAGCTGGCCAATCCGCTGGTGCGCGTGGACCTGCAACTGAGCGACAGCATGGCCGACCTGGTGGGCGAGAACATCGACGTGGCCGTGCGCATCGGCCCCGTGGGCGGCGAAGGCCTGGTGGCGCGGCCGCTGCAGCCCTATCGCATGGTGATCGCGGCGGCGCCCTCGTACCTGCGGCGGCGCGGGCATCCGCGTGGCGTGGACGATCTGGCGCGCCATGACTGCCTGAGCTACGCGGTCTGGCAGCGCCGCTCGGAATGGATTCTGCGCGGCGACGGCTCGGGTTCGGTGCAGTGGCCCGAAGACGCCCGCCTGCGCTGCAACAGCGGCGATGGATTGCGCCATGCGGCGCTGCGCGGCCTGGGCCTGATCCTGCAGCCCGAGGTGCTGCTGGCCGCCGACATGGCCGCGGGCCGGCTGGTGCCCGTGCTGCAGGACTGCGTGCCACTGCCGCGCCCGGTGCACCTGGTCTATCTGCCGGACCGCCGCCAGCTGCCCAAGCTGGCGCAGTTCGTGGACCACATGGTGCGGGCGCTGGGCGCGGCCTGAGGCCCGGTTTTCAGGGGCCGGGCGGCGGCGCTTCCTGCGGCGCCTGGTCCTTCTCCTGCTGCGCCTGGGCCTCCTGCCGCTCCTTGGCCATCTGCTCGACCAGCTGCTGGCGGCCCTGCTTGGCCACGGCAATGAGCTGGGCCTGGTCCTTGTGGTGGGGGTACATGCGCTCGATCAGCTCCAGGTTGTGCTCCCGAAAGCGCGTGGTGGTGCGCTGGGCCTCGGCAGGGCTGTGGCCCGCAAGTTCCAGCACGGTGCGCGCCGACACCAGGCTGGACTCGAAGACTTCGCGCTCGACATGGTGCACGCCCAGGTCGCGCAACTGGTACCAGTGGGCCATGTCGCGCGCGCGGGCCACGATCTCCAGGTGCGGAAAGCGCTTGCGCACGCGGGCGGCGATCTTCAGCGATTGCTCGGAAGAGTCCACGGCAATGACCAGCACCCGCGCCTTGTCCGCGCCGGCAATGCGCAGCAGGTCCATGCGCGTGGCATCGCCGAAGAACACGCGGTAGCCGAAGGTGTGGGCCACTTCCAGCATCTCCACGCTGTGGTCGAGGATGGTGGCCGGCACGCCCTGGGTCAGCAGCACGCGTGCCACGATCTGGCCGTAGCGGCCAAAGCCCGCAATGATGATTTGCGCGTCCTGCGGCTCCGATATTTCATGGGGCCTGGCAGTCTGGCCCGCGCCGTCGACCTGGCAATCCTTCATGTCGGCAAAGCGCTTGAGCAGCAGCTTGTCCATCAGCACCAGCACCAGCGGGCCGATCAGCATGGACAGGGCCACGGCGGCCACCAGCATGGACGAGATGCTGTGGTGGAACACCTTGTACTGCGCCGCCGTCTGGAACACCACGAAGGCGAACTCCCCGCCCTGGGCCAGCAGCAGGGCGAACACCGGGCGCTCGCGCCAGGGCAGCTTCAGCACGCGGGCCAGGGTGTAGAGCACGGCGCCCTTGAGCGCCAGAAAGCCCAGCACCATGGCCGCCATGGCCCAGGGCGCGCGCAGCAGCACGCCGAAGTCGATGCTCATGCCCACGGCCATGAAGAACAGGCCCAGCAGCAGGCCCTTGAAGGGCTCGATGTTGGTCTCCAGCTCGCTGCGGTACTCGCTGTCGGCCAGCAGCACGCCGGCCAGGAAGGCGCCCAGCGCCATGGACAGGCCCACCTGCACCATCAGCATGGCAATGCCCACCACCAGCAGCAGCGAGGTGGCGGTGAAGATCTCGGGCGTGCGGCTGCGCGCGATCCAGCGCAGCAGGGGGCGCAGCAGCAGGCGGCCGCCCACCACCACGGCGGCGATGGTGCCCACGGTCTTGAGCACCTGCAGCCACAGGTGGCTGTCGGTGTGCGTGGCATTGGCGGCCTTGACCGCGCCCAGGATGGGGATCAGCGCCAGGATGGGAATGGCGGCCACGTCCTGGAACAGCAGGATGGAGAAGCCGGCCTGGCCGCTGGGCGTGCGCATGAGGTTGCGCTCGGCCATGACCTGCAGGCAGATGGCCGTGGACGACAGGGCCAGGCCCATGCCCGCGATCAGGCTCACGCGCCAGGAAAAGCCGAAGGCCCAGGCCGCCAGGAACAGCACGCCCGTGCAGGCCAGCATCTGCGCCAGCCCCCATCCCAGGATGGGCCGGCGCAGCTCCCACAGGCGGCTGGGCTGCAGCTCCAGCCCGATCACGAAGAGCATCAGCACCACGCCGAACTCGGCGAAATGAAGAATGTCATCCACATTGCTGACAAGCGACAGTCCCCAGGGGCCCATGGCAATGCCGGCACCCAGGTAGCCAATGATGGCGCCCAGGCCCAGGGCACGCGCAATGGGCACGGCCAGCACGGCGGCGGTGAGATAGAGAAAGCCGTAGGTCAGCCAGATGGGGGCGCTGTGTTCCATGGGAGCTTGGGATCTTGGAGTTGGTGTTTACCCTGGGGCAATTGATTGTGTCACTCTCACAGCCGGGTCAGCTTTCTGACAGGGTTAAAAATGCCCCCCACGCTCCCCTTGCTGCGCAAGGTCCGCTGCCCCTGGCCGGGCGCCCCCCGAGGGGGCCGTTTTCATCTTGGGGCGGCCCGGCGATGAAAAATGCCACCGAATGCTTCACCGCCCCATCCGGCTTTGCTGCGGCAGTGCGCCACATCGGCTGCACAGTTTTAAGATGCCGGCCTGCTCCGTATTTTTAAGGTGTTTGGCATGGATTGGCACACTTGGATCGCTTACTTTGTGGCCTGCTGGATCATTGCGGTCTCCCCGGGCTCGGGCGCCGTGCTGTCCATGAGCCATGGCCTGTCGTATGGCGTGCGCAAGAGCAGCGCCACCATCTTCGGGCTGCAGCTGGGGCTGCTGACCATCTTGCTGATCGCCGGTGCGGGCGTGGGCTCGCTGCTGCTGGCCTCCGAATGGGCGTTCAACGCCGTGAAGATCGTCGGCGCCTGCTATCTGATCTACCTGGGCATCAGCCAATGGCGCTCGGGTGCCGCACCCCTGGCCACCCAGGAATCCATGCCCGAGCTCAGCGTGCGTCGCCGCGTGCTCACGGGCTTCCTGACCAATGCCACCAATCCCAAGGGCATCATCTTCATGGTGGCCGTGCTGCCCCAGTTCATGACCACCAGCCGCCCGCTGTGGCTGCAGTTGCTGATCCTGGCCGCCACCATGCTGGCCGTGGACACCATGGTCATGCACGGCTATGCGGCCAGCGCCAGCGCCCTGCGCGGCTTCATGCGCAGCGCGCGTGCGGTGCGCAGCCAGAACCGGGTCTTTGGCGCACTGCTGATGGCCGTGGGCACAGGCCTGTTCTTTGTTCAGCGCGCGTCCAGGTGACATCCACCCTGGACTAACCCTAGCCTGTCGCGCGCCCGACATGGAGCGCGCGGCACCGGCCCCTACCATTTGGGGCATGAAAACCTTCCATTCCTATTCCGAAGTGCGTGCCTGCGTGGGGCAGGAAGTCGCCGTCAGCGACTGGATCACCATCACCCAGCAGCAGGTGCAGCTGTTCGCCGATGCCACGGGCGACCAGCAATGGATCCATGTGGACCCCGAGCGCGCGTCCAAGGGCCCCTTCGGCGCGCCGATTGCGCACGGCTTTCTGACGCTGTCGCTGATCCCCCAGTTTTTCCAGAACTGCTTTCACATCGAAGGCGCGCAAATGGGCGTGAACTACGGCCTGAACCGCGTGCGCTTCACCTCTCCCGTGCCCGTGGGCAGCCGCCTGCGTGCGCGCCTGACGCTGCAGGCCGCCGAGCCCATCGAGCCCGGTGGGCTGCAGATGACCTGGCTGGTGACCGTGGAGCGCGAAGGCGCCGACAAGCCCGCCTGCGTGGCCGAGTCCGTGGCCCGCAACTACGGCGCCAAGGCCTGAATCAGAACTGACCCCCACGCGACCCTTGCTACGCAAGGTCCGCTGCCCCCCAAGGGGGCGCTTTTCATCTTGGGGCGGCCCGGCGATGAAAAAAGCCCGCAGGGGGCACCTGCGGGCTGGCTGCGTGGTGGCAGCGGTTGCGGGGGGGGCTGAGGCTCAGGCGCCGAAGTTCAGCTGGCCCGAACGCTCGGCGGCGGCGGCTTCGCGGCGCACTTCATCGCGGCTCACGGTGGCGGTGGCAGTGTTCTGGATGGGCAGGTAGCCTTCTGCGACGGAGGGCATGGTGCCATTGGCCTGGGCGGCCTTGAGGTCGGCCATGACCTGGGCACGTGTCAGCGTGCTTTGGGTCTTCACTTCGGGCGGGTAGCTGCTGTTGTCGGCGTAGTCGAAGCCGGCAGCCTGGGCGGCGATGGCGGAGATGGAGAGGGCGGCCAGGACGGCAAAACGGCGGGTGTTCTTCATGATTCAAGTCCTTTGTTTTGTTTCTGGGACAGGGCGTTCTTTGCGGAAATCGCTTGGTAACGTAGAGCCCATGACTCAAATGTAGGACGGCTTGGAATCGGGAAAAACCCTTGGATTGGCAATGCGCTTTTTCAGCTGTTGAAACAATCGGCCGGGAACTTTCCGCCCGGTCCGGCCGATCGCTCAGGCCGCGCCGGCTGCTCCCTCGGCCAGGGCAGCGCCCACGAATTGCTGCTGGCGCCAGGCTTCGAACACGGTCACGGCCACGGCATTGGACAGGTTCAGGCTGCGCTGCTGCGGCAGCATGGGCAGGCGCAGGCGCTGCTGCGGCGGGAACTGCTCGCGCACCTCGGCGGGCAGGCCCTTGCTTTCGGAGCCGAACACCAGCCAGTCGCCAGGCTGGAAACCGATGGCGTGGGCGGGGCTGCTGCTGTGCGTGGTCATGGCGAACATGCGCTGGCGGTCCGGCTGGCAGTCCTGCAGGAAGGCCTGCCAGTCGGCATGGCGGCGCACGGGCGCGTACTCGTGGTAGTCGAGGCCGGCGCGGCGCATCAGGCGGTCTTCCATGGAAAAGCCCAGCGGCTCGATCAGGTGCAGGCTGCAGCCGGTGTTGGCGGCCAGACGGATCACATTGCCGGTATTGGGCGGGATCTCCGGCGCGACGAGAACGATATGGAACATGGCCCGTATTGTCTCGCGGCGGCCTATGCCCCCGGGCCCCGAACCCCCACGATCAGGGCGTGCGCGCCAGCACCAGGGCGCTGACCTCGGCCGCGCCTGCACGCCGCAGGCAGGTGGCCAGCGCATGCAGGCTGGCACCTGTGGTCATCACATCGTCGATCAGCAGGACCCTGCGGCCGCGCACATGGGGCAGTTGCGCCGGCGGCACCGCGAAGACCCCGCGCAGCTGGCGCAGGCGCAGGGCGCGCGGCAGGTCATGCTGGGCCTGTGCCGTGTGGGCGCGCTGCACGGCCTGGTGCCGCAGCTTGCCGCGGGTGGATGGGCCGGACAGCGCACGGGCCAGCACCAGGGCCTGGTGAAAGCCGCGTTCGCGCAGGCGCTGGGCAGACAGGGGCATGGGCAGCAGCAGATCGCATTGCTCTAGCTGCTCGCGCGCCCCGTGCTGCTCCAGCAGCAGGGCGGCCAGGCTGCGTGCCAGGCCGGTGTCTCCCCGGAATTTGAAGTCGCCGATCACCGTGTGCCAGGGATAGGCGTAGTCCAGCGCGGCAAGGCAGTGCGTCAGTGGCGGAGGCTTGACCAGGCAGGCGCCGCAGACCTGCTGGCCCCCGCTGGCGCCGTGCCCCGCTGGCAGCGGCATGGCACAAAGCCCGCAGCGCGGCAGCGGCCTGGCCCAGCGCAAGCGGCAGTCCTGGCACAGGCGCTGCGCCGGCCAGCGGCGGCAGACAGCGCACTGGCTGGGCAGGCCGGCATGCCAGTGCGAAAGCCATGACGCAGGCAGGTTGGGCATGGAGTCAATATACTCGCGCCGCGTCCGCCACCCCTTTGCTCCGGGGCCGGGCGCCTGTCTTTCGAGGAGCCCGGATTCCCCGCCCAGCCATGTCCCACGAATTGCCCCCCACCATCGATCCGGCCGCCGCATTGCGCTGGCAGCAGGCCGCGCCTGCGGCCTCGCCGTGGCTGCATGAGGAGGTGGCGCGCCGCATGCAGGAGCGGCTGGACTGGATCGTCAAGCCGCCCCAGCGCTGGTGCCACTGGCAGCCCGTGCGCGGCGGCCTGCAGGCCCATGCGCTGCTGCGCCAGCGCTATGCGCAGTCCGAATGCCTGGTCTATGAAGCCTCGCCGCTGCATGAGGCCGCCGCCCGCGAGCAGCTGGGCGCGCGCTGGTGGCAGCCCGCGCGCTGGACCGGGGGCGCCACGCGCTTCGGCGAACCCGAGCCTGCCGGCGTGGACATGCTGTGGGCCAACATGGCTCTGCACCAGCAGGCCGACCCGCAGGCGCTGATCACGCGCTGGCATCAGGCGCTGTCCGTGGACGGCTATGTGATGTTCTCCTGCCTGGGGCCCGATACGCTGCGCGAGCTGCACGCCATCTACGCCCAGCTGGGCTGGCCGCCCGCCGGCCAGGCCTTCACCGACATGCATGACTGGGGCGACATGCTGGTGCACGCAGGCTTCAGCGAGCCGGTGATGGACATGGAGCACATCACGCTGACCTTTGCCACGCCCGAGCGGCTGCTGCAGGAGCTGCGCGAGCTGGGCCGCAACTTCCATCCGCAGCGCTTTGCCGCGCTGCGCGGCCGCCGCTGGCAGCAGCGCCTGCACGATGCCCTGCGCGAGCGCCTGGCCGGCCCCGACGGGCAGCTGGCGCTGACCTTCGAGATCGTCTACGGCCACGCCTACAAGCCGCAGCCGCGCGTGCGCCTGGAGTCCAGCAGCGCCGTATCGCTGGAGGACATGCGCAGCATGCTGCGCCAGCCGCGCAACACGGGTTTGCGATAGCCCCAATGTCGCTTTCCGGTCATTGATCGAAAACAAAAACGTCTACACTTTTCCCGAGCTGACAGAGACAACAGCTTTTCCCTGGGCTCGCTTTCCCGGGCCGGGAAAAGACCAGCGGTCCGCAGGCCGAAAGGGGAGACGATTTGGTGTTTCGTTTTGCCACGGGAACGAGAACGGGCCGACCCATCCAGGAGCGGCCTGCCCACGAGTTTGATCATCACCGGCTGCAGCAGTGCCTGTTCCTCTGGGAGCGGGCACTGGTCTTTCTGTCCCTGCTGTCCCCTCTTCTGCGTCGCATGCCGGGCCGCATGCGCCCCCTTTTCCAATCCGCTCCCGGCCCCCATGGCACATATGCCCTGAATGGCCGGCGTGCGCGCATTCTTCCGTCCACCTTGCTGCTGTCCTCCGAATTCATGCGCCTGCAGGCGCAGGCGGGGATGGCTGTACGCCCGAATCCTGGTCCCACGTCCGAGCTGCCGTTGATGCCGGCTGGCACGCTATTGGTGATTGCGCGCAGGCACATCTGCGGCGCTTTCATGCATGCTCGGACAGTTGAGGCCGGGAGTTGCCCTTTGGGCAGGCGTTGAACGGTCTGGCTGCGCGGCCCCCACGCCGGCGCAGCGGAGCGAGTGGATAACCCGAGGCTTAGATGTAAGTGAAAACTATGAAAAGCATTTCCACCAAGCTGGTTCTCTGGGGCTTGATGAGTGTGGCAGGGGGAGGCTCCCTTGCGCATGCGACGACAGATCTGCCAGGCGGCCCGGCCGTCAATCAGCTCAACCTTCATCCGGCGGTCACGCGCATCGCGCATGAGCAGCATTACCTGCACTGGATGATGCTGATCATCTGCACGGTGATCTTCATCGGCGTGTTCGCCGTGATGTTCTATTCGATCTGGAAGCACCGCAAATCGCGCGGCGCCAAGGCGGCGAACTTCCACGAATCGGCCACGGTCGAGGTGGTATGGACCATCGTGCCCTTCATCATCGTCGTGCTCATGGCGCTGCCGGCCACCAAGGTGCTGGTGGCGCAGAAGGACACCACCAATGCCGATGTCACCATCAAGGCCACGGGCTACCAGTGGAAATGGGGCTACGACTACATCAACGGCGAAGGCGAGGGCCTGAGCTTCATCTCCACGCTGGACAGCAGCCACCGCGCGCTGTCCGACAGCGGCGATGTCTCCAAGGCACCCAACGACTACCTGCTCAAGGTGGACAACCCGCTGGTCGTGCCCGTGGACCGCAAGGTGCGCATCATCACCACGGCCAATGACGTGATCCACTCCTTCATGGTGCCTTCCTTCGGCATCAAGCAGGATGCGATCCCGGGCTTTGTGCGCGACACCTGGTTCCGTGCCGAAAAGACCGGCGACTACTACGGCCAGTGCGCCGAGCTGTGCGGCAAGGAGCATGCCTACATGCCCATCCACGTGAAGGTGCTGTCGAGCGACGGCTACAAGGCCTGGGTGGACGAGCAAAAGAAGATCGCCGCCGCCAAGAAGGACGATCCCAGCAAGGTCTGGAGCCTGCCCGACCTGATGGCACGCGGCGAGAAGGTCTATGCGGCCAACTGCGCGGCCTGCCACCAGGCCAACGGCAAGGGCGCCGGTCCCATCAAGCCGCTGGACGGCAGTCCCATCGTCCTGGGTCCCACGGCCGAGATGATGCATGTGGTGCTGGAAGGCCGTGCCAACGGCGCCATGCCCGCCTGGAAACAGCTGAGCGATACCGAGCTGGCCGCCGTGGTCACCTTTGCCAAGAACCACTGGTCCAACAAGACCGGCCAGCTGGTGCAGCCGGCCGAGTTCGTGGCCGCCCGCACCGGCAAGTTCCCCGGCCAGTGAGCCCGCAAGACAGATGAGCGATTGGAGATAACAGCATGAGCGCCGTACTTCCCCCCATCCACAGCCCTGCGGGCGAGGGCCACGAACATGCGCATGAGCACGAGCATGGACACGGGCATGACGACCATCACCACCACGCCACGCCCACGGGCTGGCGCCGCTGGATGTTCGCCACCAACCACAAGGACATCGGCACGCTGTACCTGCTGTTCTCGTTCACCATGCTGATGGTGGGCGGGGTGCTGGCGCTGCTGATCCGCGCCGAGCTGTTCCAGCCCGGGCTGCAGATCGTCAACCCCGAGCTGTTCAACCAGCTGACCACCATGCACGGCCTGATCATGGTGTTCGGCGCCATCATGCCGGCCTTCGTGGGCTTTGCGAACTGGATGCTGCCGCTGCAGATCGGCGCCTCCGACATGGCCTTCGCGCGCATGAACAACTTCAGCTTCTGGCTGCTGATCCCGGCCGGCCTGATGCTGGTGGGCTCGTTCTTCATGCCCGGCGGCGCCCCCGCCGCAGGCTGGACGCTGTATGCGCCGCTGACGCTGCAGATGGGCCCGTCCATGGACACCTCCATCCTGGCCATGCACATCATGGGCGCCAGCTCCATCATGGGCGCCATCAACATCATCGTCACCGTGCTCAACATGCGCGCGCCCGGCATGACGCTGATGAAGATGCCCATGTTCGCCTGGACCTGGCTGATCACGGCCTACCTGCTGATCGCCGTCATGCCCGTGCTGGCCGGCGCCATCACCATGACGCTGACGGACCGCCATTTCGGCACCAGCTTCTTCAACCCCGCAGGCGGCGGCGACCCGGTGATGTACCAGCACATCTTCTGGTTCTTCGGCCACCCCGAGGTCTACATCATGATCTTGCCGGCCTTCGGCATCATCAGCCAGATCGTGCCGGCCTTCAGCCGCAAGAAGCTGTTCGGCTATGCCTCCATGGTGTATGCGACCTCGTCCATCGCCATCCTGTCCTTCATCGTGTGGGCGCACCACATGTTCACGACCGGCATGCCCGTCACGGGCCAGCTGTTCTTCATGTACGCCACCATGCTGATCTCGGTGCCCACGGCCGTGAAGATCTTCAACTGGGTGGCCACCATGTGGCGCGGCTCCATGACCTTCGAGACGCCCATGCTGTTCTCGGTGGGCTTCATCTTCGTGTTCACCATGGGCGGCTTCACGGGCCTGATCCTGTCGATGGCGCCCATCGACATCCAGCTGCAGGACACCTACTACGTGGTGGCCCACTTCCACTACGTGCTGGTGGCCGGATCGCTGTTCTCCATGTTCGCGGCCTACTACTACTGGGCACCCAAGTGGACCGGCGTGATGTATTCGGAGACGCGCGGCCAGATCCACTTCTGGGGCTCGCTGATCTTCTTCAACGTCACCTTCTTCCCCATGCACTTCCTCGGCCTGGCCGGCATGCCGCGCCGCTATGCCGACTACCCCATGCAGTTCGCCGACTTCAACATGGTGGCCTCGCTGGGCGCGCTGGGCTTTGGCCTGATGCAGGTGTATTTCTTCCTCTTTGTCGTCGTGCCCGCCATGCGCGGCAAGGGCGAGAAGGCGCCGCAAAAGCCCTGGGAGGCCGCCGAGGGCCTGGAGTGGGAAGTGCCTTCGCCGGCGCCGTTCCATACCTTCGAGACGCCGCCCAAGCTCGATGCCACCGCCACCCGCATCATCGGTTGATGCAAGCCCCGAGGGAGATGCACATGGACGCACAGCAACGAAAAGCCAACCTGAGGCTGGCGCTGATCCTGGTATCGGTGGCGCTGGTCTTTCTGGCCGGCTTCGTGATCAAGATCACCGTGCTCCATTGAGGGCAGGCAACAGGAGGGACGTCCGTGAGCGTGCGCAGTGAAAACGCGAAGATGGTGGGCAAGCTGGCCGTGGTGGCGCTGGGCATGTTTGCCTTCGGCTACGTGCTGATTCCCATCTACAAGCACATCTGCGAGCTCACGGGCATCAACATCCTGTCGCTGTCCGAGCGCCAGGTGCCGGGCAACGGCACGGCCGGGCGCGATGTGAAGCTGCCCGCCAACTCGCAGGTGGACAAGAGCCGCACCATCACCGTGGAGTTCGACGCCAATGCGCGCGGGCCCTGGGACTTCAAGCCGGCGCAGCGCTCCATCCAGGTCCATCCGGGCGAGCTGGCCACGGTCATGTACGAGTTCCAGAATGTGCAGAACCGCCGCATGGCGGCCCAGGCGATACCGAGCTATGCGCCGCGCCAGGCGGCCGCGCATTTCAACAAGCTGGAGTGCTTTTGTTTTTCGCAGTACACGCTGGAGCCCGGAGAAAAGCGCGAGTGGCCGGTGGCCTTCGTGATCGATCCGCGCATCTCCAAGGATGTGACCACGATCACGCTGTCCTATACCTTCTTCGAGGTGGGCGGCAGGACGCCGGCCGCACCCACGGGCGAGGCGCCGGTGGCGGCGGGGCCGAAGCAGGAGCCCGCCTCATGAATGCGCCGCAGCCACGGGAGCCGCGCCGCCCGCCCAGCGTGTGGCGCACGGTGCGCGCCGTGGCCTGGTCGCTCTTCGGCGTGCGCAGGGGAAGCGAGTACCAGCAGGACGGGGAGCGCATCACGCCGCTGCATGTGATTGCAGTGGGGCTGGCGGCCATCTTCGTGCTGGTGCTGGGATTGATCGCGCTGGTCAAGCTCGTGGTCTGAGCGGCGCGGCCATCGGGGACAGAGAGTGATAGACGGGAAACCGAGAACCAAGAATTTCAGGAGCTGAGCAATGAGTGCAACCACCCACGGCAAAACGCCTTACTACTACGTGCCGGCCGAGTCCAGCCACCCCGTCATGGCGGCGGCGGGGCTGTTCTTCGTGATTCTGGGCGCGGGCAACTGGATCAATGGGCATGAATGGGGCATGTACAGCCTGGGCCTTGGCCTGGTCTGGTGGCTGGCCGTGCTCTTTTTCTGGTTCCGGGAAGCCGCGCATGAAAGCGAGTCGGGCAAGTACGGGCGCAAGATCGATCTGTCCTTCCGCTGGAGCATGAGCTGGTTCATCTTCTCCGAGGTGATGTTCTTCGGCGCCTTCTTCACCGCCCTGTGGTGGGCGCGCTCGCATTCGGTGCCCGCGCTGGGCAGCCTGGACAACGCTTTGCTGTGGCCCGACTTCAAGGCCGTCTGGCCCAGCATGGCAGCGGGTGCCACGGCCTCGCCGGCCAACAGCGTCGAGCCCTTCCAGACCGTGGGCCCGTTCTGGCTGCCCACCATCAACACGGCGCTGCTGCTGACCTCGGGCGTGACGCTCACCATCGCCCACCATGCGCTGCAGGCCGGCCACCGCGCCCGCACCATCGCCTTCATGTGGATGACGGTGATCCTGGGCTTCGTCTTCCTGTGCGTGCAGGGCTACGAGTACTACCACCTGTACACCGAGCTGAACCTCAAGCTGTCCTCGGGCGTGTTCGGCTCGACCTTCTTCCTTCTCACGGGATTCCACGGCTTCCACGTCTTCGTGGGCATGCTGATGCTGTTCTTCATTACCATGCGCCTGCACGCGGGGCACTTCACCTCCGAGCGGCATTTCGGCTTCGAGGGCGCGGCCTGGTACTGGCACTTCGTGGACGTGGTCTGGCTGTTCCTCTACGTCCTTGTGTACTGGATGTGAGGGCCTGCCCGCCCCATGCAAAAAGAAGCGCCTGGGCGCTTCTTTTGGTTTGCGGGGGCAGGGGGCTTGTCTATTGCCCGGCGGTCCAGCCGGTGGGATGGATGTAGCCCAGCTTGGCGGCCAGCAGCACGCACAGGAACAGCGTGATGGACAGGCCCACGCGCAGCGCCAGTGCGCGGAACATGGCGCGGCTGCGGCGCCTGTCGTCGCCCGGACCCTCCTGGTCTTCGGGATTGCGGCGCATCATGAAGAACAAGGCGCTGCCCAGACTGGCGACAATGGCCAGCAGGGCGAGAACGATCACGAATTTCATGGGTGGATTATCCGGTGCGTGTTTCCAGAATGCCAGACCGCTGGCGGTTTGTACTGATCACCTTGGCCGCGCTGATCGGCGTGGCCATCACACTGTCCCTGGGCCGCTGGCAACTGCAGCGCGCGGCCTACAAGCAGCAATTGTTCGATGCCGTGCAGCGCCAGCAGGGCCTGCCGCCGTTGGACAACGCGCAGCTGGCGCCCATGCAACCCGGTGCTGCCCTGAACACCGAGGCGGCGCCCTGGCTGCACCGGCCCGTGCGACTGCAGGGCCACTGGATTGCCGGGCAATCGCTGTACCTGGACAACCGCCAGATGCAGGGCCAGCCGGGCTTCTTTGTGCTCACGCCGCTGCGGCTGACCGCGCCGCATGAGGATGTGGTGATTGCCGTGCAGCGCGGCTGGGTGCCGCGCAACTTCCTGGACCGCACGGCCTTGCCCGAGGTGCAGACGCCCGAAGGCCTGGTGACCGTTGAGGGGCGCATGGAGGCCGCGCCGTCCCGGCTCTATGAATTCAGCCGTGCAGGGGCAGACCCTGATGGGCAAAAGTCGCGCATCCGACAGAATGTGGACATTGCCGAATGGGCCGTGGCCTCCGGGCTGCCGCTGCGCGAATGGAGCCTGCTGCAGACCGGCGAAGCCAGCGAAGGCCTGCGGCGCGACTGGCCCGTTGTGACGGCCGGTGTCGAGAAACACCATGGCTATGCGTTCCAATGGTTTGGACTTGCGGCCCTGATCACGCTTTTGTATGTCTGGTTCCAAATCGTCCGACGCTTTGTCCGCCCGCGCCATGCCCGCTCCTGAGACTCCCCTGGAGATGACTGTCCATGGCCTGCCACCCTTGCAGCCGGGCCTTGCCGGCGCGCAACGCACGCGCAGCGGCCGCTGGAAGATGCTGGCCGTGTTCGCGGTCTGCGCCGCGCCCGTGGTGGCCTCCTATTTCACCTACTACGTGCTGCGGCCTGGCCAGCAGCGCAGCTTTGGCGAGCTGATCGCGGCCCAGCCGGCCCTGCCTTCGGCCACGGCCACCACGCTGGACGGCGCGCCGCTGCCGCTGCAGTCGCTCAAGGGCCAGTGGCTGCTTCTCAGCGTGGCGGGCGGTGCCTGCGGCAGCGCCTGCGAAAGCCATCTCTATCTGCAGCGCCAGCTGCGCGAGACACTGGGCCGCGAAAAGGACCGGCTGGACCGGGTCTGGCTCATCTCCGACGACGCACCCGTGCCCGCGCACCTGCGCCCCGCGCTGGCCCAGGCCACGGTGCTGCGCGTGCCCGAGGCCGTGCTGCGCGGCTGGCTGCAGCCGGCGCCCGGCCATGCGCTGCAGGACCACCTGTACGTGGTGGACCCGCAGGGCCACTGGATGATGCGCATGCCCGCTGGCCTGGGCATGGCCGATGCCGGCAAGGCCAAGCGCGACCTGGACCGGCTGCTGCGTGCATCGGCCTCCTGGGACACGGCAGGGCGCCCGGGCGATGGCGAGTAAGGCTGGCCAGTAGGCCCTGGCAGGCCCCGCAGCGCCGGGGTCTTGCGGTTATGGGTTATGGTTTGCGGCTGTGCGAAAGCGCCTTCAGCGGACGCTTTCGCCTTTTCCCTTTCCAGCCCGGGCCGGCGCGCAGCCTTTGCGGCCACGCAGCCTGCGGCAACTACCTTGTTGAGGAAGCATGAACAAACGGACAGCGCTGCGCGTTCTGGGCTTGACCGCCATGGCATGGGGCGCCCTGGCGCTGAGCGGATGCTCGCGCGAGGCAAAGACCAGTTTCCAGGGCGTCGATGTCACGGGCGCCGAGTACGCCAAGGACATTCCCCTGCGCGATGTGGCCGGCAAGCAGCGCAGCATCAAGGACTTTGCGGGCAAGGTCGTCGTGGTCTTCTTCGGCTACACGCAATGCCCCGATGTCTGCCCCACCACCCTGCAGGAGCTGGTCGAGGTCAAGCAGCAGCTGGGCGCCGATGGCGACAGGCTGCAGGGCGTCTTCGTCACCCTGGACCCCGAGCGCGACACGCCCGAGGTGCTCAAGGCCTACCTGGGCAACTTCGACCCCGGCTTCGTCGGCCTGCACGGCACGCCGGACGAGACGGCGGCCGTGGCCAAGGACTTCAAGCTCTTCTACAAGAAAGTGCCCGGCAAGACCGAAGGCACCTACACGCTGGACCATTCGGCCGGCAGCTATGTCTATGACACGGCCGGCCGCCTGCGCGTGTATGAGCGATACGGCGGCGGCCCGCAGGTGCTGGGCGCCGACGTCAAGGCCCTGCTGCAGGAAAAGCGTTCCTGATCCTGCGTGCGCCGCAGCCAATGTGACCCCCGTCACATTGACTGCGTTTAGGTGCGCTGCAGCACACCATCCCTGATGTGCATCGCCTCAGGACTGCTTAGAGTGGGCCCCGCCTGGGGGTGTCATGCCGACGCCCCGCCCATCTCCGAGAGACCTGATCCATGCGGCGAAACGTGTACGTCACCCAGCGTGAGTACCCTCTGAGCGAAGGAGAGACGCTTCTTTCCGTCACCGACCTGAAGGGGCGCATCGTCTATGCCAACGATGCCTTCATCCGCGTCAGCGGCTTCGAGGCCGCCGAGCTCTACGGCAAGGCCCACAGCATCGTGCGCCATCCCGACATGCCGGCTGCCGCCTTTGCCGACATGTGGTCCACCATCCAGCGCGGGCTGCCCTGGAGCGCCCTGGTCAAGAACCGGCGCAAGAATGGCGACCACTACTGGGTGCGCGCCAACGCCAGTCCCATACGCCATGCGGGCGCCGTGGTCGGCTACCTGTCCGTGCGCACCCGGCCCGAGCCGCGCGAGGTGCAGCAGCATGCGGCGCTCTATGAACAGATCAATGCCGGCGTGCGCTCGCTTGGCCTGCACCGGGGCTTTCCCGTGGGGCGCGGCGCCGTGGGCGCGCTGCAGCGGTGGTGGCGCTTTCGGCCACTGGCCTGGCGCGTGCAGGCCGTGGTGGCCGGCCTGTGGCTGCTGGGGTCGGCCGGGTTGTGGTCTTTCGCGCTGCAGGCATCGGCCGTGCCGCTGGCGCAGGTCTGGCCGGCCTGGCTGATCTGGAGCCTGGCCTGCGTGGCGTCCGGGCAATGGCTGCGCAGCCGGCTGCTCATGCCCCTGGCGGCGCTGCGCGGCCAGGCACAGGCCGTGGCCAGCGGGCAGCAGACCGATGCACGGTTCCTGCAGCGCACGGACGAGATCGGTGCCATCGGCAGCGCCGTGCGGCAGACTGGGCTCAACCTGGTCTCCCTGGTCGGCGACATCCAGGGCAAGAGCGACCAGGTGCGCCGCTGCGCGCTGGCCGTGCAGCAGGGCAGTACCGAACTGAGCGACCGCACCGAAGCCGCGGCCGCCAGCCTGGAGCAATCGGCCCAGGCCATGCAGGCCCTGGCCAGCGCCATCGAGCGCAGCAGCGCCCAGGCCGGCGAGGCCGCCGCCCGCGCGCGGCACGGCGTGGACATGGCAGGGCAGAGCAGCCGCATGGTCGTGCAACTGGACCAGGGCATGCGCGGCGTGGCCCAGACCAGCGACCAGGTGGGGCAGATCAGCTCGCTCATCGACGGCATCGCCTTCCAGACCAACCTGCTGGCGCTCAACGCCGCCGTGGAGGCCGCACGCGCGGGGGAACACGGCAAGGGCTTTGCCGTGGTGGCCGACGAGGTGCGGGGCCTGTCCCAGCGCAGCGCCCACGCCGCGCGCCAGATCAAGGCGTTGATCGAGGCATCGCAGCAGCAGGTGGCGCAAAGCTGCGCCATGGCGCGTGAAGTGGGCGAGGCCATGCTGGCCGTGCAGGCCGATATGCGCGAGCAACTGGTGCTGGCCGAAGGCATGCAGGCCGCCAGCCAGGCCCAGGCCGGCGGCGTGCAGCAGGTGCAGGCCGCCGTGCAGCAGCTCGAACAGATGACCCAGCACAATGCCGCCCTGGCGCGCGACACCATCGGGCACGCACAGCTGCTGGCCGGACAGGCGCAGGCGCTGGAGGCTGCGGCATCGGTCTTTCACGGCAGCGGGGCGTCCGCATGATGGCGGCGGGCTGGGGCATGGTTGCCTGCGATCCCGCCGCACCGGGCGAGGCGCTGGACGAAGACCTCAAGCGCGTGGCCATGGAGGCCGCGCCCGACGGAATCCTGCTTGTGGACCGCAGCGGCCGCATCCTGCTGGCCAATCCCGCCATGCAGGCCATGAGCGGCTATGGCGCCGCCGAATTGCTGGGCCACTCGCTGCACATGCTGCTGCCGGCCGAGGCGCAGGCGGCCCACGGGCCGCAACTGCAGTCCTACTTCGCCCAGCCCGCGCGCCGGCCCATGGGCCAGGGGCGCGATCTGTGGCTGCTGCGCAAGGACGGCAAGCGCCTGTCGGTGGACATCGCCCTGGGCCACTCGCCGCACGGCAGCGGCGTGGCCGTGGCCTTTGTGCGCGACCTGTCGCAGCTGCGCCAGATGGAAGCCTGCATGCACTACCACGCCACCCACGACACGTTGACCGGCCTGCTCAACCGCTGGCAGTTCGGGCTGCAGGTGGAACAGGCGATCTCGCAAGCGCAGGCGCAGTCTGAATCGGGCGCCGGCCCCGCGTCCTTTGCGCTGCTGCTGCTCGACCTCGACAACTTCAAGGCCATCAACGACGGTTACGGCCACGACGTGGGCGACCAGGTCCTCAAGGAGGTGGCGCGCCGCATGCAGGTCGCGCTGGGCGGCTCGGCCACGCTGGCGCGCATGGGCGGTGACGAGTTCACCGCCCTGCTGCAGCCCTGCAACGAGCCCGATCTGCGCCAGCGCATCGACGCGCTGCTGCACGAGCTGTGCCGGCCCTGCACCATAGGGCACTACGCGCTGAACTTCGGTGCCAGCGTGGGCGCAGCCTTCTATCCGCAGGACGCGGGCGATGCGGCCACCCTCATGCGCTATGCCGACATGGCCATGTACGACGCCAAGCAGCGCAGCCGCTCCTCCTATGCGCGCTATGCCAGCGCCATGGGCGAGGCCATGGCCGAGAAAGTGCTGCTGCACGAACGCCTCAAGCGTGCCTTGGACCGGGGTCTGCTGAGCCTGCACTTCCAGCCCCAGGTGCAGGTGCTGGGCGGCCAGGTCCAGGGCGTGGAAGCCCTGCTGCGCTGGAACGACGAGCAGATGGGCTGGGTCTCGCCCGAACGCTTCGTGCCCGTGGCCGAATCCACGGGCCTGATCCTGGCCCTGGGGGAGTGGGTGATCGATGCTGCCTGCCGCCAGGCCGGCGACTGGCTGCGCGCAGGCATGCCGCTGCGCGTGGCGGTCAACCTCTCGGCCCAGCAGCTGCGCCAGGCCGACCTGCAGCAGCGCCTCATGGCCAGCCTGGCCCGGCATGGCGTGCCGCCGCACCTGCTGGAGCTGGAAGTCACCGAGTCCGCCGCCATGACCGACCCTCTGCAGGCGCGCGAGCTGCTGGGCAGCCTGCTGGCGGCCGGCGTCTGCGTGGTGCTGGACGACTTCGGCACCGGCTACTCCTCGCTGGCCCACCTGCGCGATCTGCCCGTCTCGCGCGTGAAGATAGACCGCACCTTCATCGGCCCCATGCTCGACAGCCCGGCCGACGCCAAGATCGTCAAGGCCGTGATCGCGCTGGCCCGCACCCTGGGCCTGCAGGTGGTTGCCGAAGGCGTGGAAACCGCCGAGCAGCTGCGCCTGCTGCGCATCCTGGACTGCGACGCCTACCAGGGCTGGCTCTTCGCCCGCGCCATGCCGGCCGAGCAGATTCCGCCTCTGTTGCAAAGGCCTGCAGAGGCGGTGTTGGTGCAGTAAGCGGGTGGTCCGAGTGTCAGGCTGCTGGCTGCTGCGATGCGGCAGGAGCGATGGTGAGCCTGAAGCCCATGGCCTGAATCACCTTGAACAGCGTCTCGGAACTGGGCGCCCGTTCGCCAGACAGGCTTTTGTAGAGGCTTTCCCGAGAAAGTCCGGTGTCGCGAGCGAGCTGAGTCATGCCGCGCGCGCGTGCGATGTCGCCCAGCGCCGCAGCCAGTTCGGCCGGATCGTTGTCTTCCAGCGCCTGGCGCAGGTACTCCACGATTTCCTCTTCGGTGCCGAGGTAGTTGGCCATGTCGAATGGCCGCATCTTGATGTTGCTCATAGCTTGATCTCCCTGGCCATCGCCCTGGCCGCAGCAATGCCCTGTGCCTGGCTGGACTTGTCTCCGCCGCCAAGCATCACGATCAGAACATGATCGCGTTGGATGTAGTACATGCGCCAACCTGGCCCGAAAAACTCGCGCATCTCCCATAGGCCCTCGCCAACGGATTTCACGTCTCCCAGGTTTCCGCGCATGGCTTTGCCCAGGCGACGACGCAGGCGGATACGAGTTGGCATGTCACGAATGCTGTCTACCCAATCAGCAAACGCCTCGGTTTCGATGACGCTGTACATGGTTGGATTGTAGCCAGTTGGCTACAAAAGAAGCCTGGTATGGGTGTTCAGCCTCCCATCCCCTGGTACTCCAAATCCTTCACCCCACCCCCACTGATCCTCGACAACACCGCAGGCTGCAGCACGCAGTGCCATCGGTCGGGCCGCTCCAGTGCGCCGAGCTGCACCAGGCGCACAAGGCTGCGCGCGATGGTTTCGCGCGTGGTGGCAAGCAGGGCGGCCAATGCGCCCTGGCTGGGCAGGCGCACGAGCAGGCTTGACTGCAGCGCGGCCAGTTGCATCAGGGTGGCGGCCAGCTGGCGCAGCACGCCGGGGATGCGGACGATGTGGGCCCATTCCGCCAGAAGGGCGTTGTTGCAGGTGTAGCTGGTGGCCAGCGCGCGCACGAAGGCGGCATCGACCAGGCCGCGGCGCGTGATGGTGGCGATGTCCACGCAGCAGATGCGCCCCGGGCCCAAAGCCTCGAAGTGCATGGCCGAGGGCTGCTGCAGCCAGCCCGGGCTGCCCAGCGCGTGGCCGTTGCCGAACAGCGCCACGGGCCGCTGCACGCCGTCGCCGCCACGGCGGATGGCCAGGACGAAGCCGATCTTGATCACCTGGAATTCATGGGCGACGCTGCCCTGCGCCTGGAGCTTCTGGCCCTTGGCCAGGCCGCGTTCGCGGATGTGCGGCAGCCATTGCTGGAATGCGGGCGCGGGCAATTGGCCCAGCAGGCAATGGGACGAACGCATGCATTCGCTGCAGCGAACCGCTGAAGGCGTGGAGGACGACGATGGCATGGGGCACGCAGGCTAGGATGCGCCGCAGCCTGGGCGGGCAGACAGCCACCCAGGGCACCGGCAGTGGACCCGGGCGGCGCGCCCCGGGAGAAGCCGTGCAGGCTAGCGGGCTATGCCGTTGAATGCAACGCGATGTAACGCGTTTCGCGCGGGATGGCGGCCATCTGCCGCTGTTTCTTGACCTGGGTCAGACGGCTGCGGTGCTGTCGGCGTTGTTGGCGCTGCCGCTGCTGTCACTGCTGCCACTGCTGCCACTGCTGCCACTGCTGCCACTGCCGTGGGCGCGGGCCGCCTCGCGCATGCGTGCCAGCTCGCGGGCGGGCAGCGGGATGTCGCCGCTGGCAACCTTCATTAGCAGGCAGTGCAGCATTTCGGTGGACAGGCCGTGCAGCACCAGGCGGTGGCCGGCACGCAGGGTGGACAGGGGCACCAGCGGGTGCTTGTTGTTGAGCATGACCAGGTGCTCGGGCGAGGCGAGGATCTTGGCCGCATAGATGGCCACGGTCTCGTCCAGCTGCAGCGAGTTGCTGGCGCGCCAGAAGTCGTTGTCGGTCAGCAGCAGCTGGTAGACGGGCGTGTAGACCTCGATGGCGCTTTGCAGGTCCAGCAGGTTCAGGCGCCCGCGCGGCATGTCCTCAAGGCGCAGGGGCGGGTTGCGCAGCATGGCGAAGTCGGGCTCGGCCACGGGCTGCAGTTCCTGGCCTGCGGCGCGCAGCGCGTTGTTCAGGCGGATGACGAAGTTGAACAGGTTCAGGTCGTGCCTGAGGAACAGGTCGTCCTTGATGTCGTCGATGCTGTCCGGCTCCAGCGGTGTGGTGGACACGGGCGTGGGCGCGTTGGCCGCGACAAAGGCCAGGATCTGCGAGCCCAGGTGGAAATGGCGCAGGATGAGCCAGTTGGCCTCGGGCGAGACGAAGCGGTTCATGCTGAAGGCCAGCAGCCGGTGCAGCAGCCTGGAGTGCGCCCAGTTGCGCGGCAGCAGCACCTTGAGGATCTGGATGAGCACGATGCTGGTGCGTGCCAGCGGCCGCAGGAAGGGCAGCAGGTATTGGCGCGAGCCGCTGCTGCAGTCACGCAGCCAGGCGGCCTTGACGTCGTCGGGCAGCGGCGTGCTCTGGTCCAGGTACAGCGCGCGCCAGGGGCTGGGGTCGCGCTCGTCGTGGGGCGGTTCGATGAAGTCTGGTGGTTGCATCAGTGCTCCTCGGGCAGGACATGCTCGAACTGCATCAGGTACAGCGCCGCCGTGTGGCGCGCGGTGCGCACGATGGCCTGCGCCGCCGTGCCCCCGCTGCCGTCTGTGCCGTCCAGCGCCATCACCATCTGCACGGCCATGAGCCAGCGCTCCAGGTGGTGTTCGTCGTTGGCGCCGTGGTATTCCAGGAAGCGGAAGGCATCGGGCGGCAGCGGCAGGCTGGCGCGCAGCAGTGGCAGCAGGCTGGGCACGATGCGCTGGCCCGTGCCTTCGATGATGTAGATGGCGCCCAGCAGGCCGACCGGATTGGGCGTGGCGGCCAGGCCGTGCAGATAGGCGTTGAGCGCCTCGCCGCCGGGGTTGCGGCGCAGGCGGGTGAGGTCGGTCTCGGTGCCGCCGGCCTTGAGGTAGTCCTCGTGCAGGATGCGGAAGTCGTTCTGCTCCTCGCCCGCATGCACGTCGATCAGCGCGGCCAGCGCCGCGTGCTCGCCGGTCAGCGAGGCAGCGCCCTCGCGCATCCACAGGCTGCCCTCGCGCACCTGGGGAACCCAGTGGCTCATCCAGCGCACGTAGTCCGCCGTCTGCAGCCTGCCTGTGCGTATGAGCTGCAGCAGCGGCGTGCGCCACACGCGCGAGCGGTAGTCCTGCCAGAGGCTGGCCAGTTCGGTCAGCAGCGGCGCCAGCGTGGCCGGGGCCTGGTTCGGGTCGTGGGGCGGGGCGATGGTGGAGACATCGGGCAGCAGGTCCGGGGCAGCGGGAGCTTCGGCGGTGGCACTGCGTGCTGTGGCCTTGGCCGGGGTGGCGGCGGGAGCCTGGGCTGCATCCTCCACTTCCAGCAGCATGTAGCCGGCCGTGAAGCGGCCCGATTCGGGAATGAAGCACAGCACGGTGTCGCCGTGCTTCAGGCGTGCCGACTCCGTGCGCAGGAACTCGGACAGCATCACGAAGATGGAAGCCGCGCCCGTGTTGCCGCGCCAGGCCAGGTTGCTCCACCAGCGCTCGCGCGGGATACCGAGCTGGGCCTTGCCCAGCAGCTCATCGACCACGGGGATGAAGCGCTCGGACGAGTAGTGGCACAGGAAATGGTCGATGCCGCGCTCGGGCACCCAGCCCGTGTGCGCCAGGTGGGCGTATTCGTGGATGCAGACATCGAACAGGTGCGGCAGCAGGCGGATGTCCTGGCGCAGCGACAGCGCGCCTGCGGCCTCGGCATCGCCCCAGGCGGCAAAGTCCAGGTGGCTGGTGGCGCGGTCGGGCGTCAGGCCCAGTTGCATGCAGACCGGGTAGTCGCCGGCAAAGCTGCGCAGGTGCGTCCAGCGCAGCTTCAGGCGCAGGCCCGGCGCCTGGGGCAGGGCCTGCGGGCCGCCCAGCAGCACGGCGCCTGCGCCATCGGACAGCATCCAGCGCAGGAAGTGGGCGTCGAAGTCCGTGTTGTATCCCTGGGCCGCGAAGCGCGAGCGCTTGAACAGGCGCGAGGGCATTTCGCTGGCCACGGCCAGGGCCAGCGAGTCGGGCGCACGGTCCACGGCCTGGGCCGCCGCCTGCAGCGCGCCCACGCTGGCGGCGCAGACGCCGTGCACGGACAGGGTCTCCATGGGCGGCGCGGCCATCTCGCCCTGGATCATGTTGGCAAAGCCGGGCATGAGCGCATCGCCGCCCGACGAGCCGCTGGCCAGGAAGCCGACATCGCCCAGCGCACGCCCGGCCTGTGCCAGGCAGTCATGGATGGCCTGGGCGGCCATGGCCGTGTTGCTGTGGACGGTGCGGCCTTCGGCGTCTATGGCGTAGTGGCGCTGGACAATGCCGTTCTCGGCCAGGATGCGGCGCTTGAGGCGCTCGGATAGGCGGTTGAGCGGCGCCACGTAGGCATCCATGCCTGCGTTGTCCACGGGTTCACCGGGCAGGAACATGCCTGCGGCATGCAGATAGACGTTGGAATAGGCGACGGGCATGGGTTCAGGGTCGTATCAGTCGTATGTTCCGGGAGGCATTTGCGCACGCGTGCGCGCCGGCGGCCAGACCGTGCCGAGCACGAAGACGCGGGCCATGTAGGGTAGCAGTCCGCCTTCGTTGAGCGCAGGTGCCACGCGCTGGCGGTAGTGTTCGCTGTGCAGGCGCGTGAGCTCGGACCAGTGGGCCTGGGGCCGCTCGTGGTGGGCCGTGTGCAGGCCGATGTTGAACAGCAGCGGATTGACCCAGCCCTCGAAATTGCGCGCGTAGTTCAGTGGCGTGACGCTGTCCATCCGCTGGCTGCGCGTCAGCGGCCGGCCATCGGCATGGGCGTGCTGCAGGTAGTTGGTGGCTAGCAGCCAGTGCAGGCCATGCAACTGGGGAACGATCACCAGCAGCAAGGCCTTTTGCCAATCCAGCGACAGCAGCAGTGCCCAGCTGCCCAGCCACAGCAGGTATTGGCCCATGCAGTAGCGAAAGGCGCCGGGCCAATGCCGCCGCAACTGGCCCAGCCAGCGCAGGAACAGCGGGTACAGCACCCAGCCGGCCTGCAGCGGGTGGAGCAGGTAGCCCAGCAGATGGTTGTGGTCGCCGCCGAAGCGGTAGGTGCGTGCCATGTCGCGCGGGCCGTGGCGGAAGCGGTGGTGGTTGGCCACATGGGCGGGCCAGAACACAAAGGTCGGGTGGCCCTGCAGCAGGGTCAGCCAGTAGTCGGTGAAGCGGTTGGCCCAGCGCCCGCGCCACATGCGCAAATGCGTGTGGTTGTGGTGGATGACGCCCACGCCCAGCGTGAGGAAAAGCTCAATCCCGTAGAGCCACAGGTTCCAGCCATGCTGCCACTGCCACCACACGATCAGCGGCAGCGCCACCAGATAGGCCAGCGACTGCAGGTCGCGCCAGTGGCGCAGCCGGGGCAGCCGTGGCTGGACGTGGCGAGCAGGCGGTCGGCTCATTCCGTCCTGGGCCGGGCCGTGGCGGGCAGTGCCACGCGCGTGCGCATCAGCCGGTCCATGAAGGCCAGCGCAAAGCCGTAGTTGCCATTGGGCCGGGCATGGTGCAGATGGTGGCGCCGGCTGGCGGCCAGCGCATGCGTGTCGGACACCCCGGGAAAGAAGTCATAGTTGGAGTGGCCTATGACGTTCAGCAGCAGGCTGAGTACCGGCACCGAGGCCAGCGACCAGAAACTGAAGTCATGCACCACCATGGGCAGCAGGATGACGTTGCCCAGCATCAGCGCCTCGATGGGATGGAAGCTGTAGGTGGACCACGGCGTGGTGACGATGGAGCGGTGGTGGTCGCCATGAAAGCGCCCCAGCAGCCGCGTATGCAGCAGGCGGTGGTTGATCCAGAAATGCACATCGTTCCAGATCAGCAGCACCGCGATTTCGATGGCAATGCGCCAGGGGCCTGCATCGGGCTCCAGCCGCGCCCAACCCAATTGCAGAAGGCCCCAGGGCACGATCATGCCGATGCCGAAGATCAGCACCGAATGCAGCGACTGGCGCCATTCGCGGCGCAACTGGTCGGGCTTGAGCGGGCGCGTGTCCAGCACGCGGCCCACGCCGCGCCGCTGCAGCCAGCGCGTGAGCGCCATCATGCCCCAGCCGCCGGCCGTGTACAGCACGCCGAAGAAGAGCAGGCCCCAGGCCATGACCTGCCAGGCGTTGAGTTCGGTGAAGGCTTGGGCAGCGGTCATGGCAGTGTGATCGAGCACGTCATTGCGCGTGGATTCCCTGTTCGCGGATGATGCGGCCCAGTGCCGTCACGTCCTGGCGTATGCGCAGGGCCAGGCCCTCGGGCGAGCTGCCGACAGCCTGCCAGCCCTGGGCGGCCAGGCGTGCACGCATCTCGGGCGAGCGCACGATCTCGCTGACCGCTTCGGCCAGCTTCTGCACATGGGCGGCGGGCATGGCCTTGGGCGCGGCCACGGCGTTCCAGATCTCCAGATCGAAATCCCCCACGCCCAGCTCCTTGAGGCTGGGCAGTCCCGGCGCCAGCGGGCTGCGCGCGGCCGAGGTCACGGCCACGCCGCGCAGCTTGCCGGCCTGCACCTGGGCCATGGCCAGCGCGGGCGGCAGCATGGACAGCTGCAGGTCGCCGCCCTGGATGGCGTTGAACACCTGCGGATAGCCGGGGTAGGGAATGTGTTCGGGCCTGAGCGCGGAGCGGCTCTTGAGCAGCTCCATGCCCAGGTGGCCCACCGTGCCCACGCCTGGGGAACCGTAGCTCCAGCGGCTGCCGGCCTGGGCCGCGGCCTCCAGGAAAGCCCGGCCCTCGGGCGCGCCAGCCGGAGCCACCAGCACCAGGGGCGCCACGCCGATCAGGCTGACGGGCTGCAGGTCCTTCACAGGGTCGTAGCGCACCGCGGGGTTGAGCAGGCGGGCAATCGTCAGGTTGCCGTTGATCATCACGCTGAAGGTATGGCCGTCGCGCGCACGGGCCACCTGCTCGCCTGCGATGTTGCCGCCGGCGCCCACCTTGTTCTCGACGATGACGGGCTGGCCCAGGCGCTTTTCCAGCGGCTCGGCCAGTGCGCGCGCCGTGAGGTCCGGGGAAGATCCTGCGGGAAAGCCGACGATCAGGTGCAGCGGCTTGCTGGGCCAGTTATCGCCCGCTACGGCAGCGCAAGGCAGCAGGGCCGAAGCCAGGGCGGTGGCCAAGGCATTGGCGAAGAGGCGGCGTAGTGGCGAGATGGCGCTGGCGGGCATGGGGTACGTGGGGGCCGCAAAGGCTGCGGGCAATAAAAAACCCGGAGATTATCCGGGTTTGTCGTGAAGCGGCCTGTCAGCCCAGGCCGTCAGGCCATCAGGCGAACTCGGCCAGGGCCTTCTTCATCTTCTTCATGGCAGCCACCTCGATCTGGCGGATGCGCTCGGCGCTGACACCGTAGACGGCGGCCAGCTCATGCAGCGTCATGCCGCCCGAGCCGTCGTCGTTGACCTTGAGCCAGCGCTCCTCGACGATGCGGCGGCTGCGGTCGTCCAGCGAATCCAGTGCCATGGCAATGCCGTCGGTGGCCAGGTGGTCGCGCTGGCGCGACTCGATCATTGCCGTGGGTTCGTGGGCGCCATCGGCCAGGTAGGCGATGGGGCCGAAGGCCTGCTCGCCGTCGTCGCTGGGCGAGGGGTCCAGCAGCACGTCGCCACCGGCCAGGCGCGTTTCCATCTCCATGACTTCTTCGCGCTTGACGTTGAGCTTCTCGGCCACGGCGTCGATCTCGCCCGAGGTCAGCGTGTCACGCAGCATGGCGCCGTCCTCGGCCATGGCGGCGTCGGACTTCAGGCCCTGCTTCATCGAGCGCAGGTTGAAGAACAGCTTGCGCTGGGCCTTGGTCGTGGCGACCTTGACCATGCGCCAGTTCTTGAGGATGTACTCGTGGATCTCGGCCTTGATCCAGTGCATGGCGTAGCTCACCAGGCGCACGTTCTGATCGGGGTCGAAGCGCTTGACGGCCTTCATCAGGCCCACGTTGCCTTCCTGGATCAGGTCACCGTGGGGCAGGCCGTAGCCCAGGTACTGGCGCGAGATGGACACCACCAGGCGCAGGTGGGACATCACCAGACGCCCTGCGGCGTCCAGATCGCTGTGTTCTTTGAGCTTGCGGGCGTAGTCCTGCTCTTCCTCAAGGGTGAGCATGGGCAGGCGGTTGACCGCGGAAATGTAGGCATCCAGATTGCCCAGAGGCGGCACCAGGGCCCAGGGGTTAGCGGGTGCCAAGGTGGTCGCAATGGAGCCGGAGGCGTTTGTCATTGCAGAGTTCCTTTCTTCCATTCCTTCATATTAGCACTCGTTATGACCGAGTGCTAAAGCCAAAGTTCCGTGGGTTTTTCAGACGGTTGCACTCATTTTTGGAGTGCCAAAAGTCGTTTGTGCCTAGTCTGAGCGATTTTTGGAAACCCTGCTTGCCAGCGGTGGGCGCATATTGCTGGGAGAGCATTACAGTTTTTCCAGCAGGCTTTCAATCTGCCGGCCCAGTTGCAGCAAGGCCGGGTGCAGCTCCTGCACGATGGCCGGCAAAGGCTCCGTGGTGGAGACGCTGCAGTTCAGGACATAGATGGCATCGGGTGTCACCAGCGGCGTGGCCAGTGCAACCACTTCCGGCTGCCACGATGCGGCGCAGAAGCCTTGGCTTTTCACGGACTTGATCGCCGCCTGGATCTGCTGCTCCAGCGCAGGCCATTGGGCGCCCCTCTTGAGCCTGAAGCTGTCGAGCAAGGCCTTGCGCCTGGCCGATGGCGCCGCTGCCAGGTAGGCGCGCCCCAGCGACGTCAGTTCCATGGGAACGCGCTGGCCCGAGACCACATGCCTGAGCACGATCCGGCGGTTGTAGCGGATGGATTCCAGGTAGACCATCTCGTCCCGGTCGGGACATGCCAGGCCCACGTTGATCCGGCGTGTCTCGGCGAGGGTGCGCATCAGGGGCGCCGCAATCGACAGCACCGTCGAGCCCGTGCGCATGGCGTGCGCCAGGCTCAAGACCGCCGGGGCCAGGCGAAAGGCCCGGCTTGGTTGGTCGGCCTGCAGCATGCCGCAGCCCACCAGGGTCTGCGTCAGCCGGGTGACCGTGGCCTTGGACAGGCCGGTGCGTTCCGCCAGGTCGCTGTTGCCCAGCAGTTCCGAGCCGGGCCTGAACGCACGGAGTATTTCGACGCCTCTTTCCAGGGAGCGGTTGCTCGGGGACTGTCCCGGCTTGTCATGGAGGATGGGGGATCGCCTGTTCGTCATGCTGCTGCCGCTGGTGGGAGGGCGCGCTTGCCCCGATGTCGAAAGCTGTGTTCTTCCTGCCCGGGTACGGGCGCCTGATGGAAGCCAAGTATTCCACCGAATGCAAGGGAAATGCAGCCGCAGGCTCTGACGCGCTCGCTTTGGAATTTCACTGGTTGGAATATGGGGGGTCACAAGTGCAGTGCGTTTCCCTAAGCTTTCACAAGCCAGTCGCCAACGTCATCGCAACGCTGGCGCAGTGACCGGACCTCTGTCCATAGAACCAGGAGACACACCATGCCCAGTTTCGCCGCCCGCCGTTGTGCAAGGGCCATTGCGTTCATTGCCGTGCTCGCGACTGTCTGCAGCGCAGCATCTGCAGCCTTCCCGGAAAAGCCCGTGCGCCTCGTCGTGCCCTTTGCGCCAGGCGGTGGAACGGACCTGATCGCCCGCACGCTGGGGGCCGAGATGGCCAAGGACCTGGGCCAGCCCGTCATCGTGGACAACAAGCCCGGTGCCGGCACGATCATCGGCACCGACAACGTTGCCAAGAGTGCGCCGGACGGTTACTCCGTGGTCGTGGCTTCGTTCGCGCACGCCGTCAATCCGGCGTTGCAGGCCAAGCTGCCGTACGGGAGCAACAAGGCCTTTGCTCCGGTGATCCTGATCGGCCGCGGCCCCAACGTGCTGGTGGTGCCCGCCGCCAGCCCCTACAAGACGGTGGCGGACGTGATGGCCGCCGCCAAGGCCAGTCCCGACAAGCTGACCTATGCCTCGCAGGGCGCCGGGACTTCGGCGCATCTGGCCGGGGAGCTGTTTGCCAACCTTGCCAAGGTCCGGCTCACCCATGTGCCCTACCGCGGCGCAGGCCCGGCGCTCACCGATCTCATGGGCGGGCAGGTGGACATGATGTTTGCCACGGCGGCGGCGGTATCCACCTTCATCGACAACGGCAAGCTGCGCGTGCTGGGGGTCACCACGGCCGAGCCGTCTGCGGCCTTCAAGAACGTGCCACCCATCGCCGTCACCGTCCCGGGCTACCGCGTCGAGAGCTGGTACGGCCTGTACGCGCCGGCAGCCACACCTGCCGCCGTGATCGACCGCCTGAACGCCGCAGCCCGCAAGGCGGCCCGCTCGCCGGAGTTCGTTCGCAAGCTGGAGCACGAGGGCCTGATGGTCAATGCCGGACCTGCGGCGGAACTGGACACCTATGTGCATGCCGAGGAAAAGCGCTGGGCGCAGATCGTCAAGCAAAACAACATCCATCCCGATTGATCGCACTGGCTGCGATCGTTTTCAAAGCACGCCATGAACTACGAACTGATCCAACTGAATGTCGCCGATGCGGTGGCAACCGTGACCCTGAACCGCCCCGACAAGCGCAACGCCATGAGTGACGACATGCGCACCGAGTTCATCGATGCCCTGGAGCGCGTGGCGGCAGACAAGGCCATCAAGGCCCTGGTGCTGACGGGCGCGGGCAAGGGATTCTGCGCAGGCGGTGACATCGCCGGAATGCAAAGGCGCATGAATGCTCCCGCGGGCGAGGTGGGCTTCAACGGCTGGCAGCGTCAGCAGCGCGTGCACCATGTCCAGGCCCTGCTGCACACCATGCCCAAGCCCGTGATCGCCGCCGTCAACGGCGCGGCCTCGGGCCTGGGGGCAGACACGGCGCTGGCCTGCGACTTCGTGATCGCCAGCGAATGGGCCAGCTTCGCGTGGAGCTATGTGCTGCGCGGCATCATCCCGGACGGCGGCGGCATGTACTTCCTGCCGCGCCGCGTGGGCCTGGCCAAGGCCAAGGAGCTGATATTCACGGGCCGCCAGGTCAAGCTGCCGGAAGCCCTGGCGCTGGGCATCGTGGACCGCCAGGCCAGTGCCGAGACCTTGGTGGCAGACGCCCAGGCCTGGGCACGCGAGCTGTCCTCGGCTTCTTCCACCGCGCTGGCATTGACCAAGACCATCCTGAACCAGAGCTTCGAGCTGTCTTCGCACGATGTCTTCGCCCAGGGCAGCCAGGCCCAGGGCATCTGCTACACCAGCAGTGAACACCGCGCATCGGTGGAGGCCTTCCTGGCCAAGACGGCCGGCAAGGAGTGATGCCATGAGCGAAGCCATTGCCAAGCTGCTTTCGCCGCGCAGCGTCGCCGTCATAGGCGCCTCTGCCGACCTGAAAAAGACCACGGGCCGCCCGGTGGCCTACCTGCAAAAGCACGGGTTTGCCGGCCGCATTCTTCCCGTCAATCCGCGCGTGGAGCGCATCGGCGAGCTGACCTGCTACCCCGACATCGCTTCGCTGCCCGAAGTACCCGACGTGGCCGTAGTGCTGCTGGGCGCCGAGCGTGCGCACCAGGCCGTCAGGGGGCTGTCGGCGCTGGGCTGCGCGGCAGCCATCGTGCTGGCCAGCGGCTATACGGAAACGGGCGAGGACGGGGCGCACCGCCAGCGGCAGCTGATCGAGGCGGCGGGCAGCATGCGCCTGCTGGGGCCCAACACCATCGGGCTGGTCAACCTGACCGACCGGATCGTGTTGTCGCCCTCGGGCGCGCTGGAGATGGACGAGTTCCCCGTCGGAGGCATCGGCGTCGTCTCGCAAAGCGGCGGCATCCTGGGTTCGCTGCTGTCGCGCGCCGCCGCGCGTGGCATCGGCCTGTCCAAGCTCATCTCCACCAGCAACGAAGTGGATCTGGAACTGGCTGACTTCATAGACCACCTGGCCGATGACCCGGCCACCAAGGTGATCGCGCTGTATGTGGAGACGGTGCGCCATCCCGCCAGGTTCCGTGCCGCCTGCCTGAAGGCCGCGCGTGCCGGCAAGCCCGTGGTGGCCTTCAAGATCGGCCGCTCCGAGGCCGGCGCCAAGGCCGCCGTATCGCACACAGGCGCCATGGCCGGTGCGGATCGCATGTACGACGCGCTGTTCCGGCAGGTCGGCGTGATCCGTGCGCAAAGCTTTGCCGACCTGCTGGACGTGCCCGCTGCGCTGGCCACGGGCCGCAGGCTGCGCGGCAAGCGCATCGCCATCCTGACGTCCACCGGCGGTGCGGGCACCCTGGTGTCGGACGATCTGGGCGTGGCCGGATTCGACACGCCGGCCCCTGACCAGGCGACGGCCGACGCACTGCGCGCGCTGCAGACCGGCAGCGAGGCCGTGCTGGACCGCAACCCCATCGACGTGACCCTGGCGGGCCTGCGTCCCGACCTGCTGCGCGGCGCCATCAATGCCTTGCTGGCAAGCCCCAGCTACGACGCGCTGGTGATCATCGTCGGCTCCTCCAGCCTGGCCATGCCCGAGCTGCTGGCCGGTGCCATCCAGGACTGCCTGCCTCACTCCGACAAGCCGGTGCTGGCCTACGTCAGCCCGCATGCGCCGGAGATCGGCGCGCTGCTCACGCAACGCGGCGTGCCGGCCTTCGCTGCGGCGGAAAGCTGCACGGCCGCGCTGGCGGGCATGCTGCGCGTCAATGGCTTCCAGGGTGCGCCTTCCGAGCTGGTCGTCGGCAAGGACACCCTGCAGGAACCGGATCTGCCCGTTGGCTGCCTCGATGAAGCGCAGGCCAAGGCCGTTTTCCGCCGTTTCGGCGTGCCGTGCGCGGCCGAGCGTGTGGTGCGCACCGCCGAAGAGGCCGAAGCCGCCGCGCGCGAACTGGGCGGCCGGGTGGTGCTCAAGATCCTTTCGTCCCGGATCACGCACAAGAGCGATGTGGGCGGTGTCGCCGTCGGCCTGACTGCGCAAACCATAGGTGCCCGGTTGGGCGCGATGGTGGACGACGTGCAGGCCAGGGCGGGCGTGCGCCCGGACCGGTTCCTGGTGCAGCAGATGGTGGCCGGCGGCACCGAGCTGATTCTTGGCCTGCACAAGGATGCGCTGGGCACCGCCGTGATGCTGGGCATGGGAGGCGTGACGGCCGAGCTGTTCCAGGACACCACGCTGCGGTTGCTGCCGGACGACGGCTCTCAGCTGGGTGTGCTGAGCCTGTCTGACGCCCTGGAGATGGCCAGGGAGCTCAAGACCTGGCCGCTGCTGGACGGCTTTCGCGGCCGGCCCAGGGCCGATGTCGATGCGCTGGCCCATGCCATCGTCGCGTTCTCTGCAATGGCCGCCCGGCTGGGCGACCGCGTGATCGAAGCGGAGATCAACCCGGTGTTCGTGCTGCCGCAGGGCCAGGGCGTTTGCGCTGCCGATGGTGTGCTGGTTCTGGCCTGAGGGCGCCAGGTACTGCACATTTCTTCCAGAAAAAGACGGCCTCATTGAGGGCCAATCCAAGGAGACCACGCATGCATGCGACCGAAGTGTTCGGGCAGTTTGCCGCTCAATACCACCGTACCGAGCTTCCCGAAGCCGTCATCCACCATGCCAAGCGTGCCGTGATCGACTGGTATGCCGCTTTGTTCCCGGGGCTGGGCGCGGCCCCTCTTGCACAGTTGGAGCAGGTGCTTGCCGAGGACCTGGACCGCGGCTCCTGCCGGCTTGGAAACGGCCGCATGGCCACGGCGCGGGCGGCGGCACTGTTCAACGGTTCGGCGGCCCATGCCGCCGAGGTGGACGACAGCTTCCGCGATGCCATGTACCACCCCGGGGCCGCAACCATTGCGGCGGCGTTGGCGGCAAGCCAGCAGGCAGGGGCCAGTGGCCTGGACTTCCTGCATGCCGTGGTGCTGGGCTATGAGGTCTCCACCCGCATCGGCGTGACCCTGGGCCGGGCCCACTACCGCTTCTGGCACAACACCGGCACCGTGGGCGTCTTCGGGGCAGCGGCAGCCGCAGGGTATGCGCTGCGGCTGGATGCAGGGCAATTTGCCCATGCACTGGCCACGGCGGCCACCTTCTCTGCCGGGTTGCAGCAGGCATTTCGCATGGATTCGATGTCCAAGCCCCTGCATGCCGGGCGCGCAGCGGAGGCCGGCCTGCTGGCCGCGCAGCTTGCGCACCAGGGGGTGACGGGATCGCTGGACGTGCTGGATGGAGAACTGGGCCTGGGCCGCGCAGTCAGCGATGGACCCGACTGGTCAGACATCGGTGCGACGTTGGGCAGCGACTTTCACATCACCCGGCTCACCTTCAAGAACCACGTCGGCTGCGGCCATACGTTCGCCGCCATCGACGCCGCGCTGGCCTTGCGCAGCCAGCATGCCCTGCGGGCGGACGACATCTGCAGCGTGGCCGTGGCCACCTATGGCCCGGCCCTGGATATCGCCTGCTACACCGATCCTGCGACGGAAAACGAAGCCCGCTTCAGTCTTCGTTTCGTGGTGGCCACGGCCCTGGTCCATGGCAGCGTGCGGCTTTCGGCGTACACCCCGGAGCGCCTGGCCGATCCCGCTGTTCGCGCAATGCTCGAGCGCGTCCAGGTGGCCGTGGACCCGCAGATCGACCGGGCCTTCCCTGGCAAGAGATCGGCGCGCGTGGAAATCGTCACCAGGGATGGCCGCCGCCATGTCTGGTTCCAGCCGGACCGCAAGGGCGATCCCGAGCTGCCTCTGTCGGATGGAGAGCTGGAGGACAAGTTCATCGAGCTTGCCGCGCCCGTCGCCGGCGAGGGACGTGCCCGGCAGCTGCTTTCCAACATCTGGGAGCTTGAACGGGCGGGCTGCCTTGCAGGCCTCGCGGCCTGACAGGGCTGCATCGCTTGTGGATTGCAGCCTGGCCTTCAGCAGGCCTGTGACAGCTGCTCCAGGATCGCCGGGTTCTCCAGGGTGGAGGTGTCCTGCACGATGGGCTCGCCGCGTGCAATGCTGCGCAGCAATCGCCGCATGATCTTGCCGCTGCGGGTCTTGGGCAGGTTGTCCCCGAACCGGATATCCCTGGGCTTGGCGATCGGTCCGATCTCCTTGGCCACCCACTCCCGCAGCAGCCGGGCGATGTCGGCGGCCTCGGCGCCGCTGGGCCGCGAACGCTTGAGGACGACGAAGGCGCATATGGCCTCTCCCGTCGTGTCATCGGGCCGCCCCACGACGGCGGCCTCCGCCACCAGGTCGGTCATGGCCACCAGGGCGGACTCGATCTCCATCGTGCCCATGCGGTGGCCGCTGACGTTGAGCACATCGTCGATGCGGCCGGTGATGGTGAAGTAGCCGGTGCGCGCATCGCGGACCGCGCCGTCTCCCGCCAGGTAGTAGCGGCCCTTGAATTCTTCGGGAAAGTAGCTGGCGACAAACCGCTCGGGATGGCCCCAGATGTTCCTGATCATGGAGGGCCAGGGGCGCTTGATCACCAGGATGCCGCTGTCGCCCCAGGGCAGCTCGTTGCCGGTCTCGTCCACCACGGCGGCGGCAATGCCCGGGAAGGCCAGCGTGCAGGAGCCGGGCACGAGGTCCGTGGCTCCGGGCAGCGGCGTGATCATGTGCCCGCCCGTCTCCGTCTGCCAGAACGTATCGACGATGGGGCAGCGGCCCCCGCCCACCTGCTCGTGGTACCAGTGCCAGGCGGCGGGATTGATCGGCTCGCCCACGGACCCCAGGATGCGCAGGCTGCCCAGGTCGTAGCGCGCGGGATGCACCTGCGCATCGGCGTCGGCAGCCTTGATCAGCGAGCGAATGGCCGTGGGCGCCGTGTAGAAGACCGTCACCCCATGGGCCTCGATCATTTTCCAGAAGCGTCCCGCGTCCGGGTAGGTGGGCACGCCCTCGAACACCACCTGCGTGGCGCCCAGCGCCAGCGGGCCGTAGGCGATATAGGTATGGCCGGTCACCCATCCGATGTCCGCCGTACACCAGAAGACATCGGCGGGCTGCAGGTCGAAGGTCCAGGCGCAGGTCACGGCGGCATGCAGCAGATAGCCTCCGGTGGCGTGCTGGACGCCCTTGGGGGTTCCGGTGGAGCCCGAGGTGTAGAGCAGGAACAGCGGATGCTCGGCCTGCACCCATTCCGGTTCGCAGACATCGCTCTGGGCTGCAGTGATTTCTTCAAGCCACAGGTCTCGGGGCTGGTGCATGGTGATGGCGCCGCCCGTGCGCCGTGCCACCAGCACGTGGCGGACCTGCTCGCAGCCGGGCTGGGCCAGGGCCTCGTCCACGATGCTCTTGAGGGGCAATTGCCGTCCTCCCCGCACTTGCTGGTCTGCCGTGATGACGGCGCAGGCCCCCGTGTCCGCGATGCGGTCGCGCAGCGCCGTGGCGGAGAAGCCGCCGAACACCACGCAGTGAATGGCGCCTATGCGTGCACAGGCCTGCATGGCGGCCACGCCGTCAATCGACATGGCCATGTAGATGACGACGCGGTCGCCCTTGCCGACACCCAGGCTGCGCAGGGCGTTGGCCAGGCGATTGACCCGGACAAGAAGCTGCGCATAGGTCACCTGCGTCACCGCGCCGTCATCGGCTTCGAAGATGAGGGCCGTGCGCTCGCCCAGCCCCCGCTGGATGTTGCGCTCCAGGCAGTTCCAGCTGGCGTTGAGCGTGCCGTCATTGAACCATTCGTAGAACGGGGCGCGGCTTTCATCGAGCACGCGCGTGAACGGGCGCTTCCACGCGACGAACTCGCGCGCGAGCCGGCCCCAGAACGCCTGGGGATCGGCGTCCGCCTCTGCGACGAGCCGGTCGTAGGCGGCGCGCCCGCTCACGCGCGCATTGCGGGCCAGCTCTGCAGATGGGGGATAGGACGGTGCAAGGTCTTGGCTCATGGTGGTTGTCTCCTGGGTCTAGAAATCAAGGGGGTCACGAAGCCGGCGCAAAGGCTCAGGCGCAAGGCCCCGGGGCGTCAGTCCCCGCAGTGCCGGCCTATCCAGCCGGCAATGGCCGCCGCGCTGCGGAAGTCGTCGCAGGAGCGGGCCGGAATGTCCGGATGGCGCTGGTTCCACAGGCGTGCCAGCGCTTGGCCGGGGCCGATTTCCAGAACGCACCGCACCTGGCGTGCGGCAATGCTGTCCATGCAGTCGTCCCAGTGCACCGTGCCCGCTATCTGCTCGGACAGCGCCGTCCGGGCGCCTGCGGCGTCACGCACCCGCCGGGCCGTGTTGCTGAACAGCGCCACGGCGGGCGCGTGCACGGCCACCTGGCCCAGGTCCTGTGCGAAGGCCTGTGCGGCCTGTCGCATCCACGGGGTGTGGGACGCCACCTGCACGCGCAGCCGGGTGGCATGCGCGCCCTGGCGGGCCGCCAGCGCCTGCGCCTGCTCCAGCGCCGCATGGGGGCCGCCCAGGATGAGGTTCTCGGGGCCGTTGCGTATGGCCACGGCCAGCCCGGTCGTCTCCAGCAGGGCGGCCATGCGTGCGGGCGGCAGGCCGCTGACGGCCAGCAGCCCGCCGCCGGGCATCTGCTGGGCGCAGCGGTCCATGGCCGCCGCGCGGCGCGCGGCCAGGGCGACGATGTCGCAGGCATCCAGCGCGCCCGCGGCACCGAATGCGGGCAGTTCCCCCACGCTGTAGCCCGCCACGGCCGAAGGCGCGGGCAGTTGCGGGGACAGCTGCATCCACGCGGCCATGGCCAGGCCCGCCAGCAGGGGCTGGGCCACGGCGTTGGACTCGGCCCACGGCGCATCGGCCAACCTGTCGCGCCAGTGCGAAACCTGCAGCTGTTCGCAGACTGCCTGTGTCCATGCATCGTCCGCCAGCCAGGCAAGCATGGCGGGATGCTGCGTACCCTGGCCTGAAAACAGCAGTGCAAAGCTCATGGCCGCTCGCAGACACGCAGCACCCAGCAGGCCGCCGCCAGGGTATCGGCCGCGCCGCCCGGCGAAAGGCGGCGCGCCACGAAATCGTCGCAAATGGCCTGCGCCCTGGACAGGCCGTCGGGATGCGCGCATCCGCCTGCCTGGAGAAAGCGCCGCGCGGCATCCTGGCCATGGCGCAGCCCCTGCATGCCCGCGCGGTGGGCGAGGTTGCAGTCGTCCAGCACCGCCATGATGTGGAACAGGGCCTCCAGCCGCGCCAAGGGAGCGGGCAGCCCGCTGGCATGCGCTCTGGCCAGCGCCGGCACGGCGGTCTCGAACAGGACGGGGAAGCCCAGGGCCGCCTCCTGCGAGGCGCCCCGCAGGCCGTGGCGGCGCGCGGCGATGCCGCCGGGCAGGGCGGAGGCCCGCAGGCTGCGCTGCTGCAGCGCTTCCCCCCAGTGGCGGCACAGGGCCTCGCGCAGCCATGCGGCGCCGGGAAGGCAGGCCTGCTCGGCCAGCACCGCGCCGCCGGCCGCGCACAGCAGGCCCAGCATGAAGACGGCGCCACGGTGGGTGTTGATGCCGCCGGTGGCGGCCAGCATGCGCTGCTCCGCCTCGATGCCCAGGCGCTCCAGCACGGGAAACGATGCGCCCTGGCTGCCTGCCTGGGCCATTTTGGGGAAGTAGCTGCGCAGCGCGAACAGGCTGCGCATGAAGCTGTGGGCATCCATGTCGTCATGGCTGCCGCGGTCCACCAGGGTCACCAGGCCGGGCTTGGGTGTCAGCGACAGCTCGTCGTAGAGGGCCAGCGTGGCCGCGCGGCCGATATGCCCGGTCGATGGCAAGGTCCGGGCCGGGTGGAGAAGGGCAGGTTTCATGCAGGAACTCCAGGCGCCGCAGCCGACGCACACCAGTCATGGTCTTCACGCAGTGCCACCCCGTGCAGGCCCTTGACCAGGACCGATCGCACCTTGCCTGCACGCCAGGCGGCCCATTCGCGCCAGACCACGGCCCAGCCGCCGGGAAACACCAGCTCGGCATCCACGCGCGGGCCTTCCTGCGGCATGGCCTGCAGCAGGCTGGCCAGCCGATCGCCCTGGTCGGCGCCATCGACCGGCACCCAGAGGTCGATGTCCGAGCCGGGCCGCAGATAGGGCAGGCCCGTGATGCACTGCCACCCGTGGCTGCCGAAGACAAAGCCCGTCGCACCTGCAGCGCGAAGGCACTGCTGCAAGGCGCCGTATGTGGCGAGGGGCGAGGCCGAGTGCGAGGCCGAGTACGAGATCGTGTGCGAGGCCATCAGCTCGTCCAGCGAGGGAAATTCGCGGGTGCCGATGGCCGCGCCGCGCGCCACATCGAAGCCCATGCGCCGCCGCTGCCAGCGCCCGGGCGCAGGCAGGCCCAGCGCCATCAGGCCAGCGGCGGCATGGTCGGCCGACTGCCGCGCGACCACCAGCGGCAGTGCATGGTCGCGCCAGTGCGTGAGGATCTCGCGCGCCTGCGCATCCCAGGGGCGTTCCAGCAGGTCCGCCCAGGCCTGCGGGCCCAGGTCCACCAGCTGGTGGCGGTGCAGGGTGTCCAGCATGCTGCGGCTTGCCTTCATCCAGCGGCCAGGACGCGCTGCACCACCTCGGCGGCCAGCTTGCGGCCGCCGCGCTCGGCGCCGTCCAGTGCGCGCATGTCCTCGCGCGGGCTGTGGGCCAGGGCGTCGCGCAGCGCCGCCTGCAGGTCGCCTTGCCACAGGCCGCGCACGCCGCCCATGGCCACGTAGTTGCCCACGCCGGGCGCGAACACCGGGTTGGACTCGGACAGGGCATTGAGCAGGGACTCGGGCAGCTTGGTGATGCGCGACATGGCGGGGATGCGCATCACGCGGATCTCGGCCTCGGGCAGGGCGTAGCAGGCATCGGCGATCAGGCCCGAGGTGATGAAGCCGCCCGACAGCGCCTGGTCATAGACCAGGCCGATGACGCGGTGGCCCCGGCGCCGTGCCAGGTCGATGCAGGTGCCCAGGTGGGCCATGGCACGGTTGATGCCCAGCAGCTCGTCATGGCGGCGCAGTTGCTGGCCCTGCGTGTCGATCAGCAGCACGATGGGGCGGCCAGCGTGCGCGCCGACCGTCTCCAGCACCACCCGGGCCTGGGCCAGGGCCAGCCGCACGCCGATGGGCGCGTGGCCCGTGGTGCCGACGATGGCGAGGGGCTGGCCATCGAACACGGCGTGGCCTTCGAGGAAATCGCCGTTGGCGTGAATCTGGTGGCCCGGGCCGAACAGGTGCTCGGCAAGTGTGTTCCATTGCATGGCGGCTACTCCTGTGAAATGCCCGTGGCGGGCGTCGTGCGCAAGGCACGCACGGCGGCGGCGTCCAGGTCGGGCACGCGCCAGGCGTCGGGCACGCCCAGGGCCTGCCACAGGCGCATGGCCTCGTCCTGCGGGCCGATGGCGCTGCCCGCCTTGAGGGCGTCCAGGGTGTCCAGCCGCGCGCGCAGCAGCGCATGCTCCTGCAGCAGCCCTTCAAGACTCACCGGGCGGGAGTGGTCCAGCGCGGCGATGGCGGCGGCGCGGAAGGCCTCGACATCGTCGGCCACCAGCGCATCGCAGTCGCCGCACAGCCAGCGGTGCTTGCCGCCGGTGGTGCGCCAGACCAGGGCGCGGTCGCGCGCATCGAATTCATCGACGCCGTGCGAGGCCTCGATCACCTCCGGTCCCGACATGGCCAGGCGGCCGATGTCGCTCATCACCACCTGGTCGGCGCAGCGCGCCACGATGCCCATGCCGCCGAAGCAGCCGTTGGCCCCGCCGATGAGGACCACCACAGGGATGCCCGAGGCGCGCACGTCCAGCAGGGCGCGCATGACCTCCGACACCGCGATCAGCCCGGCATTGGCCTCATGCAGCCGAACGCCGCCCGACTCGGCCAGCAGCAGCACGGCCGCGGGCCGCTCCAGCAGGGCGCGGCGCAGCAGGCCCACGAGCTTGGCGCCATGCACCTCGCCCACGCCCCCTCCCATGAATTCGCCCTCCTGCGCGGCCACGAACACCGTGCGCCCGCCCAGCAGGCCCCGGCCGATGGCCACGCCGTCGTCAAAGGCGCTGGGCACGCCCAGCTGTGCCAGATGCGGGCTGGTCAGACGCTCGGAGGGCGGCAGCCATTCATGGAAGCTGCCGGCATCCAGCAGCTTCGCCAGGCGCTCGCGCGCCGTGCATTCCGCGTAGCTGATCATGGCCGGCCTCCCTGCAGTTCGGCCAGGGCCTGGTCCAGCCGCAGGCTGACCACGGCCGGCGTGGCCCCCATGTCGTTGATGGACACGCGCACGCCGCTCACGGGGTGGCGTTCGCGGAAATCCTCCACCACGGCCTGCCAGATGGCGCCGAAGCCGTGTGCCGAGGTCTGCACCTGCACTTCGCAGCCATCGCCGCCCGTGCTCTCCAGCATCACCTCCAGATTGCCCGAGCCGACCACGCCGACCAGGACGGGGGCAAAGGCGCCGGCCGGCCGGCCGCCTGCGAAGCAATAGCTCAGGGACTCCAGCCCTGCGGGTATCTCGCTCATATCGTCTCTCCTACCAGTTCCTGAATCGGCGGGGAGGCTGGTACAGCCCGCCCGAGGCCTGGGCCAGATCGCGCATGCTGCGCGCGGCCAGCAGATTGCGCGTGGCCTGGCGCGGGTCGATGCCCAGGTCCTGCGGACGGCGGATCACCCCGCGGTCGCGCAGGTTCTCCACCATGCGACGGTCGCGCGCCAGGCCCACGGCCGTGTAGCCGGCCACGCCGCGGATGGCCTGCTCGCGCTCTTCGTCGCTGCGGCACAGCAGCAGGTTGGCAATGCCTTCCTCCGTCAGGATGTGGGTCACGTCCTCGCCGTAGATCATGATGGGCGGCAGGTCCATGCCGGCCTGCTCCTGCAGCGTCCAGGCATCGAGCCGCTCCACGAAGGCGGGCTGCATGTGCTCGCGGAAGGTCTCCACCATCTGCACCACCAGCTTTTGCCCGCGTGGCGTGCCTGCCGCGCCGCTGCGGCCCGCCCGCGCCTCGCGCCCGGCCTTGAGCCAGGCGGCGCTGGCATGGCGCCGGCCGCGCGCGTCCGCGCCCATGTTGGGGGCGCCGCCGAAGCCGGCAATGCGCCCCAGCGTCGCGGTGGAGCTGTTGCCGTCCAGGTCGATCTGCAGCGTCGAGCCGATGAACAGGTCGCAGGCATAGTGGCCCGCCGCCTGGCAGAAGGCGCGGTTGCTGCGCAGGCTGCCGTCGGCGCCGGTGAAGAACACGTCCGAGCGCGCCCGGATGTAGTCCTCCATGCCCAGCTCGGAGCCGAACGAATGGATGGACTCCACCCAGCCGGCCTCGATGGCCGGTATCAGCGCCGGATGCGGGTTCAGCGCCCAGTGCCGCGCAATGCGGCCCTTCAGCCCCAGCGATTCGCCGTAGGTCGGCAGCAGCAGCTCGATGGCCGCCGTGTCGAAGCCGATGCCATGGTTCAGGCGCTGGACCTCGTACTCGGCATAGATGCCCTTGATGGCCATCATGGCCATCAGCACCTGGATTTCGCTGATCTGGGCCGGGTCGCGCGTGAACAGCGGCTCGATGACGTTGGGCCGGGGCGCCTGCACGACGAAATGCACCCAGTCCGAGGGAATGTCCACGCGCGGCAGCGCCGTGGTGGTGCCATCCACCATCTCGTTGACCTGGGCGATGACGATGCCGCCCGAAAAGGCCGTGGCCTCGACGATGGCCGGCGTGTCCTCGGTGTTGGGGCCGGTGTACAGGTTGCCCTGGGCATCGGCCGCGTGGGCCGCCACCAGGGCCACCTTGGGCGTCAGGTCCACGAAGTAGCGCGCGAACAGCTCCAGGTAGGTGTGGATGGCCCCGATCTCCAGCTGCCGGGCAGAGACCAGCTTGGCCAGCCGCGCCCCTTGCGGGCCGGAGAAGCTGAAGTCCAGCCGCCGCGCGATGCCGTTTTCAAACACATCCAGGTGCTCCGGCAGCGCCAGCACCGACTGCACCATGTGCAGGTCGTGCACCTGCTGCGGATCGAGCTGGACCAGGGCGCGGGCCAGGAAGTCGGCCTGCTTCTGGTTGTTGCCTTCGAGGCAGACGCGGTCGCCGGGCGCCAGCACGGCGTGCAGCAGCTCGGTGATGGCGCCGGCATCGACGCGCTTGCCGGCCAGGCGCGGCCCGAGGGCGGCCTGGGCGCGCGCCAGCCTGGCGGCGCGCTCCCCGGCTTTGAGGTTCCAGGAGGGGTCAGTCATGGGATATCAGGGGTTGGCGTGACATGGAGGGGGCAGGGGGCGGGCGTCCCGTCGAAGTGCCTGGCTAGAGGACCACGAACAGCAGCCACACGAGCAGCGGCGCCACCAGGGTGACAAGGCCGCCGTAGACCATCAGCTGGCGGAAGAAGCGGTCGCGGTCCACGCCCTTGGCATTGGCCAGGACGAGGGCGCCGTTGGTCGAGAAGGGGCTGACATCCACGATGGTCGAGGACACGGCCATGGCCGCGATGAAGCCGACGGCGCTCACATCGGAGCCACCCTGCAGGAAGGGCACGGCCAGCGGAATCAGCGAGCCCAGCACCGCCGTCGAGGAGGCGAAGGCCGACACCACGGCGCCCACGAAGCACAGCAGCAAGGCCGCCACCAGGGGCGAGGTCAGCTGCGCCACGCTGTGGCCTACGAAGTCGATGGTGCCCATCTTGTCCATCACGCCCACATAGGTGCTGACACCCACGATGAGCATGATCTCGGGCCAGGACACCTGGCCCAGCGCGCGTTTTTGCAGGTTGGGCGCCATCAGCGTCAGCACCAGGCCGATGGTGATGGAGACAAAGCCGATGTCCTGCTTGAAGAACAGGGTGAGGACCGCGAGCGCCAGCAGGCCGACCACGGTGGCCACCTGGTAGCTGCGCGATTGCGGGGCGGCGTCCTGTTCAGGGGCGGCGCGCATCAGCGAGTCGCTGGAGCGTGCAGCCGTGTTGCGCTCCTCGGACAGGGCCTCGCCTTCGGCGTCGCCATACACCTGGGCGCCGCCCTGGGCATGCGAGACGCGCGGCGTGGCGGGCACGCTGCCATCGGCATCGGCCTTCATGCGCATCAGCCGGGCGCCGCCCATCAGGAAGAACAGCAGCACGGCCACGGCCAGGTTGACCCCCATGCTGGCCAGCATGGTGGCCATCTCGTTGAGCGGCAGGCCCGCCTTGGCCACGATCTTGTTGGTGATGCCGCCGTAGATGCTGATGGGCGAGAAGCCGCCGCCCTGCGCGCCATGGATCACCAGCAGACCCATCATCAGCGGATTGATGCCGTACTTGGCGGCAAAGCCCAGGGCAATGGGCGCGATGATGGCCACGGCCGCAGGGCTGACGGCGCCCACCGCCGTCAGCAGGGCCGCAATGAAGAACATGATCCACGGTATGGCGGCAATGCGCCCGCGCACGGCGCGCACCGCCATGCGGACCAGCCAGTCGATGGTTCCGTTGTTCTGCGCCAGCGCGAACAGGTAGGTGATGCCCGCCAGCGTCAGAAACAGGTCGGCGGGAAAGCCGCCAATGATGGCCTTGGTCCCCATGCCGGCCACCAGGGTGCCGACCAGGAAGGCCCCGACAAAGGCCAGCAGGCCCATGTTGATGGGCAGTGCCGTCGCCAGGACGAACATGCCTATCAACGCGCCAATCGATATCCAATGGGAATTCATGCGATGTCTCCGGTTTTTTATGCGCCTGCAATACGTGTGCATGCTGGTATGCACGGTACGCGGCGGCCCGGAGCGCATCAATAAAGCGCGAGCGCCAACAATTACGCAGAGAGAAACAATGAAGGGTTAACCCGGCGAAGCGGGGCTGTCGCCCCCGGCACGGCGGGTCAGCCGAGCTGCCCGTCCGCGAGCCGGCACACGCTGAGCAGGGCCAGCAGGTTGGGGTCGCGTTCGCGGGAGCGCAAAAAGGTCAGCACGATGGTCTGGCGCATCAGGTACCTGGCCTGCAGCGGTATCAGCTGCACCTTCTGCGGCATCACGCCGCGCACCCGCCCGGGCAGCAGCGTGTAGCCGACGCCGCCGCTGACCAGGTTCATCAGCGAGAAGATGTCATCCGTCTTCATCACCACGTTGGGCGTGAAGCCGGCCACCCGGAAGGACTCGATGAAGCCGCCATAGGTCGCAAAGCCTTCGCCCAGGCTCACGAAGTTCTCGCGCGCCATGGCGCCCAGATCGACCTCGGCCAGATGCGCATAGGGCGAGCCCACGGGCGCGGCAAAGAAAATGTCGTCCTCGAACAGCAGCTGCGTCTGCATGTCGGCGGCGTTGTCCGGCATGGCCATCAGCGCCGCGTCCAGCGTTCCGTTGCGCAGCCGCTCCAGCAGGCCGGCGTTCGAGCCCAGCACCAGTTCGGTCTGCAGATCGGGGCGGCGCAGCTTCAGCGCCATCACCAGCGCCGGCACGGTGCGGTTGGTCAGGGAGTACAGCGAGCCGATGCGGATGCGGTCCGCCGAGTAGCCTGCCACCTCGCGCGTGGCGCGTATGCCCTCGGACATGGTGGCCAGCACTTCCCTGGCGACATCGGCCAGGGTCTGCGCTGCCTCGGTGGGCTTGAGGTTGCGCCCCTCGTGCCGGAACAGGGCGCAGCGCATGCCGGCCTCCAGCGCGTGCAGGGCGCGGTGCACGCTGACCGAGCTGGTCTCCAGCCGTTCCGCCGTCTTGGCGAGATTGCCTGTCTCCAGGAAGGCGAGCAGCACCTCGAGTCTGCGGAAGGTTATTTCGTCATCGATTCTCAGGCTCATGGCAACGTCACGCTCTCATCGTGGGGGACGGGCGGATTGTGGCGTTGATCGCGTTGCGTGCACAGACTCCGGTCTGTCCGGGGGCCGGGGCCCCGGGCGGCTCACGATGCGGATTGGCTGCGCTGGATGCTGCGGATGTCGAAGGCGCCGCCGGTCTGGGCCTGGTCGCTGGTGGTGACGGCCCGCTTGCCGAGCAGGGGGAAGACCAGCTCGGCAAAGCGGATGGATTCCTCCAGGTGCGGGTAGCCCGAGAGCACGAAGCTGTCCGCGCCCAGCGCGGCGTACTCGCGCAGGCGCTCGGCCACGGTGGCGGCATCGCCGACCAGGGCCGTGCCCGCGCCGCCGCGCACCAGGCCCACGCCGGCCCAGAGGTTGGGCGCCACCTCCAGCCGGTCGCGCCGCCCGCCGTGCAGCGCGGCCATGCGCGACTGGCCCACGGAGTCCATGCGCGCATAGCCGGCCTGGGCGCGGGCGATGTCCTCGTCGGTGAGCTTGCTGATCAGGCGCTCGGCATCGGCCCAGGCCTCCTCGTTGGTCTCGCGCACGATGACGTGCAGCCGCACGCCCAGGCGGACCTGGCGGCCCTGCTGCGCGGCGCGGCGGCGGATGTCGGCGAACTTTTCGGCCACGGCGGCGGGGGGCTCGCCCCAGGTGAGGTAGGCGTCCACCTGGCGCGCGGCCAGGTCGTGGGCGGCGTCCGAGGAGCCGCCGAAGTACAGCGGCGGATGCGGCTTTTGCACCGGGGGAAAGAAGTTGCGGCCCTGCTTGACCTTGAAGTATTTGCCGTCGAAATCCACGGCCTCGCCGGCGAGCAGGCGGCGCCAGATGGTGAGGAACTCATCGGCATAGGCATAGCGTTCGTCGTGGGCCAGGAAGATGCCGTCGGCCTCCAGCTCGGTGGCATCGCCCCCTGGCACCACGTTGAGCAGCAGGCGCCCGCCCAGGGCCTGGTCCAGCGTGGCGGCCTGGCGCGCGCTGGACACGGGCGCGCCCAGCGAGGTGCGCAGGGCCACCAGCAGCTTGATGCGCTGCGTGACGGGCACCAGGCTGGAGGCGACCACCCAGGGGTCCAGGCAGGAACTGCCGGTGGGAATCAGCAGGCCGTCGTAGCCCAGCTCCTCGGCCGTGACGGCGATCTGGCGCATGTAGGCGTTGGTGGGGGCGCGGCCGAAGTCGGAGGTGCCGAGGTAGCGCGTGTCGCCCGAGGTGGGCAGGAACCAGAAGATGTCTGGCGATGCGTGGGGGTCTTGGCTCATGGGATCTCCGGGGACGATGGAAAAGACGGTGGCGCGGCCTCGCCCGGCACCTGGCCCAGGCGCTGCAGCCGCGCGCGCACCACGCTGCGGCTGATGCCCAGCTGGCGCGCGGTCTGCACCTGGTTGCCGCGGTTGCGCTGCCAGGCCTTGAGCAGCAGGGCGCCCAGCACGTGCTGCTCCAGGCCTTCGGCATGCACGTCGCACAGGCTGTCCAGCGCTTCGCCCAGGGCCAGTTCGGCGGCGGCGGCCTGGGCGCCGTGTTCGGCCTCGCGTGTGGGGACGGGATCGGGCTCGCCCTGGCTGCTGGCGATGTGCAGGTCGCCCGCGCCGATGTGCATGCCCTGGGTCAGCAGCAGGCTGCGGTGGATGACGTTCTCCAGCTCGCGGCTGTTGCCGGGCCAGTCGTGTTCCAGCAGCTTGCGCTGCGCGTCCTGGCTCAGTGCCATGGGCGCGTAGCGCATGCGCTGGCAGTAGCTCGCGATGAAGTGGCGCGCCAGCGGCAGGATGTCGGCCGGGCGCTGGCGCAGCGGCAGCACGGTGAGGGTGACGACATCGAGCAGGTAGTACAGGTCTTCGCGAAAGCGCCGCGCCGCCACCTTGGTGTGCAGCGGCGCGCTGCTGGCCGCGAGCACGCGCACATCGGCCGGCGTGCGCTGGCTGGCGCCGATGCGGGTGACCGCCTTGTCCTGCAGCACGCGCACCAGCTTGCTCTGGATGTGCAGGGGCAGGTCGTCGATCTCGTCCAGCAGCAGGGTGCCGCCGTGGGCGTCCTCGAAGCGGCCGGGCAGGTTGCCGAAGGCACCCGTCAGCGCACCGCTTTCGTGGCCGAAGAGCTCGGCGTTGATCAGGGCCTCGGACAGCGCGCCGCAGTTGACGGCGACAAAGGGGCCGTGGCGGCGCGGGCTCAGGCGGTGGATGTGGCGGGCCACCATTTCCTTGTCGGCGCCGCTGTCGCCCAGGATGAGGACGCCGGCCTCGCTGGCGGCCACCTGTCCCATGGTCTTGAGCAGGGCCTGCGAGGCCGGGTCTTGCAGTATCCAGGGCGCGGGCGCGGCGCCGTCATCGTGCGCGGCAGAGGCTGCGGGCGCGGGCGCAGGTACGGGCACAGGTGTTGCCGAGGACTTGCCGGGCGGCCAGGTGGGCAGACGGGTGTTCATGGCGCGGCGTCACGAGTAGAAGCTGGGCTGCGGATGGGTTCCGTTGAGCACCCAGTCGCCCAGCTCCTGCAGCTTGTAGTGCAGCGGGTCGTGCAGCGTCTGCGTGCGCAGGTTGCGCCAGAAGCGGTCAAAGCGCAGCGCCGCGTGCGTGGCGCGCGCGCCCGTGGCCTCGAAGATGCGGCTGGACAGGTCCAGCCCCGAGCGCGTGGTGGCAATCTTGGCGGCCGTCACGGCCACGGCGACTTCGCCGCGCTCGTGGGCGGTCAGCGCCGGGCCCCGGCGCCAGGCGGCGTCAAAGCGCTGCGCGGCCTGCAGGGTCAGCAGGCGCGCGCCTTCCAGCGCGGCCCACAGCTCGCCATACAGCACCTGGATGTGGGGGTCTGCGCCGGCCGCATCGGCAGGGGACTTGAACCAGGGCCGCGCCTCGTTCAGCGTGTAGCCGCGCGCCTGCTCCAGCGCGCCCTGGGCAATGCCCAGGAACAGATGGGCCAGGATGAGCTGGGCCAGCAGCGGGCGCAGCGCGGCATGCGGCGTGGACAGCGGGCCGGGGTCCAGCAGCAGCTCGGCCGCCTCCACGCGCACGCGCTCGAACAGGGCCGAGCCGCTGTCGGTCTGGCGCTGGCCCATGTTGTCCCAGTCGCGCAGCAAGGTGATGCCCGTGCGCTCCGTGGGCACCACGCCGATCAGCAGCTGGCCGCTGTCGGCATCGATGGCCGAGGCCACCAGCATCTGCGAGTCCAGCGCGCCCGAGGTAAAGCTCTTCTTGCCCGAGAACTCCCAGTGGCCGGGCTGGCGCGTGGCCGTGGTGCGGCGGTCCAGAGGGTTCAGCGTATTGCCCCAGAACCAGCGGTGGCGCGCCGTCTGCAGCAGCCAGGGCTGCCACTGGGCGGGCTGGCCGAACAGCTGCACGGTGGCCAGGTGCAGGTGCTGGAAGCCGTAGACATGGGCCAGCGAGCCGTCTGCCGTGGCCAGGATGCGCACCGTCTCCAGCGTCTGCACCCAGTCCGCGCCCAGGCCGCCCAGATCGCGCGGAATGCTCAGTGCCAGCAGGCCGCTGGCGCGCAGCGCATCGCGCTCGGCCTTGGGCGTGCCGCCTGCGGCATCGCGCCGGGCCGCCGTGGCGGCAAGGCGCTGCGCCAGATCCTGCGCAGTGGCTATCGGGTCCGCAGGGACGGCCTCTGCCTGGCTCACGCGGGCTGCCCGGCCAGAGCCAGGTCGGCGGCTTCGGGAACGGGCCGCTGTGCCTCGGCCTGGGCCTGGGCCTGCACCAGCTGCTGCAGCGCACCGCGCAGCACCGGGGCCGACAGCTGCACGGTCAGCTCGATGCGCTGGCGCAGCGATTCGCTGTGGACCTGGCCGTCCTGGATGTCCTCGGGCGTGGAGTACACGCCAATGGGCAGGGTGAGGGCCGAGAAAAAGCCGAACAGCGGGCGCAGCTGGTGGTCCAGGATGAGGGCGTGACGCGGGCTGCCGCCGGTGGCGGCCAGCAGCACGGGCGTGCCCTGCAGCGCGTCCAGGTCGATGAGGTCGAACAGGTGCTTGAGCAGGCCCGGCAGGCTGGCGCGGAAGACCGGCGCGCCGACGATGAGGAAGTCGGCCTGCTCGATGGCTTCGATGGCCTGCAGCGTGGCCGGCGGCAGGTCGTTCTTGGACAGGGCCGCGCCCAGATGGGGCTGCAGGTCCAGCAGGTCGATGACCTGTGCCTGCAGCGGCAGCTCCTGGCCCAGGCGGGCATGCAGGGCGTCCAGCAGGACACGGGTGCGGGAGGGGCGGCTCAGGCTGCCATTGACGATGACAGTCTTCAGCGATCGGCTCATGGAAACTCCTTGGCGTGGGTTCCAGGAGGCAGCGCGGCATGCGGTTTGCGAAGACTGCCAGCCCGGATGAGGTGGGATGGATGCCTTCATTACAGGGCCGAACGCCGGTATGGCGAAAGAAACTTAACGCATTTGCTTATCGGTTTGGGTGCCTTGGCAAGTGCTTGTTTCTGAAGGGAATTTTGTGGCGCATGGCATGTGCTAATGCGTTCTGGCGATATGCGCACGGCCGCTGCGCTCGTCCCTGCGCAGCGCGGCCGCGCAAGGGCCTTCAGCCCGCCACTGCCGCCACGCCCGCCACGCCCACGTGCCAGTAGTAGATGGGGTCGGCGCCGTTGAGCAGGATGTCGCCCGCCGAGCGGGCCTTGTACAGCACGGGGTTGTGCGAGGCCAGGGTGCGCGCATTGCGCCAGTGGCGGTCCAGTGCCAGGTCTTCGGACAGGGCGCTGGAGCCGCCCACCTCGAACAGCCGCGCGGCCGCCTGCAGCACGGGATCGACCACGGCCACCTGGGCCTGGGCCGTGCGCAGCTCCAGGGCATGCAGCTGCTGCAGCGGCACCTCGCGCCCGGCCTCGCGCTCGCGCGCGATGCGGCCCAGTTCGGCGGCCACGTCGGCCACGGCCAGGCCTGCGATGTAGGCCGTGCCGGCCAGTTGGCCGACGATGTGCTGCACCAGCGGATCGTCCTTGGGCAGGGTGGCGCTGCCGTGGCTGAACACGCGGCGGCGCGCCTGCACATAGGCGATGGCATCGCGCTGCAAGGCCCGGGCAATGCCGGCCAGGGTGGCCAGGTGGGCCAGCTGGAAATAGGCCACCAGGGGCGTGGGCTGGGCGCGCGGGAAGCGGATCACGGCGTCGTCGGGCACGCGCACCTGGCTGAGCACGGTGGTGCCCGAGCCGGTCAGGCGCTGGCCAAAGCCGCGCCAGTCATCGAAGCGCTGCACGCCGGCCTCCGAGGTGGGCACGACGGCGTGCACGGTCTGGTCTTCCTTGCCCGGCTCCACCGCGCGCGCCACCACGGTCACCCAGTCGGCATACAGCGTGCCCGTGCTGTAGAACTTGCGCCCGTCCAGCCGCCACCAGCCGGGCTGCGCATCGGGCACCAGGGTGGTCTGCAGCGTGCCCAGGGTGCCTGCGCCCACCTCGGTGGTGGCATTGCCGAACACGGCGCCGCGCGCGGCCAGCGGCAGCCAGCGGGCCTGAGTGGCGGCATCGCGGTCGATGAGCACGCGGTCCAGAAAGCCGAAGTGCGGGCGCAGGATCTGGGCGACGTTGGAGTCGGCCTCGGCCAGCTCGGTCCACAGCGCGAACAGCTGCTCCACGCTGGCGCCGGCCCCGCCAAGGCGGCGCGGCACGCGCAGCGCGGTGAAGCCGCTGTCACGCAGCCAGGCGATGGGTTCATGGGCCAGGCTGCGCGTGCGTTCGCGCTCGGCCGCACCCTGGGCGATGCGGTCGAACACCGGGCGAAAGCGCGCCTGCAGGGATGGCAGCGAGGGCGCGTCGGGATCGGCCGTGCCGTCTGTGGTTGGGCCGGGCGCCGCGTAGGCCGCAGGCTCGGTGGCGCAGGGGAGGGTGGTGGTCATGGCTTTGCAAATTCAAAGGCCCGCCAACCCGGCCTGCCTGCAAGGCAGGGCCGGGCCACGGGCCGGTGGGGGAGGGTGGCTAAGGACTTCAACGCCGCCAGCGCGCGGCGGCGTGGCTGGCGGGCAGGCGGTCGCCCTGGCCGAACAGGCGCTGGCGCAGCGTGGCGTCCTCGCCGTAGCTGGTGCGGTAGCGGCCCCGGTTCTGCAGCTCGGGCACGACCAGGCGGGCGAAGTCTTCCCAGGTCTCGGGCGCGACGATGCGCGTCAGGTTGAAGCCGTCGATCTCGCCCACGTCGATCCAGCGCTCCAGCTCGTCGGCCACCTGGGCCGGGTCGCCCACGATGGTGGCGTAGCGGCTGCCCAGCGTGAACTGCTCCAGCAGCTTGCGCCGCGTGGTCCAGCCCTGCTTCTGCGCGGCCTGGGCCGCCGACTGGATGGCGTTGGTGTTGCCGAAGGAGATGGGGTCGTCCAGCCCGTACTGCGCAAAGTCCACGCCGGTGCTGGCGGCAAAGTGGGCCAGCCCGCTTTCCGCGCTGGCGTGGGCCAGGTAGTCGGCGTATTTCTCGCGCGCCTCGGCCTCGGTGCGGCCGGGCACCACGGCCACGCCGGCGTAGATCTTGATGTCCTCGGGGCGCCGGCCCGCGTCCACGGCGGCCTGGCGCAGCTGGCGCGAGGCCTCGCGCGCGGCCTCGGGCGTGCGCGCGCCGATGAAGATGCCCTCGGCATGCCGGCCCGCAAAGCGCAGCCCGCGCGGCGAGGTGCCGGCCTGGAACAGCACGGGCGTGCGCTGGGGCGAGGGCGCGCTCATGTGGATGGCGTTGGCGCGGTAGAACGGCCCCTCGTGCACCACAGGGTGCACCTTGCCGGGCAGGGCGTGGATGCGCCGCGCCTTGTCGGCGATCACGGCGCCCTCTTCCCAGCTGCCTTCCCAGAGCTTGTAGGAAAGCTCCAGGAAGTCGTCGGCCCGGTCGTAGCGGCTGTCGTGCTCGGCCAGGCCGTTCTGGCCCAGTCCGCGCGCGCCGCTGTCCACATAGCCGGTGACGATGTTCCAGCCGATGCGGCCGTTGGTCAGCTGGTCCAGCGTGGTCACGTCGCGCGCGAAGGTATAGGGCTGGTGCGCGCCCACGGTGGCCGTGAGGCCGAAACCGATGTGCCGCGTCACCGCCGCCATGGCCGAGACCAGCAGCCAGGGGTTGTTGACGGGCAGCTGTATGCCTTCGCGCAGGGTCAGGTCCACGCCGCCCTGGTAGACGTCGTAGTAGCCGATCACATCGGCGATGAAGATGCCGTCGAACAGGCCTTCCTCCAGCACCCTGGCGATGTGGGTCCAGTAGGCCAGCGTGCCGTACTCGGTGGAGCGGTCGCGCGGATGGGTCCACAGGCCGTGGTGTATGTGGCCCACGCAGTTCATGTTGAAGGCGTTGACGTGGATGTGGCGCTTGGCTTGCGTCATGGGGCGGGTCCTGCAGTCCGTTGCGTCAGTTCTTCAACCAGGCCAGGCGGTAGAGCTTCTGGTCGTTCAGGTAGAAGGCGTGGATGGTCTTGCGCACCACGTCGGAGTTTTTGTAGATGTCCAGGAAGCGGGCGATGCGCGGGTCGGCCGCGCGGTCGCTGCGGGCCACGAACTGGATGGCCCAGGAGTCGTCCTCGTAGCTGGTGTAGGCCAGGCCCTTGCTGGCATCGAAGGCCTTGGAGGCGATGATGAAATACGGAAATCCCTGGGCCAGGTCCACGTCGGGCGTGGTGCGCGCCAGCTGCGGGCCCTCGATCTCCACGAACTGCAGCTTCCTGGGGTTGGAGACGATGTCCGCCTGGGTGCCCAGCAGCCCGGTGTCGGGGCGCAGCGTGATCAGGCCCGCGTGCTGCAGCAGGCGCAGGCCGCGGCCCACGTTGACGGGGTCGCTGGCAATGGCCACCTTGGCGCCCGTGGGCAGGTCGGCCAGGGATTTGTGGCGCGTGGAGTACAGGCCCAGATAGGACAGGATGCCCGCCTGCACGCTGGTGAACTTGAAGCCCTTGCTGCGCGCTGCATTGGCCAGGTAGTTGCTGTTCTGGTAGTAGTTGAGGTCGATGTCGCCCGCGTCCAGCGCCACGTTGGGCGTGGCCCAGTCGGTGAATTCCACCACCTGCACGTCCAGGCCCTGCTTCTTGGCTTCCTTGGCGGCGGCTTCCACCGAGTCCGCGAAGATGCCCGGCACCACGCCGATCTTCAGGGGCGCGGCCAGGGCGCTGCCCGCGAGCAGGGCAGCGCCCAGGAAGGCGGCCAGCCGGGGCCAGAGGGTGGGGGAGGTCGTTGTCATCATTGCATTCCTGTGTCGTTGATAAAGGTCAGAGCGCGCCATGGCGCGGCGGGCGTATGCCGTTGAGCACGTAGTTGCCCACGGCGTGGTATTTCCAGCGCACGGGGTCGTGCAGGGTGTGGGTGCGCGCGTTGCGCCAGAAGCGGTCCAGGCCCTGTCCCGCCAGGGTGGAGGCCGTGCCCGCCAGCTCGAACAGCTTGCTGCCCGCCAGCAGGCTGGCGCTGGTGCTCAGCGCCTTGGCCTGGGCCACGGCCACCGAGGCGGCGGCCACGCTGTCGTCCGTGGGCGCGCGCTGGGCGGCGTCCACGGCCAGGGCCGCGCGGGCCACGAGGGCATCGGCGGCGCGCAGGCGCACGTGGACATTGCCCAGTTGCTGCAGCAGCAGCGGGTCCTGCGTGGCGCTGGCCACGCCCGCGTCCACCCAGGGCCGCGCATGCTCGCGGATGAAGGGCAGGGCGGCCTGCAGCGCGCCGTGGCCAATGCCCGCGTCCAGGGCGGCATGGATGATCTGGGCGAAGGGGCCGATGGTGGTGGGCCGCTCGAAGGAACTGGTGAAGGGCACCACCCATTCGGGCTCCACGCGCACGCGGTCGAACTGCACCGAGCCGCTGCCCGTCACGCGCTGGCCGAAGCCGTCCCAGTCGTCGGTGACGGTGACGCCGGCCGCATCGCGCGGGATGAAGACCAGATACATGCGCTCGCCTTGCCCCGGCGCCTCTTCCTGCGCGCTGACCAGGGTGGGAATCCAGTGCGCGAACAGGGCGCCCGTGCAATAGAACTTGCGCCCCTGCACGAACCAGCCGCCGCTCTCGCGCAGCAGCCGCGTGCGGCGCTGGAAGTCGCGGTGGCCGATCTCGGCCAGCGCATTGCCCAGGCGCTCGCCGCGCAGCACACGGTCATAGAAGAAGGCCTTTTGCGCGGGCGATCCGCCCACGCGCAGCACTTCCAGCGAGTAGTAGTGGTTCTGCGGAATGTGGCCGAAGTTGCCATCGGCCGCCGCGATCAGGGCAATGGCCCGGGTCAGCGTGGCCGTGGACACGCCCGCGCCGCCGTACTCCCGGGGAATGGTGATGCCCCACAGGCCGCTCTGGCTGAACTGCTCCACCTCCTGCCAGGGCAGCAGGCGGTCGCGGTCGCGCGCCAGCGCGCCGGGGGCGATGAGGGCGGCAAAACTGCGGGCCGCCTCCAGCGCCTCGGCCTCGCTGCCGATGATGTGGGCGGGCCGGGCTGGAGGCGCGGCGGGCGCGGGCTGGCTGCCCGGTGTGGAGGCCAGGGCCTGCAGCTCTTGGGTCGATGTCTGTGTCATGGCGGTCAGTTCCACTGGTGGCGGCGCGGCAGGGCGCCGTTGAGCAGGTAGTTGCCCAGCAGGTGGTATTTCCAGCGCACGGGGTCGTGCAGCGTGTGCACGCGGGCGTTGCGCCAGTGGCGGTCCAGGCGGTGGGCAGCGCGGCTGGCCGAGGAGCCGGCCAGCGCGAACAGGTGCTCGCCGGCCTGCAGCGCGGCCTCGGTGGTGAGGATCTTGGCCTCGGCCACGGCCACCGAGGCCTGGGCGGTGGCCTGCTCGTCCACCGCGCCACCAGCCGCTGCAGCAAGCGCATCCAGCGTGCGCGCGGCCTCCAGCAGCACGGCATGGGCTGCGTCCACCTCGATCTGCAGCTGGCCGACCTCGTGGATGAGGTGGGGATCGTCGCTGGCACGCGCCACGCCGGAGTCCATCCAGGGCCGGCTCTTGTCGCGCACGAAGTCCACCGCGTCGCGCAGCGCACCCTGGGCAATGCCCGCGTCGATGGAGGCCTGGATCAGCTGCGACACCGGGCCGGACAGCGAGGGCGTGGCCTCGAACTGCCAGGCAGGCACCACGTCCTCGGGCTGTACCTGCACCTGGTCCAACTGCACGCTGCCGCTGGCCGTGGTGCGCTGGCCGAAGGAGTCCCAGTCGTCGAACACGGTCACGCCCGGCGCATCGCGCCGCACCCAGACCTGCACGATGCGGCCTTCCTCGTCCTGGGCACGGAAGGGCACCCAGTGCGCGAAGGCCGAGCCCGTGGAGTAAAAGCGCGTGCCGCTGACGCGCAGGCCGCCATCGGCATCGCGCGACAGGCGCGCCGTGGCCTCCAGCACATGCGCGGCGCGCCCCTTGCGCTCCGGCCCGGCATTGCCCAGGCGGTGGCCGGCCAGCACGTCGGCGAACCAGCGGCGCTTCTGGGACTCGCTGCCCATGTCCCGCAGGTTCTGCAGCACGGCGAAATGGTTCTGCGGAATCTGGCCCAGCGAAGGGTCGGCCGCGCACAGCGTGACGAAGACCTGGGCCAGCGTCTCGTACGAGGCGCCCAGGCCGCCGTAGGCGCGGGGCACGGTGATGGCGCCCAGCCCGCTGGCCGTGTGGCGCTCGATTTCCTGCCAGGGCAGGCGCCGCTCATGGTCGCGGGCGGCTGCGTCCACGCGCCATTCATCGGCCAGGGCCTGGGCGGCCTGCAGAGCCTCGGCCTCGCTGGTGATGCGGTGCGGGGTGGAGGGCGGCAGGGGCAGGCGCCGCAGCGCCCCGCCCGGGGTGTGGTGTGTGTTGCCGGGCAAGGCTGCGCCCAGGGCATCCGGTGTGGTCATTCCGTGCCTCGTTGCTGAGTCGGTGGGGAGAGGGCCGCCAGGCGGCGGCCCCGGAGGGAAAGGCGTGGTGCCTGTTTTCAGCGTCAGCGGCTGCGCAGCCGGCGCACGTAGCGGTCGCCCAGCACCTGGACCACGGTGACCAGCGCGATCAGCACGGCAATCACCAGCAGCATCACCTGGGTGTCGAAGCGCTGGTAGCCGTAGCGGATGGCCAGGTCGCCCAGGCCGCCCGCGCCCACAGCGCCGGCCATGGCCGAGGAACTGATCAGCGCCACCAGGGTGATGGTGAAGCCGCCCACGATGCCGGGCAGGGCCTCGGGCAGGTAGACGTGGCGCACGATGTCCCACTTGCGGCAGCCCATGGCCTGGGCGGCTTCGATGAGGCCGGGATCGACCTCGCGCAGGCTGACCTCGACGATGCGCGCGAAGAACGGCGTCGCGCTGATGGCCAGCGGCACGATGGCCGCCCACACGCCGATGGTGGTGCCCGTCACCAGCCGCGTGAACGGGATCAGCGCCACCAGCAGCACGATGAAGGGCGTGGCACGGAAGCCGTTGATCACGCTGCCCAGCGCACGGTGCGTGCGAGGCGAGGCCAGGAAGCCGCCGGGCGCGGTGACGATGAGCAGCACCGCCAGCGGAATGCCCGCCGCCAGCGCGATGCCGCCCGAGACGCCGACCATCATCAGCGTGTCGGCCAGCGCGTTGCCGTAGCGCTCAATGGGAATGGACAGATTCAGCGACATATCCGAGATCCTTGATGTCATGCGCAATGGCCGCCGGGCCCTGCGTCAATGTGTGCCAGTCATGCGCGGCCGTGCCGCCGCCCAGCGCGATCAGCAGCTGCCCCTGGGCATGGCCCTGGATGCGGTCCACGCCGCCATGCAGCAGGCGCACCCGGCCGCCCAGGGCCTGGGCGATGCGCGGGAAGTCGGGCTCCAGCCCGTCCTCGCCGCGGTAGGTCAGCTGCAGGATGCGTTCGTGGCGGCCTGCGGGCGCGGTGCTCAGCAGGCGCTGGCGCAGGTCGTCGGGCAGGCCGTGCTGCAGCGGTGCCAGCAGGGCGCGCGTGGCCGGGTGCTGCGGGTTGCCGAAGACCTTCCAGACCTCGCCCAGCTCGGCGATGCGGCCCTGCTCCAGCACCAGCACGCGGTCGGCGATCTCGCGGATCACGCTCATCTCGTGCGTGATCAGGACGATGGTAATGCCCAGCTTGCGGTTGATGGTGCGCAGCAGCTCCAGGATGGACTGCGTGGTCTCGGGGTCCAGGGCCGAGGTGGCCTCGTCGCACAGCAGGATCTCGGGGTCGGTGGCCAGGGCGCGGGCAATGCCCACGCGCTGCTTTTGCCCGCCCGACAGCCGGCTCGGATAGGTGCCAGCCTTCTCCTGCAGGCCCACCAGGGCCAGCAGCTCATTGACCCGCGCATTGATGCGTGCGCGCGGCAGGCCCGCCACCTGCAGGGGCAGGGCCACGTTGTCATGCACCGTCTTGGCCGACAGCAGGTTGAAGTGCTGGAAGATCATGCCGATGCGCCGGCGCAGCTGCACCAGTTGCGATTCGTCCAGCGTGCCGATGTCCACGCCGTCGACCCGCACCTGGCCGCTGCTGGGCTGCTCCAGCCGGTTGATGGTGCGCAGCAGGCTGGACTTGCCCGCGCCGCTGCGCCCGATGATGCCGAAGATGCTGCCCGGCGCGATCTCCAGGCTGATCGCGTCCAGCGCCTGTACGGGCCCGGCCGAAGACTGGTAGGTCTTGGCCACGCCGCTGAAGGCCACGGCGCCGGGTCCACGGATGGATTCCCGCGTGGTGCCGGCCGCTGCCGATGAGCGCCTGCCCGCGTCATGGGCCGGCCTGTCCGCCTCGTGGGCCGGCCTGTCCGCCAGGGGCTGCCTGGCTGCAATGCTGGTTGACATGGCTGAAGTCCTCCCCGCGCCGCTCAGGGCTTGACCCAGGCCAGGTTGTACAGGCGCTTGTCGTTGGAGAAGGCGCGCTGGGCCTCGGCCTTCACCGCATCGGAGTTCTGGTAGATGCGGATGAACTTCTGCACCACGGGGTCCTGCGTGCGGTTGGCCTTGACCACGAACTGGATGGAAAAGCGCGCATCCTCGATGCCCGAATATGCAAGCCCGCTGGACGGATCGAAGGCCTTGGCCGCCACGATGAAGTGCGGGTAGCCCTGGGCGATGTCCACGTCGCCCGTGATGCGCACCAGCTGCGGCCCCTCGACCTCGACGAAGCTGAGCTTCTTGGGGTTCTCGACGATGTCGTCCAGGCTGCCCAGGTAGCCCACGCCGGGCTTGAGCTTGATCAGCCCCACCTTCTGCAGCAAGAGCAGGCCGCGGCCCTGGTTCACGGGGTCGTTGGCAATGCCCACCTTGCCGCCCTGCGGCACCTGGGCGATGGCCTTGTGCTTGAGCGAGTACAGGCCCACGTTGGCCAGGATGCCCGTGCCCGCGCTGGCCAGCTTGTAGCCATTCTTCTGGATGGCGTTGTCCAGGAAGGGCTGGTGCTGGAAGTAGTTGATGTCCAGGTCGCCCGAGTCCACGGCCACGTTGGGCGTGGTCCAGTCGGTGAACTCCACCACCTGCACATCGATGCCCTGGGCCTTGGCCTCCTTGGCGGCCACGGCCACCGAGTCGGCGTAGGCGCCGGGCACCACGCCGATGCGCAGCTTGTCGGCAGCGTGGGCGGAGAACAGGGCCAGGGCGGCCAGCGGGGCGATCAGGGCACGGGAAAGCTTCATCGGGATCTCCGGAAAAAAAGGTTCGAAAAAGGCATGAAGGGGCCGCGTCACGGCTTGCGCCACGGCAGGCTGTACAGCCTGTCGTTGGCGGCGAATGACTTGTGGATCTGCGCCTGCACGGCGCCCGAGGTCTGGTAGATGCGCACGAACTGCGCAATGCGCGGGTCCCGGGCGTTGTCCTGGCGCGAGACGAAGCGGATGGCGTAGTACAGGTCGTCAATGCCCGAATACAGCAGCGCATTGCCGGCCACCTGCGGCCGCCCGGCGTTGACGAAGTGGGCCGGGTAGCCCTGGGCCAGGTCCACATCGTCCAGCGCGCGCACCAGCTGCGGCCCTTCGATCTCGACAAAGCGCAGCCTGCGCGGGTTGGACACGATGTCGTCCAGCCCCGCGCGCGGGCCCTTGCCTTCGCGCAGCTGGATCAGGCCGGCCTTCTCCAGCAGCAGCAGGCCGCGCCCCTGGTTGACGGGGTCATTGGCCACGCCCACGCGCGCACCCTCCTTCAGGTCGGCAAAGCGCTGGGTCTTGAGCGAGTACAGGCCGATGTTGGGCAGCAGGCCCGTGGCCACGCTGGTGAAGGCATAGCCGCGCTCGCGGATGGCGTTGTCCAGGAAGGCCTGGTGCTGGAAGTAGTTGAGGTCGATGTCGCCGGCCGCCAGCGCCGTGTTGGGCGTGGTCCAGTCGGTGAACTCGATGACCTGCACGTCCAGCCCCTGGGCGCGCGCCTCCTTGGCGGCGACCTCCACGGAGTCGGCCAGCGAACCGGGCGTGACGCCTATCTTCAGCGCGGCGGCCGCCGCAAGGCCGGGCAGCGCCAGCGTGGCGGCAAGCGACCAGAGCAATGTGTTTCTGCGCGTGGGCAAGGCGTGGTTCCTCCAGCTCGGCCAGGCCCGGCGCCGGCGCCCACATGGCGCCTGCCGGCATGGCCTCTGAAGGCATTGCAACACCCGGCCCCGGCGCGCACCACGACGGAATTCACATTTCCTTATAGCGAGCCATGCGCGGCGCAAGGCATTGATCGCAAAGGAAATTTTGCACAAGCAAGATTGAGCTTATGCCCGCGCGAAATATGGCACCGTGCCGGCTGCGCAGGCTTGCGGCAGCCAGGGCAGCCTGCCGCGCTCCCAGGATCAAGCGCCCTGTTGCGCCTTCATCCTCGTCCAGGCCTTGAAGAGGATGGACTGCAGGCTGGCGCGCTCGCCCTCGTCCAGGTAGTCGACCAGGGACTCGCACATGCGCCAGAAGGCCGGCAGCGCGCGGGCCAGCACCTCGCGGCCCTGGTCGGTGAGCGCCAGGTCGAAGCTGCGGCGGTCTTCCTGGCTGAGGCTGCGCGCCAGCAGCGAGCGCTTTTCCAGCCAATCCAGCAGGCCCGTCACCGACGAGCGCGTCACGCCGACGTAGCTGGCGATATAGGACGGTGTGACCACCGTGTCGCCCAGCAGCCCGCGCTCGGCCAGGCCGAAGATCATGAGCACGTCGAGCTTGCTCTCGGACAGGCCGAACGCCTGCAGCGACGCGTTGGCGCGCTGCTCCACATCGTCGGCCAGCCACAGCAGCAGCAGGCCCAGGCCGGCGGCCGGCGTGTCGGTGCCGGGCTGCGCGGTCTCGGCCATCAGGGCCAGGTGCGGGCGCAGCGCTTCGGGGGCGTTGGCGAGGGGGGTGGAATCGGGGGCCGGTGCGGCAGCGGTCTTGCGCGGACTCATGGGAGTGGATGGAAGCGGGTGAAACCGGGTCGAAGCCGGGTTGAAGCCGGTAGAAGAAAGGGCGGTTGATTTTACGGCTTTCATATATTACGCTTTGTGTATAGTACGTTAAGCGTATTATTTGGCGGCACACAAATCTGCAAGGACATCCCATGCCCATCAAAGTTCTGGAACTCCACCATGTCGGATTCGGCGTCAACCACGCCCAGGCCGACGCCATGCTCGACTTCTACCGCGAAGTGCTGAACCTGCCCCAGGACGCCGCGCGCTGGAAGATCCCCGGCATCTACGGCTCCTGGATCAACCTGCCCAACGGCAGCCAATTGCACATCCTCGGCAGCGAGGGTCCGTCGCGCTATGCGCAGGGCCCGGGCAAGGACCCCGTGTCCAACCACATCGCGCTGGCCGTGGACGACATCCTCGGCGCCGAGCAGGAGCTGCAGGCGCGCGGCGTCGATTACTTCACGCTGGACAACGTGGCATCGCCCAGCCTCAAGCAGCTGTTCCTGCGCGACCCGGCCGGCAACCTGGTGGAACTGCACCAGTCCAATGCGCGCGCCCCGGGCATCGCCCAGGCCGAGCAGGACGCGGCGCGCGCCGGCAACGAGTGACGCGACGCCCTTCCTTTTTCCCTTCCCCTCCGGATTCCCATGTACTTTGAAATGCAATCGCTCAACAGCGAACAGCGCAGCAACATCCTGCACTCCCTGGTTCTGCCCCGTCCCATCGCCTGGATCAGCTCGGTGGACGGGGACGGCACGGTCAACGTCGCGCCGTTTTCCTTCTTCAACGCCATGTCGGGCGATCCGCCGCTGCTGTGCGTGTGCATAGGCTCGCGCCAGGGCGTGCTCAAGGACACGGCGCGCAACATCGCGGCCACGGGCGAGTTCGTGGTGAACCTGGTGTCCGAGCCGCTGGCGCGCCGCATGGCGGTGACGGCCATAGAGTTCGGCGCGCAGGTGGACGAGTCGGCCCAGGCCGGCCTGGTCCTGGGCGATGCACGGCGGGTGAAGGCGCCGCGCATCGTGGACAGCCCTGCGTCCTTCGAGTGCCGCGTGCGCCAGATCATCGATATCGACGGCGTGCGCAGCCTGGTGCTGGCCGACGTGCTGGCCGCCCATGTCATGGATGCGGCCGTGGTCGATGGCGAGCTCATGTACTTCGACCCCGCGCCCATGGAGCTGATCGCGCGGCTGCAGAACCCCGGCTGGTATGGCCGCGTGGGCGATGCCTTCCAGATGCCCACGCCTTCGGTGGCGCAGTGGGATGCCATGCAGCGCCAGGGCGTGTCCGACGGCTACCTGGCCTGGGCCGACGATGGCCCCGCCGCGCGCTGAAGGGCCGCCCATGCTTGCGCAACACACCATAGACAGCCTGGCGGCCGAGCTGCACGCCAGCGAAAAAAGCCGGGTGCAGGTCCGGCACTTTTCCCGCCGCCATCCGGACATGACGGTGCAGGACGGCTACGCCATCTCGCGCGCCTGGATGCGGCTCAAGCGCGCCGAGGGCCGCACGGTCAGGGGCCACAAGATCGGCCTGACCTCGCGTGCCATGCAGCAGGCCGTGCAGATCACCGAGCCCGACTACGGCACCCTGCTGGACGACATGTTCTTCGAGCCCGGCGGCGACATTCCCTTTGCGCGCTTCATCGCTCCGCGCGTGGAGGTGGAGCTGGCCTTCGTGCTGGGCCGCACGCTCAAGGGGCCTGGCGTCACCCTGTGCGATGTGCTGGCCGCCACCGACTGGGTGGTGCCCGCCGTGGAAATCATCGACGCCCGCATCGAGCAAAAGGACCGCGATACCCAGGCCATGCGCACGGTGCGCGACACCATCGCCGACAACGCGGCCAATGCCGGCATCGTCATGGGCGGGCGGCCCGTGCGCCCCGACGCGGTGGACCTGCGCTGGGTGTCGGCGCTGCTGCAGCGCAACGGCGTGATCGAGGAATCCGGCGTGGCGGCCGCCGTGCTCAACCATCCGGCCACGGGCGTGGCCTGGCTGGCCAACCGGCTCGCGCAATGGGATGAGCAGCTGGACGCAGGCCAGGTGGTGCTGGCCGGCTCGTTCACGCGGCCCGTCACGGCCCAGGTCGGCGACAGCTTCCATGTGGACTACGGGCCGCTGGGCTCCATTGCCTGGCGCTTTGCCTGAGCTTCGTCCGCAGTGTGGCGATGGTGTCGCCTGCGGCACAGTCCGCAGGCCCCGCGCGTCGCCGACAATGCAGCGGCGCCGCCCGCCACCGGTGCGCGGGCGGCGGCTGCAACACATGCACTACAGGATGGACAAGCAATGGAGATGAAGAACGCAAAGACGGCCGTGGTCACGGGCGGAGGAACCGGCGTGGGCAAGGCCGTGGCGCTGGCCCTGGCGGGCGCCGGCTACCAGGTGGTGGTGGCAGGCCGCCGCCAGGCGCCGCTGGATGAGACCTGCGCCGAGGCCCAGGCAAAGTACGGCGCGGGCGAGCGCATGCTGGGCATTGCCACCGATGTCAGCGATCCGGCTGCCGTGGAGCAGCTGTTCGCGCGCACGGTGCAGCGCTTCGGTCGCGTGGACCTGCTGTTCAACAACGCGGGCCGGGGCAATCCGCCCGGCTCCTTCCTGGACTGGACGCCCGAGCAGTGGCGCGAGGTGGTCGATGTCAACCTCAACGGCATGTTCTATTGCCTGCAGCAGGCCTTCCGCACCATGCGCGACCAGTCGCCGCGCGGCGGCCGCATCATCAACAACGGCTCCATCTCCGCGCATGCGCCGCGCCCCAATTCCAGTGCCTACACGGCCACCAAGCATGCCGTCATGGGCCTGACCAAGACCGCTGCGCTGGACGGCCGTGCCTACGACATCGCCGTGGGCCAGATCGACATCGGCAATGCCATGACCGAGCTGGCATCGCGCATGGCCAAGGGCGTGCCCCAGGCCAATGGCGAGATCGCGGTGGAGCCGCTGATCGACGCGGATGTGGTGGGCCAGTCCGTGCTCTACATGGCCAGCCTGCCGCTGGAGGCCAACGTGCTGTTCCACACGGTGATGGCGACCAAGATGCCCTTCGTGGGCCGGGGCTGAACCGGCAAGGGCAGGCCCTCAGGCCTGCACGCGGCGGCTCGCCGTCTCGGACGGGAGCTCGCCGAAGCGGCTGCGGTACTGGGCCGCGAAGTGGCCCAGGTGCAGGAAGCCGTATTTCTGCGCCACGTCGCGCACGCCGGAGCCGGCTGCGACGCCCGGGCCCTTGGCTGCCTGGAGTTCGGCGCGCACCCGGTCCAGCCGCAGCTGGCGCAGGAAATCCATGGGCCCCATGCCTGCGTGCTGGCGGAAGGCGGCCTGCAGCGTGCGCGCGCTGCAGCCGGCCTCGCGGCAGACATCGGCCAGCGACAGGGGCTGGTCGGCATGGGCCTGCATGTACTCCTGGGCCTTGCGCACGCCGCGCGGCAGCAGGCTGCGCCGGCTGTCCCCGGCCAGTGCGCGGCTGTGGCTGTGTGTGGCCGACATCAGCAGGCTGGTCAGCAGGTATTCCTCCGCATGCTGGGCCAGTGCCTGCGTGGCCTGCAGGGCGTTGCCCGCATCCAGCGTGTGCCGCAGGCAGTCGATGAAATGCACCAGCGGTGCCAGCGCCGGCTGGTCCAGCGGCACGCCCAGATCGAACACCAGGGGCCGGCCTGCGGACGCCTGCAGCAGCGCCTCCAGCCGCGCCACCAGGGCGGGGCGGGCCATGCGCACGATCAGGTGCGGGCTGTCGTCGGCCCAGCGCATGGACAGCGGCTCGGTCGGCGAGGGCAGGGAGGCCAGGCGCGGCGTGGCATCCACCTGCTGCGCGCCGCAGCGGATCTCGGCACTGCCGCGCAGGGGAATCTGCAGCAGGAAGAAGTCCCGCAGGTAGCCGGGCTCGATGTGCACGCCGGGACCGTACTGCACATAGTTCAGGCTGACGTTGCGGGAAAGCGGCGCGCTGTGGTGGCAGGCGTCCAGCTCGGCGCGCGGGCGCAGCATGCCCAGGCCATGCGGACAGAAGACGCGCGCCACGCTTTCGCGGGCCTCGTCCATGTCGTGGCTCTCGAAAAGCCGGTAGCGCTGCAGCGGCAGCGGTGTGTGCATGGCGTGTTCCATAGGCTGGGCAGAACGTAGCAAAAACCACCCGCTCCCACAATTCGGACCATTCCCCGGGAGCCGATTTCTGCGCGCCAGGGACAGTGCCTGCGCTTGCCGGATGCCTGCGCGGCCCGGCCCCCCGTAACGTGTGCTGCACAGGCCAGCCCGGCCTGGCATCCACATGGGAGAACAAGCGTCATGTTCAAGGGACTCGAAGGCAAAAGCGCCATCGTCACCGGCGGCTCCACCCTGATAGGCGCCGGCGTGGTGCGTGCGCTGCACGCGGCCGGCGTGAAGGTGGTCATTGCCGACATCGATGCCGACAACGGCCAGGTGCTGGCCGATGCGCTGGGCGAGGGCGCGCATTTCGTGCGCACCGACATCACCGACGACGCGCAGGTCGCTGCCTGCGTTCAGCAGGCATGCAGCAGGCACGGCGGCGTGCACATCCTGGTCAACCTGGCCTGCTCCTATGTGGATGAGGGCCTGCAGTCGCCGCGCGCGGACTGGCTGGCCTCGTTCAACGTGAACGTGGCCAGCGCCGTGGCCATGCTGCAGGCCGTGCACCCGCACATGGTGGCCGCCGGTGGCGGGGCCGTGGTGAATTTCACCAGCATCTCTTCGGAAGCGGCGCAGACCGGGCGCTGGCTCTACCCGGCCAGCAAGGCGGCCATGAAGCAGCTCACGCGCAGCATGGCCATGGACCTGGCGGCCGATGGCATCCGCGTCAACAGCGTCTGCCCGGGCTGGACCTGGTCGGCGGTGATGGACCGGCTCAGTGGCGGCGACCGCGCCAAGACCGACCGCGTGGCCGCGCCCTTTCACCTGCTGGGCCGCGTGGGCGATCCGCACGAGGTGGCGCAGGTGGTGCTGTTCCTGTGCTCGGACCATGCCAGCTTCGTGACGGGGGCCGACTACGCGGTGGACGGCGGCTACGGCGCCATGGGGCCCGAGCGCGCCGTGGCCGCCATTCCCCAATTGATGGACTAGCACGCAGTACGGACACGGAGCCGCAAGGAGACAGCCATGAAGAAAATCGCCATCGTCGGAGCCGGCCAGTCGGGCCTGCAACTGGGCCTGGGCCTGCTGGCCGCGGGCCATCAGGTCACGATACTGAGCAACCGCACGGCGCAGGACATCGCCCAGGGCCGGGTCATGTCCAGCCAGTGCATGTTCGACAGCGCGCTGCAGATAGAGCGCGGCCTGGGCCTGGACCACTGGTCGCGCGAATGCCCGGTGGTCGAGGGCATCAGCCTGTGCGTGCCACAGCCGGCGCAGCAGGGCGGGAAATCGGTCGACAAGGCCATCGACTGGGCGGCGCGTCTGAACGCGGGCGCGCAGTCCGTGGACCAGCGCCTGAAGATCCCCGCATGGATGGACGACTTCCGCCGCCAGGGCGGCGAGCTGGTGCTCAAGGACGCGGGCATCGCCGAGCTGGAGGAATGCACGCGCAGCCATGACCTGACCCTGGTCGCCAGCGGCAAGGGCGAGATATCGAGGCTGTTCGAGCGCGATGCCCACCGCTCGCGCTTCGACCAGCCCCAGCGCGCGCTGGCGCTGACCTATGTGACGGGCATGAAGCCGCGCGAGCCGTTCTCCGCCGTGTCCTTCAACCTGCTGCCGGGCGTGGGCGAGTACTTCGTGTTCCCGGCGCTGACGACCACGGGGCCCTGCGAGATCATGGTGTTCGAGGGCGTGCCCGGCGGCCCCATGGACTGCTGGGGCGATGTGAAGACACCCGAGCAGCACCTGGAGCGCAGCCGCTGGATCCTCGACACCTTCGTGCCCTGGGAGGCCGAGCGCTGCCGCGACATTGCGCTGACCGATGACAACGGCATCCTCGCGGGCCGCTTCGCCCCCACGGTGCGCAAGCCCGTGGCCACGCTGCCGTCGGGGCGCAAGGTGCTGGGCATGGGCGACGTGGTGGTGCTCAACGACCCCATCACGGGCCAGGGCTCCAACAACGCGGCCAAGTGCGCCGACACCTATCTGCGCAGCATCCTGGCGCGCGGCCATGGCGACGGAAATCGTGACGCAAATGGCGCATTCGACGCCGCCTGGATGCAGCAGACCTTCGACCGCTACTGGTTCGGCTATGCGCAATGGGTCACGCAGTGGACCAACATGCTGCTGGCGCCACCGCCACCCCATGTGCTCAAGCTGCTGGCCAGCGCGGGCACGCTGGCACCGCTGGCCAGCGCCTTTGCCAACGGCTTCGACGACCCGCGCACCTTCTTCCCCTGGTTCGCGGACGCGGGCGAGGCGGACCACTACATCGACAGCTGCGCGGCCATCGCCGCCATGGCAGCCGTCCCCGCCTAGCCGCAGAGGCCGCCATGAGCACATGCGACACCCCGGCCCCCGCCACGGCCTGCTCCTTCGATCCGCGCGAGCTGCGCAAGGCCTTCGGCCAGTTCACCACGGGCGTGACCGTCATCACCACGCGCGCGCCGGACGGGCGGCGCGTGGGCATGACGGCCAACTCGTTCTCCTCGGTCTCGCTGGACCCGCCGCTGGTGCTGTGGAGCCTGGCGCGCCAGGCGCCCAGCGTCTGCGATTTCCAGGGCGCCAGCCACTTCGCCATCCACGTGCTGGCTGCGGGCCAGCACCTTCTGTCGCGGCGCTTTTCCACGCCGCAGCAAGACAAGTTCGTCGGCCTGGACTGCGCGGAAGGCCCGGCCGGCGTGCCCCTGATCGATGGCGTGCTGGCCCGCTTCGTCTGCCGCAACGTCCGGCAATACGATGGCGGCGACCACCTCATCTTCATCGGCCAGGTCGAGCGCTGCGAACGCTTCGACGGCGAGCCCCTGGCCTTTCACGCGGGCTACTATCAGGTGACGGTGCGGCACCCCGAATGCGTATGACGGGTCATGAAAAAAGCGGCACCGCAGCTTTCCCCACCCTTTGAAACGGAGACAGACCCATGCAGCAGAAAGAACCCCCGGCAAGCCGCCATGTGCGCATCAACGCGCTGGACGGCAGCGGCAGCTTCAACGCCTACCTGGCCGTGCCGGCCTCGGGCAGCGGCCCTGGCCTGGTGCTGGCGCAGGAGATCTTCGGCGTCAACGCCACCATGCGCGAGGTGGCCGACTACTACGCCGAAGAAGGTTACGTGGTGCTGGTGCCCGACCTGTTCTGGCGCCAGCAGCCCGATGTGGAGCTGGGCTACACGCCGGCGGACTGGGAGCGCGCCTTCGGCCTCTATAAGGGATTCGACGAGGCCCTGGGCGTGCAGGACATCCAGGCCTGCCTGAACGCCCTGCGCCAGCGCCCCGAGGTCACGGACGGCAAGGCCGGCGTGCTGGGCTTTTGCCTGGGCGGCAAGCTGGCCTACCTGGCCGCCTGCCGCACCGATGCCGATGCGGTGGTCGGCTACTACGGCGTGGGAATCGAGGCGGCGCTGGACGAGGCCGAGCGCATCCGCTGCCCGCTCACCCTGCATGTGGCTGAGCTCGACGCCTTCTGCCCGCCCGAGGCGCGCCAGCGCATCGTCCAGGCGCTGGGCGGGCGTCCCGGCGTGGCCGTGCATGTCTATCCGGGCGTGGACCATGCCTTCGCGCGCAAGGGCGGCGATCATTTCCACCGCGCCTCGGCCCTGATGGCGCACGAACGCAGCATTGCCACGCTCAAGTCCGCCATCGGCCCGCACTTCGACCTGGCCGCGCTGTGGGACAAGCACTGCGAGTACGAATTCGCCACGCGCAACGTGGACGACACCATGGCCACCATGGTGGCCGAGCCCTATGTGAACCACATCCCCACCATGACCGGCGGCGTGGGCTTCAGCAACCTGCACGCCTTCTATACGAACCACTTCGTCAACAGCAATCCGCCCGATACGTCGCTGACGCCGATTTCACGCACGGTGGGGGCCTCGCAGGTGGTGGACGAGATGCTGTTCTGCTTCACGCACACCACCGAGATCCCGTGGATGCTGCCCGGCGTGCGGCCCACGGGGCGGCGCGTGGAGATCCCGCTGCTGGCCGTGGTCAAGTTCCGGGGCGACAAGCTCTACCACGAGCACATCTACTGGGACCAGGCCAGCGTGCTGGTGCAGGTGGGCCTGCTGGACCCGGCGCTGCTGCCCGTGGCGGGCGTGGAGACGGCCCGCAAGCTGCTGGACGAGACACTGCCCTCCAACGAACTGCTCAAGCGCTGAGCGCGGCGCGGGCGCATGGGTTTCACCCTGCGCCCGATGGCGGCCTGCAGGCCGCCAGGGCTCTCAGGGTTGCCACCAATGTTGATATGTCAACATTGGTGGATCATGCGGCCATCGCAATCGCCATCGCCGCCCGGTTCCATCCGCCCAATGCCCCGCCCACGCACATCCACGATCCCTGCCGCCGATGCCGCCACCGGCCCTGCACCGGACACGCAGGTCTGCAGCCAGACGCTGGCGCTGGAGGACTTCATCACCTTCCGCCTGGGCGCGCTGTCCAATGCGCTGCAGACCCAGGTGACGCGCCACTACATCGCGCCGGCATCGCCCGTGGGGCTGACCGAGTGGCGGCTCATGGGCCAGATCCAGCGCCATGGTGAACTGCACGCCAGCGCGCTGTCGCGCCTGAGCCTGATGGACAAGGCCCAGATCAGCCGCGCGCTGCAGCCGCTGATTGACCGGGGCTGGGTGCTGCGCCGCGCCGATCCGCAGCACGCGCGGCGCCACCTGCTGCAGCTGAGCGAAGCAGGGCAGGCGCTCTTCGACGAGGTGCTGTCCCGCGCACGCCCCTACCAGGCGGCCCTGCTCAATGCGCTGACGGCCGATGAGCGCGCCATGCTCGACCGCATCCTGGACAAGCTGGGCCGTGCCTCCCAAGCGCTGGACCAGGGGCTGGACCAGGGGCTGGATGCCTGATTTCCCCACAAGCCACTGCACAACCCACCTCAAGACCCACCTCAGAACCCACCCCACGAGCCACACCATGAATTGCTCCATGCACCCTGATGAGCGGGCCGCCCGCATCGAACTGGCCGCCTGCTACCGCGTCTTCGCCATGCTGGGCTGGGACGAACTGATCTACAACCACATCACGGTGCGCCTGCCCGACAGCGTGACGGGCGGTGAAAAGCAGTTCCTGATCAACCCCTTCGGCCTGCACTACGAAGAGGTCACGGCCAGCAACCTGGTGCGCATCAACGTGCGCGGCGAGGTGCTGGACGGCTCGCGGCATCCGGTGAATCCGGCCGGCTTCGTGGTGCATGCGGCCATCCACGACGGACTGCCGGGCGCGCACTGCGTGATGCACACGCACACCACCTCGGGCATGGGCGTGGCCTGCCTGGAGCAGGGCCTGTCGCAAAGCAACTTCTACAGCGCCCAGCTGCACGGCATGGTGGCCTACCACGACTTCGAGGGCATCACCATCCATGCCGACGAAGGGCCGCGCCTGCTGGCCAGCATCGGCCGCCGCAAGGCCGTGATCCTGCGCAACCACGGCCTGCTCAGCTGGGGCAGCGATCTGCCCCAGGCCTTCGTGGTGCTGTGGACGCTGCAACGCGCCTGCGACGTGCAGATGGCCACCCTGTCCATGGGCGCGCCGCGCATGGTCTCCGACGCCATGGCCCAGCGCTGCAATGAGGACTCGCTGACCTTCAACGCCAGCCACGGCGGTGCCCGCGATGTGTTCGACCACCTGGTGCGCCGCGTGAACCGGCGCGACAGCAGCTATCTCGATCTTTGAACCCGGAACTTCCCGCGCATGACCATGGAACAGACACGCATTTCATTCGACAAGGCCTGCATCTTCGGCGCCGGTGCCATCGGCGGCTGGATGGGCGCGGCCCTGGCCCGCGCCGGCTGCCAGCTCAGCGCCGTGGCGCGCGGCGCCGCGCTGCAGGCCCTGCGCACCCAGGGCCTGACCCTGGTGCACGGCGAGCAGCGCGAGCACTTCGCGCTGCGTGCCGAACAGGACCCGGCCGCCCTGGGCGTGCAGGACCTGGTCATCATCTCCGTCAAGGCGCCGGGCATGCCCGATGTGGCCGAGCGCATCGGCCCGCTGATCGGCCCGCAGACCGTGGTGCTCACGGCCATGAACGGCGTGCCCTGGTGGTTCCTGCACGGCGGTGTCGATGCCAGCGTGCGCGGCAAGCAGCTGAAAGCCGTGGACCCTGAAGGCCGCATTGCGCGGGCCATACCGCTGGGCCAGGTGCTGGGCTCGGTGGTCCATGCCAGCTGCTCCAACGATGCGCCCGGCGTGGTGCGCCGTCACTTCGGCAACAGCCTCATCCTGGGCGAGCCCCTGGCCACAGGGCCCGGCCAGCCGCCCACGCCGCGCCTGGCGGCACTGGCCCAACTGCTGCAGCGTGGCGGCATCGAGGCCAAGGTCTCCGACAACATCCAGCGCGACGCCTGGTACAAGCTCTGGGGCAACATGACCGTCAACCCCGTCAGCGCGCTGACGGGCGCCACCTCGGACCGCATCCTGGGCGACGACCTGGTGCGCGGCCTGATCACGCGCGTGATGCTGGAGGCCAAGGAGATCGGCGCACGCATCGGCCTGCCCATCAACGAATCGCCCGAAGACCGCCATGCGGTCACGCTCAAGCTGGGCGCCTTCAAGACCTCCATGCTGCAGGACGTGGAAGCGGGCAAGCCCGTGGAACTCGACGCCCTGGTGGGCGCGGTGCGCGAAATGGGCCAGCTGTGCGGCGTGGATACCCCGTTCACCGATGCGCTGCTGGGCCTGGCGCGGCTGCAGGCGCGGCAAAAGGGGCTGATGGCCTGACGCCGCAAGGGCCAGTACCGGCCTGCAGCGCGCAACCGTAGACTACGCCTCCATGACTTCCGCCAAGAACCCCGCCTCGCCCTGGTCCACGCTGTGCGTGGTGGCCACCACCGTCCCCAGCGCCGAGGAGGCCGCCCATCTGGCGCGCAGCCTGGTGCAGCAGCAGGCCGCAGCCTGCGTGCAGGTGGAGCCCATCACCTCGCACTACGTGTGGGAGGGCGAGATGCACGCCACGCCCGAGTGGCGGCTGGTCTGCAAGACCTTGCCCGACGTGCTGGAGCGCCTTGCCCGGCTGCTGCGCGCCGGGCACAGCTACAGCGTGCCGCAGATCACCATGCGAACCGAGCGCTGCATGGCCGACTATGCGCAGTGGCTGCGCTCCCAGGTCTCGACCCGGGACGTGGCGGACACTGCAGACATGGCCGCCGCGCCCCGCATCACTGCGGCGTGACGTTGGCGGCCTTGATCACGGGCACCCAGGTCGCTGTCTCCTTGCGGATCAGCTCGCCGAAGGCGCTGCCCGTGACCACCCACGGCTCGATCCCCTGCAGGTCCAGCTGCCTGACCACGGCCGGCGTGTTGAAGATCTCCTGAATATCCTTTTCCAGCTGCTTGAGCACGGCCGGCGGCGTCTTCTTTGGCGCCATCACGCCGTACCAGGACGAGATGGCAATGCCCGGCACGCCCGCCTGGGCCAGCGTGGGCACATCAGGCAGGTACTTGCTGCGCGCCGGGTCGGTCACGGCCAGCGCGCGCAGCTTGCCCGACTGCACATGCGGCAGCAGCGCGGGCACATTGCCCACGATCATCGGCACCGTGCCGCCCAGCACATCGTTGAGGCCGGGCGCCGTGCCCTTGTAGGCCACGTGCAGGATGTCGGCACCGGTCTGCTGCTTGAACAGCTCGCCGGCCAGATGCAGGCTGGAGCCCACGCCGGGCGAGGCATAGCTGATGGTGGCCGGCTTGGCCTTGGACAGGGCCACCAGCTCCTGCACCGTTTTGGCGGGCACGCCAGGGTGCACGGCGATCACATTGGCCGCCTTGGCCAGCGATGCCACGGGCGCGAAGTCCGCCTCCACGCTGTAGCCGGGCCTGGCCAGCAGCGTGGGATTGATGGTCAGGTTGCCCTGGGGCACGACCAGCAGCGTATGGCCGTCCGGCGCGGCGCGCTTGACCATATCGATGCCGATATTGCCGTTGGCCCCGGGCTTGTTCTCCACCACCGAGGTCTGCTTGTAGCGCTCGGCCAACCCCGTGGACAGCAGGCGGGCCAGCGCATCGACCGGGCCTCCGGGCGGAAAGGGCGCGACGATGGTGAAAGGCGTGGCGGCCAGTTGCTGCTGCGCGGCGGCATCCTGGGCCAGGGCGCTCTGGCATGCGGCTGCGGCCAGCAGGGCGGCAGCGCCGAGCAAGGTGGGGGCTTTCATGGGGAACTCCGGGGAACAAGGCAAGGCAGGTACAAGCAAAAGAAATGCCTGAGGGCTATCGATTGTTTCTTGTATAAAACAACGTTCTTCTTATAAATCAATGCAAGCATAAAACCTGCGACTTGATTCGAATCAAGGGAAAACCCTTGCCTGCATGCCTGGGCCTTCGCTGCGCTCGCATGCCCATGAAAAAAGGAGCGCAGCGCGCTCCTTTGGGTGGTGGTGTGCCGGGTGGCCTCAGGACAGCAGCGCCTGCGCGAATTCCCGGGCGTTGAAGGTTTCCAGGTCCTCGACCTTTTCGCCCACGCCGATGAAGTACACGGGGATCGGCCGTTCCTGGGCAATGGCAGCCAGCACGCCGCCCTTGGCCGTGCCGTCGAGCTTGGTGACGATCAGGCCCGTGAGCTGCAGCGCATCGTCGAAGGCGCGCACCTGGGCCAGCGCGTTCTGGCCGGTGTTGCCGTCGATGACCAGCAGCACCTCGTGCGGTGCCGTGGCGTCGGCCTTGCTGACCACGCGGCGGATCTTGCGCAGCTCTTCCATCAGGTGCAGCTGGGTGGGCAGGCGGCCTGCCGTGTCCACCAGCACCACATCCTTCTTGCGCGCGCGGCCGGCGGTGACGGCGTCAAAGCTCACGGCTGCAGGATCGCCCCCTTCCTGGCTGACGATCTCCACCGTGTTGCGGTTGGCCCAGACGCCAAGCTGCTCGCGCGCGGCGGCACGGAAGGTGTCGGCGGCGGCCAGCAGCACGCTCTGGCCTTCGTCGGCCAGGTGACGGGTCAGCTTGCCGATGGAGGTGGTCTTGCCCGCGCCGTTGACGCCCGCCACCATGATCACGGTGGGCTGGTGCTCGCCGATGACCAGCGGCTTTTCCAGCGGGCGCAGCAGGTCGGCCAGGGCATCGGCCAGCAGCGCCTTGACGGCGGCGGGGTCGGTGGCCTTGGCCTCCTTGACGCGGCGGCGCAGGTCGGCGAGCAGGTGCTCGGTGGCCTTGACGCCGGTGTCGGCCATCAGCAGGGCGTCTTCCAGTTCCTCGTACAGCGCATCGTTGATCTGCGTGCCCGTGAAGACCGTGGCAATGCTGCTGCCGGTCTTGCGCAGGCCGGTCTTGAGGCGCTGCATCCAGTTCTGACGGCTGGCACCCTCGGCCTCGGGCTTGGCCGTGGGCTCGGGCGCGGCAATGAAGTCCGCAGGCGCGATGGTGGACGCGGGTGCAGCAGCTGGGGCAGGCGGGGTCTCGGGGGGCGCGGCATCGCCCTTGCCGCCGCCAAAGGGCTTGCGCCACCAGGCACTGCCGGTGTCGGCGGCCGGGGCTGCTGGTGCGGCCGGTGGTAGGGCAGGGGGGCTGTCCTGCGGTGGGGTTGCGGGAATGCCGGCCTTTTCAGGCGCGGCGCTGCTGTCCGTCGGGGAAATCTCGGCGGCGGAGGGGGTGGGCTTTTTCTTGAAAAAACTGAACATCGGCAGGTTCTTAGAATCACAGCATTCTATGAAACATGCACTCACCCTCCTGGGCTTAATGGCCTGCATGGGCACCGGGGCTGCTTTGGCAGCCCCGGATGCATCCTCTTCCATCCCTTCATCGCTGCTGCAGACGGTGGCCAGCCAGGCCGCCGGCGGCACGCGCACCGCCACTTCGGCACAGCAATTCACCTTGAAGAACGGCATGCAGCTCATCGTGCAGCCCGACCGGCGCGCGCCCACGGCCGTGCACATGGTCTGGGTGCGCGTGGGCTCCGTGGACGAGGTCGATGGCACCTCGGGCGTGGCACACGCGCTCGAACACATGATGTTCAAGGGCTCGCGCAAGGTGGCTCCCGGCGAGTTCTCGCGCCGCGTGGCCGCGCTGGGCGGGCAGGAGAACGCCTTCACCAGCCGCGACTACACCGGCTACTACCAGCAGATTCCGTCCAGCCGCCTGGAAGACGTGATGAAGCTCGAATCCGACCGCTTCGCCAACAACCACTGGCCCGACAGCGAGTTCAAGAAAGAGATCGAGGTCATCAAGGAAGAGCGCCGCATGCGCACCGAGGACCAGCCGCGCGCCGTGCTCATGGAGCAGTTGATGGCGGCGACCTTCGTGGCCTCGCCCTACCACCGCCCCGTGATCGGCTGGATGAGCGACCTGGACGCGCTGACGCCCGGCGACGTGCGCGACTTCCACGGCCGCTGGTATGTGCCCGGCAATGCCACCATCGTCATTGCCGGCGATGTGGACGTGGCCAAGGTCCGCGCCTGGGCCGAGAAGTACTACGGCAGCATTCCCGCACGCGCCCTGCCGGTGCGCAAGCCGCGCACCGAGCCCGCGCAGATCGGCATCCGCCGCATCGAGGTCAAGCAGCCGGCCGAGCAGGCCCTGGTGGCCCTGGCCTTCCGCGCGCCCTCGCTGACGCGCGTCAGCGACCTGCAGGCCGACGACCGGGATGCGCTGGCGCTGCTGGTTCTGTCGGCCGTGCTGGACGGCTATGACGGCGCCCGCCTGGAGCGCGCCCTGGTGCAGGGCGAAGGCCGGGTGGCCGACGGCGCGGGCAGCTCCATGTCCCTGATGGGCCGTGGCCCCGGCCTGTTCATGCTGACGGGCGTGCCCGCCACGGGCAAGACTGCCGCCGAGGTCGAGGCGGCGTTGCGCGCCGAAGTGGCCAAGGTCGCCAAGGATGGTGTGGAGCCCGCCGAGCTGGAGCGCGTGAAGACGCAGTGGATGGCCTCCAATGTCTACGAGCGCGATTCGGTCATGGGCCAGGCCCAGAGCCTGGGCAATTACTGGATACAGGGCATGCCGCTGGATGCGGAAGACCAGCTGCTGACCCAGCTGCGCACCATCACGCCCGATGACGTCAAGCGTGTGGCTGCCAAGTACTTTGGCGATGACCAGCTCACGGTGGGCACCCTGGTGCCGCAACCCCTGCCCGAAGGCGGCAAGCCCCGTCGCCCCGATGCGGGTGCCGGCATCGGCGGACCCCTGCATTGATGCCCCCGAAGCACGCTGGAGTGAAGATGAAGAACATGAAAAAAATGGTGGCCAGCACGGTGCTGGCAGGCGTGGGCCTGGGCTTTGGTGCCACGTCCGCATGGGCCCTGCTGCCCATCCAGCACTGGACCCAGCCCAGCGGGGCGCAGGTCTGGCTGGTGGACAGCCCGGGCATTCCCATGGTCGATGTGCAGATGGACTTCGATGCCGGCAGCCGGCGCGATCCCGCCAGCCAGGTCGGCCTGGCCAGCGCCGTGGCGTTGATGGCCTCCAAGGGCGTGACCGCCCAGGGCGATGCGCCTGCGCTGGACGAGAACGGCCTGGGCCAGGCCTGGGCCGATCTGGGCGCCAGCTTTGGCGCCCAGGCGGGCCGCGACAGCTTCAGCTACGGGCTGCGCTCCCTGACCGAGCCTGCGCTGCTGCAGCGCGCCGTAGCGCTGGCGGCGCGCCAGATCGCCAACCCCAGCTGGCCGCAGGACGTGTGGCTGCGCGAGCGCGAGCGCTGGACCGCGGCCATCAAGGAATCGGACACGCGCCCCGGCACGGTGGCCGGCAAGGCCCTGAGCCAGGGCGTGTTCGGCACCCATCCCTACGGCGCACGCGCCACGGGCGAGAGCCTCGCGCACATCGACCTGTCCGACATGCAGTCCTTCCACCGCCGCCTGATCGCGGCCTGCCGCGCCAAGGTCAGCATCGTCGGTGCGGTCAGCCGTGAACAGGCCGACCAGCTGGTGCAGCAACTGCTGGCTCCGCTGCAGGCGGCGCAGGGCCAGGACGCCAGTGCCTGCGCGCCTCTGCCCGACGTGCCCAAGGTGCAGGCGCTCAAGGCGCCGGTCAACGAGAACATCCCCTTCGCCTCGGCCCAGGCGCAGGTGCTGATCGCCCAGCCCGGCATTGCACGCAACAGCCCGGACTTCATGGCCGTGCTGGTGGGCAACCACATCCTGGGTGGCGGCGGCTTCACCTCGCGGCTGACCGAGGAAGTGCGCGAAAAGCGCGGCCTGAGCTACAGCGTCTACAGCGATTTCTCGCCGGGCCTGGACGCAGGCGCCTTCACGATCGCCCTGCAGACGCGCCCCGACCAGGCAGCCGAGGCCCTGAAGGTGTCGCAGGACACGCTGCGCCGCTTCGTGGCCGAAGGCCCGACCGAGAAGGAGCTCAAGGCCGCCAAGGACAACCTGATCGGCGGCTTTGCGCTGCGCATCGACAGCAACCGCAAGCTGCTGGGCAATGTGTCCAACATCGCCTGGAACGGCTTGCCGCTGGACTACCTGGAGCACTGGACCGAGCGCGTGCAGGCGCTCACCGTGCGTGATGTGCGCGAGGCCATGCAGCGCATGCTGCAGCCCGAGCGCATGGTGACCGTCGTCGTGGGAGGCAAACAATGAGCCGCAACAGCATCAAAATTCATACCCCTGCTGGCAAGCGCTGGCTGGAAAAGGCTACGGCCGAGGCCGCAGCACCCAAGGCAGCTGCCGCAGCGCCTGCTGCCGCCAAGGCGAAAGCCGGACGGCCGGCGCCGGTGGGCGCAGGCGAGGTCCGCATCATCGGCGGCCAATGGCGCCGCACGCGGCTGCCCGTGGCGCAGCACCCGGGCCTGCGGCCCACGCCGGATCGCGTGCGCGAGACCCTGTTCAACTGGCTGGGCCAGGACCTGACGGGCTGGCACTGCCTGGATGCCTTCGCGGGCACGGGCGCGCTGGGCTTCGAGGCCGCATCGCGCGGCGCGACCAACGTGCTGATGAACGAGCAGGACGCTACCCTGGTCCAGCAGTTGCAGCGCCTGCGCGAGCGCCTGGACGCCCAGTCCGTGCGCGTGCTGCGCGGCGATGGCATCGGCTGCCTGCGCCAGGTGGCGCCGGGCACGCTGGACCTGGTGCTGATCGATCCGCCCTTCGACCATGCCGATCTGTTCGAGCCTGCGCTGAAGGCCGCCGCGCAGGCGGTGTCCGCCACGGGCTATGTCTATCTGGAGGCGCCCCAGGCCTGGACCGAGGAGCAACTGGCCGAGGCCGGTGGCCTGCAGCTGTTCCGCCATCTGAAGGCGGGCGCCGTCCACGCCCATCTGCTGCGCAAGGCACCGCAGGACGAGTAAAGGGCGCTGCGGCGGCCGCGTTCCCTGGCAGGAGCGCGGCTGTCGCACAGCCGACCGGCCATGCTGCAGCGCAATGCATAATGCGCCATCCGTGCCCGACAGGGCACGCGCAGCCAATGAAAGCGACCGCCATGAGCCACGACGTGATTGCCGTCTATCCCGGAACTTTCGATCCGATCACGCTGGGTCATGAAGACGTGGTGCGCCGCGCGACCCAGCTGTTCAGCCACGTCATCGTCGCCGTGGCGGCGGGCCACCACAAGAAGACCATGTTCAATCTTGAGGAGCGCATGCAGATGGTGCGCGAGGCCGTGTCCATCTATCCCCATGTCCAGGTCGAGAGCTTTCATGGCCTGCTGCGCGACTTCGTGGTCGAGCGCGGCGGCAAGGCCATGGTGCGCGGCCTGCGTGCGGTCACCGACTTCGACTACGAGTTCCAGCTCGCCGGCATGAACCGCACGCTGATGCCCGAGGTGGAGACCGTCTTCCTCACGCCCAGCGACCGCTACCAGTTCATCAGCAGCACCTTCGTGCGCGAGATCGCCACGCTGGATGGCGAGATCGACAAGTTCGTCTCTCCCAGCGTGCGTACCCGCCTTCTGCAGAAGGTTCAGGCCAATCGTGGGTCGTGATCGCACGAGCTGATCGCGCGCCTTGATCCCCTGACCGCCTGGCTGTCCTGAGGCCCGGCAAGGGCGGCCAGGGCCCTCTCGAAGTTCCTTCTTAGAAGGCAGCCTGCCGCGTGGCGCTCGCATTCACGGCGGCGTGCACGAATTCCAGCTTGCGCCTGGCCCCGGCCGAAAGGGCGAACGGATAGGCATCGCCATGGCCCAGGCTGCGGTTGAGGCTGTTGGTCAGCAGCGTCAGCGGCACCCACTGGTCCAGCATGGTGCCGAAGTCCGGCCGTGCATGGACCGCGAAAGGGTCCTGCACACACAGCGCGGGCTGCGTGACCGAACCTGTACTTGTCCCTGAGCCTCCAGGCATGGTGATGCAGGTGCCATAGCTGGCCGCAGTCTCCAGCAGATCCACCATGTGCAGGTAATGGGCCCAGCTTTCGGCCCAGTCTTCCCACGGGTGGGAGGTGGCATAGGCGCTGACGAAGTTGTCGCGCCACTGCTCATCCATCGGGTCGCGCGCATAGTAGTTCTGCAGGGCCTGGCCATAGTCCTGGCGCTCGTCGCCGAACAGGCGGCGGAATTCCTCGATACGGCCTGCGCCCACCACCAGCCTGTCCCAGAAGAAGTGGCCGGATTCATGGCGCAGATGGCCCACCAGCGTCCGGTAGGGCTCGTGCAGGGCCTGGCGGCGCCGGGCACGCTCGGCATCGTCGGCCTCCACCACGTTCAGCGTGATGGTGCCGTTGGCATGGCCGGTCATCACGGGCGCCTGCCCCGGCAGGTCGGCCAGCAGCTCGAAGCGCGGCCCATCCTCTCCAGGCCGGGGACCCAGGCCCAGGCGGGCCAGCGTGTAGAACAGCTGGCGCTTGGCGGCCTCGATCCGGGTCCAGCGCAGCGCATTGGACGGGTCTGACAGATCGGGCAGCCAGCGTGTCTGGCGGCAGGACTCGCACAGCGCATGGGGATCGTCTGCGGGCAGGGCGAAGTTGCACTGTCCCACGGGACCCCGGTGGCTGCACATCTTGTAGAGCCGGCCTGGCGGCTTGCCGCTCGTCAGCGAGGACAGGCTCTCCCACAGCACGCTGTCCCGCGTGCCGGAAACCGGGCGCAGGCAGGCCACATGCAGTCGCTCGGGCAGGAAGGCCAGGGTGGCGCCGCAGTGCACGCATTGAACGCTGTCGAAGAAGACCGGGTGGCCACAGGCATCGCAGTTGAAGACTCGCATGTCGGTCACTTTACGCCGGATGTCCGGCGCACGGTGGAAAGGGGTCGTACCTGCCCTCGGCTGCAATGGTCGGCAATCCTCGCGGCGGACCGTGCGGCAGTTGGAGCCCTGGATGAAAAAAGGCCGGAAGTCTCCGGCCTTGTACTTGGATCAGCCCCCGCAGGGGCCTGCATTAGGGACGAACCACGATGCTGTTGCGCACTTCACGCACGTTCTTGGTGGTGCGGGCGATCTCGGCGGCGCGGGCCTTTTCCGATTCGGACTTGGCAAAGCCCGACAGCTGCACCGTGCCGTTCAGGGTCTCGACGCTGATGGAAGTGGCCGAGACACTCTTGTCCTCTGCCATCTTGGCCTTCACCGCAGTGGTGATGCCGGCGTCATCCACATACGAACCCACGGACTGCTGGTCGCGGGCCACGGAGCAGGCGGTGGTACCGAGCACGGTGGCACCGGCGACGAGAGCGAAAGCGATGGCACGGGTGTACTTTTGCATGATCAGTTCTTTCCTGGACAAGAAGATTGAGAGTAACGGGACTCGAGGGAACTCAGGGGACTCGGCGGCAGCTCACTTGCGCGAGCGGGAACTCATGAAGAACGCGGTGGCCAGGGCAGCGCCCGTGGCTGCAGCCAGCAGGATGGAGCGGCCAGGCTGTTCGATGACGTAGCGCGTGGTGGCTTCCGTGGCCGATTGCAGCTGGCGGCGGGCGCGGTCGGAGCTGTCGGCACAGAAGTTGATGCCGCGTGTGGCCAGTTCCTGGGCACGTGCTGCGAGGTCATCGATGACGGGGTTCAGTTCACGCTCGATGGACTGGACACCTTCCTCGGCCTTGTCCAGCGCATTCGCTGCAGTGCGGCGTGTCGTGTTGACGGCTTCCTTGGCGGCATCCGCGACATCCTGGGCAACGTCCTTGGCGGTATCGGCGGCTTTGTTCACGGCTTTCTCGGCTTGGCTCATTGGTTCTATCTCCTCAAAACTGGCATGAATGCGAAAGGCGGTCGGGCTGCCGGGCTGGCTGCCCGCGGCAAGCGGGCTTGGGCTGGCAGGGGGGCTGAAGGCGGCGCCGCCGCTACTTCTTGATCAGGCTCATCACAAAGGTGACGACAGCCATGATCACGAAAATATAGAACAGGATCTTGGCGATGCCTACAGCACCTGCCGCAATACCACCAAAACCGAATATGGCGGCTACCAGGGCGATGACGAAGAACACGATGGCGTAGTGCAGCATGTAAAACTCCTTGGGTTGTTCGTTTCCAAGAAACGGCACGGGGCGGATGGGCCAAGTGCTGTTTGCATGGGTTCGACTGTACTGAGCCGCCAAAGGTGCATCTGACGGTGGCCGGCGTGGCATGGCGTCAGGGTTAGGCGGGGGGGTGATGTAGGAATGCTCCGGCTGCACAGGGCTTGCAGCCGCCGCTGGCTGCAGCCATTCGGGGGCGCGCATGGAAAATGGCCCCCACGCTACCCTTGCTGCGCAAGGTCCGCTGCCCCCCGAGGGGGCTGCTTTTCATCTGGGGGCGGCCCGGCGATGAAAAAAGCCCCTGGCGCGTGGGCGCGCAGGGGCTTTTGCATGGCGGGTGCTGCCGCTTCAGGCGGTGGCGACCGTACCGGCGCTTTTGTCCGTGGAGATCGGCGCCAGCGGGATGACGGCGGAGATCGCCGTGCCCTTGCCCAGTTCGGACGAGACGGTCAGGCGGCCGCCTGCGGCCTCCACGCGGTGGCGCATGCCGGCCAGCCCGTGGGAGTTGGGGCGCATGGCCGAGGTCTCGAAGCCTTCGCCGTCGTCCTGGATCTGCACCGTCACATAGGTCGGATAGTTGTGCACGGAGACCAGGACATGGCTGGCCTTGGCATATTTGCCGATGTTGGTCAGCGACTCCTGGACGATGCGGTAGACCGTGAGCTGGGTGGATTCCGGCAGCTCCACCTGCTCCAGGTTGGCCGTGACTTCGATGCCGCTGCGCTCGCCGAACTCGCGCGCCAGGATTTCCAGCGCCGTCGTCAGGCCCAGGTTGGACAGGGAGGAGGGGCGCAGGTCCTCGATGATGCGGCGCTTGAGGGCGATGCCGCTGTTGAGCGTCTCCACCAGATGGCTGACGCGTTCGCCCACGTCCGGCGCGCTGAGGTCGATCTTGGATTTGAGGCGAGCCACGTCGAGCTTGGCCGCCGTCAGCAGCGAGCCCAGCTCGTCGTGCAGTTCGCGCGCCAGGTGGCCGCGCTCGTCCTCGCGCACCTGCTGCAAGTGGTTGGCCAGCTCCGTCAGCGTGGCCGTGCGCTCGCGCACCAGGGCTTCGAGGCGGTTGCGCTCGTCGCGCTGGATCTCCTGCTCGCGCTGGTGGGCCTGCTGCAGCGCGTGGGCCTGGCGCAGGTACATGAAAAAGCCCAGCACGCCCAGGGCCGTGACCGTGGCGATGCCTATGCGTGACAGCGACAGTGTGTGCTCGATGTCCTGCAGGTTCTTGGCCGAGCGCTGGTCTATGCCTGACAGCAGCTTGCCCGTGTAGTCGCGGATGGCGTCCATGTTCTCCATGCCCACGTCGGTGAACATGACGAAGCGCCAGGCCTCCTCGTTGCCCTGGCGGTACAGGCGCAGGCTGAGTTCCATCTCGCTCATCTTGCGTTCGACCTGGCGCGCCAGCGGCGTGAAGATCGCCAGCTCCTGCGGGTCGTAGATGAAGATCTGGCGCAGCTCGTCCATGTTGTAGTTGATGGCCGTGATCGCCTTGCTGTAGGGCTCCAGGTAGCGCTCCTCGCCCGTGAGCAGGTAGCCGCGCAGGCCGGTCTCCGCATCCAGCATCAGCCGCAGCAGCTGGCTGATCTCCGAGCGGGTGTTCTGGGTCTGGGTCATGGCCTCCAGCGCCTTGGTGGAGCGCTTGTAGCTGGCCTCGTTAATGCTCACCAGCAGCACGGCCGCGACGATGGCGAATGCCAGGCTGATCGCAATTCTTCGGAAATTTATCCAACGCATAAGCATCCTCTCACCTACAAGATCTTCGCCGATATTCTGCATAATTCGTGTTATCGGCTGCCGGGGCAGTTCCTGCGCCGGCCGTTACCATATATTGTTTGCACGACCAGCGATCCCGCTGGTCCCCCGAAAAAGAGGTATTCATGATCAGAATTGGCATTGTGGACGACCATGCAATTGTGCGCTCGGGCCTGCGTCAGTTTCTCTCGGAACACGTGGACCTGCGTGTAGTCGGTGAGGCCGCCAATGGCCGCGAGGCCATCGATCTGGTGCGTGCCCACGAGATCGACGTGCTGTTGATGGACCTGTCCATGCCGGGCCAAAGCGGTATCGACGCGCTGGCCATGCTGCGCGCCAAGGCGCCGGACATGGGTATCCTGATCCTGAGCGGCTATCCCGAGGAGCACTACGCGATCAACCTGATCCGCCAAGGCGCGAGTGGCTACCTGAACAAGGAATGCGATCCCCAGGAGATTGCCGAAGCGATCCGCACCGTGGCCCTGGGCCGCCGCTACCTGACGCCGGCCGTGGCCGACCTGCTGGCCCAGCAGCTCAACCGCAAGGATGACGCGCCAGCGCATGAACAGCTGTCAGAGCGTGAGTTCCAGGTCTTCCTCAAGCTCGCGCGTGGCGAAACCGCAGGTGATATTGCAAAGTCGCTTTCACTGAGCGTAAAGACGGTCAGCACCTATCGCACGCGACTCATGGAGAAAATGGGATTGTCGTCCAACAGCGATCTGACGTATTACGCACTGAAGAACAGGCTGATCGATTGATTTTCAGTCAATAGAAAATACGGGCTGCACGATTATCAAGTCGTGCAGCCTTTTTCTTTGGTGAAAAATCAAATGCAGTGCTTTGGGTTCAGGCTGTTTTGAGTTGGTTGAGTGACGCCGCATCGATATTCATGCAATAGTCCATGAGTGCGTCGATTTCATTGGACTTGTCGAAGACGGCATCCACGCCGAGCTGGGCGCAGCGGCTGCGGATGTCGGGGGTGGCATAGTTGCTGAGCACCACGATCTTCTGGTGCGGCTGGCGCTCGCGGCAGGCAGTAAGCACACCCAGGCCGCTGCCCTGGCGCAGGAACAGGTCGACGATGGCGAGATCCCATGCGTCGGGGTTCTGCTGAAGCCAGTCCGTCCCCGCGCTCTCCGTCTCCGCGATGCCCACGGCCTCGACATCGGCCAGTTCTTCGAGCGTGGCGATCAGGTTCTCGCGGATCGTAGGGTTGTCTTCAACAAGATAGGTGCGCAATTTCACGGCTGTATCCAATAGGGACGCGGATGGCAATCGGAGTCCGGTGGAGCCCGGCCTCCATTGTCCTGCGCGACAGCGGGCGATTGTGCCAGTGAGGGATCGGCGTCGGGGTCAGCCGATTCCTACGCCTTGTTACCGCAAACGGGACATTCCGGTACACGAGTGGTTTGCATGCTACTCCAATCCAGGCTGCGGCTGTCGAACATGGTCAGGCGGTTTGTTGCAGGCCTGCCAAATCCCGCGATCAGCTTGAGGGCTTCCGCCGCCTGCAGCGTGCCCATGACGCCCACCACGGGCGCGAAGACGCCCATGGTCGAGCACTGCACTTCCTCGAACTGCGCATCGGGCGGGAACACGCAGGCATAGCAGGCGCAGTTCTCGTCGCGCGGGTCCATGACCATGAGCTGGCCGTCCAGCCGGATGGCCGCCCCCGCCACCAGGGGCACCTTGTGCCGCACGCAGGCCGCGTTGATCATGTGGCGCGTGCGGTAGTTGTCCGTGCAGTCCAGCACCAGGCTGGCCTGGGGCACGAGCTCGTCGAGCAGGGCGTCGTCGGCGCGCTGCTGGCGGCAGTCGATGCGGATGCCGGGGTTGATGGCGTGCACGGCCGTGCGTATGGATTCCACCTTGGGCTGGCCCACGCGGTCCGTGGTGTGGGCGATCTGGCGCTGCAGGTTGGTCATGTCCACCGCATCGTCGTCCACCAGGGTGATGCGGCCTATGCCGGCCGAGCCCAGGTACAGCGCGGCGGGCGCGCCCAGGCCGCCTGCGCCGATGATGAGCACATGCGCTGCCAGGATGCGCTCCTGGCCCTCGATGCCGATTTCGTCGAGAAGGATGTGGCGCGAGTAGCGCAGCAGTTGATCGTCGTTCATTCGCGTCTCCAGACGTGAAAAAGCCGGGCGCAAGGCCCGGCTTGGTGCAGGCGCGGACCCGGTCCGCGCCGCGCTGTCAGTTTTCCTTCTTCTCGGGCTCGCGCTCGGTCAGGGTCTTGCTGACCATGACGGGCTGGCCCTTGAGGCGGTTGAGCGCCTGCTGCAGCTGGAAGTCCTTTTCGGTGCCGAACTCGGGCAGGCGGCGCTCGGCCGGCGGCTTCTTGGCTTCCTCTTCCAGGCGCTTGCGGGCTTCCTCGCGGGCCTTCTCGCGCACCTCGTCCTTGACCTCGGCACCCTGTCCGCTGGACAGGTGCTTTTCCAGGTCGGCCTCGCGCATGCGCAGGGCGGCGAACAGGTCACCTTCGGGCGTCTCATCCACCATCACGTCGGGCACGATGCCCTTGGCCTGGATGGACTTGCCGCTGGGCGTGTAGTAGCGCGCCGTGGTCAGCTTCAGGCCCGTATCGGGGCCCAGGGGGCGCACGGTCTGCACGGAGCCCTTGCCGAAGGTCTGGCTGCCCATGATGATGGCGCGCTTGTGGTCCTGCAGTGCGCCGGCCACGATCTCGCTGGCCGAGGCCGAGCCTTCGTTGACCAGGACCACCAGCGGCAGCTTCTTGAGCGAGGCGGGCAGGCGCTGCAGTGGGTCACCCATGCCGCGGCGGGCATAGAAGCTGGGCGATGCCTTGTAGGTTTCCTTGCTCTCGGCCAGTTGGCCGTTGGTGGAGACCACGGTCACATCCGGCGGCAGGAAGGCTGCCGAGATGGCGACGGCAGCGTCCAGCAGGCCGCCCGGGTCGTTGCGCAGGTCCAGCACCAGGCCCTTCATGTTGGGGTCCTGCTTGTACAGTTCCTCGACCTTGCGCACGAAGTCGTCCACCGTGCGTTCCTGGAACTGGCTCAGACGGATCCAGCCGTAGCCGGGCTCGATCACCTTGCCCTTGACGGACTGCGTCTTGATTTCCTCGCGCGTGATGGTCACGGGGAAGCTGCGGCTTTCATCCTTGCGCAGGATGGTCAGCTGCACCTTGGTGTTGGGCTCGCCGCGCATGCGCTTGACGGCGTCGTTGAGCGACAGGCCCTTGACGGCCGTGTCGTCGATCTTGGTGATCAGGTCGCCCGTCTTGAGGCCGGCGCGGAAGGCGGGGGAGCCTTCGATGGGCGAGACGACCTTGATCAGGCCGTCTTCCTGCGTGATCTCGATGCCCACGCCGACGAAGCGGCCCGAGGTGCCCTCGCGGAATTCCTTGTAGGACTTCTTGTCGAAGTACTGCGAATGCGGATCGAGGCTGGACACCATGCCGGAGATGGCATCGGTGATCAGCTTCTTGTCATCGACCGACTCGACATAGTCGGTCTTGATCAGGCCGAAGACGGCGGACAGCTGCTGGATCTCCTCCAGCGGCAGCGGGGTCATGGCACCGCGGGCCACGGTCTGCAAGGAAACCGTGGTCAGTGCTCCGGCGATTACGCCTACGGAAACCCAGCCGGCAATTTTGATTTTCTGGCCCATATCACCCCTTTAACCGCGTCAATATACACCCGCTTGGAAAGGCAAGCGCCCGCGTGGTTCCCTAAAAACGGCGCAGCAAGCGCAATTTCCGCAGCAGGCGCTCACCTCAAGCGGGCCCGGCTCAGGCCTTGCCCTGTGCGGCCACGGCGGCTGCAGCCTTGGCGGCAGCTTCTGCATCGCCCAGGTAATAGTGGCGAATGGGCTTGAGATCGGCATCCAGCTCATAGACCAGCGGAATGCCATTGGGCACGTTGACGCCGACGATGGCGTCATCCGAGATGCCGTCCAGGTACTTGATCAGCGCGCGGATGGAGTTGCCGTGGGCCGCGACCACGACGCGCTTGCCGGACAGGATGGCGGGCGCGATGGACTCGTTCCAGAACGGCAGCACGCGGGCCACCGTGTCCTTCAGGCATTCGGTCAGCGGCACCTGGCTGGGGTCCAGCTGTGCGTAGCGCACGTCGCTGCGCTCGCTGCGCGGGTCTTGCGGCTCCAGGGCCGGCGGGGGCGTGTCGTAGCTGCGGCGCCACACCAGCACCTGGGCGTCGCCGTATTGCTTGGCCATGTCCGCCTTGTTCAGGCCCTGCAGGCCGCCGTAGTGGCGCTCGTTCAGGCGCCAGCTGTGCTGCACGGGCAGCCAGGTGCGGTCCATTTCGTCCAGCGTGTGCCACAGCGTGCGCGTGGCGCGCTTGAGCACGCTGGTGTAGGCCAGGTCGAAGTCATAGCCTTCGGCCTTGAGCAGGCGGCCGGCGTTCTTGGCCTGCTCGACGCCGGTGGCGGTCAGGTCCACATCGGTCCAGCCGGTGAAGCGGTTTTCGAGGTTCCAGGTGGATTCACCGTGGCGGATCAGCACGAGCTTGTACATGGCGGCTTTCTAAGTCTCTCGATGCGACAAAGCTGGGCTGTCGCGGGGGCAAAAGCCAGCATTCTAGAATTGACAGGTTTGCCAACCCAAGGAATGACGTGAAATTCATCATCGATAACTGGTATTTGATCCTGATCGCGCTGGCTTCCGGCGTGATGCTGCTGCTGCCCCTGGTGCGCGGCGCAGGCGGCGGCTCGCTGACGGCGGCGCAGGCCGTGCAACTGATCAACCGCCAAAAGGCCGTGGTCATCGATGTCTGCGAGCCCGAAGAGTACGCGGCCGCCCATGCCAACGGCGCCAAGAATGTGCCGCTGAGCCAGTTCGAGGAAAAGCTGCCCACCACCGTGAAGAACAAGGCGCTGCCGCTGGTGCTGATCTGCACCAAGGGCAACCGCGCCTCCCGTGCCGAAGGCATTGCGAAGAAGCTGGGCTACGAAAAGGCCCAGGCCCTGGCCGGTGGCCTGAAGGCCTGGCGCGATGCCGGCATGCCGGTTGAAAAGGCCTGAGACGCCCCCATCTGACGGCGATGGAAGCCGCTGCTCCGCGCCCTGGGCGCCAGCCGGCGGCACGCCGCAAACTCGAAGAAAGACGCACATGCAAGCCGTGAAGATGTACACCACCGCTGTCTGCCCCTATTGCATCCGGGCCAAGCAGATCCTCAAGTCCAAGGGCGTGGAGCAGATCGAAGAGATCCGCATCGACACCGATCCGGCCGCGCGCGACGTGATGATGCAGAGCACGGGCCGCCGCACGGTGCCCCAGATCTTCATCGGCGACCACCATGTGGGCGGCTGCGACGACCTGATGGCGCTGGACGCCGACGGCGGTCTGGTGCCTCTGCTGCAAAGCTGAAACACGGGCACTGCATAATGCTGGCCCAGGTGCCCGCTGCGCAAGCTCTTGGCAGCGGGCATTTTGTTGGTGATTTTTTTGATGCCCTGGTCACCGCACCAGGGTTTTTTGCCCAGAAAGACTGATTCCATGGCCGAACAGGACACTCCCGTCTTCCAGATCCAGCGCGTCTACCTCAAGGACCTGTCGCTGGAGCAGCCCAATTCGCCCGCCATCCTGCTGGAGCAGGAGCAGCCCAGCGTGGACATCCAGCTTGGCGTCGAGGCGACTCCCGTGGCCGAAGGCATCTACGAAGTGGCCGTGACCGCCACCGTGCAGACCAAGATCCAGGACAAGACCGTTTTCCTGGTCGAGGCCAAGCAGGCCGGCATCTTCGAGATCCGCAACGTGCCCGAAGACCAGATGGGTGGCGTGATCGGCATTGCCTGCCCTCAGATCATCTATCCCTACCTGCGCGGCAACGTGGCTGACGTGGTCACCCGCGCCGGCTTCCCGCCCGTGCACCTGGCCGAGATCAACTTCCAGGCCATGTACGAGCAGCAGCAGGCAGCCGCCCAGGCGGACGGCAACTCGCTGCCGCAGTAAGCCGGTCCATTCCCGGACGATGTGATTTGCGCCCAGGCGCGTCTCATCGCTGTGGTACAAGAAAAGAGGCCCGAGGGCCTCTTTTTTTCATCAACGTCGCTTCTTCAACGTCGAGCAGATATGAACATTGTGGTGATTGGCGCAGGCGCCTGGGGCACGGCGCTGGCGATGAGCGCGGCCTCGCGCGGTGACGGGCGTGTCGTGACCCTTTGGGCGCGCGACGCCGCTCAGGCGCAGGCCATGCACGGCAGCGGCGAGAACGCACGCTACCTGCCGGGCGTGGCACTGCCTGCCGCGCTGCAGGTGGTGCATGGCGAGATCGACGGCCATCTGGCGGCTGCCGACCTGATCGTGATCGGCACGCCCATGGCTGCCCTGCGCGAATGGCTGGGCCGGCTGCAGCATGTGCCCGCACCCGTGGCCTGGCTGTGCAAGGGCTTCGAGGCCGTGCCCGCAGGCGCTTCGGCCGCGGCCCATGGACTGATGGCGCACGAGGTCTGCGCCGAGGTGGCGCCCGATCTGCTGTGCGGCGTGCTCAGCGGCCCCAGCTTCGCGGCCGAGGTGGCACGCCACCAGCCCACGGCCCTGGTGGCGGCCAGCCGCCATGCCCAGGTCAATGACGCCCTGGTGGCCGCCTTCCACGGCGGCGCCATGCGCGTCTATGCCAATGCCGACATCGTGGGCGTGGAGGTGGGCGGCGCCGTGAAGAACGTGCTGGCCATTGCCACCGGCCTGTGCGACGGCCTGCAGCTGGGCCTGAACGCCCGCGCTGCGCTGATCACGCGCGGCCTGGCCGAGATGACGCGACTGGGCCTGGCCCTGGGCGCGCGCACCGAGACCTTCATGGGCCTGTCCGGCCTGGGAGATCTGGTGCTGACGGCCACGGGCGACCTGTCGCGCAACCGCAAGGTGGGCCTGCTGCTGGCCCAGGGACGCACGCTGGAGCAGGCCGTGGCTTCGCTGGGCCATGTGGCCGAGGGCGTGTACAGCGCGCGCACCGTGCTGGCGCGCGCGCGGCTGCTGAATGTGGAGATGCCCATCACCGAAACCGTGGTCGAGCTGCTGGACGGCCGGCTGCAAGCGGCCGAGGCCGTGCAGCACCTGATGGCGCGCGATCCGCGCGGCGAGTGATTCTTCGGTGTCCATGAAAAATGGCCCACACGCTTCCCTTGCTGCGCAAGGTCCACTGCCCCCCGAGGGGGCCGCTTTTCATCTTGGGGCGGCCCGGCGATGAAAAAGCCCCGGAGCTGGAAGGCCCCGGGGCTTTTTTGCGTCAGAAATCCTGGCGCCTGGCGCGCTACATGCCCAGTTACAGGCCCAGCTCCAGACCCAGCAGTTCCTCCACCGTCTGGCGGCGGCGGATCAGGCGCGCGCTGTCGCCATCGACCAGCACCTCGGCGGCCAGCGGGCGCGTGTTGTAGTTGCTGGACATGGAGCTGCCATAGGCCCCCGTGTCATGGATGACCAGCAGGTCGCCCACCGAGGCGCCGGCCAGCGCGCGCGGCAGCACCACGCCGCCGTCGCCCTGGGTGAACACGTCGCCCGATTCGCACAGCGGGCCGGCGACCACGGCATCGCGCAGGGGCATGGCCTGGCCGTCGCGGCGCAGCACTTCCATGCCGTGCCAGCTGCCGTACATGGAAGGGCGCATCAGCTCGTTGAAGCCCGTATCGACCAGCACGAAATGGTTGCTGCCCGCATTCTTGGTGGCGCGCACCTGGCCCAGCAGCACGCCCGACTCGGCCACCAGGAAGCGGCCCGGCTCGATCTCCAGGCCCAGCGCGTGGCCCACGATGGCCTCGGCGTCCTTGCGTGCCGCATCCCACAGGCCGTGGTAGTGGGCGGTGTCGATGGTGGCGTCGCCATCGCGGTAGGGAATGGACAGGCCGCCGCCGGCCGAGATGGCCTGCAGGTCATGGCCTGCCTGGCGGGTGGCGCGCACCAGCTCGACCATGGCGCCGCAGACCTGCTGCAGGTGGCCGTAGTCCACGCCCGAGCCGATGTGCATGTGCAGGCCGGCCAGCTTCAGGCCGCCGTCGCGGATGGCCTGCAGCGCCGCCAGCAGGTCGCTGTGCCAGATGCCGTGCTTGCTGTGCTCGCCGCCCGTGTTGGTCTTGTTGCTGTGGCCGTGGCCGAAGCCGGGGTTGATGCGCAGCCACACGGGATGGCCGGGCGAGGCCTGGGCCAGCTGGTGCAGCATGTCGATGGAGCCGGCGTTCACGGGCACCTTGTGCTCGGCCACGCAGGCCAGCGTGGCCTCGTCCATCACGTCGGCGGTGAACACGATGTCGCTGTGCAGGTCGTCGCCATGGCCGGCTGCGTAGCCGGCGGCCAGGGCGCGCAGGATTTCGCCGCGCGAGACGGCGTCCACCTTCACGCCCTGCTCGCGCATCAGCCGCAGGATGTGGATGTTGGAGCAGGCCTTCTGCGCAAAGCGGATGGTGTCGAAGGCCTTGAGCTGGGCGATGCGTGCGCGAATGGTGGCGGCGTCATAGACCCACAGCGGCGTGCCGTGCTGGTCGGCCAGGGCCCAGAGCTGGGCGGGCGAGAAGGGATTGGACATGGTGTCTCTTTCAGGGGAACTGCCGCGCATGATGGCGGATGGGAGTCATTCAGTCCAATGCTTGTTCTTATGGTGTCTATTTGATTTGGATATGCTCCTGCCATGCAAGACCCCGCGCCGCCGCACACGTCTCCCGAACCCCGCATCTCCCACCGCCACCTGGAGGTGTTTCGCGCGCTCATGCTCAGCGGCAGCGCCACGGCGGCGGCGCAGATGCTGTTCAGCTCCCAGCCCACCGTCAGCCGCGAACTGGCGCGGATGGAGAGCCTGCTGGGCTATGCGCTGTTCGAGCGCGCCCAGGGCCGGCTGCGGCCCACGGCACGCGCCCTCTCGCTGTGGGCCGAGGTGCAGCGCAGCTGGCAGGGGCTGGACCGCGTGGTCGAGCATGCGCTGGCCCTGGCGCGGCCGCACCAGGCGCGCATCAACGTGCTGTGCCTGCCCGCCCTCAGCCATGCGCTGCTGCCCGCAGCGCTGGCGCGCCTGCATGCGGAGCATGGCCCAGTGGCCGTCAGCGTGGCCACGCAGGAGGCGCCGCTGCTGCAGGAGTGGATGGCCGCCCAGCGCTACGACCTGGGCCTGGCCGAGCTGGCCGAGGCGCCTCCGGGCACGCGCGCCCTTGCGCTGCCCGCCATGGACGAGGTGGCCGTGCTGCCCGCAGGCCATGCGCTGGCCGCAAGGCCGGTGCTGGAGGTGGCTGACTTTGCCGGGGAAAGCTTTGTCAGCCTGGCGCGCGACGATCCCTATCGCCAGCAGATCGATGCCGTGTTCGAGCAGGCCGGCGTGCAGCGCCAGCTGCACCTGGAGACCCACAGCGCCGTGGCGGTCTGCGCCATGGTCCAGCATGGCCTGGGCGTGGCCATCGTCAATCCGCTGACGGCGCGTGCCTGCGCGGGGCCGCAGCTGGTGGTGCGGCCGCTGGCGTTTTCCATTCCCTTCCAGGTCCATGCGCTGCTGCCGCTGCACCGGCCGGCCGTGGCCGAGGTGCAGTGGCTGGTGGACGCGCTCGCCGCCGAGGTGGCCGCGGTCGGCTGAAGGCGGCAGTGCCTAGGCCGAAGGGGTGCGCACCATGTCGGCGGGAACGATGGCCTGGGCGCTGCGCTCCAGGCGCTGGCGCAGCCACCGGTGGGCGCTGTCCTCATGGCTGCGCGCATGCCAGACCAGCTCCACGGGGAAGGACGGAAAGGCAAACGGCAGCGGGCTGATGGCCAGGCCGAACAGCGGCGCATAGTGGCGTGCCACGATGGCCGGCACCGTGGTCAGCAACGGTGCGCGTGCCACGGTGGCGAACAGCGTGAGGAAGTTGGATGCCGCGAGCACCGGGTTGATGGCCACACCTGCCGCCTCCAGCGCATCTTCCAGGTAGCCGTACAGGCTGTCCTTGGCCGAGATCATGGCGTGGCGGCCGGCCTGGTACTGCGCCAGGCTCAGCGGCGCGGCAAACGGCAGCAGGGCCGGGTGGTAGCAGCAAACCACACCCAGGTCGAACAGCATCTGCCGGCGGTGCCAGCCGCTGCCGCCGGGCAGGTAGCCGATGGCCAGGTCGATCTGCTCGGCATCCAGCGCGTCGAAGGCCCGCTCGCGGCTGGTGGGGCTGAGCAGCAGCTTCACGCGCGGTGCGGACACGGCCAGGTCGGCAAACAGCTCGGAGACCAGCAGCGATTCGGACTGGATGGAGATGCCGATGCGGAAGGTGTGTTCATCGGTGGCCGGATCGAAGCTGCGGCGCGACAGCAGCAGCCTCTGCGAGGCCTCCAGCAGCTCGCGCACCGGGGCGTGCAGTTCGCGGGCCATCAGCGTGGGCTCCATGTGGTAGCCCACGCGCACGAACAGTTCATCGTCCATCAGCAGGCGCAGCGTGGACAGCGCATGGCTCATGGCCGGTTGCTTGATGCGCAGGCAGGCGGCGGCACGCGTCACGCTGCGCTCCTGCATCAGCGCGTCGAAAGCCAGCAGCAGGTTCAGGTCGAAGGAGCGCAGATTGAAATGATCGATGCGAGACATCATTCATATCGATTTGTTGAATCAAGACCCGAAACCTACACTGAATTTCAATTTCACGCGGCCAGTCAGGCACAGGGCGGCCCGGTCCGGAAAGACGCCATTCAAGAGCCATACGAGGAAACATGATCGTGATACACCCCCGCCTCATCCTGCCGGCCCTGGGCTGCGCGCTGGCTACCGCCGCAGGCGCGCAGGAGCCGCGCTTTCCCATGCAGCCCATACAGATCATCGTCGGCTTCACGCCGGGCGGCTCGGCCGACACCACGGCCCGCCTGGTCGGCGACGGGCTGGGCCGCGAGCTGGGCCAGGCCGTCATCGTGGTGAACAAGCCGGGGGCCGGCACCAACATCGCGGCGCAGTTCGTCGCCAAGGCGCCTGCCGATGGCCATACGCTGCTGTTCGGCGGGACCTCGCTGGTCTACAGCCCGGGCTTGCTGTACCCCTCGATGAAGGCCAATCTGGCCAGGGACTTCGCGCCCGTGGGCGGCCTGGTCAAGGTGCCCAACATCCTGGTCGTTCGGCAGGACTCGCCGCTGCGCGATGTCCGCCAGCTCGTGGCGCAGGCCAAGTCCCGGCCCGGCGGAGTCAACTACGGGTCCACGGGCGCCGGCGTGAGCCCGCAGATCGCCATGGAGATGCTCAGTGCCAGCGCAGGCATGCGCATGACCCATGTGCCGTACAAGGGCACGGCCCCCATGCTCACGGGCATCCTGGCCGGGGATGTGGATGTGGCCTTCGACATCGCCTCGTCCTCGGGCCCCATGATCCAGGCCGGCAAGATGCGCGGCCTGGCCGTCTCGGGGGCCACGCGGCTCAAGAACCTGCCCCAGATCCCGACGATCGCCGAATCCGGCTACCCGGGCTTCGACGTCACTTCCTGGTACGGACTGGTCGCGCCCCAGGGAACGCCCGAGGCCGTCATCCACAAACTCAACGCTGCCCTGCAAAAAGTGCTGGCACAGCCGGACATCCAGACCACGCTGGCGGCCACCGGCAACGAAGTCATGCCGGGAACGCCGGCCGATTTCCAGGCCTTCCTGGCGGCCGAGCACCGCAAATGGAACGATGCCGTCAGGCAGCTGGACCTGCGCCCCGAGTGAGCCCAAGCATGAACCAGACCGCAAGACACCAGAAACTGGCCGAGCTGGCCGGGGACATGCCCGAGATCCGGGCCATCCGCCACCGCATCCATAGCCATCCCGAGATCGCATTCGAGGAGCGCAGCACGGCTGCGCTGGTCGCCGAAAAGCTGGCCGAATGGGGCTTCGAGGTGGCCACCGGCGTGGGTACCACGGGCGTGGTCGGCACGCTGAGCGCGGGCACGGGCGGCCGCCGCATCGGCCTGCGCGCCGACATGGACGCCCTGTCCATGCAGGAAAAGACCGGCCTGCCCTATGCGAGCCGCATCGAGGGCAAGATGCACGCCTGCGGCCACGATGGCCACACCGCCATGCTGCTGGGCGCTGCCCGGTACCTGGCCAGGACGCGCAATTTCTCGGGCACGCTGCACCTGTACTTCCAGCCGGCCGAGGAGCGCGGCCATGACAGCGGGGCCGAGCGCATGATCGCCGACGGCCTGTTCGAGCGCTTTCCCTGCGATGCCGTGTTCGGCATGCACAACCATCCGGGCGCGGAGCTGGGGCACTTCATGATGCGCAAGGGTGCCTTTCAGCCGGCGACGGACAAGATCGCCATCCGCGTCATCGGCAAGGGCGGGCATGTGGCGCGCCCCCATCTCACGGTGGACCCGTCCGTGGTCTCGGCCAGCATCGTGATGGCGCTGCAAAGCATCGTCTCGCGCAATGTCGATCCCATGCAGACGGCGGTGCTGTCCGTGTGCTCGCTGCAATCGGGGGGCTTCTACGGCGTCATTCCCGACGAGGCGCGCATCGAGCTGAGCGTGCGCTGCTTCGATCCCGGCGTGAGGGTGCAGCTGCGCGAGCGCATCGAGGCCATTGCCCAGGGGCAGGCGCAAAGCTATGGCGCCAGCGTGCAGATCGAGCACCAGCAGGGCTATCCGGTGCTGGTGAACACCGGGCGCGAGGTCGATTTCGCCGTGGAGGTTGCGCGCGAGCTGGTGGGGCCGCAGTGCGTGGATCCGGACTTCGGCCCGATCACGCCGGGCGAGGATTTCGCCTTCATGCTGGAGCGCCGGCCGGGCTGCTACCTGCGCCTGGGCAATGGCCTGTTCAGCGAGCACTGCCACCCCGTGCACCACCCGCGCTACGACTTCAACGACGACAACCTGCTGACCGGTGCCGCGTACTGGAGCCTGCTGGTGGAGCGCTATCTGGTGGACTGAGGCCGGGGTTCGGCGGCGGGCTCGGGGGCCAGGCACGGGCCCGGACCCCACTGCATCCAGTCGTCGCCAAAGATCTCCACCGGGTGCTGTGTGCGGTCCGATCCGTTGCCGCAGGCCAGCTCGTCGCGGGCGCAGTAGCGGTCACATCCCCAGCAGGTGCGCTCGGGATGGGCGGGGTGGGTGGGGAATTTCTTGGCCATGGCATCCAGCTTGGACCGCCATGGCCGCCAGGGTTTTGCGCTGGATCAGAACTCCAGGTTGTCGATCAGGCGCGTCTTGCCCAGGCGCGCGGCGCCCAGGGCCACCAGTGGTGCACCGGCCAGTTGCGCGCCCTCGGCGGGGGGCTGCAGGTCACGGCGCAGGCGCACGGTCAGGTAGTCGGGCTCCCAGCCCTGGGCGGCCAGGGATTGCATGGCCCAGGCTTCCAGTTCGGCCAGCGGCGCCTGGCCCGCACGCGCGGCATCGGCCAGTTGCTTGAGCGCCAGCGACAGCGCCATGGCCTGCTGCCGCTCGTCGTCGCTCAGGTAGCCGTTGCGCGAACTCAGCGCCAGGCCGTCGTCGGCGCGCGCCGTGTCTCCGGCCACGATGTTCACGGGCAGGGCGAACTGCTCGACCATGCGGCGGATCACCATCAACTGCTGGTAGTCCTTTTTGCCGAACACGGCCGTTCCGCCGCCGCTGGCGAAGAATACGGCTGAGAACAGCTTCATCACCACGGTGCACACGCCCGTGAAGAAGCCGGGGCGGAAATGGCCTTCGAGGATGTCGGCCAACTGCGCGTCGGGCTGGATCTTGAAGGTCTGCGGCTCGGGGTAGAGATCGGCTTCGCGCGGGGCGAACAGCAGGTCGCAGCCTTCGGCCTCCAGCTTGGCGCAGTCGGCCTCCCAGGTGCGCGGATAGCTGTCGAAATCCTCGTGCGGCAGGAACTGCAGGCGGTTCACGAAGATGCTGGCCACGGCAATGTCGCCGTGCTGGCGCGCGGCGCGCACCAGGGACAGGTGGCCGTCGTGCAGATTGCCCATGGTGGGCACGAAGGCGGGGCGGCCCTTGCTCGACAGGATGGCGCGCAGGTCGGCGATGGAGTGGACGATTTGCATGGGAAAACGGGGGAACGGGAAGCGGGAAGCGGAAAAACGGATCGTGCAGCCTGCCGGACTACCAGGCGTGCTTGCTGTCGTCGGGGAAGCTGCCGTTCTTCACGGCATGCACATAGGCCTCGAAGGCGCCCTTGACGCTGCCCGCATCCGCCATGAAGTTGTGCACGAAGCGGGCCATCTTGCCCAGGTTCACGCCCAGCATGTCGTGCAGCACCAGGACCTGTCCGGCCGTGCCGCTGCCTGCGCCGATGCCGATGGTGTGGCAGTGCGGCAGCTCGGCCGTGAGTTCGCGCGACAGCTGTGCCGGCACCATCTCCAGCACCAGCATGGAGGCGCCTGCATCCTGCAGCTCCAGCGCATGGCGGCGCAGCGTGGCCGCGCCCTCGTCGCTCTTGCCCTGGACGCGGTAGCCGCCCAGCGCATGCACGGTCTGCGGCGTCAGGCCCAGGTGGGCGCAGACGGGCACGCCGCGCTCGACCAGGAATTGCACGGTGGGCGCGGTCCAGCCGCCGCCTTCGAGCTTGACCATATGGGCGCCGGCCTGCATCAGCTCGCAGGCGCTGCGCATGGCCTGCTCGCGGCTTTCGGCGTAGCTGCCATAGGGCATGTCGGCGATCAGCCAGGCCGTGCCCTGCACGCGGTGCAGACCGCGCGCCACGCTGGCCGTGTGGTAGCACATGTCCTGCAGCGACACGCCCACGGTGCTGTGCAGGCCCTGGCAGACCATGCCCAGCGAATCGCCCACCAAAATGCACTCCACGCCGGCCGCATCGGCCACGGCCGCGAAGGTGGCGTCATAGGCGGTGACCATGGTGATCTTCTCGCCGGCCTCGCGCATCTGCGCCAGGCGCGGAAGGCTCACGGGGCGGCGCTGGGGCAGCGGCGAGGCGGGAGGGATGGTGCCGTAGGGCGTGCCGGCGGTGACGGGTGCTTGGGTCATGGGGCGCTCGGAGGGGGATGGAATTGCCGCGAGTCTATGCGATGCGCGCGGGGGGCACCTGTCCCTGAGCTGTCCTTTGCTTTTCCGTCACCTTTCGGGCAGGCCACGCCATCGGCGCCACAGCGGAGACAGCAGGGCCACGAGCATGGCCGTGCTGGCTGCCACGGCAGGCGTGCCCATCAGCAGGTCCAGCCAGTGCTGGGTATCCGTCCAGGGGCCTGCGCTGCCGGCGGGTTGGGGCAACAGCAGTGCGGACCACTTGGACCAGGCGGCGGCGAGCCATATCAGGGCCAGCGACATGCCCAGGGCCAGCAGGACCGCGCCGGCCCAGGGGCGCTTGAGCACACGGATGCGCAGCCAGGCGACCGATATCAGCGCGGCTGGAAACAGCCCCAGCACATAGAGGTTGGTGATTCCCAGCATCCCGGCCAGCACGCTGCCAAGCATGGTCAGGACCAGGCATGCGCCCCAGGCCACCAGTTGCATGGCAGGCATCAGGCGCACCAGCACCAGGGCCAAGGCGAGGAAAAAGCCAGCGCTGGCGGCCGCCAGCAACTGGGACATCCTTGGCCATTCGTCGTCGCGGGACCTGTCAGCGCGCCGCAGATGGCTTTCCTGGTAGGCCGGCAGGGCGAGGCCGTAGCGCGCGTGCTTCCATTGCACATGCTGCATCGGGCTCCACCGGCTGCCGAACATCTCCAGCAGCATGAGCCACTCACGGTTGCTCTGGGCCAGATAGGTACCGAAGCATTTGCGCGGATCCGGCTCCAGATCCAAAGGCCTGCTGCGACCCAGGGCTGGTTTGCAGTTGGAGTTCTGCGCTCTGGATACCCTCTCGCCATTCCCTGGTTGCGGGTTCGCGGCCAGGTAGGCGCGCCATTCCTCGGCCAGGGGGGATTGCAGCGCGCTGCGGTAGCTGGCCAGCAGGTGCTCCGCCTCCTCCCGGGCGGAGCTGGCAGACTGGCGCACATAGCCTCTGGCCTGCAATGGCTGGCCGTAGCGCTCCAGCGTCGCGGCAATCGCGGCCTGGTCTCCGCGCATCAACCAGACCAGGGCCTGGATGCTCGGGTACTTCGCCGGATCGACCTCTTCCTCGCGCAGCACACGTATCCATTCCACGAGCATGGCCGCCTGGCGTGGCGCGGCAAGCGCCTCCAGGGCGGCGACTTGCTCGACAGTCTGGATCTGTGCACTGACATCCGTGTCCGACCATTGGCGCTGCATCCGCATTTCATAGATGGGCGAAAAGGCGATCGCAGGCGCGAACAATAGCGATAGGAACAAGGCTCCCCACAGGTACTCCCACCACAGGCCCCAGCGGCCCACGGGGGCGTGTTCGCGCCAGCGGTTGTGGATGCGCACGCGCAGCAACCACCACAGCGCCAGGCCGATCGCCACGATCCAGGCCACGACGAAGCCGATGTCCAGTGCCAATTGCTCGGGCGTTTGCCGGGCCGTGGACGCAACGCCGGGCAGGGAGCCCATCCAGCGCGCGGGTTCGGCCATCCATTGCATCCAGATGCCCAGCACCAGCACGCACCACAGCAGCGCCAGCGGCAGATACCAGTGCAGGCGCAGCTGCCACAGCAGGGGGCAGCGCATCAGCACCCATTGGTCCCAGCGGTTCGTCATATCGGAAAAACGTGGCATGGCTCAGTCCCTCACGAACAGGCGGCGGGTGGATGCGGTGATGTCGCGGAAATAGCGCACGGGCATCTCTGCCTGCACGGCCTGCGCCAGGAACTGCGCTGCCGTGAACGGCACGTGAAAGCTCACGATGTGGGTCTGGCCGCTGAGCTGGTGCGTATGGGATGGCAGCCGGTCCAGCCAGGGCTTCAGTTGCGCCATGGCCCAGCCGGTCTCGAACTCGATGGCGCAGCCTTGCATGGCGGCAAAGCTCTGCTGGACGCTGCGCGGCTGGCCTTGCTCCAGGAACAGCACCTGGTCGGCCACCTTTTCCACCTCGTACAGCTGCTGTGAACTCAGCACCAGGGCCATGGGTTGCCAGGGCGAGCGCGCCAGCGACTGCAGATCGGTCAGCAGGGTCTGCTGGGCGTTGATGTCCAGATTGGCCAGGGGCTCGTCCAGCAGCAGCACGCGCGGCCGGCACAGCAGGGCGCGCGCCAGCTCGAAGCGCATCTTGTAGCCCGAGGACAGCTGTTTCCACTGGTGGCCCCGGAAGGCGCGCAGCCCCAGCTGCGCGATGACCAGCTGTACCAGGCAGATGTTGCGTTGGCCCACGGCGCCATGGCTGCGCGCGGCGAATTGCAGATGGTCCATCAGGCGCCCGCCCCAGACGGCCGGGCGCTGGGGGATATAGGCGAGCTGGACGCGCAGCAGGTAGGCATCGGCGGCGGGAACGCCCCAGTCCAGCTGCCCTGCGTCGGGCGCCAGATCGGCGGCCAGCAGGCGCAGCAAGGTGGTCTTGCCGTTGCCGTTCTCGCCCACCAGTCCCAGGATGGTGCCGGGCTCCACGGCCACATCCACCGGCCCCAGCGCAAAGCCGCCGCGCCGGTAGCGCTTGACCAGTTGCCGACCCTGTACACGGTACGCGCGGTGCGCGCGGGGAGGTGCGGAGTCGGCCTGCAGCGCCTGGCCCGGGGCATGGGCGGCATGCAGGGCATCGAAGGCCTGCTGCACCAGCGCGCGGCGTGGCTCTGCGCCGGAATCGGCCGCGAGGCCATCCCAGGCGTCCAGCGCAGTCAGCAGGCTCTGCTGCACGGCGGTTTCGGCCGGCAGGGCGGCGTCTATGAGTGCACGCCACGCGCCATGCCATTGCTGGCTGGCGATCGCCTGTTCCACGGATTGCGCCCAGGCCGCCACGGTGGCCTGCGGGCGCGCGGGTGGTCGTGCCGATTCGATGCTCGATTCCATGAAGCCCTCCCTTTTTTCTGTGCTGCGCGGTGCGGCCATCCGGGGAGCCGGACAGTGCGATTCCCGGCGCGCGACGAGTCTATGCGATCCCGCTATGCTGTACTTCCCGCGACGGACGACAGGGCCCGCACAGGCCCTGCGGATGCGCTTCAACGGTGTTGCACCATGTCCGGTTCCTTACAGACATCTCCGCTTCTTCCCGCCGTGGCCTGGCAGGGCCTGCGCCAGGTCCATGTGCTGCAAAGCCTGACCGACGAGCGACTGGCCGAACTGGCGGCGCAGTGCCGCTGGCAGCATCTGGCGCTGCACCAGACGCTGGAGGGCGCGTACACCGATCAGCGTCTCTACATGCTCGTGCAGGGCGGCTTGCGCGTCAGCAGCTATGCCCCCAATGGGCGCGGGCTCACGCTGGGCGAGATTGCCCAGGGCGTGTTCTTCGGCGGTCTGCCGCAGCAGCAGGTGGGCTGCACGGCCATGCCCCTGGTGGTCGAGGCAGGCGTGCCCAGCCTGATTGCCTCGCTGGCCCATGAGGATGTGGAAGCCCTGCTCATGAACGAGCCCCAGGTCCTGCGCGCCTTCATCGGCCGGCTCAGCGACCTGGCCGTGGCGCTGGCACGCCGCATGGTGGATCTGGGAACGCTGTCGGTGCGCAGCCGCCTGCATACCCAGTTGCTGGAACGTGCCGAGCGCGCGGGCATCGACCAGGGACAGGCCCTGCTGGCGCCCGCACCCCGGCAGACCGACCTGGCCCTGATGCTGGGCTCCAGCCGCGAGGAAGTGGCGCGCGAGATGTCGCGCCTGGTGCGCCTGGGCCTGCTGCGGCGTGAAGGCCGCAACCTGCGCATCTGCCATGTCGAAGGCCTGCGCGTGCTGCTCGAGGAAGCGCGCTGAGCCTTTGCCTGCCGCGGCTGTTTCAAGCCGCGAAAAACACTGTTTCAGGAACGCGTGAATTCGCCTTCTGTCGAGGGGAGCACGGGTGAAAAGGCAGCGGGCCGCCCGGGCCGGATGCGAAAACACGTGAGAAAACGCACAGACGAAGAATGCTGCAGCGCCGCATAGTACGTCCATGCCGTGAGGAAATGAATGCCGAGCGGCCTTTTGAAAGGATCTGACATGCGTACCCTCTCCGCTTCACTGGCCGCCCTGACCCTGGGCCTCGCCGGCACTGCAATGGCCCAAGAAGCCGTTTCCCCCTCGTCCTCCGCCACCGCAGGCCTGAGCCGCGCCGAAGTGCTGGCCGACCTCGAAATGTGGCACCAGGCGGGCATGACCTACCTGCCCTCGCCTTCGGCAGACCGCGACATCAGCTACAACTCGGCCGAATACCAGCGCGGCCTGGCCCGCTACCAGCAACTGCGCAGCGGCCCCGCCTACCGTGAGGCCGTGGCCCGCCTGGAAGGCCAGCACACCGTCACGCAGAAGTGATGTGAATGGATATGGGTCCGGCATGGTGCCGGGCCTGTTGGTGGAAAGCGTCCTTTCGGGACGCTTGGTTTGGCGCCCTTCGGGGCGCTTTTTTGTTTCCCTCGCTCTACACTGGGCGGCCCCGTGTCAGTGGCTGCTATCGATAGCGAAGCTGCTGATGCAAGTACAGCACGCGTTGACGGCCGTTTTGTGAAGTTTCTGATCGATTTTCCCAATCCCCATGACGGTTCGGCCGCCCGGCTGCGCCATGGCTTCGGGCCGCCGCTGTACAGCCTGGCAGCCCATGCGCCCGAGCAGGTGCGCGGTGTGCTTGACGCCGTGCAGCAGGCCGCCCAGGCCGGCCTGTGGTGCCTGGGCTGGGTGCGCTACGAGGCGGCGGCGGCGTTTGACGCGGCCTACGCGGGCGCCTTGCATGCCACGCTGCCAGGCGAGCCGCTGGCCTGGTTTGCCGTCTTCGACGGCCCCCGGCCCTGGCCTGAAGACGCGGACGCAGTCGATACCGGCCCTCAGGCGCAATCTCAGGTGCAATGGCAGCCCGGCCTGGAACGCGCCGATTTCGATGCCGCCATTGCGCGCATCCACGAGGCGATTGCGGCCGGTGACTGCTATCAGATCAATTACACGGCCCAGTTCATGGGCCGGCTGCTGGGCGACATTCCATCGCTGTTCGCCGCGCTGCGCCGTGCCCAGCCCGGCGGCTACGTGGCCTGCATGGACAGCGGCGACGAGCAGGTGCTGTCCGTCTCGCCCGAGCTGTTCTTCGACTGGGATGGCGAGCGCATCCTCACGCGCCCCATGAAGGGCACGGCGCCCCGTGGCGCCACGCCTGCACAGGACGAGGCGAATGTCCAGGCCATGCGGTCCTCGCCCAAGGAGCGGGCCGAGAACGTGATGATCGTGGACCTGCTGCGCAACGATGTCTCGCGCATTGCCGAGCCTTTCAGCGTCCAGGTGCCGCGCCTGTTCCATGCCGAACCCCTGCCCACCGTGTGGCAGATGACGTCCGACGTGCAGGCGCGCACGCGGCCCGGCATGGGCCTGGCGGACGTGTTTGCGGCACTGTTTCCCTGCGGCTCCATCACGGGCGCGCCCAAGCGCCAGGCCATGCGGCTCATCCACGAACTGGAATCGGGTCCGCGCGGCGTGTACTGCGGCGCCGTGGGCGTGGTGCGGCCCGGCATCGCCGCGGGGCGCGTGCACGCCACCTTCAATGTGCCCATACGCACGGTGGTGGCGCGTGGCACGGAACTGCGCTGCGGCATCGGCAGCGGCATCACGTCGGGCGCCGAGGCGCCTGCCGAATGGCAGGAATGGCGCCACAAGAGGGCTTTTCTGGACAAGGTGTGAAAGGGCGTGCAGCCATGGCGGATACGGACTTGGATTTCGACATTCTGGAAACCCTGGCCCTGCGGGATGGCGGTTTCATCCACCTGCAGCGCCATGTGACGCGCATGCAGGACGCGGCGCGGCATTTCGGCCGGCCCTGCACGGATGCCGTGCTGGAGCAGGCACTGCAGCAACTGCGCCAGGCGCACGCCAGCGGCCACTGGCGCGTGCGCCTGGCGCTGGATGCCACGGGGCGGATACAGACCCAGGCGGCGCCGCTGCCGCCTTCCGCCACGCCTGTTCGGCTGGCGCTGGCCGACCGGCCCATCGCCAATGCGGTGGCGCGTGGCGACTGGGTGCGTTTCAAGACCTCGCGCCGCGCGCACTACGACAGCCTGCAGCCCACCGATGCCTCGGTGTTCGACACCGTGCTCCACAACGAGGACGGCGAGATCACCGAGGGCACGCGCGGCAACATCGCCGTGCTGCTGGCGGGCCGCTGGGTGACCCCGCCGCTGTCCAGCGGCCTGCTGCCCGGCGTGGGCCGCGCGGTGGCGCTGGACGAGGGCCGCGTGGCGGAGCACCCGGTGCGGCTGGACGATCTGCCGCGCGTGCAGGGCTGGGCCTTCGTCAACAGCCTGCGCGGCTGGCTGCCGGCGGTTCTGCGCTGAACTGCAGGCTAGGGCCACGGGCGGAACTCATGGTTTTCAGGGATGGATTCCACAAGGCAATGTCAGACAATCGGTGAATATTGTTGAGCAATATCATTTTGATTGTTGGCTGATACCTGTCTCCCCTGAGATCGATCCATGCATGAATTCCGTATTTCCCGCCGCGCGCTGATCAGCGCCGCGGCTGTCCTGGCGGCGGGCCCGCTGTGCGCCCAGACCACCTATCCCAACAAGCCCATTCGCGTCGTCGTCGGCTACGCGGCAGGCGGCTCGGTCGACCTGGTGGGGCGCGTGGTGGGTGACATCCTGGCCAAGCACCTCAATGCGACCGTCGTGGTCGACAACGTGCCCGGTGCCGCCGGCGTGGTTGCCGCGCAGCGCGTGGTCGGTGCCAAGGCCGACGGCTATACCCTGCTCGCAGGCTCCAGCAACGAATTGGCGGGCACGAAGTTCGTCAACGCCGCGCAGAAGTACGACCCGGCCACGGACCTGACCGGCATCGCGCTGACCGGCGTGCTGCCCAACCTGTGGGTGGCCGGCACCAAGATGCCGGCCAGGACCATCGACGAGTTCATCGCCCTGGCCAAGGCCCATCCCGGCAAGTACAGCTACGGCAGCCCGGGCATCGGGTCCACTCCGCATTTCTCGGGCGAGCTGATCAAGAAGATTGCCGGGGTGGACATCGTCCATGTGCCCTACAAGGGATCGGCCGCGATGACCAGCGACCTGGCCGGCGGCAACCTGGATTTCGCCATCGTCTCTCCCTCGGTGGCGGCTCCGTTCATCCAGAGCGGCAAGATCAAGGCCCTGGGCGTGACCACGGCCCACCGCATCGCCATGATGAAGGACGTGCCCGCGCTGGGCGAGAACGCGGCGCTCAAGGGCTATGCGCTGAGCGGCTGGTTCGGGCTGGCGGGACCCAAGGACCTGCCTGCCGATGTGATGGCCAGCCTGCAGAAGGCCTTGAAGGCGGGCCTGGCCGATCCGGCGATGCGCGCGCGCCTGGAAGGGGCGGGCATCATTGCCCCCACGGGCGACGAAAACCTGGCCCAGATCATCCGTACCGACATGGGCAAGTACGCCGAACTGGTCAAGTTCGCCAAGATCACGCCGGAAAACTGAAGCACGGCCGGCCGCCATGAAAAACGCCTCGTTCCCCGAGGCGTTTTTTCATTCGGGCCTGTGCAGGGCATGCAGGGACAGCAGCCCCTCGAACGCATCGCGCAGCGGCTGCAGCGACGGGCCGGCAGGCGCCAGCCGTTGCAGCGCGCAGGCCGCTGCCTCCAGCGTGGACAGCTGGCCCGGCGCATGGGCCTTGCGCAGGGCGCCGTAGCGCGAGGCGGGCAGGTCGCCCTGCAGTGCCAGGCGCGGCAGGGCCTGCAGGCCGGGGTTGAGGTAGAGCATCTTGCGGCTCTTGCGCCAGGTGGCGTCCAGCACCACCAGGCGCAGGTCCTCGGGGCATGGCGCGGGCTGCGGCCAGGGCGCTTGCCTGGCCAGGCCCAGCTGGTCGCCGTGCGGCGTTTCCGGATAGAGCAGTACGGCCTGCCGCGGGGCGTCGCCCGACTGCCAGGGCGCGTGCAGCAGTGCCTGCAACTGCGCTGGCTCGAAGGCCTCGCCCACCGCCAGGCGGCTGGCGGGCAGGCACAGGTGCAGCAGCCGGCCCGTGCCCTTGGCCTGCAGTTCTTCCTCGGGATGCTGGAGCACCAGCAGCTGCACCGCATGCGGCACCGGCTGCACCAGGGGGCACAGGCAGGTGCGCTCAGGGCGCAGGCATTGCGTGCAGCGTGCGCGGGTGCTCACGGCGGACAAGGCCCGGCGCCTGCCTTACAGGCGACCCTTGTAGTAGCTGGGCTTGTCCATGTCGGCGATTTCCACGCTGAGCTGGACCATCATGCCGGCCGGCTGGGGCGTGAGGCGGCGCAGCACCGCGGCAATGCCTTCGGACAGTTCCTTCTTGGCCGTGTCGGTACGGCCCGCCAGCAGGCGCAGCTGCACGTGGACGAAGCCGCGGTTGGCGGGTGCCGAGCCGATCTCGAACTGGCTGACCGGCAGCAGGCGGGCCTTGACGTCGGCCTCGTCCAGGATGCTGGGGTGGCCGCAGACGAAGGCATTGAGTTCGGTCAGCAGTTGCTGGCCGGGCAGGCCGGCGAGGTTGTCGGTGTATTCGACGTAGAGATGGGGCATGGATGTCTCCGTTCCGGTGGTGAAGAGGGATTCAGGGGAGGGGTGGGGCCAGGCGCGAGACCTCGTCCAGCGCCGTCAGCAGCAGCTGCACGTCGATGCGCGTGTGGGAGGCCGACAGCGCAATGCGCAGCCGCGCCGTGCCTTCGGGCACGGTGGGCGGGCGGATGGCGGGCACCCACAGGCCGCGCTCGCGCAGGCCCTCCATCACGGCCAGGGCCGTGGCGTTGGAGCCTATGACCAGGGCCTGCACGGCGGTGCGCGAAGGCAGCAGCTGCCAGCCCGTGCGCGCCAGCAGCGGCGTGAGGCCGGCGCGCAGCTCGGCAATGCGTTCGGCCAGGGCCTCGCGGCGCTCGTCCTCGGCCTCGATCAGGGCCACGCTGGCCTGCAGCGCGCTGGCCAGCATGGGCGGCGCGGCGGTTGCGAAGATGTAGCTGCGCGTCTTTTGCAGCAGCCATTCGACCAGCATGTCGCTGCCCGCGACAAAGGCACCGGCCACGCCAGCGGCCTTGCCCAGGGTGGCCATGTAGAGCACGCGGGGCGAGGCGTTTGCGCCCGTCAGTCCCGCCTCGGCCAGGCTGCCCCGGCCCTGGGGGCCCAGCACGCCGAAGCCATGCGCGTCGTCGAGCAGCAGCAGCGCGTCGTATTGCTCGCACAGCGCCAGCAGTCCGCGGATGTCGGCCACGTTGCCGTCCATGCTGAACACGGCATCGCTGATGACCAGCTTGCGCCGGGCCGTGCTGGCGGCCAGTTGCGCGGCCAGGTCGCCCAGGTCGGCATGGGCATAGCGGTGGACCTGGGCGCGCGACAGGCGGGCGCCGTCGATCAGGCAGGCGTGGTTGAGCGCATCGGAGAACAGGGCATCGCCCGCGCCCACCAGGGCCGGCACGATGCCGGCATTGGTGGCGTAGCCCGCATAGAAGTAGAGCGCACGCGGCAGTTGCACGAAGTGCGCCAGCTGCTCCTCCAGCGCGGCGTTGGCCGTGCTGTGGCCGCTGACCAGGGGCGAGCCGCCCGAGCCCACGCCAAAGGCCTGGGCGCCCGCGCAGGCGGCGCGCACCAGGGTGGGGTGGCCGGCCAGGCCCAGGTAGTCGTTGCTGCAAAAGGCCAGCATGGGGTGGCCGTCCACCTCCATGTGGGCGCCGCTGGCGGCTCCCTGCAGCGGCGCCGTGGCGCGGCGGCGCCGGCGCAGGTGGGCTGCGTCGAGTTCGGCGATGCGCGCGGGGATGTCGTCCAGCCAGGAGCCGCTCATTTCCATTGCTCCGGCAGGGTGTAGGTGGTGGCGCGCGGGTCGGGGTGCTGCTGGAAGGGGATGTCGGCCAGCAGCGGCGCCTGCAGCTGCCGGTCCAGGTGCTGGCGCAGCCAGGCCATGTTTTCCTCGGGCACCAGCATGGCGGGGTCCACGCGGCTGGCAATCCAGCCGGCCAGGCGCAGTCCGCGCGCGCGGATGGCCTCGGCCGTGAGGGCGGCGTGGTTCAGGCAGCCCAGCCGCAGGCCCACGACCATGACCACGGGCAGGTCCAGCGCGCAGGCCAGGTCGGCGCCCGAGAGCTGGTCGGACAGCGGCACGAGAAAGCCGCCCGCGCCTTCCACCACCACGGCGTCGGCCTGTTCGGCCAGGCGCCGGTAGCTGTCCACGATGTGTGTGATCTCTATGGAGCGGCCCGCGCGCTGCGCGGCGATGTGCGGCGACATGGGATCGGGCAGCAGCACGGGGTTGTCGAGTTCGGGCGGCACGGCCAGGGTGGAGGCGGCGCGCAGCGCCAGCGTGTCCTCGTTGGCCCAGCCGCCCTGGCCGTCGGGCTCGGCGCCTGCGGCCACGGCCTTCATGCCCACCACGCGGGCATGGTGGCGGGCCAGCGCATGCAGCAGCCCGCAGGAGGCCAGGGTCTTGCCCACGCCCGTGTCGGTGCCGGTGACAAAGCAGCCAATGGTGCGGTGGGCGTTCACGAATGGTTCTCCTGGGCCAGGGTGTCTTCAAGGGCGGCCAGCGCGCTGGCGGCCAGGTGCTGCACGGCCTCTTCGTCCAGCAAATAGGGAGGCATGGCGTAGAGGGTGTTGCTGATAGGGCGCAGCAGCAGCCCGCGCTCCAGTGCGGCTGCGCTGTAGCGGCGCGAGAAATCGGGCAGGGAGGTCTGCACATCCCAGGCCCAGATCATTCCCTGGCGCCGTGCGTGGCGCACGCGGGCGTGCTGGTTCAAAGGGGCGAAGGCGCCGTCAAGCCTTTGCGCCAGCGCGAGGTTGGCGTTGATGGCATCGGTCTGCTCGAACAGCTCCAGCGTGGCCAGGGCCGCACGGCAGGCCAGCGGGTTGCCGGTGTACGAGTGCGAGTGCAGGAAACCGCGCGCCACGGAATCGTCGTAGAAGGCGGCGTAGACGGCCTCGGTGGTCAGCACGGCCGACAGGGCCAGCGTGCCGCCCGTCAGGCCCTTGGACAGGCAGATGAAGTCCGGCCGTATGCCGGCCTGCTGGTGGGCGAACATGCTGCCCGTGCGGCCGAAGCCCACGGCGATCTCGTCCACCACCAGGTGCACCTCGTAGCGGTCGCACAGGGCGCGCGCCAGGCGCAGGTATTCGGGGTCGTGCATGGCCATGCCGGCCGCGCACTGCACCAGCGGCTCGACGATGAGGGCGGCCGTGGTCTCGTGGTGCTGCTCCAGCCACTGGCGCAGGCCTTCGGCGGCGCGCCGTGCCACATCGACCGGGCTTTCGCCGCCTTGCGCGCCGCGTGCATCGGGGCTGGGCACGGTGTCGGCCAGGCGCACCAGGGGCGCATAGGCTTCGCGGAAGAGGGGGATGTCAGTCACGGCCAGCGCGCCCACGGTTTCGCCGTGGTAGCCGCCGGCCAGGCCGGCAAAGCGGCTCTTGGCGGGGCGGCCCAGGTTGCGCCAGTAGTGCGCGCTCATCTTGAGGGCGATCTCGGTGGCCGATGCGCCGTCGCTGCCGTAGAAGGCATGGCCCAGGCCGGTGAGCGTGGCCAGCCGTTCGGACAGCTCCACCACGGGTGCGTGCGTGAAGCCGGCCAGCATCACATGGTCCAGCCTGGCGAGCTGGTCGGTGAGCGCGGCCTGGATGTGCGGATGGCTGTGGCCGAAGAGGTTGACCCACCAGGAGCTGACGCCATCCAGGTAGCGGCGCCCTTCGGTGTCGTGGAGCCAGGGCCCCTGTGCGCGCGCGATGGCGATGGGGGGCGCGGCCTCGTGCCGCTTCATCTGGGTGCAGGGGTGCCACACAGCCGCAAGGCTGCGGGCGGCAAGCGATTGAGTCATCGCGCGATTGTCACACCGCAGCGCAGCTCACAGCTGCTGCGTGGGAACGTGGTGGCGCAGTTCGACCTGGCGGTTGGCATCGTCCACGAAGACCAGCTGCGGCTGGTGCGTGGCCACGTCGGTCTCATGCACCTGGGCGAAGGAGGCAATGATCAGCAGGTCGCCCACGGCGGCACGGCGCGCGGCCGAGCCGTTGACCGAGATCATGCCGCTGCCACGCTGGCCCTTGATGGCATAGGTGACGAAGCGCTCGCCGTTGTCGATGTTCCAGATGTGCACCTGCTCGTTCTCGACGATGTTGGCGGCGTCCAGCAGGTCCTCGTCGATGGCGCAGGAGCCTTCATAGTGCAGCTCGCATTGCGTGGTCTTGACGCGGTGGATCTTGGATTTGAGCAGGGTGCGGAACATGTTTGTCTCTCGAGGGGCGCTTTGCGCGGTCTTGATGGGGCCTTGGCTGGCAAAAAAAGCCACCAAGTCTATATGCGAAGGACAAATCCCATGAAGGCCGTGAAGTTGTTCAACGGCAGCGGCGCCGCTGCGGGGCCTGGCTTCAGTTCAGGTCGAGCACGCAGCCATCGCCGATGCTGTCGCGCCATACGCGGATGCGGCTGGGGGCGGGCTGCAGGTCGGCCAGGGAGTCGGCAATGAACAGGCACAGGTTTTCCAGCGTGGGCTTGCCCAGGCCGGGGATTTCGTCGAGAAAGCGGTGGTCCAGCGCGTCGCCCAGGGTCTTCAGGCGCGAGCGCAGGTAGCCCAGGTCGATCACCATGCCGTTGTCCGGATTGCGCGGGCCGGTGACGCTGACCTCGGCATAGTAGGTGTGGCCGTGGATGCGGCGGCTGCTCTCGGTCTCGATGGCGCGCTCCAGCGTGTGGGCGGCATCGAAGAAAAAGCGCTGGTGTACGGTGAACTGCATGGCAAAAATCAGCGGATGCCGGTGAGCTTGTGGGTCTGCAGGCTCAGGCGCCAGGCCGGGCGTTGCAGGCATTGCGCTATGCAGGCGGCCGTGTTGTCGGCCTGCAGGACGTTGTCCATGGGCTGCAGGAAATAGCGGTCGAAACGGGTGCCGGCCTCGATGGCCTGCAGATCGAAGCCGGGCTGCGGCCAGACCAGCTTGAGCTCCTGGCCGCTGCGCTGCACCCATTCGGCGCCGGCCTTGGGGCTGATGCACAGCCAGTCGATGCCCTCGGGCGCGGCCACGGTGCCGTTGCTTTCCACGGAAATGCGAAAGCCGCGCGCATGCAGGGCGGCGATCAGGGGCTCGTCCACCTGCAGCAGGGGCTCTCCCCCGGTCAGCACCACCATGCGGTGCTGGCTGTCGGCGGCCGGCCATTGGGACAGGATGCGTTCGGCCAGGGCGTCGGCCGTGGCGAACTTGCCGCCCAGCGTGCCGTCGGTGCCCACGAAGTCGGTATCGCAGAACTGGCAGATGGCGCTGGCGCGGTCCTGCTCGCGGCCGGTCCAGAGGTTGCAGCCTGCAAAGCGGCAGAAGATGGCCGGCGTGCCGGCCTGGCCGCCCTCGCCCTGCAGGGTGTAGAAGATTTCTTTGACGCTGTAAGTCATGGTGCATGGAGGCCGGTGGAGCCGGCCTGTCGGTGTGCGCGTGCCTGTGTCCGTGCCCGCTAGACGGGCGTATAGGCCAGGCGCACGTAGATGGGCGCAAAGGCTTCGGCCTGGGTGATCTCGATCAGCGTTTCCTTGGCCAGCTCCAGCAGGGCGATGAAGGTCACGACCAGCACGGTCGAGCCTTTCTCGGGCTGGAACAGGGTCTCGAACTCGACGAAGCGCCGGCCCTGCAGGGCCTTGAGCACCTGGCTCATGTACTCGCGCACCGAGAGTTCCTCGCGCGTGATCTTGTGGCTTTGCACGAGCTTGGCGCGCTTGAGAATGTCGCGCCAGGCCGATTGCAGCTCGGCCACATCCACATCGGGAAAGCGCGGCTGCAGGTTCTGCTCGATGTGGATCTGGGCCCGGAGGAAGTCGCGTCCGTAGTGCGGCACCTGGCCGAGCTGGTGGGCAGCGAGCTTGATCTGCTCGTACTCGAGCAGCCGGCGCACCAGCTCGGCGCGCGGGTCCTCGGCCTCTTCGCCGCCTTCCTGCTTCTTGGGCGGCAGCAGCATGCGCGACTTGATCTCGATGAGCATGGCCGCCATCAGCAGGTACTCGGCCGCCAGCTCGAGGTTGCGGCTGCGGATCTCGTCGACATAGCGCATGTACTGGCGCGTCACGTCCAGCATGGGAATGTCGAGGATGTTGAAGTTCTGCTTGCGGATCAGGTACAGCAACAGGTCCAGCGGCCCTTCGAAGGCTTCGAGGAAGACCTCCAGCGCATCGGGCGGGATGTACAGGTCCTGCGGCAGGGCGAACAGCGGCTCGCCGTACAGGCGCGCCAAAGCCACCTGGTCGATCACGACCGGGGTGCCGTCGCCAGGAGGGGGGGATGTGGCGGAGGCGCCCGCAGGCGCCAGCGCGGATTCAGCCTCGGCCATGCCTTGCTGCCTGGGCGAATGCCGCATGCGCAGGGTGCACGGTGGGAACAGGCTGATTTTTCATCGCATGGGCAATCAGGAGTTCGTCTGGTAGACGTAGGGCTTCTGGTCCACGCGGCCGGCGCGCAGGTCTTCCCAGACTTCGTGGTTCACGTCCTTGTCCCACAGCAGCGAGCGGCCGGCCAGTTGCTGGCTGGGCAGCTCGGGCTTTTGCTTCTTCAGATCGTTGATGAAGTTGGTGGCGTCGGAGCGATAGTCGGGGCGGCGAAAGAATGACATAGTCTGATAACCTCTTGAATCGCGTGATTTTACCGGGACACCGCCGATGAACCTAGTCTCCCGTCTTCTGGGGGTTGCCGTGGCCGTGATGGGCATGCTCTCGCTGCCCGGCTGCGATCCCCAAAACATCAAGGAACTCGAAGAAGGGCTGTCCACCGAGGCCGACGTCCGCGCCCGCTTTGGCGAGCCCGAACGCATCTGGACCGAGCCCGACGGCTCGCGCACCTTCGAGTACAACCGCCAGCCCGCCGGCAGCCGCAACTACATGATCACCATCGGCACCGATGGCCGCATGAGCGCGCTGCGCCAGGTGCTGGCGCCGCACAACTTCGAGAAAATCCGCCCCGGCATGGACGAGGAGCAGGTGCGCCGCATGCTGGGCAAGCCCGCCAAGATCACGCCCTACCAGCTCAAGCAGGAAACCGACTGGGACTGGAACTACATCGATCCCCCCACGCGCGACATGGAGTTCACCGTGACCTTCGGGCCCGACGGCCGCGTGCTGCGCAGCGCCGGCCGCGAGAAACTGCACGGCGGCGCCTGACAGCAGGCCCCGGCAAGCATCCTGCGATGCGCTGTACCCTGCACGCCACAGCGCGCCGGGGCAACAATCTCTAGAATCCGGGTTTGTACCTATGACACCCCATGGGTACGGTGAAGGCCCCGAACCGGGGTCTTTGCGACGATAGATCTGTCATCACCCCGACAATGTCCACGCCTTCCCTACCCGCTGCCGCGCCTGCTGCGCCTGTCCCGGCCACCGCTTCGCTGCGCCATGGCCTCTTCGAGGATGTCCAGGCCCTCTTCACCGGAACCTTGTTCGTGGGCATCGCCATGATGATGTTCGCCCAGGCGGGGCTTTTGACGGGAAGCACGGCGGGCCTGGCCTTCGTGCTGCACTACGCCACGGGCTGGCCGTTCGGCCTGGTCTTCTTCGCGATCAACATTCCGTTCTACTGGTTTGCCTGGACGCGCGTGGGCCGCACCTTCACGGTCAAGACCTTCATCTGCGTGGGCGCGCTGTCGCTGATCACCGAAATGGGGCCGCGCCTCATCCACATCGACTACCTGCACCCGGCCTTTGCCGCCATCGCGGGCGGCCTGCTCATGGGCTCGGGCCTGCTGTTCCTGGCGCGCCACCGTTCCAGCCTGGGCGGCGCCACCATTGCCTCGCTCTATCTGCAGGACCGCTACGGTATCCGCGCCGGCAAGGTGCAGATGGCCATCGACTGCTGCGTGGTGCTGCTGGCGCTGTGGGTCGTGCCCTTCGAGCGCGTGGCCTGGTCGGTGCTGGCGGCCGTGATCATGGGCGTGTTCCTGGCCGTGAGCCACCGGCCCGGGCGCTACGCCGGGCAGTAGCCTCAGGGCGTCAAAGGCTGCCCATCGGGCGTGCGGTAGCGGACGGTGATGCCGCTGTTGTCTGCGGCTGCCCCGTCATCGCTCATCGCATCAACGGCCTTGCCCACTCCCTTGCCGACGATTTTTACCGTGCCCACGGCCGCATCCGCGGCCAGCCCCACGGCAGAGGCCGTGACGCTGACCGCCGTGGCGGTCACGGCCACCACGGTGCAGCCGGGCAGCAGGGCCGCGGCGCACAGGCAAAGAAAAGCCCCCAGGGCCGGGGACCGTGAGGGCTTGCGGGACTTTGCAGACTTCATGATTGTCGTCCAACACACTGTGCGCAATCTTTGAAACCGGCAGAGCCTAAGTCAGGGACGCCGAGGAAGGGCCTACGCCGGCCGCGCCGCCCCGCACCGAGGGTGTCGCCGGGTGCCCGTATGCCCCCCTTCAGGGGGAAGGCGCGAAGCGACTCAGGGGGCATTTCAATGTATACGCATGCCGGGTGTGGCGCCTGGGAAAGGCTCCAGCACGTAGATGCCGGGATTGCTTTTCTCATCGGCGTGGCTGGCTGCCAGCACCATGCCTTCGGAGATGCCGAACTTCATCTTGCGCGGCGCCAGGTTGGCCACCATCACGGTGAGCTTGCCCTGCAGCTGCTCGGGCTGGTACATGCTGGAGATGCCGGAGAACACGTTGCGTGTCTTGCCTTCGCCCACGTCCAGCGTGAGCTGCAGCAGCTTGGTCGAGCCTTCCACGGGCTTGCATTCCACGATCTTGGCAATGCGCAGGTCCACCTTGGCGAAGTCGTCGATGCCGATGGTTTCGGCAATCTCCTCGCCGCCGGGCAGGACCTTCTCGACCACGGGCTCGGGGGCCTCGAACAGGGCTTCCAGCTGCTTGACGTCCACGCGCTGCATCAGGTGCTTGTACAGGCCGATGGCATGGCCGGCGCCCAGCAGGTTCTGTGCGTCGGCGAACTGCAGCGGCGCCACGTTGAGGAAGCCTTCCACCTGTTCGGCCACGGCCGGCAGGATGGGCTTCAGGTAGATGGTCAGCAGGCGGAAGGCCTCGATGCAGGTGGTGCACACGTCCTGCAGGCGGGCGTCCATGCCTTCCTGCTTGGCCAGCTCCCAGGGCTTGTTGGCATCCACGTATTCGTTGACGCGGTCGCACAGCTGCATGATCTCGCGCACGGCGCGGGCCGTGTCGCGGTTCTCGAAGGCCTGGACAACGGCCTCGCTCTGGCCGCGCAGCTGGGCCAGCAGGGCCTGGCCGTCTTCGCTGACCGTGCCCAGCTTGCCGTCGAAGCGCTTGGCGATGAAGCCGGCAGCGCGCGAGGCGATGTTCACGTACTTGCCGATCAGGTCGGAGTTGACGCGGGCCATGAAGTCATCGGGGTTGAAGTCGATGTCTTCATTCTTGCCGTTGAGCTTGGCGCCCAGGTAGTAGCGCAGCCACTCGGGGTTCATCTGCAGGCCCAGGTACTTGAGCGGGTCCAGGCCGGTGCCGCGGCTCTTGCTCATCTTCTCGCCGTTGTTCACGGTCATGAAGCCGTGCACGCAGATCTTGGTGGGCGTCTTGCGGCCGCTGAACTTCAGCATGGCGGGCCAGAACAGCGTGTGGAAGGTGATGATGTCCTTGCCGATGAAGTGGTACTGCTCCAGCGTGGGGTCGGCCATGTAGGCCTCGTAGTCCTCGCCACGGCGGTCCAGCAGGTTCTTGAGCGAGGCCAGGTAGCCCACGGGCGCGTCCAGCCAGACGTAGAAGTACTTGCCCGGCGCATCGGGGATCTCGATGCCGAAGTAGGGCGCGTCGCGCGAGATGTCCCAGTCGCCCAGGCCCTCGCTGGTCGTGCCGTCCGGGTTGGTGCGCACGCCGAACCATTCCTTGATCTTGTTGGCCACCTCGGGCTGCACATGCTGGCCGTCCTGGGTCCACTCGGTCAGGAACTCCACACAGCGCGGGTCCGACAGCTTGAAGAAGAAATGCTCCGAGCTCTTGAGCACGGGCTTGGCGCCGGACAGCGCCGAGTAGGGATTGATCAGGTCGGTGGGCGCGTAGACGGCGCTGCAGACCTCGCAGTTGTCGCCGTACTGGTCCTTGGCGTGGCAGCGCGGGCATTCGCCCTTGATGAAGCGATCGGGCAGGAACATGTTCTTCTCGGTGTCGAAGAACTGCTCGATGGTGCGCGTCTCGATGAAGCCGGCAGCCTTCAGGTCCCTGTAGATCTGCTGGGCCAGCACATGGTTCTCGGGCGCGTCGGTGTTGTGCCAGTTGTCGAAGGCGATGTGGAAGCCGTCCAGGTACTGCTTGCGGCCTGCGGCGATGTCGGCCACGAACTGCTGGGGCGTCTTGCCGGCCTTCTCGGCCGCAATCATGATGGGCGCGCCGTGGGCGTCATCGGCACCCACGAAGTTGACCGCGTTGCCCTGCATTCGCTGCGCACGCACCCAGGTGTCGGCCTGGATGTATTCCATGATGTGGCCGATGTGGAAGTTGCCGTTGGCGTACGGCAGGGCGGTGGTGACGAAGAGTTTGCGTGCGGTCATGGATGGCGGCTTTCTCGGGGGAACCTGACATTCTAGAAGGGCTGGGCGGTTGTGGGGCGGCGATGGCTTTTTGGCGCGCCTGCCGCGGTCCTTCGTCAAGGTGCGGCCGGAGCTTTTGCGTGACGGGAACGAAAACCATCCATGTTCTTCTTGGACGGTGAGACGGGTTCTTCTACTTGGGAGAAACGTCAGCCCGATGTGCTCGCCAGGTGCTGGTGGAATGCATTCTTCAATTCGTGATGATTGGTGTAGCCAAGGGTCTGCTCGCTCAGGATCCTGGCCAGGGACTCTTCGCTGGCCTGTATTCCATTGATTTTCAAGACCGTGAAAATCAATGGAACGGGATGGGAGTAGTACTTGGGTCTTGCCAGGATGTCGTCCACCATGGCCGGGCCTGCTTCGAGTGCATTGAGAACGATGGGAAGGTAAGTGCCGTTGAGCAGAGCAAGCATTCGCTCGCATGCATTTTCAATGCCCTGTTCGGTCGTTGGCAGGTCAATGCAGCCGGCTTTTTCGCTGGTGGTCGACATGCTGTATACGAGACTCGCGTTTGCCAGGTTCGACGGGTAAGGAGGGGCTATTTGCGCGATTGCTGCCTGCAGTACGGGCTGCTCCACGAGGATGATGGCCTCATACGACCGGGTGTTGGTCAGATATTCAAAGTGAATGTTGGCAACGGCACCGGATTCTTTCCTGGTGATGTTGATTCTGTTTCTTGTGAACTTCGTGCCTGAAAGATGGGAAAGCTCTTTCTTCAGGAATTCAATCAGCCTTTTTTCGAAGTTCTTGCGCAACTCGGCGGTGTTTTGCTTCATTTTTCCGATTGTTCAGATATTGAGAGGCCTGAAATCGCGGCGTCCTGTGCGCTTGGGAAGGAGGGCGCGCTTGCGGCCGGCACGCGCTGCCAGCCCAGGAACTGCTCTATGTCGCTGCGCCGCGCCAGCGCGTCGCGCCGGCCCAGGGCCATGAGTTCGCGGGTGAAGCTGCGCTCGAACAGCAGGTAGCTGGCCAGGGCGGCGCCGCGCGGGTCGCTGGCGTCCTGGCGCACGCCCAGGGCGCCCAGCAGGGTGCGCATGGGCAGGGGCAACTGGCCCACATGGCGCGCGGCGATGGCGTCTATGCGTTCGGACGGCGAGATGACCAGCAACTGCAGCCGGCGCAGCCGGCTGCGTTCGCGGTCGGCGGGGGGGATCAGGGCCAGCGTCTGGTTGATGCGCTCGGCGCGCTCCACGTCCAGGGACAGGGCGTCCAGGAAGATGCTCGACAGCGTGTGGCCCGCAATGTGGGCCAGCGACGGGTAGCTTGCGCCTTCTGGCGGCGGCCTGGCCGGCGGCTCGGTGCGCCGGCCCGCGCCCACGACGAGGATGCGCTCGGCGCCCAGGTGGATGGCGGGCGCCAGCGGCGCGGTCTGGCGCATGGAGCCGTCGCCGAAGTATTCGGTGGCGCCGTCCAGCGGCAGCGGCGTGGCCGGAAAGATGAAAGGAATGGCCGAGGAGGCCAGCAGGTGCGCGTGCGTGATCTGGGCGGCGGCGGCCTTGCGCTGGTTGCGCACCCAGGGCTGGAGCTGGTCCTGCGCCTGGCAGAAGGTCACGTGCTCGCTGGTGGTGTAGCTGGAGGCGGACACCGCCAGCGCGCGCAGGTGGCCGTCCGCGATCAATTGCGGCAGGCGTTCCAGCGGAACCAGGCCGCGCGACAGCAGCCGGCCCAGCGGCTGGTTGTCCAGCAGCGAACGCGGACGCATGCGGCCCCAGCGCGCCAGGGCCCAGCCCAGGGACAGCAGGGTCAGCCAGCGTGCGCCGCTGCGCAGCACGCTCAGCGAGTCGGACAGGTAGATGTCCTCGGGCCGCAGGTTGCGCCAGATGCGCGACATGCGGCGCACGGCCCGGTCGAAATGGTCGCTGCCGCAGGCCAGGGCCGCCGCGTTGATGGCGCCGGCCGAGGTGCCGACCAGGATGGGGAAGGGATTGGGGCCATGCTGCTGGCCGCAGGCGCGGCGTATCTCGGCAATGGCCTCCAGCACGCCGGCCTGGTAGGCGGCGCGGGCGCCGCCGCCGCTGAGCAGCAGTCCGGTGCTGGGGGGAGGGAGGCTGGAGTCGGGTGAGGGCGCGGCATCGGGCATGCCTGGAGTGTGCCGCGCGCCGGCCGTCATCAGATCAGGGGATGACCCCGAAGGGATCAGGCCTTGGCCAGCAGGGAGCCCAGGTCCTTGCCGGAGATCAGGGCGATGCCCTGCTGCTTGGCCCAGGCGGCCGCATTCTCGGCCGGCGGCTGCAGCGACAGGTAGCAGACCGTGGCCGCATCGCGCGCCTGGCCTGCGGCCAGCAGGGCGCGCAGCGGCTCCATGCCGTGCACGCCGGCCTTCCAGCGCTTGGCGCTGGCCACGGTGGTGCGGCCTTCGCGTTCCAGCACGAAGTCGGCGCCGTCCTTGTCGGACAGGCGGGTCACGGTGTAGCCCTCGGCCTGCCAGGCGCGATCGAGCCGATCGGCGAACTCGCGCCAGCTTTGCTGGGCGGCGATCTCCAGGGCCTGCTCCACCTTGGCGGGGCTGGGCGCGCGCAGCTGGCGCCAGGCGGCAACGCAGCCTATGCCGAAGAAGGGCAGGGCGGTGATGGCGGCGAACGGCGCGATGTCCTTGGGCAGCAGCGCCGTGGACACCAGGGTCACCAGCGCGGCCAGCGCGATGCTGATCCACCAGCGCGAGCGCAGCAGGATCGCGAACAGGGAGTTGTGGGCCATCTTGAATTTCACGGGGCGGATCTTTCGCGGAAAAAGGCGGGAACAGGGGCCGCAAAGGCAGCAAGGCCCGCATTGTCTCGCGTGAGCGAGGGGATGGTGCCTTGGATAGACTATCCGGCTCTAGGAGTAATCAAAGCAATGGCAGTCACAGAACAAGCGCTCTTGGCCGCGCTCTCCAGCGTGCTCGACCCCCACACCGGCAAGGACTATGTGAGCACCCGCGCCCTGCGCAACCTGCAGGTCACGGGGGCCGACGTGGCCTTCGACGTGGAGATGGGCTATCCGGCGCAAAGCCTGGTGCCGGCGCTGCGCGGCCAGTTCGTCGCGGCGGCCAAGACCGTCGAGGGCGTGGGCAATGTCTCGGTCAACATCACCTCCAAGGTCGCCGCGCATGCGGTGCAGCGCGGCGTGCAGCTGCTGCCGGGCGTCAAGAACATCATCGCCATCTCGTCCGGCAAGGGCGGCGTGGGCAAGAGCACGACCACGGCCAACCTGGCGCTGGCGCTGGCCGCCGAGGGCGCGCGCGTGGGCATCCTGGACGCCGACATCTACGGCCCCAGCCAGCCCATGATGATGGGCATCTCGGGCCGCCCCGAAAGCCCCGACGGCAAGACCATGGAGCCCATGGAAAGCCATGGCGTGCAGGTCATGTCCATCGGCTTCCTGGTCAACAACGACCAGGCCATGATCTGGCGCGGCCCCATGGCCACGCAGGCGCTGGAGCAGATGCTGCGCCAGACCAACTGGAAGGATCTGGACTACCTGCTGGTGGACATGCCGCCCGGCACCGGCGACATCCAGCTGACGCTGGCCCAGCGCGTGCCCATGACGGGCGCCGTGGTCGTCACCACGCCGCAGGACATCGCGCTGATCGACGCCAAGAAGGGCGTGAAGATGTTCGAGAAGGTGGGCGTGCCCATCCTGGGCCTGGTGGAGAACATGGCGGCCCACGTCTGCACCAACTGCGGCCATGTGGAGCACATCTTCGGCGCCGAGGGCGGCAAGCAGATGGCGGCCGAGTACGGCATCGACTACCTGGGCGCCCTGCCCCTGTCGCTGCAGATCCGCCTGCAGGCCGACAGCGGCAAGCCCACCGTGGTGGCCGAGCCCGACAGCGAGGCCGCGCAGATCTACAAGAAGGTGGCGCGCGACCTGGCCGTGAAGGTGGCGCTCAAGGCACGCGATTTCACGAGCAAGTTCCCCACCATCACGGTGAGCCAGGGAACCTGACCCTTCTGGCGCTGCCGGCATGAACCTGCTGACCTCGATGCGGTATCTGGCGGCGCTCAACGAGCACCGCCATTTCGGCCGCGCGGCGCTGGCATGCCACATCACCCAGCCGGCGCTGTCCAATGCGCTGCGCGCGCTGGAGGAGGAGTTCGGCACGGTCATCGTGCGCCGGGGCCGCTCGTTCGCGGGCTTCACGCCCGAGGGCGATCAGGTGCTGGCCACGGCCCTGGCCATGCTGCGGGCCGAGGAAGGCCTGCGCCAGGAACTGAGCGCCGCCGCCGGCGCGCTGCGCGGGCAACTGCGCATGGCGGCCGTGCCCACGGCCATGCCCATGCTCACGCGCTTTGCGGCCCTGCTGCGCGAGCACCATCCGGGCATCACGCCCGTGGTGCTGTCCATGAGCTCGGCCGAGATCGAGAGCGGGCTCGAAGACCTGTCGCTGGACCTGGCCCTGGGCTACAGCGCGCGCATGCCGCCGCGCGGACCGCGCCTGCAGTCCTGGCCGCAGTACGAGGAGCACTACTACCTGCTGTGCCGCGAGTGCCCCGAGTGCCGCGATGGGCAGGGCGAGGGCCGGCCCTTTGCCTTTGGCGCCGACATCGCTTGGCGCGAAGTGGCCGGCATGCCGCTGTGCCTGCTCACGCCCGACATGCACAACCGCACGGTGATCGACGAGGCCTTCGCCGCCGTGGACATGGCCGTGCAGCCCGCCATGGAAACCAACTCCGTGCTGACCCTGGTGATGGCCGTGGCGCAAGGAACGGATGGCATGACCACCGTGCTGCCGGGCGCCATGGTGGCCACGGTGCGCCACATGCCGGGCCTGGTGGCCCGGCCACTGCGCTCGCCCGAATTGGTCACCCCCATAGGCTTCATGGCCCAGCAGGGCGTGGCGCCCACGCGCGCGCTGCAGGCGGCGCTGCAACTGCAGGACGACGCCGGTTGGCGTGCGCAGTGCCTGCGGCATGCGGGGGCGCTGGCGGGTTAGGGCCTGTTCACACTAATGCGAGGATCGCGTTGCCCCGCAGCCGGGCAACCCGAAGGGAAGCTGCCTGCCAGCCCGCCACTCAGCGTTGCGCTCCTTGTGCGTGTGAGCACACGCACGGCGTCGCGCGCCTTGATTGGCGGGCTGGCAGGCAGCTTCGCGACCCCGCATTAGTGTGAACAGGCCCTAGCGCCCTTCGCTGGAAGCAGCGACCGGGAGTGCTGTCGGTTGGGTTTCTTCCGGCACAGGCGGGCATCGTTCAAAGGCCGTAATATCATTCATATCAGAGCGCTTGCATGCTGCAAGCACTCGTATGAGAATATTTTGATGGCAACTGCAACCAATCTTCCCGTTGATCGGGCCATCAAGGCACTGGGCCAGAGCATTGAACTGGCGCGGCGGCGGCGGGGGCTGTCGCAGGCCGATCTGGCATCCCGCATGGGCGTTTCGGTCAGCACCGTGCGCCGCCTGGAAGATGGCCACCCCGGAATTGCGCTTTCCTATCTGGCAAGTGCCCTGCAGGTCTTCGGTGAGTTGGAGAAATTGCGCCTGCTCCTGGACACCCCGACCGACTCCGTCGGACTGGCACTGATGGATGCGCAACTGCCTGCGCGCATCTACAGCAAACGCCGCAAGGCACCCAAGGCGTTCTGAAGGGCGAATGCGACATGGTGACGCGCTCCGCTGCAATGGTCCACAACATGAAGTCGGAACTGGACGTGTGCCTGGGCAAGGCGGGCACGGCCGTGGGCAGGCTGGTATTCGTGCGCAACGGCATGCGCATGTTCACCCAGTTCGCCTACTTCCAGGATTGGCTGGGTCACAAGGATGCGTTCAACGTCTCCCCCGATCTCGCGCTCACGCCGATCTACCAGACGCGCAAACCAGAGACCCGGGAGGACTCCTTGTTCTTCCTTGCGCTGGGAGACACGGAGCCGGATGCCTGGGGGCGGCGTGTCATTGCCCGTGCGCATGCCAAGCGGCGCGAGAAGGACCCGGCTCTTGGGGCACTGACCGAACTCGACTACCTTTGCGCCGTCGATGACTTCAGCCGGATGGGCGCCCTGAGGTTGCGCAGTGCGCAAGGCGTCTATCTGGAGTCCGTCCGCGCAGGGCAGACTGCGACGCCTCCGATGCTGGAACTGGAGAAAATGCTCGCCTCCTCGAGGGCCGTGGAGCTCGGCAGGGAGTCGGCCCAGGATCTGGCCTACCTGCGGGGCAAGGCGACCTCGCTGGGAGGCATGCGCCCGAAGTGCAGCATCCTTGATGAAGAGGGGCATTTGGCGTTGGGGAAATTCCCCAGCGTTCAGGACGATCGCAATGTGACGCGTGCCGAAGTCCTGGCGTTGAAACTGGCACGCCTGGCCGGCATTGATGCTGCACAAGCCCATGTGGTTGCCGTGCATGGCACACCTGTGGCAGTCATCCGCCGTTTCGACCGTGGGCCCGGGGATACGCGCATTCCCTACATATCCGGCGCCACACTGCTGCAGGCGAGTCGGCAGCATGAACACGCGTACACCGAGGTGCTCGCGCAGATGAAAGGTCTGAGCGCGAACTACGTGGATGACGCGCGGCAACTATGGCGGCGCCTGGTGTTCCATCACCTCATCACCAATGTCGATGACCATCTGCAAAACCTGGGGTTCCTCTATGTAGGGGACAACCAATGGCAGCTTTCCCCGGCATTCGACATCAATCCCATGCCGGAAAAGAACCGTGAGTCCAAGACATGGTTGAGCGAAGACACAGGCCCTATCACCAGCATGGCGCAGTTGATGGGCCAAGCCTCGCAATTTTCACTGAGCCGCGACCAGTCGCTGGCGATCGTGCGCCAGGTTGTCGAGGCCGTGTTGCAGTGGCGCGTGCTGGGCCTGTCTGCGGAGGTTGGAATGACCGCGCAGGAACTCGATGAGTTTGCCCTGGCGTTCGACCACCCGGACCTGGATGACGCCAGGAAACTGGCGGGCCTGTGAAGGCCTGGACGGTTTAGGCCGGCTGTGCCCGCTGCCCTGCCAGCGCAGTCTCTGGCGTGGCGTTCGGCACGGCATTCAGTGCGGCGCGCACCACGTCGGGCGTGAAGGGCGCGGCGTAGAAGCGCCGGCCGGTGGCGTCGAACAGCGCATTGGCCAGCGCGGCCGGGCCGGGGACCGAGGCCGATTCGCCTGCGCCCATGGGGGGCTCGTCCTGGCGCGGCATCAGCACCACTTCGATGGGGGGCAGGTCGCGGAAGCCGATGATGGGGTAGCTGCCCCACTCGCGGCTGGCCACGCCTTGCGCATTGAAGGCGACCTTCTCCATCAGGCTGCGGCTCAGGGTCTGGATGACATTGCCGTGGATCTGGTGGCGCACGCCGTCGGGGTTGACCATCATTCCCGTGTCCTGGCCCACGACCAGTCGCCGCACGGTGATGCGGCCGCTGGCGGGGTCCACGTCGATGTCGATGACCCAGGCGGCCCAGGCCGCGCCAAAGCCGGGAAAGCGGCTGTGGATGTAGCGCGCATAGGCCACGCCGCGCCCGTGCAGCAGACCGTCGGCGCCGGGGCGGCCACGGCTTCCCGGCTGGTTTTGCTGCCAGTCCGCGTGGCGTGCCGTGGCCTCGATCAGCTCGACGGCGCGCGGGTCATCGAGGTGGCGAACACGGTAGTCCACTGGGTCGGCGCCGGCCGAATGGGCCAGCTCGTCGATCATGCAATCGTGGGCAAAGGAATTGGGCAGGGCCGAGACGCCGCGCAGCCAGGACGAGCGCACGATGGGCGCCATGTCATGGCAGGTGATGCGCTGGCTGGCGTAGCGGTAGGGCGGCACGGCGGTGCGGTCGCCCATCTCCAGCGTGCGCGGCTCGCCCGGGATGCGGCCCGTGAGCAGCAGGGCCAGCAGCGGCGCGTCGTTGGAGGGGTAGCGCACGGCAAAGTCGTAGGCCAGCAGTTCTCCCCGGGCATCGATGGCCGCGCTCACGTCCATGAGCTGGGCCGTGCCCTTGGGCTCCCACTGGTGTTCCTGCTCGCGCGTGAGCTGCACGCGCACGGGCGCGCCCACGGCCATGGACAGCAGTGCGGCGTCGGCGCAGACATCGTCGGCGCAGTTGCGGCCGTAGCAGCCGGCCGCCTCCAGGCGCACGATCTCGATGCGGTCCTCGCCCAGTTGCAGCAGGCGGTCCAGGTCGGTGCGCAGCATGTGGGGGTTCTGCGTGCCGGCCCAGAGCTTGAGACGGCCCCCGCTGAAATCGGCCACGGCGCAGGACGGGCCGATGGAGGCATGCATCTGGTAGGGCCAGACGTAGCTGCGGCGCAGTTCGGTGGCCGCACCCGTGCCGACGCCCGCGAAGGCATCGTCCACAGTGCCCTGGTCCACCAGCGCACGGTGTTGGGCAGGATTGGCGCGGATGGCTGCGGCCAAGTCAGACAGATCGGGCGCCGGCGGCACGGCCTGCCATTGCACGCGCAGCGCGCGCATGGCGGCAATGGCCTGTTCCTCGCGGTCGGCGACCACGCCGACGAAGTCGCCTTCGGTGACCACCTGCACGTTGCCGGGCAGGTGGGCCACGGAGTCGCGCTCCACGGCCACCAGGCAGTGGCCGATGAAATCGCCGCCGTCGCGGCCCGGGTGTGGAGGGCGGATGACGCGGCCATGGCGCATGCCGGGCACGCGCACATCGTGCACAAAGCTCAGCTCGCCCGTGGCCTTGGCAGGGATGTCCACGCGCGCAGCGCCGTGGCCGACGAGCCGGTATTCGCTGGCGGGCTTGAGCTTCACTTCCTGATCCGGCGGGGCCAGCGTCAGCTGCAGTTGCTGGCCGCGCAGCAGATCGCCATAGCCGAGTTCACGGGCATCGCGGCCATCGGCAAAGCGCACCACGCCTTCCCGTGCCTGGAGCCGGTCCGCCGCCACATTCCATTGCTGCGCGGCCAGCGCCAGCAACTGCTCGCGCGCCTGGGCGGCGGCGCGGCGCAGCGGCACGGCCGAGATCTGGATGCTGGCGCTGGCAATGGTCGGGCCCTGGTTGGGCGCGGCGGCCGTGTGGCCCAGCACCATGTCCAGGCGCGCCAAAGGCACTTCGAGTTCTTCCGCCACGATCTGCGCCAGGGCCGTGCGTATGCCCGTGCCCAGGTCCACATGGCCGTTGAAGGCCAGGGCGCGCCAGCCCTGGGGCGCGGCTTCGTCGGCCAGCACGGCCACGAAGACCTCGGGCGTGGATTGCACATAGTCGGTGGCCGTGCCGGGCTGGCCGGGCGCAGGGCGCGGCGGCGCCACGGGCTGGCGCACCACGAGCAGGGTGTCGGCGCGCGCGAGCAGCTGTGCGTGCAGGGCTTGGGGCTGGGGCAGGTTCATGGGGCGGTGTTCTTCGCGGGCACGCTTTCAGGCGTGCCCTGTGCATGTTATGCACTCCGGGGCCGGCTGCGCAGGGCCGGCCCCATAGGCGCGTTGGCGCGGTGGGATCAACCTGCGGCGAGGGCGTCGGTGTCGGCGATGGCCTGGCTCAGCGGCATCACGGCCGCGTACTTCTGGGCCATGTCGAACAGGTTGGCCTCGTGCGGGCCCAGGGCGCGGTCGCCGCAGCAGTCGGCCACGACCAGCGGGCGAAAGCCCGACTGCATGGCATCGACCACGCTGGCGCGCACGCAGCCGCTGGTCACGCAGCCGGCCACCAGCAGGGTCTGCACGCCGCGCTGGGCCAGCCAGGGCGCGAGCATGGTGCCGAAGAAGGCCGAGGGCGTGCTCTTGCGCACCACGTATTCGCCAGCGGCCGGGGCCAGCTGGGGCACGATGGCGCTGTTGGGGCTGTCTTCCTTCAGGGTCAGCATGCCGGGCACCTTCAGGCAGAAGATGTTGTGGTCGGCATCGTCGTCCGAGAACACGATGCGGCTGTGCGCCACGGGCCAGCCACGCTCGCGCGCATGGGCCAGCAGGTGCTGCGTCTGCGCGATGGCTTCGGGGATGTTGCCGCCGCCGAAGACGGCCGGGTCGGCAAAGCCGTTGACGAAGTCGATGATGAGCAGGCCGAACGGGGCCTTGAGCGGCAGCGGCGTGCCGAAGCCCTGGCGTGCGTAGGCGGAGATGTCGCCCTGCACGCCCTCGGTGGGAACGCTCTGCGCGCCGGTGGCCTGGCCGGTAGTTGTCGTGGTCATGCGATGTCCTTTCCTTGCTTGGACCTTTTGGCGGCGCGCGCCAGTCCTTCCTCGTCCTGCACCACGCCGTCGATGACCGTGGGCTTGCCGTCCAGCGCCACCGAGCAGTGGCGCATGGGGATGTCGATGTGGCAGGCCGTGGTGCGGCTGCCCCCGGCCTCGTTGTTGGGGCCCATGGACCACAGGAAGTTGCCCTCGAAGGCGCGGGCGTCCATGCCGATGTGGGTTTCCTTGTTGTAGTGGGCCAGCATGGACCAGTGGGCGCGCGGCTGCAGCCCCCAGCCGATGTGGGAGACGGCGTAGGCCTCGGGGTCCTCGTAGGAGGCCATGTACTCCTTGAGGATGTCGGCCTGCAGGCCGCCGCTGATGCGCGTGACGTAGCCCTTTTCGATGACGAGTTCGATGGGCTCGGTCACGTAGTCCTTCATGGGCAGCAGGATGTCGCCCCGGTCCAGGACCACGCGGCCGTTGCTCTCGCCCTCGTCGGGCCAGGTCAGCACGAAGCCGCTGGGCCAGTGGTCCCAGCGGCCGGGCTGGTCCACGAAGCCGTATTCGCAGATGGCCGGGAAGCTGCCCAGGCGGCAGCGCAGGTCGGTGCCTGCGGCCGAGGTGATGTGCATCTGCCCGGCCGCCTCGATCAGCTTGGATGCGGCCTGCACGCGCGCGCGGTCGCCCTCGGTGGGCACCAGGCGGCACAGCACCTCGGGCGGCTCCACGGCCAGCAGGATCTTGGTGCCGGTCTGCAGGATCTCGTGCTGCTCGGGCGAGAACAGCAGCGTCATCAGGTCCAGCACCAGGTCGCTGGCCTTGAGCGCGGCGATGGCGGCGGGGTTGCCGGTCAGCGGCGTCGTGCCCAGGTAGGCCAGCGAGTCGCGGCTCAGTGATTTTTCGGCGTTGACGGGCGGCAGGTCCAGGCGGTTGACGCGCGCACCCATTTCGCTGGAGGCGGCGATGGCGCAGCGCAGCGTCTGCGGGTGCGTGTCGGCGCCCGTGAGCACGGTGACGGTCTGGCCGGCTTCGAGCCGGGACAGCGTGAGCACCTGCTTCCAGGCGTGGATCAGATCGATATCGCTGACGGACATGGTCGGCTCCTTGGTGTCGCGATGGATGGGAGTGGGCTGCGGTTGGACATTCAGTCCACCCGCGCGCCGAGGAAATCGCCCAGGGCCGAATAGAAGCCGGCCTCGTTGTCCCAGGGAATCATGTGGCCGGCATTGGGCACGCGCACATGCTCGGTCTGGGGTGCCAGGCCTTGCCACTCGGCCACGTCCTCGCTGCGCACCACGTCGCCGCGCTCGGCCGTGACCAGCAGCAGCGGGTGCTGGATGCGGGGCAGGTCGGCATGGATGTCGTCACGGCCGAAGTCCTCGAAGCTCTGCACGATGGCCGGCTCGTGGCAGGTGTGCAGCCACTGGGCGCGCAGCTGGCGCTGCTCTTCGGTCCAGGTGGGGCAGAAGGCGCGCATGGCCTCGGCATCCATGCCCAGCGTGGCCTGGCGGATGGAGTCCACATACCAGGGCAGGGCGGCCGGGTAGGCGCGGCGGCCGGGGCCGGAGACCGGCGGATCGACGATGACCAGGCGCGTGAGCCCGGCCGGCTGGCTGCGCGCGGCGCGCACGGCGATGCGCCCGCCCATGGAGTGGCCGACCAGCGCCCAGCGCTGCAGGCCCAGGGCCTGGGCGAAGGCGGCCACGTCGGCGGCCTGTGCATCGAGGCTGTAGTCCAGGCCCGGGCCGGAGGACGACAGGCCGCGCCCGCGCACGTCCAGCACATAGGTGTCGAACTGGCGGCCCAGGTGCTCGGCCACGAAGCCCCAGGTCACGGCCGGGCTGGTGATGCCGGGGATCAGGATGACGGCGTCGCGCTGCGCGCGTTCGCCCTCGGCGCCGCCGTAGCGCAGGTAGTGCTGGCGGATGCCGTTGGCGTGGACGTTGCCGCCGTAGCGGAATGTGCTGGGGGTGGGGGAGCTGGAGTGGCTGGTCATGCGTGTGTTCCTCAGGCCTTGGCTGCGCTGTTGCCGGTGTCGTAGGGATAGGCGCCCGACAGCAGCGCGCCCGCGCCCGGCACCACGGGGTCCAGCCCCAGTTCCTTGAGGATGGCATAGGTGGTGGCGATGGAGGCGGTCAGCACGGGCTTGCCGGTCTGGGCCTCGACCTGGGCCACGGCCGGCAGCGAGGGCATCTGCACGCAGGCCGACAGCACGATCACGTCGGCGTCGGCGTAGTTCATGCCGGCCACGATGCCGGGCAGCTTGGCGGGGTCGTGGCGGCCCACGTCCAGGTTGTCGGGGATCTCCAGCGCGCGCCAGTCCACGATCTCGAAGCCTTCGGCGGCCACGTAGTCCATGACCAGCTGGGTCAGCGGAATCATGTAGGGCGCCACCAGGGCGATCTTCTTCGCACCCATGACCTTGAGCGCTTCCACCAGCGCGCCGGCGCTGGTGATCACCGGGGCGGTGGCGCCATTGCTGGCCGTGCGCTCGGTCAGGCGCTGCTGCGAGACGCGGTGGTAGCCCTTGCCCATGGCCATGATGGCCACCAGGCAGGCATAGCCCAGCACGTCCACGCGCGCGTCGCTCAGCTCCAGCGCGCAGCGGTCGCTTTCGGCGTCCATGGCGGCCAGCTCCTCCTTCTGGACCTTCTTCATGCGCATGCGGCTGGAGTGGAAGGTGAAGCGGTCCTGCGGGCGCAGCGTGGAGTGGGCCTGCAGCATGGCCGGCACTTCGGTCTCCATAGTGGTGTTGGAGCTGGGGACGATCTGGCCGATGCGGAACGTTTTGGTCATGGACTTGCCTTTGCGAAGTTTCGAGGGTTTCTGATCAGAATCAACTGAGTGTGTACGCTTTATTCTTGCAAAAGACGTGCCTCCTTGCAAATGAGAATTTTCTCGGGGTTTGTACTGATTTGGTGCAGAAATTGCACCAAAAATGGCGAACTTCAATTTATTCTGCCGCCCTATGGTGCATGCGTCGATTTGAAAAATTCAAGCGCATACACCTGAATTAAGCGTTTTGTTGCCTGGCACGCTTCCTGCTCTACACCCTGCAAGGACGCGCCGAAGCAACGGTTGCCCCGTCTGGCTTTCAACATTCCTGCAAGGAGAAAACTGTGTCTCAATCCCCTCGAATCGCCGTTGTCGGCGCCGGTCTCGGCGGGGCTGCAGCTGCCAAGCTGCTGCTCCAGGAAGGCTTCAATGTCCGCGTCTATGAGCAGGCGCCCAGCTTCTCGCGCCTGGGAGCCGGCATCCACGTCGGGCCCAATGTGATGAAGATCCTGCGCCGCATCGGCATCGAGGACGCGCTCAACGAGCAGGGCTCGCATCCCGACTACTGGTACAGCCGCCACTGGCAGACGGGCGACGTGCTGGCCCAGATCCCGCTGGGCGACTACGCCGTCAAGGAATACGGCGCCAGCTACCTGACCGTGCACCGTGGCGACTTCCATGCGCTGCTGGTCGAGGCCCTGCCCGACAGCGTGATGGCCTACGGCAAGTTCCTGACCAAGGTGGAGGACCGCGGCAACGTGGTGGTCATGCACTTTGCGGACGGCACGACCGAGGAGGCGGACATCGTCATCGGCGCCGATGGCGTGAACTCCCGCATCCGCGAGGAACTGCTGGGCCCCGAGCTGCCCAAGTACGCGGGCTACCTGGCCCACCGCGCCGTGTTCCCCACGCCCGAAGTCAAGGCCGGCATGCTGCCCTTCGATGCCTGCGTGAAATGGTGGAGCGATGACCGCCACATGATGACCTACTTCGTCACCGGCAAGGCCGACGAGCTGTACTACGTGACCGGCGTGCCCGTCGAGAAGTGGGACCTCAACGACCGCTGGCTGGAAAGCAGCAAGGAAGAGATGCGCGAGGCCTTCTCGGGCTGGCATCCCACCGTGCAGGCACTGATCGACGCCACCGTGGAAGTGACCAAGTGGTCGCTGCTCGAGCGCGATCCGCTGCCGCTGTGGAGCCGTGGCCGCCTGGTGCTCCTGGGCGATGCCTGCCATCCCATGAAGCCCCACATGGCCCAGGGTGCGGCCATGGCCATCGAGGACGGCGCCATGCTGGCGCGCTGCCTCAAGGAAGTCGGCGCGCACAACCATGAGCTGGCCTTCGCCCTGTACGAAGCCAACCGTGCCGAGCGCGCCAGCAAGGTGCAGCGCATCTCGCACGACAACACCTGGCTGCGCACCAACGAAGATCCGTCCTGGTGCTTCGGCTACGACGTGTTCAACGTGCCCCTGGTCGAGCCCAAGGTCAAGGCAGCGGCCTGATACTCGCTGCCTTGCCGGACGAGGGGAGGGGAGGGAATCCCCCCCTCCTGTCCGGCCGCAGAACGCCGACATCCTGAACCGCAGCCAAGTTGCAAGAGCCTCGTCCCATGGGAACCCCAGTCCATCCAAGCAGTACACCCAGCCCCATCCGCCTGCAGGTCAATGCACGCGCATGCGAGGTGCCGGCAGCGCCCGGGACGGCGCTGCTGCATGTGCTGCGCAATGACCTGGAGCTGAACGGGCCCAAGTACGGCTGCGGCCTGGGCGAATGCGGCGCCTGCACGGTGCTGATCGATGGCGTGGCCGCGCGTTCCTGCGTGATCCCCGTGCGGGCGGCCGTGGGCCGCGAGGTCACCACGCTGGAAGGCCTGGGCTCGCGCCAGTGCCCCGGCCCCACGCAGCAGGCCTTCATCGACTGCCAGGCGGCCCAGTGCGGCTACTGCCTCAACGGCATGATCATGACCGTGGAGGCCCTGCTGCGCCGCAACCCCAATCCCACCGAGCAGGAGCTGCGCAACGAGCTGCACCACAACCTGTGCCGCTGCGGCACGCATGTGGAAATCATGCAGGCCGCCCTGCGCGCCGTGCAGCTGCGTGCGCAACGCGCCGCGCTGCAGGCACCCTCCGGTTTTCCATCTTCCAGCGCGGGCGAGGTCCAGCCATGAGCCCGGCCGGCCACACTCCCGCCCTGCCTTCCGACCTGCTGCACGGCCTGGCGCTGCGCCCGCCCGTCGCGGCCTGGGACGGTCTGCGCTACCGGGGCAGCGTGCCCCTGCATGCACGGCTGCAGGACGCCCAGGCCATGGCCGGCGTGGTGGCTGCGGTGCAGCGCGGGCATTTTCTGGGCGTGGTGGCCGTGGCGCCTGTCCATGCCCGGCAGGCCGCTGCCAGCCTGGCCCCTGCCTGGGATGACCGGCAGGAAGCCAGGGCCGCCAGCGCGCCCCGTGCTGCCGACAGAGCCGACAAGGCTGACAAGGCCGACCTGCCCGATGCCGGCCGCTATGTCTGGCGCATGGCGGCGCCCGTGTCTTGCGAGGGTGCCGCACGCGCAGCCGTGTGGTGCCTGGACGGCCATGCCAGCGTCTGGCTGCCGCCCTGCGACGCCGATGTGCGGCAGATGATCGGCCGTGAACTGGCCGCATTGCTGCAATGCCCCGAGTCCGCGCTGCGGCTGTTCAGCCTGCCGGCCACGGCGGCCGGCACCCCGCATGTGCTGGATCTCATGGACGCTGCGGCCGATGCGGCCCTGCTGTCCCAGGCCGTGGGCCGGCCTGTCAGCGTGGCCTGCGAGGCCTGGACTGCTGCGGGCAGCGCAGACAGCCGGGAGCTGGTGCTGAGCGTGCATGCGCGGCCTTCGCAAGGGCTTGAAGCCGACACGGTGGTGCAGCCTCAGCCGGGCAATGCATCGCCGCAGCCAGACCTGCTGCTGTCCGACACGCCCTGGGCCGTGCGCCCCAGCATGGCGCGCCTGTTGAGCCAGCCCGAGCTGGCGCGCGCCGCGGCCCTGGCCACCGTGCTCGATGCCGGCGAAGTGCATGAACGCAGGCTGGCCGCCAGCCTGCGGCATGCCGGCGTCGATGATCTGAATGCCGCCCAGGTCTTTGCCCGCGAAAGCCACTGGCATGAGCAGGCGCTGGACCAGGGCCGTGATCCGCTGCAATGGCGGCTGCAGCACCTGCCCGAAGGCCCGGTGCGCGATCTGGCCCGGCAGGTGGCCGAGCGTGCGCAGGCATCGCAGCAGGCACAGTCGCACGAGGGCGCCGATGGCCGCCTGCTGGGCCGGGGCTTTGCCACCGCCCAGCTGCAGACCCTGGATGCGCAGGGCGCCGATCTCCATGCCTGGAGCGCCTGGGTGGCCGAGGTGGCCGTGCATCCGCAAACGGGCGAGATCGAAGTGACCCGCGTCGTGGCCGGCCATGACAGCCGCAGCCTGCAAGCGGCGCAGGCCGCCAGCACGCGGCCCGAGATCGTCCAGCAGGACCCGCAATTGCTGGCCGACGCGCGCCGGCTGCTGGGCACGGCGCCCGCTTTTGACGACTGGGCAGGGGCCACAGCTTCCGCTGCTTCTTTCGACGTGATCGCCAAGCCCGGCTCCGACCTGGCGCAGCATGCGCCCGGCGATGTCGCGGTCATCCGCCAGGGCGATCTGGCGCTGGACGGCGTGGCCACGCTGCCCGCCGCCGCCGCCATTGCCAACGCCATTCACCATGCGACAGGCGTGCGCCTGCGCGAAGTGCCCTTCCAGCCCGAGCAACTGCGCCTGGCCTTGGCGGGCGAGGGCGCCGGCAAGCCCGGTGCGGCGCGGCCCGGCCGTGGCTGGGGCTGGCTGGCCGCAGGCGCCGCAGGCCTTGCCGGCATGGCGGCCATGGCCTGGCCGCTGAAGCCGGCCCTGCCGCTGACCGACGGGCCCGACGTTTCCCTGTACTCGCCGCAGGCCCTGGAGCGCGGCCGCCTGGTGGCGGCTGCGGGCGACTGCGTGGTCTGCCACACCGCCCCGGGCGGCGCGGCCAATGCCGGCGGCTTCGGGCTGGAGACGCCGTTCGGCACCATCTACTCCACCAACATCACGCCCGACAACGAAACCGGCATCGGCCGCTGGTCCTACGCGGCCTTCGAGCGCGCCATGCGCCACGGCATCCACCAGGATGGGCGCCAGCTGTATCCGGCCTTCCCGTACACGGCCTTCGCCAAGCTCAGCGATGGCGATCTGCAGGCCCTCTACGGCTACCTGATGTCCCAGCCCGCCGTGAAGGCCAAGGCGCCCGAGACGCAGCTGGCCTTTCCCTACAACCTGCGCCCGGCCATGGCGGGCTGGAACCTGCTGTTCCACGACGCCACGCCGTTCAAGGTCGACCCCGCGCGCAGCGCCGAATGGAACCGGGGCGCCTACCTGGTCGAAGGCGCGGGCCACTGCGCGGCCTGCCACTCGCCGCGCAATGCGCTGGGTGCCGAAAAGACCGGCATCCACTACCTGGGCGGCGGCGAGGCCGAAGGCTGGACGGCGCCCGCGCTCAATCAACTGGCCGGCGGCAAGCTGCCCTGGAGCCGCGAAGAGCTGTACCAGTACCTGCGCACCGGCTTCTCGGCCCGCCATGGCGTGGCGGCAGGCCCCATGGCGCCCGTCATCCACGGCCTGGCCCAGTTGCCCGAAGCCGATGTGCGCGCCATGGCCACCTATCTGATGGAACTGCCGGGCCAGGCCGCCCAGGCCGCCCAGGCCGCCGCCCCGGCCATGCCGGCGCCGGCCGCCGTGCAGGCGGCAGCGCCTGCGGTCGCACCTGCCAGGGCGCTGGACCGCCACGCCAATGGCGAGCGCATCTACCAGAACGCCTGCGCGGTCTGCCATGAGGCGGGCAGCGGTCCCACATTGTTCGGCGTCAAGCCGCAGCTGGCCCTGAACACCAACCTGCACGCGGCCAGCCCCGACAACCTGGTCCAGGTGATCCTGAACGGCATACAGGCGCCGGCCGACGATGCGCTGGGCTACATGCCCGGCTTCGGGGACAGCCTGGATGACAGGCAGATCGCGGACCTGCTCGGATATTTGCGCGAACGATTTGCACCGGAGGAAAAAGCTTGGCCAGACGACACGAAGACGATTAAGCGGCTGCGCATGCAGGCACAGGCGCATGCGCACTGAGGGCGGCAATGGGCAGCAATGGGCGGCGGCAGGGGCGATGCCGCGGATATGGACACCTTGCCCTGGAATCTCTCCAGGGCCTGGGTCCTGACATCTGATGCTGGGGACGGGTGATGGGCAACAACGGACGGCGCTGTCGATGTGCAGCCTGTCCGCAATGCGCCCATCGCCCGGATGCAGAGACCGACATCCGGAAATTTTCCATCGGGCCATGGAGATGGCGCCGAGGGAGCGGTTCGCTCCGGATGTGTGAAGGGTGGAAGGCACGGCAGGAGACGGCAACACAAGCTGAACGGCCTTGCCTGGGAAAAGACAGATTCAACAATTGCGATGGCTAGAAAAGGAGTCCCTGCATGTCATCTACATACATTTCGGTGGAAAAAGGCATCCAGACAGCGGGTGTCGGCAAGTTCCAATATCGGCTGTTCGTCATCTTCGGGCTGGTCTGGCTGGCCGATGCCATGCAGGTGCTGTCCATCGGCTTCAGCGCGCCGTCCATTGCCAAGACCTTCGGCAAGACCGTGCCCGAGGCGCTGCAGACCGGCACCTTCTTCTTCATCGGCATGCTGATCGGCGCCTTCGTCTTCGGCCGCCTGGCCGACCGCATCGGGCGCCGCCCGGTGCTGATGATGGCCGTGGTGATCGATGCCTTTGCGGGCGTGGCCTCGGCCTTTGCGCCCGAGTTCGCCTGGCTGCTGGTGCTGCGCTTCATCACCGGCATCGGCGTGGGCGGCACGCTGCCCGTGGACTACACCATGATGGCCGAGTTCCTGCCCAGCGACCGCCGCGGCCGCTGGCTGGTGCTGCTGGAATCGTTCTGGGCCGTGGGCACCATCTTCCTGGCCATCCTGGCGCTGGTGGCCGTGTCCTGGGGTGACGATGCCTGGCGCGTGATCTTCTTCGTGACCGGACTGCCGGCGCTGATCGGCGTGGTGCTGCGCTTCTACATCCCCGAGTCGCCCATGTTCCTCAACCGCAACGGCAAGTCCGAAGAGGCGCGCAAGGTGCTGCAGCGGGTGGCCAAGGTCAACGGCACCACCGCGGAAATCCCCGCCCTGCAGCCTGAAAAGCAGGAGCGCAAATCCATCCTCGCGCTGTTCAACGGCGACCTGCGCCGCCGCAGCTTCTCGCTGTTCCTGGCCTGGGCGCTGATCTCCATCGCCTACTACGGTGTCTTCGTCTACCTGCCCGTCAAGCTCAGCAGCGAGGGCTTCGCCTTCATGCGCGGCCAGGTCTTCCTGGTGGTGCTGGCCCTGGTGCAACTGCCCGGCTTTGCGCTGTCGGCCTATGGCGTGGAACGCTGGGGCCGCAAGCCCACGCTGATCGGCTTTTTGCTGCTCAGCGCCGTCGGCTGCATGTTCTACAGCCTGGGCTCGTCGCCCTTCGTGGTCATCGGCTCCACCCTGCTGATGAGCTTCTCGCTGCTGGGCACCTGGGGCGCGCTGTATGCGTTCACCCCCGAGGTCTACCCCACCGATCTGCGTGCCAGCGGCATGGGCATGGCCGGCGCCGTGGCGCGCTTCGGCGGCCTGTTCGCCCCGGCCATCATTGCGCCCATCATGGCCACCCACTTCACCCTGGCGCTGGCCGTGCTGTCCGCCATGCTGGTGGGCGGTGCCCTGTCGATCTGGGCCGTGGATGTGGAATCGCGCAACCGGGCGCTGGATTGACGCCGAGAAAGAACTTCGAATGGAAAAGGCCTGCGCAAGCAGGCCTTTTTTTATGGCAAATATTCCAATCCAGATTCAGATCATTCCTAGAGACGCGGCTGTTTCTATCCTCTATGGTATGAGCCGGATCGAGGCTGGCAATCACGTCAAAATCGCCAAGCCCGCTCTGTAAATCCCATGCTTGTCTGTCATTCGGCTTGAATTGCTGGAGACCTTGCTATGGGCCAGAAAACTCGGAGGGATGCATGACAGTTATTGAGAACGGACTTCTTGTTGATAGAAATGTCGAGGTGAAAATATTTCCTTCCATACAGCATGGCGATTTGCTGAAGGTGAATTCCATTGTGCTTCACAGGACGAATTCACCAACGGCAGCCAGTGTGTTGAACAGCTACAAGGCCGGCCAGAAGACGGGATCCCATTTTCTGGTGGGGAAAGATGGAAAAATCCATCAGACAGCCAATCTGAAGAGAGTTTGCTGGCATGTGGGAATACTGCAGGTTCGTTGTCTCAACGAGAGCAACTGCGAAACTGCCGATTTTGAGAATATCAATGCCCTGCTGCATAAAAAGGGGATGGGATTCGGGCAAAGAGTGAGGAAGGTCTCGGAGCATGAAAAGCAAAAGCCCTACCCTTTGAGGTATCCTGTCAATGCAGAGTCGCTTGGGATTGAGGTGGTAGGCATGTTTCAGCGCCATACCCAGGACTACGAAGTGCCGACACAGGCGCAGTTGTACCAGACGCAATGGCTGGTACGCCTGCTGGTGGGTATCTATGGGTTGCGAATTCTGAGCGATGTCTACGCCCACGGAGCCATTGCAAGAAAGCAGCCCGCGGAAGGAAGCCAGTTGCTGCGCTATATATTCAGTGGAGCCTGATTCATATGTTCTTGAAAAATAGCCGACCGATGCAAATGAAATCAATCAGAGCGTTCATTCTTGCTCTGGGGTTTCTCATGCTGATCGTCTCTTTCGGTGCTGCATCAAGGCAGAAGAATTCTGTGACGCTGATCGGGGGAATTCAGCGATCCATTGGAGAAGGGCAAACAATGGGCTGCGAGAAAATTGCGCTGCGGCCCAAGGATGTCATCCGTTATTTCTCCACGGCAACCGAGGTTTCCTTCTCCACCTTCCACTATGAATCGATCATTCTGCCTTGCGCCTTCAGTGGGAAGCTGCGGCGCAATGGCGTGGTCTATGGGTGGAGCATCAATGCAGCAGGCGCCGGGTATCTCTATCCGGAAGATGGGCGTGAGAATCTGTTTTTTCTTTGCTACAGGTCGTGCGCAAAGGCACTGCCTGGGTTGATGGGGCTTTGACGGCGAGGGCCCAAGCCCTTTGAAATCGCCTGGCAGCCATCCTCATGAAAACAGGGGCTCTTCAATCCGCCTCGCCACCTTCCAGCATCTTCTTGAGCAAAAAATCCAGCGCCAGGCGCTCGGCCGGATTGAGCCTGCCGTAGGTGCTTTCGGTGATCTGCTTGGCGAAGGGCTCCATGTCGCGCACCAGGTCCTGGCCGGCCTCGGTGAGGTTGATGACGACCTTGCGGCGGTCGATGCGGTCATGGTCCACCTGCACCAGTTCGCGCTGCTTGAGCCGGTCCACCACGCCGCGGATGGTGGCCTGGTCGATCACGGTGGCCTTGACGATGTCGGCCAGCGAGCTGCCGCTGTTGTCGCGCACGGAGCACAGCACCACGAATTGCGCGGCCGTGAGCTGCGAGTCGGGAATGTATTGCTGGAAGAGTGCAGTGTGGCGCTGATAGACACGCCGCAGCAGGTGGCCGATCTGGTCTGAAAAATGATAGCCATCCTGTGGCGTCATGGCTGATGGCGGGTGGTTCATAGTGCGCGTGAGCTTATCAAAATTCACACCAAATACCGTGTGATTTGCGACAAGCCGGGCGCATTTGCCAAGTGCTGCAAACCCGCGCTGGCTGCGGCATCCGCAAGACCTGTGGCAGCAGGAGCAGCACTGCCCGGCGGCTCATTTGCCGATTGAATGGCGCAATCATCCGTTTGAATTTGACGGCTTGCCCGGCAGGCCTTGAAATGGCATGAGAGACAAAGCGCCAGCGGACCGGACCGCGCCGCTCCCCACAACGAAAGCCAGCAGGGACACCCATGCCAGCCACACAAGGGAAGATCATTCCCATCGCCGTCCTCAATGCCGCTGTTGCCGGCAGCGCACTCGGCGGCCATGAGCGCGAGGCCGTCGAGCACGCCATTGCCGTCCACGCCCTGCGCCCCGGCCCCCTGATCGAGTTGCTGCACGCCGTGCAGGACATGCTGGGCCATATCCCCGAAGCCGCCGTGCCGCGCATCGCCGATGCGCTGAACCTCTCGCGTGCCGAGGTGCATGGCGTCATCTCCTACTACCCCCATTTCCGCAGCACGCCAGCGGGCCGCCATGTGCTGCAGGTCTGCCGCGCCGAGGCCTGCCAGTCGCGCGGTGCGGACGCGCTGCTGGCCCACGCAGGCCAGGCGCTGGGCTGCGGATCGAGTGGGCACGGGCATGGGCATGCAACCAGTGCAGATGGCGCCGTCACGCTGGAGCCGGTCTACTGCCTGGGCCTGTGCGCGTCATCGCCTGCCGTGATGCTCGATAGCCAGCCCCATGCGCATGTCTCGGCCAACGGACTGGATGCACTCATCGCGCAATGCCGCCAGCCGGAGCAGGCCGGTGAGCCGGTGGCCCAGCCTGCGCATGCAGGGGCAGGGGCAGGCCCCGGCGTGCGCGTCTATGTGCCCCGCGATGCCGCCGCGCTGGCCGTGGGCGCTGACGCCGTGGCCGGCGCCCTGCAGCGCGAGTGCGCGGCGCGCGGCCTTCAGGTGCAGATCGTGCGCAACGGCTCGCGCGGCCTGCTGTGGCTGGAGACACTGGTGGAAGTCGAGACGCCCGAAGGCCGCGTGGCCTACGGCCCGGTCACGGCCGATGCGGTGCCGGGCCTGATCGATGCCGGAATGCTGCAGGGCGGCAGCCATGCGCTGTGCCATGGACTGACCGAGGCCATTGCCTACCTGGCGCGCCAGGAGCGCCTGACCTTTGCGCGCGTGGGCGTCATCGATCCGCTGAACCTGTCCGACTACGCAGCCCATGGCGGCTGGCAGGGGCTGGAGCGCGCGGCGCGCATGGAGCCCGCGGCCATCGTGCAGGAGGTGCTGGATTCGGGCCTGCGCGGCCGTGGCGGTGCGGCGTTTCCGGCCGGCATCAAATGGAAGACTGTGGCCGCCGCAGCGGGGCCGCAAAAGTACATTGCCTGCAACGCCGACGAGGGCGACTCGGGCACCTTCGCCGACCGGCTGTTGATGGAAGGCGATCCCTACACGCTGATCGAAGGCATGGCCATCGCGGGCCTGGCCGTGGGCGCCACGCAGGGCCTGGTCTATGTGCGCAGCGAGTATCCGCATGCCATCGCCACCCTGCGCGAAGCCATTGCGCGTGCCGAGGCCGCAGGCTGGCTGGGCCGCGACGTGGCCGGCAGCGGGCGGGCCTTCCACATGGAGGTGCGCAAGGGCGCGGGCAGCTATGTCTGCGGCGAGGAAACGGCCATGCTGGAGAGCATCGAGGGCCGGCGCGGCATTGTGCGCGCCAAGCCGCCGCTGCCGGCCATCGAGGGGCTGTGGAGCCGGCCCACGGTGATCAACAACGTGATCACGCTGGCCACGGTGCCGCTGATCCTGGCGCGCGGCGCGGCCTTCTACCAGGGCTTCGGCATGGGCCGCTCGCGCGGCACGCTGCCGTTCCAGCTGGCCGGCAACATCGCGCGCGGCGGCCTGGTGGAAAAGGCCTTCGGCCTGAGCCTGCGCGAACTGGTGGAAGACTTCGGCGGCGGCACGGCCACCGGCCGCACCGTCAAGGCCGTGCAGGTGGGCGGCCCGCTGGGCAGCTATGTGGCGCCGGCCGACTGGGATGCGCCGCTGGACTACGAGGCCTATGCCGCCAAGGGCAACGTGGTGGGACACGGCGGCATCGTCGTGCATGACGACACGGCCGACATGGCGCAGCTGGCGCGCTATGCCATGGAGTTCTGCGCCATCGAGTCCTGCGGCAAGTGCACGCCCTGCCGCATCGGCTCCACCCGCGGCGTGGAGGTCATCGACCGCATCGTGCGCGCCGGCACCGACCCTGCCGCCCACGCCGGCCAGGTGGCCTTGCTGGAAAGCCTGTGCGACACCATGCAGCATGGCTCCATGTGCGCCATGGGCGGGATGACGCCGTATCCCGTGCGCTCGGCGCTGAACCACTACCCCCAGGACTTCGGCATCGAGTCCACCACGGCCGCAGCGGCTGCCTGAACGGAGAACACCATGCTCGACCATTTGAAGCAAGCCGACTGGGGCACGCCCGCCAGCCCGTCCGAACGCCTGATCACACTGGAGATCGACGGACGCGAGGTCTGCGTTCCCGAGGGCACCTCGCTGATGCGCGCTGCCATGGAGGGCGGCGTCAGCGTGCCCAAGCTGTGCGCCACCGACAGCCTGGAGCCCTTCGGCTCCTGCCGCCTGTGCCTGGTGCAGATTGAAGGGCGCAAGGGCTTTCCGGCCTCGTGCACCACGCCCGCCGAGCCGGGCATGAAGGTGCGCACGCAAAGCCCGCAACTGCAGGAGCTGCGCCGCGGCGTGATGGAGCTGTACATCTCCGACCATCCGCTGGACTGCCTGACCTGCAGCGCCAACGGCGACTGCGAACTGCAGGACATGGCCGGCACGGTGGGCCTGCGCGAGGTGCGCTACGGCTTCGACGGCGCCAACCATTTCAAGGGCCAGGCGCGCGCCGAGGTCGATGTCTCCAACCCGTACTTCAGCTACGACCCCAGCAAGTGCATCGTCTGCAACCGCTGCGTGCGCGCCTGCGAGGAGACGCAGGGCACCTTTGCGCTGACCATCTCGGGCCGGGGGTTCGAATCGCGCGTCACGGCGGGGCAGGGCGGCAGCTTCATGGACAGCGACTGCGTCAGCTGCGGCGCCTGCGTGCAGGCCTGCCCCACGGCCGCGCTGCAGGAAAAGACCGTGACCGAGCTGGGCCAGGCCGGGCACAGCGCCATCACCACCTGCGCCTACTGCGGCGTGGGCTGCGGCTTCAAGGCCGAGATGAAGGGCGAGCAGGTCGTGCGCATGGTGCCCTGGAAGGACGGCCAGGCCAACGAGGGCCATGCCTGCGTCAAGGGCCGCTTTGCCTGGGGCTATGCCACGCACAAGGACCGCATCACCCGGCCCATGGTCCGCGCGAAGATCACCGACCCCTGGCGCGAAGTGAGCTGGGAAGAGGCCATTGCCCACACGGCCAGCGAGTTCCGCCGCATCCAGGCGAAGCACGGCAAGGATTCCATTGGCGGCATCACCTCCTCGCGCTGCACCAACGAAGAGGCCTACCTGGTGCAAAAGCTGGTGCGCACGGCCTTCGGCAACAACAACGTCGATACCTGCGCGCGCGTGTGCCATTCGCCCACGGGCTATGGCCTGGGCCAGACCTATGGCACCTCGGCCGGCACGCAGACCTTCAAGTCCATCGAGCACACGGACGTGGTCATGGTCATCGGCGCCAATCCCACGGCCGCGCACCCGGTGTTCGGCTCGCGCATGAAAAAGCGCCTGCGCGGCGACGGCCGGCGTGCGGGCGCCAAGCTCATCGTCATCGACCCGCGCGAGATCGAGCTCGTCAAGTCGCCCCACATCCGCGCCGACTACCACCTGCAACTGCGGCCCGGCACCAACGTGGCCATGATCACCTCGCTGGCCCATGTCATCGTCACCGAAGGCTGGCTGGCCGAGGACTACATCGCCGAGCGCTGCGATGCCAAGTCCTTCGCGCAGTGGAAGGAATTCGTGGCCCGGCCCGAGAACTCGCCCGAGGCCATGGCCGAGGTCACCGGGGTCGCTCCCGAACTCGTGCGCGGCGCCGCGCGCCTGTATGCGCTGGGTGCCGAGGACCACGCGGCGGGCACTCCCGTCAACGCGGCCATCTACTACGGCCTGGGCGTGACCGAGCATGCGCAGGGCTCGACCATGGTCATGGGCATTGCCAACCTGGCCATGGCCACGGGCAACGTGGGCCGCGAAGGCGTGGGCGTGAACCCGCTGCGTGGCCAGAACAATGTGCAGGGCTCCTGCGACATGGGTTCCTTCCCGCATGAGCTGCCCGGCTATCGCCACATCTCGGACAGCACGGTGCGCGCCGAGTTCGAGGGGGCCTGGGGCGTGGCGCTCAGCCCCGAGCCCGGCCTGCGCATTCCCAACATGTTCGAGGCGGCCCTGGCCGGCAGCTTCATGGGCCTGTACTGCGAGGGCGAGGACATCGTGCAGTCCGACCCCAACACCCAGCATGTGACGGCCGCGCTCACGGCCATGGAATGCGTGGTGGTGCAGGACATCTTCCTCAACGAAACCGCCAAGTACGCCCATGTCTTCCTGCCGGGCGCTTCCTTCCTCGAAAAGGACGGCACCTTCACCAATGCCGAGCGCCGCATCTCGCGCGTGCGCAAGGTCATGGCGCCGCTGGCCGGCTATGCCGATTGGGAGGTCACCCAGCTGCTGGCCAATGCGCTGGGCTACACCATGAACTACACGCACCCGAGCGAAATCATGGCCGAGATCGCCGCGCTCACGCCCAGCTTCGCGGGCGTGAACTACGACAAGATCGACCGGCTGGGCAGCGTGCAATGGCCCTGCAATGACAGCACCGAAGAGGCCGGCACTTCCATCATGCACAGGGACCGCTTCGTGCGCGGCAAGGGCCGCTTCATCATCACCCAGTACGTGGCCACCGACGAGAAGGTCACCCAGCGCTTTCCGCTGCTGCTGACCACGGGCCGCATTCTGTCGCAGTACAACGTGGGCGCCCAGACCCGGCGCACGCACAACAGCCACTGGCACAGCGAGGACCGGCTGGAAATCCATCCGCATGACGCCGAGGACCGCGGCATACGCGACGGAGACTGGGTCGGCATCGCCAGCCGCGCGGGCGAGACCGTGCTGCGCGCCACCGTCACCGAGCGCATACAGCCCGGCGTGGTCTACACCACCTTCCACTTTCCCGAATCCGGCGCCAACGTCATCACCACCGACAGCTCGGACTGGGCCACCAACTGTCCCGAATACAAGGTCACGGCCGTGCAGGTGCTGCCCGTCCCCCAGCACGCCCAGCCGTCCGACTGGCAGCGCGGCTTTGCGCGCATGCACGAAGAGCAGATCGGCCTGTTGCAAGCCGCGCAGGCAGGCAGCATGGCCGTGGCGGGAGGCAAGTGATGGACAGCGCGAACCTGGTCCGCATGGCCAACCGCATCGGAGAGTTCTTCGAGGCCATGCCCGAGCGTGACGAGGCCCTGCAGGGCATCGCCGAACACATCCGCAAATTCTGGGAGCCCCGCATGCGCGCCGAACTGGCCCGCGTGCTGGCCAGCCCCGACGAGGCCCAGGCGCTCAAGCCCATCGTGCGCGAGGCGCTGGTGCTGCATCCGCTGCGCCTGGCATCCTCGCCGCAGACTTAGCCAAAGCACTTCTTCTTCGCCATCTCCCGCGCCAGCTCCACAAAGCCGGCAGCCGCTGGCGACAGCCGTTCCATGCTGCGTACGGCCAGGCCGGTGACGCGGCGCTGGCGGGGCGCGAGGCTGCGGTAGACCATGCCTTCGGGCGCCTGCTCGGGCACGGCCAGGCGTGCGGCAATCGCAATGGCGTGGCCCTGGGCCACGAAGCCCTGCATGGAGGACATCTGCTCGAAGTGGTAGATGGCCGCAGGCTGGGCGCCGGCCTCGGCCAGGAAGCGGTCGATGTGCGCGCCCGACCCGGCCGAGGTGCGCACAAAGGCCTCGCCCTGCAGGTCGGCTGCGCGGATGCTGCGCTGGGCCGCCAGCCGGTGCGATGCGGGCAGCAGCGCCACCAGTTCGTCTTCCACCAGGGGCACGGTCTCGAAGCGCTCGTCGGGCAGCACGACGAAGCCGATCTCCACGCGCCGCTCCAGCAGCCACTTGACCACGGTGTCGTCGTTTTGCTCGTCGATCTGCACCAGCACGGCGGGCTGGCGGCGCCGGTACTCGGTGATCAGCGGGGGCAGCAGCCGCAGCGAAGAGGTGGCGCCGAACGAGGCCACGCGCAGCGTGCCGCGCGCCATGCCGCGCTCGGCATCGGCCTCCTGCCGCAAGGCCTCCTTTTGCTGGAGGATGTCGTTGGCGCGCTGCAGCAGCCGCGTGCCTGCGTCGGTCAGCGGGGAGTGAGGTCCTTCGCGCCGCACCAACTGCACCTGCAGCTCGCCTTCCAGCGCGCGCAGGGCATGGCTGACGGCGCTCTGGGTAATGCCCAGCAGCGCGGCTGCGCGCGAGAAACTGCCGGCGCGGGCCAGCGCCGCGAACACTTCGAGCTGGGTGAAGGTCATGGGATCACGGTGTCCAGGTCATGAGCATTCGCTCATTTGTCTATGAATCGATATGAGCACATAGTACGCGCCATGAATTTTCAACGCTTCTTCGGTCCCCACCTGCGGCTTGTCGGCATGGCCCTGCTGTGGGGCGCTTCCTGGCCTGCGGGCCGCGTGGTGGCACAGAACATGCCGCCGCTGGCAGCCGCCAGCCTGCGCTTTCTGCTGGCCGCCGCCGTGCTGCTGCCCTGGCTGTACTGGGCCGGTGGCATGGCGGGCCTGCGGCAATGGAGTGCCAAACGCTGGCTGGGCATGGCGGCCGCTGGTGCCACGGGCGTGTTCGGCTATGCGGCCTTCTTCCTCATGGGGCTGCAGCATGTGCCGGCCGGCAAGGCAGCCCTGGTGATCACGCTCAACCCGGTGCTCACGCTGGCGCTGGCGGTCTGGCTGTTCGGCGAGCGGCTCAACCGCACCATTGCCCTGGGCATGGCCCTGGCGGCCTGTGGCGCCGTGGTGGTGATCTCGCATGGCCAGCCGCTGGCGCTGCTGCAGGGATCGGTGGGCGCCGGCGAGCTGCTGATCCTGGGCTGCGTGGTCTGCTGGGTGAGCTACACCCTGATCGGCCGCTGGCTGCTCACAGGTGTCGATGCGCTGTCGGCCACGGCCGTGACCTCGACCATGGGCGCGGCCATGCTGCTGGTGGCCAGTCTGGTGGTGGAAGGGCCGGCCGGCCTGCAGGCTGCCGTGCTTGGCAACGCAACCGCCTGGGGTGCGCTGGCCTTCCTTGCCTTCGGCGCCACGGCGCTTGCCTATGCCTGGTACTTCGATGGCGTCAAGGCGCTGGGCGCGGGTGCGGCCTCTGGCTACATCACCCTGGTGCCCGTGATCGGCGTGGCGCTGTCGGCGCTGTGGTTGGGCGAGAGCATCGATGCCAGCATCGTGCTGGGCGGCGGCATGGCCGTGGCCGGCACGGCGCTGATGAACTGGGGGCGCAGGCCTGCGGCTGCGGTGCAGGTGGTTGCCAAGCGCACCGCAGTCCAGAGCTGAACGGACGTCCGGTTCAATCCAGCGAGGCGCCCGAGGTGCGCACGCGCTCGCCCTGCACCTGGTAGTCGCGCGCCAGGAAGTCGCGGTATTCGGCGGGGCTGGAGGCCACGGCCACGTAAGAGAACGCGTCCACCTGGGTCTTGCGGAATTCGGGCTCCAGCAGCACGCGGCGCACATCGGCGGCGATCTTCTCCACCAGGGGCGCCGGCGTTCCAGCCGGTGCCAGCAGGCCGATGTTGAAGACAGCCTGGATGTCGCGCACGCCGGCTTCCTTGAAGGTGGGCACATCCGGCAGGGCGATGCTGCGTGTCTCCGAGGAAACGGCCAGGGCCTTGAGCTTGCCCGACTTGATGTGCTGCTCGATCACCGACACGCCCAGCACCGCTGCGTCGATCTGGCCGGCGATGACTTCAGGGATCAGCGGTGCGGCGCCCTTGTAGGGCACGTGCACCATCTCCAGCCCTTCCTGCTTGGCGAACATGGCCAGCGGCAGGTGCACGATGCCGCCCGCGCCCGATGAGCCATAGGTCAGCGGTTTGGTCTTGCCTGCCTGGCGTGCCTGAGCGATGAACTCCTGCAGCGTGCCGGCCTTGGAGCTCTGGGGCACGAAGAAGACCATGGGCACACTGATCAGGCGGGAGATGGGGGCGAAGTCCTTTTGCGGGTTGTAGGGCAGCTTCCTGTACAGGTGCGGGTTCATGGTCAGCGACGCTTCGGTCGCGGCGAACAGCGTATAGCCGTCGGGTGCGCTCTTGGCCACGTACTCGGCCCCGATGATCTCGTTGGCGCCTGTGCGGTTGAGGATGACCACGGGTTGCGACCAGACCTTGTTCAGGCGCGTGGCCAGCGCGCGTGCCAGGTTGTCCACGGGGCCGCCGGCCGCGTAGGGCACGACGATGTTCACCGGCTTGGAAGGAAAGGCTGCCGGAGCCTGGGCGTGGCCCAGGGCGGGTACGAGGGCCACGGTGGCGGTCAGCAGGGTTGCGGCGATGCGATGCAGGCTGGACATGGTGTGGGAAGCGGATACGGTGAAGCAGGCCGCACTTCAAGGGGCGGCCTGCTGTGGAACGGACGAATCGAAAAAATGGCAGGCCGGAAGGCCCCGGAAGGCCCCGGAAGGTGGCGGAGCCTCAGGCGCGCACACGCTCCATGCGTGTCAGCGGCAAGGACTCGCCTTCGCTGACTGCGGGCTGCAGCACGAAGTCGAAGCGCGTGCGGACGAAAGGCGCGTTCACGCCCAGCGACTCATAGCCGGCCGGCGCCACGCCGCGCTCCAGCTCGACGATCAGGCCGTCGCGCGTGGCGAAGGCGAAGTCGTCGTCCAGGTAGGTATCGCCGGGCAGGTTGACCTGGGTGGTCAGCGTGCGCATGCCGGGTGCAACCACGAGAAAGTGGATGTGGGCGGGACGATGGCCGTGGCGTCCCAGCGCGTCGAACAGTTCCGAGGTGGGGCTGTTCGGCGGTATGGAGTAGCCGGGCGGCACATAGCTGCGAAAGCGGTAGCGGCCCTGGTCGTCGGCTTCTATGCGGCGGCGCAGCTCGTAGGGCTTCATGCCCGGGAAGAAGTGCGAGTAGCCGCCCTGGACATTGGCATGCCAGACATCGATGAGCGCATGCGGCAAAGGCCGGCCGTCAAGATCCAGCACCCGTCCTTCCATCACGAAGACCTCGCCCTGGGGCTCGCCTTCGTCCAGGCGCACTTCGGCTTGCGACAGCGGTGCACCGGCCACGAACAGCGGGCCTTCGATGGCGCGCGGCGTGCCGCCCGCACGGCCGGCACGCGCATCGGCCTCGTCGCTGCGGATGTCCAGCAGCCGGTCGAAGCCCAGGCCTGCCGTGATCAGGCCCAGCTGGCCGCTGCTCCCAAGGCGGCCCAGCCAGTCCACGGCGGCCCAGAATTCGTCGGGCGTGACATCCATCTCGTCGATGGTGTGGAACAGATCGCTGACGATGCGCTGGGTCAGCGCCCGCACGCGGTCGCTGCCAGGGGCGATCTGCTTGCTGTTGACCAGATTCAGCAGCTGGTCCTGGGACAGTTCGGACATGTTTGTCTCCTCGTGGTTTTATGGGATGTCCTGGAAAAGAGAAGCGCTCAGTCCATGCTGATGTTGCGCTCCGTGATCACCTTGGTCCAGCGCACGGACTCGGCCTGCAGGTGCTTGGCCGCTTCCTCGGGGGTGGAGCCCACGACTTCGGCGCCGATGGCCTTGAAGCGTTCGAGCACGTCGGGCTGCTTCATCTCTGCCACGAAGACCTGGTTGAGCTTCTTGACGATGGCCGGCGGCGTGCTGGCGGGCATGAAGACGGCGAACCAGGGCGAGACCTCGTAGCCCTTGATGCCGGCCTCTTCCATGGTGGGCACGTCGGGCATGCTGGACGAGCGCTTGGCCGTGGTCACGGCCAGGGCGCGCAGCTTGCCCGACTGGATGTGCGGGCGCGCCGAGGTGATGGAGTCGAACATGTAGTTGACCTGTCCGCCCAGCAGGTCGGAGACGGCCGGGCCCGATCCCTTGTAGGGGATGTGCAGGATGTCCACGCCGGCCAGCGAGTTGAACACTTCGCCCGCCAGGTGGATGGAGGTGCCGTTGCCGGCCGAGGCATAGGTCAGCTTGCCGGGCGAGGCCTTGGCGGCGGCCACCACGTCGGCCACGCTCTTGACGTTGGGCTGGGTGGAGTTGGTGACCAGGATGTTGGGCACCACGGCCAGCACGCCCACGGGGGCGAAGTCCTTGATCGGGTCGTAGCTGAGCTTGCGGTACAGCGGCTTGTTGGTGGCCATGCCGATGGAGGTGATCATCAGCGTGTAGCCGTCGCCGGGCTGCTTGGCCACGAAGTCGGCGCCGATGTTGCCGCCGGCGCCGGGACGGTTCTCGATCACGAAGGGCTGGCCCAGCGTGCGGCCGGCCTTCTCGCCCAGGGTGCGCGCAATGGCGTCCATGGCGCCGCCCGGCGGGAAGGGCACGATCCAGCGGATGGGCTTGCTGGGCCAGTTGGCCTCGGGTGCCTGCGCATGGGCGGCGGGCATCACGGCGGACAGGCACAGGCCTGCGGCTGCGGCGGTCAGAAAACGGCGTTTCACATTCACTTCAGTTGTCTCCGAAAAATTTGGTCTTGGTTTGGGCTGTGCTCAGGCGATGGCCGAGGGGTGCCGGGCCAGCGGCGTGACCTGGATGTCCATGTAGGGGAACAGCGGCAGGCCCTGCAGCAGCTCGTGCAGCTCGTCGTTGGAGGCCACGTCGAACACGCTGTAGTTGGCGTACTCGCCCACCACGCGCCAGATGTGGGGCCAGCGGCCTTCGTGCTGCAGTTGCTGGGAGTAGGCCTTCTCGCGGGCCTTGATCTCGGCTGCCACGTCGGCGGGCAGGTCGTGGGGGATCTTCACGTCCATGCGGACCAGATAAAGCATGTTTGTCTCCAGGAGGAATGAAAGGAATTCAGGTCGCAGCCCCGGTCCGGGCCTGCCCCATGTCGAAGTGCTGCGGCTGGCTGCCGGCCAGCGCGCGGTCGAAGCGGTCCAGCTGCTGCAGGTCGATCTCCAAGCCCAGGCCGGGCCCGTCGGGCAGTTGCAGCTCGAAGTCGCTGATGGCCATGCGCTCGGTGACGATGTCGTCCACCAGCAGCTGGGGGCCGAACAGCTCGCAGTTGTAGTGCTGCCCGCCCAGCGTGGCAAAGACATGGGCCGAGGCGGCCGAGCCGATCGAGGTCTCCAGCATGGTGCCGCCGTACCAGCCGATGTCGGCCGCCTGGGCAATGGCCGCCACCTTGCGCGTGCGCAGCAGGCCGCCGTGCTTGGCCACCTTGAGCGAAAACACATGGCTGGCCTGCTCGCGCGCCAGGCGCATGGCGTCGTAGGGCGTGCACACGCTCTCGTCGGCCATGACCAGGGCGCCCTGCAGCGTGGCGGTCAGCTCGCGCAGCGCGGGCACGTTCCAGCCGGCCACGGGCTGCTCGATCAGGGTCACGCCGGCATCGATCAGCTGCGGCAGAAAGCGCCGCGCCGTGGCGCCGTCCCAGGCCTGGTTGACGTCCACGGTCAGCGTGGCGCGGCCCTGCAGGCCGCGCGCGATCTCGCTCACATGGGCCACGTCGGCCTCGGGCGTGCGCGCGCCGATCTTCATCTTGAAGATGCGGTGGCGCTTTTGTTCCAGGCGCAGATGGGCCTCGGCCAGGTCGCGCTCGATATCGCCGCTGGCCAGCGTCCAGGCCAGGGGCAGGCTGTCGCGCTGCTTGCCGCCCAGCAACTGCCACACGGGCAACTGCAGGCTGCGCGCCACGGCGTCCATCAGCGCGATCTCCACGGCGCTCTTGGCAAAGGCATTGCCCTTGCAGGCCAGGTCCATGCGCGAGAGGCAGGCCTCGAAGCGCGCGCCGTCCTGGCCGATCAGGCTGGGCGCCAGGTGGTTGGTGATGGCATGGTGGATGCTCTCGGGCGATTCCTCGTTCCACGACGGGCCGCCGATGGTGGCGGCCTCGCCAAAGCCCGTGGCGCCATTGCGCAGCCACAGCTGCACGATCACCGGGCTTTGCCGGCTGATGGAGCCGAACGACAGCTTATGCGGACGGATGGTGGGAATGTCGAGGATCCGCGCCTCGATGCGCTCGATCAGGAAACGGTCTTGCATGCCACAAGCGTAGTGGCATGTATTGCACTGTTCCAGTGAATTATTTTCCAGGAATTGTTCGATGAAATCGATGAATTGAGTGCGTGTGGCAATCCGTCGTGCCGACGGTGTGCCGTCACTCTAGATGCTGCCGGGCCGGTGGGATGTTGCAGGCTGCACTGGAGCGCTTGCGCCAGGGGAGGCAGCAGACAGCGGCAAACCCGCCTGACCCTGCAGCCAATGCAGGAGCGGATGAATTGCGGTGATGCAGTGCGCAGTCTGGCGCGATGATTCGGCGATGAAGTGCTGGCGGCCGATGTGACGGATTCCGATGGCGAGAAAAAGATCTCGGTCTATCTGAAAAGGCAATCCGGCAAGCAGATGGCCAAAAAACTGGGCGTGAGCAAGATCAATGAATTCGCGAGCACGGAAGAGGCTTCCTATTTCAAGGAGACCAGCAAGAAGACCACCTTGATGGTGGGCTCGGCCGATGAATTGCACATCGGCAATTCAGGAAAGAGCATCCGCTTCAATTCGGCAGTGGCTTGCCAGATGATCAAGTGAAGCGGCATCCTGATCGTGAAGAAGAGGCCGCAACGCAGGAAACCAAGCGATGATGTGGACGGAGGGCACGTGCAATTGGCCGAGAATGCAGGAATGCAAAATACAAAGCGCTTCACATTCGGCATGCGCAGCTTGCACACCGCGTGTGCATCCCTGTATGCAGCGGCCATTGTGCCGCTGCTTTCTTGCCTGGTGGCAGCGAGTCCAGCGCAGGCCCAGGCACTGTCCGTTCAGGTTCCCCATGGCCTGGATGGCTCGGCTGCCATGCGGGAAAACATGGCGTACGGTGTAGATCTCTGGTTGATGGCTCACGACAATGCGCGCCGTGTACTGCTGCTGGATCGCTGCACTGCACTGGATCGGAAGTTTCCCCAGCAAGCTGCGCCAGCAATGGTTGCGGCAAGCACGGAAGTCCTGCGCTGGATGACAGGCGAAGCATATTCCGATCTGCCGCCGGAGCCCTATTCGGTAGCCGTGCGCGAAATGCTCCCGGTTCTGGCAAAGCACGCGTTCAGCGAAAAGGAGCTTGCATCGTGGGATACCTTGCGCAATTCACCGCAGGGCCGTAGAGGGCGGGCCATACGAGAGGTCCAGTTGGCGCTGACAAAGGCGGCCGGCAGCCTGGTCGACGTGAGTTCAGGGCGCTATTGGAACTGGCCGTTGGCGCGAGCAGCGCGGCTTGCCGATGCCCATGGCCTGAGAGAGCAGGTCGATGCAGCATTCGAGGCGCTTGAGCCCGGAGCCGCCGCATGGCTGCGCGGTGTCAGTGTCGTTCCCGGGGAAACGCCGGCAGATGAAAAGTTCACGGGCCGCATCGCTGCTTCCGGCACGCTGTTGGCCCAGCATTTCATCGATGGCCTGGCACCCTTGGACAAGGAGGCGTATGAGCGCATCGAGCAAGTCAAGTTGCTGTATCGCTGGATAGATATCACGCAGGCGCTCAATCGTTTCGCCGCCAGGCCCAATCTGCCCTTCTTGCGCGGAGAGCCTATTCCCGAAACCGTGGCTGGCTTTTGTGACAGCGTGGGCTTGCCATCGTGCCAGCCCGGCGGTGAACTGCACACGGCCATCACCGGATACCAGGTGGCTACCGGCAATGCCGCACGCAGCGATGTGCCGATGAATACCACCCGTCGCATCGTGCATAGCCTGCCTGCCTCAGGTTGCGGCCCGGTGTCCGGACCAGCCTATGGTGCCAGAGGCAGGCACTCGGCGAGCTCGGTGTCCGCGCCCTAGCCTTCTGTACCAGATGTCTGCCACCATGGAAATGCCCCGGGCGATGGCCAGCCCCAGGTGGGCAGGAGGCTCTGGTGCCGCGCGCCGCCCATGTTGCCACCTCCTTGCCGCGAGGCTTGGGTTGCATGGCGGGCTGACAGGGTGGCTCGGCGCGCGGCTGGGCACCTTCAGAAACTGCTGCGCAGCGTGACCATGATGCTGCGCGGCAGGCCGTAGTAGTTGCTGCGCGTGGCCGTGCCCACGCGCTCCCAGTAGACGCGGTCGAAGAGGTTGTCGATGTTCACGGCCAGCTTGACCTTGGGGGTGAGCGGGTAGGCGGCATAGACGGACCAGACGCCGTAGCCGCCCGCGCGCCAGCGCACGGCGCCCAGGGTGTCGTAGAACTCGCTGACGGCGCGCACGCCCGCGCCCAGCTCCAGCCCCTGGGCCACGGGGCCGGCCACGCGGTAGCGCGCCCACAGGTTCACGCTGTGGCGCGGTGACATGGTGCTGAAGTCTGTGCCCGTCTGCGTGACGGTGCCCTGCAGGTATTTGGAGCGCATGTAGGCGTAGCTGGCCGCCACGTCCCAGCGCGGCGACAGCGAGCCGACCACTTCGGCCTCGAAGCCTTCGGAACGCACCTTGCCTGCTGGGATGACGAAGGCGGCATCGCCAGGATCGGCCAGCGCGCGGTTGGTGTCCTGCATGCGGTAGATGGCGGCGGTAGCGCTCAGGCGTCCGTCCAGCAGGCTGCCCTTGATGCCGGCCTCCACCTGCCGGCCCTCGCGCGGAGCGATCTGGCCGCCGCCGGCCAGGCGCCCGCTTTGCGGCTGGAAGATGCGCGACTGGCTGGCGTAGAGCGTCCAGCTGTCGTTCAGATCGAAGAGCACGGCGCCGAAGGGCGTGAACTGGCCATCGACCTCGTAGCTCGAGCGCGTGTTCTGCAGCCGATCCGAGGTTTCTGTCTTCCACCAGCTCTTGCGCGCGCCCGCCACCAGGGTGAGGGCCTGCGTGGGCTTGATGCGCAACTGGCCGTAGACGCCGCGCAGGCTGGTGCGCGTGATGTCGTCGGCAAAGGGCTTGAAGCTGGGCTCAGGGATGGAGGAGGGGTCGTAGTGGAACAGGTCGGCCGGCGTGTTCATGGCGCCGCGCAGCATGCGCAGGTGCATGTTGGAGCTGCGGTAGTCCGCGCCCGCGATGAAATGGTGCGTCTGCCCGGCCCATTGCCAGGGCGTGCTGTAGTAGATGTCGGCCGTGGTGTCGGCGTAGTCGCGGTCCACGGTCTGGGCCTGGGTGAAGCGGCTGATGCCGGTGTCCGAGACGGCCGAGTAGCCGTTGATGTACTTGTCGCGCTGCTGGCGCAGCACGCGGCGTGCGGCCACCTTGAACAGGCCGCCGCCGTCGAGCCGCGTCTCCGACTCGATGAAGCCGGCCAGCGATTCGGGCGCGGCGCGGCCCCAATCGGCGGCAATGGCCACGTCGCGCGGAATGGGGGCCAGCCTGCCGTCGGCGTGGGCGGGCAGGCCGGTGTCGTAGTTGCCCCGGCCGCGCTGCCAGGTGGCGCCCACCGAGACCGTGCTCTGGGAAGTGATGTCCAGCTCCACCGTGCCATACAGCGCCTGCTTGTGGCCGTCCATGGCCATTACGGGGCTGCCGAAGTTCTCGTGAAGCGCCACCACCCGGCCACGCAGGCCGCCATCTTCGGACAGCGGGCCGGTGACATCCACCTCGGCCCGCTTGCGGCCCCGCGAGCCCAGGCCGATGGCGCCCTGGCCCTGGTAGTCCGGCAGGGCGCGCTTGCGCACCAGGTTGAGCATGACGCTGGGCTCGCCCGCGCCCGAGAACAGCCCGGCCGGCCCGCGCAGGGCCTCGACCCGGTCGAACAGGGCCAGGTCCAGCGTTTCCTGGGTGGCCGGGTTGCCGCTGACGGTGAGACCGTCCAACTGGTAGGTGGACGACTGGTAGCCGCGCGAGAGGATGTCGCTGCGCCCGCCCGTGCTGCTTTGCCGGCGCACGACGATGCCGGGCACCACCTTGGCGGCTTCGGTGAGCTCCACGAAGTTCTGGTCATCGAGCTGCGCGCGCGAGATCACGGACACGGACTGCGGCGTCTCCCGCGCCGTCAGCTCGATCTTGGTGGCCGCGCTGGCATAGGGCTCCCGGTAGCTGCCCGTGCCTTCCGTGCGGCCGTCGCGCAGGGCCGTGGCCGTCACCCGCACTTCGTCCAGCGCGGTCTGCGGGCGCGCCGGGGCGGGGCGCAGCAGCCAGCCGCCCTGGGGCTGGGCAGAGGCTTGCAGGCCGCTGCCGGCCAGCAGGCGCTGCAGTGCCTCGGCCGGCTCCAGGCGGCCCTGGACGGCGGGCGCGGTCTTGCCTGCCAGCAGGGCGCTGTCGGCCGCGATGCTGGTGCCGGTGGCGCGCGCCAGGGCCTTGATGGCGTCGGACAGCGGCTGGGCCGGCAGGTCGATGTCGGCAGGGGCGGCCAGGGCTGGCGCGCAGGCCAGTGCCGCCGCGCAGGCGAGCAGGGACAGGCAGGCGCGTGCCGGGCGGGAGGAAAGAGGGCGGGCGGGCATGGCGGGAACGTTCTCCTGGGTATCGGTTGTGCTCGCCTGTATGACGGGGCAGCCCGCCGGATCCCTGATGTGTGTTGGCCGCTTTTTTTCAGTTTTTCCGGATTTTTTCCGGCGCCGTGCTGCGCGGGGCCAGCCAGGTGGCGCCGTCGCGCTCCTGCACGCGCACGGCGGCGATGCGCGGCAGCGCGTCCAGGAAGCTCTCCACATCGGCGCGCTGCACGGCGGCCGTGATGCGCGGCCCGCCCGTGCCGTCGGCTACGGCCGCACGCACGGGCTGGCGGCGCCAGCGCGACAGCGTGGCCGCAATCTCGCCCAGCCCGGCGCTGTCGAAGACGATGAGGCCGCGTTCGATGGACGAGAAGCTGTCGCGCGCATCGCGCTGCACGCGACGGGGGTGGGGGCTGGCGTGGTCGCCATCGGCACCGGGTGCGGCACCGGGGGCGGCACCGGCGCTTTCGTCCGGCAGTTCCCCCACTTCGCCAGCCTGCAGCAGCAGGGACGGTGCTCCTTCAGCACCTTTCACCGCCAAACGCACCGTGCCATGCTCCACGCTCACCCGCACCAGTCCCGGCAGGCGGTTGACGGTGAAGCGCGTGCCCAGCACGGTGATGCGCGCCTGGCCTGCGTCGATGGTGAAGTGGCGGTCTGCATCCCTGGCCACGTCGAACAGGGCCTCGCCCCGCTCCAGCACCACGGCGCGCTGGCGGCGCGTGTAGCGCGTGGCGATGCGGCTGGCCGGTCCCAGGGTCAGCACGCTGGCGTCGGGCAGGTTCAGCACGATGCGTTCACCAATCGCACTGTCGCGGGCCAGGGCGAACACGGTGGTGTCCTGCCATTCAAGCCAGCCGCGCCATGCCAGCAGGCCCGCCGTGCCCAGGCCGGCAACGCCCAGCACGCCGCGGGTGATGGCTGCGCGGCGCGTGTTGCGGCGCTGGCGTGCGGCGGTGTTCACGGCCGTGGCCAGGGCCTCGGTGCGGGGCGTGGAGTCGAAGTCCTGCCACAGCGCCTCGAAGGCGGCGTATTCGGCGGCGTGGCGCGGGTCGGCGTCCATCCAGGTGCGCCAGGCGGCGGCGTCGGCGGCGCCGGGCTGCGCTCCCGCATCCCGGTGCATGCGTATGAACCAGCGCGCGGCCTCTTCGCGCGGCGTGGTCATGGCGCGAGCAGCTCGCGCGCGGCGCGCAGGTCCAGCAGGGCGCGCATCAGGTGGCGCTCCACCATGTTCAGGCTGATGCCCAGCGTGGCGGCAATCCTGGGCTGGGAATGGCCTTCCACCTTGCACAGCCAGAACACCTCGCGGCAGCGCGGGGGAAGCCCTTCGATGACCCGCTGCGCAGCGGCCAGGCGCTGCTGCAGATCGGCCAGCACCTCGGCGGAAGGCGCGGTGAATGCTTCCTGCACGGCGATGGCGTCCGCGCGCCTGCCGGGGGCCGTGGAGTCCGGCTCGCCTGCCAGGTCGGGCAGGGGCACGAAGCGGCGTTCATGCGCCATCTGGTCCGCGAGCACGGTACGCGCCACCACGCGCAGATAGGCGTGCGGCTGGGCGATGCCTTCATGCCTGCCGCTGAGGGCGTAGCGCACGAAGGCGTCATGCAGCACATCCTGCGCACGGTGGATGCAGCGCGTGCTGCGCCAGATGGCGGGCAGCAGGCTGCCGTAGGCCCAGCGCAGGTCCAGGCCCAGCCAGGCTGCGGGAGTCGGATGGCGTGTCATACGAACGGGAATGGAGGCCGGGCGTGCCGACCGGCAGGTTCAGGGAGCAGGGTTGCGGCATTCTAAATGAGACTTTTTCTCATTTGTTGCCGAATGCCCACGCGCGCTCTGCCCTGTCTGGCTCCGCTACAGCAGCTCCGCCGGCCGCGTCTCCGATGCGCCGGTGCGGCAGGGCAGGGTGATGCGAAACAGCGACCCGCCTTCGGAGCGGTTGCTGGCGGCGATGGTGCCGTCCATGGCGTCGATGATCTTGCGGCAGATGGCCAGGCCCAGGCCGGTGCCGCCCGAGCCGTTGCGGGTTTTGCTGGACTGCACGAAGGGCTGGAAGATCTTGTCCAGTTCCTGCGGCGGAATGCCCGGTCCCTGGTCGGAGACGGCGATGCAGATATCGCCCTGTTCATCGATGCGGCCCTGCACATCGATGCGCCCGCCGATGGGCGAGAACTTGATGGCATTGGCCAGCACATTGCGCACCACCTGCTGGAAGCGCACGGGGTCGGCCTTGGCGATCAGCGGCGTGTCGTCGAGCTCCAGCCGCAGGTCGATCAGCTTTTGCTGCTGCTGCGGCTCCAGCTCGCGCACCACGGGCCGGATCAGGCTCCTGAGGTCGGTGCGCTCCACGTGGATGGTGCCCACGGCGCTTTCCAGCTTGGCCACGTCCAGCAGGTCGTTGACCAGGGCCAGCATGCGTATGCCGGCCTCGTGGATGTCGTTGAACATGTCGGCCATGGCGGGATTGCCGCGCGAGCGCAGGCCGCCGAGCTCGGCAAAGCCCATGATGGACTGCAGCGGGGTGCGCAGCTCGTGGCTCATGTTGGCCACGAATTCCGATTTCACGCGGAAGGCCTCTTCGGCCGCGTCGCGGGCTTCGCGGGTGGCATGCTCGGCTGCGCGGAATTCGCTCACGTCCACAAAAATGCTGAGCACGCCGGTGATCTGGCCCTGGGCATTCTTGACGGCTGCCTTGGAGATCTGCACATCGCGGTAGCTGCCGTCCACATGGGGCAGCCGGGCCTCCACCATCATGCGCTGGCCCGAGCGCATCACGACCTGGTTGCTGCGCATCTGCAGCAGGGCATCGTCGCGCGCGTGCAGGCCCTTGATCTCGTGGCCGAGCACGGCGTAGCGGCCCCGGCCGAAGAAGTCCTCCCAGGCCTTGTTGACCAGGGCCACGCGCTGGTCCGCGTCGGTGACCAGCATGGGCAGGGGCGTGGTCTCGAACAGCAGATGCTGGAAGGCCAGCTGGGTCTGCAGTTCCTGCTGGGCCTTCCAGCGGGCGGTCACGTCCACGGCGCTGCCCGCAAAGCCCACCAGCCGGCCGTCGCGCAGCAGGGGAACCACGGCGATGTCGCAGAGCATCTCCCGGTTGCCCGGCAGGCGGAACATGGCCTGGCAGTTGCGCGGTGCCAGCCGGGCCAGGGGATCGAGCAGGGCCTGGATCTGCGCCAGGTACGAGCCGTCCACGATGTTCTCCAGCGGCTGGCCCACGGCCTCGGCGCTGGGCTGGCCGGTCAGCTGCTCCCAGCGCGCGTTCACGAAGGTCAGCAGTCCCTGGCTGTCGGTGCGAAAGATCAGCTCCTGCACGCTGCGCATGAGCACGGCCATCTCATGCTCGCTGCGCGCCAGGCGCGCCTGTGCCTGCTCCATGGCCTGCAGTGCCGACTTCTGGACCCTGCGGGCCTTGAGCACCGACCAGCTCAGTCCCAGCACCAGGGCCAGCAGGGCCACGCCGGCCACGAAGAAGGCAAAGGCGTTGTCCCGCCAGCGCGCCACCATGGCCGCATAGGGCTCCTCCACCACCAGCAGCAGGGGCCAGTTGCGCACGGTGCGGAACGACACGATCTGGTGGCGGCCCAGCATGCCCGCGCCGATGTAAGAGCCGAATTCGCTGTGCGGCAGCCATTCCTGGAACAGCGGCGTCTGCAGCGCGGCGGCCGCCTGCACGCCCGTGCCCTCATTGGTGCTGGCCAGGGGCCGGCCGTCATAGGTCAGCAGCACGGCCTCGTAGCTGAGGGTCTCCAGCGTGGACTGGTAGAAGTTGGCCACGGCGTCGGGATTGATCAGGGCCACCAGCACGGCGGGCATGCCGTTGTCCTGGTGGAAGGTCAGCAACTGCGGCAGAAAGGACACGCCGCGCGGCGTCGGATGTGCCCGTGGCGCCAGCGACGACAGGCTGCGGCCGGGCACCAGCCGGCCCAGCTGGGGCTTGCCGGGGATGAGGACGGCCGCCTTGTCGTGCAGCAGATCCTGCGTGTTGATCTGCTGGCCGGCCTCCCCGGCCTGGGTGCTGGCCAGGATGAGGCCCTTGTCGTCGATCAGCGCCATGCTGCGCAGGTAGGGCAACTGGGCGATCAGCAGGGCCATGGCGGCCTCGCGCGTGCCGCGCCCACTGCCTGCGGCCACGATGGCCGGGTTGTGCGCCAGGCTGGCCAGGGCCATTTCGGTGTTCTCGAAGGTCTTGGCCGTCTGGTCCTCCAGCACGCGGGCCAGCAGCGAGGCCTGGGACTTGCTCTGGTCCGCATCGGCATGCAGCTGGCTCCAGACGAAGAGCACCAGTCCGGCGAGCACGCACAGTGCAAAGGTCAGCACCAGCGCCTTGATGTGGGCACTGCGCCGGGCTCCGAGAAAATGATGCGCGGCAGCTCGTTCAGACATGATGAAGGTGCTCCATCGGAAGTTTCAGGGCGCGACGATGGCGGTCAGGCCGTTGTGGCGCGCGGCCCTGGCGAGGCGGCCGTCGCGCTTGATGTCCGAGACGAACTGGTTCAGGCGCGCCAGCCACTGGGCGTCGGCAGGGCTGGCCGCATAGCCGTAGGGCAGCACATGGAAGGGCTGGGGCGGCGCGATCAGCTGCACCCAGTCCGAGCTGTCCAGCAGCTTGCGGCTGTACGGGTAGTCGGTCATGAACACGTCCACGCGCCCGGCCATGAGTTCCTTTTCGCGGGTTTGCGGCGGCTCCACCAGCACCAGGTGCGCATGCCTGAGCGACTCGCGCATGACCGGCTCCATGAAGGTGCCGCGCTGCACGGCCACCTGCACGCCGGGCTGGTCGATGTCGGCCCAGCTGCGCACGGCGGGGTTGCTCTTGGTGGTGATGCCGTAGATATCGCTGCTCAGGTAGGGCTGGGTGAAGCGCAGCTGCTGCTGGCGCTGCGGCAGGATGCCGACGGCGAACATGGCCACGTCGCAGCGCGACTCCAGCAGGTCGGGCACCAGCCGCGAGAAGGACGAGTCCACATGCTGCAGCCGCGCGCCCAGGTCCTTGGCCAGCTCTGCCGAGAGCTCCGCGTCGATGCCCGTGAGCCTGCCCGTGCGTGCGTCACGGTAGGTGATGCCGTAGTAGTCGGGCCAGATGCAGACCTTCAGCGTGTGGCTGCTGGCCACGCGGTCCAGCACCTCGCCGGCCCGTGCTGCGCCAGGCCCCAGGGCCAGCACCGCCACCCAGACCGGAACCAGTGTCAGCAGCAGCGCCTGCACAACGGGCAGCACAGCGGGCAGCACAACGGCCTGCACAACGGCCTGCACGGCGGCCCGCGCCAGCGCGGACAGGCGCGCGGCGTTCCCGGACGGTATCTGCCATCGGCCCGCGGCGGCCTGCGTGTGCATCGTCATCAGTCGCTCCTGTAAAGACTGGCCAGGGTCTCCAGCAGCCGGTTCGGGCTGAAGGGCTTGAGCAGGTATTCGTCGGCACCGGCATTGAAGCCCGCCTCGCGGTCCTGCGCACTGCCCCGGGCCGTCAGCAGGATCACCCGCGTGTGCCGCAGGTCGTAGGAGGTCTTGATGCGGCAGCACACCTCCAGGCCGTCCAGCGTGCCCGGCATCATCATGTCCAGCAGCACCACGTCGGGCTGGCTGCGCTGGGCCAGGGCCCAGGCTTCGTCACCGGTCGGCGCCTCCATGACTTCGTATGCGCTGGACTCCAGCGTCATGCGCAACAGCTTGCGGATGTCGGCTTGGTCTTCGGCGATCAGTATCTTCTTCATGGCGGGCCTTTCGCAACGCAGTTGAAGGGTTCTGCGTTGGATTCAATCATAAATATCAAATTCATCAAATTTGTATTGAATTTTTTAATCGTATTTGATGCAAAATTGCTGCCATGTCCGAGAACAGCACCCCACCAGGCCAAATTCCGCACTACACGACCGCTGAGGTGGCCAAGCTGCTGGGCATGGCGGTGCGGTCGGTTCAGCTCATGGTCGATCGCGGCGATCTGGAGGCCTGGAAGACCCCCGGGGGGCATCGGCGCATCACGCGCGCCTCCGTGGAGCGCTGGCGCGGCAGGCAGGGCGATGCGGCCACCACGTCCGGGGCGCCAGCGGCGGCCCCGGCGCCCGCTCCCGCGCAGGCCGGCACGGGCCCGCGCGTGCTGCTGATCGAGGACTCCGTGCACTTCCAGAACCTGGTGCGCCTGCTGGTGCAGCGCCACTTTCCCGACGTGCAACTGCACGTGGCGCACGACGGGATCACCGGCATGGCGCTGTACGGGCAGATCCAGCCCGACGTGCTGCTGGTGGACATCCTGCTGCCCGACATCGACGGCGCCGCCCTCATCACCACCTTGCGCACGCATGAGCAGTTCGCGCGCTGCAAGCTGCTGGTGGTCACCTCGCTGGATGCGGCAGAGCGCGAGGCCTACGCCTTTGCGCTGGGCGGCGCGCGCGTGATCCACAAACCCCAGCTCGTGCAGGAGCTGCCCGAGGCGCTGGGCGAACTGCTGGGCAGGCAGGCAGCGTGAATCCGGCCCATCCTGCGGTCCTGCTGGTGGAGGACGATGCCTCGATTGCGCGATTCGTCACGCTGGCGCTGGAGGGCATGCCCCTCAACCTGGTGTCCTGCGCGAGTGCGGAGCAGGCGCAGAGCCTGCTGCAGAGCCAGCCCTTTGCCCTGCTGATCACCGACCTGATGCTGCCCGGCGCCTCCGGGGTCGAGCTCATCGAATGGCTGCGCAGCTCTCCGCAGGCAGGCTGCAGCGCCGTGGTCTTCAGCGCCGGCGTGCGGGCCGACGTGGCGCTGCGGCTGGAGCAACTGCAGGTCTGGGGCGTGCTGCGCAAGCCCGTGTCGGTGGCGCAACTGGTGGACTGCGTGGAATCGGTGCTGGCGGCGCAACCGGCCGGCTCGCCCGCGCCGGCCAGCGTGCAGGCTGCCGATGCGGATATGCCGGCGGATGTGCCGGCGGATGGCGGACCGGCCGCCGTCTCCAGCTACTTCGGCGGCGATGCCGCCCTGTTCCACAGCTACCGCGCCAGCTGTCTTGCGCAGTTGCCCGACGATGTGGCGCTGGGCGAAAACCTGCTGGCCGCGCGCGATGCCGCGGCGCTGCGCCGGCTGGCGCACAACCTCAAAAGCGTGCTGCGCCTGCTGGGGCACGAGCAGGCCAGCGGCCTGGCGCAGACGCTGGAGCAGGCCTGCCTGGCCAGCGACTGGGCGGGCGCCACCGATGCCTGGCGGCAACTGGGCGCGGCCCTGCTGGGAATGCTGGACGGCGCGGGCCAGCGGCCCCGGCGCGGCTGACACCGCGCCCGCCATCCCGCCATCCAGTCGTCATTGCGGCGGGCTGCGCCGCACCCAGCCGTGCCAGATTCCTGCCGCCGTGGGAATGGCCAGGCAGACGCCGGCCAGCATGTCGCCAAGGCCGCCGTCGCTGAACAGGGCCGAGACCAGGCCGATGGCCGTCAGCACGCCCAGTGCGATGGGCCAGCCCCAGAGGGCGAGAAAGCCCCGGTGTTGCGCGCCGCTCATGCCGTGATCTCCTTGCCGCGCGGCGCGGGTTGCGGGGCCGGCACGCTCTTGCCCTTTTTGACCCACAGGTACAGGCCCGTGCCCAGCACGATGATGCTGGCGATGTCCAGCAACGCCCAGAGGATCTGCATGGCCCGCCCGCCGTAGTCGCCGAAGTGCAGCGGCTGGGACACCAGCAGCGCCGTCAGATACCAGGGCAGGGCGGGCGCGGCCGTGACCTGGGCGCTCTTGGCGTCCACCAGCACGGGCAGGAACAGGCGCGAGGTCAGGGGCTCGTTGCCACGCAGGAAGAAGGTGTGGTGGTGCGGGCTGGAGAACGTGGTGCCGGGGAAGGCGATGAAGTACAGCTTGGTGCCTGGCACCTGCTGCTGGGCGGCCTGCAGCGATTGCTGCAGCGAGGCGCGCTCCGCCACCGGGACCGTGTCCTGGCCCTGGTAGGGCGCCAGCACGCTGCTGAGCTGGTCATGCTGCCAGTACTTGATCAGCAGGTCGGCCCAGGTATTGATCATGCCGGTGGCGCCCACCACGAACAGCCACACCAGCGTGACGATGCCCAGCAGGTTGTGCAGGTCCAGCCACTTCAGGCGCGGCTGGCGCGTGCGGCGCACGGTGCCGAAATCGAGCTTGCGCATGAAGGGCGCGTACAGCACCACGCCGCTGACGATGGCGATCAGCAGCAGCAGCCCCATGAGGCCCAGGAACAGCTTGCCCGGCAGCCCCGCGAACAGGTCCACGTGCAGCTTGAACATGACCCACATGAAGCCCTGGTCGAAGCGCGGCTGGGCCAGCAGCTCGGCTGTGCGCGCATCGATGACCACGGAGCGGAAATCGTCCGTGGGCGCCGGCGTGGGCGTCATGGTGACGAACCAGAGGTCATCGGTGTCGTCGGACTTGGAGACGAACTGCACCACGCGGTCCGGGTGCTGGGCACGGGCCACCTCCAGCACCTTGTCCAGGCTGGCATGGGGCGTGCCCTGGGGCATGGGCGGGGCCTCCACCTCGGTGCCCAGCAGGTGGCCGATTTCGTGGTGGAAGATCAGCGGAAGGCCGGTCAGGCACAGCAGCAGCATGAAGACGGTGCAGACCAGGCTGCTCCATTTGTGCAACCAGGCCCAGGTCTTGATCGTGTGGCTTTGCATGGGGTGTTTTTTTCTCTGACAGAAGGGGGCCTGGGGCCCCCGCCATCACCGCGCCCCCGGCGCCATGTCGGGGGCGGGGCGGTTGCCGGTGGCCGGGGGCCGGGGGCTTAGAAGTCCACTTGTGCCGACAGCATCAGCGTGCGCGGCGCGCCCGTGGTGGTGTAGCCGGCGGCAGTCACCCAGTAGCTCTTGTTGCTGACGTTCTCCAGGCTGGCGCGCAGCACCACCGGCTTGCCGGCCACGTGGGTGCGCAGGCGTGCGCCCAGGTCCAGGCGTGTCCAGCCGGGCATGCGCAGGATGTTGGCCGCGTCGTAGTACATGGACGAGGTGTGGATCACGCGGCCGTTCAGGCTCAGACCCTCCACCCAGGGCGTATCCCAGTCCAGGCCCAGGTTGAAGGTGCGCTCGGGCACGCCGTTGGCATCGTTGCCCTGGTTCACGCCGCCTGCCGTGCGCGAGAGCTTGGCGTTGTTGAAGGCCGCGCTGGCCAGCAGGCGCAGGCCTTTCTGGATCTCGCCGTAGGCGGTCAGCTCCAGGCCGCGGTTGCGCGTCTCGCCGCCGAAGCTGTAGACATTGGTCACCGGGTCCGTCATGGAGCCCGGGCGCTGGATCTGGTAGAGCGCGGCCTGCGTGGTCATGCGGCCCCAGTCCACCTTCACGCCCACTTCGTACTGCTTGGACTTCTGCGGCGCGAACACCTGGCCGGCATTGGCCGTGTTGGGCCCGGCCGTGCCGCCTGCCGACAGGCCTGCCGTGTAGTTGGCGTAGACCGAGACATTGTTCTGCGGCTTGAACACCACGCCGGCCAGCGGCGTCACGGCGCTGGCCTTGTACAGCGTGGTGCCGCTGGCGTTCTTCTGGTCGATGGTCTGGTCGCGCAGGCCCACGGTCACCAGCACGCGGTCGCTGAACAGCGCCATGGTGTCGGCCAGCGCCAGGCTGTGCTGCGTCAGCTCGGCGTTCTTGGTGGGCGCGCCGCGCACGAAGTCGATGGCAGGCAGGGGCGAGGGGTTGTAGATGTTGGAGGGGACGGCTTTGGTGGTCAGCTGGTAGAAGTAGCCGCTCTCACGGTCCATGTAGTTGGCCGCTGCCACCACGGTGTGGCCGATGGCGCCGGTCTTGAAGCGCGTGCGCAGGCCCACGTCGGCCGAGGTGGTCTTGTTGAACTCGTCGTAGAAGCCGTTGCGCACCGTGAAGTTGCCCAGCGAGTCGATGCGCTGCACGGCCGTGGGGAAGCTCTGGTCGCTGGACACATCGCTGTAGCCCACGCCGCCGTAGACGGAGGTGTTGGCGTTGATGTCGTATTCCACACGCGAGATCACGGTCTTGGCCTTGTCCAGCAGCTCCGTGCCCGGGTTGAAGTTGGTGCGGCTGTCGGGCACGGCGGGCACCTGGGTGATGCCGGCCAGGAAGGCGCTTTGCGGGCGGAATTCCGTGGTCTTGCCGCTGGTGGTCAGCGCGTCCAGCGACCAGCGTAGGCCCTGGCCTTCGTAGTCGAGGCCCACCGAGGCCAGGCCCAGGCGCTGGCGGCCGCCGTCGATGTTGCCTTCGCCATTGCGCCACACGCCGTTCACGCGCACGCCCCACTGGTTGTCTTCGCCAAAGCGGCGGCCCACGTCCAGGTGGGTGCCGAACTGGGCCTTGCCCATGTAGGTGGCGGTCAGGCGGTTCAGCGGCACGTCGCCCGCGCGCTTGGTCACCACGTTGATGCTGCCGCCGATGCTGCCGCTGGGACCCACGCCATTGGTCAGCGAGCCGGGGCCCTTGAGCACTTCCACGCGCTCGATCACCTCCAGCGGCAGGCGCGTGGAGGGCGACAGGCCGTACAGGCCGTTCACCGACACATCGCGCATGGACAGGGAAAAGCCCCGCACCTGGAAGTCATCGCCATAGCCGCCGCGCGCCTGCAGGGTGCGCACCGAGGCGTCGTTCATCACCACGTCGGCGATGGTCAGCGCCTGCTGGTTCTCGATCAGCTCCGAGGTGTAGTTGGTCGTGCTGAAGGGCACGTTCATCTGGTCGGTCTTGCCCAGGATGCCCAGGTCGCCGCCGCGCGCGATCTGGCCGCCGGCATAGGTCTTTTGCAGTCCGCCAATGGCCTCGGCCTGGTCGCTCACCGTCACCTCCTTGAGGGCCGGGCCCTCGGCCGTCTGGGCCGCCACGCCCACGGCGGCCAGGGCCAGGCCGGCGCCCAGGCATTGGCGGATCAGGCGCGTGAGGGGGTGGGGAGCGAAGCGGAAGTCCGCAGGAGTGCTGTGGTGCGTCATGGCAGTCATGTGCAAAGGTTGGAAAAAACGGGAAGAAAAAGCCGGGAAAGGAGGGCAGGCCGGCCGTGGCCCTAGAAGCGAGCGCGCAGCGACACCGTGACGTTGCGCGGATCGCCGTAGTAGTTGTTGAAGTAGGTGGTGTTGGGCGAGAACTTGGCGTAGTAGCGCTTGTCCAGCAGGTTGCTCACGTTCAGCTGCAGCGAGTAGGTGTCGTCCAGGCGGTAGGCCAGCAGCGCGTCAAAAAGCGCATAGCCACCCTGGCGGGTGGTGACATCGCCCACGCTGGCGTAGGCATCGCTTTGCAGCCGCACGCCGGCGCCTGCGGTCCATCCCTGCAAGGGCCCCTTGAAGCGGTGGCTGGCAAACAGGCGCAGCGCATGGCGCGGGTCCACGGGCCGCAGCGGCTGGCCCACGTTGGCCTCGGAGGCGTCGCGCAGGTACCTGGCCTGGGTGTAGGTGTAGCCGGCCAGCACCTGCCAGCCTGGCGCGGGCTCCCCGGACAGCTCCAGCTCCCAGCCCTGGCTGCGGCTCTTGCCGCCGGCCATGAAGCAGTGGCTGGTCGGGTAGTACGGCAGGCAGGGCATGGCCGATGCCGTGTCCTGCATGGCGCTGCCCACGCGCTGGATGCGGAACACCGACACGCTGCCCTGCAGCCGGCCGTCCATGAAACTGCCCTTGAGCCCGGCCTCCAGGTCCTCGCCCCGGGCGGGCGCCAGGATGCTGCCGTCGGCGGCCTTCTTGTCCTGGGGGCTGAAGATCTCGCTGTAGCTGGCATAGGCGTCGAGCGTGTCCGACAGCGCATGCACCAGGCCCGCATAGGGCGTCAGCTCGCGGCGCACGCTGTAGCCGCTTTGGGCATTGCCGGGTTCGAGATAGCTCCACCAGCTCAGGCGCGCACCGGCAATGGCGGTGAGCGAGTCGGTCAGCGACAGCCGGGCCCGCGCGAATCCGCCGTACTGGTGGATGTGGGACACGGGCGATGAATAGGCGTTGCCGTTGCCCTCGCTGTAGAACGGCTCGGGGTAGCTGGTGTACGGATTCCAGCCGCGGATGTCCACATTGCGCAGCGGGCTCACGCCCCAGTAGCCCGTGGCCCCCGTGCTGCGGATGCGCTGCAGGTCGGCGCCCAGCGACAGCTCGTGCCTGCGGCCCAGGGCCTCGAAGGGGCCGCTGGCCAGCAGGCTCAGCGCGTTCTGCGTGCTGCCGTCGCCGCCATAGATGGAGGTGCTCACGTCGAACAGATAGGGATTGCTGTCGCTGGCCCTGGAAAACGAAGCCTGCTTGAACCCGTCCGACCGAAACCGCGTGTGCGCGGCCTGGGCCTTCAGTTGCCAGCCGCTGTCCAGCCGGTGCTCCAGCTCGGCAAAGGCCTGCTGGTTGTGGCGGTCCCAGGTATTCCAGGGCGTGCCCAGGTAGGTGCTGCGCGGCAGGCCGAGCTGGCTGCCGTCGGCAGCGGCGGGCAGGCCGCCCCAGGAGCCCGTGGCCTGCAGGTCCGTGTGCTGCAGGCCGGCCGTGAGCGTGGTGCGCGGCCCCAGGTCCGCCTCCAGCACGCCGTACAGGCCCAGGCGCTTTTCCTTGCGCGCGGTCTGGAACGATGCCTTGTCGTCCGCCAGCGCCACCAGCCGGCCGCGCAGCGTGCCGGCTGCGTTCAGCGGGCCGGACAGGTCGGCCTCCAGGCGCTGGCGGTCCCAGGAACCCAGCGTCAGCGCGGCCGAGCCCTGCCATTGCGCCGTGGGCCGCTTGCGCACCATGTTCACCATGGCCGAGGGCGAGCCCGCGCCACGCAGCAGGCCCGTGGCGCCGCGCAGCACCTCCACGCGGTCCAGCATGGCCGTATCGGGCTGGATGAAGGTGGAGGCCGAGGCCACCTGGTTCACATTGAGCCCGTCCACCTGCAGCGAATCGATCTGGTAGCCGCGCGAGTAATAGGCGATGCGCTCGCTGTCGATGTACTCCACCGTCACGCCCGGCGTGTGCTCCAGCACGGCATGCAGGTCGGGCAGGGCCTGCTCGTCCAGCCACTGGCGCGTGAGCACGGTCACGGGCTGCGGAATATCGCGCACCGATTGCAGCCCCTTGTAGCCCGTGACCAGGCTGGCCGCGTAGCTGTCCGAGGTTTCGGTCGTGGCACTGGCCGGCGCCGTGGCCCGGACCGTGACCGTGCCCAGCGTCTGCCCGCCCGTGCCCGAGGCCGCCGCTGGCAGCGGCCGCAGCGTATAGACGCCGCTGGACTCGCGCACCGCCTGCAGCGCCGTGCCCTGCAGCAGCCTGGCAAAACCGTCTTCCACGCCATAGCTGCCCTGCAGCCCAGGGGACTGCAGCCGGCCCAGCTGCGCGGCATCAAACGACAGCGCAACGCCAGCCTGGTTGGCGTACTGCGCGATCACATGCGTGAGAGGGCCGGCCGCAATCGAAAAGCTGCGCTGGGCTGCCTGGCCGGCCTGGGCGGACGGCGCCGCATGGACGCAGTCCGCTGCCGTGGCAACCAGCATCGCCACCCCCAGCACCGCTGCCACCCCAGCCATCCCCATGGACGCAGGCCAGCCCCGTTCGGCTGCAAGGCCGTCCTGGGGCTGGTGGGGGTGGGTGCGGGGCATGGGGGTGGGAAAAGTGGTGTGACTCCCCGTATGCCGAACAAGCCTTGCCCATCCTGCAAGTTCGGCTGAACTTTTTTTGCGCCTTGGCCTGGATTCGGACCTTGTTTTTGCCTTCATCGTTAGATAAGGCAAAGACTGGCCGCTATGTTTTTATTTTTCTCTGCCCGGGATTTCGGGGGCCGCGCCCTGGTGACGCCGGTACATGGCTGGAGAAATGCCCAGGTGCTTGGAAAAACTGCGGCGCAGGGTGTCCGCGTTGGCAAAGCCGCACTGCGCCGCGATCTGCTTGGGCGCGTCATGGCCGGCCTCCAGCAGTTCACGGGCTGCGGACACGCGCATGGTTTCCACCCAGGCGGCTGGCGTCACGCCGACTTCCGCCTGGAACAGCCGCGCGAAATGCCGCGCGCTGAGACCGGCGCGCTCAGCCAGCGCACGCACCGAGAGGTCCTGCGCGGGATGCGCCACGGCCCAGCGCTGTATTTCCTGCAGCGCAGAGCGGCCAGCCGGTCCCGCATGGCCCTTGCGGCTGAACTGCAGCTGGCCGCCGGGACGCTTGAAGAACATCACCAGCTGCGAAGCCACGCGGGCCGCCACTTCGCGCCCGCAGTCCTCCTCCACCAGCGAAAGGGCCAGGTCCAGGCCTGCCGTGACCCCGGCCGAGGTGCGCAGCTTGCCATCGCGCACATGCAGCGCGTCGTCCAGCACGGTGGTACGTGGATGGGCGTGCCTGAGCGTGTCGGCCACGGCCCAGTGCGTGGTCACCCGCCGGCCGTCGAGCAGGCCGGCGGCCGCCAGGAACAGCGCGCCCGAGCACACCGATCCGAAGCGCCTGGACTGCCTGGCCATGGTGCGCAGCCATTGCAGCGTGGGCTCGCCCAGCAGCATGTCCATGGCATGGGGGGCACCTGCGACCAGCAGCGTGTCCAGCCGGGGTAGCGCATCTCCCATGGCCCAGTCGGGCACCAGACGCACGCCCGACGAGCTGTGGATGGGCGCATGGTCGCGGCCCACCACCTTCAGCGCATAGAAGGGGCGGCCCAGTTCTGCGTTGGCCTGCGCGAACACGTCCAGCGGTCCCGAGACATCCAGCAGCTGGACGCCTTGCAGCGCAAGGATCGCAATCGTTCTTGTCATGGAAAAGCCCCGGTGTCCGCATCGCGCGTGAAATGGCAGAAATCGACGGTATGCGTCGATTGATGACGTGGCAGTGTATCCCCAGAATCGAATCGAGCACTTTGAAAGGAGCCACCCATGCGTCTCGATATCGACGGAATCCGCATCCCCGACAGCCGGCTTGCGCGCGAGGTCACGGAACTGGTCCGTGACACGGCATCGCCGCTGCTGTTCCACCATTCCAGTCGCGTCTACTACTTCGGCGCCCTCGCGGGCGCCAGGCGTGGCCTGGCGTTCGACCCCGAGCTGCTGTACTGCGGCTGCATGTTCCACGACATGGGCCTCACGCACCGGCACAGCAGCGATTGCTGCCGCTTCGAGGTGGATGGCGCCAACGCAGCCCGCGAATTTCTGCGGGGCCACGGAATCGCCGCGCAGGACATCGATCTGGTCTGGACGGCCATTGCCCTGCACACGACGCCCGGCATTCCCGAGTTCATGCATCCCGTCATCTCCCTGGTGACGGCCGGGGTGGAGATGGATGTGCTGGGACTGACCTACGGCGACTACGCCGATGCCCAGCGCGAGGCCATCGTGCAGGCCCATCCGCGCGGTCCGCGCTTCAAGGAGGAGATCATCCAGGCCTTCTACGACGGCATCCGGCACAAGCCCCAGACCACCTTCGGCAACGTGAAGGCCGATGTGCTGGCGGACAAGGAGCCGGCTTTCAGGCCGATGAACTTCTGCAGCGTGATCCGCCATTCGGCCTGGCCCGGCTGAGCAGGCGCAGGCCCCGCGTCACAAGCCATCGAGGTCTGCGGCCTGGTCCAGCGTCCACAGCCGCTCGGTCACCTGCCGCAGCCGGTCCGCGCCCAGCACGGGTCCGGCCAGCTCGGCCAGCTTGGCCTGCAGATCGGCGTCGCTGAGCGGCATGTCGGGATCGCCCTTGCGCGTGGGCTGCAGCCAGGCATGCACACTGCCGTCGCGCAGGGTGATGCGGACCTGCGCGGCGCGTTGCGCCGGGAACTGGCGGTCCAACTCGGGGTGCCGTTCCAGCGTGATGCGCTGCATCAGCGCGCGGGTCTGTGCATCGTCCAGATGGCCATCGTCGAAGGCCGCCAGCCGCACGCTGCCCCGGCGCAGCGCATGGGCCACCACGTAGGGAATGCTGAAGCGTGCCTCGGCTGCCGTGCGTGGTGCGCGGTTGCCGGCCACGGTGAGGGCCGGGCCATAGGTGGCAACCTGCAGTTGTGCGATGTCGTCGGCAGCGAAGCCATGCACCTGCTGCAGATGCAGGGCGCCGTCGATGGGCGCGAAGGTGTGGCCGCAGCAGGCGTGGTTCTTGAACGTCATGGCAGCGATGTTGAAGACCTGGCCCAGGTCCGCCAGCACAGGCTGCCAATCAGGCGCATCGCTCATGGCCGTGCCCAGGCCCATGGCGCCTTCGAAGACATCGAGCGATCCCGTCACGCCCTGGCCGGCCATCAGTGCTGCGGCGACGCCGGCCTCGGCCGCGCGACCGGCGTGCAGCGGCTTGGACATGGAGTCCATCTGGAAGGCCTGCTGCAGTCCCGCCGCAAAGGTGGCCGCCGTGCACAGCGCATGCGTGAAGCGCTGCGCATCCAGCCCCAGCAGACAGGCCGCCGCCGCAGCAGCGCCAAAGCTGCCCACCGTGCCCGTGTTGTGCCAGTAGCGGTAGTGCGCACGTCCCAGTACCTGGCCTATGCGGGTGGAGATCTCGTAGCCCGCAATCACGGCCTGCAGCAATTGCAGGCCGCTGGCCCTTTGCTGCTGCGCCACCGCCAGGGCCGCCGAGATGGTGGGTGCGCCCGGGTGGTAGATGGCGTGCTTGAAGATGTCGTCCACCTCGGCTGCATGCGAGGCCGTACCGTTGATCAGCGCCGCCGCCCGGGCGGTGGCGCGCCGGCCCAGGGCCAGCCGTGCGCCGCCCCGGTCCAGGTCTTCGGCCATGGCGCGTTCCAGCCGTGGCGTGGGGTCCATGCCGTAGCCGGCGATCAGAGCGGCATACCAGTCCACCACGGCGCGTCGGGCATGGTGGAGAACGCTGGCCTCGACAGGCGCTTGCTGGAATCGGGCGCCGAAGTGGCCCAGGGTTTCGCTGACATACATGGCGTGGACTTGTTGGGAGTGAGGGTGGCGGGCGGGGCTGGGTGGGGCTGGGCGGGGCTGGTTGGTGCAACGATGCAGGCTTTCACGATAGCGGTGCGCCGGCGCGATAGACATATCCTTTTGTCATGTCTTGAGGCGTGATTGGAAGAACTTGAGCGGCGGGCTGGAGCCAATGATCCAGGCCATCGTCAACCCGCTTTCCGATCACCATGGATTTCACCCTTTCCGAAGAACACCAGGCTTTCGCCGACAGCGTGGCCCGGTTCGCCCAGGACAAACTGGCGGCCGGCGCACTGGAGCGTGCGCATTCCCCGCATTACCCCTGGGAGACTGCCAGCCTGCTGGCCGAGCAGGGCTTGCTGGGCATTGCCTTTCCCGAGGCCGACGGCGGGCAGGGCGGCTCGCTCATGCATGCCGTGCTTGCCATCGAGCAGGTGGCCCTGGTCTGCCCCAAGAGCGCCGACATCGTGCAGGCCGGCAACTTCGGCCCCATACGCACCTTCGTGGAGTACGCGGACGCCGCCCAGAAGGCGCGCTTCCTGCCGGATCTGCTGGCTGGAAAAAAGCTCATTTCTCTGGGCATGACCGAGCCCGATGCAGGCTCGGCCGTGACCGAGCTGAGGACCACGGCCACGCTGGAGGGCGATCACTATGTGATCAACGGCAGCAAGGTGTTTTCCACGCACAGCCCCGAAGCCGGCCTGTTCCTGGTCTACGTGCGCTTCGGGCCGGGCGTGGACGGCATAGGCTCGGTGCTGGTGGAGCGCGACACGCCCGGCTTCGAGGTCGGCCAGCCTTCGGCCTTCATGAATGGCGAGCAATGGGCGCAGCTGTATTTCGAGAACTGCCGCATCCCGCGCGAGAACGTGCTGCTGGGCGCGGGTGGATTCAAGAAGCAGATCTCGGGCTTCAACGTGGAGCGCCTGGGCAATGCCTCGCGCGCGCTGGCGCTGGGCCGGCATGCCTTCAACCTGGCGCGCGAGCACGCACGGGTGCGCCGCCAGTTCGGACGCGAGCTGTGCGAGTTCCAGGGCCTGCAGTGGAAGTTCGCCGACATGTGGATGAAGCTGGAGCAGGCCCAGCTGCTGCTCTACAAGGCCGCGCTCGAGGGTGAGCATGGCCTGCCCAGCGCGCAAAGCACGGCCATGGCCAAGCTGGCCTGCAATCTGGCGGGCTGGGAGGTGTCCAACGAGGCCATGCAGGTCATGGGGGGCCTGGGCTTCAGCCAGGAGGCCCTGGTGGAGTACTGCGTGCGCCGCACGCGCGGCTGGATGATCGCCGGCGGCTCCATCGAAGTGCTCAGGAACCGCATCGCCGAGGGCGTCTTCGGGCGGACCTTCTCCCAGAAAGCCTCCCAGCCCGCATCCCGGCAGTAAGACCGGCACCACTACAAAAGGAGACAAGGAATGCATCGTCGTACATGGATGGCCGCGCTCGCGGCGGCAGCGGCAATGGGCTGCGCAGGCATGGCAGCGGCCTCGGACAAATATCCGTCGCGGCCCGTGAAGATCATCGTGGGCTTTCAGGCCGGCGGACCCACGGACGTGGTGGCGCGCCTGGTAGCCAAGGCACTGCAGGATGAACTCAAGGGCGCCTTCATCGTGGAGAACAAGCCCGGTGCCACCAGCAACATCGCCTCGGAGACCGTGGCCGTGGCTGCGCCCGACGGCTATACGCTGCTGGTGGCTGCGGCGCCGCTGACCATGAACAGCTTTGTGTTTCCCAAGCAGAAGTTCGATCCGCTCAGGAGCTTCGAGCCCATCTCTAAGATCTCCTCGGCACCCGGCGTGCTGGCGGCCAGCCCCCAACTGCCCGTGCGCAGCTACAAGGAATTCGAGGCGCTGGCGCGGGCCCGGCCCGGCGCGCTCAGCTATGGCACCACGGGCGCGGGCGGCTCCCAGCACATGGCCACGCTGCGGCTGGAGCAGCTGGCCGGCCTGCAGATGCTGCATGTGCCCTATTCGGGCGGCTCCAGCGTGCTCACCGACCTGATAGCGGGCGTGGTCGATGTCGCGTTCATGACATCCACTGGCGCCATGCCCAACCTGGAAGCAGGCAAAGTGCGTCCGCTGGCCGTGGCTGGCCCCGTGCGCCTGCCGGGCCTGCCCGCCGTGCCCACGTTTGCCGAGCTGGGCCTGCCGGGCATGGTCTCCGATTCGTGGAACGGGCTGCTGGCGCCTGCGGGCACGCCCAAACCCATCGTCGACCGGCTGGCCGCCGCCGTGGCCAGGGCCGTGAAGTCCCGCGAGTTCAAGGAGGCCCTGGTCCCGCAGGGCGCGGTGCTGATTGGCAATTCGCCCGCCGAATTCAAGGCGCAGTTGCAGGCCGAGGTGGTCCACTGGTCCGAGCAGTTCAAGAAAGTCAAGATAGAGAAGTAAGCCGAACCATGAACGCCTCCACTTCCATTGCCGCCGCCGCTGTCTCCGGCGCCACGCAGTCCTCCCGCCGGTCCTTGCGCCAGGTCCTGCTGGAGCCTGCAAGCATCGCCCTGGTGGGTGCCTCCGACGACGTCGGCAAGACCGGCGGGCGGCCGCTGCAGTTCCTGCGGCGCGCGGGCTTTGCCGGCACCATCTACCCCATCAATCCACACCGCAGCCAGGTCCAGGGCGAGCCCGCCTGGCCCAGCCTGGCCGCCTTGCCCGAGGTGCCAGACCATGTCTTCGTGCTCTCGCCCACCGGGACCGTACTGGAGACCGTGCGCGAATGCGCGCGGCTGGGAGTGGGCGTGGTCACCATTTTGGCCAGCGGCTTTTCCGAGTCGGGCCCCGAAGGCGCGCAACGCGAGCAGCAGCTGCGGCAGATCGCGCGTTCCACGGGCCTGCGCATCCTGGGGCCCAGCAGCCTGGGCGTGGTCCATCCGCGCAACGGCCTGGTGCTCACGGCCAACGCAGCCTTTGCCGAGCCCGATGTGCCCAGCGGCAAGGTCTTCGTGGCATCGCACAGCGGCAGCATGATCGGCGCCCTGGTCTCGCGCGGCAAGGCGCGCGGCGTGGGGTTCGCGGGCTTGGTCTCTGTGGGCAGCGAGGTGGACCTGAGCGTGGGCGAGATCTGCGCGGCCACGCTGGACGATCCAGGCATAGAAGGCTATGTGCTGTTCCTGGAGAGCCTGCGCCATGGCGATGCGCTGCAGGCCTTTGCGCGCGAGGCCGCGTTGCGCGGCAAGCCCGTCATCGCCTACAAGCTGGGCCGCTCCAGCGCCGCCGCCGAGATGGCGGCCACGCACACGGGCGCGCTGGCGGGCGAGGACGATATCGCCGATGCCTTCCTCAAGGGCCTGGGCGTGGCGCGCGTGGACATGCTGGAGACGCTGTTCGAGGTGTTCCCGCTGGCGCGCAAGCTGCCCCTGGCCGGCGCCAGCCCTGCCTGTGGCCAGCGCGTTGCCGTGGTCACCACCACGGGCGGCGGTGCGGCCATGGTGGTGGACCAGCTGGGCCTGCGCGGCATCACCGTGCAGCCCGTGGCCGGCGAGACGCTGGCCCGCCTCAAGGAGGCCGGCATCCCCGGCAGCGCAGGCCGCGTGCTGGACCTGACCCTGGCCGGCACGCGCTACGAAGTGATGAAGAAGGCGCTGGACATCCTGCTGCAGGCCCCCGAGATCGACATGGTGGTGGCCGTCGTCGGCTCGTCCGCCCGCTATCAGCCGGACCTGGCGGTGCGTCCCATCATGGACAGCGCCAGCCATGCCAAGCCCCTGGTGGCCATGCTCGTGCCCGACGCGCCGCAGGCCCTGGCCGCGCTGACCGAGGCACAGATTCCCTGCTTTCGCACGCCGGAGAGCTGCGCCGACGCCATTGCCAGCGTGCTGGCACGGCGCGTTCCGGGTCCGGTGGCCGCTGTCCCTGCGCTGCGGGGCGAGGGCCGTGCGCTCAGCGAGGCCCAGGCCTATGCGCTGTTCGACGCGCTGCAGATGCCGCATGCGCCCTTTGCCTGCCTGCCTTTGCAGGGGCCGGTCGGGGACCTGCCGTTTGACTACCCCGTGGTGGCCAAGCTGTGCTCGCCGGCCATCGCGCACAAGACCGAGGTCGGCGGCGTGGTGCTGGGCGTTGGCACGGCGCAGGAGCTGGACGGTGCCCTTGCCACCCTGCGCTCCAACCTGGCGCGCAATGCGCCGGACACGGCCTGCGACCAGGCGCTGGTGCAGCCCCTGTGCAAGGGCCTGGCCGAGGTGCTGGTGGGCTACCGAATCGACCCCGATGCAGGCCCCATCATCATGCTGGCCGCTGGCGGCATCTGGGCCGAGGTGCTGCGCGACCGCAGCATCCGCATGGCCCCCGTGTCCGTGGAAACCGCGCGGGAAATGGTCGCCGAGGTCCGGCTGCTGCAGACCGTCTCCGGCCTGCGCGGCAGGCCCCGGGGTGACTTGGAGGCGCTGGCGCATGCCATCTCCGCCCTGTCCCGCCTCGCCCTACGTCCCGAGCTGGGCGTGCTGGAGGCCGAGGCCAACCCGCTCATGGTCCTGCCCGAAGGGCAGGGCGTGGTGGCCGTCGATGCACTGGTGCTGCAGGCGTGCTGAACCCGCGCCACAGCCTCCTGCAGGCGCTGGACTCCACGGCGCGTCACCATGTGCTTGCCGCCACCTGGGGGGACGAGGGCGTGGACCTGCACTGGCGTGAATGGGGGCAGGGCCGCCCCCTGGTGCTGCTGCACGGCGGCCACGGGTCGTGGATGCACTGGGTGCGCAACATCGAAGCGCTGTCGCGCCAGTTCCGCGTGCTGGTGCCTGATCTGCCGGGCTTCGGTGATTCGCAGGACTTCGCACTGCCCGCCCATGACCCCGCACGCCTGCCGGCCCTGCTGCAATCGCTGGAGCAATGTCTGGACCTGCTGGTACCCGAGCAGGGCGTTCTCCTGGCCGGCTTTTCCTTCGGCGCAGCGATGGCAGCCCAGCTGGCAGCGCGCGTGCAGCGGGTGGAGCGCCTGGTGCTGCTGGGCACGGCCGGCCACGGCGGCAGGCGCCGCGAGATGGCCCCGCTGCTGGACTGGCGCGTGGACGACCTCGCCGCGCGCGAGGCCGCGTGGCGGCAGAACCTGGCGGCCTTCATGCTGTCGGGACCGGAGGCCGTGGATGCGCTGGCCCTGTGCGTGCATGGCCTGTCCTGCGAAGCCACGCGCTTTCGCAGCAAATCCATTTCGCGCGGCAGCGCGCTGCAGGCATTGCTGCAGGACTACCGGCGCCCCGTGCTGCTGGTCTGGGGCGAGGCCGACGTCACGGCCGAGCCCATGGAGGCCGCCGAATCCCTGGCGCAGGGACGCGCCGAGCGCGACTGGACCATCGTGCCGCGTGCCGGCCACTGGGTGCAGTACGAATGCGCACCGGAGGTGAACCTGCTCATGGCCCGCTGGCTGCAGGCGCAATCCTAGAATCCGCGCATGCATGGAAGAATCCCGCCGCTCAACCCCCTGAAGGTCTTCGAAGTGGTGGCGCGCACCCGCAATCTCACCCAGGCGGCGCGGGAGCTGCACATCAGCCAGTCCGCCGTGAGCAAGCAGCTGAACGTGCTGCAGACCTATCTGGGCGTGGAACTGTTCCGGCGCGAGCGCCACGGCATCAGCCTGACCCTGGCCGGCCAGCGCTATGGCGAGGCCGTGGCCCCTGCCTTCGAGGGCATTGGCCGCGCCACGGACGAGATCATGCGCAGCGGCTCCGACAACACGCTGCGCCTGCAGACCTACACCACCTTCGCCGCCAAGTGGCTGATTCCGCGGCTGCAGGACTTCAACGCCCGCCATGGCGACATCGCCGTGGTCATCACCAACTCGGTCAAGGACGTGGACTTCGATCGCGACCATGTGGACCTGGCCATACAGATGGGCCATGGCGCCTGGCAGGGCGTGGACACTGAATTCCTGTTCGAGGACGTGATCGAGCCCGTGTGCAGCCCCGCCTTCCTGCATGCCAATGCCCCCGAGATCGCCTATCCCCAGGCCCTGCTGCGCAAGCGGTTGCTGGTCTCGCACTACCGCAAGGCCGACTGGCAGACCTGGGCCCGGCTGTGCCGTTATGAGGACGAGATCGACGGCGTGGAGACCATGCGTTTCAGCAGCTCGGTGCTGACCTGGCAGGCCGCCGCCGATGGCCTGGGCATCGCCATTGGCCAGACCGCGCTGTTGGTCGACGACATCAACGGCGGCCGCTTGGTCGCGCCCTTCGGACTGCCCGTGCGCACCGGCGCCTCCTACTACCTGGTCACGCCCAGGCTGCAGCGCCAGTCGAGGAAGGTGCAACTGTTCAGCGACTGGCTCAAGGAGCAGATCTAGGCCGTGCACAGGCCACCGGCCTGGGTTGGCGCGTCCCCGCCAGCGCCAGGCCCGCGAACAGCATCAGCATCAGGCCGTAGGCATAGGTCACCGGCAACAGGCCGAAGCGCGCGGCGGCCATGCCCGCTGCGATGGCCGGCACGCTGAACGCCAGGTAGCTGGCGATGTAGATGGCCGAGATCAGGGCGCCGCGCTCGTGCGGCTCGGCCAGCGGGATCACGCTGCGCAGCGCGCCCTGGAAGCCCACGCCGAAGCCCGCGCCCGCCACCACCGAGGCGCCCAGCACCAGGGGCAGGCTTTGCAGATGGGCGCCGACCAGCAGCAGGGCCACCCCGGCCAGCAGGCCGCTGCCGCCGAACTGCAGCATGGCGCGCGGCGCGCGGCTGCGCAGCGTCCAGATGGCGGCGGCGGCGCTCAGCGTGTTGATGCACACGGCAAAGCTGGCGGCGATCTCCGAGCCCGTGACCGAGCGGATCATCGACGGGCCCAGCGACAGGTAAAAGCCCCCCAGCGCCCACACCGTGATGCTCATGGGCAGCACGCGCATGAAGTCGGCCCGGGCCTGGCCCGGAATCCGCACGCGCGGGCGCATGGCGGCCAGTGCGCCGGGGCGGCGCGCGCCCGTCTCGGGCAGCACGGCCATGGCGGCGGCCACGGCCACGAAGATCAGCGCCATGAGCCAGAACACCAGGCCCAGCTGCTGGCGCCACAGCTGCGCGAACTCGCCCGCCACGACAATGCCCGCCGCCATGCCGACCATGGGCGCCATGGTGCTCACCAGCGTGCCGCGCTCGCGGTGCAGGTCCAGCAGCGCCGCGCCCATGGCCGCACTGGCCATGCCGGTGGCAAAGCCCTGCAGCACGCGCGCCAGCACCAGGGCCTGCACGTCGCCCGCGCGGGCGAACACCGCCAGCGAGACGATCTCCAGCACCAGCGCCGCCAGGATCACGGGCTTGCGGCCCAGGTGGTCCGACAGCGCGCCCGTGGTGAGCAGGGCCAGCAGCAGGCTCAGCGCATAGACCGCGAAGACCAGGGTCAGCATGCCGGAGGAAAAGCCCCAGTCCTGCTGGTAGAGCCGGTACAGCGGCGTGGGCGCGCTGGAGGCCGCGAAGAAGCTGCCCAGGCCGAAGGCCAGGACGGCCAGGCTGCGGCCGGGCCGGGCAGCGGGAGTGGAGTTGGATGGTTGCAGTACCGACATGGTTAAGAGCCCTGCTGCACAATTAATGCAAAGTTTTTGCTTTAGCGAATTCTGCGCTTGTGCGCTGCTAACGCAAATTTTTAGCTTTAATAACCATGAGCACGCAAGTCCCATCCCTTTCCAAAACAGGCGGTCCCGCCCGTCCCGGCGGACGCAGCGCGCGCATCCAGGCCACGGTCTACCAGACCGTCAAGGGCCTGCTGGAAACCATGCCGCGCGAGGAACTGAGCTTTCCGCTCATCGCCGCCCAGGCGGGCGTGACGCCGTCCACCCTCTACCGGCGCTGGGGCGACATACAGCAGCTGCTGGCCGATGTGGCCGTGGAAATCATCCGGCCCACGGCGCCGCCGCTGGACACGGGCACGCTGGAGGGCGACCTGCTGGCCTGGGCCGAGCAGTTCCTGGAGGAATCGGCCTCGCCGCTGGGACGCACCATGCTGCGCGACATGGCCGCCGCAGCGGGCAACGAGCACACGCCCTGCGCCTGCGTGGAAATCCTGCGCGGGCAACTGGCGCAGATCGGCGAGCGCGCAGCGCGGCGTGGCGAGGCGATGCCCGCTGCGGACACCCTGATCGACGCGCTGGCCGCGCCCATCGTCTACCGCATGCTGTTCGACCTGCCGCCGTCCCTGGAACACGTGCAGGCACGGGTGCGGGGCCTGCTGCAGGCTGAAACGGCCTAGCCCTTCAGCGCCCGCGCCAGCACCTCGAAGATCCGCGCATCCGAGCACTGCGCCACATTGAAGCGCAGGAAATCGCCTGCGCTCTGCGACTGGCTGAAGGCATTGCCGGGCGCCAGCACCACGCCATCTTCCAGGCAGGTGCGCGCAAGCGCCGTGGCATCCATGCCCCCGGGCAACTGGCACCACAGGAACATGCCGGCCTGCGGCACCAGCCAGGGCTTCATGCCCAGGGCCTGCAGCCGCGCGGCCGTGCGTTCCATCTCCTGCGCCAGCCGCAGCCGCACGGACTCCATGTGCCTGCGGTAGCCGCTGTCGGTCAGCGTGCGCAGCACGATGTCGGCGGCCATGCGCCCGCCGCCGAAGTTGGTGGCGATCTTCAGGTCCGCCAGGTCCTGCGTCCAGTCGGGCCGCGCCGCGATGAAGCCGCAGCGCAGCGAGGCCGACACCGTCTTGGAGAAGCTGCCGATCTGGATCACGCGCGACAGGCCGTCGAAGGCCGCCAGCCGGGGCGCCGCATGGGTCTCCAGGTCGCAGAAGATGTCGTCCTCCACGATCACCAGGTCCGAGCTGTCGGCCAGCTTCAGGATGCGGTGCGCCACCAGTGGCGACAGCGTGGCGCCCGTCGGGTTGTGGATGGCCGAGTTGGTGATGTACAGGCGTGGCGAATGCGCCTGCAGCGCGTCGGCGAACCGGGCCACGTCGGGCCCCTGCGGCGTGTAGGGCACGCTCACGGCCTGCACGCGGTGCGCCTTGAGGAGCGCATGGAAATTGAAATAGCAGGGGTCGTCGATCAGCACCGTATCGCCGGGCTCCAGCAGGAAACGGCAGACCAGGTCGATGGAGTGCGTGCCCGACTCCGTCAGCAGGATCTGCTCGGGCGAGGTCTCCAGCCCCATGGCGGCCATGCGCCGCGCCAGCAGGCGGCGCAGTGCCGGGTGGCCCAGCGGCGTTGCGTACTCCGTCAGCTCCAGCGTGCCCGAGCGCGCCAGGGAGCGCAGCGCGCGGCGCACGCCTTCCTCGTACAGCCATGAAGGCGGCAGCCAGCCGCAGCCCGGCTTGAGCGCGTGGGCATCTGCCTGCAGCGACTGGCGGGCCAGCCACAGGGGGTCGACCTGCCTGTCCACGCGCGGCCCGATACCGCCCAGCGCCAGCGGCGCCACCGGCCCCGCCACATAAAAGCCCGAGCCCGGGCGCGAGACGATCACCCCCTCGGCCGCCAGCCGCTCATAGGCCTCCACCACCGTGGACACCGACACCTGCATGGCCTGCGCCTGCGCGCGCACCGAGGGCAGGCGCGTGCCGGGCAGGTAGGTGCGCGCGGCGATGCGCGACTGGATCTCTTGCATCACCGCCTGGATGCGTGTGCCGCTGCGCATGGCTGCTCTCTCTTCTGTAGTGGATTTGTGTGCATAACAGTTCTTTTGAATTGTATTGGACTGTCTATGGAAGATCCGGCCGTGCAATGGCCCACTGCCTGCTGCAAACCAAGGAGCTTTTTGATGGACAAGACAAGCAGCGGGTGGATCAACGGATTCATCGGCGTGGCGATCTTTGCGGGATCGCTGCCGGCCACCCGCGTGGCGGTCGCCGACCTGGACCCCACCTTCCTGACCTGTGCGCGCGCCAGCATCGCGGCATTGCTGGCCCTGGCCTTGCTGCTGGCGCTGCGCCAGCCCCGGCCCGCGCGCGCCGACATGCCTTCGCTGGCGCTGAGCGCGCTGGGCGGCGTGGTGGGCTTTCCGCTGCTGACCGCGCTGGCGCTGCAGTACGTCACCTCGGCGCATTCCATCGTCTTCGTGGGCCTGCTGCCCCTGTCCACGGCCGTGTTCGCCGTGCTGCGCGGCGGCGAGCGGCCGCGCCCGGCGTTCTGGCTGTTCTCGCTGGCGGGCGCGGCCTTCGTGGCCGGCTATGCGGCCGTGGGCGGGGCCGGGGGCTCGCTGCGCGGCGACCTGCTCATGCTGGCCGCCATCATCGTCTGCGGCCTGGGCTATGCCGAGGGCGCGCGCCTGTCGCGCACGCTGGGCGGCTGGCAGGTCATCAGCTGGTCGCTGGTGCTGGCCCTGCCCGTCATGCTGCCGGCCGCCCTGATCAGCATGCCGGCATCGCTGGCCGATGTGGGCCGGCCCGCATGGCTGGGCCTGGCCTATGTCTCGCTGTTCAGCATGCTGATCGGCTTTGTGTTCTGGTACCGGGGCCTGGCGCAGGGCGGCATTGCGGCCGTGGGCCAGATCCAGCTGCTGCAGCCCTTCATGGGCCTGGGCCTGGCGGCCCTGCTGCTGCACGAGCAGGTGAGCTGGGGCATGGTGCTGGTCACCATGGCCGCCGTGGTCTGCGTGGCCGGGGCCAAGAAGTACGCGCGCTGAGCCCGTCCGGCGTGGTGCGGGGCGTGGTGCGGGGGGAGCGATGCAGGGCGGTCAGCGCCCGGCCTCGCGCATCACCTGCTGCGCGAACTCTGCGGCCGAACCCTCGAACGGCTGGTTGCTGGCCGCCTCCAGCCGGCTGCGGATGGCCGGCGCGCGCAGCGCCTGGGCCACCGCGGCATTGATGCGCTGGGCCAGCGCTGGCGCCATCTGCGGCGGCGCGAACAGGCCGAACAGCGAATCCAGGTTGGCCTGCGCATGGCCCAGCTGCGCCAGCGTGGGCACATCGGGCAGGGCTGCCAGCCGCTGCGGCGCGCCCACGGCCAGGGCTTTGAGGCGGCCCGCGCGCAGCGCCTGCAGCTGCAGCGGCGCCACATTGGTGGACAGCAGCTCGAAATGCCCGGCCAGCGCATCGTTGAGCTGCTGGCCCCCGCCCTTGTAGGGCACATGCACGATGGGAATGCGCGTGGCCTGCTCTATGCGCTGCAGCACGGCGTGGCCCGTCGTGCCCTCGCCCGTGGTGGCCCAGCGTATGCCGCCGGGCATGCCGCGCGCCTCGGCCAGCATGCCCTCGAAATCTGCGGCCTTCAGCGCCGGCGTGCCCACCAGCAGCATGGGCGTGCGCATCACGCCGGCCACGGGCGTCACGGAGGCTGCGGCCAGGCCCACGGCGGTGGCGGCGGCAAAGACCAGGGTGCGGCCGTCTGGCGCGCTGCGCGCCAGCAGCTCCAGCGCCACGGTGCCGCTGGCGCCGGGGCGGTTGTCCACGATCACGGCCGTGCCCCATTGCTGCGCCAGTTGCTCGGCCAGGGCGCGGGCCACCATGTCGCTGACACCGCCTGCGGGGTAGGCCACCACGATCCGCACGCTGGCGCCCGGCCAGGCGGGCCGGGCTGGCAATGCCTGGGCGGGCCAGGCCAGCGCGCAGGCAGCCGTCGCCAGCAGGGCGCGCCGGCCGGTATCGGTGCCTTGCGGTGCCTGCATGCCTCAGCCGCCCGGCGCCTGGTGGCGCTGCGCCAGCTCGCGCGCCAGGGCGATGAAGGTGGCCGCGGGTCCTGCGCCGCCGGTTTCCGTGCCGGCCTCGCGGTGCACCAGGGTGAGCGGGGCGCTCAGCCGCACGGCGGGCTCGAAGGCGCGGTAGACCACGGCCTCGGGATGGGCGCCGCGCACCGAGGCCGGCACGATGGACAGGCCCACGCCCGCCGCCACCAGGTTCACATTGGTCATCATGCGTTCCACCTCGGCGGCCACCTCCACCTGTACCTTGTGCCGGGCGCACAGCGCCAGCAGGTTCGCATACAGCCCCGGCGCGCCCGTGCGCCGCACAAGGATCAGGCGCTCGCCATCGAGCTGCCTGAGCGCCACGGGCCGCGATGCATCGCGCGCCAGCCTATGGTCCACGGGAATGGCCAGCAGCGCGGGCTCCTGCAGCAGCGTCTCGAACACCAGGCCTTCGGGCCGGGCCACCGGCACGCGCAGAAAGCCGCAGTGCATGCGCCCGGCCTGCACGGCCTCGGTGATCTCGGCGGCATTGTTCTCGCTCACATCCAGCGCAATGTCGGGATGGCGGCCACGGCACAGGCGCAGCACCTCGGGCGTGAAGGCATGGGCCGCCGCCGAGCTGGTGAAGCCCACATGGATGCGCCCGCGCTCGCCGCGCGCAAAGGCCTGCATGCGGTCGCGCATGGCGGTGAAGTCGGCCAGCAGCCGCGTGGCCTCGCCCTGCAGCTCCAGGCCCGCGTCGGTCAGGTCCACGCCCTTGGGGTGGCGCCGGAACAGGGCAATGCCCAGCTCCTCCTCCAGCGCGCGGATCTGCTGCGACAGCGGCGGCTGCTGCATGCCCAGCAGCTCGGCCGCGCGCGTGATGTGGCCGGTATCGGCCACGGCCAGGAAGTAACGGAGATGGCGCAGTTCCATATATGTGAAAAGTATCCAGCCGATATCCTAAAAATCTTTGAAATATTGGACAAGCCTCTACAGAATCCCATCCAGTCACCGATGCGACCGCTTGCCGCGGCGCGGCAGGTGACTTCCAACAAGAAGCCAAGACAGGAGACAAGACATGCAAGCATCCGCGTATTTCCCCCTGCGTCCCGCCAGCGCCTCGCTGCTGGCCGCGCTCGCCCTGGCTGGCTGCGGCGGCGGCTCGGCCGTGCTGCACGGGCCGGTCACCTCCATCGAGACCGCGCCCAAGAGCACGGCCTGCCCCGCCGAGATTCCTGCGGGCATCAGCTGCTGGGCCGGGCAGGACTCCAAGGGCGCCTACTACCTGATCGCCAAGCCCGCGCAGTGGAACGGCACCCTGGTGCTGCACGCCCACGGCGGCCCGGACCTGGCCGCGCCCACCGCCGACCGTGCGGCCGAAGACCTGGTGCGCTGGTCCATCATGGTGCGCGCAGGCTACGCCTGGGCCGGCTCCACCTACCGCCAGGGCGGCGTGGAAGTGCGCGCCGCCGCCGAGGACACCGAGCGCCTGCGCGGCATCTTCCGCCAGCATGTGGCCAAGCCGCAGCGCACCATCCTGCACGGCCAGTCCTGGGGTGCGGGCGTGGCGGCCAAGGGCGCGGAAATGTTCAACGAGCAGACCGTGGGCGAGCGCCCCTACGACGGCGTGCTGCTGACCAGCGGCGTGCTGGGCGGCGGCACCCATGCCTATGACTTCCGCACCGACCTGCGCGTGGTCTACCAGTACCTGTGCGCCAACCACCCGCGCCCCAATGAGCCGCAGTACGCGCTCAACCTGGGCCTGCCCGCAGATGCCAAGATGCGCCAGGCCGACGTGGCCCTGCGCGTGAACGAATGCCTGGCGCTGGACAAGCCCGCCGCCCAGCGCACGGCCGCGCAGCAGGCGAAGATCGACACCATCACCAAGGTCATCAAGATCCCCGAAAGCGCCATCCAGTCGCACATGAACTGGGGCACCATGCACTTCCAGGACATCTCGGCCAAGCGCACGGGCGGCGCCAGCCCCTTCGGCAACGAGGGTGCGGTCTATGCCGGCTCGGCCGACGATGCCGCGCTCAATGCCGGCGTGCTGCGCTACCGCGCCGACCCTGCGGCCTACCGCAAGTTCGCCGATGACACCGACCCCGTGGGCAAGATTGGCGTGCCGGTCCTCTCTGCCAAGTGGATCAGCGACCCCACGGCCTTCGTGGAGCTGGATGCGCGGTTTCGTGCGGTGATGCAGCAGGGCGGCAGTGGGGACCGGCTGGTGCAGACCTTTACGCGGCAGGGGACGCACAGCTATATCAGCGATGCGACCTATCCCACGTTGATGACTGCGTTGATGCAGTGGGTGGAGGCGGGGGTGAAGCCGACTGCGGCGGGGATTGCTGCTGCTTGTGTGGGGAATGAGGCCAAGTTTGGGGTGGGGTGTAGTTTTGATGCGGCTTATGTGCCGGCTGCGTTGGGGGCTCGGGTGCCTGAGAGGGCGCGGCCTTCTTTGCAGTGAGCTGGTTTTTTCCCTGCAACGGGTTAGTTTTTGACCCTGCCGGGTGGTTGTTTTTCGAGGCCGGGTCTCGGCCCGGCGGCCGACCTCCTTTTATTTGATTCGTCAAAGAAAAGGAGGCAAAAGAAAGACGACCCGGATGTCCGCGACCCCTTCGCTGCGCTGCGGGGCAACCTGCGTCGTGGCGGTTGCGGGGTTCGCCGTGAAACTCACTTCGCGCTGCGCGCTACGTTCAGACATCACGGCGAGTCAGATCACGAAGCAAGCCTGTCCTTCGGCAGGCTTGCAACCCCGCAACCGCCACGACGCAGGCGCTGACATACGGGGAGTTTGCTCGGGCCTTTGCTTCGCTCGGCCTGGGGTTTTTTAGCGGGGCATGTTGGTTCTGGTGGCGGGGGCCAGTTGCGCCGCGAACTCGCGCGCGGCCGCACTGTAGCTGGCGCCTCGGCGCCACAGCAGGCCGGCGGTGCGTATGAGTTGCGGGGCGACCAGGTGGATGGCCACCATGTCCGTGGCCTGCTGGGCGGCGCGTTCGGGGACGATGGTGGCCATGTCGCCCCAGCGGCACAGCGCGATCAGCGATTCCACCGAGCCCATTTCCGCGCGCAGCAAGGGCGTGACGCCTGCGGTGCGCAGCCCGTCCTCGATCAGGCTGCGCGTGTAGAACGTGCGCGGCAGCAGGGCCAGGGGCACGCCGGCCAGCGACTTGACGGACAGCGTGCGGCGCCCGGCCAGCGGATGCGAGGGGTTGACCAGCAGCATCATGCGTTCGTCGAACAGCGGCAGCGCGTCCAGCTCGGCGCGCTGGGGCGGGTGAAAGCTCACGCCCAGGTCCAGGCTGCCGTCCAGCAATCCCTGCTCCACGGGCGGGGCCAGCAGCTCGATCACCACCACGTTGACCTTGGGATAGGCGCGCATGAAAGCCGCCACGGCCGGGGCGACCAGGGTGTTGAGGAAGGTGGGAATCACGCCGATGGTCAGCGTGCCGGTCTGCAGCTCGCTGAGGTCGGCCAGCGCCATGCGCCCGGCCTCCACCTCATGCAGCGCACGCTCCGCATAGTTGCGGAACACCACGCCGGCCTGCGACAGCTTCAGCCCCCGGCCAATGCGCTCGAACAGCGCCATGCCCAGCTCCTCTTCCAGCTGGCGCAGCCCATGCGAGAGCGTGGACTGCGTGACATAGAGGTTCCTGGCCGATGTCGTCAGGTGCTCGGTCTTGGCGATATCGACAAAGTAGCGCAGCTGGCGCAGTTCCATGGGTGAAGGCAAGGGGGTGTTCGGCGGGCCAGTTTCTCACAGAGATACGGGCGCGCCGCACAGTTCACTCGCCGTCGTCCTGGTCCACGAACTCCACCAGCTCCGGCAGCATCTCCAGCTGCTGGATGGCATCCTTGAGCCGCAGGCCGAAGCGTGATTCCGGCCGCCCGAAGGCGCCCTGCGCCAGCCGCAGCGCCGCCGTTGCCTTGATCCACTCCACCTCGAAGGCATAGCGGTCCGTGTGCTGCTGGACACTCATGCGCTTGATGTGCTCCAGCGCCAGCTCCACGGCGCAGTCCACATCGACTTCGCTGTCGTCCTTGTCGGGATCGTCGGTCATAAGCTCGATCAACTGCTGCAGCGTGCTCTGCACCAGGCCCAGCGAGGCGTGCATGGCCTGCCGCCAGGTGGGCAGAAGGGGTAGTTGGGGAGAGGTCGCCTGAGCGGCGATGAGAGGGTGCATAACTTGGTTCCTGTATGAAACAAAGGCCCCGCTCTAGGTGGGGGCTGCAACCTCTACGTGCTGGTGTTACGACACACCAAGCCTTTCGGCTCGCCGCAAGTTTAACGGCTGCGTATCAAGAAACCAGGCCGAGCGCAGCGAAGGCCCGAGCAAGCTCCCCGTATGTCAGCGCCTGCGTCGTGGCGGTTGTGGGGTTGCAAGCCTGTCGAAGGACAGGCTTGCTTCGTGATCTGACTCGCCGTGATGTTTGAACGTAGCGCGCAGCGCGAAGTGAGTTTCACGGCGAACCCCGCAACCGCCACGACGCAGGTTGCCCCGCAGCGAAGCGAAGGGGTCGCGGACATCCGGGTCGCCTTTTCTTGGCCTACGTTCTTTTGGCGAAGCAAAAGAAGGTAGGTCGGCCGCCGGGCCGAGACCCGGCCTCGAAAAGAAACCCCCCGGCAGGGACAAAAAACAGCACCTGACCAAGACCAGACCAGAACAGACCAGCTGTCACACCCCTGTAAACCCCCACCAACAAACTCCCCCCCTTCACCACCCCCACAAAAACCACATGCCGCTGAGCAACCTCCCCACATTGCAATCCCTGCTCCTGTCCCGCCGCCTGGCGCTGAGCGTCCTGGCCAGCGCCGCGCTGGTGGCCGCCTGCGGTGGCAGCGACAGCAACGACAGCACGACGCCCCCGGTGGCCAGCCAGCCCGCGACGGCCACGCTGGCCGTGCTGGAGACCACGGATCTGCACTTCAATGTGCGCAGCTATGACTATTTCAAGCTGGCCGAGGATGCCTCCTACGGCTTCGAGCGCACGGCCACGCTGGTGCGTGCGGCGCGCAAGGAGTTTGCCAATACGCTGCTGGTGGACAACGGCGACACCATCCAGGGCACGGCCCTGGCCGACTACGAGGCCGAGGTGGCCAAGATCCCCTGCACGCAGCAGCTGTCCATGTACAAGGCCATGGGCGCTCTGGGCTTTGATGCGGGCACGCTGGGCAACCATGAGTTCAACTACGGCCTGCCCTTCCTGAACCAGGTGCTGGGCGGCGGCCTGGACGTGGACGGCGTGGACAAGGCGCTCAAGTGCGCGGGCAATGGCTTTCCCATGGCGCTGTCCAATGTCTACAGCAGCAAGACCAAGCAGCCGCTGGTGCAGCCCTACGTGATTCTGGAGCGCAAGATCGCGGCCAAGGACAAGGATGGCAAGGCGGTGGAGCTGCCCATCAAGATCGGCGTGATCGGCTTCACCACGCCGGGCATCATGAACTGGGACAAGCGCTATCTGGAAGGCAAGCTCTACACCGAAGGCGCCGTGGAGTCCGCCCAGAAGTACCTGCCCGAGATGCGCGCCAAGGGCGCCGATGTGGTGGTGGCCATGCTGCACGGCGGCCTGGACGGCGCGGCCTACTCGCCGACGATGGAGAACCCCGGCCTGCACCTGAGCAAGGTGGCCGGCATCGACGCCATGGTCATGGGCCACCAGCACAGCGTGTTCCCCGATGCGGCGGCCACGCCGGCGTTCACGCAGGCGGGCGTGGACAACAAGGCGGGCACCATCAACGGCGTGCAGTCGGTGATGGCCAGTTCCTGGGGCAAGGCGCTGGGCGTGATCCAGCTGGCGCTCAAGTGGGACGGCAAGCAGTGGAGCGTGGACAAGAGCGCGGGCAAGAGCGAGCTGCGCAATATCCAGACCGGCAAGGACGCCGCAGGCAAGGCCACCTATGTGGCCGTGGACCCGACGGTGGCGCCGCTGATCGAGAGCCAGCACCAGGCCGCCATCCAGTACGTGAAGACGCCCATCGGCAGCACGGACTTCCGCATGAGCACGCTGTTCGCCGATGTGGGCGACCCGGGCGCCATCCAGATCGTCAACCAGGCGCAGCGCGACTATGTGGCCGACTATGTGAAGGCCAGCCTGCCGCAGTACGCGCAGCTGCCCGTGCTGTCGGTGAGCGCGCCGTTCAAGTCGGGCTTCCAGGGCGGCGCCGACTACACCGACGTGGCCGTGGGCCCGCTGGCCATCTACAACGCGGCCGACCTGTACCTGTACCCCAACACCGTGTATGCGGTGAAGGTGAACGGCGCCGATATCAAGGACTGGCTGGAGGCCGCTGCCAAGCGCTTCAACCAGATCGATCCGGCCAAGACGGGTGAGCAGCAGCTGATCAGCACCTTCCCGGGCTACAACTTCGACATGTTCACCACGGCCGATGTGCAGTACGAGATCGACGTGACCCAGCCCGTGGGCAGCCGCATCAGGAACCTGCAGTACCTGGGCAAGGCCATCGACCCGGCGCAGGAGTTCGTGATCGCCACGAACAACTACCGCGCCACCAGCGGCAAGAGCTTCATCGCCAAGCTCGACGGCTCCAGCGCCATCTGGGCCTCGCCGGACGCCAACCGCGACGTGGTGATCGGCTACGTGCGCAAGAAGGGCAGCATCACGCGCGCTGCCAATGGCGCGGCCAAGAGCTGGCGCTTCACCAAGGTGGCCACCTCGGCCAACGTGGTGTTCAGCTCCGGCGCCAACGCGCTGCCGGTGGCGCAGGCTGCGGGCCTGGCCAACATCTCGCTGGTGGCGGCCGATGACGGCTCGGGCAAGGGCACGTCCAAGTACCGCCTGGATCTGTCGAAGTAAGTTCCGGCAGGCAAGCAACAAAAAAGCCCCGTGCATCTGGCACGGGGCTTTTTTGCTTGTGCCGAACGGGCTTCAGCGCGCAGGAGGCATCTCGAACACCAGGCAGGTGGTCGTGGCGTGGGCGTAGAGCGTGCCATCGGGGCCGACCAGGCGCGCCTCGGCCGTGGCCAGCTGGCGGCCGCAGTGCAGCACGCGGCCTTCGGCGCGCACGCGCGGCACGCGCGGGGTCAGGGCCTTGACCAGGTTCACGCCCAGCTCGGCCGTGGTGTAGCCCCGGCCCGGCGGCATGCAGGTGTGGACGGCGCAGCCCAGCGCCGAGTCCAGCAAGGTGGCGAACCAGCCGCCGTGCACCGTGCCCATGGGGTTGAGGTGGTTGGCGCCGGGGCGGCCCTGGAAGACGGCGCTGCCTTCGCCCACGGAAATCAGCATGAAGTCCAGCGTGCGTGCAATGGGCGGGTAGGGTAGTTCGCCGCGCAGCATGGCCTGCATCAGCTCCAGCCCGCTGCGGCCTGCGACCTGGTCGGGGCGCGATACGCCTGCGCCGGGGCCGGCGTCCAGCCGGAGGGTGACCGCCTGTTCCTCGTCCAGCCAGGCTTGCAGGGCAGGGGAGATGGCGCCGGTGGTGGGGCTGGAGGTGGCGCCGGAGGTGAGGCTGTGGGCGGCCTGCTCCGGGGAGTGGGTGCGGGTGTCCATGGAATGTCTCTCTTTCATTGGGAAAAGTGCGGGCGCCAGGCTGTCTGGGATGGCGGTGTGGATATTATTGTATCTACAACAGTTGTATATGCAATAATCTGCGCCATGCCAGTGAATCCAGACATCCTCGCCGTGCCCCAGGGCTGCACCAACCACCGCGTGCGCCAGCTCATGCGCAGCGTGGGCCAGGTGTATGACGCCCATCTGAACGAGACGGGGCTGCGCATCACGCAGTATTCGCTGCTCAGCCATGTGCTGGCCGCCGGTCCGGTGCGGCCCTCGGACCTGGCGCGGCGCATGCGCATGGACGCCTCGACGCTGACGCGCAACCTCAAGCCGCTGATCGACGTCGGCTGGGTGCGCATGGGCCAGGGCGAGGACCAGCGCAGCCGCCTGGTCCACATCACCGACGCGGGCCAGGCCAAGCGCGAAGAGGCCAAGCAAAGCTGGAAGACCGCACAGAACGAGCTCAACGCCCGCGTGGGCCTGGAGCGCGTGGCGGCCCTGCATGCGCTGATCGATGAATGCCTGGTGCTGCTCGATGGCGGCAATGGCGATGGCGCTGGCGATGGCAACGCTGCAGACGGCCCGCAGGCGTAGGCCCTACCGAATTCCCAACCCCCGAAGAGACTCCCATGCTCTCCAACTCCACGGCGCGCTGGCTGCAGCGGCGCGGCATCCACTACGGCTGGCTGGTCGCGGCCATCACTTTCCTCACCATGCTGACCATGTCGGCGGCGCTGGGCCTGCCGGGCGCCATGCTGCAGCCGCTGTCGCGCGAGTTCGGCTGGAGTACGGAGCAGATATCGAGCAGCCTGGCGCTGCGCTTTGCGCTGTTCGGCCTGCTGGGGCCGTTTGCGGCCGTGATGATGGAGCGCTTCGGCCTGCGTGCCGTGATGTGCATGGGCCTGGCCCTGGTGGGCGGCGCCATGGCGATGGTGACGCAGGCCACGCAGCTGTGGCATCTGTTTTTGCTGTGGAGCCTGCTGCTGGGCATGGGCACGGGCCTGACGGCGCTGGTGCTGGGCGCCGTGGTGGCCAACCGCTGGTTTGCGGCGCGGCGCGGCCTGGTCATCGGCGTGCTCACGGCCAGTGCGGCCACGGGGCAGCTGGCCTTCCTGCCGCTGGCCGCCTGGATGATCGAGCACTGGGGCTGGCGCTCGGCCACGGTGCCGGTGTTCGTGGCCAGCGCCTTGATTGCCGTGCTGGCCCTGCTGTTCGTGCGGGACCGGCCTTCGGACCTGGGCCTGGCGCCCTTTGGCGGCGATGCCTCGGCCCCGCCGCCGCCGGCCATGGCCATGAACTTCGGCACGCCCTTCAAGGTGCTGGCCGAGGCCGCGCGCAACCGCACCTTCTGGCTGCTGGCGGGCACCTTCTTCATCTGCGGCCTGTCCACCAACGGCCTGGTGCAGACGCACTTCATCTCGCTGTGCGGCGACAACGGCATGGGCGCGGTGCCCGCCGCGTCGGTGCTGGCCATGATGGGGGCCTTCGACTTCGTGGGTACCGTGCTGTCGGGCTGGCTGTCGGACCGCTACGACAACCGCAAGCTGCTGTTCTGGTACTACGGGCTGCGCGGCCTGTCGCTGTTCTGGCTGCCGCATTCGGAGTTCACCTTCTACGGCCTGGGCCTGTTCGCCATGTTCTACGGGCTGGACTGGATCGCCACGGTGCCGCCCACGGTCAAGCTCACGGCCCAGCATTTCGGGCCGCAGAAGGTGGGGCTGGTGTTCGGCTGGATCTTCGCGGCCCATCAGCTGGGCGCGGCCACCGCTGCCTGGGGCGCAGGCCTGACGCGCACTTTGCTGCTGACCTATACGCCCGCGCTGTATGCGGCCGGCCTGGCCTGCCTGCTGGCGGCGGTGATGGCGCTGGTGATAGGGCGGGCGCGCAAGGCGGCGGCGGTGGCCGCGGCCTGAGCCCCATCACCGTTCACGCCATCCACGCCCTCAGTACAGCTGGCGCTTGCCCGGCTGCAGCAGGACGACCAGGGCGCCCGCGCCACCTTCGGCCGGGCGGGCCTGCACAAAGGCCAGCACTTCCTTTTTCTGCACCAGCCAGCGCAGCACGCGGCCCTTGAGCACAGGGGTCTTGCCCGGCGAGCCCAGGCCCTTGCCGTGCACCACGCGCACGCAGCGTATGCCGGTGCGGTGCGACAGGCGGATGAACTGGCCCAGCGCCTCGCGCGCCTCGTCCACGCGCAGGCCGTGCAGGTCCAGCTGGCGCTGGATGCTCCACTGGCCGGCGCGCAGCTTGTGCGTCACGTCCAGGCCGATGCCGGGGCGCCGGAAGCTGAGCTGGTCGTCGGTGTCCAGCAGGGTGCTGACGTCGAACTCGTCGCTCATGGCCTCCTGCAGCACGCGCTGCTCGTCCAGCTCCAGCTGCAGGGGCAGCGGCTCGGGGGGCTCGGGGGCATGGAGGTGGCGGGCGTGCGCGGACTTGAGCGCATGCACCGGGCCCACGGTGTTTTCGAACAGCTTTTGCTCGGCCAGGAGGCGGCGCGCCGCCTCGGCGCGCTGCTGCTGGAGCAGGGCCTCTTGGGCGGCGGCTTCGGCCAGTGCGCGGCGCACTGGCGCGAGGTCCTGCAGGCTGGTGGCTTTCAAAGTCATGGTGACGCCGGTTGTACCGCAATTTCGGCACCCCGGCGGCCATGGCGCCCTCTCAATGGCCGGCGAGCCTAGAAGCGATAGCGGGCGCTGACCTGGACGTTGCGCGGCGCGCCGTACATGCCCGAGTACCACCAGCCGGACATGGCCGCGATGTACTTGCGGTCGAACAGGTTGTTGACGTTCAGCGTCAGCGACAGCTGGTCGCTCACGTCATAGCGCGCCATGAGCCCGGCCACGGCGTAGGAGGCCTGGCGTGCGCTGACCTGCTTGCCGACCTGCCAGGCTTCGCCGCTGTACTCGATGCCGCTGCTCCAGTTGACGCCACCGCCCAGGGTGAGGCGGCGCCATTCGCCGGGCATGCGGTAGGTGGTCCACAGGCGGGCCATCTGGCGCGGGAAGGTGGTGTTGATGCGCTGGCCCGTGGCGTCTTCGGAGGCGCTGAAGTTGTAGGAGGCGGCAATCGACCATTGGCGGTTGATGGCGCCGTTGACTTCCAGGTCCAGGCCCCGCGTCTTGGCGCCCTTGATGGCGCGCGAGGCGGTGGTGGTGGTGCCCGGGATGAACTGGCCGGGATCGGACTCGGCCAGGTTGTCCTGGCGGATGAGGTAGATGGCGGCGCTGGTGGCCAGGCGCCCGTCCAGGAATTCGCTCTTGATGCCGGCCTCGTAGGTGTTGCCTTCCTGCGGGTCCAGGAAGGAGCCGTTGCGGTCGCGCGAGGTCTGCGGGCTGTAGATGGTGGCAAAGCTGGCGTACAGCGTGTGCTGCGGGTTCAGCGTGTAGACCAGGCCTGCGTAGGGCGTGAACACGCGGCGTTCGGACGAGGGCGAGGTCTGGTGGTATCCGTCCGTGGTGTCGGTGCGGTAGTCGCTGTCGTAGTTGAACAGCTTGCCGCCCACGATGAGCTTGAGGTCGTCGGCCAGCGCAAAGCGGCCGGCGCCGTACAGGCTGGTCTGGCGGCGCGTGCTGTCGAAGACCACGAAGCGGTCGCCGAACACCGGGCTGCCGCTGCTGTCCCACTGGTAGATGTTGACGGGCTTGTTGCGCAGGCCCGTGATGTCGAAGCTGCCGTTGGTCAGGCTCTGGAAGTCGGTGTAGTCGAAGCCCAGCACCGCCTCGTGCTCGCGCCCGCCCAGGTTGAAGGGGCCGCGCAGGTTGATGTCCACGGATTTGTTGCGCAGCCGGTAGTCGCGCCGCTCGGCGTTGAGCGACAGGCCATCGCCGGTCTCCCGGTCGAACAGGCTGTTGTTGACGGCCAGGTAGACCGCGTCTTCGCGCTGGTTGGAGCGCAGGTAGTTGGCCGAGAGCTTGAGCTGCCACCGGTTGGCCAGCGCCTGCTCCAGCGTGACGAAGGCGCTGGTGGAGTCGGTGTTGAAGCGGTTGTCGCGGCTGGCCGGGTTGAAGGAGACGGGGAAGTCGGTCTGCCGCCCATCACTGCTGAACAGCGGAAAGCCCAGGTAGGCCATGGAGCCGCGCGAGCGGCCGCGCTGGTGGTCCAGCCCGGCGGTGAGCTTGAGCGTGGAGGTGAGGTCGGCCTCGATCACGCCATAGAGCACGTCCTTTTTCTTGCTGTAGAAGTCGATGTGGCTGTCGCCCTCCTGGTGCACGGCGACCAGGCGGCCGCGCACGCTGCCCGAGGCGTTGAGCGGCGAGGACAGGTCCAGCACGCCGCGCCGGTTGCCCCAGGAGCCCACGCTGGCCTCGGCCGAGCCCTGGAACTGCGCCGTGGGCTTTTTGCGCACCATGTTGACGATGCCGGACGGATCGCCCGCACCCGTGGTCAGGCCCGAGGCGCCGCGCAGCACCTCGATGCGGTCGTACAGCGCCATGTCGGCAATGCTTTGCGTGGGCAGGGCGTCCAGGCCCAGGAATTCTGTGTGCGTGCTGACGCCGTCGAGCTGGTAGTTGGTGATGGGGTAGCCGCGCGCGTTGGCGTTGCTGCGCTCGGTGCCCAGCGCCGAGGTGGAGATGCCCGGCACGCGCGCCAGCACGTCGCTGATGCTGGTGAGGTTTTCGTCCTCCATGCGCTGCTGGGTCATCACGCTGACCGACTGCGGCGTGTCGCGCACGCTCAGCGCCAGGCCCGTGGCCACGCCGCTGGGGCCGCGCGCGGTGTAGCTGCCCGTGCCTTCGGTCGTGCCTGCCCGGTCGGCCTGGGCGACCACCTTGACCTCGGCCAGCGCATGGTCCTGGGCGCGGCCCGGCGCTGCCGTGGCCGGTGGCGCCGCGGGCGCGGCGGCGGAGGCCAGCACCGTGAGCGTGCCCTGGGGCGTGCGTGCCAGCCGCAGCCCGCTGTCGCCCAGCGCCAGCTGGGCGGCCTGCTCCACGCTGTAGCTGCCCCGGATGGCGGGCGCGCGCTTGCCGGCCAGCAGGGCCGGGTCGGCGCTGATGCTGCGCTGGGCCTGGCGGGCGATGCGCGCCAGCGAGTCGTCCAGCGCGCCGGCGGGCAGGTCCCATTCCAGCGTGGCGTCTGCCTGCGATGTGCTGGCCGCCGCCGGCTGTGCCCAGGCCTGCGGCGGTGCGGACAGCGACCAGGCCAGCGCGGCGGCCACGGGCAGCAGCAGCGAGGGCGGGCTCGGCCTGCGGTGTGCGGGCGTGCTGCCAGGCTGCGGGGTACGGAGAGGGCGGCGTGCGGAGGCCATGGAGTCGGAGGTCCTTGTCGTTGCGGTGGAAATGAAGGGCTTTCATTCCGTATGTGCGACAAGGGCGGCAAAACCCCTCACGCGGCGCAAAAAAGATTCAAGCGGACCGGTCTCGCACGTCGATCACCGTGAGCCAGTCCCCCCAGCGGCGCACGCTGACGGGATGGGTGTCCACCAGGTCCTGCAGCACCTGGTCGGGCCGGGCCAGCTGGAACACGCCGAAGATCCGCAGGCGCGCGGCCTCGGGGCTGATGCGGATGATGCCGGCCTGGTAGGGCCGCAGCGCGTCGATCACCTCGCCCAGCGGCTGGTCGCGCACGTCGATGACGCCGTCGGCCCAGGCGGCCGGCGCCAGATGGGCGGTGTCCTGCGTGCGGATGCCATCGGCGTCGATCCAGGCGCTGCGGCCCTCCTGCAGCCGGTGCTGCCGGCCGTTCAGGCTGGTGAGCAGCACGCTGTGCTCCAGCACATGCACCAGGGTGCTGCCTTCGGCCTGGCGCACCATGAAGCGCGTGCCCAGCGCCTGGGCCGTGCCCTGGGCGCTTTGCACGACAAACGGGCGCAGGGGCTGGCCCGGCGCGCTGGCAGCCACCTGCGCCAGCAGCGCGCCTTCGCGCAGGCGCACCAGGCGGCGGGTGTCGCTGTAGGCAATGTCGGCGGCCGAGCGGGCGTCCAGTTCGATCTCGCTGCCGTCCGGTAGCCGGTGGTGGCTGCGCTGGCCGGTGCCCGTGCGCAGGTCGGCGGCCAGCGTGGTCAGCGGTGTTTGCCGGTGCACCAGCCAGGCCGTGGCGGTGCTGGCCAGCAGGGCGGCCAACCCACCGCGCAACAGGCCGCGCCTGCGCGCGGCCTTCGGGATGGGCGCCACCAGCGCCTGCAGGCCCAGGGCCGCCGTGCCCCCGCCCTGCCGGCGCAACTGCACAAGGGCGGGCTCCACCCCGGCGGACAGGCGTTGCTGCACCATGGCCCAGGCCTGGGCATGGCCGGGCGACTGGCGCAGCCAATGGGCGAAGGCGCGGCGGTCGTCATCGCTGGCGTGGCCCGAGTCCAGGCGCACCAGCCAGTCGATGGCCTGATCGGTGGCGGCATCCATGCAGGCGATCAACCGGGGAAGGGCTGCGGGGAGAGGTACAGGTGCACCAGGGCCTGCTTCATGTAGCGCTCCACCGTGGCAATGGACACGGCCATGGCTTCGGCGATCTCTGCGTGCTTGAGGCCGTCGAGCCGGCGCAGCAAGAAGGCCTGCCGCACCTTCGGGGGCAGGCCGTCCAGCCATTGGTCCAGGGCCTCGATGGCTTCGCGCACCAGGGCGTAGTCCTCGGGGGAGGGCGCCACTTCCTCGGGCAGCGTGGCCAGCGCATCGAGCCAGGCCTGCTCCAGTTCGCGCCTGCGCCAGAAGTTGTAGAGCACCCGCTGGGCCAGCGTGGTCAGGTAGGCGCGCGGCTCCTGGATGGCATGGGCCTGCCGGGACGCCACCACGCGCTCGAAGGTGTCGTGCGCCAGGTCCTCGGCCTGGTGGGAATTGCCCAGCTTGCGCCGCAGCCAGCCGTGCAGCCAGTCATGGTGGGCGACGTAGAGCGTGTGCACCGGGTCGGCGGTGGACGGGGAGGGCATGGTGCAGCGGTTTTGCAAATGAGAATTTTTCTCATTTTACAGAGTCTGCCTACATCAGCCCCTCGCTGGCCATGGACAGCGAGGCACCGGGCGCCACGATCACATGGTCCAGCACCTGGATGTCCACTAGGCCCAGGGCGGCCTGCAGGCTCTGCGTGACGGCCTTGTCGGCGGCGCTGGCCTGGACCTGTCCGCTGGGATGGTTGTGGGCCAGGATGACGGCGCCCGCATGGTGGTGCAGGGCGCGCAGCACCACCTCCCGGGGGTAGACGCTGGTGCGCGTGAGCGTGCCCCGGAACATTTCTTCCAGCGCGATCAGCCGGTGCTGGCCGTCCAGGAACAGCACGGCGAACACCTCATGCTGGCGCGCCGCCAGGTGCAGCTGCAGGTAGCGCGCCACGGCCTCGGGCGAGGCCAGGGCCGGGCGCTCGCGCAGTTGCTCGGCCATGGCGCGGCGCGCCAGTTCGAGCACGGCCAGGAGTTGCGCGCACTTGGAAGGCCCCAGCCCCTTGATGGCCTTCAGGTCGGCGTGCCCGGCCTGCAGCAGCCCGGACAGGCCGGCCCGGCCGGGCAACTGCAGCAGTTCCTGGGCCAGCTGCAGCACGCCCTTGCCGGCCATGCCGGTGCGCAGCACGATGGCCAGCAGTTCGATATCGGAAAGCGCCGAGGGGCCGCGCGCCGCGAGCTTTTCGCGCGGCTGGGCCTGGGCGGGCAGGTCTTTGAGAGCCATGGTTCAGCCAGGTGGGGGCGCCGCAGGGACACCGTTGCACGGGGCGTGGGGGCATGGATGTTTTTCTACAATACGGGCCAGTTTATCGGGACTTCCATGACCTCTAGCGCTTCTTCCTCGGCCCTCCCCACGGTCCAGACCGGCTCGTTCCTCACACTGCACTACCGCCTGTCCGGGCCTGCAGGCGATGTGATCAACACCTTCAACGACAAGCCCGCCACGCTGTCCCTGGGCGCGGGCGAGCTGTCGCCCGCCGTCGAGCAGCGCCTGCTGGGCCTGGCCGAAGGCACGCGCACCACGTTCGAGATGCCGGCCGGCGAAGCCTTCGGCGAGCGCAACGGCGACATGATGCAGTGGGTGGCGCGCAAGCTGATGAACGAGCTGGGCGACCCGCACGAGCAGTACGCGCCCGGCGACGTGGTGCAGTTCCCCACGCCCGACGGCCTGGGCAGCTACGCGGGCGCCGTGGTGCAGGTGCGCGAGGACGGCGCCGTGCTGTTCGACTTCAACCACCCGCTGGCGGGCCAGCCGGTGACGTTCGAAGTGCAGATCATCGGGGTGCTCTGAGGTGCTGGATTCGACCTCGCCCCAGGAAATCCTGCTGGCCGAGCCCCGGGGCTTCTGTGCCGGCGTGGACCGCGCCATCGAGATCGTGGAGCGTGCGCTGGCCAAGTTCGGCGCGCCCATCTACGTGCGCCACGAGATCGTGCACAACACCTTCGTGGTCAACGATCTCAAGGCCAAGGGAGCGATCTTCATCGAGGAGCTGGACGACGTGCCGCCCGGCTCCACCCTGGTGTTCAGCGCCCACGGCGTGAGCCGGGCGGTGCAGGAAGAGGCGCGGCGGCGCGGTTTCTCCATCTTCGACGCCACCTGCCCGCTGGTGACCAAGGTGCATGTGGAAGTGGCCAAGCTCGCCAAGGAAGGCTATGAGTTCCTGATGATCGGCCACAAGGGGCACCCCGAGGTCGAGGGCACCATGGGCCAGCTGTCCGAGGGCATCCACCTGGTCGAGGACGAGGCCGATGTGGCCCGTGTCACCCCCCGCCAGACCGAGAAGCTGGCCGTGGTCACGCAGACCACGCTGTCGGTGGACGATGCCGCCGGCATCACGGCGGCCATCCGCGCCCGCTTTCCGCAGGTGCGCGAGCCCAAGCAGCAGGACATCTGCTATGCCACGCAAAACCGCCAGGACGCCGTCAAGGTGCTGGCGCCGCAGGTAGATGTGCTCATCGTCGTGGGCAGCCCCACCAGCTCCAACAGCAACCGGCTGCGCGAGCTGGCCGCGCGCCTGGGAACGCCCGCCTACATGGTGGACAACGCGGGCGAGCTGTGCGAGGAATGGTTTGCCAATGCCGGGCGCGTGGGCCTGACGGCCGGTGCCTCCGCCCCCGAGGTGCTGGTGGACGAGGTCATCCAGCGCCTGCGCCAGCTGGGCGCGCTGTCGGTGCGCAAGATGGATGGCATCGAGGAGACCGTGAAGTTCCCGCTGCCCAAGGGCCTGAAGATCGACGCGGCCACGGGGCTGGAGATCTCCGTGGGCAAGCAGCCCGAGACGGGCGGCTGAGCCGCAGGCGCAGCGGGCATTGGCCAAAAAGCAAACGGGCGCCTGGCGCCCGTTTTGCATGGTGGTGCCGAAAGCCTCAGCTCCACAGATCCAGCGGCGGATCGGAGGCCACGGCGCGCAGGATGTCGGTGCGGCTGATGAAGCCGGCCAGCAGGCCCTGCTCATCGGTCACGGGCAGGCCCGGCAGGCCGGTCTCCAGCAGCACGCCGGCCACGCGGCGCAGGTCGGTGGTGGTGGCCACCGTGGGAATGGGGGAGATCATGACCTCGTTCACGGGCCGGCGCGCCAGGGCAATGGCGTCCTTGATCGCACCGGGCTCGGGCAGCAGGTCCAGCGGCGCCATGTCGGCGCGCAGCAGCAGCCCGACCACGCGGCCACCGGCATCCAGCACGGGCGCCTGGGCCACGCCGTGCTCGGCCAGCACGCGCCAGGCGTCGTTGACACCGGCTTCGGGCGATACCGTCACGGCCTCGTGGCTCATCACGTCGGCCACGGTCTGCAGGGGCTGGCGTGGCTGGCTGGGGCCTTTTTCCGTGGAAAGGTAGGCATCGACCGCTCCGCGCAGCCGCGGAGCGGGCTCCGGCGCGCCGGCAGGCTGGCCCGCGAGGTCGGCCAGGATGGCGGGGAACGAGGCTGCGGCGTCGCCCGCCATCACATCGGCCGAGCGCGTGCGCAGGGCCTGCGGGCGTTGTACGCGGCGCACGGGCGCCACCTGGCCCAGCCGCTCGGCGGGACCGCGAAACATCTGTCCGTTGGGACCGAAGACAAAAAACATGGGTGCTCCCGGGTGCGCAAACCGCTGTGGGCGGCATATCGGAAGTATCGGCGCTGGCGCGGGTTTTCTGTACCGGCAAGACCCCCAACGCCCAGGGGCGGGCGCTGCCATGGAGATACCGCCTAAAATTGCCGGCTATGCTCGATATCCTTCTTCTTCGCAAAGACCTTGACTCGGCCGTCGCACGGCTGGAGACCCGCAAAAATCCCCAGGCCTTCCTGAATGTGGAGGCCTTCCAGTCCCTGGAAGCAGAGCGCAAGTCCCTGCAGACGCGGACCGAGGAGCTGCAGTCCAAGCGCAACCAGCTGTCCAAGCAGATCGGCATGCTGATGGGCAAGGGCGAGAAGGACGCTGCCGAGGCCGCCAAGGCCGAAGTCGGCAGCCTCAAGACCGAGCTGGACCAGTCGGCCACGCGCCTGGAGCAGATCCAGGGCGAACTGCAGACCATGCTGCTGGCCGTGCCCAACCTGCCGCACGACAGCGTGCCCGTCGGTGCGGACGAAAGCGGCAATGTGGAGGCGCGCCGCTGGGGCACGCCCAAGACCTTTGATTTCGAGGTCAAGGACCATGTGGACGTGGGCCAGCCGCTGGGGCTGGACTTCGACATGGGCGTCAAGCTGTCGGGCTCGCGCTTCACCGTGATGAAGGGCCCCATCGCCCGCCTGCACCGCGCCCTGGCGCAGTTCATGATCGACCTGCAGACCGACTCGCATGGCTACACCGAGTGCTATGTGCCCTACGCCGTCAATGCCGACTCGCTCAAGGGCACGGGCCAGCTGCCCAAGTTCGAGGGCGACCTGTTCGCCGCCAAGAAGGGCGGCCAGGATGGCGAACCCGTGCCCGACAACGCGGCGCTCTACCTGATTCCCACGGCCGAGGTGCCGCTGACCAACTTCGTGCGCGACGTGGTCGTGGCCGAGGACCAGCTGCCCATCAAGCTCACGGCCCACAGCCCCTGCTTCCGTTCCGAGGCCGGCAGCTACGGCCGCGATACGCGCGGCATGATCCGCCAGCACCAGTTCGACAAGGTCGAGATGGTGCAGATCGTGCATCCGGAAAAGAGCTACGAGGCGCTGGAAGAAATGACCGGCCACGCCGAGGCCGTGCTGCAGAAGCTGGGCCTGCCCTACCGCGTGATGAGCCTGTGCACGGGCGACATGGGCTTTGGCGCGGCCAAGACCTATGACCTGGAAGTCTGGCTGCCTGCGCAGAACACCTACCGCGAGATCAGCTCGGTCTCCAACTGCGAGGCCTTCCAGGCGCGCCGCCTGCAGGCACGCTTCAAGAATGCCCAGGGCAAGAACGAGCTGGTGCACACGCTCAACGGTTCCGGCCTGGCCGTGGGCCGCACGCTGGTGGCTGTGCTGGAGAACTACCAGAACGCCGACGGCTCGGTGACCATCCCCGAGGCGCTGCGCCCGTACATGGGTGGACAGACTTTGCTGAAGGCCTGAATTTTTAGGCTATAATTTCAGCTTCGACGCTGCGGAGAGGTGGCAGAGTGGTCGATTGTACCTGACTCGAAATCAGGCGTACGTGCGAACGTACCGAGGGTTCGAATCCCTCCCTCTCCGCCAATGTGTCAGCAAACAAGCGCCTTCCGAGGCGCTTTTTTGTTGTCCCATCAATCTACCCATCACTGGATGAAGCGATGGCCAGTCAAGCGAACCAACCCCATCCGCATGACGATCCGGAGCGTACGACGCCCATGGGGATGGCCCGTTACGGACTGAGTTCCTGGAGGCTGCCTTCGTTGTGTACGAACGTGCGGCCCAGCTAGATTCCCGCATGGTCATGCCTCCTGTCCCTGCCCTATATCTCTTGGGTCATGGCTTGGAACTCACCTTCAAGGCTTTTCTGCTGAGCAAGGGCGTCACGCTTGAGCACCTTCGCCGTAAGCTGGGCCATGACTTGGAGAAGGCTTTCACAGCCAGCAAGGAAAACGGGCTCGACTCATTGCTTCAATCGCACGCCTTGGACGAGTCTGTGCTGGCTTTGCTCAATGTGATGTACAGCACGAAGGAGCTGGAGTACATCGTGACAGGAGCGAAGACTATCCCTCACTACCCACTGCTGCAGAACTTCGCTATCAAGCTGTTTGATGCGGTTGCTGCCTCGATCGGTTTCCGGCACCGTCTTGCCAAGTGGACCTTGAATGAGTCGCCAGTTTGACGCCTTGCGGGGCATCGTCAGGTGCGATGGCTGGATGTTAAAGATTTAACGAAAAATCAAAGAATCAAAGAATCGGAACGCCCCGAAAACCCGAATGGATGCTGGGTTTCGGGGCGTTTCTGTTTGATTAACAAAATTCAAACGGGGGGAAATTTTTTTGCGCGTGCGGAACAGGGCGGTCTAGACCGGAAAGGCCTCTGGACTTCGCATGCCCCCGCCCTAAGATCGTCCAATCCAAAGGAGGCGCTCATGATCAAGGTTTATGTTGATACGTCAGGCGAGATGAAGGACTTGCGCCGCCTGCGGCAGGAGGGACTCGCAACTTCCGTGCACTTCCACTACGACAAACGACTAAACAGGGTCGATGAAGTTGCGCCGCCTTCGAACCTCCAATGGGACGGCAGCCATGCAACATGGCCTGACCTCAGTGGATTGAGTTGGGCAGACTCTAAGAAGAAGCCCATGCACGACGCCATTGGCAAGATCATCGGCGCAGGGAAAAAGAAGGACGTTCAACATCTCGCATCAGCACATGCTGCAGGCTGCCACGCCATGATCACAGGTGACAAGGACGACATGTGGAACCACAGAGTAGCCCTATATGAGTTGCTCGGCATACGGATATTTCACTCCTCAACCGAGTGGGACCAATTCGTCGCGTTCTGCAACTCTCACACAGACTGAGATCGCTCCCGCGCCTCTCGCGCAGTCTTGTCGGCACCGCGTTCACGGAAAATGAAAGCCCCGCTGGGCGAACCATGCGGGGCTTTGTTGTCTTCGGGGGTGAGGCTTACGCACACCCTTGATCACGGCGAAGGTCTGCGGGTAGGGGATCACCACATCAGCGCGGACGTGCCAAGCAAAGCCGATTTCTCCGGTGGATGCGAATACCTTGCACAGTAGTTGGATGCTCACGTTCTCGCGCAGCAGGGAGTTGCGCCCATAAAAAAGGCCCGCGTTGGCGGGCCGTGCTCAGATCTCGAGGGCCTTGCGGTCCTTGCCTTCAATCCAGCGCGGCGGTTTGCCCCGGCCTGTCCAGGTGGCTCCGCTGGCGGGGTCGCGGTATTTGGCCACGCCAATGCTGGCGGACTTGGCCTTGCCGGTGCTGAAGATGTCATCCTGGGTCAGACCGAACTGCTCGACGAGTTCGCGGACCTTGGCGATGACTCCGCCTTTTTCCGCCTTCAGGGTGGCGGCGATCTTTGCCTCAAGCTCGGCCTTCTGCTGGAGGAGGGTTTTGTAATCTGCTGTCATGTATTCCTCATGGATAGTGTGCTACACAATGACGCATTCTATGGAGACAGGGCCCATGTCGCATGTGGGACATCGTTGGTGTTTGCACCTAGCCTCTGCTCCGACTGCCCCCATACGCTGCGCGCAGACCGGGCCTAGGCCTCGGCAAATTCGCGCCTGGCGCTGAAGTGCAGGATTTCGGAATCCTGCGCTCCCCCCTGTCTTTGAATGACGATGGTGCCGTTCGAGTGCAGATAGATACGGATGCCCGGCAGGGTGTCCGAATCCAGATGGCAAGGGCTTTTGTCGAGGTTTTTCCAGCCATGTTCTGCGCACAGCGTGCGTTGCCGCATGCGGTTGAGCAATTCACGGCGAGCGCCAGCGCCTTCGCAGATGCGCATCCAGAGCAGCAACAGCATGTCGTGTGCCTCCTGGCGGGATGAGCAGGGAGGCATGTGCTTCAACTGGTTCAGCAGGGTGAAGAACCGTTCCTCTGCGCTGATTTCGAGTGCCATGGTTGCCTCCTATGTGCCTGGATATGCATCAAAGTGTAGGCAGGCCCGGTTCCGCGAAGGCGCGGCGTTTGGCGACAGCGCCGGTGGCGTTTTTTCCTGCGTGTTTGCAGGATTTCTGCCAGGGCGGCTGTCATGGCCCATGCCAGCCGTGTCAGTGAGACTGCATGCCCATGAGATTGCACGACATGGCGCATTGCTGGCAGGCTGCCGCGCAGGTCTGGCAATGGTCGTGGGAATGCTTGCTGCATTCGTCGGCGCAGGCCTGGCAGATCTGGGCGCACAGGCGGCAGATGTCCGGCGCATGCGGGCTCTGGCGCGCCATTGCGGCCACGGCCAGTTCGCAGATCTGCGCGCATTCCAGGTCCTGGGCAATGCAGGCGGCCATCATCTGGACGTCTGACTCCTTCAGGCAGGCGGCGGCGCAGGTATTGCAGGCAATGACGCAGGCCTGGCAGGCGTCCATGCAGGCCTTGTAGTCGATGGCAGGTGGGGTGGTATTCATGGCAGTTCTCCAGGAATGAGGGAGTGAAGTTGCGCAGGGCGTTCTTCCTTGGCCATTCGCTGGCAGCTATCCGCACCAAAGAAAACGCCCCGCGAACGGGGCTGTGTCAAAGACCGCAAGGGTCGGGATTTACAGGTAGGGCACGCCGTAGTAATCGTTCACGCGGCGGCCATATTCATCGGTGTATGCCGGAGCCGTATCGCGCTCGTAGCGTGGAGCGTTGTCCAGTTGCTCGCGCGTCAGCGACACCACGTAGCCATTCATGTTGGGCTCGTACTTGAGGGATTCCCAGGGCAGCGGATAGCGATCCGTGCCGATGCCCAGGAAGCCGCCGAACTCCATGACGGCGTAGCGCACCTTGCCGGACAGCTTGTCGATCATCAGCGTATCTATGGTCCCCAGCTTGTCGCCTGCCGGGTTGTAGACATTGGTGCCGCTGACGGTTTCGGAAGAAATGACGCTCGTTGCGGTGTTGGGTGTGACCATGACGTTCTCCAGTGAGTGGGTTTGTGCTGACCCGCCAGCGCGGTGCGTCTGGCGGCTGAGCGATGCGGCTTTGAATGGGGCGCGGTAGCCGGCCCGTCAAGAAAACCTGTGCATCGCCTGGCGAAGTCGAAGCCTGTGTGCTTCTGGGTTCTAGCTTAGGACGGCATCTGCGGGCACCGGGTAGTCGGGCCGCCGCGACGGGCGTAGGAGGTGCCTTGGGCGGCGGAGGCCAGTTCCTACGAGCCCCTGTAGTCAAGGTCGGCGGGGCTGCGGGCCTTGGCTGACGCGGGTCAGCAGCGTGGGCCGGCTGCGGCGCGGCAGGGCGAGGCGTACAACAAAAACGACAGGGCAATGAAGCGCAGGCAGTCCCGCATGCGTGTGGCATGCCCCGAAGGAGAGCCCCATGAATGCAAGCAACAAGCCATCCATCCAGCCCATCCAGCCGGTGTCCACGGATGCCCCCGAGGATGAAGACCTTGCCGAGCAGGCACGCCCCGGCCACGGTGTTCCTTCGCAGGACCCCGATGCGTCTGCGCAGTTCGAACTGTCGCCCGAGGATGCAGAGCGCGAGTCGCGCTCGGTATTCATCGGCGGCGGCGTGCTGGCCGGAGCCGCTGCAGGCGCTGCGGCGGGTGCTGCGATTGCCGGCCCGGTGGGCGTGGTGGTCGGCGGCACGGTAGGCAGCGTGGCCGGTGCGCTGGGCGGTGCGGCCGCTGGCGCCGTGGCACCTGCGCAGGGCGCGGAAAAACCGTCGCACCCCGGCAGCAAGTCTTCCGGGTGACAGGGAAGAGGTGGTGGCAGGCCCTGTGTAGCGCAGCGGCCATGGACGCGTGTGGGTGCATCCCGTATACAGAGGCCTGTCCACTTTCTTCTCACCCCAGATGGCCAACGTACTCATCGGCATCGTCGCCGCAATCCATGTCTACATCCTCGTGCTGGAGATGTTTCTCTGGGACAAGCCGGCCGGACGCCGCGCGTTTGGCCTGACGCCCGAATTTGCCCAGCAGACCAGGACACTGGCCGCCAACCAGGGCCTGTACAACGGCTTTCTCGCCGCCGGGCTGATCTGGGGGCTGGCGCAGGGGGCCGATGGCCTGGGCTTCAAATACTTCTTCCTGATCTGCGTGCTGGTGGCCGGCGTGTATGGCGCCGCCACGGCCAGCCGCAAGATCCTCTGGGTGCAGGCCGTGCCGGCTGCTGTGTCGCTGATTGCGCTGTACCTGGGCCTTTGAGCGCGCCCGAAGCGCCCAAAGCGCCCAAAGCTCCCAAAGCGCTCAGGGCGAGCTGGCCGTGAAGATGACCTGCCCGGTGTAGGTGCCTGCCCTGCGGGAGGCCAGGTTGGCATAGGACAGGGTCCAGTTCGCCGTGCGCTGGGTGACCAGCCCCGCAAAGGCGGTGGCCACCACGTTGACCGCTGCGCCCGTTCCCGTATTGGGTATCAGCGGCGCGGGCAGGTTGCTGTCGCTGGTGGCGATGGTGATCTCCGACAGCGGGATGGTATTGGCCCCGCTGGCCAGCGCCGTGGTGGCGGTGGCGCGCAGCGTGACTTGGCCTGCGTTGCTGCGCACCTCCACCGGCAGCACATTGCCGCTGGGCGTGATGCTGAAGCTGGGGGCCGCGCCGCTCCAGTTCACCGAGGTGTTGCTGCCCGCCACGGGCGTGGTGGGCACGCCAGGGATGGACGGGGCAAGCACAAAGGCCACGCTGCTGGTCGTGCCGCCGGGCATGGGCCAGGTGCCGTCGCCTATGCGAAAGAAGATGAACTTGTCGATGGCGATGGTGAAGTCCAGGTTCACCGAGGTGCTCAGCGGCACCAGCAGGCTGGGGCCTGTGGTGCTGGACGCCGCATGCACGGTGTGGCCCAGGCCGCCCAGCGCCATGGACAGGGCCAGCCACGCGATCGGTCTGGTTGCCATCACTTCAGTTCCACATCGATCTTGAAGCTGCCTTTTTCCCAGTCCAGGCTGCCCTTGGCCTTGACCGGATACACGGGCTGCGGGGCGGGCTGGCCGTCTTCGCCCTTGGGCATGAGGGCCAGCGTGCGTGTCTGGCCGGGCAGTATGGGCGTGCCTTCCGGCACCAGTTCGAAGCGGCGGCCCTTGTTGTCCACGGCGTCCAGGCTGCCTTCCAACCGGCCATGGGCATCGCCGGTGTTGCTGACGGTGACCAGGGCGCGGCGCGTCTTGCCGTCTTCGGCCATGGAAAGCTGGCGAATGTCCAGCTGGGGCGCGGCACCTCCCAGCGTCACGTAGATGGCCACCGCGATGCGGCCCGTGACAGGCAGGCTCAGGCTGGCGCCGCCGCTGCGTATGACGGTCTGCTGCGCGGGCTCCACGCCTTCGATGGCGATCATGAAGCGGCATTCGCCGCGCGGCGCATCGGCAGGCGGCTCCACCTGGAAGCGGAAGGCCTTCTTGCTGCGGCCTGCAATCGTGACGCTGCGCCGCTCCAGCAGCACCCAAGGCCGGCAACTGCCGGGCAGCAGTTCGTCGTGGTAGGTGATGTCGCCCGTGTCGGAATAGGTCCAGTCGATGGTGCGCATGGCCACCTCGGTGGGTGCCGAGGCCAGGTTGTGGATGTCCAGCGATTGGCCCGTGCGCGCACCCGGCTTGGCCGACAGCTCGAAACGCGAGGGCGCCACGGCCAGCTCGAACGGTGCGGCGGCGGCGCCGCTGCAGGCGATCAGCAGGGCCAGTGAAACGGCGATGGGAGGGGCTTTCATGGCAGGGTCTCGATCTCGAAGTAGGACTCGAAGCTCAGTGCCGAGCCCCGGGTCAGGCGCAGCTCGGCGGGGTCGATGTGCAGCGTGAGGTCGAAAACCTCGGCCATCCAGGGCGTGCGGACCACGCCGTTCCAGACCTGGACCCGGTCGCCGGGCCGGCCCGTGCCGCCCGCAAAGACGCCATTGCCGCGCCACTGCACCTGCATGCCCGCAGGCGAGCGCAGGCCCGTGACCAGGGCGGGAATCACATAGAAGATGCGCGCCGTGCGGCCGACATGGGGCGCCGTGGCCAGCCGGTATTCGATGCGTCCCATGGGCAGCTCCAGCAGCCGCTCGCCGACGACCCTGGCCCGGGCGAAGTCGCTGCGCACCTGGGACCGGGGCGAGGCCGAGTCGTCCAGCCGCGCCACTTCGGCATGCGCCGCGAGGGCCGTGGCCCAGGCCAGTGCCATGCACAGGAGCGGCCAGGCCAGCGGCCTCATACCATCGATGCCGTGAAGCGCACGGTGCCCTTGTAGTTGCCGCCCGGGTAGACCACGTCGTTGTCGTAGGTGAACTGCAGCACGGTGCCGGTCAGTTGCCGTGACTGGACGGTCCAGCCAGCGACCGGGCACAGCGCGCCAGAACAGACGGATGCGTTCGCGTTGTAGCTGGCGATGGACTGGCCGGCGCTGGCGGTGAAGCGCCCGTTCTGTATGTCGCCGGACGCAGCATTGCCGTTGTTCGATGCCACCCAACTGATCTTGCTGAACGGAATGGTCGCGCTGCCGCAGCCACCCGACTGGCAGGAAAGTGCGGTGGATGAATCGACGACCAGGGTGACTGGCCGGGCCACGGCGGTGCCCAGCGCGGGACGTGTGGGAGACACCGAGACACTGATGCTGGGCGTGCCCGTCACGGCCACGGGCGTGAGGCCGGCGTTGGCTCCCGTCACGCTGAAGGCCACGGTGTCCACGGTTGCCCCGGTCGTGCCCACGCGCAGTGTCAGGCTGTAGTTGAGCAGGTCTGTGTCGGTCACGATGGTGAACACGGCCTGCGCGGGCGGCTGCACAACGCAGAGGGCCGCTGCGGCCAGCAGGCGAGGCAATGCCTTGTCCATCAGATGCCCTGGGCCGTATACGTGATGACGTTGGTATAGGTGTTGGCAGCCCAGCTGGCCGGCGTACCTCCCAGCGCATATGCCCAGGTTCCCGTCGCAACCACGTTGGAGGGGAACGAGGTGGATGCGCAGGCACCCAGATTGGGCCCGGGGTGGGGCAGGTTGCCGGTGGTCGTGACGGTGAAGTCCGCGTTGGCGGGGCCGCCCGTGGCATTCCAGGCGCCGACCGCGCAGTTGATGGTGCCGGCGCCGGCATTGGTCCAGGCATAGACCGTGAGCGTGGCGGCAGCCGAGGCGGTGGCCACGGTGGGCGCGGCGCCGTTCCAGTCCACGTTGGTGTTGTTGACCGAGGCCAGCGGCGTGGTGGGCACGCCGGGGATGCTCAGCGTCGAGGTCCAGGTCACCGTGTCCACCGTGGTATTGGTCGAGCCCACGCGCAGCAAGATGAGCTTGGGCACAGTCACGCTGAGGTTGACCTTGGCCTGGGCCGTGATGGTTCCGGTGCCCGATCCGTACTGGCTCTCGGCCATGGCAGGCAACGCGGTCAGGGCCAGGCCGAGGCCGCCGAGCGATGCGGCCAGCAGGCGTTGGGCGATGGGTGTTCGGTTCATGGAATCTCCTTGGATGGAACGGGTTGCCTGGGAAGCCTGTGCGCCTTAATCAGTCATTCATTCACTCATTCACTCACTCGCCCACCTTGACCACGGCAATCGACGCCGAGGCCTGGCCGCGCAGGGGCACGTGCACGCTGCTGGTGTTGTCGCCGGAGGCGCCCCAGGGCAGCGGCACGCTTTCCTGGGTGAGCGACAGCCGGTGGTGGCCTGTGGGCACCACCGGGAATTCGAACTGGCCATCGCGGTCGGTCACCGTGCGGTAGCGGCCGTCAAGCACCACCTCGACGCCGGCCACGCCCACCTCGCCCGCCTGCTGTTCGCCGTCGCGGTTGGCGTCGTAGAACACGCGGCCGGACAGGCTGCCGCCGCCCACGCCTTCACCGGGTGCGCCTGCGGCCGCATAGGCCGTGCCCGCGCTGCCTTCCCAGCGCAGGTAGACATAGGCAGTCTTCTCGTCGCTGCGGTAGAGGTTGGGCAGGGAAGAGGGCGTGGGCAGCAGCGAGGACCGGGCCTGGTTGAAGTGCGCCATGACGCCCATGCGCCAGCCCCGGCCCAGTTCCTTCTCGGCCGACAGCGAGCCCGACAGGCCCCGGCTGGTGTAGAGGCTGCCGCTTTGCGAGGTGTAGCGCAGGTTGCCGGCCAGCTGCAGCCCGCTTTCCAGCCAGTAGCGCCATTGCAGCCCGGCCGTTGGATAGTTGCGCGACATGCCGCCGCTGCGGTCGCGCGCATAGCCCAGCGTGGTGGTGAGCTCGGACCGCAGCGTTGCCTGGCGTGCACCGGCCCAGTCCTGCTCCCACTGCACCTCCTGGCCCGTCGCGGAGGAGTCGCCCAGCACGATGAGCTCGTTGCGCCGGACGGTCAGCATGAAGCGGCTGCGCGGCCAGTCGAAAAAGCGGGTCTGGTAGAACGCGCTGCCATAAAGGCTGCGCGATTGGCCGCCGCCTGCGGTGCCCGCATCGTTGCGCGTCTGGTAGGCGCTGAAGCTGCCGCCCACGGCCGTGTGCCGGTCGAACTGGTATTGGGCATTGCCATTCGCTCCCAGGCGGCGGTAGCCCGACAGTTGAAAGCCTGCATCCTGCGCCGTGGTTTGCGGCGTGCGTTCGTAGTCCAGCCCCATGCCCCAGCTCAGGCGGGTGACATGGCGGTCCACGCGCCAATAGGCGCCGCGCGCCGCGCTGGACAGCGCGTAGTCGCCAAAGTGCAGCTGGGGCTGGGCTGCATGCACGCCGAATTCATGGCGGTAGGCGCCAGCGCGCGCGCTGGCCTCGATGAACAGACCCTGGGCGCTGCGGCCCTCCGTGCCGGCGGTGCCTGCCGCTGGAGAAAACAGGGGCGCACTGGTACGGCTGCCCAGCAGCGTGGTGCGGAGCCTGAAGTCGCCATCGCGCAGCACGCCGCGCCCGTAGCCCAGCGAGGCGGCCCAGCTGGTCACGCGCTTGCTGCCCAGGCCCAGGGCGGAGCCGGGGTCGTATTGCGTGTCATCGCCGGGGTAGTGCCTGGGACTGTAGTAGGCGGGAATATCGTCGGCCTGGTCCAGCTGGAAGGCGGCAAACCAGGGGCCGTCCAGCCGCACGGTGGCGCCCAGCCAGCCCAGCGTGCCCTGGTTTTTCTCGAACCCGGGGTAGGGCCCTCCCGTGAGAAGGCCGCGCTGGCCGTAGCCCGCGCGCAGGTCCAGGTCCGGGCGGAAGATGCGCGCCGAGGCGCCGCGCACCGTGGTCGAGCCCAGCGACAGCCGGTAGTTGCGCGCCAGGCCATCGGTCAGCTCGCTGTAGAGGTCGCCCACGGCCGTGTCGGCGAAGGTCTGCGTGGTCAGCGGAAAGCCAAGGTTGCGCAGCGTGAAGCGCTCGCTCGTGGCTTGCCGGGCATAGCCCAGGCCGCCAATACTCAAGCCACCCATACCCAGGCCATTGCCAAAGTTGTCGCCGCTCAGGTGCCGGCCTTCGGCCTGCAGGGTGAACTCGCCGTAGTTCAGTGTCTCGCGGCGGTATTCGAGGCGCTGGCCGATTTCGGTGGCGCGCTGGCGGCCATGGCCGGTGGTGCGGGATTCGCCCAGGCCCAGGCGGCTTTCCACCACCCAGGCGCGAAAGCCCTCGGGCTGCTCGGCTTCGGGCTCGGCGGCAGCGGACTGTGCGATCTCGTCCGGATCCATGAAACGGTCCTGGTAGGCGGGGGCGGCCCCTTCGGAGAGTGCCTTGAACCGGGCCTGCTCGGCCTGGTCGCGGTCCAGGGATTCGATGCGTGCCTCAGCCATGGAGGTACCGGCAACGGCCGCCGAAGAAGGTGTTTGCGCCTGTGCGCCGCACAGAAAGGCGGGAGCGGCTGCCAGGCTCCACCCAAGGCACGCGAGCGGCAGGCGCGACCAGACTCCAGCGGGGCCGGCAACGGTCCGCGGCAGCTTTCGAATCATCAACCAAGATCCCTGCTTTATTCATCGGATGCCAAGCCATCTGGCCAAAACAACTGATCACAAAACTGCGGAAAATGGCTGAATGCGTGCAGCCATCGATTGGGCCCTGCAAATACCGGCGCTGCACTTCAAAGACCGGCCGTTGTCAATGGTGTGCCGAATGAGAGGTATTCAGGGTGAATATCATCGTTCCCCAAATGGCATGGTTTATCCAGTAGGACGACACGCTGCCGGATGGTAGGGGAAAGGGTGATGCCATTCGATGTTCATCTGTGGCGCTGCGGTGCCTGGCTGGCAGCGCCCAGAGGGCAGTTGGCGGGCTTTGCTTTTTGGCTATGGATGGGTTTCAGGTTTTCTATTGATAGCAATGAATCATTTGTTTTTCATGCGGCAATAGAGGCTGCTGGGCGTTATCTCCGTTTTCAGGCAATGCATCTGTTGGAAAACGAGGGTTCTCATCAGATTCCGGCTGCTGGAGAATCAAGGAGTGGCGCAACTGAAGTGCGCCAGGTTCTGATTGGTTTTTGGACTGGTATCAGGCCAGGTTCATTGATGCAGGCTAAAGCACCTGCACCAATGCAAGCTGCCGCAATCATTTGCCCTGTCTTCATGAACTCTCAGGCGCATCACAGGCAAGGCCAACGCGGACCCCGGGCACCCTGGAGGGCGCTCGTGGTCATGGTGTTGGCTGTCGTTGTGACCCTGGTGGCAGGCCTGTACCCCTGGAATGCCCCGCAGCATGGCAAGGCGGCAAGCCGCATGGAAGGCTTTGCAGGCGGCGCGTCCCTCATGGCAAAGAAGCGCCAGTTCCATGTGGTCCAGCGGCTGAAGACCCACCGCCTGGCCGAAGCCGAGCGGCGCCAGTTGCTGGCCCATGACACCGGCGCGCGGCACGTGCGGGAGGCGTGGCAGATAAGGGAGGTGCGAGAGTTGCGTGCGTTGTCTGAGGTGCGGGAGTTGCGGGAGGTGCGCGCGGTGGCCGGCCCGCTCTCAGTCCACCAGCGCCTGTATGGCCTGCAACTGCGCCGCCAGCCCGGGCCGCGCGGCTGGAAAAGTCTCCTCGAAGGCGGCGGTGCCTACCGTGAAGCCCGCGGCACCGCTGGCAAGCACGGCCGCGATGCGTTCGCTGCGATCAATGGAGCCGGCCACGACCACGGGCTTGTCCACCGCATCGCAGACCGCCTTGATCAGGGCCGGCACGTCGCCCCGGAAACGGTAGGCCAGCAGGTCCAGGCCATGAACGCCCTCCAGCCCCGCGATGCGGCGCGCGCTGGCCACGATGTCCTCGGCCGGCCCTGAAAGCACGCTCGGATGCCCGCTGATCCTGCCGGGAAACGGATAGTAGGCAATGCCGCTGCCGCGCAGCACGGGCAGCACCGCCTCGGGGCGCGTGCCGCCCATGAGAACGTCCACCCCGAGCTCGACCGCCGCGCGGGCCGAAGCCACCTCGCTGGCCTCGTCCAGGCTGACGACTTCCAGATAGACCCTGGCACCGCCCGCGCGGATGTCCCGGGCCAGCTCGCGCAGCTGGGGCAGGGGCAGGCCTATGTCCTTGAAGCCCACATGGCGCACGCCCTGGGCCAGCACTTCGCGCAGCCGCTCGCGCGCATCGGCAATGGTCTTGTCCTGCTGCGTGAGCATGAAGATGAAGTCCGGGCGCTGCGCCTGCCCGCTGGCGCCGGAGCGGCCCGCCTGCACCATGGCCGCCGCCTGGCGCAGCGCGCAGGCCAGGCTGGCATGGTCCGCACGGCCCGTGCCGGCGATGTCGAAGGCCGTGCCGTGGTCCACCGAGGTGCGCACGAAGGGCAGGCCCACGGTAATGTTCACGCCCTGCTCGACGCCTAGGTACTTCACGGGAATCAGCCCCTGGTCATGGTATTGGGCGACCACCACGTCGAACTCGCCCCGGCGTGCCCGCATGAAGACCGTGTCGCCCGGCCAGGGGCCGTTGGCGTCTATGCCTTCGGCCCGTGCGGCCGCGATGGCTGGGATGATCACCGAGCGGTCCTCGTCCCCGAACAGCCCGTTCTCGCCGGCATGCGGATTGAGCCCCGCCACGGCCACACGGGGCCGGGCGATGCCGAACGCCCGGCAGGCCCGGTGCGCAAGGCGGATGGCACGCAGTTCGTTGTCCGGCGTGACTGCGGCAATGGCCTGCTGCAGCGGCACGTGGATGGAGACCAGCAGCACCCGCAGCTCGTCATTGGCGAGCATCATGGCGAAGTCGCGCGTGCCCGAGCGCTCGGCCAGCATCTCGGTATGGCCGGGATGAGGGCAGCCCGCCGCGCGCAGCGCCTCCTTGTGGATGGGGGCGGTCACCAGGCCTGCGACTTCGCCGGCCAGGGCCAGGTCGATGCCGCGCTGTATGTAGGCATGGCAGGCGGCCCCGGCGCGCGCATCGATGCGTCCCCAGGCCAGGTCCTCGGGCAGCCGGTCCCCGGTCTGGAGCACGAAGAGGGTGGCGGGTAGCACGGTGGCGGGAACCTGGGCCGGCGTGTCGATGGCTTGGATGCGCGGGTGCACGCCCAGCATGTCGGCTGCCCGCTGCAGCCGCCCCGTGTCGCCGATGACGAAAAAAGGCGCATGGGGCCGGGCAGGGTCCATGGCCAGTTTGACGATGATCTCGGGGCCTATGCCCACGGGATCGCCCATGGTGATGGCCAGGGGTGCGGGGGCGATGGTGGGGGCTTCATTCATGGTCATTGCTGAAAGCTCAATCGATGGAGGTACTTTGCATGAAAATCGCACTGCAGAAAATCGATATGGATTCAGTATTCAGTTGATCAAAAGTCAATTGAAATCTCTCCCCACTCCCTTTCTTCGATGTGTCCGATGTGTCCGATGCCGCCCTCCAGTCCCATGGCCCCACCCACCCATATGCCGCCGCTGTCCGCCCTGCGCGCCTTCGAGGCCACGGTGCGCCACGGCAGCGTTTCCAAGGCCGCGCGCGAGCTGCACCTGACCGATGGCGCCGTGAGCCGCGCCGTGCGCGACATGGAAGAGGCGCTGGGCTTTGCGCTGTTCCAGCGCAGCAACCGCAGCATCATTGCCACTCCCACGGCACGTGTGCTGGCCGAGGAGGTGGCCCTGGCGCTGGAGCGCCTGCGCGGCGCGCTGGGCCGAGCGCGGCAGGCCGCCGGGCCGGACCGGCCGCTGGTGCTGTCCTGCGAGCCCACCTTTCTGATGCGCTGGCTGATTCCCCGCCTGGGCGGTTTGCAGGAAGCGATCGGCACGCAGCGCGAGCTGCGCCTGGTGTCGGCCGGCGGCTCGGTGCCCTTTGCGCGTGAAGGCATCGATCTGGCCATACGCCGCGCGGATTTCGACATGGGCGCCGATGTGGTTGCCGAGCCCTTTTTGCAGGAGCACGTGGGTCCCGTCTGCCGGCCTGCACTTGCGAAGACGCTGGCACGCTCCGGGCCGCTGGGCGGCGTGCTGCTGCACACGGCATCGCGCCCGGACGCATGGCGGCATTGGAGTGAGCTGACCGGCGTGCCGCTGCAGCCCGGGCGCGAGGCCCGCTTCGAGCATTTCTACCTGAGCCTGCAGGCCGCCGTTGCCGGGGCGGGCATTGCCATCGGGCCGCTGGCGCTGGTGGCCGACGATCTGGCCAGCGGCACCCTGTGCGCGCCGCGCGGCTTTGTGGCCGACGGCTCGCACTACGTGCTCATGTCACCCAGGCCGGTGCATGACGAGGCCCGCTTCGCCCTGGTGCTGGAGTGGCTGCGCACGCAGACATTGCCGCTGGCGCGGGCCGACGCATGACTTGCGCCTGCCCGGCTTCACTGGTCGTGCTCGGACAGCTCCCGCCAATGCGTGCGGGTGAATGCATAGACGGTTTCCAGCGCCGGTGACAGGCTGCGCGCGCCCATGCGCGCCATGCCGTAGCGGCCGCAGCGCCGGGGATCGGCGGGGAGGGGCACTTCGGCCATGGTGCCGCTGGCGCGCTCCTGGCGCGTGATGGACAGCACGCCGAACAGCAAGGTGTCCGTGGCCAGGGTCACGCTGCGCAGCAGTTCCAGGTTGTTGCAGTGCAGGGTGAACAGCTTGTCGGGCTCGGCGCCCTCGCCCCACAGCTCGGCGAGCTGCCGCGCCATGGCCGTGCTCAGCGTGGTGGTGGCCAGGGGGTAGCGGCGGATCTCGTCCATGCCGGGGTTTTGCAGCACGGGGTGGCCTGCGCGGCAGACCAGGCCGGCGGGCAGCTCGCCCAGCAGCTCCATGTCCACGTCATCGGCGGCGCGCAGCACATAGGCGTCGCCGACGATGGCGTCTATCGACTCATTGCGCAGCAGCTCCAGCAGGGCGCTGGTGGCACCCATCTCGGTGCGCACCTTGATGCGCGGATGCGCCTGCGCCATGTGGATCAGAAAGGGCTTGAGCAGCAGTGCCGCGGGGGCCGGCGCCACGCCTATGGCCAGTGCGCCCTCCTGGCCGCCGCGCAGCAGCTCCAGGTCGCGCCGCAGCTGGGTTTCCTCCAGCCGCATGCGGCGTGCGCGCTCGGCCACCAGTTCGCCGAAGACCGTCAGCCGGGCGCGCCGCGCGCCCCGGTCGAACAGCTGCGCCCGGAGCTCGTCTTCCAGCGCGCGGATGCTGCGGCTCAGCGCCGGCTGGGTCAGGTGCACGGCGCGCGCCGCGTCTGAAAAAGTGCCGTGCTCGACGATGGCCAGCAAGTGCCGCAGCTTCTGGGTATCCATGCGGAGTCCTCATGGTTTGTTGGCAAATTTCTCATTTGAATTATAGGTAGGCACTTCCTAAGATCGCATCCATGGACATTGAAACGTCCTATAGAGCGGCCACAACCGCCACCTCTTTCATCGGAGCAAAAGGAGACAAACCATGCTCAAGCTGTTCATCGGCATAGGCATCCCGTACATCGCGGTGATCGGCCTGCTTCCCTGGGTCGCGTCCGTCGATCGCCATCTGCTCGGCGTGCCCTTCATCTACCTGTGGATCTTCATGTGGTTCGTGCTGACGTCGCTGTGCATGCTCGTGTGCTGGCTGATGTTCGACCGCCACGAAGCCGACGACGTGCAGTCGGCCTGAAGGGAGCACCGCCATGACCACCGCAGTCTTTCTGGGCTTCATCGCACTGTCCCTGTACCTGGCCATCCGCTCGCGCACGGGCAAGGGCGCGCAAAGCGTGCATGACTTCTTCGTCGCCTCGCGCCAGTTCGGCGCCTACCTGGTGTTCTTCCTCGCCGCCGGCGAGATCTACAGCATCGGCACCATGGTCGGCTTTCCGGGCGGCATCTACGCCAAGGGGCCGACCTATGGCGTCTGGTTCCTGGGCTACATCCTGCTGGCCTATCCGCTGGGCTACTTCCTCGGCCCCATGATCTGGAAGGCCGGCCTGCGCCACAACGCCATCACGCTGCCGGACCTGTTCAAGGGCCACTTCGGCAGCCGCGCGCTGGAGCTGATCGTGGCCGGCTCGGCCATCCTGTTCCTGCTGCCCTGGGGCCAACTGCAGTTCACGGGGCTGGTGGCGGCGCTCAAGGGGCTGGGTTGGAACTTCCAGCCGCTGCACCTGCTGCTGATCTCGGCGGGCCTGGCCTTCACCTACATCGCCATCTCGGGGGTGCGTGCCTCGGCCTACATCGCCATCCTCAAGGACATCCTCATGGTGGTGGCCATCATCGCCACGGGCGTGGCCGTGGGCTGGCATGCCGGGGTGGGCGATGTGTTCGCCGCCGCCAGTGCCAAGGTCAGCAACCACATGACCGATACGCAGCTGCGCTTTTCCATGAGCACCATGCTGTTCCAGGCGCTGGGCTTCTACATGATGCCGTTCGCCGTGCAGAACTTCTTCACGGCCAAGAGTTCGCACACCATCCGCCGCACCCAGATCGCCATGCCGCTGTACATGCTGATGTACCCGTTCCTGGTGCTGGCCTCGTACTACGCAATCAGCCAGAACCTGGAACTGGCATCGCCCAACGAGGCCTTCTTCGCCGCTGCCGTGCGCCTGCTGCCCGACTGGCTGCTGGGGCTGGTGGCCGCAGGCGCCGCGCTGTCGGGCCTGCTGGTGCTGGCGGGCATCTGCCTGGCCATCGGCCCCATCGTGGCGCGCAACCTGCTGCCCGGCCTGCCCGAGGCCAAGCAAAAGCAGGGCGCCAAGGTGGTGATCGTCATCTACCTGCTGCTGTCCATCGTGATGACGCTGCTCACCCCCAACCTGATGCTGACCCTGATCAACACCACCTACTACGGCGTGACGCAGTTCTTCCCGGGAATGATGGCCATCCTGTTTGGCTGGCGCATCCGGCCTCTGGCCATTGCCCTGGGCATCGTCTGCGGGCAGGCGCTGGCCATCGTGCTGTACCTGCAGCAACCGGACTTCGGCGGCATCAACCTGGGCTTCATCAGCCTGGCGCTGAACCTGCTGGTCACGGCCATCGTCCACTGCCTGCCGCGTGCGGCTCACGTCAAGACCGCCTGAGGGAAACATCCCCATGAACCACGAAACCAGCGAGCGCGTGCGCATCTTCGCGGCGCGCACCATCCTCACCATGAACCCGGCCCAGCCACAGGCCACCCATGTGGCCGTGCGGGGCAGCACGGTGCTGGCGGTGGGCGGGGAGGCCGACATGGCCGCCTGGCCCGATGCCGAACGCATCGACCACCTGCGCGGCAAGGTGCTCATGCCCGGCCTGATCGAGGCCCACAGCCACCTGATGGAAGGCGCCATGTGGGATGCGGTCTACCTGGGCTACTTTGACCGCCGCGATCCCGACGGGCGACTGTGGCCCGGCCTGCGCACGCTGGACGCCGTGCTGGCCCGCCTGGCCGAGGCCGAGCGTGCCCTGCCCGACGCGCAGGCCACGCTGCTGGCCTGGGGGTTCGATCCCATCCTCTTTGGCAGCAGCCGGCTGTCGGTGCGCGAGCTGGACCGCGTCTCCACCACGCGGCCCATCGTCATCCTGCACGCCAGCGTGCACCTGATGAATGTGAACTCGGCCATGCTGGCGCTGGCCGGCATCGACGAGGACACCGACATCGACGGCATCCACAAGGACGCCGAGGGCCAGCCCACGGGCGAGCTGCAGGAGTTCGCCGCCATGTATCCGGTACAGAAGGTGATCGGCAGCGCGCTGTCGCTGGCCGCTGCCGAGCAGCGCGAGGCGATCTGGAAGTTTGGCCGCGTGGCCCAGCTCGCGGGCGTGACCACGGCCACCGACCTGGTCAGCGATCTCTCGGCCCAGGGCCTGGCCGCGCTGCGCGAGGTGACGGGCGACGCAGCCTATCCGCTGCGCATCGTCCCGGCCTTCGCGCCGCAGCGCAACCCGGAAGGCGGCGCCGCGCGCGTGCATGCCGCTGCCGCATCGTCGGCCAGCGACAAGCTGCAGTTCGGCCCCGTCAAGTTCATCGTGGACGGCTCCATCCAGGGCTTCACCGCGCGCCTGCGCGCTCCCGGCTACGCGGGCGGGCAGCCCAACGGCCTGTGGCTGATTCCGCCGTCGCAGCTGCCCGCGCTGTTCGAGCCCTTCCACCTGGCCGGGCTGCAACTGCACATCCACACCAACGGAGACGAGGCCACCGAGGTGGTGCTGGATGTGATCGAGGACCTGCTGGCCAGGCACCCGCGCGCCGACCATCGCCACACCCTGCAGCACTGCCAGCTGGCCAGCAGCGCCCAGCTGCAGCGCGCCGCGCGCCTGGGAATGTGCGTCAACTTCTTCTCCAACCACCTCTATTACTGGGGCGATGCGCACGCCGGGCAGACCGTGGGCATCGAGTGGGCGTCACGCATGAATGCGGCGGGCACGGCACGGCGCCTGGGCATGGACTTTTCCATGCACTCCGATGCGCCCATCACCCCCATCAACCCCTTGTTCACCGCCTGGTGCGCCGTGCAGCGCGAAACCGCTTCAGGCCGCGTGCTGGGCGAGGCCGAGCGCCTGTCGGTGGACGATGCCCTGCACGCCATCACCATGGGCGCGGCCCGTACCCTGAAACTGGAGCGGCACGTGGGCAGCATCGAGCCCGGCAAGCTGGCGGACTTCGCCGTACTGGAGGACGATCCCCGCGCGGTGGCGCCCGCCGCCCTCAAGAACGTGAAGGTCTGGGGCACCGTGCTGGGCGGCCGCATCTTCCCTGCGCCCGGGTCCCAGCCATGAGCACGCCGGCCGTCGCGGCGCAGCGGGCGCCCATTCCCATGGTCGTCGTGGGCGGCTACCTGGGCGCGGGCAAGACCACCTTGCTCAACCGGCTGCTGGAGCGCGCCGATGGCCTGCGCGTGGCCGTGCTGGTCAACGACTTCGGTGAGATCAACATCGACGCCGCTCTGATCCGCACACGCAGCAGCGACGTGCTGCAGCTGGAAAACGGCTGCATCTGCTGCTCCATCGGCGGGCGGCTGGCCGAGGCCCTGGCCGCCGTGGGCGCGCGGCCCGACCGCCCGGACCTGCTGGTCATCGAGGCCAGCGGCGTCTCCGACCCCGTGCGCATCGCCCAGGTCGGCATGCTCGACCCCGCGCTGCAGCTCAACGCCATCCTGGTGGCGGTGGATGTCCAGGACGTCGATGAGCAACTGTGCGACCCGCTGGTCGGCGACATGGTCCGCCGCCAGATCGCCGGCGCGACGGCGCTGGTGCTGACCAAGGCGGATCTGGTGGAACCATCGAAGTTCGATCGTGCAAAAAGCCTCCTCGCCGCTCTCGCCCCCCACACCCAGGTGCTGACCGCGCAGCATGGCGACATTCCCATGGCCTTGTTCCTCGATGCAGTTCCCCGGCCGCGCCGTTCGCAGGGTTTGCTGGGAGCGGGCGGCGTCTGGCAGGGCGCCGTCAATGGCATGGCCGGCATAGGCAGCTTCTCGTACACCACGCCCCGATGCTTCGACAAACAGCGGCTCAGGCAAGCGCTGCGCACCCTGCCCGTGCCCCTGCTGCGGGCCAAGGGCATCGTGCGGATAGCGGACCACTGCAGCGGTCAGGAAATCCATTGGGTGGGCGGGCGACTGCGCATCACAAAGCTGCCTGTGGCACAGATCCGCGAATCCGCCCTGGTTTTCATTGGCTGCTTTGGCGACGAAGCGCGGCAACTTCTGTGCAAGCACTTGGACAGTGCGCTGGTAGAGGCTGATTAGGGTGCCTTATCTAAGGGCTAAGGGCACCCAGCGGACGCGCCGTGTGCATGGCGGGGCACGTCAGGTTGGGGGCAAGGCTGGATAAGCCCGTGTGGAAAAGAAGGGCTTTTTGAGAGCCTCAAAGATAGCTTGCTACAAGAAAAATAGCTGCCGAGTCAATTAACCATTGACTTTGGACTCCCAGTTCGACTGGCGCATCTAGATGCAACAAGTGAGCTTACCTATCAGACGGCTCCTGTTTTTCTATGTCTGCCTGGTTTTATGTTGTGTATAAATGTAGAATTTTTGAAAAATTCAATTGACCGCAGATTGTGATTGAGTCATCCAAGGCACACTGCAAGGCGAAAGCATGAGTGCTGACTTGGCGTTAAAAATGATGTCGGACCTGTTCTGGACGGGTCTGATCGTATGTCTCCCGATACTGGGCCTGACCATGCTGACCGGATTGCTCATCAGCGTGGTGCAGGTGGTCACTCAAATCCAGGAAATGTCGCTGACTTTCGTTCCGAAGCTGTTCGTGGCTGCCGTCGTGCTGATCGTGTGCGGCCCCTGGATGCTGAAGAAGCTGGGGCAGTTCGCAACCCAGCTCTGGACGCGCATTCCGGCGATGTTCTGAATCCCCACGATATGGATTCCCTGCCGCATCACTGGCTGCCGGCGATCGCTGGCACCTGGCTTCACGACGCGTGGTTAAAAGCTTTTCTTCCCTCGTTGCGGTTGGCTGTCGTGCTGGCAATGACGCCCGTGCTGTATGCCATGCCCATTCCAGGGCGCGTGCGTGCGCTGCTGGTGATCGGCCTGTCCTGGACGATGGGGCAATTGCTGTCGTTGCCACCGGCAGCGGCCGCACTGAGCATGGGTGGATTGCTCCAGGCGGCATGCGTGGAGGTGGCGCTGGGCATTGTGCTGGCGTTGGGCGTGCTGCTGGCATTCGCAGCCTTCTCCCTGGCGGGCAATCTTCTCGATGTGCAGATCGGTTTTGGCATTGCGCAAGTGTTCGATCCCGTGGGTAACAAGGCCGCGCCGCTGCTGGTGTCGGCATTCAACTATGTGGCCGTGGTCGGTTTCGTGCTGATCGATGGCCATCACAGCCTGCTGCGGGCTCTCGCCTACAGCTTCGAGCTGTTTCCGGCCGGTGCGAACTGGCCATTGGTTCTCGCCTCGGTCCCCGTTTTCAAGCAGGCCAGCGGGATGTTCATTCTTGGATTTGCGCTGGCCGCCCCTGTGGTGTTCTGTATTTTGCTTGTGGAGTTCGCCTTGGGCCTGGTCGCCAGAAATCTTCCGCAGATCAATATGTTGGTACTGGGCATTCCGGCCAAGATCGTTGTCGGGTTTGCCGTGATGTCGCTGTGGTTTGCAGGAATGGGCGGCGCCATGAACCGGGTCTACATGGGAATTTTCGACATGTGGGCGGCCGTCTTTCTCACTGCGTCCCATGGGGCGGGAGCGCGCTGATGGCGGAGCAGGATCTGGACCGCAATGAGACGGCCACCCCTTACAAGCTGCAAAAGGCCAGGGAAAAGGGCCAGGTTTCCAAGAGTTCCGACGTGGTGTCGGCCCTGGTGTTCACGGTTGCCGTGGCCTACCTCTCGTGGCAAGGATGGGATATGGCGCTTCGCCAGTTCCGGCTTGACCAGTTGCTGGTCATTCAAAGCTCTGCGGCCGGCCCCGGCGCTGAAATGCTGTGGCCCCTGATTGCCGGCATGCTCAAGGAAGCATTGGCCTGGCTGGCGCCGTTCGCGTGCACCGTGATGATTGCCGCGGTGGTCGGCAATGCGATGCAGACGGGGCCGGTTCTCTCGGTGGAGCCCGTGGTTGCCGATTTCAACCGCCTCAATCCTGCCAATGGCATCCAGCGCGTGCTGTCCATGCGAGCCCTGTTTGATGCAGCCCGCGCCTGCGTCAAGCTGGGTTTGCTGATCGCAGTCGCCTATTTCTCTCTCAAGGACCTGGCGCCCCAGTTCTACAGCCTTTCCGGCCTGTCACCCCAGGGCTATCTCAAGACGCTGATTGCCGACCTGGGCAGCCTGGGTTTCAAGATGGCATTGCTGATGGCCATCATCGCTGCCGTTGACTGGGTATTCACGCGCCGCGAATTCGCCAAGAAGATGCGCATGAGCAAGCGTGAAGTCAAGGATGAGCACAAGCAGCGCGAGGGCGACCCGCGGGTGAGGGCGCGACTGCGCGACCTGCAGCGTGAGGCGCGCAAACGAAGCAAGGCCCTGCACCAGACCCGCAATGCCGATGTGGTGCTCACCAATCCCACACACGTTGCCGTTGCGCTGCGCTATGTCCATGGGGAAATGGACTCGCCTCAAGTGGTTGCCAAGGGCGCAGGCCATCTGGCGGCTGCCATGCGGCAGATCGCAGCCAGGCACCGCATTCCTGTCGTGCGCAGTCCTGCGCTGGCCCGCCGCCTGTTCAGTGAACTCGATGTGGAGCACCACGTGCCGCCGCACCTGTTTGCCGATGTGGCCCGCATCATCGTGTGGATCTTCGCCATGCGCGAGCGCTCGGCGGCGGGGGCTGCGCCATGAAATCCCTGCAACGCTTTTTCGGCAGGCACAGCGATGTGGCCATGGTCCTGCTGGTCCTCGGTGTGCTGGTGGTGCTGTTTGCGCCCATCCCCAGCGGACTGCTGGATTTCCTGATCCTGACCAACTTCAGCTTCGCCTTCCTGATCCTTCTGCTGACCTTCTACATGGCCAGGCCGGTGGAGTTTTCCACCTTTCCGTCCCTGCTGCTGATCGCCACCTTGTTCCGGCTATCGCTCAATGTGGCGGCCACGCGGCTGATCCTGTCGGATGGAGACGCCGGACGCGTCATCGGCGCCATTGGCGCCTATGTGGTGGGGGGCAACTATGTGATCGGCCTCATCGTCTTCCTCATCCTCATCGTGGTGCAGTACGTCGTGGTCACGAACGGTGCACAGCGCATCTCGGAAGTGGCGGCGCGATTCACGCTGGACAGCATGCCGGGGCAGCAGATGAGCATCGATGCCGACCTGAACATGGGCTTCATCGACCAGGCCGAGGCACAACGGCGCCGCAAGAACATCGAGAAGGAAGCCGGCTTCTATGGCGCCATGGATGGCGCGAGCAAATTCGTCAAGGGCGATGCCATCGCGGGCATCATCATTTTGCTGATCAACATCATCGGCGGCCTGGTCATCGGGGTGATGCAGCACAAGCTGCCATGGGCGCAGGCCCTCAAGACCTATTCATTGCTGACCATAGGCGATGGCATCGTTACCCAGGTCCCGGCGCTGATCATTGCCGTGGGCACCGGCATCATCGTGACGCGCTCGGCCTCGGACGGCAACCTGAGCCAGGAGGTGCTGCGCCAGATCACCTCCTTCCCCAAGACGCTGCTGCTGGTGGGTGCCGCGCTGACGGGCCTGCTGTTCTTTCCAGGAATTCCTGCCCTGCCGACTTTGGTGCTGATCGCTGTCGTTGCCACGGTGGCGTGGGTGGTCTACCGCAACGCCAGCAACTCCGCCGAGGATGGCACGGCGCCGGCCGATGCGCAGGATGCAGCACAGCCAGCCGATGCGGCACAGAAAGGGGAGGATGACCCCTATGCGTCGCTGCAGGTGGAGCCCATCGAAGTCCATGTGGGCAGCGAGTGGGCGGCCCTGGTCAGCCAGCCCGGCAGTGTCCTCATGGATCGCATCGCCACCTTCCGCAAGCAGCATGCCCAGGACCTGGGCCTGGTCCTGCCACGTGTGCGCTTCAAGGACGTTGCGCGGCTGGGGCAGGACCGGTACGAGATCCATATCGACGGCGTGGTGTGCGGGCGGGGCGAGGCGCGTGCCGACCGCCTGCTGGCCATCCATCCGACGGGCAGGACCGATGGAATGCCCGGGGAGCCCACGAGGGACCCGACCTACGGCCTGCCCGCGCTCTGGATCGAGGAGCACCAGCGCGCCGCCGCCACGGTCGCCAAGTTCACGCTGGTGGACGCGCCCACTGTCTTCATGACGCATCTGACGGAAGTGCTGCGACGCGAATCGGCCACGCTGCTGACTCGGGCCGAGGTGGACCGGCTGCTCAATCGCGTGCGCCAGAACCAGGCCAGCCTGGTGGAAGAGTTGATTCCGACCGTGCTGTCCGTCAGTGACGTACAGCGTGTGCTGCAGAACCTGTTGCGCGAGAAGGTGTCGATACGGCATGTGGAAGCCATCCTGGAAACCTTGGCGGATGCCGGACGCCAGACCAAGGACGTGCTGCATCTGACCGAGATGGTGCGTCTGCGCCTGGGTCACGCCATCTGCCAGGGGCTGGCGGGCGAAGGCGCCGCCCTGCATGTCATCACGCTCGACCCGGCCATAGAAAGCCAGCTGCTGCAAGGCCTGCAGTCCGCGCAGGCCGGCCTGCGCGCCGACGACGGCGCGGCCGCCCCGGCGTCCTTCGCGCTGGAGCCCAAGCTGGCTGAACAAATGATGCTCAAGCTCATGCAGCAGACCGAGCGGATGATGAAAAGCAATCTGCTTCCCGTGCTGCTGTGCGCCCCCGAGCTGCGCCGGCACGTACGCCTGCTGTCCGAGCGGATGATGCCCCACCTGCGGGTGCTGTCCATGGCCGAGGTGCCCCAGGCCATCGAGCTCAAGTCCTATGCCGTCGTGAGCCTCTAGCGGCACGCATCCTCCCATTCCCATTGCTCCCCAGACCATGCAAGAAGTACTCGCCCTCGCGCTGCAATCCATGCAGCAGGACATGCAGCGACTGGACCGGACAGGCCTGAACCTGGCCAATGCCCTGACGCCGGGCTACCAGCGCGAGGTCGTCTCGGCGCGGCCTTTGCGGCTGGGCACTCCCTCGTTTGCCGCGATGGTCGGCACGGCAGCCGCCGCCGCCGATAACGCACCGGCTGCGTCACCCCATACGCCTGCTGCCGGTCTGCTGGTGCAGACCGACCACCGTCCCGGCACGCTTCGCTCCACGGGGCAGAACCTGGATGTCGCCCTGGCCGGCGCAGGCTATTTCGAGGTGAGCACGCCCGGTGGACCGGCCTACACGCGCCAGAGCAATTTCAGGCTCGACGCACAGGGGCGCCTGGTCACGGCCCAGGGCCATGCCGTCATGGGGCGAGGTGGCGAGATCCTCCTGCAGTCAAGCCAGGTGCGCATCGATGCCCAGGGAAACATCTTCGACGGGGATGGGGTGGGCCGCACGGACAGACCCGTCGCGCAGTTGAAGGTGGTCGAGCCGCCGCAGCCCTCGCAACTGCGGCGCCTGGGCGAAGGTCTCATGTCCATCGATGGCCAGCCCGGACAGCTTGCCGATGCCGATATCCGCATACAGCAGGGCTTTGTCGAGAACTCCAACGTCAGCTCCATGCACGAGATGGTGCAACTGATGCAGACCATGCGGCATTTCGAGTCCATGCAGAAGGTGGCACTGGGCTATGACGAGATGACCGGCCAGGCCATACGCAAGCTGGGAGAACTGTGATGGCACATCTTCGCTGCGGTTGTTCCGCCTGTTTCGGCAGCCCGGACTCCGGCAAGCATCCGTTTTGCAAGACTCGCCAGGTCATTGCACCTGGCCAATTTCTGGAGGCAGATTTCCATGTATGACGCTTTGTACATCGGCGCGACCGGCATGCAGGCGCAGCAACTCAACGTCGAGACCATCGCCAGCAATCTGGCCAACGTCAACACGGCAGGCTACAAGCGTTCGCGGGTCAGCTTCTCCGATCTGGTCGCCCTGGATCCGGCACGCCGGACGGCGGCCCTGGCCGGGCCCGACGCGGGCCTGCTTGCGCCGGTGATGCGCATGGGTGCCGGGGTGGGCGTGGCGGGCATCTCCAAGCTCTTCGACGCAGGCGATATCAAGAAGACCGACCTGCCCATGGACATCATCGTTCAGGGTGAAGGTTTCTTCGAGGTACAGACACCCGATGGAACTCCCGCGTACACACGCGGCGGCACCTGGACGGTCAACCGGGACGGCAACCTGGCCACATCCGCAGGCCTGGCCCTGAAGCCGGCGATCGCGGTTCCAGACGATGTGCAGGCGCTGGTCGTGCAGCCCGATGGGCGCGTGCAGGCACGCGTGGCCGGGCAGCAAAGCCTTGCGGACCTGGGCAAGATCGATCTGGTCCGCTTTGCCAATCCCCAGGGACTGGCTGCGCAGGGCGACAACCTGTACCGCAGCAGTGCCGCGTCGGGCGAGGCACTGCTGGTGCGTCCGGGCGAAGAGGGCGCGGGCCACATTGCGCAGGGCTACCTGGAGGCCTCCAACGTGAAGATGGTGGACGAGATGGTCAACCTGATGCTGGCCCAGCGCACCTATGAGGCCAACACCAAGATCGTCCAGGCCGCCGACGACATGATGGGCATGGTCAACGGACTGCGGCGATGAGGCGGATGCAGGCTCTCTTGCCCGTGGCCGCGCTGGCGACTGCGTGCTGCGCTCCCGCCTGGGCGGTGCCTGCGCAGGCGTGGCTGCGCGTTGAGCTGCGTCCTCAGGTGACGGTGCAGCATTCCAGCGTGCGGCTTGCAGACATTGCGGTGCTGACCAGCTCCGACCTGGGCATGCTGCGCCGCGCGCTGGCCATACCGCTGGGACAGGCTCCGCGCCCGGGAGAAAGCGCCGTGCTGGAAAGCGAGCGGCTGGGCTACTGGCTCAGAAGCCGCACCGGACTCAGAGAGGACCAGATCGACTGGCGCGGGCCCCGCCAGACGGCCATCGTCACGGCCGTGCAGGAGATTGCGGGCGAGCAGGTGGCTGCCCAGGCGCAGGCTGCACTGGCCGAACACCTGCGGTCAATGGCCCGGCAAAAGGGCCTGGTCCTTTCACGCCTGGACATCGATCCCGTTGCCCTGCCCTTGTCCCTGGAGGTGCCTGTGCAGGGGCGGCGCCTGCAGGTGCGGCCCCTGAACGCGACACGGATGGGCCCGCGCATGCTGGTCTGGGTCGATGTGTTCTCGGGTGATCGCCATGTGCGGGCCATTCCCGTGCGATTCGAGGTGGCTGCCTTTGCCCGGCTTCCCGTCGCCTCGCATGCCATGCCGGCCGGCTCGCCCGTGCAGGCCGACGGCATGGAAATGCGCGAGATCGATGTGACCGCAATGCCAGGCCTGTCCGGCCTGTCCGCCTTGCCCGGTGGCGTCCGGGTGGATGCACCGGCCGGAGCCGATGCGGACGCGCCCGTGCTGCGCCGCGCGCTGCAGGCCGGTGACGTCGTTTCTGCAGACAGCCTGCTGGCCAGGCCTGCCGTGGTGCGGGGTGAATGGGCCAGCCTGGTGACGCGTCAGGGTCCGTTGTCGCTGGAGAGCCGGGTGGAAGTCCTGCAGGACGGACAGCCCGGGCAGATCGTGCGTGCCAGGCCGGCCAATGCGACGGGGGTGCTGTCCGTCCGCGTGGTGGGCCGGGGCCAGTTGGAGTTGCAACCATGACGACGGCAATCAAGATGACGGTGAAAGCCAGGGCCGCAGTCCTGGCGTGGGCCATGGCAGCACCGCTGGGTGCGCTCCATGCCGAGAGCCTGTTCCAGGAGCAGACCTTCAGGCCCTTGATGGCCGACAACAAGGCATTTCGCGTGGGAGACGTGCTGACCGTGCAGGTGTTCGAGAACTCCAGCGCAACCACCTCGGCCGATACGGGCACGCGCCGCCGCAACGCCTTGTCTGCCGACCTTTCCCACGGCAGCGGCAGCGTGGCACAGACGGCAGCGGGCCTGGGTGGCACCTTCGACGGCGGCGGACGCACCCAGCGCACCAACCGCGTGCTGGCCACGCTCACGGTTTCCGTACAGGAGGTGCTGGCCAACGGCGACCTGCTGGTGGGCGGGGAGCAGACGCTGACCGTGAACGAAGAGCCGCAGAAAGTGACCCTGCAGGGGCGGGTCCGCCCGCTGGACATCTCGGATGGCAACGTGGTGCTGTCCACGCGCCTGGCCGACGCGCGCATCAGCTACGTGGGCGAGGGCGATCTTGCCGAGCGCAGCCGCCGCCCCTGGTGGCGCAGCCTTCTGGACAACCTGGGGCTTTGACATGGCGTATTGCATGAAGAATTTGTGGAGCTGCGTGCTGGGCGCTGCATTGCTGGCGGGCTTGCAGATGCCCCTGAGCGCACAGGCCGAAAGCGTGCGCGTCAAGGACCTCGGAAAGCTGCAGGGCTGGCGCGAGAACGCCCTGGTGGGCACGGGCATCGTCACGGGTTTGGCGGGCACGGGCGACTCCGCCTCCAGCCGGGGTGCGCGCCAGGCGCTGTCCAACGCCATGTCGCAGTTCAACCTGAACATTCCCCCGGAGCAGATCCAGAGCCGCAACGTGGCCGTCGTCATGGTCAGTGCCGCGCTGTCGCCCTTCTCCCGCGAGGGCGATACGCTGGACGTGACCGTCACCTCGGTGGGCGACGCGCGCAGCCTGGTCGGCGGCAGCCTCATGCTCATGCCGCTCAAGGCGGCCAACGGCCGCATCTACGCACTGGCCCAGGGGGCCTTGTCGGTGGGCGGCTACCGATACGACGCCAACGGCAACGTGGTCCAGAAGAACCACCCCACCGTCGGCTCCATTCCTGGCGGGGCGACGGTCGAGGTCGGCGTCACCGCACAGGTGGTCTCGCAGGACAACCGCATGACCTTCGTGCTCAACGAGCCCGACTACACCACGGCCGACCGGGTCGCCGAGGCCATCAACCGCCAGTTCGGCGACTCGCTCGCCCAGGCGCGCGATGCCTCCGGCATCGACCTGTTCGTGCCCGAGGGGCAGCGGCGCCGGCTGGTGTCCTTCGTCTCGCGGCTGGAGTCGGTCTTCGTCGAACCTGACCGGCGTGCCAAGGTCGTGATCAACGAGCGCACCGGCACCGTGGTATCGGGTGGGGATGTGCAGATATCCAAGGTCGCCATCTCGCATGGGGACCTGAAGCTGTCCATTCGCAATGAGGTCACTGCCTCGCAGCCCGGCTTCATCGGCGTGGCAGGCGATGGCGTGCGCACGGCGCTGGTGACGAACACCCGCGTGGATGTGGAAGAGCGTCAGGTGCCGGGCTTCGTGTCGGGCAGCACCACGGTGGCCGACCTGGTCCAGTCCCTGGTGAGCCTCAAGACCAATACGCGCGACATCATTTCCATTCTCCGGGCCGTCAAGGCCGCCGGCGCCCTGCACGCCGAGCTGATCGTCCAGTAAACATTTTCCAGGAGGGAGCACCCAATGACCCAGGCAATCGAGGCCGTCACCGTGGCCAGCCTGTCCATGGCGCTGGATGCGGCATCGCTGCGCCACCAGGCCATCGCACGCAACATCGCCAATGCCGGCACCCAGGGCTACGTCCCGGTACAGGCCAGCTTCTCCGGGCAGATGCAGGAAGCACGGCGTCAGCTGGACCAGGGCCAGCTGTTGAGCACGGCGCAAGTCGATGCCATGGCGCAGGAGAGCCTGCGCCTGGAGCCCCGGCGCGATGCGACGGGCCTGCCAGCCGGCGTGCAGCTGGACTCCGAGGTGGCCCAGATGGCGCACAACGCCGTCCACTACCAGGCCCTGCTCAAGGGCCTGTCGCAACACATGTCGCTTTTGTCATCCGCCGTCTCTGACGGCAAGCGTTGAGGAACCTTCGCATGGACTATTCACAAGCCTTCGCCATCAGCGCCAGCGGCATGACGCTGGAGCGCACCCGTGTCGAGGTCGCGTCGCTGAACCTGGCCAATGCCAACACCGTGGCGGGCACCGATGGCAAGCTCTTCCAGCCGCTGCGCGTTGTGGCGCGCACCTCCTTCTCGGAAACCGTGGCCCAGGGGCTGGCAGCGAATCCCGTGGTCTCGCTGGAGCCGACGCAGCAGCCGGCGCGCATGGTGTATGAGCCGGGCCATCCCATGGCCGACGCGCGCGGCTTTGTCTCCTATGCCGGCGTGGATACCGCCACGGAAATGGTCACCATGATGAGTGCCATGCGCGCCTACGAGGCCAATGTGGCCGCGATGAACACGGCTCGCAGCATGGCGCAGAAGGCATTGACCATCGGAGGTGGCGCATGAGCACCGAAGCCCTGGGCGCGGTGTCCGCAGCCCTTTCCTCGATCACCGAGCCTTCGCTGGCCCCTTTGCAAGGCGCCATGCATGCAGGGGGCGCTGGTGCGTCCGCTACCACCGGTGCCGGCTTTTCCAGCATGGTCACGCAGGGCCTGCAGCAGGTCAACGGACAACTGCTGGCCAGCCAGACGGACTTGCAGCAGCTGTCCGTGGGCAATGTGCAGAACCTGCACCAGGTCATGATCCGCCTCGAGGAAAGCCGGCTGGCGTTCCAGCTGACCATGCAGGTGCGAAACCGCCTGCTGGAGTCCTACCAGGACGTCATGAGGATGCAGGTGTAGCCGTCCCTGGGCAGCGCAGGCAGCAGGCTTGCGCGCGCCCCGGATCACACCGCTGAACTTCGCAACGCATCAAGAGCAAAAACACATGACTGAATTCTGGGAGGGCCTGGGCCGAGGCGCTCGTACCAGCCTGATCGCCGGGCTGATCGCCATCGTGCTGGGCACAGCCGCGCTGGCCTGGTGGCTGTTGAGAGCCGATTACCAGGTGCTGTTCTCGGATCTCAAGCCGCAGGACGCGGCTGCCATGAGCGCCGAGCTGGACAAGCTCAAGATTCCCTACCGCTTCGACGAAGCCCAGGGAGCCCTGCTGGTGGACAAGGCGCAGGTCTTGCCGACGCGGCTCAAGCTCATGGGCCAGGACATGCCGCTGCAGGGGGCCGTCGGCTTCGAGCTGTTCAACAACACCGACTTCGGCATGACCGAATTCGCGCAGAAGATCAACTACCAGCGCGCCCTGCAGGGCGAGCTGACGCGGACCATTCTGTCGCTGTCCGAGATCCGTGATGTGCGGGTGCATCTGGCGTTGCCTGAGCAGGGCCTGTTCAAGCAGGCGCAATCGCGGCCCAAGGCCGCCATCACCATCACGCTGCGGGACGGGCAGTACCTCAGGCCCGAGCAGGTCAATGGCATACAGCGCCTCGTGGCGGCCGCCACGCCGGGCATGACGGCCCAGGATGTCACCGTGGTCGACAGACAGGGCGTGGCGCTGAGCCGTTCGAGCGAGGAAAGCGCCGATGCTGGTGCGGCTGCCGCAGGCTCGGGGCGGCTCGAACTCAAGAAGGACACGGAAGCCCAGCTGGCCCGCAAGGCAGCGGCTGTGCTCGACCGCGCCTTCGGCCCCGGCCAGGCGCTGGCCAGCGTTGATGTCACGCTGAACATGGACCAGGTCCGCATCACGACCGAGGACGTGATTCCTGCCGCCTCCCGCACGGCAGACAGCCGTGGCGTCATCGTCAAGGAGCGCGAATCCGTGCGTGACGGCGGCCAGCCGCCACTCGATGCCGCGCGCGCGGGCAGCGCCGGTGGCGCGAGCACCCAGCGCGAGGTGGACTACCAGGTTGGCCGGCGCGTGGAGCAGGTCGTCAGCCAGGCCGGATCGGTGCGCCGTATCCAGGTCGTGGCCGTGGTTCGCCAGCCGCTGGACGCTGGCCAGGAGGACAAGCTGCGCCGCCTGCTGGCAGCTGCCGTGGGCGCGAGCACGGAGCGCGGCGATACCGTCGTTGTCCAATCCATGCAGGCGCTGTTGCCTGTGAATGCAAATGCGGATGGCGCTGCCGCGCAGCAGCAGGATGACGCGCCGCTGTCTCCAGGCCAGGCCGTGCAGCCGGTGCCATCGGTGGCGTCGCATGCCGTGCCCAAGGGCCGTGGCCTCGATATCGATCTGCCCTTGCCCGTGCAGGCTGCGGCGGCTGTGGTCCTGTGCCTGGTGGTCGCACTGTTTGCTGTGAGCGCCGCGCGGGCGAACCGCAAGGCGCCGTCTGCCATGCCCGCAGGCCTGAGCGATGCCGAGCGTCAAGCGGCCCTGCGCAAGCTGCAGCAGTGGATGCATGCCGATGGCGCAGGCCATGCCGCGCGGCCCATGGAAGGGCAGCAGACATGAGCTTTGCCGAACTGGCTTGCGCGCCCCAGACCGATCCGAGAAGAGCGGCTTTGCTGCTGCATGCCATGGCGCCCGCCGATCGCGATTGGCTGCTGGAGCGCATGCCGGCGCCTGCGGGGCAGGCGCTGCGCGGCTTGCTGATCGAGCTGACGGAATTGGGCATACCGCCCGACACCGAATTGCTGGGCAGCGTGCTGAAGGCGCCTCGTTCGCATGAGGCGCTGGCTGCGCCGGCGGTGCATGCTGAGGTCTCCGAGGATGCGTCTTTCCTGATGGCGCTTGATGCCGGCGGCATCGACGCGCTGGTCCGGGCCTGGCAGGGCCAGCCGTCCAGGCTGGTCGCACGGGCGCTGTGCCTGAGGCCCTGGCCCTGGCGCCCTCTGGCACTGGAAAAGCTGCCGCTTCCTCAGCGCCGCCGTGTGATGGACCTGATGGAGTCCATGTCGCTGGATGCTCCGGGCGACAACGCCATGGCTGTGGCGCTGATGGCCGCCATGCGCCACTGCTGCGAGCACGCTGGCGATGCCGTCGGCGCCGTGCCCACGGTCCGGCCTGCCGGACGTGGCAATGAGCGTGGCCATGGCCTGCTGCGATGGCTGAAGAGAGGTCTTTGATGCCGGGCGAACCCCTGATCCTGCGCGATGCAGACTGGATGCCCGAGGCGCTGAAGATCGGCAGGCCGCGCAGCGCCGGCGTGGCCGCGTCGATCGCTGCGGCCGCCCATGCGGCTGCGCCGGCCCCGGCCGCAGCGCCTGCGCCTTCTGCCCAGTGGCTGGAGCAGCAGCGCCGCGCCGCCTATGAGGAAGGCCTGAAGGCAGGGCGCAGGGCTGCGGACGCCGAACTTGAGCAGCGCGCCCAGGCGCTGTCCCATGAGCAGGCGCAGGTTCGGGAAGCCACGGCTGCGCTGCAGCGCGAGCAAAAGGAGTTGCAGCAGCGCAGGCAAGCCGGTGAGCAGCAGATGTCGGCTCAGCGGGATTCGCTGCAAAGGCTGCTCCAGCAACTGCCAGTGGCCTGGGAGGGCTTCCTGCAGGACGCCGAGGAAGACATGCTGTCGCTGGTCTTTGAGGCGGTCTGCCGCATCACAGGCGAGCAGGCCGTCAGCCGCGACGGGGCGCGTGCCATGCTGCAGCGCACGGTGCAGGCCTGGCATGGCCGTCGGCCCTTGAGCGTGCATGTGCATCCCGACGATCTGGACGCGCTGCAGTCCGATGCGCAGCTGCGCCAGATGCTTTCCGCATCGGGCTTCACTGCCGAGAGACAGTCACTGCGCTGGGTCCCCGACCCCGAAGTGCAGTTGGGCGGCTGTCTGCTGCGTTCCGAAGAGGGCGCGCTGGACGCGCGCCTGGAGGTGCAACTGCAAGCCCTCAGGGCCAGCCTGGCGCAGACGCGGGAGGTGCGGCGGGAGATGCAGCGAGAGGGGCAGCGAGAGGGGCAGCGGCAAGTCCAGCACGATCAGACAACTGCTGCAGACGGCGGCCCGTTCAAGCCCGCAGGGGCGGCCGCACGATGACCGTGCCCTTGCCCTTGCCCTCGCCATTGCTTGATGTGCGCGCCATTCTCGGTGAGTACCGCAGCGCCTTGCGCCAGGCCGAGCTGTCCCGGCGACTGGGCCGCGTGCTGCAGATGCAGGGCCTGGCCATCGAGGCGCAGGGGCCTGATGCCACGGTGGGCGAGCTGTGCCGCATCCTGCCGCGCCAGCGACCGGCCGAGCGTGGCGGGAGTCGGCAGGCATCCCTGTCGCCCGAGCACGGTGTTCTGGCCGAAGTCGTGGGACTGAGGGGCGACGTGATCACCCTCATGCCCTACGGCAGCATGCAGGGCGTGGCAGCAGGCTCCGAGATCGTGGCGCTGGGGCGCCAGGCGAGCTTCGGCGTCGGGCCCGCACTGCTGGGCCGCGTGATCGACGGTTTCGGGCATGCGCTGGACCAGCGGCCCGATCCCGTGGCGCCGCTGCAGCGTCCGCTGCATGCCTCGCCCATCAATCCCATGCAGCGCCCGCGCATCCACGAGGTGCTGCAGACCGGCGTGCGTTGCCTGGATGGCCTGCTGACGGTGGGCAAGGGCCAGCGCGTGGGCATCTTCGCGGGCAGCGGCGTCGGCAAGAGCACGCTGCTGGGCATGATTGCCCAGCACGTCAGCGCCGATGTCAATGTCATTGCGCTGATCGGTGAGCGTGGGCGCGAGGTGCGCGAATTCATCGACAAGCAACTCGGCCCCGAAGGCCTCGCGCGGTCCGTGGTGGTGGTGGCCACATCGGACCAGCCGGCCCTGGCGCGCATACGCGCTGCGCATGCGGCCGTCACCATTGCCGAGTACTTCCGCGACCAGGGGCGCCAGGTCCTGCTGACCATGGATTCGGTCACGCGCCTGGCCATGGCGCGGCGCGAGGTGGGGCTGGCCGCAGGTGAGCCGCCCACGGCACGCGGCTACACGCCGTCCGTGTTTGCCGAGCTGCCCCAGCTGTGCGAGCGCTGTGGTACGGCGCCGTCGGGAGGATCCATCACCGCGCTGCTGACCGTGCTGGTGGAAGGGGACGACATGAACGAGCCCATTGCCGACAGCCTGCGCTCCATCCTCGACGGCCATGTGGTGCTGTCGCGCCACATTGCGCATGAAGGCCAGTACCCGGCCATCGACGTGCTGCGCAGCGCCAGCCGGCTGCTGCCCGACCTGACCACGCCACAGGAGCGCGAACTGATTTCCGATGCGGTGCGCCATCTCGCCCTGCTGGATCGCAACCGACAGCTGGTGGACATCGGCGCCTACGAAAAAGGCATGAACCCCGAACTGGACCATGCCCTGCTGCTGGCTCCGGGCCTGAAGCAATGGCTCAGCCAGGCCGAGGGCGGAATCTCCCGCAGCCAGGCCATGGGCGAATTGCGCAAGCTGCTGTGGCCCGACAGGCCTGCCGTGGAGGCAGGGCCTTTGCTCGCGCCCGCCCCGGCGGCGGCACCGGCCCGGTCACCGGCCAAATTCAGCTTCTCGCTGACCCCTCAGAAAGGCAAGCGATGACCAGAAATGGACAGCCCGCATCGCAATCCGTGCCGAATGTGGACCTGCGCGGCTTTTCCTATGCGCTCACCCCCTATCTGCGCAAGCAGGAGTGGCAGATGGAACGGCTGCAGGCGCGCATGACCGGGCTGCAGCACAGTCTGGCCCAGGCCGAACACGCGTTGCAGGAGCAAGAGGCATCCTTGCACGCACATGCCGCCCAAATGCGGCAGGCAATGCACTCGCGCCCTGATCCGCTGCTTCACCGCAGGGGGCTGGCTTTCCTGTCAGGCCTGCACGCGCGCATCGATAGCCAGAGGCAGGAAGTGCAGGCTCTGCGTGCGCAGAAGGCCGACCTCCAGGCGGAGTGCCTGGCCCAGCAGCGCAGCATTGACGGCCTGCTGGAGCACAGGACACAGGCCCTGCATGAATATGCGCTTGAAGCCGGGCGCGCTGCAGCGGCAGAGGCAGACCGTGACTGGGTAGGCCGCTTGGCCATGCGCCAGCAACTGCGTGAATTCCGCGTGGAGCAGTCCGAATGAACAGTCTCGACATTCACTCCGCAGGCCTGCCCGCGTTGCCTGCGCTCCCTTTCGGTGAAAAAGGCGTGGGGCAGGGCGGCGGTGCACCGCAGGACCAGGCACCGACGGGACAGCGCTCGCGTCAGGCCTGGTTGCGGGAAATGGAACGGGCCCAGCTGGCAGGCTGGTTCCAGCCGTTCGGCACGGCGACAGGTGACATTGCGCAGCACAACCCCAAGACGCAGGCGCGCCCCGTGCAAGCCGGTGCGCCAGGTCCTGCTATGCCGCAGGCTGCACAGCGGCAGCCTCAGATGTCCATGCCCGGGCAGGCCCAGGCGCGCCCGGTCGCCACGACCGACTCCGGGATCACCCGGACTGCGTCGGCGTCGGGCGCCGCGCCGGCGTTGGCCGAGAAACCTTCCCCCGGCCTGGCGGCGGCTGACCGTTCGGGAATGTGGGAGTCGCTGTCTCCGCGTTCGGGCCACGGCCTGTCCATGGGCGACTCCTCTGCAGCCGTGGCTGCCTATGCCGCCGCCGGTGCCGACGCGGTGGCGGCATCGGCTGGCGAGGGCGGTGCCCCGGGCCTGGCCAAGGCTGTGTCCGCAGCGGCGTCGCAGCAGGCATCTGCGGCATCGGCGACTGCAGCGGCCCCTGCCGCACCAGAGCACGCGGGCATTCGTGCGCCCATCCAAATGGCGCTGCAGACGGCTGCGCTTTTGTCTGCCTCGCCATCCGCCGCGCTTGCCCTGCTGGCCGTGCGCGACGCCGCGGCCCCGGCAACTGCCGGGCCTGGCGCAGATCGGCCTCCGACCCGTGCGTCGCAATCGCCGGCACGCCCCTCGGCCGCGTCAGGCCCTGCCATTGCGCGCTGGCAGGGTGCCCCACAGGCACAAGGCATGCGCATGCATGCGCAGTGGACGGAGCGCGGCGTGCAGCTGTGGCTGGGCCTGGACGGCAGCGCCCAGCAGGTGGGGGTGCAGGCGCAGGCTGTCGTGTACTCGCTGCATCGCCTGCTGCGCGACCAGGGCCAGCAGCTCAGCCGGGTGGTCTGCAACGGGCAGGTGGTATTCGATGCCGTGACGGCCCGGGCAGGCGCGGGCCGTGCACTGCATGAGTTTTCGGACCTCTTCGACAGGTATGCCTCGGCCACGCCGGGCATGCCGGCTTTCCTTCCATCCTCCAGCAAGGAGATTTCATGAGCATCGACAGCATCGGCAGCGCCACCACGGGACTGCGCGGCAACAGCCTGGGACAGGAGGATTTCATGAAGATCCTGCTGACCCAGCTGACCTACCAGGACCCCCTCAAGCCCATGGACAACCAGCAGTTCATGGCCCAGATGGCGCAATTCACCAGCCTGGAGCAGACCCAGCAGCTCAACCAGAAGATGGCCACCCTGATCAGCAACCAGGCAGCCCTGCAGTCCGTGGGCCTCATCGGCCGCACCGTGGACATCAACACGGGAGGCTCCTCGCTGACCGGCACCGTGGCCTCGCTGTCGCTGTCTGGTGATTCGCCTTCCATCACCGTGCGCACCAGCTCCGGCGCCACGCTTCAGAACATCGCCCTGAGCCAGATCACCGCAGTGCGGTGAAGCGCTCCCATCCCGAGGACATTCCATGATCGAATCCATCTACGTCGGCATGACGGGCCTGGCCAGCTTCTCGCGCGGGCTGCGTGTCATCGCCAACAACACCACCAACCTCAACACGCCCGGCTTCAAAAGCTCCACGCTGCGCTTTGCCGATGCCTTCTATGCGGGCGGAGGTTATTCGGGCCGCCAGTTCGGCCAGATGGGCTATGGCGTGACGACCACCGGCACGGCCATGTCCTTCAAGCCTGGCGAACTGCGCCAGACCGGCAACGGGCTGGACCTGGCCATGGACGGCCAGGGACTGTTCATGCTCAAGGCCGAGGACGGCAGCATCCGCTACACGCGCGCGGGCCAGTTCCAGTTCGACAAGACCGGCGCGCTCGTCAGCGGCAGCGGAGCCAAGGTCATGGGCGTGGGCACCAACGGCGCGGCGACCGAGATCAGCATCGCCAATCTCAAGACCACCACGGGCAAGGCCACGACCTCCGCCAAGTTCACGGGCAATCTGTCGAGCGCAGGCACGGACCAGACGGTCAACGGCGTGCGCGTCTATGACGCGGCGGGCGGCGAGCATCTGCTGACCCTCAAGCTCACCAACACCAATGCCACCACGGCAGGCAGCTGGAAGGTGGAGTTGATGGATGGCACCACCCTTGTCGATACCAAGCAGATCGTCTTTCAGGACGGCAAGCCCACGGCAGCCACCTCCAGGCTGTCCTTCACCTACTCGCCTGCCGGCCAGGCCGCCATGCCAGTGACGCTGGACTTCAGCACCGATGTCACCTCCTTCGCTTCGGGCACCCTGTCCACCCTGGCCTTTGCGTCCCAGGACGGCTATGCGCCGGCGGAACTCAGCTCTGTCTCCTTCGATGCGACCGGCACCCTGGTGCTGACCTATGGCAACGGACAGACCACCAAGGGCCCCCGCCTGTCGCTGGGGCGCTTCGACACGGTCGATGCCGTGGGCACCGTGGGCAACAACGAATTCGTGGCGCTGGACGGCGGTGCCTGGCATACGGGCGTGGCCGGTGGCGCCTTTGGCAATGTGCGCGCGGGCTATGTGGAAATCTCCAACGTCGATCTGTCGCAGGAGTTCAGCGACCTGGTCATCATGCAGCGCGGCTACCAGGCCAGCTCCCAGGTCATCTCCACGGCCAACGAGATGCTGCAGGAGCTTTTCTCCATGAAGAGCCGTTGATCCATGGTGCGTACATTGCAGGATCAATGCGTGGCTGCAGGTCTGCTGTCCCTGCAGGAATCGGGTAGGGCCAGGCCCCTGCGGGTCTGGAGCGCCCGCCAGAAAGAGAACGTCTGCGACACCGTGCAGGCCGTGCTGCTCCAGTGGCATGCCGACTGGAGCGTGCATGGCGATGCCCCGGGGGCGCCTGCGGCATTGCGCGTGCAGGACCCCGGTGCCAATGATGGAGAAGGCGTGGACATGCTGGACGAACAGGCCGCGCCACGCGCACTGCACGCGCTCCTGTTCGGCCAGCCGGCGCCCGATCCCGACCGGCGCGGTCCGGCAGCACCTGCCCTGGACATGGCTGCAGGGCTGTGCGCACAGGCCTGGCAGTCCTTGATTGGCGGGCTGCGCCAGCTGGCGGGTGCCAGCCTGGGGGAACATCAGGGCGGTGCCCCCGGACCCTGGTCCGGTGCCGTTGTCCTGGCGCTGGACTGGGGCGGGGTGCGCTGGGTGCTGCACCTGAACGCATCTGCCGTGGAGCAAGTCCTCGCCTCGTGCGGTGAGCTGGGTACCGGCTCGCGGGATCAGGCCGAAGGCGCCGTACGCAAACCCCTGGTCCCGCTGGTGCCGCTGGCAAGTGCCCTGCACAGCCAGACGGTGACGGTCCGCCTCGAACTCGACCCCATATCACTGAGCCTGGGACAGCTGCAATCGCTGGCGCCGGGCGATGTCATCACCTTGACGCACGCGCTGGAGCAGCCTGCCCTGCTGCGACTGCAATCCCGGCAGGGCATGGATGCCGGTGAGCTCCTGTGCACCGGCTGGCTGGGGCAGTCGCAAGGCCGCCTGGGCGTCGAGCTTCAACCCCTTTCCAACACATCTTCCTGAACTGTCTATGTCTTTGCAGAACACGCCGCCGCAAGCTCCTGGCGCGCAATCCATTCCATCTCCGGCCCCGCGCATGCAGCGCATCGAACTTGCCGAGCTGGATGCTGCTGCCCCTTCCCCGGCTCCCTCTGCGGCATCCCAGCCGCTGGTGCCCAGCCTGCACCCGCTGCACCAGGTCAAGACCACCGTGCAGGTCTGCGTGGGCACTGCCACGCTGACGGTCGGTGAACTGCTGGGCGCCCAGGCGCAGCAGGTGCTGGTGCTGGACACGGCTGTGGAGCAGGCCGTGGACCTGCTGGTGGAAGGCCAGGTGGTTGCGCGTGGTCAACTTGTGGCTGTGGGCGACCGCTTCGCCGTGCGCCTGACGGAGCTGCCCACGCCGCTGGGACTTCAAGCCAAGGCCCATCCATGACCGTGGCACTGCCGGAGTCCATCCCCCTGCGCCGCGAGCCAGCGCCCGTTCCCGGCACGCCCGCCGAGGAACTGGCGTGGATGGGTGTTTTCATCGTCCTGCTGCTGCTGGTCTTCGTGGCCTGGCGCAAGTGCCGGCCGGGCGGCGCTGCCAGCGAGGGCAAGGCGCCGGCAGCGGGCTGGCTGGGACGGTGGATGGGCAGTCTGCAAAAAAAGCAGGAGCTCCGTACCAGCCTGGTCTCCAGCGCACGCCTGACACCCCAGCACAGCGTGCACGAGGTGACCTGGCAGGGCAGGCGGCTGCTGATAGGCTGCGCACCCCAGTCCATCGCCTTGCTCGCCGAGGCGCCGCTGGATGAGAGCGCGGCGCAGCCAGGCCTGTCCACCAACGAAGGCAAGGACGGCACGCCATGACACAAGCCGCATCCAGCAGCCTGCGTCAGGGCCTGCGCAGGGCCGCAGCCGTGGGCGCCCTGTTGTTCATGGCGGGCGCCGCCTATGCGCAGGCCAGCGGCAAGGCCAGTGCAGCCACGGAGACATCGCAGGCCCTGCGCATCGTCATCGGCCTGACCCTGCTGGCCGTGCTGCCCGCCTTGCTGGTCTGCGTGACGAGCTTCCTGCGCATCATCATCGTGCTGTCCATGCTGCGCCACGCCATCGGCATGAACGAAACGCCGCCCAACACCGTGCTCATCGGACTGGCGCTGTTCCTCACCATGTTCACCATGGCGCCCGTTCTGGAGCAGGTCAACCGCGAAGCCGTTCAGCCCTTCATGGAAGGCCGCGCCGGCATGCAGGAAGGCTTTGCCAAGGGCATGGCGCCGCTGCGCGACTTCATGGTGCGCCAGACGCGCGAGCAGGACCTGGCCCTCATGGTCGAACTGTCCAAGGCCGAGCCGCCCGCGTCCATGGACGACATCAGCAACGTGCAACTGATTCCAGCCTTCATGCTGTCCGAGCTGCGCGCAGCCTTCCAGATCGGCTTTGTCGTCTTCCTGCCCTTTCTGCTCATCGACCTGATCGTCTCCAGCGTGCTCATGACGCTGGGCATGATGATGATGCCGCCCACCACCATAGCCTTGCCTATCAAGGTGCTGATGTTCATCCTCATCGACGGCTGGAGCCTGCTGCTGCGTGCGCTGGTGGGCAGCTTTCACTGAGGCCTGCGCGTTTGCCCGCCATGGCTGCCGCCGCACCTTCCGCAAGCACGGATCTTCTCCTGGAGGAAGAGGCACAACTGTGGTCGCGCTGGCGTGGGGCAGGCGATGCGGCGGCCCGCGATCGGCTGGTGCTGCACTACCTGCCCTTTGCCCGCACCCTCGCTGCCGTGCATTACCGCGGCCGGATCCACGCCGATGTGGAGTTTGACGACTACCTGCAACTGGCGCGCCTGGGCCTGATGGAGTCCGTGGACCGTTACGAGCCGGAGCGTGGCGCCCAGTTCAAGACCTATGTGGCCCATCGCATCCGTGGTGCCTTGCTCAACGGCCTGGAGAAAGCCACCGAAAAAAGCCAGCAGATCGCGGCCCGCAAGCGCCTTCAGGCCGAACGGCTCGAAAGCGTCAAATCTGCGGCGCTGGAGGCAGCTGCGTCCCATCCCTTCGATGAAGGCCGGGCAACGGCGCGCGGCCCGGCGGCCCGCTCGCGCCAAAGCACCTTGCTGGCCTACCTGGCCGAAGTCGGCATAGGCATTGCGCTGGGTGTCATGCTGGAGGACACCGGCATGGTCGCCGCCGACGGGGAATCCGAAGGCGGGGACGTTGCCGCCGTGGCCGCCTCCCCCGACGTGCTGTACTTCCGAAAGACCGAACTGCAACGCTGGCGGGAGCAACTGCGCGAGGCCCTGGCACGGCTGCCAGCCCAGGAGAGCAAGGTCATCCGCTACCACTACCAGCAGGAAATCCCGTTCGACGAGATTGCCGCCATGCTGGGCGTCTCGCGCAGCCGGATTTCGCAGCTGCACCGCCAGGGGTTGGGCAAGTTGCGCCACATGCTGGGACAGGGGCCGCCCTGCGACGTCTTCCTCTAGACGCCTGCCCATACCCGCCAATCCCACCACAGCTTCAGCCCCCGTGGCTGCCCTGACAATCACCACCATCCGAGGGAACATCCATGAGCGCACAAACTCCCCAGACTGACGAAGGCTCCACGGCCAGGCTGGAACGCCTGGAAGCCTATCTGCGTGAAGACCCGTCCAACCCCGGCCTGCTGACCGAGGCCTTTGGGGCGGCGCTGCAGTGTGCCCAATGGGAGCGTGCCGCCTTTCACCTGCGGCACGCCCAGGCGCTGCAGCCCGGCAACCTGGCCTGGTCGCTGCGCGAAGGAGACCTTCTGCTGGCCCAGGGCCAGTACCAGCTCGCCACCGAACTGCTGGATACCCTGCTATCGCTGGGCGGCACGCCCCGAGAATTCACCGATGCCGTGCTGCACAACCTGGCCTGGATCGCCTTCCAGGATGGCCGCTACCAGGATTGCGCAGACAGGTTGACTTCCAGGCTGCAGGATCTGGACCACCCTGCGTCGGCCGCATTGGCCCGCCTGTGGCTGCGTGCATTGCACCATGCAGGCCAGGTCGATCAGGCCGTGGCCTGGGCTGGCGCTGCGGATGCAAGGCAACAACTGCCCGCCGCCGCCGCGGGCGTGGCCAGCCTCGCAGCTCTGGATGCGGATCAGTTGGAGCGTGCAGGCCAATGGGCCGCCCGTGCGCTGGAGCAGGCCACGCCTGACGACCGACCCATCGAGGCCTTGGTCACCCAGTCCTCGCTGGCGCTGGCCCGCCAGGATGCGGCACAGGCCCGCACGCAGGCCCGCGCCGCCCTGCAGATCAGCCCGCGCGATGGCCGTGCCTGGTCCGCCCATGCCATGGCCGACCTGCTGGCTGGCGACCTGCCCACGGCCCTGGCGCACTTCGACAAAGCCCTGGCCACCATGCCCGGCCATATCGGCACCTGGCATGGCAAGGCCTGGGCGCAACTGCTGTCCTCCGACCTGCAGGGAGCGCAGCGCAGCTTCACCAGCGCACTGGACCTGGACCGCAACTTCGCCGAAAGTCACGGCGGCCTGGCCGTGGCCCTGGCCCTGCAGGGCCGCACGGAAGAGGCCCAGCAACACATTGAGCGCGCCCTGCGCCTGGACGCCTTCAACCTCTCTGGCCGCTATGCGCAAGCCATCCTCGGCGGAGAGATCCGGGACCTGGAATCCTTCCAGGCGCTGGCCAAGCGGCTGTTGCGTGGGCAGGAAGGGTTGCTCAAGACGGTGCTGGGAGCCTCAAGCGCTGTGCGCTGAGGGCTGCCAGAACTGGTGCGGGTAGCACCGAGCGCAGGCTGCCCGTGACCCGGCTCGGGTCATAAGGCTGGAAGGTGTCTGCGTTGTTGGCGTTCAGCGCGAGCTTGGGGATGCTCAGGGTTTGGCCGGCCGTGAACTCGCCGTCGCCCGAGACGGCCAGGCCGTTGGCTTCCGCTATGCGCCACCACAGGCTGCTGTCGCCCAGCACGTTGCGGGCGATGGTCTTGAGGGTTTCACCGCCGACCACGGTGTAGCTCATGGCGCCGAAGTTGGTGTCGCGCACCTTCAGGGCAGGGGCGTTCAGGTGGAATTCGGAGGTGTTGACGTATTTAGGTACGGCGCCGTTCTGGGGCGGTTTGACCTGCCCCCTTTAGACGTGCCAATGTTCACTTAGCGAGTCCAAGGTTGTGGAGACTACTTAATCTCCGGTGATTGCCTTGCATCGCCAGCGCGCTGGCGATGCAAGGCAGCGAAGCTGGCCGGCGAGATGCGCCCCAGTGAACTGTGGGGCCGCACCTCGTTGTAGTCCCGCCGCCAGCGTGTTATCTCCTGACGGGCCTGCGCCAGCGTCTCAAGCCATTGCTCGTTCAAGCACTCGTCCCTGAACTTGCCGTTGAAGCTTTCGATGTAGGCGTTCTGGGTCGGGCATCCGGCATCGTTGAGCAGATGCCGAACGCCGCGTGCCGCTGTCCACGCCATGAAGGTCCGACTGGTGAACTCAGGCCCCTGATCGGTGCGGATGGCCAGCGGGTAGCCGCGGAACTGCGCTGCCTGGTCCAGCAAGCGCACGACGTACTTGCCACCCATGCCGTGGTCCACCGCGATGTCCACACACTCGCGGCTGAAGTCATCGACCACCGTCAGGCACTTGATGCGCCGGCCGTTGGCCAGTGCGTCCATCACGAAGTCTGCGCTCCAGGTGTCATTGACGTGCTGGCTGGCAGCCAGGGGCTGGCGCTCGCCAGTGGGGCGTTTGACCTTGCGGCGCTTGCGCACCGACAGGTTTGCCAGCTTGTACAGGCGCCACACGCGTTTGTGGTTCACCTGGTGGCCTTCAAGGCTCAACAGGTCGTGGATGCGCCGGTAGCCAAAGCGCCGGCGCTCGTGCGCCAACTCGACGATGCGCGTGCTTAGGCTGGCCGTGGACTGGTTCATGCTGGGCGGCTCCCGGTAGCTGGTTCTGGACAACCCCGCATAGCGACAGGCGCGGCGCTCGCTGATGGACAGTCCCTGAACCATCCTGGCAGCGGCCTCGCGCCTGGCCTGCGGGGTCAGCGCTTTACCCCGAAGCCCACCTTCAGCGCTTCGATGTGCAGGTGGGCCTCGGCCAGCAGCTTCTTGAGCCTGGCGTTCTCGCTCTCGATCTCGCGTAGCCGCGTGGCCTCGCGGGCCTGCATGCCGCCGAACTTGGCGCGCCACTTGTAGAAGGTCGCATCGCTGAAACCGCCCAGGCGACACAGTTCCTTGACAGGCATGCCGCCTTCGGCCTGTTTGAGAAAACCGATGATCTGTTCGTCGGTGAATCTGCTCTTCTTCATGTCCGTTCTTCCTCTGAAAACGGACTCTACTAACCTTCGACTGGTATGCCCTATGGGGAGCAGGTCAAAGCTTCATGCGGACATTACGCCGGTATCGATCTCAACATGAATTGTTCGATGTGACTCAAGTTCTACCAGTGTCAGTCGACCAAGTCCTTGTTCGATTACCCAATGGGAGACCACATCTGTGCAGACGGACCATTTCCTGTCGAAGCGATGATCTAGCATCATCGCCCCCAACTCATGGACAACCAGAAGCCCGTGCAACCGCACTTCCTCAAAACCAAGGAAGACACCATCCAGCATGCGATCCGAGTGCTTGAGCGATTCGAGCATCACCTCTGCAACATACACGTCATATCCCACGAACACACGGTCCTTCGTACTGTTCAGACAAAGGCTAGGCTCCACTGCAGTCCTGGCAGTGGCGAGCCCAAGGCCTATGGCCTCGTCGCCCACCGTGACGCTGAATTCGTAGCAATTTTGAGTTGCCTCATGTTCGGCGCCCAGGATCAACGAGCGTGCGTAGTTCTGCTCTAGCTGTTCTTTCAAGCTGTCGATGTGACAGTGCGCATGTAGAAGTGTGATCATCTGTGCCCCGGAGGTTGAATGTGACGGTATCGACCAGTCGGTCCGAAAAATTCGCCCGTGATTAGGCGGTTGCCTTCCCAAATCGTCTCGAACTTGACCCCTCCGTGCGGACCCATAAGCAAAGACTCTCGCACGACTCGGCCGTTGTCCTGGATTCTCACCGCAGAACTTGCGTCCTTGAATGTGGTCCTCAGGTGGTGGTTCAAGTACTGCCGCGTGCTCGCACTGTCTGGAAGGCCCACGCTCTCAAGTTGTCGAAGCATACCCGTCGAGCGCTCGATGTTGTGCTGACTGCCCGTTGCTCTTCCAAGGAAGTACTCAAGCTTGGTGCCGATTTCCGCGTTTCCGGCACCTACCCGGCTTAGTGCGCCAGCGGTTGCAAGGCTAGTGTTTAGTGCCTGAGCGCCGACTGTTTCCCAGTTGCGATTCGGGGAACCCAGGGCACCAATCAACCCTATGCCCGGCGCATTGACCACTGCACCTGCGATGCCAGAGCCCACCGTGCCAAGCATCCCTTGTCGTTGAACGCTTTGCAGCAGCGCACTATTGGGCTGGTACGCGAATGGCTGGCCTGTCAGCACGCTGCGCTGCGGTGCAATGGCATTGCTGGCATAGCCATAAGCATCACCTGCCAGCGTGCCAAGACCCCGCAAAGCCTTGGGCAGCACCGTCCATGCATCAAACACTGCGCCTCCCAGGCCCTTGAGTGCTCGGCCTGCCGGATTGAATGTTAGGAAGCCCTCAACGTCTCCAATAGGTGTCATAGAACCATAGTGCGGCGCCTTTAACCCATTGCCCGCGTTATTGGTCTGCCAGTCATCAAGGCTGCCTTCCACAGTTCCCCCCAAGCCATCAGCATTGGCGTACCAGCGGTCGCCTGTCGCTACCTGCGCTGCCGCTGCCAATGTGGCAGGCTGCGAGCTTCCGTACCCAAAAGCGGATGGACCTGAGGAAATGTCCCGAACATCCCCCGCACCGCTTGCATAAAGATTGGAAGTAGCTTGGGCCTGCGTTGCAGCGTAAGGGGCCTGACGGGATTGGCTGGTCTGCCGGTCCAGCATATTGAGATACGCCTTGGCGCTACTTATCTCGACATCTACATCAGTGATACCACCGGTACTGAGTTTGAGTACCCCTGATGCGTCGGCCACTAGCGTCCCTGGCCCCCAATTGCCGCTGTAGTCTTGGCTGAACGCATAGACGAATTGGTCATTCTGGGTAGTGTTGCTTCCCCAACCTATATTCCCCCAGCCCGTAGGTGCTTGCAAGCCCTGGCCGTTTGATCCGTTGCTCAGGCTGTACGGACTGGTGCTGGGGTTCTGCATGCTGTCCCCGAACGCCCCACCCAACGCATTGCCAAACGCATCGGTCGCCACCTGCTGGATGCTGATGCGCCCTCCTTGCGCAATGGCGGCAGCCGTACCTGCCGCGAACCCACGGATGGTTCCGCGAGCAAAGTCTGCTGCCGTCTTGCTCCAGTCGTTGAACATGGTTGAGCCCTTGAGCTGCTCTCCCACATAGCTGCCCACGGCGCCACCGGCCGCGCTGGCTGCCACGCTCTTCCAGTCAAAGCGGTCTTGCAGCCCTGTGACCACGCCTATGCCTTGCGTCAACGCATTAACCGTACCCATTCGCACTGCCGCGTTCTGCCACGCAGAGCCCAGGTCGGGCAGCGGCAGGTTGTTGGCCAGGCCAGCACTGAGCGCTGACAGAGCCACGCTCTTCCAACTGAAGCCGTCCTGCACGCCAAGTAGGTTACCTGTGGCCTGGCTTGCGATGGAGCCCAAAGCTCCTGCCATGGCAGGGCCGAGCGTACCGGCAGAAAGGGCGGAGACCACGACAGCCACCGCCACCATGATGATCTTGCCCAGCGCCCCGCAGCCACCATCCTGCGCAGCCGGAGCCGGCAGCACCGAATCCAGGCTGCCCGTGACCCGGCTCGGGTCATAGGGCTGGAAGGTGTCTGCGTTGTTGGCGTTCAGCGCGAGCTTGGGAATGCTCAGGGTCTGGCCAGCCGTGAGCTCGCCGTCGCCCGAGACGGCCAGGCCGTTGGCGTCCGCGATGCGCCACCACAGGCTGCTGTCGCCCAGCACGTTGCGGGCGATGGTCTTGAGGGTCTCGCCGCCGACCACGGTGTAGCTCATGGCGCTGAAGTTGGTGTCGCGCAGCTTCAGTGCAGGGGCGTTCAGGTGGAATTCTGCGGTGTTGACGTATTTGGGGACGGCGCCTTTCTGCGGCGGGTTCTCCGAGTCGGGGGCGTCGCCGTAGCGGGCCAGGACTTCGCCGTTGGCCACCAACTGCCGCTGGATGTGGCCGGGGTTGAGGACGTTGCCTATGTAGCCGCCGAGGTACCCGCCGGGGCGGTTTTCTATACGACCGAACTCTCCGATGGGGGCCGCGAATTGCCCCGTGCCCTGGTTAACGTACAGGGCATTGCCCTTGGCGTCGTTGACAAAGGCTCGGTTGTAGCGGTTGTCGTTGACTCCGCCTCGCTGCTCTATGTTGCTGATGAAGCCGTTGGCATCACGCCAAGTGTTGGTGGTGGCCGTGGTGCCGCCCTGGGTGGTGGTGGACTCGGTCTGCTGGTAGCTGCCGTTGAACTGGTACTTGTAGGTGGTGCGCGTGGCATCACCGGTGTTGCCATTTGTGGTCTGCACTTGCCCGCGCAGGTTGCCAGCAGCGTCGTAGCCCAGGCTGGGGTCGGTGGTGCCGGGGGCTCCATGGTAGGCGACGTCGGTGTGCTGGATCTTTTGCTGGTTGTCGGCGCGGCGCATGACGACGCGGGTGTCCTGTACGCGGCCCAGGGTGTCGTACTGGTTGTAGCGGTGTTCGGCTTCGCCGGTGCTGCTCAGCGTCTTGGCATAGACCTGGCGGCCGGCTCCGTCGTAGAGGACCTGGCCGGACTGCGTGGCCTTGCCCGACTGGCTGATGCTGAAGCTGTCCAGCCGGTGCAGGTCGTCGTAGACGTAGTTGTTGACCGTTTCCTGGGCGGCCTTGCCAGAGGTCTGTTCACTGACAATGTCGCTGGTGCGGTTGCCGGCCAGGTCGTAGGCGTAGTTGTGCGTGAGGGTGGTGACGATGGTCGTCGCCTTGGGGTCCAGTCCAATCTTCTGGGTCTGTTCCTCGCGGCTGACGGTCTGCCGGTTCATGGCGTCGTATTCATAAGTCGTCACGCTGTCGTTGACATAGGACTTGTATTGGCCTGGCGTGAGATTCCAGTTGTCAGGATTTTTCAGGTCAAAGACGTTGTTGATCACATGGGTCTTGATCTGGCTGCGGTTGCCGGACAGGTCGTAGCTGATGCGAACGTCGGAGCGGCCATCGAAGCTGGCGCGCAGGCGGTTCTGGGCATCGTAGAACAGGTGGTTGTCCTGGTAGACCACGTTTTCGATGAGGCCGGAGGACAGCTTGGTCTTCTGGGTGAGCTTTTCGGTGAGTCGGTTGCCGGCCAGGTCATAGGTGTAGCTGCTGAGCTGGCCCAGGTAGTTGTCCTTGATTTCGATGAGCTGGCCGGCGCCATCGTAGCGGTAGTCCAGGCTCTTGCCCTTGGTGTTGCCCTCATGGGTGAGCTGGCCGGCCTTGTTGTAGTCGTACTGGTAGTAGACGCGATCGCCGTTGCCCAGTTGCGAGTCGTTGCGGGACTGCAGGCGGCCGAAGATGTCGTAGGTCCACTCCTGGCTCATGAGGTTGGGGTCGGTGAAGCCGATCTTGCGGCCCAGGGCATCGTAGCGGTAGTAGTTGACGTTGCTCAGCCCGCCCAGTGTCACGGTGGGGCCGGGTACGGCCGGCGATGCGGTGACCTTGACCTGCTCCTGCCCGCTCATGGTCACGTTGCCGGCCAGGTCGTAGCGGTAGCGTGTGGCTTCGTTGTTGCCGTTGATGACGCGCACCTTGCGGCCAGCCTCGTCGTACTGAATGGTTTCTAGCGTGCGCAAGGCAATGGCGTTCTGGGGATCGGCTCCAGAGACGCCGTTGGCCGCATGGACGCTGCCGTTGACACCATTGGCCACCGCGCCGTTGACCGATCCGAGCTCGAATCGCGACAGCGTGGACGTGGATGCCAGCGCCGTGGATGTCAGCCGCGAGAGCTTGTCATAGCTGTAGTCGGTGACCACGGTGCGCGTGGTGGTCATGCGCTCGGCGGCACTGGTCTTGTCGCCAAAGGCGTTGTAGCTGAGGTCGATGCGCCCGCCGTCGGCCTTGCGCTCCTGCACCACGTTGCCGGCGAGGTCTCGGACCTGGGCGTTGAGGTTGCCGTCCTTTATTTTGAGCAGGCTGTCGCGGTCGCGCATGCCATCACGCACGCCGACCTGGCGGCCCAGGGCGTCGTAGTAGATGCGCGTGGTGGTGTATTCGGTGGGGCCTTCGTAGCTGGCCAGCTGGGTCTGGGAGGTGAGCTGGTTGCTCGCGTTGTAGGTGAAGCTGGTCTTGAACAAGGTCTGGCCCGCCTGCACGCGCGGGTCGTCCACCCCGGTGAGGTTGCCCCAGCGGTCGTACTCGCGGTTGGTGACGGCGCGGTTGCTGAGGTTGAAGGGCGTGCCGGCCCACACGCGGGTCTGCACGGTTTCCGTGTAGGGCGGGGTGGTCTCCTTCAGGCTGATGGCGCTCGAGGAGGGTACGGTGACCTTGACGATCGATTTGGCGACATAGGCCGCGTGCTGGGCCGTGGCGGGGTACTCGATCTCGATCGTGATGGTGTATGTGGCGTTGGGCGTGAGCGCATCCAGCACGATGCCCTGCAGCGGCGCCCAGTTCGGGAAGTGGATGCGGTTGTCGCCCTGGCGCCACAGGGTGGGCGTGCCGCCCGGCAGGCTGGGGTAGGAGCTGACCTTGACGCGTGCACCGGCCTCCGGGGCGCTCCAGTGCAGCATGTTGTAGATCTGCCCGTCGATGGCGGCCTGGCTGGTGCCCACGCCGGGCACGTTGGCCGTGGCGATCATCTCGGCACCCAGCACCCAGGGCATGGTGATGTCGTATTCCTCGGTGGCGGTCAGGTAGTCGCCTAGCGGCTGGTTGCCCATGGCGTTGCCGTTGTACGCGGCGTACAGCGGCACCATGCCATCGGCCGGGACCTTGGAGATGTAGCCGTCGAATTGGTAGGCGCTCTGGTACCAGGTGGTGGGCGCCCAAGGGTAATTGGGTGCGGGCTTGGAGTTCAGGGTGACGAAAGAGCCGCCATTGATGTCCCTTGGGTTGGCTGTGAGCCGGTATACGCTGGAGGCACCGTATTTGTACTGGTACAGGCGCTGGTTGGTGGCCGAAGGCGAGGTCTCCACATAGCCGAGGACGCCTTCGTAGACGATGCCTCCGGAAGCCGCCAGCCGTTGAAAATCGGCATAGACCGTGGGGTCGGCCGTGGTGAGATGGTGCTGGTTGTCCTGGTACGTGAAGAGAAAGCGGTGCAGCGGCGTGCGGCCGGGTCCGGGGCTGCTCCAGACATAGCCAACCACCCCCTGGTTGGTGACGTTGCGGTTTTGAAGGACCGGCGCGGGTGAGACGTTGGTCATGGCCACGTTGCCTGGTGTTCCGACCTGGCCTGTGGCATGCACCTTCTCGCCCGTGGCGGTGTTGGTGGCGATCACCTCGTATTCGATGCTGCCCGGGCCCCAGTTGACGGCCACGCCTTGCCTGTTGATGCCCATGCCCACGGTGCGCCCGTCGCCATACGCGAACAGGCCGTTGCCGGCCGTGCGTGTTGTCACGGCGGAGCTGTTGCCCTGGGGCCAGTAGCGGAATTCCACGGTCCAACCCGCCGCAGGCTTGGGCCACTGCAGCACGCGGTAGGGGGAGCCGTCGATGATGGCACTGCCCTGTTCCACGCCGCCAGGCAGGGGCGGCAGGTTGCCGCTGACGTTTTCTGCACCGATGGTGAAGGTGCCCGAACCCACATCGCGCGTCATCTGCGCATTGGTGTTGCGCACGCGGTATTCGTAGTTGCCGGCGGGGAACTGGCTGACGTCGAAACGGTGGGCCGAGCCGAACGAGGTCTGTATGCCCACGGGCGCCGTGGTCCAGCCGTCATTGCTGCCGTAGCGGCGGTATTCGAGCGTGGTCTTGCTGACCAGGTCCTGCGGGTAGCTGACTTCGATGCTCAGGCCGAACGCGCCTGCCAGCATCTGGGAGTTCAACGCGGCGGGAGGGCCGCCAAAGGTGGGGCGGGGAGTCAATCCCAGCAGGGCGTTGCGGTCGGTGATGGAGGTGGTGTACAGACCGTCGCCGCGGCCACTGACCCTGTTGTCCAGTCGGTACAGCTTGGTCATGCCCTGTACAGCGGCCGTCGTGGATGGCACCACATAGCCTTCGATGCTAGGGTTTTGCCAAGGGGCGCCAGGCGGCTGAGCGCTGCCATTCGTGTACAGCGAGACCTCGGGATCACCAGCCTTGGTCCAGCGGTACAGCGGCACGAGACCGGGCTGCGGATCGCGGCTCACATAGCCGGCCGTGCCTTCATCCAGCCAGCCCTTGGCCTGGTTGAGCAGGCGCTCGCGTTCCGTCAGGCTGGTGCTGAAGAAGTGGGTATCGGTGTAGCGGTTGTAGTAGCGGTAGATGGGAATGCGGCCGTCACCGTCCTCATTCCAGATCTGGCCGGGGCTGCTGCCTTCGGTCCAGTTGAGGGATGCGGGCTGAGACTGGCCTGCTACGTTGTACAGCGTCTTCCATTGCCCGAAGACGTCCAGCTTCTCGAGCTTCACGCCGGTGATGGCAGAGATGCCTCGGGCGTAGGCCATGGGGCCGTTCGCGACGATGTAGTCGCTGGTCCACTTCAGGCTGTAGCCCTCCAGGGCCTCTTCCGCTGAGACAACAACGATTTTCTGTAACGGAGAGCTGGCGATCTCGTCGTCCCGGGTCGAATCTCCCGTGGGGGATGTTTTATAGGGCGCGGAGTTGTAGTTCACCGTGATGCGCACGTCGCCACTGCCCAGGTCTTCCAGTGAGCGCCAGACCAGATCGACCTGGTTGAGCAGCCCGGTGTTTCTGTCGCCTATCACCTCGCTTTGCGAGATCACCCCGTACAGCATGTTCTGCCGCGTGGTGATGCCCATCGTCTGCTCGGTTGCACGCTCGGGTGCCAGCGTCTGTGTCAGCCGGCCCAGCGCGTCGTAGCGCATGTCCGTGCGCCGGAACTGGGCCTTGTTGTTTGCCTGGGCGTTCAGTGCCGATTGCGTGTCCTGGTAGGCCGTCTTCAGGTCCAGGCCTTCCGAGATGAGCTGCGCGGTCTGGCGGCCTTGCATGTCATAGGCCAGGACCTTGTAGACGCCGTCGCCCGCATTGGTGCGCCAGACACGGCCCGCGTTGTCGTAGTCATAGGTTTCCACGCCCTGCAGCTCTTGGCCGTTGTCCAGCACGCGTTTTTTGGTGACCTCGCCGAAGGCGTTGTAGCTCAGCTCGGTGTCGCTGACGTCCCGCGTGCCCAGGTTCTTGCTTTCCGAAGGCGCGTAGCTGTGCGTCTGGCGGCCCAGCACGTCGTAGGCGTAGGCGCGCCAGAGGCTGGCCTGGCTGGCGTTGCCCCACTGGTCGTGGCTGGTGACGGTCTGCCATTCCTTGGCCAGCCGGCCCTGCGCGTCATAGGCGTAGTAGCGGCTGTAGCCCTGCGCATCCGTGATCTGCGTGGTGTGGCCCTGGGCGTCGAATTTGGCGGTGGTGACGCGGTCCCTGTCGCTGGCGGGCGTGCGGCTGTAGCTGCTGCCGTCGGCCGCCACGCTGGCGCCGTTGGCAAACTGGGTGGTGACCAGCACGTTGCCGTGCGCATCGCGCTGGAATTCGGTCAGCGGGTTGATGGGGTTGGCACCCGCGCCCGTGGCTGCCACGCCCAGGTTCATGGCCGGGGTGACGGTGGCGCGCACGCGCCCGAGCACATCGTAGAAGTTGTAGGTCACGCCGCCCAGCGCGTCGGTGGTGCGCGTGAGGTTGCCCAGCGCGTCGTAGCTGAACCGGGTGGTGAGGTCTTCCCTCTTGTCGTACAGCACGTCCTTTTGCTCCTGGGCGGCTGCATTGACACCGGTGTGCGCCACGCTGCGCCGTATCTCGGCGCTCTTGCGGCCCATCAGGTCGTAGCTGTAGTCGGTGACGCGGTCACCGGCTGCGGTGTCGGGCGTGGTGCCAGCCGTCTGCCCAGCCTTGGCGTATTCGACCTGGCGCACCAGGCTGCCGCTGGCGTCGTAGGCCATGGTGGTGAGGTAGCCCAGCGCATCGGTGGTGGCCACGCGCCGGCCCAGCTTGTCGTAGGCGTGGGTGGTGGTGGACCAGCGCGCCGAGCCCTGGCCCGCAAACACCGAAGTCTGGTCGCCGAAGGCGTTGTAGCCGTAGCCTGTGCTCTTGCGGCCGCTGACCGTCTCTCCGGTCTGGCTGTCGTAGTTCAGGACCAGGGGCTCCTGCACGTTGAGCGTGCGGCCCATCCTGTCGTAGCTGGTGAGGATTTCCCGGTTGGCGGGGTGGCTCGCCTGCACGCTCTGGCGCACGGCGGCATCGGCCAGGGCCGTGCCGGCCGGCGAGGGCAGGGCGATGGCCTGGGCGTGGCGCACCAGGCGCTCGGTCTCGCCCCAGGCGTTGCGCGTGTAGCCGGTGACGAAGCCTGCGGCGTCCACGTCGAAGCTGACACGGCCGGCGCGGTCATAGCTCTTGTAGCTCCAGGCTTCCTTGGTACCGGGGATGCCCATGGCGCGGCTGGCCACGGCGTTGCCCAGCGCGTCGTAGCGGGTTTCGCTGCTCAGCTCGACGCCACGGGTTTCCACGCGCGCAGCCTCGCCCAGCCTGTTGTTGCCCAGCAGGGCCGCGGGGCTTTCTGCCTGGTACACGCCCACGCCGGGGAAGATCGTCTTGATCTGGCGCCCGACCTTGTCGTATTCGTAGCGCGTGCTGCGCTGCTCGGGCCGGCCCAGGGCCTCGGTGCGGGAGGTGAGGTTGCCGAAGCTGTCGTAGGCCAGCTGCGTGACGATGCGCTGGCTGCCCGTGTTGCCGGCATCGGGCACCAGGGTGCCGCCTTGCTCCTTGACGGCGGCCAGGTCCACGGCCGGAGAGGTCTCGCGCACCAGGCGGCCTGCGCGGTCGTAGTCGTAGTTCCAGGTGGCACCGGCCTTGTTGGTGAAGGCGGTTTTCTGGCCCAGGGCGTTGTAGGCGTAGGTTTCGCGGTTGCCCAGCGCGTCCGTGGTGCTGGCCAGGCGGCCTGCGCCGTCGTAGCTGTAGCGGGTGTGGCGGTCCTGGGCCGAGGCGCTGCCAGACTTGTCGGCGTATTCGGTGAGGTGGGTGAGCTGGCCCGTGCCGTCGTATTCGCGCGCGGTGGCGTAGCCGTTGGCGTCGATGGTGCGCACGGTGCGGTTGGCGCCATCGAGGATTTGCGTGGTCTCGCGGTCCTGGCTGGCGTTGGACTGGAGCATGGACATCACGCGCTCCAGCGTGATGTCGGCCACGCCCAGGGCGGACAGGTCCACGGTGTTGGCGTAGGCGGTGACGGTCTGGCTGTGCAGCTGTTGCTGCGCGGCGCCTGATGTGCCCGATGCGCCTGACGAGGCGGCCGTGACGACGAAGACCTTGTCGTAGCGGATCTGGCGCACGGCGCCCGCTGCATTGACCTCCAGCACCTGTCGGTTGGCCTTGTCGTAGGCCAGGGTGGTTGTGCGATCGCCTGCGGCGGTGCGCAGGTAATTGCCGATGTTGCTGCGGTCGTAGTTGGTGATCACGGGGCCTGCCACGGCGCCGCTGATAAAGACCGGCGGCGTGATCAGGGTGGCGAACTCGGTGCGCTGCCGCAGGTTGCCGTTGCGGTCCCACACCTGGCGCACCACGGCGCCGTCCGCACCCACGATGTGGGTCTGGCGGCCTGCCGCGTCGTAGACGTAGTCGGTGGACAGCGCGCCGGCCTGCACCACATCCTGGGGCTGCTGGCCGGCCGTGATGGCGCTCGCAAACCGTGCCTTCTTGACGACACGGCCATCGCGGTCGTATTGGTAGGCGGTGACCGAGCCTGCGGCATCGGCGCTCCAGGTGAGGCGGCCGGCGCGGTCGTAGGTGTTTTTCTCGACCGCGTTGGCTGCCGAGCTGTCCTGGGCGATCAGCGTGTAGATGGCTGCGCTGTCGTAGGGGTCCGAGCCCAGGGTGACGGTCTGGGCATAGCGCACGCGCTCCACCACGTTGCCCGCCGCGTCATAGCGCAGCCCGGTCACGGCGCCCGTGCCGTCGGCCGTGGCGATGAGGCGGCCCATGCCGTCGTAGACCATGCGGGTGCGCAGGTCGCGCGCATCGTCGGCCACGGGCGTGGGGAAGGTGCCGGGGGTCCAGCCACCCGTGCCTCCGATGCTGATGCGGTTGGCGTAGCTGCGCTGCTCCTGGATGCGGCCATTGCCGTCGCGCAGGTAGGTGGTGACCTCGCCCAGCCCCGTGACCACCGATTGCAGGTGGTTGTTGGCGTCGTAGCTGCGGTATTCGATCCGGTCGCTGGCCGTGGGGGCGATGCGCGCCATCACCTGCTCGGGCCAGGTGGACGGACCGAACACCGGGCCATTGTTCACATAGGCCTGCAGGTCGAGGCCCGTGAGCGGGTTGCGGTAGGTGGTCAGTCGGCTGATGCGGCCCAGCGCGTCGTAGCGGGTTTCCTGGACGCCGCCTGCGCCATCGACGGCCAGGATCTGGCGGTTCTCGCTGTCGTACAGGTAGTAGCTGGTGTTGCCGTTGGCGTCCACGCTGCTGGTGACGTTGCCGCCTGCGTCATAGGTGTAGCTGCGCGTGAGGTTCAGGCCGCTGGGGTCGATCTGCTCCTTGGTGCGACGGCCCGCCGCATCGTAGGTGTAGCGCGTGAGCGTGCCTTCGGGGCTGGTGACTTCCAGCGCATGGCCCTGGGCGTCGTAGCTGTAGCGCGTGGACAGGGCCAGGCCTGCGGGGTCCACGATCTGCTCGAGCAACTGGCCCTTGGCGTCATAGCGCAGCTCGGTGATGGTGCCACCGGGCTCGGTGATGCGGATCTGGCGGCCCAGCGGGTCGTAGGCGTACTGGGTGGTCAGCGCCAGGCCCGTGGGGTCCACGGTGCGCGAGAGCACGCGGTTGGCCGCATCGTAGGCGATGGTGGTGCGCGTGCCGTTGGCGTCCACGGTCTCGATCAGCCGGCCGGCCTTGTCGTAGGCCTGGGTGGTGGCCGCCGTCTGCATGACCTTGGCGTCGTACAGCCAGGTCGAGGCCGACGAGCCCGTGGGCTGGCCGTTGGCATCGAAGGTGTAGGTGGTCAGGTTGCCCTGGGAGTCGGAGACGCTGATCTGGTCGCCATGGCGGTTGTAGGTCTGTTTGGCCAGCAGTCCTTCGCCCGTGGTGACCGTGATGCTGCGTGCCTGGGCGTCGTAGGCGTAGCTGGTGGTGCCGCCCTCGGCGTTGACCTGTGTGACGATGCGGCTGAAGGCATCGTAGGTGGTGGTGAGCGTGGCCCACAGCGAATCGGTGCTGCTGACTTCGCGACCCAGCCTGTCGTAGGCGCGGGTGCGCGTGTGGCCCAGCGCATCCGTGGCGCTGACCTGGCGGCCGAAGGCGTCGTAGGTGGCGGCCGTGGTCAGGGCCAGCTTGCCGGCATCGCGCACCTGGCCCGTGGCCAGGCCGCGCCGGTCGTAGGTGGTCTGGATGAGGGTGCTGGTGGTGCCCGTGCCCGTGGCTTCGGTGCGCTGCGTCTCTTCGCGGAAGGTGTTGTAGACGTAGTTGCGCGTGAAGCCCAGCGCATCGCGCTCACTGGCCAGGGTGCCGTTGGTGTTGTAGGTGTACTGGGTGGTCTGGTCCTGGGCAGAGGCCGTCAGCATGGACACCAGTCCGGGGTAGATCAGGCCGCCGTTGAGCTGGCCCGGATTGATGCGCGTGGCATAGCGCACCTGTGCGCTCACCTGGCCCAGCGCGTTGTAGCGCGTCTCGGCCACTTCGCCCAGCGCGTTGATGGTGTGCGTGAGCTGGTTCTCGGCGTTGTAGAAGAAGAGGGTGCGCAGGCCGTTGGCATCGGTGGTGCTGGTGCGCCGGCCGGCAGCATCGTAGGTGTGGCGGCTGGCGTAGCTGCTCCAGACGGCCTCGACCTGGGCGGGGGTCTGGGCTGCGGCCAACTGGCGTGCACCCTCGGCGCTCAGCTCGGCCGTGACGCGGCCCAGCGCGTCGTAGCGCACCTGGCGCGTGCGCGCCTCGGAGGTGCCTGCAGCCACGGTGCTGGCCGTGCGGTTACCGGCGGCGTCGTAGCTGTGCTCGGTGCGCGTGCCCTGCCAGTCGGTCTCGGCCGTGAGCTGGCCCAGCTTGTCGTATTCGAAGACGGTGGTGCGGTCCTGGGCGTTGGTGGCCGGGCGGATGCCTGCCACGGCCGTGGTGCTGGTGAGCGTGGACAGCACGGCCGCCTTCAATGCCGTGGCGTAGCGGGTCTGGCTGGTGAGCTGGCCGGCCGCGTCGTAGCCGAAGGTGGTGAGGTAGCCGGCGCCATCCACCGTGCCGGCCAGGCGGCCCTGGCCGTCGTACAGACGGCGCTCGATGATGTCCTGGCTGTTGGAGGCGGGCATCAGCTCGGCCAGCGTGCCTGTGGCGCGCTTGGCCGCATCGGTGGCGGTGGCAAAGCGGGTGGTGCTGGCCAGGCGGCCGGCGGCATCGTAGTTGAGGGCCACCAGGTAGCCTTCGGCGTCCAGCGTAGCCAAAACAAGGCCATCTGCGCTGTGGAACTGCCGCGTGGTGCGGTCGTTGGCGGAGGTCGTCAGCACGGCGGCCGAGGAGCTCAAAGCGGACCATGCCACGTGGCGTGAAGCGCCGGCCAGGCTGGCGGAGAGATCGCTGTATTCCACCCAGAAATCGCCGTCGGCGAGCTGGGCGCTGTCCAATTGCAGGCTGGCCATCCCATTGACCGTTGCCACCGTCTGCAGCAGTACGCCATTGCGCATGAACCGGAATGTGCCGGTTCCCCCGGCAGGCACGCTGGCTTGCAGGTGCAGTAGGTTGCCTTCGGTGCGCAGGCCGAGCACAGTCTGGACCGCTGTATTTGAGCGGGGCCTTGTGAACTGCGCGCTGACCTCGCTGGCATGGCGGGTCGCGTCGCCGGAGTAGATGAAGCGTATGGACTGGTTGCCGGGCGGCAGGATGCTGGCAGGCACCTGTGCCTTGCCATCGGCGACCAGATACTCGCCCAGCAGCGTGGTGCCTGAGAAAACGGACACTTTGCCAGCGGCACCTGAGTCTGAGACCTGCACTGTAATGGGGTCGCCATAGCCGGCAGCCTGATCTCCCACCAGCGTGAGCTGTGAAGGCTGGCGCGGATCAACGGGGGCTGCCGCGATTTCCAGGCGTACCGAGCCGTTGCCGCTCATGTTATTGACGTCGCCGGAGTAGGTGATGCCGAGTTGGTGCGCGCCCGCTGAAAGTAGGTTCGCCGGCAGGGTCAGCGTTGCATTGCCTTGGACCACCTGGGCGCTGCCAACCAGTCGGCCGCCGTCGAAGAGGGAAACTGTTCCCGTGGCGCTGCTAGACACGCCGACCAGCGTCACCTGTAGCGCAGTAGCTGCACCTGCCGGAGTGATGGCTGGTGCCGAAACCTCCACGCCGACAAAATTCTTGGCGGTCTGGCCGATGAGGCCCGCTCGATACAACGTATTGCCAGGGTATTCGACCGTGATCTCATGGTTGCCCTCGGACAGAGGGACGCGTAGCAACTGGGCCTTGCCATTCACTATGGCTGCCGTCCCCACGGCCACACCGTCGCTGTAGAACGTGACGGGTCCGTCGGTGTGGAAGCTGGTGAAGGTCAGCTCGTAGCCGCTTCGGCGGCGCACGATCGCGAGTTCGCCATCTGGTAGAAAGCCCTTTTCCAAGTCCTTCGCTGTTGAGGTTTCGCTTGTCGCGTGGCTAGCGTCGCCAGAGTAGATGGCCCGGAAGGTGCGCATGCCAGCAACCGGGGTGTACAGGGCCGTGCTGCCGCTGGTTCCGTAGCCTGGCCGGCCCGTGGAGGACAGCGTCAGCTTGGCCTTACCATTGACCACGAGGGCGGTGCCGACGAGAACGCTGCCGTCGTAGAAGCTGACCGTGCCGGTTGCGGTGCCCTCGGTACTGCCAACTATCGCAGTCAGCTGGATGTTTTCCGTACCTAGCAGGCTGCCCGATGCAGTCAACTGGGTACTGGTAGGGCTTCCCTGCACAACGGGGGGCATGGGCCGCTGGGTTGCGGCAACGTTGACCAGAACGCTGCTGCTGCGCACGGAGGAAGTCTGCGTGGCGTTGCCCGTGTAGCTTGCCGTGATCTGTATGTTGCCCGTATTGCGCAGTCCGGCGCTGGACAGTCGTGCGATGCCTGCGGAAACTGCAGCGACGCCCAGGACCTGACCGTCGGCGTAGAAGGTCACATACCCGTCCGAGGTGTCGAGGCCCACCTGGGCATTCAGATGGATGGGGTCACCCTGGGTAAGGTTGTCGGTGGAGACCGAGACCTGAATGTCCTGTGCTGCAGCCAGCGTATTGACGGTAAAGGCAGACGAAACGATGGCCGTGTTGTTTCCATCACCGGCATAGTGGGCCGTGATGCTGTGGCTGCCACCGCTGGCCAGCAAGGCAGACAGGTCTAGTCTGGCGTAGCCATAGGAATCCAGGGCCGCATTGCCAATGAGCTGCCCGTTTCTGTAGAAGTCGACCTGGCCCGTAGGCATGGTGGGACCGATGAGTTGCACTACAAGCGCTGTCTGCGAGCCGTAGGCTTGGCGCATGCCGTTGAAAGCCGTGGGCTGTGGCTCCTGACGGTTGACTGTGAGGGAAGCGTCCGCCGTGACACTTGCGGCTTGGTAGGATGCATCACCTGTGTACGAGGCGGTAACGCTGTACGTTCCGCTGGGCAGCAGCGGAAGTGCCGTGCGCAGTTTGGCCACGCCATTGATGACGGGAGCATAGCCAACGACCGTATCACCCACCGAAAAAGTGACGGCGCCTGCTGGGGCGCTGGCTTGGACTGCAACGCTGAAGCTGACCTGAGTGGGCTGCAACATGGAGCTTTGGCGCAGAAAGGCGAAGCCGGGGCTCACACTCAGTCCGTTGAACGTCGGCAAGCTCTTGTCGACTGGTGCGGAGGTCGTGCTGTGCACCACCTGCAACGTGCTCAGCGCAGTGCTTGCCAGGTGCGTCGCATCCCCGGAGTAGCGGGCACTGATCTCGTTGACTCCCGTTTGTAGCTGGGTGGTGCTGGCATCGAAGTCCAGCATGGCTATGCCGGCCGCGACGGCGGCTACCCCCAGCAAAGTGTCGCCGCGGAAGAAGGCCACGGTGCCCTGGGGCTGGTTACCGCTGACCTGGGCGTTCAGCGTGATCTTCCCGGGGACGCTGACCACGGCGGATGGGCTCCGCAGTGCGGTCTCTGAGCGTTGCTGGACTAGGACGAACAGAGGCTCTGTGCTGATCTGGCCCTGGCCGGTCTCCGAGAGGTAGGTGGCTGATATTTCCTGCGTGCCCACCGGCAGGCTGGACAAGGTGATTTCGGCAGCACCGTTGACAGCACGCACCGTACCCAGAATGGTGGCGCCGCTCCTGAAGAGGATGCTGCCATTACCCAGGCCTACACCTGTGGCCACAATGCGCACGGGTTCGCCGAGCAGTGCCTGGGCGGGAATGGCCTGCAGCGCCAACTGGCCGGAGCTGCCGGTGCCGATCCTTGCGATGCCAGTGCCCCGGGCCACGAGCAGGGAGCCGTCGCCCAGACTGTCGATGGGCATGGGTGTCGCAAGCTGGGTCACGGCGACGATACGCGATGCCCCGTCATAGTCCGTGCGCGTGCCCTCGCCCTGAGGGCCGATCTGCCAGACCAGGCGCTGGGCATCGTCATAGATGCGCCAGCTCTTGCGGTCACCGGCCTCCGCCAGGGCCTGTATGGCTTGCAGTGTGGGAGCGTTGGCAGTGGAGAGGAGAGCCTTGGCGTAGGCAATGGTCTGGACCAACTGGCCGCTCGGGTTGTAGCGGTACTCAGTTGCTGCACCCGTGCCGTCTACCTCGGCGACCTTGCGACCGGCATCGTCATAGACGATCCATTGCCGCACGCCTGTGGCGTCCTGGGTCGAAACCAGCCGTCCCGTGGCGTCATAAGTGAAGGCGGTCGTGCTCGATGCAGAGGCCGAGGCCGTGTCCTGGCGAAGATTGCTGATCAGGCGCCCGGCGCTGTCATAGCTGCGCACCTCCTGCAACCCATTGGCCGACAGCACCACGATGCGCCGGCCCATGTCGTCATAGGTGGTCGTCGTGACCTGCCCCTTGGCGTCGGTCACCGTCAGCAGCCGCCCCAGGCCGTCATAGGCATAACTGGTGCTGCCGCCATTGCCATCAATGGTCTGCAGCAGTCGTCCGGCCTGGTCGTAGATATGGCGCGTGACCGTGCTGCCGGCCGCCAGTCCGTTGCCTGCGGCGTCGGTGGCCGAATAGGTGGTGGTGACCTGGGCCTGGCCCCGGAAGTCCAGCACGTAGTCGGTGCGCTGCAGCTGCTGCAGGTTCTGCTGCCCGCTCCACGCCGACAGGGCGGCCTCGGTCGAGGCAGCGGCTGCGCCATAGCGCGCCACCTGGTGCTGCAGCGTGCTGACGACCTCGCCATAGGCATTGCGCCGGTATTCGGTGACGCGGCCTTCGGCGCTGACGGCAAAGCGCAGCTGCAAGCCCGTGGCATCGTCGTACACATAGCGCGTGGTCTGCGCGCCCGAGGCCTGGGCTGCGCCGTCGCCATCGGGGTCGGGCTGGGTGTAGACGGTCTCGCTGAGCAGGCGGTTCTGGGCGTTGTAGGTGCGCGTGATGGTGTTGCCCGCGCCATCGCGCTGCAGCACCTGGTTGCCGTTGGCGTCATAGGCCATGAAGACCGTGCGCCCGTCCGCATCGGTGCTGCGGATCAGGTCGCCGTTGGCGTTGTACTCGAAGCGCTGGACGGAAGAGACACCATTGGTGGCGGGCGAGGTGATGCTCAGCAGCTGGCCCTTGGCGTCATAGGCGTAGCTGGAGACCTTGCCGGCAGGGTCCGTGACCTGGGTGGTGCGTGTGGCCGTGTCGTAGGCAAAGCGCGTGGTCTGGCCCAGCGCGTCGCGCAGCGACGACACCTTGAACTCCGAGCCCACCTGCACATAGTCGATGGTCAGCTGGCTGCCGTCGCTCTGGGTCAGCGTGGCGATGCGGTTGCTGTCGCCATGGTAGGTGTAGCTGGTGCGATAGAGCTTGCCGTCGGCCGTGGAGCCGTCCTGCGGCGTGAGATCGACCGTGACCTCGGACAAACGATTGCGCGCGTCATAGGCATAGCTGGTGCGCGTGGTGGTGGCGCCCTGGCTGTCGACCACGCGAATGCGGGTCAGCATGTTGCCCGTGTAGTCGTACTGGATGGACTCGCCGCTGGGGTTGACGAGTTTGGCGATGTTGCCGTTCGCGTCGTAGGTGTAGGCCGTGGTGTTGCCGCTGGCGTCCACGGATTTGTCCAGGCGGCCGGTGGCGGTGTCGTGGAACTCGCGGTTGCCGGTGGCGCCATCGGTGAAGACGTAGCTGGAGCCTTGCTGCACGATGCGGTCGTAGGCACCGGCACCATCGGTGCTGACATAGCTGCTGGAGGCCGCATCCCAGGAGAACAGGGCACTTGCGCCATCGCGCTCGGTGCGGGTGATGGTGCTGCCCGCCTGGCCGTAAGTGCCCGAGAGCACCAGTTGGCGGCGGTAGAAGCCCGAGCTCCAGTTGTCTGCGTTGTCGTCATTGAGCAGGCCCTGGCTGTTGTAGGTGCGCACGGCCTGGAAGCCGCCGCCGTGGGCCACGAGCTGGTCGTCGTTGTGGGCGATGACGAGGTTGCCGGAGGCGACGTTGACGAAGACCTGCTCGCCGCCGCGCCCCTGGGAGGCGTTGCCCTGTGCGGCGCGTTGACCCAGTGTGGCCAGAGAGCTGTTGCCCAGACCCAGACTATTGCCGCTGACGATGCCAACCATGTGTGCCCCTTGATCGATATGCATGGAGGGCCGCGAGAAAGGAGGCGGAGGATTCCGCAGGTTTCGAGGCCCATTCAGGCAATGCATCCGGACCTTGTTCGGTTTGTTGAGCAAGACCCTTCGGTTTGATAGGGATTTCGGTGGGGAAAGGGCGTCAAGACGGCAAAAGACCGGGCGATAGAATCCCTGCAAACTGGCCGGGTTTGCTCAACGGATGTCCGCAGGAGTGGATAAAGGGGTGAAGGGCTCAACAGCCGTCCATTCCAAGTCGTTCTGCCGCCAATCCCTGGCACTCCCTGGTGCTCCCATATGTCCCAATCAGACAATCTTTCTTCTCTCTCCACCCTGGACCAGGCTCTCGAGGCCAGCGCCCAGGGAGACAGCACGGTCGCCACCGAGCTGTTCCTGCAGGCAATTGCCGAGCAGCCCGATTCGGGCGCCGCGCATTTCTTGCTGGGTTCCGAATTCGCTGCCTTGGGTGACATTGGCCGTGCGGAACATCACATTTCCACGGCGCTGCTGCTGAGTCCGCAATGGCATGTGGCGCGTTACCAGCTGGGGCTGCTGCAGTTCAGCGATGGCCGCGTGCCTGCCGCGCTGCTGACGTGGCAGCCACTTGCCGAGTTGCCCGACAGCAGCCCGTTGCCCCATTGGGTGCAGGGGTTCGTGGCGCTGGCGCGCGATGATTTTGATGGGGCTCGGCCATTGTTTGTGGCTGGCCTGGAGCGCAACACGGACAATCCCGCGATGTCGGCAGATATACAGAGAGTGCTGGTGGCGATGCCTTCGCCCGAGACATCTGCCCCGCCTGCGGACGACGGCGTGGCCCATGTACTGCTCTCCAACTACCAGCAGTCGGGGCCGGCGCATTGATGAAGGTCCCGCATGACTCGCATTGATGGAGCCTCAGGCATTGCCGCGCTGATCCGGGCCCAGGCTCTGGAACAGGCGCGGCTGCGGCAGGCGCAAGGTCAGGGGGAACAGGCCCGTTCTGCCGGTGGCCCTGCGAAGGAGGGCTCGGGCGACGCCCGCGTGCTGGCACCTTTGCTGCGGCGTCTGAAGGGAATGGATGCCGCAGATCCCGACAGGCGGCGCAAGGCCTTTCGCATGTTCATGGAAGCCACGCTGGTGCGTGAACTGGGTGACGCACTGCAGGCTGATCCGCAGTTCCCGGCCCTTGTGGACCAAGTGCTGCAGCGTATGGAAGACGATCCAGAACTGCAGGCAGCTTCTCTGGAGGCGGCAGATCATCTGCTTGAAGAGGCCGCACGCTGGAGTGATGCAGGCCCCGATGCCTCGCCGCGTTGAAAGAATCTGAGGCGTTTTCTTTTTGCGACCAAAAAAACGTATTAGAATTTAGGTCTTCTAGGGGAGTCGCCAAGTTGGTAAAGGCACCGGATTTTGATTCCGGCATGCGAGGGTTCGAGTCCTTCCTCCCCTGCCAGATAGACAAAAGCCCTGACAGTTCTGCTGTCAGGGCTTTTTTGTTTTCAGGCCGTGGCCTGCTGCGGGCTGGAGCGCGCACCTGAACCCGCACCTGCCCTGGCGGCATCCAGCGTGGCGCGTATGCCCTGGGCGTAGGGGGTCTTGGCGATGGGGCCCAGCAGGGTGTGCAGGGTCGAGTCGTCCATGATCAGCGGATCGGTCAGCAGGTAGTGCATCTCGGCCAGTTCGCGCATCAAGGGGCTGAACAGGCCGGCCAGGCGCAGCGCGGTCTTGCCTGCAACGCGCAGTTTCAACGGCCTGCCGCTCAGGCGTTCGATCTCCGAGACGATGTCGCGCTGCGTGGTCGCCCCCGCGCCAGCCAGGTGCCAGACCCTGCCGAATGCCTGCGGCGTGTCGATGAGGCGCGCCACGACGGGCCCCACATCAGGCACATAGACAAACTCGTGCGGACGGTCCAGCGGGCCGATCATGTCGGCCCGGCCGCCGTGGGCCGCCTCCTCGAAGGCGCCGTGCAGCAGGCTGTTGTGCACTCCGGGGCCGTAGAAGTCGGGCAGGCGCAGCACGGTGGCCTCGATGCGGCCCTGTGCATGGGCTTGCAGCAGCAGGTCCTCCTGGGCTTTGCGCATGCGGCCCTTGAAGGTATGGGGCTCGCGCGGATGATCTTCCGCCACGGGCAGGGTGCGGGCCTTTCCGTAGGGATAGACGGTGCCGATCAGCACGATGCGGCGCACGCCCGCGGAAATGGCGCCTTCCAGCGTCTTGCGCATCAGTTCGGGATGCAATTCAAACTGCCAGTAGTTCACGCCCACCAGGTAGACCAGGGTGTCCACGCCGTGGGCGGCAGCCTCGATGGAGCCGGCGACATCCGGGTTCCAGGTGGCGATCTCGGCCAGGGGATCGGCGCCGAAGGTCTGGCGCAGGCTGGCTGCGTTGCGGCCGACCACGCGATAGGCGCGGCCCTGTTGTCTGAGCGCGGCGGCCAGGCTCTGGCCGATGGCGCCTGCGGCGCCGAAAAGTGCAATGGATGGCATGGTGCGGGTCCTGTGTTGACCACGCCAGTGTCCGCAACACGCCGCAAAAGGAAAATTGCCTAGAATCTTCTGGTGTCCATGCATAAATGAATGGATCAGTGATGTCGGAACCCCATTGGGAGTGGTATCGCAGCTTTTTGCAGGTGCTGGAGTCCGGGTCGCTGTCAGCGGCGGGCCGGGCCATGGGCCTGGCGCAGCCAACCGTGGGCCGGCACATCGACGGGCTGGAGTCGGCGCTGGGCCTGCAACTGTTCACCCGTTCGTCCGATGGCTTCGCGCCCACCGAGGCGGCCTATGAATTGCAGCCCTATGCGGCCAGCATGGCCGCGACGGCTGCCGCGCTGCGACGCGTGGCGGCCAGCCATGGCGCGGGCGTGCGCGGCACGGTACGCCTGACGGCCAGCGAGGTCGTGGGCGTGGAGCTGCTGCCGCCCGTGCTGGCGCAATTGCGCGCGGCCCATCCTGAACTGCGCATCGAACTGGTGCTGTCCAACGCGGTGGATGACCTGCTGCGCCGCGAGGCCGATGTGGCCGTGCGCATGTTCCGGCCGCAGCAGGAGGCGCTGGTGGCCCGCCATATCGGCGCCATCGAACTGGGGCTGCATGCTCATGAGAGCTATCTGGCCAGGCATGGGGTGCCGGCTTCGCTGCAGGAGCTGGCCGGGCACTCGCTGATCGGCTTCGACCATGAGAACGCCTTCATCCGCAGGTTTCAGCAGCAGTTTCCGATGTTCACGCGCGAGGCCATGGCGCTGAGCTCGGACAGCGACCTGGCACAGCTCGGCGCCATCCGCGCTGGCTTTGGCATCGGCATCTGCCAGTCGGCGCTGGCGGCCAGGGACCCGGGCCTGGTGCGGGTGCTGCCGCAGGCATTCTCATGGAAGCTCGATACCTGGGTGGCCATGCATGAGGACCTGCGCAAGAGCGAGCGCTGCGCCGTGGTGTTCAAGGCGGTCGCGCAGGCGCTGACGGCCTATGCCAGCAGCGCTGCCTGACGACCCGGGCGCCTGTGTTTCATTGGGCGTGCAGCAGGCAGCAGCGCGCGAGATGGCGCAGCATGGATTTCCTGCGCTGGGATGCAACAAACGCCTGGCAGTTGTGGGCGATGTAGCCCGCCATGACCCCGGTCAGGCCGGCGACGGCCCACAGCGGGATGGGCACCAGGGAGTCCAGCAGCACGGCGCAGCCGGCCAGCAGCAGCAGGCACGGAAGCAGCCGCAGCAAGGCGGCTTGCAGGGGTTGTTGCCTGCGCAGGAGGGCGAGGACCTGGATGGCAGTGCGTCTGCGGAATCTGCCGGCTTGCTTGCGAAGAACGTTCACGGCTCGTGTCGGGCGTTGATATGCGTCAAAAAATTGTGTGCAAATGTATCACCTCAATGCGCGAACATCAAATGCGCCGGTTCCATGAAAAATGAAAAGGGCCCGCGCATGGCGGGCCCTGGAAAACTGCCGTATTGCGTCTGCGTTCACCGCATCTCGAACTCGATGGCGATCAGCACGAAGGCCGCCATCCACAGCGTCTCCACCACCAGCAGTGCAAAAGGCCGCCAGCCGGCCTGGGCCAGTTGCTGGAACGAGGTCTTCAGGCCCAGGGCCGCAATGGCCAGCACCAGGCAGTTGCGCGAGAGGTCGCTCAACTGGTGCTGCAGGCCCGGCGGCACCCAGCCCAGCGAGTTGATGGCCACCAGTGCGACGAACACCCACAGGAACCAGGGCACCAGGCCCGGCTTCTTGCCGTGGTGCTGCTCGGCCGCAGCCTCGCGCTGGCGCTTGAACAGGGCCGAGACCATGACCACCACCACGGCCAGCATGGACACGCGGAACAGCTTGACGATGGTGGCGTAGTCGCCCGTGGCCTGGTCGATGGTGTAGCCCGCGCCCACCACCTGGGCCACATCGTGGATGGTGCCGCCGATGAACAGGCCCGCCAGCTCGGGCGGCAGGTGCAGTGCGCGCGCCACCAGCGGGTACAGCACCATGGCGGCCGTGGACAGCACGGTGACCGTGACCACCACGGTGAGCGTGAAGCGGTCGCTGTCCTTGTCGCGCGGCAGCACCGACGAGATGGCCAGCGCCGCCGAGGCGCCACAGATGGCCACCGCGCCGCCGGACAGCACGCCCTGCGGGCGCGTCAGGCCCAGGCGCCGGCCCAGCAGCGTGCCGCACAGCAGCGTGGTGACCACGGCGGCGATGACGATCAGCGCCGTGGTCCAGCCCAGGCCCGCGATCTGCGTGGCCGTGATGCGCGCGCCCAGCAGGCCCACGCCCAGGCGCAGCACGCCGCGTGCACAGAACTCGATGCCCGGCTTGGCGCGCGCGTCCTGGCTCAGGAAGTGAAAGGCCACGCCGAAGAACAGCGCGAACAGCAGCTGCGGCCCGCCGTGCAGCGTGGAGACGAAGGTGGCTGCCAGCGCAATCACGCCCGACAGGCCTGTGCCGGGCAGGAGCTTCAGCCATTGCAGCATGCGCGGCACGGGCGGCTGTGCTGCCAACGGGGCTTGAACCTGGCTCATGGCTGCTCCTTGCCGCCTGCCGCATCGGCCAGCACGGCCAGCGCGCAGGAGGCGATGCGGCTGGCTACCGAGTCCGAGCGGCTGGTCAGCACGATGGGCACGCGCATGCCCAGCACCAGGCCCGCGCATTCGGCATCGGCCATGTAGACCAGCTGCTTGTAGATCATGTTGCCGGCCTCCAGGCTGGGCACCAGCAGCACGTCGGGCTGGCCTGCCACATCGGAGACGATGCCCTTGTGATGCGCCGAGCGCAGCGAGATGGCGTTGTCGTAGGCCAGCGGCCCGTCGAGGATGGCGCCGCTGATCTGCCCCCGGTCGGCCATCTTGCACAGCGCTGCCGCGTCGATGGTGCCGGGAATGGCGGGGTTGACGGTCTCCACCGCCGAGAGCACGGCCACGCGCGGCCGGGCAATGCCGATGGCACGGGCCAGGTCGATGGCGTTCTGCGCAATGTCGCGCTTGTCCATCAGCGTGGGGAAGATGTTGACCACGCAGTCGGTCATCAACAGTGGGCGCTCGAAGCCCGGCAGGTCCATCACGAACACATGGCTGGCGCGGCGGCTGCCGCGCAGGCCGGCCTCGCGCGCCACGGCAGCGCCCAGCAACTCGTCGCTGTGCAGGCTGCCCTTCATCAGCGCGCGGGCCTGGCCGCTGCCGCACAGCGCCGCCGCCTGGGCCGCCGCCGCGCGCGGATCGTCGGCGGTGGAATGGATGGACGCGCCCGCCAGATCCAGCCCGGCCGACTGGGCCGCCGCCCGGATGCGTGCCTCGGGGCCCACCAGCAGCGGCGTGATCAGGCCCGCCTGCGCGGCCTGCATGGCGGCTTGCAGAGAACCTGCATCACAGGGATAGGCCACGGCCACCGGAATGGGGCCTTGCGCCTTGGCCTGGTCGAGCAAGTGCTGGAGATGGGGGCGGTGCGTGGCGGGCGCATCGTCGGCGGCCACGGCAAGTGAAAGTGGGGGGACCATGAAAGCTCCTGCGGGAAAGTACAGGGCCCGGCGCGAGCAACGCAGGGAATCTGGGAATCGGCTTTCGAGGGCCTTGCGCTTCACCCAGGCGCATGAAACCGGCGCGGCCCATCCCAGGGACACCGAGGAAGGGCCGCCCCGCACCGAGGGTGTCGTCCCCCTCCCCCGCGCAGCGGGTAGAGAGGGGGAAGGCGCGCAGCGCCTCAGGGGGTGTCAGACAGCTTCAGACGAAATCTTTGTACTTTTCGAGGAAGCGCACGGGCTTGGCCAGCGCATCGCGGCGGAACGGGTCGCCCAGTTCGCGCGTGCACATCACCTCGATCACGCAGGTCTTGCCGTGGTTCATCTGCAGGTCGATGGCCTTTTGCAGCGCCGGGCCCACGTCCTCGATCTGGTCGACCACGATGCTCTCGGCGCCCATGGCGCTGGCAATCGCCGCGAAGCTTTCGCTTTCCAGCTCGCCGGCCACGAAGCGGCGGTTGTAGAAGTCCACCTGGTTCTTCTTTTCCGCGCCCCACTGGCGGTTGTGGAAGACCACGGCCGTGACGGGAATGTCATGGCGCACGGCGGTCATGATCTCCACCATGCTCATGCCCCAGGCGCCGTCGCCGGCGTAGGCGATGGCCGGGCGGTCGGGCGCTGCGCACTTGGCACCGATGATGGTGGGCAGGGCATAGCCGCAATTGCCGAAGCTCATGGGCGCGAAGAAGCTGCGCGGCTCGTCGAAGCGCAGGTAGCTGTTGGCCACGGAGTTGATGTTGCCGATGTCGGTGGAGACCATCACGCGCGGCGGCATGGCCTTTTCCAGCTCGCGCAGCACCTGGCGCGGGTGCAGGTACTTGCCGCCCGTGGGCGTGCGCTCGCCCTTGGCCTCTTCGATCATGTCCAGGCTGTAGGGGTCGCGCTCATGCGTCCACTCGTCCAGCTCCTTCTCCCAGGCGGCCTTCTCGGTGGCGATGGTGTCGGCGCGCGCGGCCTTGGTGGCGTCGCAGGCCAGGGTCTGGCCCTGCAGGCGGCGGCCCAGCTCGCGTGCCACGGCCTTGGCGTCGCCGTGGATGCCCACCGAGATCTTCTTGACCAGGCCCAGGTTGGTGTGGTCGGCCTCGACCTGGATGATCTTGGCGTTCTTGGGCCAGTAGTCCATGCCGTGCTGGGGCAGGGTGCCGAAGGGGCCCATGCGCGAGCCCAGCGCGATCACCACGTCGGCCTGGGCGATGAGCTTCATCGCGGCCTTGGAGCCCTGGTAGCCCAGCGGGCCGGCCCACAGCGGGTGCTTGGCGGGGAAGGCGTCATTGCGCAGATAGCCCGTGACCACGGGTGCGCCCAGGCGCTCGGCCAGCTGCCTGCATTCCTCGACCGCATCGCCCATGACCACGCCGCCGCCGGCCAGGATCACGGGGAACTTGGCCGTGGCCAGCAGTTCCGTGGCGGCCTGCAGGCTGTTTTCGCCGCCCGAGCCGCGCTCCACGCGCATGGGCTTGGGGATTTCGCACTGCACTTCGCCGTAGAAATAGTCGCGCGGAATGTTCAGCTGGGTGGGGCCCATCTCGGAGATGGCGCGGTCGAAGCAGCGGGCCGTGAACTCGGCCATGCGCTTGGGGTTGCAGACATGGCCCTGGTACTTGGTGAACTCCTGGAACATGGGCAGCTGGTTGGCTTCCTGGAAGCCCCCCAGGCCCATGCCCATGGTGCCGGTCTCGGGCGTGATCATGACCACGGGGCTGTGGGCCCAGTAGGCGGCGGCGATGGCGGTCACGCAGTTGCTGATGCCGGGGCCGTTCTGGCCGATCACCACGCCGTGGCGGCCCGAGACGCGCGCATAGCCGTCGGCCATGTGGGCGGCGCCCTGCTCGTGCACCACGGGGATCAGGCGGATGCCGGCGGGCGCGAAGATGTCCATGGCATCCATGAAGGCCGAGCCCATGATGCCGAACATCTCCGTGACGCCGTTGGCCACGCAGGTCTCCACAAAGGCTTCGGAAGGGGTCATCTTCTGGACGCCTTCGACCACCGTACGATTGTTGGCTGCAGTCATGTTGTCTCCTTGAAAATGGAACTTAATGTTCCGAAAAAAGAAATTACGGCGCAAGTCTAGGACTGACTTCGCCTGGATGTCAAACAAATTTCTTTTTTCGGAACAAATTGACTCGAAAAATTGAAAAACATATGATGACCAACACCATGAACACCCGTGACCCCATCCCTGCCCGTATCGATGGCGACACGCCCAACCTGCGGCTGTTCGCCCTGCTGGAGGCCATTGCCCAGAAGAACGAGCCCTTCACGCTGCAGACCATGGTCGAGGAGACAGGCCTGCCCAAGCCCACCATGCACCGCATGCTCCAGCAGCTCGAAGGCGCGGGCATCCTGCAGCGCGAGGGCAATGGCCGGCACTACGGCACGGGCCGGCGCCTGATGCGGCTGGCCGAGAGCGTGCTGCTCAACAACACCACGCATGGCGCACGCCACGCGGTGCTGGCGCAACTGGTGCGCGATATCGGCGAGAGCTGCAACATCACCGCCTTCTCGGGCAGCGAGGTGCTCTACCTGGACCGCGTGGAAACGCCCGCGCCGCTGCGCTTTTATCTGCACCCGGGCTCGCGCGTGCCGGCCCATTGCTCGGCCACGGGCAAGCTGTTCCTGAGCCAGATGGCGCCCGCGCAGCGCAGGCGGCTGCTGTCGGCCGTGCCGCTGGAAGGCTTCACGGCCAACACGCTGACGGCCTTTGACGCGCTGGACGCCGAACTGGACCAGGTGCGTGCGCAGGGCCATGCCTTCGACAACGAGGAGTTCCTTCCCGGCCTGCTGTGCCTGGGCGTGCTCGTGCCCTCCATCCAGGGCGGCCCCTCGAACATGGGGCTGGCCGTGCAGGCGCCCATCATGCGTTTCACGCGCGAGCGGGCGCTGTCCTTTCTTCCCCAACTGCGCGCGGCGGCCGAGGCGATTGCGCGCATCAACGACGAAGTCCCCCCGGGAGCCCCTGACGATGACTGAGCTGACCCTGATGCATCCCACGCGCACGCTTGGCGTGCGCGAGACCTTCGGCCTGGACACCGACATGCAGGTGCCGGCCTTTGCCGAACGCAGCGAGCATGTGCCTGCCGTGGACCCGGCCTACCGCTTCAACCCGCAGGCCACGCTGGCCATCCTGGCCGGCTTTGCGCACAACCGGCGCGTGGTCATCCAGGGGTTGCACGGCACGGGCAAGTCCACCCATATCGAGCAGGTGGCGGCACGGCTGAACTGGCCCTGCGTGCGCGTCAACCTCGACGGGCACATCAGCCGGCTGGACCTGGTGGGCAAGGACGCCATCGTGCTGCAGGAGGGCCGCCAGGTCACGCAGTTCCAGGAGGGCATCCTGCCCTGGGCGCTGCAGCGGCCCGTGGCCCTGGTCTTCGATGAATACGACGCGGGCCGGCCCGACGTGATGTTCGTCATCCAGCGCGTGCTCGAACGCGAGGGCAGCTTCACCCTGCTGGACCAAAAGCGCGTGCTCCAGCCGCATGCGCAGTTCCGCCTCTTCGCCACCATGAACACCCTGGGCCAGGGCAACCTCAGCGGCCTGTACCACGGCACGCAGATGCTCAACCACGCCCAGCTCGACCGCTGGAACCTGGTCACCAGCCTGGACTACCTGGCGCCGGCCGAGGAAGCCGCCATCGTGCTGGCGCGCGTGCCGCAGTTGGCCACGCCGCAGGGGCGCGAGCAGGTGGCCGCCATGGTGGCGCTGGCCGCGCTCACGCGCAAGGGCTTTGCGGTGGGCGACCTGTCGCTGCTGATGTCGCCGCGCACCGTCATCACCTGGGCCGAGAACGCGCAGATCTTCCACGACCTGCGGCTGGCCTTCGAGCTGTCCTTCCTCAACAAGTGCGAGCCGGCCGAGCGGTCCATCGTGGCCGAGTATTTCCAGCGCTGCTTCGGCCAGGAACTGGCGCTGCGCGACGAGCCCGCCCATGCCTGCTGAGGCATCCCCCTCGCTGGCGCGCATGGAGGCCTGGGGCGGCGCGCTGCTGCGCGCCATGGCGGGCGATGCCTCGCTGCAATGGAGCGGGCAGACGCTGTACCGGGGCACGGCGCCCGTGGTGCTGGCAGCGGCCCACCAATCCGATGTACCGGCCCGATTGGCCGACCAGCGCGGCCTGCTCGACGGCGCCAGCCTGCGCCTGCGCCTGAGCGATGCCGCGCTGCACGCGCGCCACCTGCCCGGCGACCCGGTGGAGCGGCTGGTGTTCGAGCTGCTGGAGCAGTTGCGCGTGGAAAGCCTGGCGCCCGAGGAATGGCCGGGCGCACGTGCCAACCTGCATGCGCGCTTTGTGCACTGGAGCCAGGCCTTTGCCGATTCGGGCCTGACCGAAAGCAGCCTGGGCATCCTGCTGTTCACCGTGGCGCTGACCGCCTGGAGCCGCCTGAGCGGCCATGAGCCGCCCGATGCCCTGGCCGACCTGGCCGAGGCCACGCGCGCCGGCCTGTCGGCGCAACTGGGCGCGCAGTGGGCCCTGCTGCGCCGCCACCGGCAGGACCAGCAGGCCTTCATTGCGCCGGCCCTGGCCATCAGCCGCTGGGTGGGCCAGGCCGTGCGGTCAGCCCAGGAGGAGGCGCCGCGCGGCGCTGGCGGGCCGCGCCGGCGGAGCAGCTTCGCGCTGCCGCTGCACTTTGAATCGCAAAGCCTGGATGCGCCGCCCGTGGCGCTCAGCGGCGACAGCCGCGCCTGGGCCGGCTCGGCCCACAGCTACCGCGTGTTCACGCGCGCCTATGACCGCGAGGCGCAGGCGGCCGAGCTGATCCGCGCAGAGCAACTGGCCGAGTTCCGCGAACAGATGGATGAGGAACTGGCGCGCAGCGGATTGCACGCGGGCCGGCTGGCCCGCCACCTGCAGCAGCGCCTGGCCGTGCCGCGCCACGACGGCTGGCAGTTCGGCCTGGAGGATGGACACCTGGATGCAAGCCGGCTGGCGCAACTGGTCAGCGATCCGCAGCAGCGTGCCATCTTCAGGAACGAGCTGCCGCGCCCCGTCAGCGATGCGGCCGTGGCCCTCCTGCTGGACTGCTCGGGCTCGATGAAGGCGCATGCGCGCCCGCTGTCCCTGCTGGTGGACCTGCTGGGCCGCGCGCTGTCCATGGCCGGCGTGCCGGTGGACGTGCTGGGCTTTTCCACCCAGGCCTGGAACGGCGGCCGCGCCCGCCGCGACTGGCAGCGCGCGGGCCAGCCCCACATCCCAGGCCGGCTCAACGAGCGGCTGCACATCGTCTTCAAGGATGCCGCCAAACCCTGGCGCCACGCCCGCCACGGCATTGCCGCGCTGCGCAGGCCCGACCTCTTTCGCGAGGGCGTGGATGGCGAGGCCGTGGAATGGGCCTGCGAGCGGCTGCTGGCGCGGCCCGCGCAGCGCCGCATCCTGCTCGTCATCTCGGACGGCTGCCCCATGGACACGGCCACGCACCAGGCCAACGACGAGCACTACCTGGACCAGCACCTGCGCCAGGTCATCGCCCGGCACGAGCGCGCGGGCGACGTCCAGATCCGCGCGCTGGGCGTGGGGCTGGACCTGGGCGTGTTCTACCGGCGCAGGCTGGCGATGGACCTGCGCGAGCAGATCGATGAAGCCCTGCTGATGGACGTGGCGGAGTTGATCTGCCGGCCGTGATGTCCTCCACGATAGCGACTTCGCTCAGCCCCCATCCCGCCCGGGTGGGACTGCAGATCTAGCGGACCTGCGCGACAAAGTCGCTCACCAACTGCGCAAACTCCACGGGCATTTCCACGGCACTCAAATGCGCGGCGGGCAGCGACACCAGCTGCGCGCCCGGAATCTGCGCCTGCATGTCCTCGGACAGGGCAGGCGGCGTGGCCTCATCGCGACTGCCCGCAATGAGCAGCGCGGGGCAGGCGATGCGCCGGTTGCTCTCGCGAAAATCGATGCCGCCCACGGCCGCACAGGCGGCCGCATAGGGCTTGGCCGCCAAAGCCTCCAGCCCAGCGCGCAAGGAGGCCACGCGGGCCGCCTGCCCGGTGCGGAACTCGGGGGTGAACCAGCGCTGCATGGCGCCGTCGGCAATCACCGCCACGCCCTGGTCGTGCACGGTGGCAATGCGCGCCTGCCAGCCTGCGCGCGCGGCCTCGTCGTAGTAGCTGGCCGAATTGGCGATGGTGATGCTGCGCACCAGCGCCGGATGGCGCACGGCCAGGGCCTGGGCCGTCATGCCGCCCATGGACAGGCCCACGAAGTGCACCGGCCCCTGGCCCAGCGCCTCGATCACGCCGGCTGCGTCGTCTGCCAGGTCGTTCATGTCGAAAGCCTCGCCGATGGCGGGCGAGCGGCCGTGGCCCCGGTGGTCGTAGCGCACCACGGTGAAGCGGTCTTCCAGCGCCTGGGCAACGCCGTCCCACATCTGGAGGTCACAACCGAGCGCGTGGCTCAGAACGAGGGCCGGGCCTTGGCCCTGCTGCACAACATGGAGTTTCGACATGGCGGTCACTGCTTGGGGAAAAGGCGATTATGGGATGGCCCATGCGGGCAGGCGGCTACGGATACCACGCATATCCGGCAGCTCAGCCCCATAATCCCCAGCCATGCACGCCCTGCGCAACTCCGTCTCACTGGCCCGCCTGGTCATGGCGTGGTTCGCGTTGACGCTGGGCCTGGCCATTGCATCGCCCCTGGTGCACCCGCAGGCCATGGAACTGGTCTGCACGGCTGGCGGCAGCGTCAAGCTGGTCGTGGTCAACGGTGAAGAAGGGCAGGCGGTGTCTGCCCAGCATTCGCTGGACTGCCCGCTGTGCCTGGCGGTAACGCCGCCGCCCGCGCATGTCTCCCCCTCCTGGGCGCAACCGCAGCCGCTGGGCCGCGCGCTGCAGCCCATCGTCTCTGCCCGCATTGCCTCCCTGGTCGGCGCGCCGCTGCCGCCGCGCGGGCCTCCCATGCTGCTGCTGATCGCCTGAGCCCTCGGCTGCTGTGCAGCGCTGTCCCGCGCTGTCTGGCCGCTGGCCTGTCTCAGAACATTGCCGCATCGGCCGGGCGCAGCCTTGGCGGTGCGGCTTCGCCAAGATTCCATGCAGGGATGCCATGTTCCGTTCCGATTGCCATGCGGCGCCGCAGCGCGCCGCCGATTTTTCTTCGACCCTCCCATCCGTTGCTTGCGTTGCCCTGTCTCGCCGCGCCTGCCTTGGCGGCGGCCTGGCCGCACTGGCGCTGCTGGCCGGCTGCAAGCCCGCCACCGTGCCGTTCAAGGGCATAGACCTGACCGGCGCGCAGTACGGCAGGGACTTCCGCCTGCGCGATGCCGATGGGCGCGAGCGCACGCTGGCCGACTTCAAGGGCCTGGCCCTGATGGTCTTTTTCGGCTTCACCCAATGCCCCGATGTCTGCCCCACGGCGCTGACGCGCGCGCTGGAAATACGCGAGCTTCTGGGCGCCGATGGCGCCCGCCTGGCCGTGGCCTTCATCACCATCGATCCCGAGCGCGATACGGCCCAGGTGCTCAAGGCCTATGTGGGCGCCTTCGACCCCGGCTTTGTCGCGCTGCGCGGCGACGAGGCGCAGACGGCCGAGGTCGCCAGGGAATTCAAGGTCTTCTACAAGAAGGTGCCCACGGGTGCGTCCTACACCATGGACCACTCGGCCATCACCTATGTCTTCGATCCCGAGGGCCGGCTGCGCGTGGCGTTCCGCCATGAGCAGGACGCGCAGGACTGCGCGGCCGATCTGCGCCAGATCCTGGGGGCTGCATGAAGAGCTTTGCACTTTCTCTGGCCGGCGCCGCAGGCCTTTGCGCCGCATCCTCCGCCCTGGCCCAGGCAGAACCTGTTCTTGCGGATGTGGAGGTGCGCGCCCGCGGCGCCGCCGCCACGCCCGAGGCCCGCGCCGCCCAGGCCGTGCAGGCTGCGCGCGATGAACTGTCGCAGCGCGCAGGCGGCACGGCCGTCATCGATGCAGCCAGCTACGCGGCCGGGCGTGCCAGCACCGCCGCCGATGCACTGGCCTACGCGCCCGGCGTGCTCGCACAGACGCGCCACGGCCCCGAGACGCGGCTGTCCATCCGGGGCTCGGGCGTGCAGCGCGGCTATCTGATGCGCGGCATACAGCTGTACCAGGACGGCATACCGCTGAACCAGGCCGATGGCGCGGCGGACTTCCAGTCCATCGACCCCATGGCGGCCCAGCATGTCGAGGTCTGGCGTGGCGCCAATGCGCTGGAGTACGGCGCCAGCAGCCTGGGCGGCGCGATCAACTTTGTCTCGCCGACCGGGTTGACGGCACCTGCCGCATCGCTGCGGCTGCAGGCCGGATCGTTCGGCCAGCGGCAGGCCCAGGCCCAGCTGGCGGGTCGTGGCGAGCGGGTGGATGGCCTTCTGAACATCGGCCGCAGCGAGCAGGACGGCTGGCGCGAACAGTCGGCCTGGCGCACGCAGCGCCTGTCCGGCAATGTGGGCCTGCAGCTCACCGATACGCTGGAGCTGCGCGCCTTCCTGTCCCATGTGGATGCCGACATGCAAATGCCCGGAAGCCTCACGCGCGCGGCCATGCTGGCCAATCCGCGCCAGGCCGCGCCCGGCTATGTGGCGCAGGACGCCGGCAACAACTACCGCCAGACGCGCGGCGCCCTGCGCATGGACTGGCAGCCGCGCGAAGGCCTGCGCTGGACCACCTCGCTGTTCGCCGCGCAGCGCGACCGCTTCCACCCCATGACCATGGGCATCGTCCAGCAGGACATGCGCGACACGGGCCTGGACTCGCGCCTGGTGGCCGAGCTGGGGCAGGGCGGCGGCCTCACGCGCAGGCTGGTGCTGGGCTTTTCCAGCGCGCAGCTCGATGGCGATGAATGGCGCTACACCAATGCGGGCGGCGCGGCCGGCACGTCCACGGGGCGCACGCGCGTGAAGGCGCAGCAGGACGTGGTCTATGGCGAATACAGCCATGGCCTGAGCACCCGCTGGACGCTGCAGGCCGGCCTGCAGTTCGTGCGCGCCCAGCGCCGCCAGGACAATCTGCTGGCGCCCGCCTCCAGCTACGACGTGGATTTCAGCCACACCTCGCCCAAGCTGGGCCTGCTGTTCGCGGCCACGCCCACGTCGCAGTGGTACGCCAACATCAGCGGCAGCTTCGAGGCTCAGCCCATTGGCGAGCTGGTCTACCAGCCTTCGCTGCCGCTGGGGCGCGCGCAAAGCGCAACCACGGTGGAGGCCGGCTGGCGCGGCCACGGCGAGGCCCTGGCCTGGGACGCCGCCATCTACCACTCGCGCGTGCGCCGCGAACTGCTGGCGCTGACCGACGCCAGCGGCGCGGCCCTGGGCACCACCAATGCCGACCGCACCATCCACCAGGGGCTGGAGCTGTCCATGCAGGCACGGCTTGCGCCGCGCTGGTCGCTGCGCACCCAGTACCTCTACAGCGACCTGCGCTTTGACAACGACGCCGTCTACGGCCGCCGCCGCCTGGCCGGCATTCCACCGCACCTGCTGCGGGCCGAGCTGCAGTGGAAGGCCACGCAGCAGGTCACGGTCGCGCCCGGCCTGGAGTGGCTGCCCTCGCGCACCTGGGTGGACCATGCCAACACCGTGGCCTCCGATGGCTATGCGCTGCTCAACCTGCGCTTGAGCGGGGCGCTGGGCGATGGCTGGAGCTGGTTCGTCGAAGGCCGCAACCTGACCGACCGGCGCTATGCCGTGACCACGGCCGTACAGGCCAATGTGCGCGGCGTGGACGGTGCCTATTACTTTCCCGGAGATGGCCGGGCCGTGTACGCGGGCCTGAGCTGGCGCATGCCCTGAGGGGGGCCGGGCGCAGCGCCGAAAGGCGCCGCTGCCATGGCGTGCGATCTGGCATGGAGTGCTCCTGCCTTGTGCTAAAAATGGGCCGGTCCATCCACCCCGATGCCCATCCAGCAAGTAGGAAAGGGACACCCGGCGCCATGAAGAGGCTTCTTTCCGACAAGGTGCTCCTGCGCCTGGTGCTCGGCAACCTGCTGGTGGCCGGCCTGCTGGGCCTGGCCACCTGGTTGAGCCTGCGTGCCAACCACCAGGCTGACCTGGACCTGGGCGTGGCCGTCACCCGGAACCAGGCCCGCAGCCTGAGCCTGGAGCTGAACGCCGAGATGCGGCTGGTGGACAACGCCCTGGCCACAGTCGCGGGCCGCTACCGCAGCCGGAGTCTGGAAGGCGCGGACGTGGCGGCGCTGGCCCTCTATGAAATCCTGCAGGAGCAGCGCGCCCTCGTTCCCTTCGTCACGGCGCTGCGCGTCACCGACGCCAATGGCCAGGTCCTGCAGAGTGCGAACGAGGAGGAGCCGTCATTCTCCGTGGCCGAGCGAGGCTACTTCGACCGGGCGCGCAACACCGACCGCATGGTGGTCTCCGACCCGCTGGTCAGCCACTCCTTCAAGAAATGGGCCATCGTGCTGGCGCGGCGGCTGCAATCCGGCGATGGGGATTTCCAGGGCATCGTCTACGCGGTCGTCGCGGCCGAGCATTTCCAGTCGCTGTTCCGCCGCCAGGCCTTCGGGCCCGACAGCGCCATTGCACTGCGTTCGGACAAGGATCTGCTGGTGGCCCGCTACGCGGCAGGCGATCCCCAGCCCATGGCCGGCATCGGCGGCTCGGAAGTCTCGGGCGAGTACCACCGGGCCCTGGCCGATGACCGGGAGCTTGGCTGGTACATCACGCCCACGCTGCTCGATGGCGTGGAGCGCATCACGGCCTACCAGCGCCTGGCCGGCTATCCGCTGACCGTCTTCACCGGCCTGGGCACGGAAAGCTACCTGGCGGGGTGGCGCGCATCGGCCTGGCGTGCCTGGGCGCTCACGGGCCTGAGCATCGCGCTGATCGCGCTGGGTTCGGTCAGCCTCTATCTGCTGCAGCAGCGCGAACGCGTGGCGCGCATCCGGCTCGCCGAGCTGCTGCGCCAGCAGGAACTGTTCATGGACAACGACCTCATCGGCATCGCCCGCCTGCGCGAGCGCCGGCTGCTGTGGACCAACCAGGCCCTGCAGCGCATGCTCAAGCGCCCGGCCGGCGAGCTGCTGGACCACTCGGCGCGCATCCTCTACCCGGACGAGGAAACCTACGAACGCTCCGGCGAACTGGCCTATGGCGCACTGCGCTCCAGCGGCAAATGCCACGCCCAGATGCAGCTGCAGACCAGCGATGGCAGCCTGCTCTGGGTCGATGTGAGCGGCGCAGGCCTGGCCGATGGCGAATCGATATGGGTTTTCGTGGACATCGACGCCCTCAAGCGCGGCGAGCAGGCGGCCCAGCACCAGGCATTGCACGACGTGCTGACCGGCCTGGCCAACCGCCGCGCGCTGCAGGCGCGGCTGCAGCGCGCGCTGGCCCAGGCCAGCGGCCCCGGCCAGCTGGCCGTCTGCTTCATGGACCTGGACGGCTTCAAGCAAGTCAACGACACCGAAGGCCACGACGCCGGCGATGAAGTGCTGCGCATCATCGCCCGCCGCCTCACCACCCAGGCCCGCGAAACCGACTGCGTCGCCCGCCTGGGCGGAGACGAATTCGTGCTGCTGCTGGACGAACTGGCCTCGGCCGACGACGCCCGGCAGATCATGCAGCGCTGCCTGGCCGCCATCCGCCAGCCCATCCGACTGCACAGCGGCGCCACCGTGCAGGTCGGCGCCAGCATGGGCATCGCCCTCAATGCCTCCCGGGAAGATGCCACCCAGCTCCTGCAGCGCGCCGACGAGGCCATGTACGCGGCCAAGCGCGCGGGCAAGGGGAGGATTGTGCTGGCGGGCGGGTAGGGATTTTGGGGCTATGCCGCCGTTGTGATCGGGGCAGTTGCCGGGGCAGGTGGGGCCTTGGGCTCAACAAGGCAAGACCTCGAATGCCGAGCCAAAAGACGACGCAAGGCCGTTGATGGCCCGTGTGCACACGCGTGCCCGGTTGAATGCGATGTCGCACAGCAGCGCGATGGCAAAGGCCAGATAGGCCATGTAGGCCAGGCCGATGTAGGTGCCAAACACAATGGTGTGCAGCCAGTCCTGTGCGAACAGATACAGCATGGCAGTCACCGCCGAGGCGGTCACCAGCACGATGGCGGGCAGTGCCAGCTGCAGCCCCGCCCGCCTGCGTCGCGCCGTCACGCCGGCCAGGGCCAGAAACACCAGCGCATTGGACGCAGTGAAGATCCTGAACTCCCGCACCAGGCTGGCCGTGGTCTGGTGGTAGGCCGACTCGATGAGTTCCACCAGCCGGGCGCGCATCTGGATCAGCGATGCCAGCTGGGTGGCTTGGCGCTGCTGCGTGTAGACGGCATTGCGCTTGCGGCATTCGCAGTCAGCACGGCGCATGTCGGTCATGACCGAGGCCAGCTTGTCGGGAATGCCGGCCTCGATCTCGCGCCGCACTGCGGCGATCTCGCTATCTGTCCTGCCCAGCGCCTCCTGGGCCAGACCCGCCATGCGCGAGCCTGAAAGCGCATCCAGCTGGGTGCCCAGCCTGCGCTCGATCTCGATGCGGATGATCTCCTTGCCCAGGTTCTCGACCAGCAATGGCGAGGAAAACGACAGGGCGAAGGCTGCGCCGAACACAAGCGTGCCCAGGATGCCGAAGCAAAGAATGAGGGTTCGCATGCGCAAGCGGTGCCGTGGCTTGTCAACCCTTGCGCGGCGCCATGCCCAGCGTGGCCAGCAGCCCCGCGCAGGCGTCCTCCACCAGGTCCAGCACGTCCTCGAAACCCCGGTCGCCGCCGTAGTAGGGGTCGGGCACTTCGCGCGCGGTGTGCTCGGTGCAGAACTCCGTCAGCCGCTGTACGCGGTGCCATTCGGACTCGGGGCAGATCCTGCGCGCTGCAGATTCGTTGGCGCCATCCATCACCAGCACCTGATCGAATGCCGTGAAGTCCTCGGCCTGCTGCTGCCGCGCGCGCTGCTGCGAAAGGTCATAGCCGCGCCGCGCGGCATGGGCCTGGGAGCGGTGGTCGGGTGCCTCGCCCACGTGGTAGCCGTGCGTGCCTGCAGAGTCCACTTCGATGCGGCCCGCCAGGCCCGCGTCGGCCACCATTTTCTCGAGCACGCCGTGGGCCGTGGGGCTGCGGCAGATGTTCCCTGTGCAGACCATGAGGATTCTTTTCCTCTTTGTGGCTGGCCTGCTGCCAGCTGACTGTTCCCGAATCTGTTCCATAAACCTCCCTGTGGGTAACGGGCTTCACGACATCTCGATGGCCTGCGATGCCAAGGCGCTCGCCGGCATTTTCCACGCCCCGCACCTGATCTGCCGGGCCGCTTATGCTGCGCCCATGGTGGAACTGCTTTGTTTCTGGATGACCCGGGTGGGTGCGGCCCTGCTGGAGTTGCGGTTGCTGCGCAGCAGCGACGGCGGCTTCAGGGTGATGCTCATCACGGTGGCCATCGTGGTCATCGTGTGCCTGGCGTTGCTGTCCTTCTACGCCTGAGCCCGCAGGGCGGGCACGGGCAGGCGCCCTGCGGGCGGATTTCATGGTGCCGCGCCGCCGGCACGGGACGTGGCTGAACTCAATGCAGCGCCATCTTGCACGCCAGTGCGGATTCTTCGATCACGGCGGAATCGATGCATCAATCATGTGCGGCCCGGTGATCTTCTGCGACGGGATCCAGACCAGGTAGGACCTCCACATGCCCCGATCATTGCAGTACACAAGGTACTCGCCTGGGTCCAGGCGGCTCTCCCGGTATTGGAATTGCACGCAGCCGATAGCTTGGTTCTTGCCGAGCGCGATGGCGATGTCTCGGCTGAAATCAGTTTTCCACGGACCGGGATAGCGCTCGGTGAGCGGCACACTTTTCGGCGCAGGCACAAGGAAGGCCACCGCCAAAAACGCTGCGGCGATCACTGCCGCTGCTCTCAGTTTGTTGTTCATCTCTGTCTAGATCGGGCCTCTGCAGTCAAACAATGCGCAAGGACATGCCCGCCTTTTTGGGCAGCAGGGAGGGTTCGAACCCATAGCGGCGATAGAACTCCGGCGTGCCGTGGTCGGCCATGAGGCTGACATAGGCCGTGGGCAGGGCATTGCCGTGGATGTACTGCATCAGGCGCTGCATGATGAGGTGGCCCAGGCCCTTTTTCTGGTGCTCGGGGATGACAGCGATGTCCACGATTTCGAAGAAGCACCCACCGTCTCCGATCACGCGGCCTATGCCAACTGGCGTTGCATCGGCATAGACGACCACGCTGAACAGGCCGTTTTTCAGGCCGATGGCGGCCGCCTCGGGCGACTTGCGGCTCAGGCCGGCAGCCAGCCGGATCTGGATGTAGTCCTGGACGGCGGGGACGTGGTCTTCAATGCGGTAGTTCATGGATGGTGAGGGCGCCAGGGGCATATCGGAGGATCGGCAGAGCGCCATCATAGGCAGGCGTCTGCCGAGAGGGAGGGCAGATCGCCGCGCTCAGTCCCAGCGATCGATCGTGTAGGCCTGGGTCCATCCATTCGAGACGACTCGCAGCGATGCGGGATAGGCATTGCCCTGGTCGCGCAGGTCAATGCCCACGGCAGAGCCTTCGGCCAGGCCGGCCATGGTGACTGCGTTGGAGTGCGCCTCCACCGTGGCGCGCACGCCGTGCAGCTCGGCGCGCAGCAGGCTGGGGAACAGCGCGGCACCCACGTTGCGGGTTTCGCGCGCACCGTCCAGCAGCAAGATGATGCCGTCGCCCTGGTGCTTGAAGCGTTCGCCATCATCGTCCCAGCGGGCCGGCAGCCGGGTGATACCCGCCACGCTGACCCAGCCTTCACTCAGGCCGAACTGGGCCGCGGGGGAGCCGCCGCTCCACACATACCAGGAGAACGGATGGTCCCACTGGAACAGGCGCGGCGCGTCTTCGTTCACCGCCGTGGTGATGCCGATGAAGGGGTTGGCCGTGGCGCGGATCTGTACCTCGATCTGCTCGGCCGTGGGGATGATGGTGCGCACGAATTTCTGCAGCATCATGGTGATGGCGGGCGTGGCCATGCCTGACTTGGGCTGTGCGGCGCCTTTGGGCAGAACATGCGCAAAAAGACCGTTGCCCGTGCGTGGGGCGGGCTCGCGCCTGCGCGGCGTCCAGGTCTTGGGCACTTCCTCGAATCGGGCCATCCGGCGCGGCAGGGCAGGTGCCAGGCCCAGCTGCTCGAACACTTTCTCTGCCTGCGCAATGCCGCCGGCGGTGGGTGCCGCCTGCGGGCGCTGGTAGCGCAGCGGGTGCATTTTTGCGGCGAACGCGCGCGAGACGTCGGCGTAGCTCTTGCCCGCCGCGATGTCCTCCAGCAGCGTGCCGATCATGGAGCTGCGCGGATGGCAGAAGCCGGCCGGCGCCGAGGCAATGGCGCGCCAAAGAATGTTGTCGGCTGCCTGCGGGCTCCTGGCCTGGGCGCGGTCCGTGTGCAACTGGTGCAGGAACTCGGCCTGGCCCAGCACCCGTTCGGCGCCGTAGAGCTGGTCGGAGCGCAGCAGCTGCAAGGCGGTGGCCACATGGTCGCTGTGGAAGTCGCCAAGGGCGCGCTCCAGGGTGCTGAAGTCTTCGCGCCTTTCCGCCATCTTCTGGCCTGCGGTCAGCAGCGTGCGCTTGAATTGCAGCGCCTGCGGCACCGTGACGTGCATGTGCGGATGCCCGCCCGCCTGGGGCCGGCCCCACACGGCAGGGGTGGCGAGGAAGACGCCACGCACGGTGGCGCGGCGCACGGCGGCGGCCATGGCCGCCACACCGGCACGGTGGATGCCGGGCGCATCATCGCCCCACAGCAGCGGCGTCTGGCGGCCGTCGGCCGCAAGGGTGACCAGGCCGCCAAAGCGGCGCACGAAATTCTGGCAGCAGCTGCAGGTATGGCGCTGGCGCAGTTCGGCAGGCAGGGCGGCCAGATAGTCGTCGAACAGGCCGGTGGCCGTGGTGTCGAAGACCTGGTCGCCGCCCTCCTTGAGTCTGGCCTCGAAGCGGGCCTGCAGGCCGTGGAGAAAATCTGCGTAGCTGTGTTCGTCGCCCCCGTTGTGGGCTGCGGCGTCCGGATTCCCTGCGTTCATATCCACCCTCATGCATCTGTCGAGGCGGCAATGATGCCCGACCGGCAAAGGTGGAATGCAAGGCAGATGGCTCTACCGCGCCATCACGGGACGCGGGGAACCCCTCCCCATGCTGATCTGACCGAGACCTCAGTGCAGCGCCACCATCAACTGCCCATTCTCATTGCGCACCGCATGGGCGCGCACAGAGTGCTCGGGCGCCTCCAGGCATTCGCCGGTGGCCAGGTCGAAGTGGTGCTTGTAGATGGGCGAGGCGACGACGACGCGCTCGCCCAGGCTGCCGACCAGGCCGCGCGCGAGCACGCTGGCGCCGCAGCGCGGGTCCACGTTGTCTATGGCGTAGAAGCGGTCTTCGCCAAGGCGAAAGACCGCCACATGCCGGCCTTCGACCAGCGCGCAGACCCCCGTGTCGGGGACGATGTCGCGGGTGGCGCAGACGGGCATCCACTGTTCTTGGGCGGGGTGTGTCATGGCGGTGCCTTGTCGGTGGTGTGGGTGCGGGCCGGGATCAGGCCTGGATCAGACCAGGGCCTCGCTGCGCTCTTCGCTGCGCGCCGGGCGGATCTGGCCGCGCTCCTGCACGAAGACGATGTGCTCGTCGGGCTGGTCGCTGTTGATGAAGCTGCGAAAGCGCTGGCGCACTTCGGGCGTGGTGACGGCGGTCTTCCACTCGCACTGGTAGGTGTCCACCACATGCTGCATCTGGGCCTCCAGTTCGGCGCCCAGGCCCAGGCTGTCGTTGACCACCACGTCCTTGAGGTAGTCCAGGCCGCCTTCCAGGTTTTCGCGCCAGGTGCTGGTGCGCTGCAGGCGGTCGGCCGTGCGCACGTAGAACATCAGGAAGCGGTCGATGAGCTGCAGCAGCCTGTCCTTGGACAGGTCGGAGGCGATCAGCTCGGCATGGCGCGGCTTCATGCCGCCGTTGCCGCAGACGTAGAGGTTCCAGCCCTTGTCGGTGGCGATCACGCCCACGTCCTTGCCCTGGGCCTCGGCGCATTCGCGCGTGCAGCCCGAGACGCCGAACTTGATCTTGTGCGGCGCGCGCAGGCCCTTGTAGCGGTTTTCCAGCTGCACGGCCAGGCCCACGCTGTCGTCCACGCCGTAGCGGCACCAGGTGGAGCCCACGCAGCTTTTGACGGTGCGCAGCGACTTGCCGTAGGCATGGCCGGACTCGAAGCCGGCCGCGATCAGCTCCTCCCAGATCAGCGGCAACTGCTCCACGCGCGCGCCGAACAGGTCCACGCGGGCGCCGCCCGTGAGCTTGGTGTACAGGCCGTATTTCTTGGCCACCTGGCCGACGGCGATCAGGCCGTCCGGCGTGACCTCGCCGCCGGGCATGCGCGGCACCACGGAGTAGCTGCCGTCCTTCTGGATATTGCCTAGGTAGTAGTCGTTGCTGTCCTGCAGGCTGGCCAGCTGCGGCTGCAGCACGAATTCGTTCCAGCACGAGGCCAGGATGCTGGCCGCCAGCGGCTTGCAGACATCGCAGCCCAGGCCCTTGCCATGGCGGTGCAGCAGCTCGTCGAAGGTCTTGATGCCGCCCACGCGCACCAGGTGGTACAGCTCCTGGCGCGAGTGCGGGAAATGCTCGCAGACATGGTTGTTGACGGCCATGCCGCGCCTGGCCATCTCGGCCTTCATGACCTGGGTGGCCAGGGGCACGCAGCCGCCGCAGGTAGCGCCGGCCTGGGTGCAGGACTTGAGCTCGGCCATGGTGCAGGCGCCTTCGCCCACGGCTGCGCAGATCTGCGCCTTGGTGACGTTGTTGCACGAGCAGATCTGCGCCGTGTCGGGCAGGGCGTCCACGCCCAGGCCGGGCTTGGCCTTGCCGTCGCTGGAGGGCAGGATGAGGAACTGGGGCTCCTCGGGCAGGGCGATGCTGTTGAGCGTCATCTGCAGCAGCGTGCCGTACTCATCGGCATTGCCCACCAGCACGGCGCCCAGCAGCTGGCGGCCGTCCTCGCTGACCACGATCTTCTTGTAGACCTGCTTGCGCTCGTCGATGAACTGGTAGTTGCGGCTGCGCGGCGTCTTGCCCTGGGCGTCGCCGATGCTGGCCACATCCACGCCCATGAGCTTGAGCTTGGTGCTGAGATCGGCCCCGCCGAAGGCGGCCTCGGCCTCGCCCGCAATGTGGCGGGCCGCCACGCGCGCCATGTCGTAGCCGGGTGCCACCAGGCCGAAGGTCTGCTCGCGCCAGGAGGCGCATTCGCCAATGGCGTAGACGCTGCGGTCACTGGTGCGGCAATGGTCGTCCACGGCCACGCCGCCGCGCGGGCCTATGGCCAGGGCGCATTGGCGCGCGATCTCGTCGCGCGGGCGGATGCCGGCGGAGAAGACGATCATGTCGGTCTCCAGGTGCGTGCCGTCGGCAAACACCATGCGGTGGCGTGCCGTGGCGCCGTCGGTGATCTCCAGCGTATTGCGGCCCGTGTGCACCTGCACGCCCAGGTCCTCGATCTTGCTGCGCAGCACGCGGCCGCCGCCGTCGTCCACCTGCACGGCCATCAGGCGCGGGGCGAACTCGACCACATGGGTCTCCAGGCCCAGGTCGCGCAGGGCCTTGGCGCATTCCAGGCCCAGCAGGCCGCCGCCCACCACCACGCCGGTCCTGGAGCGCGCGGCCGATGCCTGCATGGCCTCCAGGTCCTCGATGGTGCGGTAGACAAAGCAGTGCGGCCGGTCGCGCCCCGGCACGGGCGGCACGAAGGGCGCCGAGCCCGTGGCAAGCACCAGCCGGTCGTAGGCGATGACTTCGCCATCGGCCGTGGTCACGGTGCGCTCGCGCCGCTCCACGGCTGCCGCCCTGGCCGCCAGGCGCAGCGTGAAGCCGCTGGCCTCGAAGAAGCCGGGCGCCACCAGGCTCAGGTCCTCGGCGCTCTTGCCGGAGAAGAATTCCGACAGGTGAACACGGTCGTAGGCGGCGCGCGGCTCCTCGCACAGCACGGTGACGTTCGCGTCTGCCACGCCCAGGGCATGCAGCTGCTCGAGAAATTTGTGGCCCACCATGCCGTGGCCGATCACAACGATGTTCATCTGGCGTCCTGCGTTGCGCATCCAGTGTTTTGCGGGCCGCAGGCCAGGGCCAGCGGGTCAGGGCAGCCAATGCAAGTGCCGTGCCAGCACCGCGGCGCGGTGCCTGCCCGTGGTGCACGCTGTCTGGTGCGCAGACAGCGTGCACCGCAATGCGCCCGCCGCACCGTGCAGGGGCGGGGTGCGCCGTGGTGGTGCGTCAAGTGCGATCAAGTGCGCCAAGTGCGCCAGGAACGCTGGGTGCGTCAGGCGCGAGGCAGTCCCTGCGCGCGGCTGCGCCAGGCCTCGGGCGCGCAGCCGAATTGCGCAGCGAACCAGCGCGTGAAGGCGCTGTGGCTGGCATAGCCGAGCATGGACGCGATCTGGCCCACGCTGTAGTGGGGATGGTCCAGGTAGCGCAGGGCCAGTTCGTGGCGCACTTCGGTCAGCAGCTCGCTGAAGCTCAGGCCTTCGCGGTCCAGTTCGCGCTGCAGCGTGCGCAGGCTGCGCCCCATGCCCTGCGCCACGCCTGCGCAGGTGGCGTTGCCCGAGGGCAGCAGCAGGTAGATGACCCGGCGCGCCTGGTGCCCCACGGAGGCGGCACGGTGGGCCGGCATGGCCTCCACCAGCCGCAGCGCATAGCGCGCCAGCGCGGGGTCGGCCAGCGGGTTGGGCTCGTCCAGGTCGGCGGCGCGGCAGGCGATGCCGTTGAACTCGGCGCCGAACGTGATGCGGCAGCGGAACATGCGGCGGTGCTCGGACAGGTCGGCCGGTGGCGCGTGGCTGAAGCTGACGCCCTGCGGCCGCCAGCGCTCGCGCAGCAATGCCTCGCACATGCGCCACAGCACGCCCATGGCCAGTTCCACGGACTGGCGCATGGCGCCGTGCAGGACGAAGTCCTCGCGCAGGATGACGATGCCCCCTGCATCCTCCAGGTGGATCAGCAGCGATTCGTTGACCAGGTGCATGTGCGCGACCAGCGTGTCCAGCGCATGGCGCAGCGTGGGCTGGTGCAGCAGCAGCAGGCTCACGGCGCCGAAGCTCGACAGCTGGCGGTGCCGGGCCATGCGCAGGCCCAGGGACTCGCAGCCCGTGGACTGGGCCGCGTCTTCCAGCAGGCGCGCGACGATGGCCACGTCGATCAGCTGGTCCTGCTCGCGCAGCAGCGCGGGCCGCAGGCCGGCCTGGCGCAGTGCCTTGTCGGGGTCGCCGCCCAGTTCGCGCATGACGTCCGAAAAATGGGTCAAGGCCGCCGCGCGCACCATGGTGACCATGCTTGCCCTCCTGTCAGTCCGTGGCCTGGTGGCACGAAATGCAAAGAGGATGGCATGGCTTGCATAGTCCGCGGAACCGGGTTTTCCTACATTGCAGAGACCGGCCCCACGCCGGGCGGACCGTGCCGCCACGGGCCTTCACAACAATGACAGGAGACAGGCATGCGCATAGAGCCCATGACATGCGCCATCGGCGCCGAATTGCTCGGCGTGCGGCTGGCCGACGCGGTGCGCGACGACGCGCTTTTCTCGGAGATCCGGGCGGCGCTGCTGCGCCACAAGGTGCTGTTCCTGCGTGACCAGGGCCTGGCGCGCGCCGAGCACGTGGCCTTTGCGCGGCGCTTTGGCGAGCTGGAGGACCATCCGGTGGCCGGCAGCGACCCCGAGCATCCGGGCCTGGTACGCATCTACAGGACGCCCGAGCAGCCCAACGACCGCTACGAGAATTCCTGGCACTGCGACGCCACCTGGCGCGAGGCGCCGCCCATGGGCTGCGTGCTGCACTGCGTGGAATGCCCGCCCGTGGGCGGCGACACCCTGTGGGCCAACATGGCGCTGGCCTACGAACGCCTGCCGGATGCCGTCAAGGCGCTGATCGCGCCGCTGCGCGCGCGCCACAGCATCGAATGCACGTTCGGTGCGGCCATGCCCATCGAAAGGCGGCTGGCGCTCAAGGCCCAGTACCCCGATGCCGAGCATCCCGTGGTCCGCACCCATCCCGAGACCGGCGAGAAGGTGCTGTTCGTGAACGGCTTCACCACGCATTTCACCAATTTCCATACGCCCGCCAATGTGCGCGTGGGCCAGGACTTCACGCAGGGCGCCTCCGGCCTGCTGCAGTACCTGATCGGCCAGGCTGCCATTCCCGAGTACCAGGTGCGCTGGCGCTGGCGGGCGGGCAGCGTGGCGATCTGGGACAACCGCGCCACCCAGCACTACGCGGCCATGGACTACCCGCCCAGCCACCGGAAGATGGAGCGCGCGGGCATCGTCGGCACGCCGACCTTCTGAACCACGATCACGACACAAGGAGACATGCCATGAATTTTCTCGACGGCCACCTGTTCCCCGAAAACCAGCAGCCCCTGATCATCACGGCGGCGCCCTATGCGCCCTCGTGGCTGCCCTCGGACTTTCCCGGCGAGATCGCCGTGACCATGGACGAGCAGATCCAGAAGGCCGTGGACTGCTATAACGCCGGCGCCACCGTGCTGCACCTGCATGTGCGCGAGCTGGATGGCAAAGGCAGCAAGCGCCTGTCCAAGTTCAACGAGCTGATCGCCGGCGTGCGTGCGCGCGTGCCCGAGATGATCATCCAGGTGGGCGGATCGATCAGCTTTGCTCCCGAGACGGACGGCGCGGCCGCCAAGTGGCTGTCCGATGACACGCGCCACATGCTGGCCGAGCTGGAGCCCGTGCCCGACCAGGTCACGGTGACCGTCAATACCTCGCAGATGAATTTCCTGGAGCAGTTCGATGCGCGCGACATACGCGGCACCTCCATGGAGGACCCGGCCGTCTTCAATGCCTACAGGGAGATGACCGTGCCCGCCCAGCCCGGCTGGGCCGAGGAGCACATCCGGCGCCTGTCGGCCGCCGGCATCCAGAGCGCCTTCCAGTGCTACAACATCAACAGCTTCGAGTCCGTGGAGCGGCTCATGCGCCGCGGCATCTACAAGGGCCCGCTGGTGATGAACTGGGTGGCGATTGGCGGCGGCATGGACGCGCCCAGCATCTACAGCCTGGCCAACTTCGTGCGCGCCGTGCCAGACGGCGCCGTGCTCACGGTGGAAAGCTCGGTGCTCAACGTGCTGCCCGTGAACATGATGGGCATTGCCATGGGCCTGCATGTGCGCTGCGGCACCGAGGACAACCTCTGGAACCAGCGCCGCACGGCCAAGATGGGCACGGTGGCGCAGATCGAGCAGCTGGTGCGCATCGCAGGCGAGTTCGGCCGCCCCATCGCCACGGCGCAGCAGGCTCGGGAAATCTGCCGGATCGGCCAGTTCTACGGCACCGTGGACGAGACGCTGGCGGCCAACGGCTTCGCGCCCAACCGCAATGGCGCCCAGCAGGGATTTCTGCGCAAGGCCGCCTGAACCGGGAGCCCATGATGCAACGCATGCCCCCCTGGACGGCCATCGCCCTGGCCGCCTCGCTGCTGGCCGGTGGCGCCCACGCCTTCGGCGACAAGCCGGTCCGGCTCATCGTGCCGGCGCCGCCCGGCGGCACCATCGATGTGTTCGCGCGCATCATCAGCGACCAATTGGCGCAGGAGATACGCCAGCCCGTCATCGTCGAGAACCGGCCCGGTGCCGGTGGCGCCATCGCCGTCAAGCACATGCTGTCCCAGCCGGCCGACGGCAGCACGCTGCTGGTGACGGTGACCAACATCCTCACCGAGGTGCCCCATGTGCTCAAGGTCGGCTTCGACCCCATGAAGGACGTGCGGCCCGTGGCGCAGATGGCGCGCTCGGTGATGCTGTTCATCGCCTCGCCGCAGTTTCCCGCGCGCGACGGGGCCGAGGCCATCGCCTACGTGAAGGCCCACCCGGGCACGCTGTCGTTCGCCTCGTACAGCCAGGGCACGGCCTCGCAGTACGCGGGCGCCATCCTCAACAGAAGGGCCCACCTGGACATGGAGCATGTGGCCTTCCCGGGCTCGGCGCCCGCGCTGGCCCAGGTCATGGGCAACCAGATCCCGCTGATGTTCGACGGATCGGTCACCTCCAAGCCGCTGATCGCGGGCGGCAAGGTCAGGCTGCTGGCCGTGGCCTACAAGAGCCGGCTGCCCGACTACCCGCAGGTGCCCACGCTGGCCGAGCTGGGCTATCCCGAGGTGGATTTCAGTAACTGGAGCGGCGTGTTCGCCTCGGCGCAGACGCCGCGCCCGCTGCTGGAGAAGATCCACGGCGCGCTGGCCCGGGTCAACGCCCGCAAGGCCGTGCGCGAACGCTATGCGGGCACGGGCTTCGAGCCCGTCGAAGGCGATCGCTCGCTGGAGCAGATGTCCACCGACCTGCGCGCCGAGTTCGACCGCAATGCCGAGATCGTCCGGAACTTCGACATCCGGCTCAACTGATGCAGGGCGCCCCACGCAGGCGCTACACAAGGAGACTCCATGGCAAAGGCCATACGCTTTCATACCACCGGCGGCCCCGAGGTGCTCAGGCTGGAGCATGCCGAGGCCGGCGCGCCCGGACTCGGCCAGGCGCGCGTGCGCCACAGCCTCATCGCCGTCAACTTCATCGACATCTATTTCCGCACGGGCCGCTATCCGCTGGCCCTGCCCAACGGCCTGGGCTCGGACGCCGTGGGCGTGGTCGAGGCCGTGGGGGAGGGCGTGACCGAAGTGCGGCCCGGCGACCGCGTGGGCTACCTGATGGGCCCGCAGGGTGCCTACAGCGATGTGCGCGTGATGCCCGCCGAGGTGCTGATCCCGCTGCCCGATGGCATCAGCGACCGCACGGCGGCCACGCTGATGATGAAGGGCATGACGGCGCAGTACCTGTTCCGCCAGGTCCATCCGCTGCAGGGGGGCGAGACCATCCTCTACCACGCGGCGGCCGGCGGCGTGGGGCTGATCGCCTGCCAATGGGCGCGGGCCCTGGGCGTGACCATGATCGGCACGGTGAGCACCGACGAGAAGGCCGCCGCCGCGCGCGCCAACGGCTGCGCCCACGTCATCGTGACCTCGCGCGAGAACACCGTCGCTCGCGTGATGGAGATCACGGGCGGCAAGGGCGTGCCCGTGGTCTATGACTCGGTGGGCAAGGACACGCTCATGGATTCGCTGGACTGCCTGCAGCCGCGCGGCCGGCTGGTCAGCAACGGCACCTCGTCGGGCTCGGTGGTGGTGGACTCCCAGCTGCTGGCCTCCAAGGGATCGATCTGGATGACGCGGCCCGCGATGGTGCACTACATCCAGCCGCGCGCCCACATGCTGGAGATGGCGCGCGAGCTGTTCGACCATGTGCTGGCCGGGCGCATCGCCAGCGAGCCCCAGCAAAGCTTTGCGCTGGCCGATGCGGCCCAGGCGCACCGGGCGCTGGAGTCGCGCCGCACCACGGGCGCGACGGTGCTGATTCCCTGAAATGGACCTGCCATGCAGACCCCTGCGCTCCATGCCATCGGCACCGTGGCCGCAGGCCGCAGGCCCGTCACCTGCGGCCTTATCCGCAGTGCCAGCCTGCATGGCTATGCCGACCTGGTGAAAAGCCTGGGCCATGATCCCGCCGTCCTTGTGCGCGCGGCGGGACTGTCGGCGCGCCTGCTCGACGACCCGGAGACGCTGATTCCCATCCATGCCGTGCGCGAGCTGCTGGAGGTGGCCGCGCGCACCACGGGCACGCAGGATTTCGCGCTGCGCCTGGCGGCGCGGCGCAGCCTGTCCCACCTGGGCCCCATCAGCCTTGTGCTGCAGCAAGAGCCCACGCCGCGCCAGGCGCTGGACACCCTGTGCCGCTACCTCAAGCTGCTGAGTGCGGGCATGTTCGTACGCATCGAGGACGCGGGCTCCGGGGTGCTGGTGCGCCAGGACCTGGTGCCCATCGCGGGTATGGCCATGCGCCAGTCCATGGAGCTGGCGGTGGGCGTGATGTTTCGCGTGCTGCGCGAGCTGATCGGCGCCCAGTGGCGCCCGCAGCAGGTCAGCTTCGTACACCGCGCACCGGCCGATGCATCGGCCCACCGTGCCTTCTTCGGCGTGACCCCTTTGTTTGACCAGCCTTTCAACGGCATGGTCTGCCGCCTGGCGGACCTGCAACTGCTGCGCGAATGCGGCCAGGCGCAGGGCTCGGGCGTTGCGCGCTTTGCGCGAAGCCATCTGGAGCAGGCGCTGCGCAGCCGGGGCGAAGGCATGCAGGCGGCCTGCAGGGAGCTGATCATTGCACTGCTGCCGGGCGGCCGCTGTACGGCCCAGCAGGTGGCACGCCAGCTGGGAATGGACCGCCGCACGCTGCACCGCCGCCTGCTTGCGGAGGGGCAGACTTTCTCGGCGCTGCTCGACACCCTCCGCAGGGAACTGGTGCTGCGCCATCTGCAAGACGGTAGCCAGCCCCTGGGCGAGGTGGCGGGCCTGCTGGGGTTTGCCGCGCCCAGCGGCTTTTGCCACTGGTTCCGGGCCGCTTTCGGCGCCAGCGTCTCGGACTGGCGCAGGCGGGGGCAGGGACGGATTGGCGAGGCCTAGTGCGTCAGGCGGTCTTGCGCAGAAATCCCTGGTTGCCGCCGTTGCGGTTGGGCGCGAAGCCGTTGGCCGCCAATGTCTCTTCGGGGGTGTCGTAGAACACGCCAATCTTGCTGATGGCGCGCGCCTGTTGCGCCGTGGCGATGGGGCGGCCGAACTCGCGCGCGATGCGCACCAGCTGCTCGATCTGGGAGACCGTGCTGGCCTTGGCGCTGCGCGACTGGTTCCACAGGCAGTCCTCGGTGCCGCAGCGCACGTGCAGGCCCATGGCGATGCCCATCATGTTCACGGGCAGCACGTTGCGCACATTGCTTTCCACGGTGAGCACGGCGCCGTCTGGCACGGCGCGCACGAAATTGGCCAGGCTGTAGATGCTGGGCGCGTCCATGCCGCCGCCAATCGCCACCCAGTTCATCACCAGCGGGCCCTTGTAGATGCCGCGGCGCATGAGCCGCTCCACGGACTCGAAGCTGTTGATGTTGTAGCACTGGAAGGCGCTCTGGATGCCGGCGGCCGACAGGCGCCGGATGTGCTCCTCGGCCCAGCCGGGCTGGGCGGGCACGGTCATCTCCTTGTAGGCGTCGAAGATGGCGGGCTTCTCGCGCGAGGTGCCCCTGAAGTCCGCGTCCTCGGCCTGCTCCGTCACGTTCATCTGCGAGGTATTGACGGTCACCGTGACCTGGTCGGGCACGGGCTCCAGCTCGGCCAGCATGTGGCGCGTGTCGTCGGACAGCCACTTGGCGGCCGCGCCGTCTGTCTCGGGAGCAAAGCTGATCGATCCGCCCACCTGGATGATCATCTCGGGCACACGCGCGCGCACGCCGGCGATCAGCTCGTTGAACTTGGACAGGCGCTTGCTGCCTTTGCCATCCAGCTCGCGCACATGCAGGTGCAGCACGGTGGCGCCGGCGTTGTAGCAGTCCACGGCCTTCTGGATCTGCTCTTGCATGGTCACGGGAATGTCTTCGGGGAAATCGCCGGGCAGCCAGCCCGGCGCATAGGGGGCTGCCGTGATGATCAGGGGCTGCTGGTTTTCGGGGAACAGGTGGCCATCGAGAAAATTCATGGGACGCTCCGGTGGGTGGGGGTGAGGGGTGGGTGTGGAAAGAGTCTGTGCAGGGCCTCAGCGCGGGATGTCGCCGACGATGCCCGCGCGCTCCATGCGGCGGGGCGCCGGGTAGTAGTCGTTGAGCGCGTAGTGCTGGGTGCTGCGGTTGTCCCAGACGGCCACGTCGCCGGGCTTCCAGGACCAGCGCACCTGGTATTCGGGAATCGTGGCGCGGCTGATCAGGTAGTTCATCAGCAGCGCGGCGCCGGGCGCCTTGTCTATGCCGTGGCGCACGTTCTCGGGCGTGCTGTAGTTGACGAAGTGGGTGCTGAAGCCCGCGCCCACGAACAGCAGCTTCTCGCCGGTCTCAGGGTGGGTGCGCACCACGGGATGCTCCACGGGCGGGTGCTCGCCGGCCAGCCGCGCGCGCGCCTCGGGCGCCATCACGGCGCCGAAGGTGTGCTCTATGCCGGCCTTGGCGCGCAGGCCGTCGATGCTGCGCTTGATGCTCTCGGGCAGCTCCTCGTAGGCCTTGACCATGTTGACCCAGATGGTGTCGCCGCCGATCGGCGGGCACTCTATGCAGCGCAGCACCGCGCCCATGGCCGGGTTGGGGCGCCACAGGCCATCGCAGTGCCAGGTGTTTTCGTAGCTGTGCGGATCGTCGCTGCGGTAGATGCGCACCAGGCCAGGGTGCTCGGGATCGCTGCCTGCCACGGGATGGTCCTCCAGTGGGCCGAAGCGGCTGGCAAAGGCCACATGTTGGGCGCGCGTGATGTCCTGGTCCCGGAAGAACAGCACGCGATGGGTCAGCAGCGCGGCGCGGATGTCCGCGAACAGTGCGGCGTCGCGTGCGGCATCGCCGAGATGGATGCCGGAGATTTCGGCGCCGATGGCGGGGGTGATCTGTCGGATCTGCATGGTCGGTGTTTCCCTGGAAGTCAGTTCGCGGTGATCTGGTATTTCTTCACGATGCCGGCGTTGCGCTCGGACATCTGGCGTGTCTCGCGCTGCAGCGCGGCGGTGTCGATGAGCACCTCGGGCTCCAGCCCCACGTCGGAGAGCTTTTGCTGCACGGCCGGCGCGCTGGCCGCTTTCCCGATGGCGGCGCGCAGGCGTTCCATGGTTTCGGGCGGCAGGCGGGCGGGCGCGATCAGGCCCACCCAGCCGCGAAACTGCAGCTCGGGGTAGCCGAGTTCGGCGGTGGTCGGCACCTGGGGCAGATGGCGCGAACGCCGGGGGCCGGAGAACGCGTAGGCACGCAGCTTGCCGGCCCTGATCAGGGGCACCGAGGTCAGCATGCCGTCGAACATGACGTCCACCTGGCCGCCCAGCAGGGCCTGCACGGCCGGCGGCGAACCCGCGTAGCCCACGTGCTGCAGGTCCAGGCCGGCCTTGTCGCTGAGGATCAGGCCGGCGTAGTGCGACACGGTGCCGGGGCTGTAGCTGGCAAAGCTGGTCTGGCCTTTGCGTGCCTTGAGCTGCGCGAGCAGCTCCTGCAAGTCCTGGGCGGGCTGGCTGGCCCGGGCCACCAGCACCACGCCCGAGCGGGCCAGCGAGGCCAGGGGCACCAGGTCCTTGAGCGGATCGAACGGCATCTTGATCACATGGGGGATCTCGGCCAGCAGATTGCTTGCGCCCACCAGCAGCGTCTGCCCGTCGGCGGGCCCCTGCAGCAGGGTCTGCATGCCCAGCAGGCCGCCCGCGCCCGGGCGGTTGTCTATCACCACGGCCTGGCCTGTTTCAGACGCGAGCTGCTGGCCCACGACGCGCGCCACGATGTCCATGGTGCCGCCCGGCGGTGCGGGCACGATGAGCCTGAGCGGCTGGCGGCTCCAGGCCGTGCCGCCGATGGCGATGGCGCAGCCCGCGAGCAGCGTGGCGATGGCGTGGGGCAGTCTCATGTCCGTGTCTCCTTGTTCCGTGTTCTGGCATCCAGTATCGAAAGCCCGCTGTCCCGGGACTTGCCATTGGGGGACAGGCATTTGCCTTGTTGGGACAAATCCATGGCAACCCTGATCAGGGCAACCCGCGCATGTCGTGAATTGCAAAGCCGTTGGCATGAACTGCCAAGAAGCGGCGCGATGGCGTTCCTAGAGTCGATTCGTGGCGCAGGACCGCGCCAGCCACACGACGAACAGGAGACCCCCATGCCTCGACTTCACCCCCATCCCTGCGGCCTGCACGCGCTGGGCCTGCTGTGTCTGGCAGGCGCGGCCGCCGCCCAGGCGCCCACCTCGGTCACGCTGTTCGGCGTGATGGACGCCGGCGTCAGCCGCTACAGCGTGCGCAGCGATTCCTGGGACGCGGGCCCCGCGCGCTCGGCGCGGCAAAGCACCTGGGCGCTGTCGCCCTCGGGCAACCTGGCCAGCCGCATCGGCATACGCGCCAGCGAGGACCTGGGCGGCGGCCTCATGGCCGGCCTGTGGCTGGAGGCGCCGGTGGCCAATGACACGGGCGGCGGCGCGCTCAACTTCGGGCGGCGCGCCACCATCAGCCTGTCCGGGCGCCTGGGCGAGCTGCGCATGGGGCGCGACCACACGCCTTCGTTTCTGAACGACTGGGCCTTCGACCCCTTCACCGTCAACGGCGTGGGCACCAACCTGATCGCCGTGGTCAACAGCAACCTGGCCATCGCCCGCGCGCTGGCCACGGGCGGCCTGCTGGGCGGCGGGCTGTCGGCGGGCACGGACACCTATCTGCGCGCAGGCAACTCCATCGGCTACTTCCTGCCGCCGGGCCTGGGCGGCGTCTACGGGCAGGCCATGTACGCCTTCCCCGAGAACAGCTCGAAGCGGGGGCGCTACGCGGGTGCCCGCATCGGCTGGGCCATGGGGGCGGCCGATGTGGCGCTGGGCTATGGCGAGAACACCCTGGGCACCTCGGGCGCCGGCGCGGAAAAGATCCGCTCGCTGAACCTGGGCGGCTCCTATGACTTCGGCCCGGTCAAGCTGTTTGGCGAATGGTCCGGCGTGCGCAACGAGCGGCGCGACGCCGGCACGCTGGCCGCGATCAACGACCGCTACCTGGGCGTGCTGGCCGGCGTGAACATCCCCGTGGGCCAGGGGGCGCTGCGCGCCTCCTATGCACGTGTGCAGTTCAGGAATGGCCAGGGCCTGGCCGACGGCGATTCCTCGGTGAACAAGCTCGCCCTGGGCTATGTGCACCCGCTGTCCAAACGCACGGCGCTGTACGCCACGGTGTCGCGCATCAGCGTGGGCAACGGGCGCAACAACCCGGGCGTGATGGGCGTGACGCCGCTGGTGGTCAGCAACCCGGCCATCCTGCCCCAGCCCGGCTACCTGACCACGGGCGGCATGCAGCCGGCCGGCGCGCTGGGGCTGGACCTGGGCCTGCGGCTGATGTTCTGAACGGCCGTGCCAATAGTCCTGAACGGCCGTGCCAATAGCCGTGGCGCCCGGGTGCCCATCTTCGCCTGCGCTAATCTGCGCGGCATGAATGGATCTTCTGCATGGACCCTGGGTTGGCGCACCCTGTGGCGCGACCTGCGCGCGGGCGAGTTGCGCCTGTTGATCGTCGCCGTGATGCTGGCCGTGGCCGCGCTCAGTTCGGTGGGCTTTTTTGCCGACCGGCTGCAGGCGGGGCTGCAGCGCGATGCGCGCCAGCTGCTGGGCGGCGACGTGGTCGTGGTGGGCGACAACCCCACGGCGCCAGCCTTTGCCGAGCGCGCACGCGCCGAAGGGCTGCAGGCCCTGGAGACATCCAGCTTCCCGACCATGGCGCGCGCCAGCGACGCGCAAGGCGGCATGAGCCGCCTGGTGGCGCTCAAGAGCGTGCCCGAAGGCTATCCGCTGCGCGGCAGCCTGCGCGTGGCCGATGCCCCCGGCGCGGCCGACCGGGCCACGCGCGAGATACCGGCGCGGGGCGAGGCCTGGGTCGATGCGCCGCTGCTGGAGTCGCTGGGCATAGGCGTGGGGGACATGCTGCTGCTGGGCGACGCCCAACTGCGCGTGGCGCGCATCATCTCCATCGAGCCCGACCGGGGTGCGGGCTTCATGAACTTTGCGCCGCGCGTGATGATCACCTCCGCCGACCTTGCCGCCACGGGCCTGGTGCAGCCGGCCAGCCGCATCACCTACCGCCTGGCCGTGGCCGGCGCGGGTGATGGCTCCGAGGCGGCCGTGCAGCGCTATCGCGTCTGGGCCGAGCAGCAGGCCAAGGCGCCCGGCGTGCATGGCGTGCGCGTGGAGTCGCTGGACAGCGGCCGCCCCGAGATGCGCCAGACGCTGGACCGCGCCGAGAAATTCCTGAGCCTGGTCGCCCTGTTGGCGGCCCTGCTGTCGGCCGTGGCCGTGGCCCTGGCTGCACGCGGCTTTGCCAACAGCCACCTCGATGCATCGGCCATGCTGCGCGTGCTGGGCCAGAGCCAGCGGCGCATCGCGGGCGCCTACACCGTGGAGTTCGTGCTGGTCGGCCTGGCCTCCAGCGCCGCGGGCGTGCTGCTGGGCTGGGCCATCCACCATGTCTTCGTGCTGCTGCTGGCCGGTCTGGTGGAAACCGCCTTGCCCGCACCGGGCCTGTGGCCTGCGGCCTTCGGCGTGGGCATGGGGCTGACCCTGCTGCTGGCCTTTGGCCTGCCGCCCGTGCTGCAGCTGGCGCGCGTGCCGCCGCTGCGCGTCATGCGCCGCGACCTGGGCGCGCTCAAGCCTGCCTCGGTGGTGGTGCTGGCCGTGGGCGTGGCCGGCTTTGCGGCCTTGCTGCTGGCGGCCAGCCGCGACATCAAGCTGGGCCTGATCGCCGTGGGCGGCTTTGCCGTGGCCGTGCTGCTGTTCGCGGCCCTGGGCTGGCTGGCCGTGCAGGTGCTGCGCCGCCTGGTGCACGAGAGCACGGCGCCGCGCTGGCTGGTGCTGGCCACGCGCCAGATCGCCGCGCGCCCCGCCTATGCCGTGGTGCAGATCAGCAGCCTGGCCGTGGGGCTGCTGGCGCTCATGCTGCTGGTGCTGCTGCGCACCGACCTCATCGGCAGCTGGCGCCAGGCCACTCCGGCCAATGCGCCCAACCGCTTTGTCATCAACGTGCAGCCCGAGCAGGCCGACGGTTTCCGCGCGGCGCTGGACAAGGCTGGCGTCACCTCCTATGACTGGTTCCCCATGATCCGGGGGCGTCTGGTCACCGTCAACGGCAAGCCGGTCAGTCCCGACGACTTCAGCGAAGACCGCGCCAAGCGCCTGGTGGACCGGGAGTTCAACCTCTCCACCACGGCGCAGGCGCCCGCACACAACCTGATCACGGCGGGCACCTGGACGCCTGGCGCCAAGGGCGAGATCAGCGTGGAGGACGGCATTGCCGAGACCCTGGGCCTCAAGCTGGGCGACACGCTGGGCTTCGACGTGGGCGGGGTGCCCAGCGAGGCGCGCATCACCAGCCTGCGCAAGGTGGACTGGGGATCGATGCGGGCCAACTTCTTCGTGATCTATCCCGTGGACCACCTGGACGACGTGGCCGTCAGCTACCTGGCCGCCTACCGCGCGCCCGACGTGGCGGGCTTCGACAACGCCCTGGTGCGCGAGTTTCCCAACATCACCAACGTGGACCTGAGCACCACGCTGGCCCAGGTGCAGCGCGTGCTGGACCAGGTGATACGCGCGGTGGAATTCCTCTTCGGCTTCACCCTGGCCGCCGGCCTGGTCGTGCTCTTCGCCGCCGTCACCGCCACGCGCGAGGAGCGTGCGCGCGAGTACGCCATCATGCGCGCCGTCGGTGCCCAGGCGCGGCTGCTGGCGCAGGTGCAGCGCGCCGAGCTGGCCGGTGTGGGCCTGCTGGCGGGTTTCCTGGCCAGCTGCGCGGCGGGGGCCGTGGGCTGGGCCCTGGCGCGCTGGGTGTTCGAGTTCAACTGGACCGTGCCATGGTGGGCTCCGCTGGCGGGGGCTGTTGCCGGGGCCTTGCTGGCCTGGATGGCGGGGTGGTGGGCGTTGCGGGAGGTGTTGAGGAGGCCTGTGATGGATACGTTGAGGCAGGTGGCTGAGTAGGTCTTTGTGTTCTGTTTTTTGCCCCTGCCGGGTGGTTGTTTTTCGAGGCCGGGGTTCGGCCCGGCGGCCGACCTACTTTCTTATCGCGCGATAAGAAAGTAGGCAAAGAAGCGCGCCCCAAACTGCCCACGACCCCTGCGCTGCGCTCCGGGGCGACCTGCGTTGGGCGGGATGCGGGGTGTGCCGCAGAACTCGCTGCGCGCTGGCGCGCTTCGCTCAAACAACTGCGGCAAGTCAGATGACGAAGCAGCCCTGTCCTTCGGCAGGGCTGCCACCCGCATCCCGCCCAACGCAGGCGTGGGCAGAAGGGGGGAGGCTGGGGGCAGCCAACAGCCAACAGCCAACAGCCAACAGCCAACAGCCAACGGCCGACAGCCGACAGCCGACAGCCGACAGCCGGCGCCGTCGCTCCGCTCGGCTTCAAACCGGGGCCGAGCGAAGCGAAGGCCCGAGCCAACTCCCCGTATGTCAGCGCAGGTTGCCCGCAGCGAAGCGGAGGGTCGCGGACATTCGGGTCGCCTTTGCTTTGCCTACTTTCCTTTGGCGAAACAAAGGAAAGTAGGTCGGCCGCCGGGCCGAGACCCGGCCTCGAAAAACAACCACCCGGCAGGGGCAAAAAAAGGCGACTCCGGCGAGCAGAGACACAACTCAGCCCTCCTTGAACAACCTCTCCCCCACAAAATCCACAAACGCCCTCACCTTAGGCGACAACTGCCGGCTCGACGCCCACAGCGCCGAAAACTGCCCCGTGTGCGTCAGGTCCTCCGCCAGCACCCGCTGCAGTTCGCCACGCCCCAGTGCATCGCGCGCCAGGAAGTCGGGCATATAGGCCAGCCCCATGCCCGCCACGGCCGCGCCCAGCATGGCTTCCATGTTGTTGCAGACCAGGGCGGCGGGCAGGTGGGGCGGCATGCCGGGCAGCACCCATTCCTCCAGCTTGCCGCTGCTCAGGAAGCGGTAGCGCAGGCAGCTGTGCTGTGCCAGTTCGGCGGGGGATTGCGGTATGCCCCGTGCCGCCAGGTAGTCGGGCGAGCCGGCCAGGATGAAGCGGAACGGCCCCAGCCGGCGCGCGACCAGGCGTGAGTCGGCCAGTTCGCCGCTGCGGATGACCACGTCCAGGCCGGCCTCGACCACGTCCACCAGGTGGTCGTTGAAGTCCAGGTCCAGGTCAACCTCCGGGTACAGGGCCTGGAAATCGGGCAGCACGGGCAGCAGGAAGCGGTAGCCGATGGTGGGCAGGCTCACGCGCAGCCGCCCGCGCGGCGCCTCGGCGGCGGCCTGCATGGTGGCGCGCGCATCGTGCAGTTCATCCAGGATGCGGCGGCAGCGCTCGTGGAACAGTGCGCCTTCCTGCGTGAGGCGTACCTGGCGCGTGGTGCGCTGGAACAGGCGCAGGCCCAGTTGCTGTTCCAGCCGCGCCACGTTCTTGCCTACGGCCGAGGCCGAGATGCCCAGGGCGCGCCCGGCCTCGGCAAAGCTCAGCAGGTCGGCTGCACGCACAAAGGATTCGAGTCCGCTGAAGCTGTCCATGTCGATTGCCAACCTTGGGTTGGGAGTGTGGGGAGTCTGTTGCCTATTTTCACGGCATTGCAGCGCTTTTATCGTTCATGCATGCCTGGCCATGTGCGGCCGGGAAATTGCGAAAGCCTTGCCAACCATGTCCTCCTGCCTGACTTCTTCCCGCGCACCGGGTGCGCTCCACGGTACAGCGCGTCCGCATGCGTCCCCGGTCTGGGTGCTGTTGTCGGTGTGCCTTGCAGCGCTGGCGATGCCGCTGAGCTTTACCGGACCGGCCGTGGCCCTGTCTGCGCTGCGCGAGGCGCTGGGCGGCGGGCCGCTGGCGCTCAACTGGGTGACGAATGCCTTCATGCTGAGCTTTGGCGCCACGCTGATGGCGGCCGGCGCGCTGGCCGATCTGCACGGGCGGCGGCGCGTTTTCCTGACCGGGCTGGGCGTGGTGCTGGTCAGTGCGCTGGCCCAGGCCTGCCTGGGCGGGCAGGGGGCTATCGTCGTGTTCAACCTGCTGCGTGCGCTGCAGGGCCTGGGCGCGGCGGCCGCGCTGGCGGGCGGCACGGCGGCGCTGGCCCAGGTGTTCGATGGAGCGGGGCGCATGCGCGCCTTCAGTGGCGTGGGCACGTCGTTTGGCGTGGGCCTGGCCTTCGGGCCGTTGCTGTCGGGCTGGTTGCTGGGCGTGGCGGGCTGGCGCGGCGTGGTGCTTTGCGTGGCCGCCGTGGCGCTGGCCGCGCTGGTGCTGGGGCTGCGCTGTATGCCGGAGTCGCGCAACCCGAAGGCGCAGCGGCTGGACCGGGCCGGTGCGCTGCTGTTCACCGCAGCCCTGGCGCTGCTGACCTGGGGCGTGCTGCAGGGGCCGGAGGCGGGCTGGTCCAGCGGGGCGGCGCTGCTGCCGCTGGCCGGTGCCGCGCTGGCGCTGGCGGCCTTTGTGGCCGTGGAGCGGCGCGTGCAGCAGCGCACGGGGCAGCCCATGCTGGACCTGTCGCTGTTTCGCTATCCGCGTTTCGTGGGCGTGCAGTTGCTGGCGGGTGCGCCGGCCTATGCCTTCGTGGTGCTGCTGGTGCTGCTGCCGGTGCGCTTCATCGGCGTGGAGGGCATGGCGCCGCTGCAGGCGGGGCAGCTGATGTTTGTGCTGTCCCTGCCCATGCTGTTCGTGCCGTTGCTGGCGGGCTGGCTCACACGCTGGGTTTCGGCCGCGCTGCTGTGCCTGGCGGGGTTGCTGGTGTGCGCGGCGGGCCTGCTGTGGCTGGGCGGGTGCGCGCCGGGCACGGCCTTTGCGCAGATGGCGCCCCCGCTGCTGCTGATCGGCCTGGGCATCGGGCTGCCCTGGGGTTTGATGGATGGCCTGGCCGTGAGCGTGGTGCCCAGCGAGCGCGCCGGCATGGCCACGGGCATTTTCAGCACGGTGCGCGTGGCGGGCGAGGGCATGGCGCTGGCGCTGGTGGGCGCGGGGCTGGCTGCATTGCTGGCATGGCGTCTGTCGGCCCTGGCAGCTCAGGCGCCCCAGGCGGTGCAGGCGGTGCATGCCACCGGCCGTGCGGCGCAGTTGCTGGTGACGGGGAACATCGCCGAGGCCATGGCCCTGCTGCCCGGCCTGTCTGCACCCGCCGTGCTGGCGGCCCATGGCCAGGCCTTTGGCATCTTGCTGGATGTGCTGGCGGGCATCACGGTGCTCACGGCGCTGGCGGTGTACGGCTTCCTGCGTGCCGGGGCCCCCAAGGATACCGGTACGGGCACGGACATGGCACATGCCTGACAATCGCGGGTTTCACTCAGCCGCCAGCCGCTTTTCGCCATGTCAGAGGAATCCCAGAACAACGCCCCCCAGACCCCCTATGAATGGATCGGCGGCGAGCCCAGGGTGCAGGCCCTGGTGGACCGTTTCTACGATCTCATGGACCTGGAGCCCGGCTATGCCGAACTGCGTGCCGCCCACGGCAGCACGCTGGCCGATGCGCGTCAGAAGCTGTTCTGGTTCCTGTGCGGCTGGCTGGGCGGCCCGGACCATTACCAGGACCGCTTCGGCCACCCGCGCCTGCGCATGCGCCACATGCCGTTTTCCATCGGCATCCTGGAACGCGACCAGTGGGTGGCCTGCATGGACCAGGCCATGGGCGAGACCGGCGTGCCCGAGGATTTGCGCGTGCGCCTCAAGGCCAGCTTCATGAACACGGCCGACTGGATGCGGAACCGGTAGCAGCTGGCTGCCCCCGGCGCTGCTGAAAAAAAGGGCCGGCCCCCTGCAGGAGGCCGGCCCAAGCAGCAATCGGTTGGGGGTTCAGAGCTTTTCGTCGCGCATGTAGTACCAGTGGTACAGGAACCGCTGCCCAAGCCGGCGAAACGGCGCAAACGCGGGCGAGCGCACCATGTTGAAGACGTTCGGATACTCCAGCTCCGAGTTGTAGATGGGCAGCTCGAAGGTCTTGCTCTGGCGCCCCGCGATGCGCTCGGCCATGCGACGGCCCGCGTGGGCCGAGAAGGAGACGCCGTTGCCGCCATAGCCCACGGCGTAGAAGATGCTCTGGGCCGGATCGGGCTGGAAGACGCGCGGCATCATGTCGTGGCTCACATCGACCCAGCCCCACCAGGAGTAGTCGATGGTGATGCCCTTGAGCGCCGGGAACTTGCGGTGCAGGCCGTCCACCAGCTTGGCCATGTGGATGGGGTTGGGCGCATCGGCGCCCGTGACGGCGCTGCGGCTGCCGATCTGCACGCGGTTGTCGGGCAGGCGGCGGTAGTAAAAGCGCAGCGTGCGGGTGTCGGTGATGACCTGGGTGGTCTTGAAGCCCGTGGCCTCCAGCTCCTGCTCGGTCAGCGGCCGCGTGACCAGCGAGTTCGAGAGGATGGGCATGATCTTGGAGCGCAGGCTGCCATGCAGGGCGTTGCTGGTGTAGCCGCCCGTGGCAAAGCCCACGGCGCGCGCCCGCACGGTGCCGCCGGGCGTGCGCAGGTGGTGCACGCCGTTGCGCGTCTCGACGCCCAGCACCGGGCTGGCCGGGTGCACCTTGACGCCCAGCTCCCGCGCCTTGCGCAGGTAGCCGAAGGCCAGCTTGAGCGGGTGCACGCCGATGCCGTCGGGCTCGTGCATGGCGCCGTGGCTGTCGGCGTCGTTCACATAGTCGCGGCGCAGCTCCTCGGGGCTGAGCATGCGGGCGTCGTAGCCGAAGACCTCGCGCATGATCTGGGTCTCGTTGCGCAGGAAGTCGAGTTTCTTTTCGCGGTGGGCGATGTAGAGGTGGCCGCCGGGCTGGGGCTCGCACTCGGGGAATTCGGCCACCAAGTCCTTGAAGGTCTGGAAGCCCTCGCGGATCTCGGCGTCGAGCTTGAGCGCCACGTCCTTGCCCCAGCGTGCGATCCATTGCGAGCGGTACAGGCGCCCGCTGGCGTTCTGCCCCTGGCCGCCGTTGCGGCTGGTGCAGCCCCAGGCGGTCTGGTTGGCGTCCAGCACCACGGCGCGGATGCCGTGCTCGCGCGCCAGGAACAGGGCCGTGGCCAGGCCCGTGAAGCCCGAGCCGACGATGGCCACGTCCACGTCCATGTCGCCGCTGACGGGGCCGTCATCGTCTGGCGGGCGTCCCGCCGTGCCGACCCAGTAAGTGGGCGCATAGCCCGTGCCGTGGCCCGGGTTGGCGGCCACCAGCGGGTCGTACTGAGGGTCGTAGGGACGCAGGTGGCTGGGGCGGATGTCCTCGGCTTTCATGGCGGATGTCTCCTGGTGCGGCGGCTTGGGATCTGCCGCTTTTTGCTATGGATTCGGTGGAATGGGGCCAATGCCGGCAAGCCCTGCAAGGCGGTGCGCCGACGATGGAATCAGCATAGCCAGCAGGCCATGGAGCCAGTTAGCGCCACAGCCCAGCTTTCGATAGAGCCAGTGGCGGCCGGTGCGCGCGCCTGGACCTAACGATTGATGGCATCTGGTTCTAACGGGTCCGTGTGCCTGCTACCTACCATGGCCCATCGACATTTCGATGACGCGGCGCGGCGGCCCTGCCCGGGGCCCGGCGCCGTGGTACCCACCACAGACAAGGAGACAGCATGAGCGCAGACACCAACCCTCCAGATGCCCAGTTCCTGGCCCGCTTCGCCGAGGCCTGGAACCGCCACGACATCGAGGCCCTGATGGGCTTCATGGCCGATGAGTGCGAGTTCCACGCCGTGGCCGGGCCCGATCTCATGGGCCGCAGCTTCGTCGGCCGCCAGGCGGTGCGCGAGGGCTTTCAGATGGCCTGGCAGGCCTTCCCCGATGCGGCCTGGCTCGATGGAGACCATTTCGTGCAGGGCGACCGTGGCGTGTCCGAGAGCACCTTCAAGGGCACCAAGGCCGACGGCCTGCGCGTGGAAGCGCGCATGGTGGATGTCTTCACCTTCAAGGACGGAAAGATCGCCGTGAAGAACGCCTTCCGCAAGGACCGCCCGCCGGTGGCGGCCGCCTGACGGCGCGGGGCCTTGCGGCCCCGTGCTACCGGGAACACCGGATACGCCACGGCAAGGCGCGCACCTGCGCAGCCACCACAACAGAGCATCAGCCGTGGCGCCTGAACGCAACAGGAGACAAGACATGATCGGACATCAGCAAGCCTCTTCGCCGGGGCTTTCACACGGGCTCAAACAGCGGCACATGACCATGATCGCCCTGGGCGGCGTCATCGGCGCCGGGCTGTTCGTGGGCAGCGGCGTCGTCATCAAGTCGGCCGGGCCGGCCGCGATTCTTTCCTTCCTCATCACGGGCCTGCTCGTGGTGCTGGTCATGCGCATGCTGGGCGAGCTGGCCTGCTCCATGCCCGGCGGAGGGTCCTTCTACGAATATGCGCGAGAGGCCTGGCGCGACCGCCCCGGCGTGGGCCGGCTGGCAGGCTTTCTGACGGGCTGGATGTACTGGTACTTCTGGGTCATCGTCGTGGCGCTGGAGGCCGTGGCCGGTGCCGACCTGGTGCGCTACTGGCTGCCCGATGTCCCCAACTGGAGCATCAGCCTGGTGCTGCTGGTGATGCTGACGCTGACCAACCTGGTCTCGGTGAAGTCCTTTGGCGAGTTCGAGTTCTGGTTCGCCTCCATCAAGGTGGCGGCCATCGTGGTTTTCCTGTTCGTGGCGGGCGTCTACGTGCTGGGCCTGACGCCTGCGTCGCAGGGCATGCACTTCGGCAACCTCACCGGCAATGGCGGCTTCATGCCCAACGGCATCGTGCCGGTGCTGACCGGGGCCGTGGCGGCCACGGGCTTTTACTTCGGCGCCGAAATCGTGACCATCGCGGCGGCCGAAACTGCCGAGCCGCAGAAGGCCGTGGCCAAGGCCACCAGCTCGGTGATCACGCGCGTGCTGGTGTTCTATGTGGGCTCCATCTTCCTAGTGGCCTGCCTGGTGCCCTGGAATGCGGTTGGCATCGCCACGCCGTATGTGAGCGCACTGAACACCATGGGCGTGCCCGCTGCCGCGCAGATCATGAACGCCATCGTGCTGACGGCCGTGCTGTCGGCGCTGAACTCGGGGCTGTATGCATCCTCGCGCATGCTGTTCGCGCTGACGCGGCGCGGCGATGCGCCCCAGGCGCTGGCCAAGGTCAGCCGCAACGGCGTGCCCACGCGCGCCATCCTGGTGGCCACGGTGTTCGGCTACGGCGCCGTGGTGATGTCCTATGTGTCGCCCGACAAGGTGTTCGCCTTCCTGGTCAATTCCTACGGCACGGTGGCGATCTTCGTCTACATCCTGATCGCCATCTCGCAGCTGCGCCTGCGCTCCCGCCTGGAGCGTGAGGCGCCGCACCTGCTCAAGGTGCGCATGTGGTGCTATCCGTACCTGACCTGGTTCGCCATCTTCGGCATGCTGTCCATCGTCATCGCCATGGCCTTCATCCCCGAGCAGCGCACACCGCTGGCGCTGGGCGTGGCCAGCCTGTGCATCCTGCTGCTGGCCTATGGCGTGCGGCAGTTCCTGCAGCGTGGCGTGGCGCCGGTGGTGTCCTCGCTGTCCTAGGCCGCGCAGCCCGAGCCGCAGAAGTACTGACCCAGGGGCGACGGGACCGGCAGGGCCGGTCCCGGCCATTCCTTGCGTTACTTCTCGGGCTGCTCCTCACGGATCGCATCGGCCAGGGCCTTCACGCCCTGGCCGATGTCGTTGGCGGGTATGGATTGGTAGCCCATGCGCATGAAGCTGCCGGGCGTGTCCGGGCGGGCGAAGAACACATCGCCGGGCTCGATGAGCACGCCGTGCGCTGCGGCGCGCTGCGCCAGGGCTTCGACAGGAATGTGGTCGGGCAACTGCACCCAGCACGAGCCGCCGCCGCGCACGGGCGTGATGCGGCAGCCGGGTGCATGCTCGGCCATGGCGGCCGTCAGCGCCGCGTGCCGCTCCTTCTGCGCCTGGGCCAGTCGCCGCTGCTGGGCCTCGTAGTGGCCCAGGGAGATGAACATGGCCAGCGTGCGCTGCACGAAGGTGGCGGGGTGGCGGATCATGAGCCGGCGCAGCGCGCGCAGCTCGCGTATCAGCTCGGGCGCAGCCACGATGTAGCCCACGCGCAGGCCCGGCGCCAGGCTCTTGGACAGGCTGCCCACGTAGATCACGCGGTTGCTGCGGTCCAGGCTCTTGAGCGCCGGAATGGGCTGGCCGTCGAAGCTGCTCTCGCTCTCGTAGTCGTCCTCGATGAGGATGATGTCGTGCGCCTCGGCCATCTCCAGCAGCGCCTCGCGCCGCGCCAGCGGCATGGTCACGCCCGTGGGGCATTGGTGGCTGGGCGTCACGTAGAGGTAGTCGAGCTGGCGCAGCAGCGGCGTGACCGGCAGGCCCTGGCCGTCCACCGGCAGCGGGATGACCTGGGAGGTGCGGCTGCTGAAGATGTTGCGCGCGTCGGGGTAGCCGGGCTCCTCGATGCCCACGGCCGTGCCCTCGCGCATCAGCAGGTCGGCCACCATGTAGAGGGCGTGCTGCGCACCCACGGTAATGATCAGCTCGTCGGCCGAGGCCCAGACGCCGCGGCGCGGCAGGATCTTGGTCTGCACCTGCTGGATCAGCATCTCGTCGTCGCGCGCGATCTGGTCGGGCGCCCACTGGCGTATGTCCAGCACGCCCAGGGCCTTGAGGCAGCATTCGCGCCAGGCGGCCGTGGGAAACAGCTCCTTGTCGAACTGGCCGTACAGGAAGGGATAGGGGTAGCGCTGCCAGTCCTCTTCCTTGACGATGCTGCGCTGCTGGCTGGGCAGCAGCCACAGGCGCCGCGACCAGTCGGTGCGGCGGCCTTCGCCAGGGGTGCTGCTGGCCGCAGCGCCGCCCGGCGTGCGCCCCTTGAGTACGTCGGGATGGATGAAGTGGCCCTTGCGCTGGCGGCTCAGCAAAAAGGCTTCCTCGGCCAGCTGCTGGTAGGCCAGCACGACGGTGATGCGCGCCACGCCCAGGTGGCGCGCCAGCTCGCGGCTGGAGGGAATGGATTCGCCGGGTGCGAGGATGCCCGAGAGGATGGCATCGACCAGCATCTCGCGGATCTGGCCCTGCAGGCTCAGGGAGGGGCGGGCGCTGCGGCGAAACAGCTGCCCCCACATGGCGCCCTCGGGCGGTTGCGGCTGCGTGGCCGCGCGCTTGTCTGTCATGTCTTGTCGTTCCCGCCGCTGCGGCGGGCCGCTCGCTGTGTTTGTCTCCCGCGCAGGTGCAGGGCAGGGCCTGCATCCGCGACCGGCCAATATAGGCCAGCTGGTGCGCCACGGGGCCCGGAGTTTGCGATGGTTGCAATTTTTGCGGAGAGGCCAGAAATTGATATACAATCGTTGTCTTGGCGGCTGTAGCTCAGCTGGATAGAGTACTTGGCTACGAACCAAGGGGTCGTGGGTTCGATTCCTGCCAGCCGCACCAAAACGACAAGCCTCAGAACTGCAAAGTTCTGAGGCTTTTTCGTTTCAGGCGCCCGCACAGGCCCGCACAGGCCCGCACAGAGGCCGTGGCAATGGTTCAGGCGCTGGTCAACGGTTATTTTTCGATATTTTCATGGTTTTCCGTAAGCGTTCAAAAAGCACGCTATAATTCGAAGCTTGGCGGCTGTAGCTCAGCTGGATAGAGTACTTGGCTACGAACCAAGGGGTCGTGGGTTCGATTCCTGCCAGCCGCACCAAAACGACAAGCCTCAGAACTGCAAAGTTCTGAGGCTTTTTCGTTTGTGCTCAGTTGGTGTCGTGGTTTGTGCGGCGTCTTCGCCTCCTGCGGTGATCTGTGTGAAGATCGGCTCCTTATGAGCAAGGCTTTCACCAAGGAATCCGACGGCGACGACGATGATGAAGTCGGCCTGCCGCCCTTGCCGCCGGGCGGCAAGAACTACATCACGCCCCAGGGCTTCGCGCGGCTGAAGACGGAGCTGCTGGACCTGATCGACAACGAGCGCCCGCGCATCGTGGAAATCGTGCACTGGGCGGCCAGCAATGGCGACCGCTCCGAGAACGGCGACTATCTCTACGGCAAGAAGCGCCTGCGCGAGATCGATAGGCGCATCCGCTTTCTGACCAAGCGGCTGGAGATCGCCGAGGTGGTCGATCCCTCCGTGCATGCCGGCAGCGAGCAGATCTACTTCGGCGCCACCGTCACCTATGTCGATGACGAGGGCGAGGAGCGCACCATCACCATCATGGGCATCGACGAGGCCGACAGCGCACGCCAGCAGGTCAGCTGGATCGCACCCGTCTCGCGCGCCCTGCTCAAGGCCCGTGTGGGCGACGAGGTGGCCCTGCCCACACCCGCAGGTGTGCGCACGCTGGAAGTGCTGGAAGTCACCTACCCGGAGCCGGGAAGCGCCGCCGTGTGAGCGTTCAGGGCTGCAGTTTCTGCAGCAGCTCCAGCGTGGGATAGCCGTCGGCCACCAGGCCCTGGCTTTGCTGGAACTGGCGCAGGCCCGCGCGCGTGGCCGGGCCCATCACGCCATCTGCCGTGCCGGCCGAAAATCCCCGTTCGTTGAGCGCAGCCTGCAAGGCGCGCAACTGGTCGCGCGACAGCGGTGCCAGATCGCGCGGCCAGGCCGCCTGCACACCCGGGCCGCCGGCCAGTTGCTGCGACAGCAGGCCCACGCCCAACGCGTAATTCACGGAGTTGTTGTAGCGCAGGATGGTGCGGAAGTTGGCTCCCACCATGAAGGCCGGCCCGCGCGCGCCGGCCGGTGCGATCACGCTGGCATCGGCCATGGCGGGCAGGGCGGAGCCGTCCACGGCCTGCACGCCCTCGGCCGCCCATTGCGCGCTGTCCTGGCGCACGCTGGTCTCGGCGCGTGCATGGTCAAAGCCTGCCGGCAGGCGCACTTCCACGCCCCAGGGCTCGCCCGTCTTCCAGCCCGAATGGGCCAGGTAGTTCGCCGTGGAGGCCGTCACATCGGGCAGACTGCCCCAGATGTCGCGGCGGCCGTCGCCATCGGCATCCACCGCATAGGCCAGGAACACGGAGGGCAGGAATTGCGTGTGGCCCATGGCACCCGCCCAGGAGCCGATCATGTGGGCCGCATCGATATCGCCGTTGTCGATGATGCGCAGGGCTGCGAGCAGCTCCTTTTGCGCCCAGGCGGCGCGCCGGCCGTCGAAGGCCAGCGTGGCCAGCGCATCGACCGTGGGGAAGTTGCCGAAGTTGCCGCCGAAATTGCTTTCCATGCCCCAGATGGCGGCGATCACCTCGGCCGGCACGCCATAGCGCTGGGTGGCCGACTGCAGCGGTGCAGCCGCTTCGCGCAGCTTGGCGCGGCCCTGGGCGATGCGCTGGGCGGATACGGCGCTGTCCAGGTACTGCCAGGGCGTGCGCGTGAATTCAGGCTGCGAGCGGTCCAGCTGCACCGCGCGGCGCTGCAGCCGGGCAGGCTCCAGTGCGCTGCGCACGGTTTTCTCCGAGATGCCGGCGTCCAGCGCCTTGCGCGCGAAATCCCGCTTCCACGCTTCGAAGCTGGTGGCTTCGGCCTGCTGGGCGGCATCCGGCGCGGTGGCCGGTTCGGGCTGCACGGGCGCTACAGGCGCCGTGGGGGCGGGCATGGAGGGCGGCACCGTGACCGGCGCAGGCGCCGGCCGGGACGCGCAGCCGGCCAGCAGCACGGCGGCCAGGGCGGTGGCCAGGGCGGCACGGTTGAGCGCGGCGGGATGGCGGGCGGTGGGAAAGGCTTGGGCTGTGGCTTGGGCGGTGGCGTGTGCGTGGTGCATCCGGCCATTGTCTCCGCTGCGCCCCGGCTCGGAGTGCAACACGGTGTTTCTGCATTGGGCGTGCGGGGCCGCTATGCTGTGCGGCCATGACCGCCACCGCTCCGCCGCCATCACCATCCCCGGTTCTGCACGATGCCGCGCTGGCCCTGCGCGCCTTGCTGCCGCCCGGCCGGCGCTGGCTGGTGCTGACGGGCGCGGGCTGCAGCACGGGCTCCGGCATTCCGGACTACCGGGATCTGGAAGGCCAGTGGAAGCGCCCCCAGCCGGTGACGCTGCAGGCCTTCATGGGCAGCCATGCCACGCGCCAGCGCTATTGGGCGCGCAGCCTGCTGGGCTGGCCCGTGATGGCGCAGGCCAGGCCCGGCCAGGCCCACGCGGCACTGGCGCAGTTGCAGCAGCGCGGATGGATCGAAGGCCTGGTCACCCAGAATGTGGACGGCCTGCACACGGCCGCGGGCAGCGATGGCGTCATCGACCTGCACGGCCGCATCGCCGCCGTGCGCTGCATGGGCTGCGGCGCCGGCATGGAGCGCGCCGTGCTGCAGGCCATGCTGCTGGAGCGCAACCCCCGCTGGGCCGGCCTGAGCGCCCAGGCCGCGCCCGACGGCGATGCCGATCTGGAGGGGCGCGACTTCAGCCGCTTCGACGTGCCGGCCTGCCCGCACTGCGGCGGCGTGCTCAAGCCCGACGTGGTGTTCTACGGGGAAGGCGTGCCCAGCCAGCGGGTGCAGGCCGTGCGCGCCATGCTGCAGCAGGCCGGCGGGCTGCTGGTCGCCGGTTCTTCGCTGATGGTGTATTCAGGCCTGCGCTTCGTGCATGAGGCCGTGGCCCAGGGCAAGCCTGTGGCCGCCATCAACCAGGGCCGCATGCGCTCCGAGGATTTGCTGGCCCTCAAGATCGAGCAGGACTGCGGCCCGTTGCTGCAGCAGCTGGCCCAGGACCTGGCGCAATGAAAAAGCCCCGCAGGAGCGGGGCAGTGTTCATCAGGGGATGACGCGCGATGCGCGCACCACCGAGTGCACGCGGCGCAGGTTGCGCAGCGCGGACTCCACCTGCTGGTTGTCGTGCACCGAGATCACGAAGCACAGGTCCGTGGTGCTCATGGCAGCCTCGTCGGCCATGTCCACGCGCAGGATGTCCACCTCGGCGCCCGCCAGCTCGGCCGCCACGCGCGCGAGCACGCCCTTGCCGTTGTTGACGGTGACCACGATGCGTGCCTCGAACAGGCGCGCGGCATCCATGTCATCGGCCCACTCGACCACGATGAAGCGGTCCCTGTCCTTTTCCTGCAGGCGCTGCGCGATCTTGCACTGCGCATGGTGGACGATCAGGCCTTCGCCGCTGCCCAGGTAGCCCACGATGGGGTCGCCCGGCACGGGGCGGCAGCATTGCGCGTAGTGGATGGAGCCCTGGTTGGAGCCGTCCAGCAGCACGGCACCCTGGAAGGGGCGGTTGCTGGAGTTGAAGCGTTCGCGTGTGAGCAGCAGGGCGTCGGGCCGGTGGCCGTGGCGCGCCATCAGCGCCGTCAGGCGCGAGGCCACCAGCGACGCAATGCGCCGGCCCATGCCGATGTCCACCATCAGGTCGGCGCGGCTGCGGCTGCCGGCCATGCGCAGGACCTCGTCCCACAGTGCCTGGTTGGCCTCGTCGGCCGGCGGCACGGCATCCATGCCTTCGGCACGCATGGCCTGGGCCAGCAGGTTCTCGCCCAGGCGGGCCGATTCGCTTTGCGCGGCCGACTTCAGGTAGTGGCGGATCTTGGAGCGCGCGCGGCCCGTCTTCACGAAGCCCAGCCAGGCCGGGTTGGGCGTGGCGTCCTCGGAGGTGACGATCTGCACCACGTCGCCGCTCTTGAGTTCGGTGCGCAGCGGCACTTCCTCGTTGTTGATGCGCGCGGCCGTCATGTGGTTGCCGACCTTGCTGTGGATGGCATAGGCGAAGTCCACCACGGTGGCGCCGCGCGGCATGGCCATGATCTCGCTCTTGGGCGTGAACACGTAGACGGCGTCGGGGAACAGGTCCACCTTGACGTGGTCCCAGAACTCGGCCGCATCGCGCGTCTCGTTCTGGATGTCCAGCAGCGACTGCAGCCACTGCGTGCCCAGCTGCTCGGAATCGTGGCCGGGCTGGGCCTTGTACAGCCAGTGCGCGGCGACGCCGGCTTCGGCGACGATGTGCATTTCCTCGGTGCGGATCTGGAACTCGATGTTCACGCCCGAGGGGCCCACCAGCGTGGTGTGCAGCGACTGGTAGCCATTGTTCTTGGCAATGGCGATGTAGTCCTTGAAGCGGCCCGGCATGGGCTTGTACATCTGGTGCAGCACGCCCAGCGCGGTGTAGCAGTCGATCACGCGCGGCAGGATGACGCGAAACCCGTAGACGTCCGTCACCTTGGCAAAGCTCAGCTGGTTCTTCTCCATGCGCAGATAGAGCGAATACAGCGTGCTTTCGCGCCCGGCCAGGCGTGCCTGCAGGCCTGCGCCGGCGAACTCCGCATTGACCTCGTCCTGCACGCGCTGGACCAGGTCGCGGCGGCGCTTGCGCGAGCGGGCGATGGCCTTTTCCAGCGTGGCATAGCGCCAGGGGTGCAGGTGGCGGAAGGCCAGGTCCTGCAGCTCGCGGTAGGTCTGGTTCAGGCCCAGGCGGTGGGCGATGGGGGCGTAGATCTCCAGCGTCTCCGACGAGATGCGGCCCCACTTGTTGCGCGGCATGTCGCCCATGGTGCGCATGTTGTGGGTGCGGTCGGCCAGCTTGATCAGGATGACGCGCACATCGCGCGCCATGGCCAGCAGCATCTTGCGGAAGGACTCGGCCTGGTTTTCCTCACGCGTGTTGAACTGCAGCTTGTCCAGCTTGGTGAGGCCGTCGACCAGCTCGGCCACGTCCTGGCCGAAGCGCTGGGCGAGGTCCGCCTTGGTGACGCCGCAGTCTTCCATCGCATCGTGCAGCAGCGCGGCCATCAGGGCCGGGGCGTCGAGCTTCCAGCTCGCGCACAGCGCGGTGACGGCAATGGGATGGGTGATGTAGGGTTCGCCGCTGCTGCGCCACTGGTCGCTGTGGGCCAGGTCGGCAAAGGCATACGCTTCGCGCACCTGCTCGATGCTGGTGGCATCCAGGTAACCCAGGTGCTCCATCAGTCCGGCAAAGGCATTGGCCGACACGCTCGCTGCCTGCTCTGCAGACATGCGCTCGGGCCGGGGTGTCGGTACGGGATCAGAGGGGGCTGTGAACGAAGTCAAGGCCGCTTTCATGACTTAAATGTAGCGTGCATGCGGGTTTGTGCAGGCTTCATGTAAAAAAAAGCACCGCTGTGCGGTGCTCTTTGTGGGGCCATTGTGTTGCTTTGCAGCAAATCAGCCCGGAACCTTCTTCAGCATCTCCAGGCCGACCTTGCCTTCGGCGATCTCGCGCAGGGCGGTGACACCGGGCTTGTTCTTGGTTTCGATCCTGGGCGTGTGGCCCTGGCTCAGCATGCGGGCGCGGTAGGTGGCGGCCAACACGAGCTGGAAGCGGTTAGGGATCTGCTCCAGGCAGTCTTCAACAGTGATGCGTGCCATCAGGATCTCCGGGAAACGTCAGTTGGGTACAGAAATATTGAGAGACTCGAAGGTCTCTGCGCGGCGGCTGCGCTGAGCCGCATACTTGAGGCGCTGGGCGTGGATGATCGTCTTGAGATCAAACAGTGCGCTCTCGAACAATTCGTTGATTATAACGAAGTCGAATTTCGCCACCTGGGCCATCTCCTCGGCCGCGTTCGTCAGGCGCAGTTCGATCACCTCGGGCGCATCCTCGCCCCGGTTTTCCAGGCGTGCGCGAAGCTCGTCCCAGCTGGGCGGCAGGATGAAGATCAGAACGGCGTTCGGAAACGCTTCCTTGACCTGCAGCGCGCCCTGGTAGTCGATCTCCAGCAGCACGTCGGTGCCGACCTGGATGCGCTCTTCCAGCGCCTTCTTGGCCGTGCCGTAGCGGCGGCTGTGCACATTCGCCCATTCGACGAAGGCGTTGTTCGACACCATGGTGTCGAATTCCTGGTCGGAGACGAAGTAGTACTCGCGGCCGTGCTTTTCCTGGCCACGCGGCGCGCGGGTGGTGTGGGAGACGGAGGGCGAGACGCGCGCATCGAACTCGCGCAGGGCTCGCACCAGGCTGGACTTGCCGGCCCCGCTGGGGGCCGAGACGACAAAGAGGTTTCCGGGGTAATCCATGGATTTGTGCGCAGTTTGGTTACGCATGGGCATCTGTGATGGGCTTATTCGATGTTCTGCACCTGCTCGCGCATCTGCTCGATCAGCACCTTCATGTCCACGCTGATGCGGGTCAGCTCCAGCGTGGCGGACTTGGAGCCCAGCGTGTTGGCTTCGCGGTGCAGTTCCTGGATCAGGAAATCCAGGCGCTTGCCGATCTCGCCGCCCTTCTTGAGCAGACTCTGGATCTCGTCCAGGTGCGAGTCCAGGCGGGTGACTTCTTCCGCCACGTCGATGCGGATGGCAAAGGCCGTGGCCTCGGTCAGGGCGCGGTCCTGGGCGGCTTCAGGCGCCACGGCGCCTTCGGCCAGGGCCATCGCTTCCTTCCAGCGCTCCATGAAGCGCAGGCGCTGCTGCTCCACGAGCTGGGGCACCAGGGGCGTGGCGTCTGCCGCGAGCTTGCGCAACTGGGCGATGCGGTCCAGCAGCATAGTGGCCAGGCGCTTGCCTTCGCGGGCGCGGGCTTCCAGCAGTTCGGTCAGGGCCTGCTCTGCCAGCGTGGGCAGCACGCTGCTCCAGTCGATGGCCGAGTTGGCGCCGCCGCTGGCAAGGCGCAGCGCGTCGGAGACGGACAGGCTGCGAGCGTCGGGCAGCCATGACTGGACGGTGTCCTGGAGCATGGCCAGGCGCTGCAGCATGGCGGTGGAGGGGTCGGGCAGGGAGTTGCCGTCGTCGTTGTCGATGGCGGCGCGCACTTCGACCTTGCCGCGCTTGAGGCGGGCGGTCAGAAGGGCCCGCAGGGCCGGCTCATGGGCGCGCAACTCGTCGGGCAGGCGGAACGAAAGATCCAGGAAGCGGCTGTTGACCGAGCGGATCTCCAGACCGAGCCGGCTGTTGCGGCCCGACGCTCCACCATCTTCTGCGGACGCGCCGTGCTGGGCACTGGCGTATCCGGTCATGCTGTAAACTGGCATTGGACTTTTGATGGATGCTTGCAATTGCCCGATTATCCGGGTTTCGCCTCATCCCTGAGACTCACCGGAGAAAAATGTCTTCCAAGATCAAGCCGGCGCCATTGCCGCCAGGCAGCACGATCGGCGGCTATCGGGTGGTGCGCAGGCTTGCTTCCGGCGGTTTCGGCGTCGTTTACCTGGCCTTGGATGCAGAGGGCAAGCAGGTTGCGATCAAGGAATACCTGCCCGCATCGCTGGCCACCCGTGCCCCCGGAGAGTTGCAGCCCGCCGTGGCTCCCGAAAAGCTTTCACTGTACCGCCTGGGCCTCAAGAGCTTCTTCGAGGAAGGGCGTTCCCTTGCACAGATCTCGCACGCTTCCGTGGTCAGCGTGCTCAACTTCTTTCGCGAGAACGAAACCGTCTACATGGTGATGAACTACCTGGAGGGTGCCACCCTGCAGGACTTCGTTGTCACCGCGCGCGAGCTCAAGGCCGAGAAGGTGTTCCGCGAATCGACCATCCGCTCGCTGTTCGACGAGGTGCTGCGCGGCCTGCGCATCGTGCACCAGCACAAGATGCTGCACCTGGACATCAAGCCGGCCAACATCTTCATCACCAATGATGACCGCGCCGTGATGATCGACTTCGGCGCGGCGCGCGAGGTGCTGTCCAAGGAAGGCAACTTCATCCGCCCCATGTACACGCCGGGCTTTGCCGCGCCCGAGATGTACCGCCGCGATGCGTCGCTCGGCCCCTGGACCGACATCTACGCGATTGGCGCCTGCATCTATGCCTGCATGCAGGGCTTTCCGCCCAACGAGGCGCCGCAGCGCCAGGACAAGGACAGGCTCACGCTGGCGCTGACCAAGCTGCGCGGCGTGTACTCGGACAACCTCATCGAAGTCGTCGAGTGGTGCATGGCCATGGACCCGGGTTCGCGCCCGCAGTCGGTGTTTGCGCTGCAAAAGGAATTGAGCCGCGAGGGTGAGCGCCGCTACACCAAGCTCAGTGTCTCCGAGCGCATGCGCCTGCAACTGGACACGCTGGTGACCGACGCCAAGAAGAACATGCAGAAGATCAGCGGCGCGGCAGGCCTGCCGGCCGTCGGCCAGGAGCGCAAGCCATGAGGTTTTCGGTATTTCAGCTGAGCCGCCGCGGCGGCCGGGCGCTCAATGAAGACCGCATGGGCTACTGCTACACGCGGGAGGCCGTGCTCTTCGTGCTGGCCGACGGCATGGGCGGCCATCCCGAAGGCGAGGTCGCCGCGCAGCTGGCGCTGCAGGTGATGTCCGTGCATTTCCAGCGCCAGGCCAAGCCGCTGCTGGACGATCCGCAGGGCTTTCTGGTCGATGCGCTGCTGCACGCGCACCGGCAGATCCTGCGCTACGCCAGCGCCAAGGGCATGATCGATACGCCGCGCACCACGCTGGTGGCGGCCGTCATCCAGAAGGGCAAGATCACCTGGATCCACTGCGGCGACTCGCGCCTGTACCTGGTGCGCGGTGGCGAGCTGCTGGTGCGCACGCGTGACCACTCCTATCTGGAGATGGGCGAGATCGCCGCGCAGCTCAAGACATCCAGCCGCAATGTGCTGTTCACCTGCCTGGGCTCGCCGTCCAAGCCCATCTACGACGTGACCGAGCCGCGCCGGCTGGAGCAGGGCGACAAGCTGCTGCTGTGCTCCGACGGCCTGTGGGGCAGCGTGGACGAAGGGCACCTGATGCGCACCCTGCACGGCCGCACCGTGTCCCAGGCCATCCCCCAACTGGTGGAAACGGCGCTGCGCAACGCGGGCGATGCCAGCGACAACGTCACGGCCATCGCCATGGAGTGGGAGACGCCCGACGCCTTCGAGTCCACCATGGGCATCTCCACCCAGGACATCGAGAACGACGCGTTTGAATCCACGATCCAGGGGGGGCCAATCGAAGACCTGGAAGATGAGCTGGATGACGCCGCCATCGAGCGCTCCATCGCCGAGATCAACGAGGCGATACGCCGCTCGGCCGAGCGCCAGTTCAAGCGCTGAACGCCGCTGCCGGCCCGCAGCAGCGGTGCCGGTGGCGCGCATGGACTACCGAACCTATTGACGACAAAGGGCGCACGGGCGCCCGACTGGATTTCTACGATGAAGATTGTGTTGGCCTCCAACAACCGCGGCAAGCTCGCCGAGCTGCAAGCCATGTTCGCCCCGCTGGGCGTTGAACTGATTCGCCAGGGCGACCTGTTCGAGGGCGAGGCGCCCGAGCCGCATTGCACCTTCGTGGAGAACGCGCTGTCCAAGGCCCGCTTCGCGGCCGAGCGCACGGGCCTGCCCGCCATTGCCGACGACGCCGGCATGTGCGTCTCGCACTTCGGCGGCCTGCCGGGCGTGGACACGGCCTACTACTGCACGCAGTTCGGCTACGAGAAAAGCGACGACAACAACGTGCGCGCCCTGCTGGAGCAGATGCAGGGCGTGGCCGACCGCCGTGCCGCCATGGTCAGCACCCTGGTGGGCGTGCGCAGCGCCAGGGACCCCGAGCCGCTGATCGCCATGGGCCGTGTGCAGGGCGAGATCACCACCGAGCGCCGTGGCACGCAGGGCTTCGGCTTCGACCCCGTGATGTACATCCCCGAGCTGGGCCAGACCTTTGCCGAGATGGACCCGGCCGTGAAGCACGCGCACAGCCACCGCGGCCGCGCCACGCTGCAGATGATCGAACTCGTGCGCGAGCGCTGGGTGCGATGATTCCCATCCAGCCCCAGGATTCGGCCTCCGGCGCCCAGGCCGCCGTGCAGCGCGACATCCAGCACTACATGCGCCCCGGCACGCTGCAGCTGGGCAGCCTGCCGCCGCTGTCGCTGTATGTGCACCTGCCCTGGTGCATTCGCAAGTGCCCGTACTGCGACTTCAACTCGCACGAGCATGGCCGCGACGGCCCCGAGCTGCCCGAAGACCGCTACATCGATGCCCTGGTCGCCGACCTGGAGAGCGCGCTGCCGCTGATCTGGGGCCGCACCGTGCACAGTATCTTCATCGGCGGCGGCACGCCCAGCCTGTTCGCGCCCGAGTCCATCGACCGGCTGCTGGCCGCCATCCGCGCGCGCCTGCGCATGGAGGCCGACTGCGAGATCACCATGGAGGCCAACCCCGGCACCTTCGAGACCGACCGCTTCCGCGCCTTCCGTGCGGCCGGTGTGACGCGGCTGTCCATTGGCGTGCAGAGCTTTGACGACCGCCTGCTGCAGGCCGTGGGCCGCGTGCACGACGGCGCCCAGGCGCGTGCGGCCGTGCGCGAGGCGGCCGACAGCTTCGAGACCTTCAACATCGACCTGATGTACGCGCTGCCCGGCCAGACCGAACTGGACCTGGCGCGGGACCTGGACGTGGCCATGTCCTTCGCCCCGCCGCACCTGTCGGTCTATCACCTGACCATCGAGCCCAATACGTATTTCGCCAAGTTTCCGCCTGCCATCCCCGAGGACGACCTGGCCTACGACATGCTGGACCGCATCACCGCGCGCACCGCTGCCGCGGGCATGCAGCGCTACGAGATCTCGGCCTATGCGCGTGAGGGCCACCAGTGCTGGCACAACCGCAACTACTGGCAGTTCGGCGACTACCTGGGCATAGGCGCGGGCGCGCACAGCAAGCTCAGCTTTGCGCACCGCATCGTGCGCCAGGTGCGCTTTCGCGATCCCGCGCGCTACATGGACCAGGCCCTGGCCGGCGCGCCGCTGGCGCAGGACAGCGAGGTGCGCCGTGCCGACCTGCCCTTCGAGTACATGCTCAACGCGCTGCGCCTGCGCGAAGGCTTTGCGCTGCAGGACTTCATGGAGCGCACGGGTCTGCCGCTGTCGTCCATCGCCAAGGGGCTGGACGCCGCACAGGCCAAGGGCCTGATCACGCGCGACCTGGGGCGGGTGGTGCCCACGGAGCGGGGTTTTGACTTCCTCAGCGATCTGCAGGAGTTGTTCCTGGCGGAGTGAGCGGGCCAACGACCATTGAAAAAGGACGCCTCGGCGTCCTTTTTTCATCCAGCGCCACAGCGCAATCGGTCGGCGATCAGCCGCAGCGCACGGCCACGATGCGGCCTGTGCCGTCGACCACCAGGTTCAGGCGTTCCTGGTTGAACTCCATGGTGGTCGGCTGGCCTTCGCGCAGCACGCGGGCCATGTAGGCACCCGACTGCTTGCGGGCGGCCTCCAGCGTGGCCGAGGTATTGCTCTTGCCCACGAAGGACTGCGCCGATGCCGCATTGCAGACCTGCACGGGGCGCGGGGCCGGTTGCGCCGCGCCGCCGCTGCTGCCACCAAAAGGATTGCTCATGCCGGCGCAGCCTGCCACCAGGGTGGTGGCGCCCAGCAGGGCCAGGGCGGCAAGGCGGCGTTGGAGGGCGGGGGCGGTCATCGGCATGGTCTGTCTCCTCGATTCATGGGGTGTTGCTGCGCAGTATCAGGGCGGGCGCGGGCGCGCTGCCTCGGACAATGCCGCATACCTTAGCCGGGCTGAGCCGGGCCAAGGCGAAGCCGAAGGCATGCGGAAGTAACAGGTGGCAGCAAAGGCTTCAGCGCCGCGCGCTGCGGCCTTCCGCGGGGGCGTGGTGGAAGACCGTGGCCTCCATGCCCATGGCGCGTATCTTGGCGGCCGCCTGATCGGCGCTGCGCTGCTTGGCAAAGGGGCCCGAGCGCACGCGCACGATCTCGCCCTTGTTGCTGTGGAGGGTCTGGCTGAGCGTGGGCAGCTTGGCTTTCTCCAGCCGCTCCACCACGCGCCCGGCATTGCCAGCTTCAGAGAACACGCCGATGTTGATGTAGTAGTTGCCCGGCTCCAGAGCCGCCGAGGCGGCCTTGGCAGGTGCCGGGGCCTTTGCGACGGGTTCGGCAGGCTTGGCGGGCTTGGCTGGTTTGGTTTCAGCCGCCGCCTTGGAGGGCTTTGCGGGCGCTGGCGTGGCTGCGTGCACGGACGCTGGCGCAGGCGCAGGTGCAGGTGCAGGTGCAGGTGCTTTGGCTGGCACCAACGCGGCCTTGACGGGAATGGCTGCCGCTGCAGTGGCCGCGACGGCACCCGCAGCGCCGGCCGCTGCCACGACGGGCATGGGTTCGACCGTGCCGGAGACGGTGCTGCCGGCAGCGGGCAAGGGCGCTTGCGGATCAGGGCGCGCCTCGGTCTGGGCAACCGGCTCTTTCGGCTGGGGTATGGGGGCGGGTGCGGGTGCGGGTGCGGGTGCGGGCGCCGGTTCCGTCCTTGGCGCTTCAACGGCAGCTACGGCTGCGGCGGGCGGTGGCACCACGGCTGGTGCAGCTGGCGAAACTGGTGCAGCGGCCGGTATGGCTTCGGACGGGATCACCTCGGTCTGTGCCGCCATGAAATGTGGCATGCCCGACATCGCCCAGATGCCTGCACCGGCAGCGGCGGCAAGCACCGCACCGGCCGCCACGGCCAGCCGCTTGCGCAGGGGCGTGGCCGCGCGGCGGGCCAGGCGTTCGTGCGCTGCGGCCATGTTGGGGGCCTCGCCAATGGCTTGCAGCGTGTGGCGGCGCACATGGTGCCAGTACAGGGCATTGGCGCCCAGGCCGGGAATGGCAATGGCCAGCAGGATCAGCGTGGCATCGATGCCGTGGGCAATCGCCGGGGGCAGGCCCAGCGCGGGGCGCAGCAGCAGGCCCCAGACCAGGCCCGTGCCGCCGGCGGCCAGCGCATAGAGGCCGCCCTCTTGCCACTGCCCGCGCAGCCCGCACCATGGCAGGGTGAACAGGCCTGCGGCCAGGTTCCAGGTAGGCAAGGGCTTGCCCAGCGCGTCGAAGCGCTCGAACAGGCGCAGGTAGTAGTCGCGGGAGGGCTCGCCAATCAGGCTGGCGTACAGGCCCGGCATCAGGCCGGTGCCCTGTCCGCCCGTGAAGCTGGTGGCGCCGGCATGTGCGCCGACGCCTGCCCGCTCGTTGGGGGCCGCGGCGTCATCGCCGTGCTGCAGCGCATAGGCTGCGGCAGCGAAGGCGCTGGCTATCGAGGGCGGCAGTTTGCTGGGGCTCTTGGGAGAGTCGGCCGTGTCGGGCCTGTTGGCACTGCCGGGCTCGGCAAAGGCGGGCTCCTGCCGGGCAGGGGCCGCCTGCCTTCCGAAGTCGATGGTGGCGGGAGGTGCTGAGATGGCGTCTTCCGATGGGGCGGGCATGTCAGCAATTGTGTCATGCACTCATGGCTGTCGGAATCACGACATTCGGGCGGATCGATCGGGTGAATCAATCGGTCAGACCAATCGCGCAGATCAATCGGCCCCGATCAATCTGCCTTTGCCATCAGGCCTGGCGCGCGGGCAGCACGGTGGCGCGGCACTCGCCGAAGCCGATGCGCGCGGCGCCCGGCTTCTCGCACCAGCCGCGCAGGATCACGGCATCGCCATCCTGCAGGAAGGTGCGGCTCTCGCCATTGGCCAGGGCCACGGGCTTCTTGCCGCCTTCGGTCAGCTCCAGCAGCGCACCGGCCTCGCTGGAGGTCGGGCCGGACAGCGTGCCCGTGCCCAGCAGGTCGCCGGGCTGCAGGTCGCAGCCGTTGACGCTGTGGTGGGCCACCAGCTGGGCCATGGTCCAGTAGGCGTGGCGGTAGCTGGTGTGGGTGATTTGCTGGGCGGCCTGGCCTTCGGCGCGCATGCGGCCGGTCTCCAGCGCCACGCTCAACTGCACGTCGAACGCGCCGCGCTCGGAATTGGCGGCCGAGCTCAGGTAGGGCAGGGGCTGGGGATCGGCGGCGGGCCGCGTGAAGGCCGTGCGGTAGGGCTCCAGCGCCTCCAGCGTCACGACCCAGGGCGAGACCGTGGTGGCGAAGTTCTTCGACAGGAAAGGGCCCAGCGGCTGGTATTCCCAGGCCTGGATGTCGCGCGCCGACCAGTCGTTGAGCAGGCACAGGCCGAAGATGTGGTTCTCTGCCTCGTCCATGGAAATCGCCTCGCCCCAGGCGTTGCCGGCGCCGGTGTAGATGCCCATCTCCAGCTCATAGTCCAGGCGTGCGCAGGGCTTGAGCGCGGGTGCGGCGGCGTCGGGCGCCTTCAGCTGGCCCATGGGGCGGCGGAAGTCCACGCCCGACACGCGCAGGCTGGACGCACGGCCGTGGTAGCCAATCGGCACCCACTTGTAGTTTTCCATCAGCGGGTTGTCCGGGCGGAACAGCTTGCCGACGTTGGTGGCGTGGTGCACCGAGGTGTAGAAGTCCGTGTAGTCGCCGACCTGGGCCGGCACCGTGTACTCCACGTCGGACTGGGCCACCAGGCAATCCTGCAGTGCCGCCTGTGCGGCAGCGCCTTCGCGCAGCGCGCGCGACAGCGCCAGGCGCAGGGCCGACCAGGCGGCCGGACCCATGGCCATGAAGCCGTTCAGGTGCTGTTGCGAAGCGGCTTCCAGCTGCGGCTGCACGGCATCGCCCAGCGCCTTGAGGGCGCTGGCGCGCGCCAGGTCCAGCACCTGGTCGCCAATGGCCACGCCGCCGCGCCAGGCCTCCTGGCTGCCTGCGCGGCGGAACACCGCGTAGGGCAGGTTCTGGATGGGGAAGTCGCTGGCGCCGGTATTGGCCGAGGCCACCCAGCTGCGCAGGCCTGCGTCATGGGTTTCGTTCAAGGACATTTGTCTCTCCTGGTTGGGTTTGTCTGTCGTTGGTATGAAAAAGGGGTTTGGCGGGGCAGGGCGAGGCGTGGCCGGCTCAGGCAGCGGCAAAGCCGCCGTCCATGTTCCAGTGTGCGCCGCGCACTTGGGCGGCCTGCTCGCTGGCCAGGAAACCGGCCAGCGCCGCCACCTGCTCCACGGTCACGAAGGCCTGGGAGGGCTGCTTGGCGCCCAGCAGTTGGCGCGCCGCTGCGTCGGCATCCAGCCCCTCGCGCGCGGCCAGCGCATCGATCTGCCGTTGCACCAGCGGCGTCAGCACCCAGCCGGGGCAGATGGCGTTGCAGGTCACGGGCGTGGTGGCGAACTCCAGCGCCACCGACTTGGTCAGGCCGATCAGCCCGTGCTTGCTGGCCACATAGGCCGGCTTGCGCGCCACGCCCACCAGCCCACTGACCGAGGCGATATTGATGATGCGGCCCCAGCCGCGCTCCAGCATCTGCGGCGCGCAGGCCTGGATGGCGTGGAAGGGCGCCGACAGGTTGACGGCCAGCAGCTCGTCCCACTTGCCGGCGGGGAATTCGAGCAGCGGGCTCACATGCTGCATGCCTGCGTTGTTGACCAGGATGTCGATGGCGCCCATCTCGGCCGCAATGCGCTGCGCCAGCGGTGCGATGGCGCTGCCGTCGCGCAGGTCCAGGCCGTAGTGGCGCACCGGCACGCCATGCGTTTGGGCGATCTCGCGCACCAGCGCATCGGTCTCGGCCGATGCGGCGGCCTGGCCATGCAGCGCGATGGCTGCGCCCTCGCTGGCCAGATGGCGCGCCACGGCCAGGCCGATGCCGCTGGTCGAGCCGGTGATCCAGGCCACGCGGCCCGCATGCGGGCGTGAAGCGGGGAATGAGGAAGTCGGGTTCATTTCAGGAGATCCATTTCCATATGCACGTACTCGCTGAGAAAGCGCACCCGCGCCCAGTAGATCAGCAGCCCATCGGCATTGCATGCCCAGCGCAGCGCCTGCATCAGCGGCGTGCCCAGGGCCACGCCCAGGTGCTCGGCGGCCAGTTCGTCGGCCGGCGCCACGCTCAGGTGCTGGCGCGCCACGGCAATGCGCGAGGGGTCGCTGCTCAGGGCCACGGCCAGGGAGCTGCGCTCCAGCTGGGCCTCGATCTCGGGGAACAGTTCCTGCTCCAGGTACAGCTGCGACAGACAGAACCGCGCCGCGTCATGGTCGTACACGCGCAGCAGGTGCACGTAGGCGGGGGCCATGCGGCCCACGTCGGGGAAGCCTTCGGGAATCGGCGGCAGGCAGTCGCGCCCGGTGTGCAGGGTGATCTGGCCGATGTGGGCGCCAAAGGCCACCAGCTCCTTCCAGCTGGTGGGCAGCAGGAAGGACGGCGGCTTGTAGGGCGCCGCAATCACCCGCGTGCCGCCGCGCTTGCGCGTGAGCAGCAGGCCCTCTGCCACCAGGGCGCCCAGCGCCATGCGCACCGTGGTGCGCGACACGCCATGCAGCGCCTCCAGCTCCTGCACCGTGGGAATGGCGCTGCCCACGGGCCAGGCGCCCGTGGACACCTTGCTGCGGAACAGCCGCGCCAGCTGCAGGTGCAGCTTGTCCCGGCCTTGTTGAGGGGCCGATGCGGTGGAGTTGGAGGGCATGGAGGCAATAAAGTATCTATTCAGTGCTTTTATTTTCACACAAAGCGCCAGCCTTGACAGCCTGTGCTGACGCCCATCGTTGACAAATGTCTTCAATTGAGCAGGCCGAATGACTTTTAAACTGCGGCCCTTTTTCGGTTTTTCGTTTTCGTTTTTTGAATGTTGGCCAGTGCGGCCGTTGGGTATTTCATGCAGCAGCAACATGCTTGGGAGTTTTTTCGCGCCGGTGGAGTGGACCAGGTGGTCATCCGCACCGGGCAGGACATTGCGCACATCGGCGAGCTGGACCAGAAGCTGTGGGTGGCCCTGGCCTGCCCCACGCGCGGCATCGAGTTCGACAGCGACACGCTGGACCTGATCGACGAAGACAAGGACGGCCGCATCCGCCCGCCCGAACTGATCGCCGCCTGCCAATGGGCCGTGGCGCGCGTGCGTGACCCCCAGGTGCTGGCCGATGGCGGCGACGTGCTGCAACTGTCCAGCCTGGAGCGCGACAGCGAGCAGGGCGCCCTGCTGCATGCCGAGGCCGAGCGCATGCTGGCCCTGTCCGGCCAGGCCGGCGGCGCCGCGCTGAGCCTGGCCCAGGTGCGCGAGCGCCTGGCCTCCCTGGCGGCCATGCGCTTCAATGGCGACGGCATCGTCAGCCCCGCCACCGCCGGGGACGACAAGGCGCTGGCCGCGCTGGTCGAGCGCATCGGCAAGGCCTATGGCACGGCGGCGGGCGCCGATGGCGTGGCCGGCATCGCACGCAAGCAGGCCGAGTCCTTCTATGCCGACCTGCGTTCCCTGCGCGACTGGCATGCAGGCGCCGAGGCCCTGGGCTGCGGCATTGCCGAGCGCGACCAGGCCCTGGCCGCCGCCCGCGCCGTGGACGCGGTGCAGGCCAAGGTGGACGACTTCTTCGCACGCACGCGGCTGGCCGCCTTCGACACGCGCGCGCAGGACCCGCTCAACCCCTCCATCGAAGGCTATGCCGCCCTGGGCCGTGAGGTGCTGGACAGTGGCGCCCAGGCCATTGCCGCGCTGCCGCTGGCCGCCGTGGCGGCCGACCGCGCGCTGCCGCTGGCCCAGGGCGTCAACCCCGCCTGGGCCGGCGCGCTGCAGGCCCTGCGCGAGCAGGCCGTGCAGCCCGTGCTGGGCGAGGACCTGCAGGAGATCACCGCCGCGCAGTGGGAGCAGGTCAAGGCCGCCCTGCAGCCCTGCCGCCAATGGCTGGCGGCCCGGCCCGCCACGCCGCTCGATGCCCTGTCGCAACAGGAGGTGCAGGCGCTGCTGGACGGCGGGCAGGAAGCCGCGCTTCTGGACCTCATCGCCCAGGACGAGTCCGAGAAGGAACACAGCCTGCAGGCCGTGGCGCTGGAAAAGCTCATCCGCCTGCAGCGCGACCTGCTGGTGCTGCTCAACAACTTCGTCTCGTTCAGCAGCTTCTACCGGCGCGAGGGCGCGGCCTTCCAGGCCGGCACGCTCTACCTGGATGCGCGCAGCTGCGACCTGACCGTGGAAGTGAGCGACACCGCCGCCCACGCCGCGCTGGCCGGCCGTGCCAAGACCTGCCTGGCCTACTGCGAGCTGCGGCGCGAGGGCAAGAAGAAAGCCATCGTCGCGGCCTTCACGGCGGGCGATGTGGATTTTCTCTTCGTGGGCCGCAACGGCGTGTTCTATGACCGCGCGGGCAACGACTGGGACGCCACCATCGTCAAGCTCATCGAGAACCCCACCAGCATCGGCCAGGCCTTCTTCCTGCCCTACAAGAAATTCCTGCGCATGGTGGAAGAGCAGGTTGCCAAGCGCGCCTCGGCCAAGGAAGAGGGCGTGACCGCCAGCCTGGGCACGGCGCCCGGCACCGCTGCGGCCAACGCCACAGCCGCCACGGCTGCGGCCGCATCGCGCAAGACCGATGTGGGCACCGTGGCCGCCCTGGGCGTGGCCCTGGGCTCCATCAGCGCCGTGCTGGTTGGCATCTTCGGCAAGTTCATCGACCTGGGGCCCTGGATTCCCGTGGCCCTGGTCGGCCTCATCGCGGCCATCTCCGGGCCCAGCATGATGATTGCCTGGCTCAAGCTGCGCCAGCGCAGCCTGGGGCCCATCCTGGACGCCAGCGGCTGGGCCATCAACGGCCGCATGCGCATCAACCTGCCGCTGGGCCGCAGCCTCTCGCAGACCGCCAAGGTGCCGGTGGGTGCACGGCGCACGGCGGGCGACCCCTATGCGGAAGGCAACGGCCTGCGCGACACCCTGGTGGCGCTGGCCGTGGTGGCCTTGCTGGCGCTGATGGCCTGGCGCCTGCACTGGGTCGATGGCCTGCTGCCCGCCGGCTGGCAGTACGGCGCGGCACCGGCCGCTGTGCCGGCTGCGCCAGAGTCCGCGCCTGCAGCGGCAGCGGCACCAGCACCTGCAGCGGCGGCTCAGTAAGTCGATGCCAAGGGGCGGGCAAGCCACTTGCCCCGCCCCGGTCGGGAAACCTCAAGGCGCGACAATAGCGCCATGACCTCCCCCACCCACGTACAACGCAGTGCCGTGCCCCTGAGCACGCACGACACCACCCGCATCGACGACCTGCGCATCAAGGCCGTGCGCCCCCTGATCACCCCGGCCCTGCTGCAGGAATGGCTGCCCGCGCCCGAGGCCGCGCAGCAACTGGTGGAAACCAGCCGCGCCGCCATCTCGGACGTGCTGCAGGGCCGGGACGACCGGCTCATCGTCGTCGTCGGACCCTGCTCCATCCACGACCACGACCAGGCCATGGACTATGCGCGCCAGCTCAAGGCCCAGGCCGACGCCCTGTCTGGCGAGCTGCTCGTGGTCATGCGCGTCTACTTCGAGAAGCCCCGCACCACCGTGGGCTGGAAGGGCTACATCAACGACCCGCACCTGGACGGCAGCTTCGCCATCAACGAAGGCCTGGAAATGGCCCGCGCCCTGCTGCTGGACGTGCTGGCCCTGGGCCTGCCCGTGGGCACGGAATTCCTGGACCTGCTGTCGCCGCAGTTCATCAGCGACCTCGTCAGCTGGGGCGCCATCGGCGCGCGCACCACGGAAAGCCAGAGCCACCGCCAGCTGGCCAGCGGCCTGTCCTGCCCCGTGGGCTTCAAGAACGGCACGGACGGTGGCGTCAAGGTGGCCAGCGACGCCATCCAGGCGGCCAGCGCGCCCCACGCCTTCATGGGCATGACCAAGATGGGCCAGTCCGCCATCTTCGAGACCCGCGGCAATGGCGACTGCCACGTCATCCTGCGCGGCGGCAAGCAGCCCAACTACGGCGCCGAGCATGTGCAGGCCGCCTGCGCCCTGCTGGAAGGCGCAGGCCTGCGCCCGCAGGTCATGATCGATGTCTCCCACGCCAACAGCAGCAAGCAGCACCGCCGCCAGATCGACGTGGCGGCCGACGTGGCCCAGCAGATCGCCGGTGGCGATGCCCGCATCACGGGGCTGATGATCGAAAGCCACCTGCAGGAAGGGCGGCAGGACATCGTGGACGGCCAGCCGCTGGCGCATGGCGTGTCCGTGACCGATGCCTGCATCAGCCTGGAGCAGACCGTGCCTGTGCTGGAGCAGCTGGCTGCGGCGGTGAAGGCGCGGCGGGCGAAGCTGCAGGGGTGAGTTGACTGGCCGGGTCTGTTTTGGACACGCGTCAGGCAATGGGGCAGTCCTGTCCTTCGGCAGGACTGCAATGCAATCGCCACAGCGCAGTGGCGTGCATATGAGTCGCCGATGTAAAAGCAGGGTCGGCAGACTGCGAATTCCATTCAGGCGCTGGTGCAGCCCAGGCTGTGTATCAATACTTTCAGATCAGTCCGATTGCATCATGCATTTTTGCAATGAATGATTGATTTATTCATGTCGGATTAAAAGATTCTTCTATTGCTGCATCCAGATGTATTTCGAGGATTGCACCAATATATTTGGCCGCCATTGTTATGGTGGTCCATGTTCCGGGATGAGGGGGGCGAAGGACAAGGGAAATGAATGGCTCTATCAAAGAAGAGCAGGATCTTCATTTCAAAGAATTCGAGTCATATATCATTGGTTTTGATTCTGCGGAGGAGGGGTAGGTATGAGGCCTGGTGATGCAAAGCGGGTATTTGATCTTGCAGTTGGACGCGCCGCCCCACCGCTTGCCTCCATGGTCACCATTTTTGCCATTAGTTTTTATAGCTCGACTCTCGTTGCCCAATTCAGCATAGCCCTTTCCTTTGCATCACTTTTCTTTGTATTGCCTGCGAGTATTGGGGCGATCTTCTTTTCGGAAATGGCTTCCAGCAAAGATAAGGAGCAATCGGACTCGCTCATCAGTTTGCTGTTTTGGCTGGTATTTCTGTACACCGGGTTTTGTTTTATTCTGGTGTATTGGCTTCCTGTTATCTCGAAAACCCTGATGTCCGGTTTGCCAGAGGAGCTATTGGATGGAGCCATATCCCAGGCAAGATTGATAATTCTGTGTATTCCCTTCTTCGGAATCATCAATGTATGTGGCTGCGTTCTTGAGTCAAGATCACATACTGCCATCGTTGCAAAATTCAGAATGTGGCAGGTTTTTTTCCATGCAGCCTGTGTGATTGTTGTGCTGGCGCTGCTTGGGAAGAATGAGTGGATGAGTGATGATTCGGTCGCTCTGGCCTATCTGTTCAGTGACATCATTTTTTCCGTTGCCGCATATGCCTTGATGCGGAAATACTGTCAATTCAGATTTTCATTCAATTTTCGGGTTTTGCCTGGCAGAAGAATATTTTCCGTTTTGATCCCTGGCTATGCCAATGCGTTCTTTGGGAAATATCTGCTTTATATATTGTCAATGTCTATTGCAGGGCTGGGTGCAATGTATTCTGCAATTCAATCTCAAGCTTCTGCCATATTGCTGATGGCAGAACTGCCTGCCATGGGAGTCTGTGCTCTTCTGGCAATGGAGATATCCAAAAATCGTGGAAAATGGGCAGTGCAATTTCAGTTCATTAGAGATTCATCGTCATTGATGATTTTTTGTGTCATTATTCCAGTTGTTGCATTGTCTGTATTCATGCTGTTCTATGAAATATCAGAAGCGAATGGTTCTCAAATTGTCGGGGAAGGTTTCCTTTCCTTGGTGTGCAAAGGAGTTACGGATGTGGTGTTCTTCTATGCGGCAGCAATTTCTGGCGGGCTTGGTCTTTATTGGTCATCAAGAATGATTTTTTGGACTATTTATGCAGTGATGTTCTTTGCTCCAATGTCATTGGGTTTTCATGGCTCCAGTTATTCTATGATCAATTATATTTTCTCGTTTTCTTCTCTCGTGTCCTGTGCGCTGTTGATATTGCTTATTCACAGTAGGCGAGAGTCTCTATCTGAAGAGAAGATTGGCTTGAAGAAAAGCTTGTAGCCGTGGCGGCCTTGGCGAGGTCGTCTGCCCTTCGACAACCTCGCAGCCCCGCAACCGCCACGACGCAGGCGCTGACATACGGGGTGGGGAGGCGGCGGAAGCGCCCTCAGGCCCGCGCTGGCCTGGGCTCCAGATTGCGCGCCGTGCCCAGCCAGGTCGCGCAATGCGTTTCATGTCCATCCTCGGCCACCGCGTACAGGTCCGCCGCGCAGATGCTGAGCACGCGGCCGGCATCCACCACGCGGCCGCGCGCCCGCAGGTGGGTGCCGCGTGCGGGGGCGAAGAGCTTGACGCTGCCGTCCACCGTGGCATTGGCCCAGCCTGGCGGTAGCACAGAGCCTGCGGCTGACACCGCCGCAAAGTCGCCCAGCGCAAAGATCGCCGTGGCCTGCAACTGGCCCGGCTGAAAGCACAGGGCATCGGCAATGGGCATCTCCAGCTCGGTGGCGCCGGGCTCGGCCCGCACAAAGCGCAGGCCCAGGGTGCGCGCCATGGGCATGGCCAGCACGGCCTTCTGCAGCGCCTGGGTGGATGGGGTGGGGTGGTTGGTCGGCTCAGTCATGGCTTGTCTCCTTCGTGGTGGGTGAAGCGGCACGGCGCACGCGCGGCCAGGGCGCGGCGGATTTGTCGGGGGTGCTGGCTGGGGCCGGTGCCGTCTGCGCCAGATCCCGCTCGGCCTGGCGGGCGCGCAGCCACTGCACATGGTCCAGGGCCTGGGCGCGCTGGGCCTGCAGCGCGGAGATCTGTTCGTCTATCTCCTGCACGCGCTGCTGCACGGCATCGGCCAGGTCACCGGGGCCTATGCGCCCCGCACGCCAGGCGCGCAGGTTCTCCGCAATGCGCGGCAGCCCGAACCCCAGCGCGCGGGACATGGCGATGAACACCACCTCGCGCCGGGCCGAGCGCGGATAGTCGCGGTAGCCATTGGGCAGGCGCCGGGGCTTGAGCAGGCCCGCGCGCTCGTAGTGCCGCAGCGCGTGGATGGAGACGCCCGTGAGCTGGGCGAGTTCGGAGATCAGCATGTGCCAAGGCTAGCAAGGCTCGTGCTGGGCTAGGGTTGGGGAGGTGACAGGTTTTTTCTATCGCTGTCTCTGGCCAGTCGTCTTCAAGCCGGCTGCGCTGCAGGCCTCATCACGCGCGCCGTGAACCGGGCCATGAACTCGCGCGTGGCAACGCGGGCGCCCAGGGCCGTGAGGTAGTTGGCGCAACCGTGCACCACCGAGGCGCGGTTGTCGTCGAAGGCTTTCAGCCCCAGGCGAACCACGTCTTCGCTGGACGCTTTTTTCCCAAACGATGCGGCCTCGCCGGCGCGGGCGAAGAACGCCGTGTCGGTAGCGCCCGGGCACAACGCCAACACGCGCACGCCGCGCGGCCGGTATTCGGCCCAGAGCGCTTCGCTGAACGAAAGGACGAAGGCCTTGGTCGCGGCGTAGACCGCCATGTACGGGACCGGCTGAAACGCTGCCGTGGAGGCGATGTTGATGACGCCGCCCTGGCGCTGCTCCAGTGCGGGGAGACATAGGTGCGTCAATTCCACCAGGGCGCCCACATTCAGGTCGATGGCCTCCCGCTGCATGGCCAGCGCCAGTTCATCAAACCTGCCATGGGTGCCGAAGCCCGCGTTGTTCACCAGCAGATCCGGCAGCAGGCCCCTGGCGCTAATGGCATCGAAGACCCGCCGGGCCGCCCCGGGTGTGGCCAGGTCCTCGACCAGGAATTCGGCGCCGGGCAATTCGCTGGCGAGCTTTTCGAGCCTGTCGCGGCTGCGCGCGATCAGCACGACTTTGGCGTCACGGCGGGCAAGTTCCCTGGCAAATACTTCGCCGATGCCCATGGAGGCGCCGGTCACCAGGACGGTTTTCTGGGAGAAATCAAAAGGGGTTTTCATGCACTCGAGTATTGCGACGGGGTGCCCGGCTGGGAATGGGCAGCGCTGGTAAGCTGATTTGCATTCATGAAAAACCAATCGCCCACCACCTGGGATGACCTGCGCGTGCTCCTGGCGCTTCACCGCCACCAAAGCCTGCTTGCCGCAGGCGCTGCCCTGGGCCTGTCCACCTCCACCGTGGCGCGGCGCATCGAGGCGCTGGAGCAATCCCTGGGCCGCGCCCTGGTACACCGCAGCAGCGCAGGGACGACGGTCGAGCCCGATGCAATGGAACTGGTGGAACTGGCCGAGCAGTTCGAGCTGGGACTGGGCGGCATCAAGCGCGACGACCGGCCCGATGAGAAGGCCCATGCGCTGACCGGCACCATCCGCGTCAGCATGGGAGAGGGCTTCGTGAAGCCCGTGACCGCCGTGCTCTCGCAGTTGAGAAGCGCGCATCCCGGACTGCATATCGAAGTGGCCGTGGAGTCGCGCTTCACGGATGTCGGGCGGCGCGAAGTGGATGTGGCGCTCAGGGTCGGGCGCTCCAGTTCGGCCGTGGTGGTGGAGAAATGGGCAGGGCAACTGACGTTTGGCCTGTACGCCTCGCACGGCTATGTCGAGCAGCGCCTGCCGGGTCGCCACCTGCGCGTGCAGGACTTCGCCAGCCACGACTTCGTGGGACAGGACCTGGCCACCGGCCGGCAGGACGCCTCCAACCTGTGGCTGACCAGCCGGGGAGCTACCCGGTTCGTCTTTCGATCCGGCTCCGACCTGGCCCGCCAGGAGGCCACGGAGCAAGGCCAGGGCATCTGCCTGTTGCCCGACGCCATGGCCCATGCCGTGCCCGGCCTGGTGCGGCTGGAGGTGGATGCGCCACTGCCTTCCTGCCCGGTGTACCTGGCCTATCACCGCGACCGCCGCAACGTGCCGGGCGTGCGGGCGGTCATTGACGCGCTGGGTGCGGCGCTGGCAGACGGGCTGCAACTGCCAGCAGAGAAGGCGAAGGCGGCCAGCCCCGACGCGTAGCCATGACAGGCACGGTCTTTCCAGATCTTCTGGTCTTGCACGTCGATGAGCCGGGCGGCGAAGCTGCGTCCGTTACGCTAGCCAGCGACCAGGCGGCCGTCACCGTGTTCTGCCACCCCTGCACCTTGAGCGCCGGACAGAGGGTTCGCAATCGTCTCAGTGCATTGGACGTCCGGCTGCTCCAATCACCGTATGGCTTCGATTGGCCGCAGGACGAGCGAGAAAAGCTGGGGCGCGACAGACTGATCAGGACCGGACATTACACGTACAGCGGCACGGGGAGGGTTATCGATGCAGGCCGTGGACTGGTGCTGGTTCACGGATTCCTCGTCGATTTTGGGAAAGTTCCAGACGTCGATCACGTTGAATTCGATGTCGTGAGGCTGGATTGCGACGAGGATGCCGTCGATGAAGAGCCCAGCGCCATCGTTGGTCGTTGATCTTGACGGGAAAAAACGGGGCCTTGGCTGGCGTAGAACGACGGTGGATTCAACCGTTGTGAATTCAACCAGTCGATGCAGCACCGTGTCCGCCTCTGGCCGAAAATCCAAGCGCCGCGCCAATAAGAAAATGATGAACTCAAATATATGGATTATCGTCGCTTGAGTCCCGGTCAGCCCGATGGCGAGAATTTCGCAAGCTGATTATCAACGGAACTTTGGCAAAATATCAGCCGCAGGAGTCAGTCAGCCATTCTTCGTATTCATCGAGCGACAAGAGCGTCGCCTGATAACGAACAAGACGGTCTGCATGATATTCCAGAACGTTGCTGCCTTTCAGATGTTTCAGCTGCTCTACCGCGTATGCAGATATTTTTATTTGCTCCGCCAGCCAACTTCTGAGCGTCATATTTTCGACTGTCCTTTTCATTTGTAGAACCTGCTTCTGCACTACGTGCGATTGCAGCATACTCTCTCAGAGCGCTCCTGGTTTTGGACTCGGAAACTAAGACGCATCTTCGTAGTAGAAGCAAATTTCTATTTCTGCTTCATGCCCGGCGAGAAGCGCCAAAGTTTCGCTTGTAATAAATGGGCCACCTCCCGTCCCATTTCCGCCCCAGAAGACTGAAAAATAATATTTATAACCCATTGATTTCAGATCGCCAAGGCTTCTTTCATTATTCAGGCAGCTTAGCAAGGATTTAATGTGATCCTCTATGCTTGTACTGAGAACCGTACCGTTCGTGTCTAAAACCCACCCATACCTAGGCAGATCGGGTCGCCTTCGGATTCCAGCAGCGTCTAGTCGTCTTCGCGTCTGGCGTCGTTCTGGAGATTCTTCATCTGTAAAATCGAAATTCTCCCGTGAAGATTTCAAAAATATTTCCGAAGGAAGTTCTGAGCGATCATCGGATCGAATAAATAGTGTGCAATAGCATGTCATTGAGAATAATCATCCATTAGATGGTTGATGGATGATATTCTGCTATTTCGGCGCAAAAAGAGCAGGCAATCCATTGATCCAGGGAACTTCGGAGTCGTCATCGCTTTCGATTGCATCAAGTTCTTCCAAGGTGAGCCAAACCCCATGCGGGTCTACCCAATATCGTTGACCGTTGGTTAAGGTGACAGCCTTTGAGATTGCTCGCAAATTACCTCTCAAAAGTAGTTCCGTAGGAACGACTTTAGTCATAAAAACGGCGTGCTCCGGTGTCTGCGCCTCTGTCGCGAGTTGCAGCGCATGTGTACGAGCGCCGTCAGGCGCTTGGCACAACGCAATCCGATATTCCTGCAATTGGTCGATACTGGCTGGAGACCACATTTTGAATTACTCAAATGAATTAAGGATGGATTGGCTCGGGAAACGTGTGCTGATCAATCAGGGCGGGTAAGACGCAGAAAAGCTCCACTCTTCATCACTGACGTCCGTTGGATAGGGCTTGAGGGCACCGACGAACTCTACTCGCCTGACCAGTGGCGGCGAACCAAAGCTCATGGCACGCTCTAGATCCCTGACAGAACCGCCTCAAGCGCCGTACCAGCGTGCTGGCCTGCGCCGCGACGTTACCGACAGGGCGCCGCAAAGCCTTCGCTGGTAAAGGCGCGGCAAATTGCGCGAGCGCGTGCAGCCGCTCTCCCTTGACCATGATGACCGGCACAGAGTGCCATGGGAACCTTGCCTCCAAAGCCCGACGCTGCAATCGGGATACTCATGCGGACGGCCAGCGCATCAAGCTGATCACTCTGGATGGTGACCACTTGAGGTATGCCCTTAGCCACAGTTGAACCTGGATCGGCGAAGTCGTCGTACTGCGCCATCCAGACTCACCATGGACGCAGGTCGGCACCGGGGATGCTGGGCTTCAACGCGGGCGTTCTGAGCCGCGATCCACTCGCCATATTCGGTTTCGAATGCCTTTTTGCAGGTGGCGCTGTCCGCTTCGTCGTGCTTGGCTTGCAAGGCCATGTACTGCTCGACCGAGAGGATGACCGTGTCGACTTGGCCCGCCTTGTCGACGAACACGGGCCCGCGCTTGGTTTGCGCGCAGAGGCTGCCAAAACGATTCTTGGCTTCGGTGGCAGTTACGCGCATGTTGGAAGTCCTCCGGTGATTGGCTATTTTGGCTAATCCAACCACCGCGCGGGAAGGGCCTCGCAGGTCGGATGCGGCGTTTGAAGCATCAGCAGCAGGCTGCGCAAGACGTGCCGCGAGGTCTTCAGCGATGAAGACCTGACCAAGCGCGTGGAGCGCGCGGTCTTCAAAGCCTTTGAGCTGCTGCTCGGCGATGACGATGAGGAGGTGCCGCGCCTGGATGTTGTGGCCCGATGGATTCCTGAGGGCGCGTGTCAATTCAGCTTTCGGATCTATGGATGCAATTTGCTCAGTAGCCAATTGCTGTTGCTTGATAGACAGCACTCCTTGCGCCAAGTGCAGTGATTGTGTTGCATCAACCGGTTGAATTCACAAGGTGAAGGTGCTCCAGCGAATTAAATTCCCCAGCTATAGGTTTGCTCCAGTTCTTGCAAGCGTTATTTTGCAGCAGACTCGAACATCTGAAAGGGATTTACGATGGTCATTTGTCAAATATTCTTTTTAACCTCCAATACTGCTGTATGTTACTTGAGTGATCATTTCGTCAGAGCGCTATTTGCAAAGGGATTCACCTATAAAGCTGGTACAAACGATTGTTTAACCAAAAAATAGGAAACACAGGAAATCTCATGCGGCACAACGGAAAGTGTAAGCGGCTTGCTGTAAGTAAGTCCGCTCGAGTGATGTTTTACTATGGCTTATTTCCAAGTGATTTTTCGTAGCTCAATTTCTTTGCCTGGATGTTTATTTTCTAGAATCTGCATAACTAGTTTCTCACTTTCACTCGCCACTTTGCCAGAGAATGTCGTCGAGTTTTTTGAACCACTACCCGGAGTAAAGTAGTAATACATGACTGAAAAATATTTGCTTGCCATTTGCGATCCTTTTATATGCTTGATGCCTGAATTAATCCGCGCCGCGAAGCTGAAACGGCTTGAGTGAAATTTTAACGGTTAGGTTATACGTAAGGGTGAATAAATGATTTTTGAGAAATCTACCTCAAGTTCATTGGTAAATGGAATCTCGTATGCTTTCGCATCAAAACCCCAAAAATTTACTCCGACTCCTTTTAATGCACTGAAAGATCGACACGTTGCAGAAATGAAGATGGGAATTACATTTACATAGACTTGCTTAAGTGGGTATCGCCCGGATTCTGCGCGCTTTCTTATTTCAGAAAAGAACAGATCTATATTAAGCTGATTCAGTAGTTTTCTACGGTTCACTGGTCCCATTTTTTTCTCGAGGTAAGGGGAACCCATGGTCTCATCTATACGAAGATAGAAGTCTTCGAGCTTATAGAAATATCGCATCTTGGAGGGAGATCCTAAGGTTGGATAGTCAACTAGAAGAAACTCGGCCCCCATATACCTCTTGAACCCTTCGTCTAGCGCCATTTCTTGGTTCCAGCCTTTGAAGAGCAAGTGGTCGCGATGATGGATTGCATTGCGAATCATTATTAATGTTGCCGTATCTGCGTTCGCGAAATAATCTAAATGCTCTTTAGATACGTCATACAGGCTATGAAAGGCCTCAAGCTTAGACTCAAATGCGCGATCTAGGTTATCAATTGCTTCTTCTTTGTCAATATGCACAAGTCTCTGAAAGTCAATGTGAGTCTCGGTATAGATTCGCATCGAATTTGCGAGTTTTCTAGCGGCTTGTTGCAGTATTTCCACGCTGTTTCCCTTGAAAACTAACTAGGTTAAGGTATATGAAAAAATTCTCGTCGCTCTTATAAGCATAATTCTATCTGCTCTGATGAGAGTGAGCAATCGCAAACAAATCTTTTAGACAAACCTAGAAATTTCAAGATTGAAGACCTTTGTAGTCGTCAAAGACCAATGATGGAGTGACTGCCTATGATCGATTGCCCTCAATCTGGCAACCATCTGAGCCTATTCAAGGAGTCGAGACTGCACAGTAATCAACCTGCGGCCCTTCTCGCCAACGGTTGAGCGGAGCTCTCTCAACCTATCCCGTTCTTTCCCCCAGCCACCAAACCGAGCACCGATTTCTTCGCGCTGGCTCGCCCCTCAAGAGTGAACTGTCCCCACGCCCAGATCACATCAGCAACGTCATCGTCCTCGCAGTAAAGGTAAGAAGAAAGCGCGCCGAGAACTTGCGCAATCCGATGGGATGCCTCCACGGTCGGCCCTGTAGTCCGTTCCATATTTACTCCCTTCGAATGGCCGCCATCGTCGCATCCAAGCCGAAAACACTCATCCCACCTTGCACTCCTTTCTACGAATTCCGTAGAGACGCTCCTCGCCGATTCAACGAGCATCGCAGGATGCCTCATCATCCCGATCCTTCAACGGCTGCTTCTGCCACGCCTCGGCTCGACGACCTCGCCATAGACGCCGTCCTGCACATGGGCGCCGCGCTGGATGTCCTGGACCTGCACGCTCGCCACAACATCACGGCCATCAATTGCGTCTGCCGGGACCTGCTGCGCATCTACTACGTGAAGGCCGATCAGGCCCAGTCGCTGGAGCCGCAGGACAAGGAATTGCTGGGCCTGCTGCACGACACGGCGGTGAACCTGGGCTATGCCATCGAGGTGGTGGACCATCTGAATGGCGACGAGGCCGACGACCCCATCCTCTATGCCGTGAGCTATCTGCTCAAGGCGGCCAAGCGGTTTGCGGATGAGGGCGTGGCGGCGGGATTGGCGTGCGGGGCTTGCGTTTGAAATAAGTGGTTGCTAAAGTGTTGCCATGCCCGAGAACGACATCTTCAAGGCCCTGGCCGACCCTACGCGCCGCTCCATCTTCGAGAAGCTGGCTGCTGGCAGCATGCATGCCAGCGCGCTGCGCGAGGGGATGGAGATCAGCCAGTCGGCCATGTCCCAGCATCTGGCCGTGCTGCGCAACGCGGGGCTGGTGAGCGAGCAGCGGCAGGGGCGCTTCATGCATTACGAGGTCGATCCCGACGGGCTGGCGCAGATTGCGGGCTGGCTAGCGAAGTACCGCGCCTACTGGCCGCAGCGCGTGGATGCACTCAAGGGCCTGCTCAAGGACATGGACCAATGAACAAGATGAGCGATATGGACACCGGCGATGCGGCCCGCGAGCTGGTGCAGGAGTACGCGCTGGACGCACCGCCCGAGAAGGTCTGGCGCGCGCTGAGCATTCCCGAGCTGCGCGCGCAGTGGCTGCCGGGCACCGAGCATGCCGAGCCGCTGCTGCAGGTGCCGCAGCAGGAACTGCGCCTGCGGCTGCGCGAGGCGGAGCCGCCCTTTCTTGAAAGCACGGTGGACCTGCAGATCAGCCCCGCAGCGGATGGAGGCACGCTGCTGCGCATCGTCCATGTGCTGACCGATGCGCGGGTGCAGCCGGCCAGGGAAGCGGCCAACGACGGCGGCTTCCTGATGTACGCGACCTGATGCACGCGGCCTGAGGGCCCGGCAACGGGGCATGCGGCGCAGGGCTGCAGCCCTTTCTTTTTCACCACCACACACAGGAGTTCGCCCATGCGCGAATCGATGATGCTCGTCCCCATGGTTATCGAACAGTCGGCGCGCGGAGAGCGGTCCTTCGACATCTACTCGCGCCTGCTGCGCGACCGCGTGATCTTTCTCAACGGCGAGGTCAACGACGCGGTCTCTGCCCTGGTCTGCGCGCAGCTGCTGTTCCTGGAGGCGGAGAACCCGGACAAGCCCATCCACCTCTACATCAACTCGCCGGGCGGGGTGATCACCAGCGGCCTGGCCATGTACGACACCATGCAGTTCATCAAGTCACCCGTGCACACGCTGTGCATGGGCACGGCGCGCTCCATGGGCTCCTTCCTGCTCATGGCCGGCGAGCCCGGCCACCGCATGGCCCTGCCCAACGCCAGCCTGCACGTGCACCAGCCGCTGGGCGGCGTGCAGGGCCAGGCCTCGGACATCCGCATCCATGCCGAGGAAATGCTGCGCACCAAGGACCGCGTGACACGCCTGTACGCCCAGCACTGCGGCCGCAGCTACGAAGAGGTGGAACGCGACCTGGACCGCGACCGCTTCATGACCGCAGAAGAAGCCCGCGAATGGGGCCTGATAGACAACGTTCTGGACCGGCGCACAGTAACCCTCTGAGCCGCAGCGCCAGCGCCAGCGCCAGCAGCGCGCAGCGCGCCGCGCACCCCCTTCTCCACCCCCCGTATGTCAGCGCCTGCGTCGTGGCGGTTGCGGGGTTGCAAGCCTGCCGAAGGACAGGCTTGCTTCGTGATCTGACTCGCCGTGATGTTTGAACGTAGCGCGTAGCGCGAAGAGAGTTTCACGGCGAACCCCGCAACCGCCACGACGCAGGTTGCCCCGTAGCGAAGCGAAGGGGTCGCGGACATTCGGGTCGTCTTTCTTTGGCCTACCTTTCTTTGACGAATCAAAGAAAGGTAGGTCGGCCGCCGGGCCGAAACCCGGCCTCGAAAAACACCCCCCCGGCAGGGGCAAGAAACAGCCCCCTGGCCCACGACAGAAGGCTAACCCCGCCCCCTCATCACCCCCGCCAACAACGGCATCCCCGTCCTCCGAGTGAACTCCTCATAACTGATCGGCGCACTCATCCGCGTATCCGGGCTATTGGCCTGCCAGTGCGCCCAGGCACGCCCCGTGCTCGCGTCGTAGACCAGCTTGAAAATGTGGCTGGGCACATGGACCTTGCCCGGCCCGATGGTCAGCGGCTGGCCGTCGAACACCGGCCCGGTGAACACATAGACATCGCCCTGGGCGCGCTGGGCGTAGCGGCGCGTGTCCTGCTCGACCTTGCTCCAGACGCCGCCGTTGTGGGTCTGGTCCTGCGGAACCATGTTGGCCAGGCTGAAGCTCTGGGCCATGGCTTCGGGCGAGTACATGTCGCCGGCCGGCGCCATGTGTCCGCGCGAGTAGCCGGAGCGGCGGTAGTCGTCCAGCTCGGCGCGCTCGGCGCGGGGCAGGCGGGCATCGGCATAGAACTTGTCGCTGCGCTTGAGGCCCTGGCCCTGGTCCAGCAGTTTGCGGTTCAGGCGCTCCACCACGAAGACGGGCGTCTTGGTCTGGCCGCTGTGCAGCACGGCGAAGGCGCTGAAGCACAGCTCGCGCTGCTGGGGCTGGATCTGCAGGGCAGGGGGCTCGCCACCGGGGAAGAAATCGCGGCAGTGCGAAAAGCCCGTGGCCATGCTGCCGGCAGGCGGGCTGCCGCCACCGGAGGCCGTGCCCGAACCTGTCTCCGGCTGCTTGCGCAGGTGCTCCAGCCCGGGGATGGGCAGGGTGGACAGGAAGGGCGGCTCGGGAAGCTTGGGGTGCCAGTTCGGGTCCAGGCTGCAACTGGCGATCTGGAAGGTGCCCGCTGCCGCCACAAGGGCGGCGAGCATGGAGCGCCACAGTCCGCTGCGGCCGCTGCGGCTGGAGGCTTTCTTCTTGTAGGCGGGGGAGGAACTGCGCTTGCGCGCGGAAGGCTTCTTGTTCTTGACAGTCATTCGGGGGCGGCAGGCGCTGGCCGCTGGGAGGCAAGTCCGCGATGGCGCGGGTTCTGATTCGGGTCCTAGGAATTCTCCTATGTTTCCAGGCCCCCAAATGTGTCCAGATGCCCTGAAAGCGGGCCGCGCATGGCCTGATGTCAGGTCTTGGGCTGGAGGTGGGCAGCCCTTGGTTCGGCAGGCGCGCCGAACCAGCACAGCGCCAGGGCCAGCACCGCGATGCCGCCCAGCGAAAGAAAGGCCGCATCAAAGCCGAAGCGCTGCGCAATCCAGCCCGCCAGTGCCGGGCTGGCGGCCGCGCCCAGGCCCTGCAGCGTCATCACGGCGCCCAGGCCTGCGTTGACGTGGCCGGTGCCGCGCAGCGTCTGCGCGACCAGGCCTGGCAGGGCAACGCCCAGCAGCCCGGCGCCCACGCCGTCGAGCACCTGCACGGGAATCAGCGCCCAGTCCGAATCCCAGGTGGCGGCGACCAGGCCGCGCAGCGGCAGCGACAGCAGGGCCGCCTTGACCAGCAGCCAGTAGCCGCTGCGCTGGGCGTGGCGCCCGGCGAGCAGGGCCATGGGGATCATGACCAGTTGCGCCACGATGATGGTCAGCGCCGTGAAGCCGCTGGGATTGGCATGGCCGCGCGCCACGGCGGCCTGGCCCGGCAGCGGCAGCATGGCGGCATTGCCCAGGTGAAACAGCAGCATGGCCGCGGCCAGCACCCGCAGCGCCGGCGTGCCCGTGAGCACGTGCAGCAGGCCGGGGGCGCAAGGCCCGGCCTGCTCTTGGGGCGGCGTGCCTTGCGGGGTTTCATCCAGCCGCATCAGCGCCAGGCAGCCCAGCGAGGCGCAGCCCATCAGGGCCATGAGCACGAAGACGGAGGGCAGTCCCCAGCGCAGGCCCATGGCCCCCGCCAGTGCGGCCGTGGCCACGTTGCCTGCGTGGTTCCAGGCTTCGTTGATGCCCAGTTGCCGGGGCAGGTCCGCATGGCCGGTGATCTGCAGCGTGATGCCCAGCAGGCAGGGCGCGATCAGGGCCGCGACCACGCCGGTGATGACCTGCGATGCCGCCGTCACGGCCAGCGATGGTGCGATCCAGATGGCCAGGTTGCCCGCCAGCAGCAGGGCGATGGCCGCTGCCAGCAGCCTGCGCTTGCGGCGCGAGGCATCGACCAGCGCGCCCAGCGGCGTGGTGGCCAGCATGCCCGCGATGCCACCCAGGGCCATGACGTAGCCGATATCGTCCAGCCGCCAGCCCTGGGCGAGCAGGAACACGCCCAGGAACGGTCTCAGGCCGTCGCGCACATCGGCCAGGAAGAAGTTGAGCCCCGGCAGCCAGCGCCGCGCATGGTGGTGTGTGCGGTGCATGGAGGCTTCCTTCAGCGCAGGGGGCCCTTGAACACGAAGAAGGCGCCCAGGCAGATGAAGCCGAAGCCCACCAGGTGGTTGAGGGTGAGCTTCTCGCCCAGGTAGAGCACGGAAAAGACGGCGAACACCACCAGCGTGATCACCTCCTGGATGGTCTTGAGCTCGGCCGCGCTGTAGACCTCATGGCCGAGCCGGTTGGCGGGCACGGCAAAGCAGTACTCGGCCAGCGCGATCAGCCAGCTCACCAGGATGACGAGGTACAGCGGCCGGTTCTCGAACTTCAGGTGCCCGTACCAGGCGAAGGTCATGAAGACGTTGGAGATCAGCAGCAGCAGGACGGGGGCGATCTTGGGGGACATGGTGGGGTTCGGTGAAGGCGGGAAAGCAGGAAAGCAGAACAGCAGGAAGGGGCAGGAGCCCGCCCGGCCCCCGGGGCCGGGCGGTGGTCTCAGCGCGCGCGGTCGTACAGCGGCTGCAGGTCCGACAGGCTGGCACCCATGCTGGTGGCCTCCAGCGAGGTGCCGTGCGCGTTGCGCGTGCCCAGGCCCGAGGCGGCAAACAGCTGCCCCTGCTGCAGCGGCTGCTGCAGCGCATGGGGGGCAAAGCGCACGATGGCGCCGTCGGACAGGATGACGCCGTTGGCATCGCCGCGCGGGCCGGTGAGAACCACGTCAATGCGGCCCTGGGCCTGCTGCGTCTGCAGGCCGGCCATGCGCAGGTGCGGCGGCATGGGGCGCGCGCCGTCGCGGGCGGGCGGCTGGTCGTACACGGTCTGGCCGCTGGCCGAGTTCACGATGGCATCTGCCTTGACCGCACCACCGGCTTCGCTGCGGCCGATGATGCGCACCGTGTCGCCCACCTTCACGGCTGCCGTGAGCGCGTCGGACATATGCGGCGGGAACCGGACCACCGTGCCGTCGGTCAGGCGCAGGCCGTCCACCTCTCCATACGGATTGGTCAGCAGCCGGGCGACTGCGCTTTCGAGCACGGCCTGTGCATGCGGCGCGCCAGGCCCTGCAGGGGCTGCAGGGCCTGAAGGGCCTGAAGGGCCTGAAGGGCCTGAAGGGGCGAAGGCGCCGGGCGGCACGGCATGCGCATTCAATGCGCTGGAACCCAGCCACAGAACGGCGGAGGAAAGAACAAATCGGGACATGAGGGCTCCTTGGTTGGCGATGGACATGCATCCGTCAATGCAAGTGCCATGCCATCAGGAATCCTCATGAAATCAATAACTTGCAGAGGATGCTGCGGGCCCGGTGTCCGGTGCAGAGACAGCAGGTGTCACCGCATCGGACACATGCGGTGCCGTCCGTGCGTCCGCGCGTCCGTGCGCCCATTGCTGCCTCAGCCCAGCCCGAACTCCGCCAGCTTGCGGTACAGCTGCTGGCGCGACAGTCCCAGGCGGCGCGCGGCCTCGGCACGGTTGCCCGTGGCGGCGGCCAGGGCACGCGTGACCATTTCGCGCTCCAGCTGGGCGACGGCGGCGGCCAGCGGGCCGTTCCAGTCGATGGCGGGCCCGTGCGCCACGGCAGGCTGCAGGCCGATGTGCTCGGCCCCGATGACCGGCCCGGGGCACAGCAGGGCCGCGCGCTCCATGGCGTTGCGCAGCTCGCGCACGTTGCCGGGCCAGTCGTGCGCCAGCAGCAGGCGCGCGGCGTCGGCACCCAGGCGCTTGGGCGAAGCGCCGCCGCCTTGGCGCAGGAAATGCTCGGCCAGCAGCAGCACGTCGCCCAGGCGCTCGCGCAGCGGCGGCAGGTGCACGGGCACGACCTGGAGCCGGTACCAGAGATCCTCGCGAAAGCGCCCCTCCTTGACGGCGGCGGGCAGGTCGCGGTGCGTGGCCGCGATGATGCGCACGTTCACGGGCAGCGCCCGGCTGGCGCCCACGGGCGTGATCTCGCGCTCCTGCAGCGCCCGGAGGATCTTGGCCTGCGTGGGCAGCGGCATGTCGCCCACTTCATCGAGGAACAGCGTGCCGCCCTGCGCCTCGCGAAAGCGCCCGGCGCGGTCGCTGACGGCGCCCGTGAAGGCGCCCTTCACATGGCCGAAGAGTTCGCTTTCCATCAGGTCTGCCGGAATGGCCGCGCAGTTGACGGCCACGAAGGGGCGCTCCGCCCGGGCGCTGTTGCGGTGCAGGGCTCGGGCCACCAGTTCCTTGCCCGTGCCGGTCTCGCCCAGCACCAGCACGGTGGCGTCGCTGTCCGCCGCCAGGCCGATGCGCTTGAAGACCTGCCGCATGGCCTCGCTGCCGCTGACCAGCTCGGCTTCATCGCCATCCTGCTCCGGGTTCTGCACCAGATTCTGCGCCACGTTCTCGGGGCTGCCGGCCTGGCCCGCACTGAGCAAGGCGCGCTCCAGCACCTCGACCAGCGAGGTTCTGGCAATGGGCTTGGTCAGGTGGTCGAAGGCGCCCAGGCGCATGGCCTCGATGGTGTTGCTGCCGCTGGCATAGGCCGTGAGCATGATGCAGGGCGCCCGCGAGAGGCCGCGGGCCTTGCGCAGGAAGGCCAGCCCGTCCTCGCCGGGCATGCGCAGATCGACGATGGCCACATCCACCGAACCGGCCTGCAGCACCTGCAGCCCCGCCGCCACCGTGGGCGCCGCGCTGACCGCGTGGCCCAGGTCGCCCAGCATCTCGGCCAGGCTTTCGCGGAAGGCCGTGTCATCGTCAACGATCAGTATGCGGGCCATGGAAATTCCATTTCTATGCGTGTGCCTTGTGTTGTCTTGCCCAGCGCGATGCGGCCGCCATGGGCCAGCACGATTTCGCGCACCAGCGCCAATCCCAGCCCGGTGCCGCCGGGGCGTGCGGTGGTGAAGGGTTCGAACAGCGTGTCGCGCAGTTCGGGCGCAATGCCCGTGCCGTCATCGGCCACCCACAGTTGCAGCGGGCTGTTGCGGTGGGCGCTCCGGTCAGCGCCCAGTTCCACCCGGCCGCCGGCCGCCGTGTGCGCCAGTGCGTTGAGCAGCAGATTGTCCAGCGCCCTGGCCATCTGCACGGGGTCCAGCAGCGGGCGGCGCCCATCCTGCAGGTCCCGGGCAAGGCCGGCGGACACTGCCGTTGCCAGTTGCACGCCCCTGGCCTGGGCCAGCTCGGCATGTGCCTGCAGCCTTTCGTCCAGCAGTTGCTGCAGGTCCACCGGCTCCGGCTGCACTCGGAAAGGCTGGGTCAAGGCCAGCAGGCTCGATACCAGGTCTTCCAGGCGCGCGGTCTGGGCCAGCACGGCCTCCAGTGCGCCCTGGCTGCGCGCTTCGCGCAGTGGCGCGGGCGCTGCCAGCGCGGTCTCGGCCTTCATGCGCATGGTGCCCAGCGGGTTGCGGATCTCGTGCGCCAGGCCTGCGGACAGCCGACCCAGGGTGGCCAGCCGTTCGGCGCTGAGCAGTTGCTGCTCCATCTGTGCCGACTGCCGCTGCCAGCGCCGGAGCATTCTGCCCAGCCACAGGCCCGAGACCAGGACCATGCCCAGCAGCAGGCTGACGGCAAGGATGAGGGGGTTGACCACGTCGGCGCTGATCAGGGGAACGCGCATCAGTGTCCAGGCCACCAGGGCGGGCGCATCGGCCTGGGCTGGGCAGGCGGCAAAGACCACCGCCTCGCGCAGGCCGGGGCGCAGGTCGGCCACCAGGCCTGCGCTGTCCCGTGCGCGCTGGGCGGTGGAGGCGATGCGCTCCATCTCCGCACTGGGCGCATCGCGCTTGATGCCCGAGCCGTCGTAGGTGGGAAACGCATAGGCCACCACGCCGGGGCCCTCGCGCCAGAAGCCGCCTTCCATGCCGGGGCGCTCGCGCAGCGCCAGGTCCAGCACGGCCTGCGCGGCGGACCGGGCCTGTGCGCTGGGCGTGTCCGCCATCAGCCCCGCCAGCCCCATGCGCGCGGCCCCGGCCTGCAGTGCGCTGCAGCTGACGCCTGCGGCGTCGCGGGCGCGGGAAACCTGCTGGTCGGTGCCCTGCCGGCTCAGCAGCAGCAGCAGCCACGCTAGCACCAGGGCGACGGCCGAGATGGTGAGCCAGAGGATCACCAGATCCCGTTGGATGGACTTTTGCGGGGACAGGGCCGGCTCCTGAAGTGATGCGCTGGAACATACACCGAAAGGGGGGCCGCGCCTGGCAGCCAGGGCCGCGCCGCCCTGCGCGGCCGCTGCAAAAGTAACGCCGTGGCGCGCCGGCGTTACGTGACATCGCCCGTAACGCTGCGGGGTGACATGGCGGCGGCTGTGCGTGGGCGTTCAAATAAATCAATAGGTTACAGATGGCTTTGCGTTGGATGAAGACGTCCAGGCCCATGGCACGCTTGTTGCAACAGGATGCAAAAAGCTTGTCGCAGTGTCTGGAAAACCGGGTGCTGCGCCACGCACCCCATCGATCGCTGTCTTTCGGAGGAGAAACCATGGCCGCTGTCTCGTTGTCGTTTGCAGGCGTGCCCCTGCCGCGACTGCGCGCCCACCCGGACAGGGCGCGCAGCAAGCCGTTGAACGTGCCAGCCTCGTTTGCGTCTGCGGCGGTGCCGCGCGCTTCTGGCTTTGCCTCTGCGCGCGAGGCCGGTGATGGAGGCGCGCATGCACAGATGGCACCGGTGGCAATGCTGACGCGCGTGAGCGAGGGCGTGCGCATCGTGCGGCGCAACGATGTGATCGCGGCCCAGGCCGGCGCCGTGCTGCAGCAGGGCGACCGCGTCATCGTGCCCCAGCAGGGCGGCGCGCAGGCCGTGTTCCAGGAGCAGGACGGGCAGGCGCTGCTGGGCAGCTTCGCGGGTGGCACGGACGCCACGCTGGTGTATTTCAGCCGCAAGGCGGATGCCTGCTCGGTGGTCTTTGACCTGGTGGCCGGCCATGTGGACCTGGCGCTGTCGGCCGTGGATGCCGGCGTGCTCGGCGGCGGGCCGTCCGGCCGGGGGCGCAGGGCGATCGGATTTCACTGCTATTCACAACCCATTGCAGGCCGTTGAATGAAGGAGCACACCATGCACGACGACATCATCGAAGCTCCGCCCGGCGACACCCCCGTGGACCTGGCCATCTGGCTGTCGCCCCTGCAGACCTGGCGCAGCGTCTACGGCAACGGCTTCTGCGACGAGGCCATGCGGGTCTGCGTGGAGCGGCTCACGGGCCTGGGCATCGATGCCGAATCGTTGGAGCGTGCGGGCGACACGGTGCTGGTTCGGGGGTTCGATCCCCGCACGATGGCTGACACGGTGCTGCCCGGCAATCAGGCCCGGCATGGCTGGATGCATGCGCTGGAGTCCGCCCTGGTGCGCGACCCGGTGGTGGACGGCGCGCGCCAGGCCTATCTGCGCGCCGAGGTGCAGGCGCTGGGCTGCGTCTCCCTGACGGGCCTGCACGAGATACGCGGCAAGGGCCACGCCACGGCGGGTGTCCAGGACATGGCGGTGCGCAGGATGCACCCCAGGCTGATCAAGGCCTACCAGGCCGACATGCAGTTGGCGGGCCGCCTGCTGGACGATCTGCGGCTGGGCCACCTGGCGCTGGCATTCCAGCCCGTCACGCTGCTGGAGCCCGCAGGCATGGCAGCCGGAGGCAGTGGGGCCGGCGCGGGCCGCACGCTCTACCACGAGTGCCTGCTGCGCCGCAGCGTGTTCTCTGCCTACGACAACTATGCCGTGCCCCATGCCATCGAGGCGCTGGAGCGCCTGGGCCTGGCCGCGCGGCTGGACCGCAGCGTGCTGTGGTCGGTGATAGGCGCGCTGGAGATGAAGACCGGCCACAGCCTGGGCTGCAATCTGTCGGCCGCCTCGTTCTGCGACGACGCCTGGTGGGACGGCGTGTTCGACTACCTGGAGGACCGGCCCGAGATCGCCCAGCGCCTGGTGCTGGAGATCACCGAGACCGGCGCCTTCCCCTGCGAGAAGGCCGCTCTGGGCTTGGTGCGGCACCTGCAGATTCTGGGCGTGCGCGTGGCGCTGGACGACATCGTGCCCCGGCGCGGCGGCCTGGACATTCTGGGCAAGCTGCGCGCCAACATCGTCAAGATCGACAAGTCCGTGCTGGACCAGAGCCTGCAGGCCCGGCCTTCGGCCCGGATGATGCAGGGCTTGGTCAGCCTGTGCGCCGACCGGGGCGCCTGCGTGATCGTGGAAGGCATCGAGTCCGCCCAGGGTCTGGAGGCCGTGGCGCTGGCGGGGGCCCATGGCGCGCAGGGCTTCTTCATCGCCCGGCCCTCGCTGCATGGCCTGCTGGACCAGGTGGTGCGCGTGGAAGACGTGCTGGAGGTGCTGGAGGCGACCGAGGTGCAGGACGGCGACGAGCTGGACATGGCCCTGAGCTGGAGCGGCATGGAGCGCATGTCTGCTCTTGTGGCGGCCTCCACCGTGTCTGGTGGAGCCGAGGTGTCGGCCGCCGAGACCGGCATGGGCGCGGGATTTTTCCTGCGGGCGCGGGCCTGAGGCCTGGACCTATCCGGCCCTGGGCCGCGCCTGGGTCGCCCCTGGCCCGTGCCTGGCCCGGGCCGGTACGGCACCTCACTCCAGCATCAGCGGGGCGGCCCTGCGCCGCGCCATGGCCAGGCGGAACAGGTCCATGAAGCGCGGGGCCACGTTGGAGATGTGAAAGCGCTTGCCCGTCTCGCGCGCGGCCCGGCCGTAGCGCTGGCGCCGGGCCGGGTCGTCGCGCAGCTGGCGGATGGCGCCGATCCAGGCGTCGTCGCTGTCGGGCAGCAGCAGGCCGTTGACATCGTTTTGCACCAGCTCCGGCACAAAGCCCCAGTTCGATCCGATCACGCAGCCGCCGCGCGCCAGGATCTCCATCAATCCCCAGTTGGCCACGCCGTAGCGCAGCGGGTAGAGGAACAGGTCCACCGAGGCCAGCGTGCGCGCGAACTCGTCATACGGCAGCTTGCCCGGGAACTCCACCACCTGGGCGGCCGGGTGGATCTGCAGAAGATGGTCGCGGAAACTGGCCACCTTGCCCTGGTAGCGGCGCTCCACCCACTGCTGTTCGTAACCGTAGGTCACGGCCGTGGGGTCGCCCAGGGCGATGAAGCGCATCTGCTGGCCATCGCCCTCGCGCACCAGTCGGTCGACCAGGCGCATGAAGGTCTCGAAGCCCTTGGAGCTGGACAGGTCGCGCGATGAGAAGGCCACGGTGAAGCGCGTGTCCTGGCGCGGCGGTGGCTCGGCCTGCTCGTCGGGCGCCTGGATGTCGAAGCCCTCGAACTGCACGGCCACGCGCTCCTGCAGCAGCGGCGGGAACAGCGAGCGCGCATGGGCGCTGGGCGTGATGGTCAGGTCGCTGCACAGCACCTGGTGGTAGTGCAGCATTTCCATGTTGCGGTCGGCCAGGCGCTGGGACAGGTCGGGCGGGTAGTCGGGCTCGTTGCCGTGCACGCGGTAGCTGGGGAATTCGATGTAGCTGACGATGGCGGCATCGATCTCGCCGTACAGCAGGTTGGGCGCGGCCCACAGCGAGTGGGCGACCACCACGTCGATGCGCTTGCCCTTTTCCTTCTCGAAGGCCTGCAGACCCTGCAGCAGGCCGCGGCCTATGCGTGCCGAGCGCTCCACCTTGCTGGAGTAGTAGTAGCTTTGCGGGCCGACGATGTCGCCATCGGGCCGGAACGACAGCAGGTGGTCGCACTGGCTGGCGTAGTTCTCGGCATGGCCGGGCATGGTCATGAACCAGCTGTCGGCCGCGCCGCTGGCGCGAAGGTGGCTGCACAGCAGGCTGTACTGGCTGGGGTAGACGGCGCTGACGAAGATGATGACCGGCTTGTCCTGCATGTTCGTGGAGGTCTCCATGGCGTGGGGGGAAGGGGATGTGTCGGAGGGCGTGCTCAGCCCGGCACGGGCACTTCGGGCTCGCCGTCGCTGATCTGGTACTTGCGCATCTTTTCCCAGAGCACCTTGCGGCTGATGCCCAGGTGCTGGGCCGTGTTCTGGCGCTTCCAGTCGTTGGTGTTGAGCGCCGCGATGATGCGGTTGCGCTCGTCCATGTCCCAGTTGCTGCGGTCGGCCAGCAGGGGCTCGGCGGCGCCCGCTTCCGGCGGGAAGGTGGTGGCCGACAGGGCCTGGGCATGCTGCAGGATGCGCTGCGTGGCGCCGTCGGCGTTCCAGTCGCGCGTCTGGCGGGCAGCCACGCCGATGCGCTCGGCCAGGTTGCGCAGCTCGCGCACATTGCCGGGGAAGTACATCTGGGCCACGGCGTCGAGGATGAAGAAGGGCGCCTCGCCCAGCTCCTTCATCGTGGCCTCGCCCACCACCTTGCGCAGGATGGCGTGGAAGATGGCCAGCTTGTCGGCCTCGCCGCGCTCCTCCAGGCTGGGGATCTGCAGCTCGATCACGGCCAGGCGGAAGAACAGGTCGGCCCGAAAGCGCCCCTCGCGCACCAGCCCGCGCAGCGGCTTGTTGGTGGCCGCCACCAGCCGGAAGTCCAGCCGCACGGCGGCGGCCGAGCCCAGCCGCGTGATGGCGCGCTCTTCCAGCACGCGCAGCAGCTTGACCTGCTGGTACAGCGGCAGGTCGGCAATCTCGTCCAGGAACAGCGTGCCGCCGTTGGCCTGCTCCAGATAGCCCTTGTGGGCATTCACCGCGCCCGTGAACGAGCCCTTTGCGTGGCCGAAGAACAGGGACTCGAACAGCCCGTCCGGGATGGCGCCGCAGTTGACCACCACGAAGGGGCCCTGGCCGTAGCGGTTGTTGCGCTCGTGCAGCCGCTCGGCAATGCGCTCCTTGCCCACGCCGGTCTCGCCGATGATGAGCACGCTGTGCTCGCAGTCGGCAAAGGTGTCCACGTCGCGCAGCAGGCGCTGCATGCAGTCGGCCACGGCGATGATGTCCTCCGAGCGCTGCACCTGGCGCTGGTTGCTCTGCATGCGCCGCAGGATGCGCACCAGCATGGCGCGCAGCTCGGCCCCCGTGAAGTCGAAGGGCAGCACATGCGAGTACTCCATGGCATAGGTGCCGGCGTTGGCGTCGCGCTGCTTGGCGCTGACCCACAGCACGGGCATGCCGAAGGTGCCCTCCACGCCCTGGCGCGTGAAGCGCGCGCCCTCCAGCACCGAGACGCTGACCACGGCAATCGCATTGCCCAGCTCGCTGGTGTCGGCGGGCAGGGTCAGCCCGTCGGCGCGCACCACGTCCACGCCCAGGTTGAGCACGCAGCGCTCCACCCGCTCGGCGATATCGGCCTGGCCTTCCCAGACATAGATGACGAGCTCGTCCAGATTCACGTTGCATTCCCTCGTTGTCGATTCATGGATTGGATGGCCTTGCCTGCCGTTCAGAAAACCAGTTGCGCCGTGTCGCAGCCGATGGACAGGGCCTTGATGTCGGTGCGGCCCACCTCCAGCCCCAGCGTGTCCTTGAGCACGCTGGTCAGCAGCGTGCCCACGCCGTTGAGGATGGGCTTGAGCACGGTGGTGACCAGCGGCTTGAGCAGAGTGCACAGGGCGCCGGTGCAGGTGAGGTTGTTGTCGCGGTTGAGCAGGGACTGGATCTCGGGGCTGTTGGGGTTGATCGCGTACAGGTACTGCGGGTGCGAGGTCAGCAGCTTGGTCACGTTGTTCTTGACGCAGCCATTCCAGTTGAGCAGCGAGCTGAGCAGGCCCGCGCAGCTCTGGTAGCCGTTGTCGTAGGTGGAGATGCCAAGCACATCCAGCAGGCCGCCGGGCACGCTGGTGTAGGAGTTGAGGGCGGCCGAGAACGTGCCGCTGTTCCAGGTGGAGGACGGGCAGGCCACCAGCAGGCAGGACTTGGCGATGGCGTTGTTGAACGTGAAGTTGGACGTGAGCAGGGGCGGCATGTAGTCCTTGTCGCCGGCCACGCCGCGCCCGCTGAGCAGCAGGTTGGTGAGGCTGGTCACGTTGTAGAGCCCGTTCACCATGGAGGCGTCCAGGTAGGAGCCCAGCAGGCGCGTGGTGATGTCGGTGGGCGTGCTGTTCGGTGGCTGCAACAGGCCGCTGAGCAGGTTGAGCAGTCCCGTGACGATGTTGTTGACCGTGTCGCCCAGCGCCAGCTGGTTCACCTGCGTGGAGCGGTTGGTCTTGGACCAGTTGGGGTCGGCCGGGTCTTCGTAGCCCGGCTCCATGCCCAGGCCCGTGGTGGAGTCCGTGTACTCCAGCGCCGGCACCCACAGCTTGCCGTTCAGCACGGGCAGGTGCAGCAGGGTGATGAGCTGCTCATTTTGCAGGCCCTTCTCGCAGCTTTGCTTGTTGGCCGGGTCCATCTTGCCCACGCAGGCGTTGAGGATGGAGGACTTGACCGACAGGTCCATGGTCTGCGGGCTGGCGCTGCACTGCAGTGCGGTCAGCGTGCCGGTGGCGTTGGTGATGTCCACGGCAATGGGCAGCTTGACCTGGGTGCCCAGGATGTCCTTGACCAGCCATTTGAGTGCGCCGCCCAGCAGCTGGTCGGTGTCCACGTTCAGGTTCAGGCGGATCTGCGCGCTGTAGCCCTGCGTGCCGACGGGGCCCACGGCAATGGTGGGCGGCTGCACGATGGTCAGCTGGCCCTTGATGAGCCCGGCCACATCCAGCTGGTTGGCCTGCAGCGCGTGGCCGTTGGCACCGATGGCAATGGCCGTCTTCAGCAGGTCGCCAATGCCCAGCTGCACGTCCATGGCCGCGTTCAGCGGATCGGTGCGGCCGGCGCCCAGGAAGGCGAACAGGCCCTTCTGGTCATCCAGGCTGCCCAGCGGGATCTTGATGGTGCTCAGGCCCGCGTTGATGATCTGGGTCTTGAGCGCATTGAGCTGCACGGCCAGCGCGTTGTCGGTGATGGCGCTGATGGAGGCGTCGATCACGTTCAGCAGGGTGACGCTGGCGATGTTGGCCAGGCCCTCGGGCGACAGCGCGCGCAGCTGCTCTATGCCCAGGTTCACGCCCAGGGCCTTGAGCAGGCCGGCCGGGCTGATCTTGGCATCGGCCAGGCCCTTGGAGTCCAGCAAGGTCAGCATGCCCACGTCCAGCCCCACCAGTCCCAGCAGCCCGCCCAGCGGCGTGTCCTTGTTGAAGCGCAGCAGCTGCGAGCCCACCTGGAAGGACGCCACCGAGTCGTTGCGCATGGCAATGGCCTCGGCCACCACGGCACGGCTCCAGGGACCGGGGAAGATGGTGGGCGAGGTGCCGCCCACCGTCACGCGCGCCGCGTTGAGCGGCCCGGAGCTGGCGTCGAAGAAGCGGCCGCCACTGGACTGCCTGGCTGGGTCCGCCGGGTTCCAGTTGCCGCAGCTGACCACGGTCTGGGTGCTGTTGCGGGTCAGTGGAACCGGCCAGTTGGCCGTGATGCTGTCCTCGCCCGCCGTCACGCAGGCAGCGCGGTTGCTGCGCTCGGCATTGATGGCCTGGGCCGCCTGGGTGGCCGCCAGATCGGCAATGCGCTGCAGGTCGCGCTTGGCGTAGTACATGTAGCCCAGGTCCACGACGCCGAGCAACAGGAACAGCACCGAGCCCAGCAGGGCGAACTGCACGAGCAGGCTGCCGCCTTGCCGGCGCCCTTGTCGGCGCCCTTGCCGGCGCGTTCGGGGGCGGTGTGCGGATGCGGGGAGGTGGGTGAGCATGCTCTGGTCCTCCTGTCTAGCTGCCGGGCGCAAGCCTGATCAGGCTGCGGGACTCCAGGCGCGTGGGTTCGCCCAAGGTCTGGCTGCCCACCTGCAGGCCCTGGCCCAGCACGGGGGGAAGCATGTACACCACGCTCAGCGTGGCCTGGGAAGTTCCCCAGTTGATCTGTATCTGGGTGGGCGCCGTGCCCGCTGGAATGCCGCTGGCCGCCAGGCTCTGGTTCACCACATCGCTGGTGGCCTGCAGGATGTTGGCGCGTTCGGCCGGCTTGGCCGGGTTGTAGCCCGCCATCCCGCCAAAGGCCAGATGCTGGACCATGCGCGCACCATCGCCTGTGGCACGCGCCAGCGACTGCTGTGCCTGCAGCACGCGCCAGTACACGAACATGCCCATCAGCAGCATCACCATCACCCCGGCGATCAGCGCGAACTCCACCGCCGCCACGCCACGCTGCCGCCTGCGCAGCCCTGCCGCGAAGGTATCGCCGGTGTCCTGCATGAACTCGGCCGATGCAGCAGGGCGTGCCCCACGCACGGCATGCCCCAACCCAGGGACACCGAGGAAGGGCCGCCCCGCAGCGAGGGTGTCGCCGGTGGCCCGTATGCCCCCCTCCCGCGAAGCGAGAGAGGGGGAAGGCGCGAAGCGCCTCAGGGGGAGCTTCATAGCCCCCCCCTATCCACCATGATGTTGGCGCTGGCCGTCAACGTGGTGGGCATGACCAGGCCGAAGCCCGGCAGGGCGGGCGCTATCGGGCTGGTTCCATAAGGGATGGTGAAGCCCACGCGCACCATGCAGCGTTCGGCAACCAGCACGCCGCAGGTCAGCGTGGCTGAGCACAGTTCGCTGTTCTGCAGCCTGCAGATGCGCACGTCGATGCTGCCAGCCGTGGGCCTCAGGTCGGCGGGCAGCCAGTCGAGCCGCTGCTGCACCAGGCTGCGGGCCGCGTCCAGGCGGGCGCTGCGGCTGGTCTGGTAGCGCAGCGTGGCCCGCGCGGCGTCTTCGGCGGCGGCCTGCATGGATTCGCGCACCAGGAACGCCAGCCCGTAGCTGATGCAGGCATACAGCAGGGCAAAGAACACCGGGAAGATGATGGCCCACTCCAGCGCATACACCCCCCGCTGCCGCAGGCTGGCAGATCGGTGGGGGCGGTGAGCGCGGGGTTGGCGCCGGGTCATGGTCGTTCCTGCAAGCCGTGGCCGGGGCCGGCCTCAGTTCTTGCCGCCGGCTTCGACGCCTGTCTTGTACAGGGCGGGGATTTCCGTCTCGAAGCTCTTGAGGTAGCGCGCATAGCTGCGCCGCGCCTGCTCGCCCGCGATGGGGCGTGCACGCTGGCCCGGCTGGCTGTGCTGCATTTCCAGCAGCCGCAGGGTGCCCCCGCCGATGTCGATCTCGCGCCGGGGCAGGTACATCACGGTTCCATCGGGGTTGGTGTAGAGCGTGTAGCCGACCAGGATGGAGTCGGTGGAGGGCTCGGCGAACACATGGGGCCGTGCATCCACCTGCTCGGGCGGGCTCTGCACTTCGCCAAAGGCCTGGGCATGCAGCGCGGCCGCGGGAAGCAGGGCCAGGCCGGCGGCCAGCAGCCAGGGGGCCAGCAGCCAGGGGGCCAGAGCGTTGGCGACTGCAGTGCGGCGCGGCGGGTCCATGCGGTGTGTGTCTGGCATGTCGTGCTCCTCAAAGTGGCGAGGCCGGTGCTGCGCCTGCGGCGCCGGGCGGCTCGGAAAGAAGAATGCGCCGGGTGATGCCGGCCGGCAGGGTCTCGGGCAGGGCCTCGGTGGCGCGTGCTTCGGGGCGGGTGCCCAGGGTCGGCACAGGGGGTAGTGCAGGGGGCAGCACAGAAGGCAGCACAGGGGCGCTGGACACAGCGGCACCGGCACTGGCACCGACCTCTGCGGGCAGGCTGTCGCCGCGCAGGCGCACGGCATCGCGCACGCTGGTCAGCTGTGCCTGCAGGGTCTGCAGCGAGGTCTGGTCGATCATGGGCAGGGCGCCCTTGGCCTGGGGCTGGGCCAGCTGGCGCAGCAACTGCGACGCCTGGGCCTGGTTGCCGCTGGCCAGCCAGAACAGCGCCATGTTCAACTGCACCCGCGCGTTGGCCGGGGCGAGTTGCGAGGCCTGCATGATGGGCATCTGCGCGGCGGCCAGCCGGCCGTCGAGCATGTGGGCGTAGGCCAGGTCACTGAGCACGTTGGCGTCGATGGGGTTGAGCTGGCGCGCCTTGTCCAGCTGCTCCACGGCCTGGCCATACTGGCCCTGGCTTGCGTACAGCAGGCCCAGGCCGCGCCGCGCCCGCGCCGTGGTGGCGCCCTGCAGCAGCGCCAGGTAGGCCTGCCGGGCCTGCTCGACCTGGCCGGTGTTGCGCAGCGCGTCGGCCCGCATCAGGCGCGACTCCGGGTTCACGCCGTACTGCTGCTCGAAGGCTTCGGTGTGCGCCAGCGAGGCATACCACTGGCCCGCCTGCTGCATCTGCGTGATCAGGTCCAGATAGGTCTGGGCGTTGTCCACCTGGGTGGCCTGCTGGGCGTTCTGCAATTGCTGCTGGGCCTGGGCGGCGGTTTCCTGCTGCGCGGAAGGGGCGCCGTAGCCCTGCGGCCCCTTGCTGGCGCAGCCGGCCAGGGCCAAGGCCAGGGTCGCCAGGGCTGCCAGGGTTGCAAGGGGTGCCGGCGCTGGCGTCCGCCCTGCGCGGGTGTTTTCCTGGTGTCGCATGCCTAGCGTCCTCCCATGGTGGTCAATGCCCTGATCACGGCCAGGAAGCCGGGGCCCGCCGTGATGACGAGCAGGGCGGGCAGCAGCGTGAGGACCATGACGCCCGTCATCTTGACGGTGATGGAACCTATCTTTTCCTTGAAGCTGGCCTGGCGCTTTTCGCGCAGCCGGATGCTGAATTCCCGCAGCGGCTCCTGCACGGCGCCGCCATGCTTGTCCACCTGCACCAGCAGGTTGACGATGGCGCTCATGTCGTCGTCGGCGCTCATGTTGACCATGCGCTGGAAGGATTGCTCGCGCGTGCGCCCGGTGTTGTAGAGCTGGTTGGCCAGGGCCAGTTCTCCGCTGATGACGCGCAGCACGCTCTTGAATTCCGAGGCCAGGATCTGCAGGCTCTGGTCCACGCTCAGGCCCACGCCCTGCAGCAGCCGCAGCAGATCGACGAACAGCGGCAGTTCCTCGACCACCTGCTCGCGCCGGCCCTTGGCCCGCGAGCGCAGAAACCATTTGGGAAGCATGAGCCCCAGGCTCACCCCGAGAAAGCCGTAGATCAGCGCCGCGTTTTCGCCGGGGCGCAGCACACCCAGCGCCAGCAGGGGCAGGACGACGCACAGCACCATGCGGCTGGCCACATAGGCCATGCTGCCGTTGCGCGTGCCCACGCCGGCCTGGTCCAGCAGCTTGCGGTCCTCATCGGCCAACAAGGCCTTGGCCACGCCCCATTGCAGCCAGGCCGGGGGCGGGAGGTTGGCGGCCACCGCCTGTGGCGAATCGGAGGAGCGCACGTTGATGGACAGCGGGTTGAGCAGCTGCGCGTCGTTGGCCTGCATGGCGCTCTTCGTGGCGGCCTTCGGGGTCGATGCGGTATCGCGCGCCTGCAATATCCTGGCGACCTGGCTGGAGGCGCGGGCCGAGCGCCACAGCTTCCACACCAGGGCGCAGGCCCACAGCACCAGTCCCAGCGCGCCCAGGCTGATGCTGGCGATCCACAGTTGCTGCGTGGTCATGCGTGGCTCCTTGCGCAGACGGATGGGTAGGCCTGTGACTGTGCTGTCATGGGTTCACCTCAGCTTGGCCAGCCGGTAGAGAAGAAAGGCGCCCAGGGCCTCCAGGGCGGCGGCGACCAGGACCATGGTCTGGCCGCTGTCGTCGTTCCACATGCGCATGAAGTAGCCGCGGTTGATCACCATGATCAGCGCCCCCACCACCAGGGGCAGCAGGGCCAGCACCCAGGCCGACATGCGGATCTCGGAGGACAGCGCATGCAGCTCGCGCTCGGCGGACTGGCGGTCGCGGATGTAGGCCGAGACACGCTCCAGCACCAGGTCGGCGCGGCCGCCATAGCGCACGCTCATGCGGAACACGGCGGCCAGCAGGCCGAATTCGGGCAGGCGCCAGTTGCGCTCCAGCTGGCCCATGGCCTGCCCCAGGTCGGGCGATGCGCTGAGCATGGCCGCCGCCTGCTGCAGCGCGTCGCCCAGCGGATCGGGGACATTGTTCAGCGCCATCTGGAAGGCCGCATGGGGCGAGTTGCCGATGGAGATCAGGCGGACCATGTTGTCCAGGAAGCCGGGCAGTTGCTGCAGCAGTCTTTCGCGGCGCTTGGCCTGCCGCCGCCAGATGCCGAAGGCCAGCACCACGGCATACAACACGGCCACCACCAGCCCCGCGGCAGCACCTGCCTGGCTGGTTGCCAGCAAGGCCAGCACCAGGCCGGTGATGGCGAACAGGGCCAGGGTGTTGGACGAGATTCCCCAGGACTGGACGCCCAGCCGCTGGGCCAGCCACTGCACGGCAGCGGGTGAGGGCGCGGGCTGCGCCGCGGGGGCGCGGAAGGCGGGCTCGGCCATGGGCGGCGAGGGCGAGATCACCTCCCGGTGGCCGTCCACGCTGCGCTTCATGTGCAGGTTGATCGACTGCTCATGCTCCTTGCGGCGCCCGCGCATGATCACCCACAGCGCCAGGGCCAGCAGCAGGCAGGCCAGCGCGCCGAGGATGAGGACGGCGGGTGCCAGGCCTGTCATCGCACGCCTCCGTGGCCGGTCTGCTGCTGCATGCGCCACCAGCTCAGCAGCTTGGGCGAGTGCGGCGAGATGCCCAGCGACACCCACTGGTCGATCTCCTGCCCGTCAGGGCCCACCTGGGGCTCGTAGCGGTACAGCTCCTGCATGGAGATCATGTTGTCCGTCATGCCCGTGACCTCGGTCAGCGACAGCAGGCGGCGGCGGCCGTTGGACAGGCGGCCGATCTGCACGATGAAGTCCACGGCATTGGCGATCTGGCGGCGCAGGCTGACCTCGCTGCCCTGAAAGCCCGCGAAGCCGGCCAGCATTTCGGCGCGGTACAGGCATTCGCGCGGCGAGCTGGCGTGGATGGTGCCCATGGAGCCGTCGTGGCCGGTGTTCATGGCCTGCAGTAGCTCCAGCACCTCGCCGCCGCGCACTTCGCCGACGATGATGCGGTCGGGCCGCATGCGCAGGCTGTTGCGCAGCAGGTCGCGGATGCTGACGTGGCCCGAGCCGTCAAAGCCGCCGGGGCGGCTTTCCAGCCGTACCACGTGGTTGTGGTTGAGGGCCAGCTCGGCCGTGTCCTCGATGGAGACGATGCGCTCGCTGCCCGGGATGAAGCTGGCCAGCGCATTGAGCAGGGATGTCTTGCCCGAGCTGGTGCCGCCGCTGACCAGGATGTTGCAGCGCGCCTGCACGGCCATCTCCAGGATGCGGCAGATGTCCTGGTTGAAGGTGCCCAGCTGCACCAGTTCGGGCGGTGTCAGCGGGTCCTTGCGGAACTTGCGGATGGACACCGAGGGACCGTCGATGGACAGCGGCTCGATGATGACGTTGATGCGCCCGCCATCGGGCAGGCGGGCATCGACCATGGGGCTGGACTCGTCCAGGCGCCGGCCCAGCGGCGCCAGGATGCGGCGCACGATGCGCAGCACATGCTCGTCGTCCTTGAAGTGCAGCGTCTCGCGCTGCAGCACGCCGCCGCGCGAGACGTAGATGTTGCCGTGGCCGTTGATGAGGATGTCCTCGACCAGCGGGTCTTCCAGCAGCGGCTGCAGCGGCCCCAGTCCCGTGAGCTCGCGCGTGAGGGCGCGCGCCACCTGCAGAGCCTCCTGCTCGTTGACGGGCACGGAGTGCAGGCGGATGAAGCTGTCCAGCTCCATCAGCACGAACTGCGCGATGGCGGCCTGCGACCAACGGCCGAACTCGGCACCCAGCTCCTCGATGCGGCTGAGCAGGTGCTCGTGCGTGCGGTTCTTCAGGTCGAGGAACAGCGCGCTTCGCTCGAACTCGCTGGCCTGGGCGTCGGCCAGATGGGAATAAGCCGTGGTCGTCATGGTGCGTTCAGCTTCTTGTTCGGTGGAAGAAACGGTTCAGGCCCCGGGCGGGCGCGGCCTGATCGCCCGCATGGGCCTGGTGGTGGGTGGTGATCAGCAAGGTGGCGAGCTTGTCCACGGCCTGCACATAGGGCTCGCGCTGCAGCCGGCTGGGCAGCAGCTGGCCCTGGTTGACGGCCTGGACCAGTTCGCGCCGGCGCTCGGGAATGGTGGCCAGCAGCGGCAGCTGCAGTTGCCTGGCGATCTGCGGGGCCTCCAGCTCCAGCTGGCTGTCGTGCCGGCTGACGATGAGCTGCACGCGCTCGCGATCGACCTTTTGCTCGTCGAGCTGGCGCAGCAGCTCGGTGGTGGAGACCACGCTGGCCACGCTCTGGTCGCAGACCATCCAGATCTGGCTGGCGCGCAGCGCCACGCGCATGGCCAGCTGCGTGGGCACGACGGCCCCCAGGTCGGCCACGATGTGGCGGAAGTACTGGCGCAGGCGCAGCAGCAGCGCGTCGGCATCGGCATAGGAGACGTCGCGCAGGCGGGCGGGCTGGCGCGGCAGCGTGAGCAGGCGCAGGCCGCTTTCGTGGCGGGCCAGTCCCGTCGATGCCAGGCGCCGGTCGAAGCGGCGCAGGTTGTTGACGGCCTCGATGAAGTCGAAGTCGCCCAGCGTGCCCAGGTACAGCCCGCAGTCGCCGCTGGGAAAGCCCAGGTCGATGAGCAGGCCGTCCAGCGTCTCGTTGCTGATCTCGCGGGGCGTGGCGTCCTTGCCCGGCACGGCCGTCGTGCCATGCAGGCGCTTTTGCAGGTACCAGGCCAGGTGCGATGCCATGAGGCTGCTGCCCAGGCCGGCGCGGGCCGACATGATGGCGGTCAGCGGCGCGTTGGGCATGCCCGAGGCCGACGGGGGCACGCGCTTGATCAGATCGATCACCGTCTGGTGCGCGGCCTGCACGGGGCCGTCCACGTCGAGGAAGTCCTGCACCCCGGCGCGCAGCGCGGCCAGCATGCACTGCGGGTACTTGGTGCGGCCCACGGCCAGGCAGGGCAGGTGGGGGTGGGAGATGTGCAGTTGGGAGGCCAGGTGGGCCGCCTCGTCGGTGGACAGCGGGTCGAAATGCACGAGCACGGCATGCGGCATGTAGCGCTGCACCTGCTCGGTGACGTTGTCCTGGAACCGCGCCACATGCAGCCGTGCGCCGTCCAGCATGTGCTGCAGCCAGGCCTGGGCCAGCGAGCTTTCGGGGGTGCCTGCGTGGATGAAGAGCAGCTCCACCTGCAGGTCGTTGTCGAGCGGCTGAGGCGTCGGGCGGGGCGCGGCGGGCGCGGGCATCCTGTCCAGTGGTGACTTGTCCTGTGCGAGCGGTGACTTGTCCTGCGCAAGCGCATCGGTGCCGGGCTGCGGCTTGCCGGCCAGCGAGGCCGAGGAACGCAGCCCCAGCAGGGTCTCCAGCGAGGTGGGTGAGCCGATGGCCGGCGAGCCTGTGGCGTCCACAGGCGAATCGGTTGCGGTGGGCTTGCTTGTCATGTCGTCAGTACGAGAAGCCGGGTACGGCGGTCTGGGTGCTCATTCCGCCGGCGAGGTAGGGCAGCCAGACCTTGCCGGCGTTGCGCTGCTCGGATTGCGCACCGGGCAGCAGGGCTTCGAGATTGGTGCTGGCGGGAAGCGGGTGGACCAGGCGCGGGGTGACGATGATCACCAGCTCGGACTCTTCCTGCGTGTAGTTGAGGTTCTTGAAGAAGGTGCCCAGGATGGGCAGATCGCCCAGCACCGGCACCTTGCTCACGTTGGAGGTGGTGGCACGGCTGACCAGCCCGCCGATGACGAAGCTCTCGCCATCGGCCAGCTCCACCGAGGTGTCGGCGCGGCGCGTGCGGATGGCGGGCACGGTGACGCCGCTGATGGTCACGCCGCTGTTGAAGTCCAGGTCGCTGGCCTCGGGCGAGACCTTCAGGGCGATGCGATCGTCCGACAGGATGGTGGGCGTCAGCTGCAGCTTGATGCCGAATTCCTTGTACTGGATGGCGATGTTGCCGTCGCGCGCGGGCACCGGGATCGGCAGCTCGCCGCCGGCCAGGAAGCTGGCGTTCTGGCCGGTCTGGGCCAGCAGGGTAGGCCGGGCCAGCACGCGCGCCATGCCATTGCCTTCGAGGATGCTCAGCTGCGTGACGATGCCGGCGCCGCTGAAGGCCTTGCCGAAGGTCATCACCAGGCTCATGGCGCTGGCAATGGCCGACGAGGTGTTGTTGGACACGCCGCCCGAGCCCGTGCCTCCCGTGCCGCCCGAGCCGGTATTGCCCGTTCCCGTCCCTGTCCCCGTGCCGTTGGTATTGGTGCTGATGCTGCCCACCACGCCGGGGCTGAAGCTGCCGAAGCTGAAGCCCTGGTTGTTGCGCCCGCCGCTGTAGATGTTGACGCCGATGCGCTTCATCGCGGATTTCTTGAACTCCACCACCTGCACGTCCACCTGGACGGTGTTGCTCTTGACGTCGATCTGCGAGTTGTCCACCAGCAGCGTCTGGGCGGGCGCGTACTGGCGCAGTTCGGCCACGGCCTGGGCATGTTCTGGCACCGAGGTCAGGCGCTTTTCCAGCAGCAGGTGCTGGCCGCGGACCTGGACCTCCCAGCGCTGGGGTGCGCCACCTTTCTGGGGCCACACCACCAACGTGGTGCTGCCCTGGGCCTTGGGCGTGAGCAGCAGCTCGGTGCCGCCGGAGCCGGAGCCGGCACTGGCGCCGGAGCCCGGCGTGGCGCGCAGCAGTTTCACGTCCAGCACATTGGGGTCTCCCACGGCGATGCGGCCCGGAATACTGGCCAGCGGCATCAGGTGCTGGCGTCCGGCCACCAGCTGCAGGGAGTCGCCAGAGGGCATGTCCCCGGCGCCGGGGGCGTGCATGCCCTGGACGGCAGCGGTGTCCGCAGGCGCCGACACCGCTGGCGGCAATGCCAGCAAGGCCATGCTGCCGCACAGTGTCCAGACCGCGCGCTGCAGCGGTGTTGCTCCGGCCGTTGAGATGTTCTTGCACTTCATGGCATCTCCCTCTTGTTGTGTGTTTTCAGTAGTTCACCATCTGCACCGCGGCTCCGTTGTGCAGCTCCACGGTGCGTTCGCGCGGGGCCCGCTGCGGCGGCGGCCGCACGGCGGGTGCGAAGGCCGTCATGGGCTGGGCGGCAGGCTTGCGGATGTTCCTGGCGTCGGCGCCGGTGGCCAGGTCCTGCATGCGCAGGCCGGCGAAGGCGCGGTCGGCACCCTCCAATGCCTGGTCTTTCCGGAGGCGGCCCGCCACCGGCTGCAGTGCGCTGGGCAGGGCGGCGAAGAGCTTGGGATCGGGCACGGACAGGTCGTCCGGGTTGCGCAGCGCCAGGGTGAGCTGGCCGAATTTCTCGGCCAGCGTGAGGCGCTCCACATCGTCCAGCGGCACGGCCAGCACGGCCGATTGCACGTTCTCAGGGCGCTGGCCGGTCTGATCCGCAGCGCTTGCGCGGCGCAGCGACGAGCCTGCCGATTCCTTGTCCTGCTGCGCCTGGCGCTGGACGGCCGGCATGGGTGGGCGTTCCACGCTGCCGGAGCCGTAGGCCAGCACGCGGCTGCGCGCCAGCAGCAGCCGGGTCTGCGCGTCCACGGGGGCCTGGTCGGACTTGCCGTCCAGCGTGAAGTAGACATCCACGAAGTCGCCGGGGCGCACATGGTGGCCCGCGGCCATCTGCTCCCGGATGGCGATCGCCAGGGCGCGCTGTCCCGGCTCCAGCTGCAGTGCCAGGCCGCTGAGCAGTTGCTGCTCGAACAGCGGGGTGCCGGGGGTGAGCGCCATCAGCGTGGTGCGGCCCAGCACGTCGTCGGTCGCGGCAAAGCTGCCGGGTACGGGGGCGGGCAGCTGGGCCAGCTTCACATCCTCGCTGCCGATGCGCTGGCCTGCGGCAATGGCCTGGGCCACGACTACGACGGCATGCTGCGGCACGGGCTCGGGGGCCGGCTGCGCCGAGGCGGCCGGCGAGGGCTGGGCCACGGGGCGTGCGGGCTGGCTGCCCAGCAGCCAGGCAAGGCCTGCGAGCACGATGGCCAGCCCAACCAGCAGTCCGGCAAGAATCTTGGTGAGGTTCATGGCTGGGGCTCCTGGTGCAAGTGGGTGGCGACGGTGTTCAGGCATGGGGGCTGCCCTGGCGCTTTCCTGCCATGGCGCAGAGGGTCCGCCAGGGCAGGAAAGCGTCCGGATAGCGCACGGCGGCGGCTTGCGGCGGGGCCGGGCCGTGTGGTGCGTGGCGAGGTGAAAGCGATCTGCATGGGCATCTCCCGTTCAGGCAAGCGGCTGGCTGTGGCGCCAGGCCAGGGCGATGGCCGCAATGGCCATGTAGCCGGCATAGGGAATGGAGCGCTGGGGCTGGCGCGGTCCATTGGTGGCGCCTGCGGGCTGAGACGCAGCGCCCAGCGGTGCCAGGCGGGCCGCCCAGGCCAGGGGCAGCCGGGCCTGCAGCCACAGGCCGGTGGGGCTGTGGCTCAGGTGGCGCAATGACAGCACCAGAAGGCCGTGCAGGCCGGCCAGCAGGTTGCCGCCGGTCCAGATCAGCAGCAGGTCGAAGCTCAGCCCGAACCACAGCCCTGCGACCGCGCCGAACTTGACGTCGCCCGCTCCCATCCAGCGCAGTGCATAGAAAGGAAGCAGCACGACAAACCCCGCCAGCAGTCCGGCCAGCGCGTTCCAGGCCGAGACCTGGAACGGCTGCGCCCCACTGGCCAGCGCCGCCGCGCCTGTGGCCAGGCCGAGCAGCACCATCCAGTTGCGCACGCGCCGAATGCGCAGATCCATGACCGCAATCGTTGCGAGCCATGTGATGCAGACGCACAGCCATAGCGAGGCCCACTCCATCTTCAGGGGGCAAGTCCGTTGAGCTTGGTGGCAAGCCGGCTGAACAGTCCGTTCAGATCGGTACCCAGCGCGGTGGCGCCCACGACGATGCCCACGGCAATCAGGCCGGCGATCAGCCCGTATTCGATGGCGGTGGCGCCTTCCTCGTCTTTCCAGAAGTTCTTGATCATTTCGGTCATGGCATGGTCCTTTCGGTTTGCAAAATGCCTTGGCGCCGGGGGCGGAGGCAAGCCCCGCCCGAGCCCGGCCAGATCGCGCCGGAGCCGGCGCTCAGGGAACGAAGCCGGTGAGCTTGGTGGCGATCCGGGTGAACAGCCCATTCAGATTGGTGCCGAGCGCGGTGGCGCCCACCACGATCCCCACGGCGATGAGGCCGGCGATCAAGCCGTACTCGATGGCGGTGGCGCCTTCTTCGTCTTTCCAGAAGTTCTTGATGATGTCGGTCATGGCATCGTCCTTTCGGTTGCAAAAGCCCATCGTTGTCGATGGCGGCGGCTGGCGATGGGCACAAGCCGGCCGCTGCACGGGAAACCTCACCTGCCGCTTCTCACTTCACCACTGCTGTCGCGAGGCGGTGGTTGGAAAAGCGTCTGAAACGGGGCGCAACTGCTGCTCAAGGCGCAGCTGTATTCGTTGGGGCATGGCGCTGGCGGACAGGGTGGCCACGGCAGCGTCCTGGGGGTCGGGGCGGATGCGCGAGGGCGCAGGGCCGGGTTGGATGTCGGGGGCATTCCCGGGCGCGTTCCCGGGCTCGTCCATGGGGGCAGTGCCTGGCGCACCACCACCTGCCGGAATCGGTTTTTGCGGGGTGAACAGCGCGTTCAGCCAATGGTCGGGCGGGTCCTGCGGCAGGAGGCGGCCGGTGGTGCGTGCCAGGCGCAGTTCGTTGATGCGCTGGTCGTAGATGGCGTCGGCCTCGTCCAGCAGCAGGCGCTGCATGTCCAGCTGGGCGTCCAGCACCTGGGCCAGGCTGCCGCGCCCGACTTCGAGCAGGCGGCGGCGCCCCTCGAAGGCGGCGCGCGCCTCGCGCACGGCGTCGGCCAGCTGGCTTTCGCGCTGGCGGCCGGACTGGGTGCGTCCCCAGGCGGCGGAGGCGGTTTCGCGCACCTGGCGGCGCACGGTTTCCTGCTGCGCTTCCTGGGCCTGCAGTTCGTTGATGGCCTTGAGGATGCGGTCGCGCAGCTCGAAGCCGTTGCCGAAGTTCCAGCTCAGCTCCACGCCGTAGCGCGTGCCCTCGGCATAGAGCACGCCGCTGGGGTCGCGCGTGTGGGCCACCACGGCGGCCAGCGTGGGAAAGCGCTGGGACTTGCTGCGGTCCACTTCGGCGCGGGCCTTCTCGATCTGCTGCTCCATCTCCTGCAGCTCGGGGCTGACGGTTTCGGAGGCCTGCAGGGCCGAGTCCTCGTTGGCCGGCATCCATTGCACGGGCACGTTGAGCTGGGGCAGCCAGCCAGGCTGGGGCGTGAAGCCGAAGTAGCGCGTGAAGCGGGCCTGCGCATCCATGCGCTGCGACTCCAGCGCGTGCTGCTGGGCCAGGGCACCGGCCTGGCGCGAGGCGGCCTGGCGCAGGTCGTTGCGGCCCACGGCGCCCAGTTCGGCGCGGCGCTCCTCGATGCGCGCGAGCTGGCCGATGATGCGCGCCGACTCGGCCGCCACGCGCGCCTTGTCCTCGAAGCGGTGCAGCTCCAGCAGGGCGGTCAGCGCCTCCAGCAGCACGTTCTGGCGCGTGCCGTAGAGCACGCTGCCCTGGGCCGCCTCCTGCGATTCGGCCGAGCGGATGCCCGCGCCGATGGCGCCGCCGTCCAGCAGGGCCATGCGCACTTCGGCGTTGACGGCGGTGTAGGACTCGCGGCCCCGGCGCAGCTTGGCATCGCCCGTGTTGGTGCCGACCTTGAAGGTGGGCCAGCGCGCGCCGCGCGCGGTGTTCACGTCATGCCCGGCCGATTCCAGCGCGGCGCGCGCCTTGCGCACGTCGGGGTATTCGTCGATCAGGGCGTAGAGCGCATCGAGCAGGCGGCGCTGCCCGCCGTCGCTGGCCAGGGTGCCGGGCGTGAGGTGCTGGGCCAGGCGCAGGACCACGGGGTCCGGTGCGGCTGCGGCCGTGTTTGCGGATGTGGATGCGGGTGCGGGTGCGGCTGCGGCAACCATGCCGATGTCCGTATCAAGGTCCCTGTCCGCCGCAGCCACGGGCGCGGCAGCGGCCTGCAGCGCCTGCAGTGCGGACAGGCAGCAGGCAGCGGCCAGCAGCTGGCGCAGCCGGGTGTGGCAGCGGACGTGCCAGCCCATGGAAGGGGAGGTCGGGCGGCCTGGCATCAGGGCTCCCGGAAGGCTTCGCTCTGGATGCGCAGCACGGGCCGCAGCAAATACCAGATAAAGGGTTCGTGGCCCAGCAGCAGGTCGAGTTCGGCCTGCATGCCGGTGGTGATGCGGTTGTCGGTGCGGCCCACCCAGGGCTGCTCCAGGCTGGCCTGGATGCGGAAGTACGAAGGCGAGTCGGCCAGGTTGGGATCGCGGTCGGCATCGGCCGCCACCAGGGTGACCTGGCCGGGCACCGAGCCGTAGCGCAGGAAGTCGTAGGCCGAGATCTTCACCCGGGTGGCCTGGCCGGGGTGCACATAGCCACGGTCGGCGGGGCTCAGGCGCGCCTCGACGATGACTTCGTCCTTGTCCGGAACGATTTCGAGGATGGGCTCGCCGGGCTTGACCACCCAACCGGCGCCCGAGCTGCGCAGGCCCTTGACGAAGCCGCTGGTGGGCGCCAGCACGGCCGTGCGCGTGCGCTGGGTGCGGGCGCGGACCAGGTCTTCGTTGAGGCTGGCCAGCTCGCGTTCGGTCTGGGCCAGCTCGTCGGAGGCGCGGCGGCGGAAGGCGCCCTGGGTCTCCTGCAGCTTGGCCTGGGCCTGTTCGATCTTGGCGCGGTTGCTGAAAAGCGTCTGGCGCGAGGCAGCCAGCTCGGCGCGGACCTGCTCCAGCGCCCGCTGCTTGTCCAGCACTTCCAGCTGGCCTATCAGCTGCTCGGAGGCGAGCTGGCCGGCAATGGAGGCTTCCTGCTGGTGCAGGCGCAGATTGGTCTCCAGCCCCTCGATGCGCGCCTGCACCTGGGCCACGTCGCCGCGCGCCTGCTGCAGCTGGGCCTGGGCTGCAGCAAGGCTGCCCTGGTGCTCCAGCGCGCGCGCCGAGAAGGCGCCCAGTTCGGCCTGGACCACCTGCGCGTCCAGGTCGGCGGGGAAGGCGGTGCGCTGCAGCGGCCGGCCCTGGCTTTCCGCGCCCAGACGCGCCTTGACGGCCTGGGCCGTGGCCATGCGGGCGGTGAGCTGTTCGAGGTTGAGGCTGTTGCTGCCCAGGTCGATTTCCAGCAGCGGCTGGCCTTGGGTCACGGCCTGGCCTTCGCGCACATGGACGGCGGTGACGATGCCGCCTTCCAGATGCTGCACGGTCTGCACGCGGTCGGAAGGGATGACCTGGCCGCTGGCGACCACCACGTTCTCCACCGGATAGAACAGGCCGGTGACCACCAGGGCGGCGACGGGAATGACGAGCAGCCACTTGCCCCGCGCCAGGGCGGTCCGGCGAGGGCTGGGGGGCGTTGCGTCGGACGCGTCCGCAGGCGGCTGGCCGTGCACGGCTGCCTGCGCTTCGCTCGACTGGCGAAGCACCAGGGGGAGGTCGTCGTAGCGCCCGGCCCTCATGAGGCAAGCTCCTGCGCCACGGCGGGGTGATCGGCATGCGGGGCCGGGTCGGCCGGCGTTGCGGGGGCTGCGGACGCTGCGGGTGCTGCGGGTGCTGCAGGCTCGCGCGCCGAGCCGAACAGCTGGGGCAGCAGCAGCTGGGGCGAGCCATGTTCGATGCCGCCGTCGCCGCGCACATGGTAGAGGTGCTGGGCCATGGAGGCCACGCGCAGCGAGTGCGTGACGATGATGACCGTGTGCTTGAGCGCAATCTGCCGCAGCGTCTGCAGCAGCGCGGTTTCGCTCTCGAAGTCCAGGTCGTTGCTGGGCTCGTCCAGGATCAGCACCGAGGGGTTGCGCAGGAACAGCTGGGCCAGGGCCAGCTTGCGCAGCTCGCCGGCCGACAGGCCCGCGCCGCCTTCGCCCAGCACGGTCTGGTAGCCCTGGGGCAGGCGGCTGATGAAGCCGTGCGCGCCCGAGATCTGGCAGGCGGTGACGATCTTGTGGTCGTCGGCATCGGGGTTGACCATGCGCAGCCCGTCCACGATGGGGCCGCTGAACCAGTACACCTGCTGGGCCAGGCAGCCTATCCAGCGGCCCAGCTCGGCGCGCGGGAACTGGGCCATGTCGTATTCATCGATGAAGATGCGCCCCTGCGTGGGCCGGTAGAGGCCGGCCAGCAGCTTGGCCAGGGTGGACTTGCCGGCGCCGTTGCGCCCCACGATGGCGTGCAGCCCGCCGGGGCCGATCTCCAGCGATGCCTGCTCCAGCGCCACATGGCCGCCCGGGTAGTGGAAGCTTGCCTGGTCCAGGCGCAGCCGGCCCTGGGGCCGGGGCAGGTCCACGGTGTCGGTCATGGCCTCGACGGGTTCCTCCAGCACGGCCTGCAGGCGTCGTGCGGCCTCGTTGGCATGGGCCAGCGAGCGCCAGTTGCTGGCCAGTTGCGAGATGGGGCCCAGCGCCTTGCCCGACAGCAGGTTCACGGCCATCAGGCTGCCGATGCTCATCCACTGCGCATTGATGGCAATGGCGCCCACGGTGATCACGGCAATGGAGAACAGCGTCAGCAGCACGGTGCTGGCCTCGCGTGCGTTTTCCATCTCGCCGTTCTTGCCAAAGCTCTCGGCCAGCCAGCGGTCATAGCCGCTTTGCCAGTTCTGGCGTGCGGCGGCGTCGTAGCCCAGCACCTTGAGCGTGGCGCGGGCATTGCAGATCTCGGCCGTGCCCCGGTCCAGCATGCGGGCCTGGGCGATTTCCTCCACGCGGCCGCTGCGCACCTCGTCGGCCCACCACCAGGCCAGCACGCCCATGATGAGCATGGCCACCAGAATCACCGGCAGCACGGGCCAGGCAATGATGCCGATGACGACCAGGGCCAGCAGGGCCATGGGCAGGTCCAGCAGCGAGGTCGCCAGGCCCCCGGACATGCCCGAGCGCATGGCGCTCACGTCGCGGAACAGCTGCAGCCACTGGCTGGAGGAGCGCTGCTCCAGCGCGGCCAGCGGGTGGCGCAGCATGGAGTGCATCAGCGCCTGGGACACATCGCGGTCGATGATGGCGCCGGCTTCGCGCAGGGCGCGGGCGCGCCTGCGCCGCAGCCACCATTCCACGCCCAGGAAGAACAGCACGCCCGCCACCATGGCCGTGAGGGTGGCGGTGCCGCCACGCGCAATGACGCGGTTGTAGACCTGCAGCAGGAAGATGGACGGCAGCAGGCCCAGCAGGCTGATGGGCAGCGACAGCCAGCCAGCCCGGCGCAACTGGTGCGCAGCCCGGTCGAAGGACTCGGCGATGGCAGATGCAAAAGCCCCCACCGTCTCCGTTCCCGACGGCATCGCCGTGGCCTTGGCCAACTGACGGGGAAGAAGGTATCGGATCATGTTCTGATGGGCTTAGTAAGCATCTTTACAAAATGTAAAGGTACTCGTTTCACAAACACTGTAGCGAGTTATATACAGCCCTCTATAAGTTTTATTCAATCAAGAATGCATGTTCATTTGTTTTTGATGTGGATCAAAGCAGGGTGCCTGAATAGACGCTATTAAATGGCCCCCGTGCCCACTGAAACTATCCCGTATGGCATCGGCCGCCAGGGCAAGATTGGTCGTGGCGCGGCCGGCCAACAAAACCGTATCGCCTTTATGGGTAGTTCTCAGCAGCGAGCAAATCAGCTGATTCAGATCGTCATACCAATTGACGTGCAAAAGATCGCCCAAGGCTGCCGCCAGCGGCCTGAGCGGCTCCCCGTACAGCAGCACGCGCCGGGCCTGGGCATCCCGCACCAGCGGCTCCAGGGCCAGCTGCGCAGCGTCGATGCTGGCCTGGCCGGGCTGTATGCCCGCCAGCACGATCAGCCTTCTGCTCACATGGGGAGCGACCGACTGCAGCTGGGAAAATGCAGCCGTCATGGACAGTAAGTGGTTGCTCAGGCTGTGGTCCAGCAGGCAGATTCCACTGGGCAGGAGCTGGGGCTGCCCGGCTCCGATCATGGGCTGCCAATGGGCCAGGGAGGCCTGCACCTGTGCGGGCGCATAGCCCAATGCATGCAGGGCCGCCAGGGCCGCCTGCGCATTGAGTGCCATGTGGTGGCCGTCGGATTGCAGGGAAATGCCCAGGCGCAGGCTGCCCATGCCTATTTGAAGATTTCCATTGTGAAACCCCATTTCACGGACCTGTGCATTGCAATGGGGGCCAAACGTGATCAGGCGCAGTCCCATACGTTTGGCATGCTCAATAACACTGGGGTTTTCACCTATGTCCTGATCGGTGACCAGCGCACTGCCTTTGTGCATGAGCTGCATGGCTTCAAGCACTTCCTGCAATGCTTCGTATTTTCTTTCACCGGACAGACCGGCCTGTCCGGAGGGCTCGGACTCCCCTGAATGGGGGGTGTTATTTATTGAAAGATTAGTAATAACCAGAATATCTGGGTCAATCAGCGGCAGGTCGCCACGCAGTGCCTGCAATGGCAGCTCCAGCAGGGCGCAGGGCGAGGCCTCGCTCCAATTGATCATCTGCAGCGCCGTGCCCTGGGACAGCAGGGCATCGCCACGCGCGTCTCCCCCGTCCTGCAGGCACTGGCGCATCATGCCCAGGGTGGAGGTCTTGCCCACGCAGCCGCTGACGGCGACCACGGGCGACTGGATGCGGCGGCGGGCCGCCTGCGCCAGATTGCGCAGGCCCTCTTCCATATCAGGCACATGCAGCACCGGCACGCCGTGGTCCAGCAGGCCCTGCGGGCTGCTGCTGATCAGCGCCGAGGCGCGCAGCGTGGGCAGGGCCGCAGCCTGCACGCCCAGGGCCATGCCCGCACGCCGCACCAGCACGGCTGCGCCGGGCTGGTGGTGCAGGCGGCTGGCGTCCAATCCCGCGCAGCCGGTGCCGCTATCTGTGCTGGGCTCTGTCGTTGCATCCACCCAGCGCCCGTTCATCAGTTCGGCCAGGGAAGCTCTGTCCCAGGACATGGACGGGTAGATGGAGCCTGCTGTGGGCGGGAAAGCCGGCTGGCCCGCAGTCTCATCGGCCCGCGACGTGAGGGAGAGTGATGGCGAGGGCGGGGAAGCTTTGGCAGGGCTGTCGCCCGCGTTCAGGCCATGGCCTGCCTGCGCAGGCAGCGCGTCTTCCCCGGATTCGGCCGCGGCATGGCTGGTGGCCGCGCGCAGTGCCTGGGTCAGGGCGTCCAGCAGTTCCAGGCCTGCCAGGCTGGATGCCAGCAGCCAGGCGATTTCGCGCGGGGACTGCAGGACCTGGCGCAGGCTGCCATCGGCAAAGGCTGCATGGCGGCGCCGGGCGGGTGGCAGGTACAGCGCCTGCTCAGGCCAGATGGCGCGCTGGGCCATGCCTTGCAGATGGCGCTGCAGGCTGATCTGCCATTGGCGCAGCAGGTCGGTGGGCTGCGGCTCCAGGCCTGCGTCGAGCTGCAGGCTCTCGACCAGGGCAATGCCTATCCAGCGTGCACAAAGGGCGCCTGCCTTGTCGACACTTTCGCCATCGTCGCCATCGTCGCCATCGTCGCCATCGTCGCCATCGTCGCCATTGCCGTCCCCCATGCCCAGCAGCTGCGGCAGCGCTGCCTGCAGGAAGGCGGCAGGCAGGGCCGCCGTGTCGGGCAGGGCGCTGCGCGCCGCGCGCAGCGTGGGGCTGTCGCTGGTGGGGGGGCGCGAGCTTGCATAGACATGCATGGCCAGCTCGGCCCAGGTCAGCATGGGCTGGCCGGAGCGGGGTGTGCCGGCTTCAGCGGCATTGGTGGCAGCGGCGGCAGCCTTGGTGGTGCTGGCCGAAGCGGCAGCCATGGACAGCAGGCTTTCCGCCAGCGGGTCCATCAGCGCTGGAATGCGGGCGCGGGCCTGGCTGTCGGCTCCCGGCCCCAGGACAAAGCTGTTGCGCAGGTGGCGGGCCAGCACCAGCATGGCCAGCGCGCTGGGCAGGCAGTCGCCGGGCAGTGGCTGCAGCCGTTGCTCCACATGGTCCACGGCCAGCGCAATGGCCTGCGCCAGCGCGGCGCTGCCCGCATGGCGCTGAGCCTGCAGCAGGGCGTAGGTCACGCCCAGGTGGTCGCAGACATCCCCGCAACCGGGCCAGCTTCCGTCCTTGCCCTGCTGCGCCAGCAGTTGCTGCAGCGCAGCGTGCACGGGCACGAGGTGGGGCCAAAGGCGCTGCTCGGGCGGGTCGGTGCGCGGCACGGCCAGGGCGGGCTGCTCCCCGCTGATATAGATGCCGCGCAGGTGCAGCAGCAGGCAGGGCGGGTGCAGGGGCCGTTGGGCGCTGCCTGTTTCACTGCCCAGCGGGTGCGGATCTGGCAGCAGGGGCTGCAGCAGCTGCGCACGCTCCAGGCTGGCATCTGCCAGGGCCAGGGAGCGCATGGGCGCCTGGGTCCAGGCGCTGCAGTCCGGCAGCGGACTGTCCGCCTTCAGGGGCGTGATGTCCTGCGCCCAGTCGATGCGCAGATCGACCTCGTCACGCTTGCGGGCCCAGGCCCATTGGCGCACGCGTGTCGCACCCTCGCGCCAGGCAGCCTCCAGCGTGGTGGCGCGCACGTGGAAGACGGAGGCAACCTTGTTCTCGGCCGACACCGTGAAGAAAAGAATGCAGCCGGGGTAGGGTTCGGGCAGCAGCACCATGTGCCGTGCCAGGTACTCCAGGCCATTTGCCAATTGCTGCGACAACATGCTCTCGGCCTCGGTCAGGGTCATTGGGAGGCTGCTCTTCCCGTGGGGACGGGACGCCGGGCTGCGGTGCACCGACCGCGTGCGGATCTGTTCCTTCATGGAGGCCCGGCGGCAGGCGGATGCGGAGCGCGGCGGCTCAGCGGTAGTCGAATTCCACGCGCCGGTTGCGCTGGTGGGCTTCTTCGCTCGTGCCTTCGTCGGCCAGCCGCTCCTTGCCGTAGCTGACGGACTCCACGCGGGCCGGGTTCACGCCCAGCAGCTGCAGGCTGTTGCGCACCGCGTCGGCACGCTTTTGGCCGAGCGCCAGGTTGTATTCGATGCCGCCGCGCCTGTCCGTATGGCCGCGCAGCATCACCGAGCGCCCGGGATTGCTGCGCAGCCACTGCGCATGGCTTTCCACGATGGCCCGGTCGCTGTTGCGGATGGTGTAGGCGTCGAAGTCGAAGTAGACGATGTGGGCGACGTTGGCGGGCCCGCGCTGGTCCGCCTGCGTGGTGGCCACCACGGGCGCGACGCCGGAGCTCGCCGGCGCCGGGGCCTTGCCGAAGGCGTAGTGGTGCTCGGAACGCTGCGTGCTGGTGGTGGCGGTGGATCCGCAGGCGGCCAGCCCTGCGGCCAGCAGCACGGTGGTGCACAGCCTGAAAGTGTGTGACATGGAGGATCTCCTGGGACGTGCGCCGCCACCGTGGGGCGGCGGCGCAGGGGATGGATGCGGCGCCCGCAGGCGCCGCGGCCGCTCAGAGCAGGGTGTTGTGGTGCAGTTGCTGCGTCAGCACGCTGGCTGCTGCATCGGCCGTGCTGCTGGCATGGCTGCTGATGGAGGTGGCAATCGGATCCAGCTCGGCGACCGAGGCCGCTGCCGCGTGCGATGTGCCACCCAGCAGGCCACCGAGCAGCCCGCCGCCGGACGATCCCCCCAGCAGCCCGCCCAGCAGGCCGCTGACGATGCCGTTGTTGCCGGCCACCGTGTTGACCACGCCGCTGACGATTCCGTTGTTGCCAGCCACGGTGTTCACCAGCCCGCTGACGACACCGTTGTCGCCGGCCACGGTATTGACCAGCCCGCTGACGACACCGTTGTCGCCCGCCACGGTATCGACCACGCCGCTGACGATTCCGTTGTCGCCAGCCACGGTGTTCACCAGCCCGCTGACGACACCGTTGTCACCCGCCACGGTGTCGACCACGCCGCTGACGATGCCGCTGCCACCGGCCACGGTGTCGAGCACGCCGCTGACGATGCCGTTGTTGCCGGCCACCGTGTCCAGCACGCCGCTGACGACGCCGTTGTCGCCCGTCACGGTGTTCAGCAGGCCACCGACCAGGCCCGATCCGCCAGTGAGGCCCCCAGTGAGTCCGCCCGTGAGGCCGCCCAGCAGGCCGCCGTCACCGCCCAGCAGTCCGCCAACGATGCCGTTGTCGCCCACCACCGTGTCGAGCAGGCCGCCGACCAGGCCGGAGCCACCCGTCAGACCGCCCGTCAGACCGCCAGTGAGGCCGCCCAGCAGGCCGCCGTCGCCGCCCAGCAGTCCGCCAACGATGCCGTTGTCGCCGACCACCGTATCGAGCAGGCCGCCGACCAGGCCGGAGCCGCCCGTCAGTCCGCCCGTGAGGCCACCCAGCAGGCCGCCATCGCCGCCAAGGACGCCGCCCAGCAGGCCGCCGTCGCCACCCAGCAGACCGCCGACCAGGCCGTCATCGCCGAGCACGCCACCCAGCAAGCCGCCGTCGCCGCCGACCACACCACCCAGCAGGCCATCGCCGCCGGTCAGGCCGGCCAGCACGCCGTTGACAGTGCCGATCACCGGCTGCAGTGCCTGGCCCGGGACCTGCGTCAGACCGTTGGCCAGGTCCGTCACCACACCCAGCGGACCACCGTTGACCTGGGTCACGCCTTCCACCAGGCCCGTGACCACGGACAGGGCGCCGGTGCCGGGGTCGATCAGCGCATCCAGCACCTGGCCCACAGGCGCTCCGGCCGTGCCGCCAAGCAGGTCGCCAACGGTGTTTTGCACCGTGGTGACAAGGCCGTCGCCGCTGCCTGTGCCGCCGCCCGGAACCAGGCCGCCCAGCAGGCCGCCGACCAGGCCGTCTTCGCCAAGCACGCCACCCAGCAGGCCACCGTCGCCGCCCAGCAGACCGCCGACCAGGCCATCATCGCCAAGCACGCCACCCAGCAGGCCGCCATCGCCGCCGACCACGCCGCCCAGCAGGCCACCGTCGCCACCCAGCAGACCGCCGACGAGGCCATCATCGCCAAGCACGCCACCCAGCAAGCCGCCATCGCCGCCAAGGACGCCGCCCAGCAGGCCACCGTCGCCACCCAGCAGACCGCCGACCAGGCCGTCATCGCCAAGCACGCCGCCCAGCAGGCCGCCGTCACCGCCCAGCAGACCGCCGACCAGACCGTCATCGCCGAGTACGCCACCCAGCAAGCCGCCGTCGCCGCCGACCACACCACCCAGCAGGCCATCGCCGCCGGTCAGGCCGGCCAGCACGCCGTTGACGGTGCCGATCACCGGCTGCAGTGCCTGGCCCGGGACCTGCGTCAGGCCGTTGGCCAGGTCCGTCACCACACCCAGCGGACCACCGTTGACCTGGGTCACGCCTTCCACCAGGCCCGTGACCACGGACAGGGCGCCGGTGCCGGGGTCGATCAGCGCATCCAGCACCTGGCCCACAGGGGCGCCGGCCGTGCCGCCGAGCAGGTCGCCAACGGTGTCCTGCACCGTGGTGACAAGGCCGTCGCCGCTGCCTGTGCCGCCGCCCGGAACCAGGCCGCCCAGCAGACCGCCGACGAGGCCGTCTTCGCCAAGGACACCGCCCAGCAGGCCACCGTCGCCACCCAGCAGACCGCCGACCAGGCCGTCATCGCCAAGCACGCCGCCCAGCAAGCCACCGTCGCCGCCGATCACGCCGCCCAGCAGGCCGCCATCGCCACCCAGCAGACCGCTGACCAGCTCGCCAATGCCGCCTTCACCCAGGCCGCTGCCCAGGCCGGCAATCAGGCCGTTGAGGGTGCCGATCACCGGCTGCAGGGCCTGGCCGTCCACCTGGGTCAGGCCGTTGACCAGTTCGGTCAGCACGCCCAGGGGGCCGCCGTCCACGCTGGTCAGGCCTTCCAGCAGGCCGGTCACGACCGAGGCCGTGCCATCGGTGGGATTGGTAAGCGCATCCAGCAGTTGGCCCACAGGGGCTGCGACGGTGCCGCCGAGCAGGCCGTCCACCACGTCCTGGACCGTGGTGACCAGGCCGTCGCCGCTGCCTCCGCCCGTGCCGCCGGGGATCAGGCCGCCCAGCAGGCCGTCCACCAGCTCGCCGATGCCGCCCTCGCCCAGTCCGCTGCCCAGGCCGGCAATCAGGCCGTTGAGCGTGCCGATCACCGGCTGCAGGGCCTGGCCATCGACCTGGGTCAGGCCGTTGACCAGTTCGGTCAGCACGCCCAGGGGGCCGCCGTCCACGCTGGTCAGGCCTTCCAGCAGGCCGGTGACGACCGAGGCCGTGCCATCGGTGGGATTGGCCAGCGCATCCAGCAGTTGGCCCACAGGGGCTGCGACGGTGCCGCCGAGCAGGCCGTCCACCACATCCTGCACCGTGGTGACCAGGCCTTCACCCGTGCCACCGCCCGTGCCGCCACCGGGCACCAGGCCGCCCAGCAGGCTGCCGACCAGTCCGCCCAGCCCATCTTCGCCCAGGCCGTTGCCCAGACCTGCAATCAGCTCGTTGAGGGTGCCGATCACGGGGGCCAGGCCTTCGCCGTCCACCTGGGTGAGGCCGTTGACCAGCTCGGTCAGTACACCCAGGGGGCCGCCCTCCACATTGGTCAGGTTCTCCAGCGCGCCGGTCACGGTGGACAGCAGTCCGTCCGTGGGGTTGGTCAGCGCATCGAGCAACTGGCCCACGGGGGCCGCCACGGTGCCGCCCAGCAGGCCGTCCACGACGTCCTGCACGGAGGTGACCACGCCGCTGTCCGGCGTGCCGGGCGGGTTGCCCGTTCCGCCGCCCACCAGGCCGCCCAGCAGTCCGCCCACGCCGGCCAGCAGGCCGCCCAGCGCACCGTCTTCGTCAAGCAGACCGCCGAGCACGTTGTCCACTACCGTACCGATGGAGCCGCCGGAGCCCGCTTCGTCCAGGCCCTTGAGCAGCTCATTGAGCGTGCTGATAAGGGGCTCCAGGCCCTGGTTCTGGATATTGACCAGGCCGTCCACCAGCTCGGTCAGCACGCCCAGCGGCCCGCCATTGGTGCTGGTCAGGCTTTCCAGCAGGCCTGTCACCCCGGACAGCGTGCCGCTGCCGGGATTGACCAGCGTATCGATCAGGTTGCCCACCGGGCCGGCGACCGTGCCACCGGACAGCGCACCCACCACGTCCTGCACCGAGGTGATCAGCCCATGGCCGTCCGTGGGATCCGTCGGATTGGTGGGGTCCGTGGGATTGGTCGGGTTGGTCGGGTTGGTCGGGTTCGTCGGATCCGTGGGATTGGTGGGGTTGGTCGGGTTCGTAGGATCCGTGGGGTTGGTCGGATTGGTGGGGTTCGTGGGATTGGTCGGGTTCGTAGGATCCGTGGGGTTGGTCGGATTGGTCGGGTTCGTGGGATTGGTCGGGTTCGTGGGATCCGTGGGGTTGGTCGGATTGGTCGGATTCGTGGGATTGGTCGGGTTCGTGGGATCCGTGGGGTTGGTCGGACTGGTCGGGTTCGTGGGGTTGGTCGGGTTCGTGGGATCCGTGGGGTTGGTCGGATTGGTCGGGTTCGTGGGGTTGGTTGGGTTCGTGGGATCCGTGGGGTTGGTCGGATTCGTCGGGTTTGTCGGGTTCGTGGGCTCCGTGGGATTGGTCGGATTGGTGGGGTTGGTCGGATTCGTGGGATCCGTGGGGTTGGTCGGATTGGTCGGATTGGTCGGGTTCGTTGGGTTTGTTGGATTGGTGGGGTTGGTCGGGTTCGTAGGATCCGTGGGATTGGTCGGATTCGTAGGATTGGTCGGATTTGTCGGGTTCGTGGGATTGGTCGGATTCGTGGGGTCCGTCGGATTGGTCGGATTGGTGGGGTTTGTCGGGTTCGTGGGGTTGGTCGGATTCGTGGGATCCGTCGGATTCGTCGGGTTGGTGGGGTCGGTCGGGCGCGGGGGCGCCGGATCGTCGTCGCTGCTGTTGGCTGCTGCGATCAGGCCCACGCCGCCCGCGCCGATCAGGCCGGCCAGCAGGAAGTCGCTGAGCACGGAGCCACCGGCTGCGGCTGCGGCGCTTTCCTTGGTGACGATCAGGCCCAGGGCGTCGCCGTCATTGGCGGGTGCCACCTGGACGTTGCCAGAGGCCAGGTCCAGCACCATGGCCCCTGCGCCGTCGCCGTCGCGCTGGGTCAGCGTGGCCTGCGTGCCGCCCTCGAAGGTGCCGACCAGGGTCTGGCCGTCCTTGCCCTGGAACAGCGCCTTGGCGCTGCCGTCGGCGGGCACGATGATCTTGTCGCCCACCTGCAGCGCGCTGCCGGGCTGGGCCATCAGGGTTTCTCCGTTGCGCACGATCTGCACGCCCGGGCTGACCTGGGACATCGTGGCGGGACCGGCGCCCCGGGGCATGAGCACCGCAGCCGCGCCGGGCTGCGTGTTCGATGTGCCCAGCTGTGCAAGCACAACGGTGGAGGGCTGCTGGTCAGCAAACTGCACGGGGCTGACGGTGGTGTTGCCAGTGGGCTGCATCGATTGGGCGGTCATTTGCTCTCTCCAGACAAGGGTTGAAACGACAAGGTCAGACGGTGGCTTGGAAGCCGTGAAATCTGTCGAGCCCTTTTGTGCAACATGCATGCCATGTGCCGGTGGCAGGTCTGGATGGCCTAGGAATCTTCCTAAGATATTGATTTGTATGGTTTTTGTTATTGATCACAATGTCTCAGCAACGGTCTGTTACGGCACACGTTACGTAACGCCGCCCGGTCCGCTCCGTTACCTCGGAGCAGGCTTTGCGCCGTGTTTCATGGCCCTTGTCTCAAGGACCCATGCAGCGGGGCAAGGTGGCTTTCGCCTATAAAATCGCTGGCTTTTGGCTGCAGGCGCATATCGGCGTGTGCAAGAAGCCCAAAAGCGAACAGGCCCGTCTTCCAACTTTCATTGCGTAGAGAGCGCCCATATGCTGATTTCGTCCAGAGTTCCGTCGCGAGTGCCGGGTCGTACCTATTTGCGGATAGCCCGACCTGTGGCCATTGCCGCCTTCAGCCTGGGGGCCGCTTTGTGCGGGGCGTTTGCCCACGCGTCGCAGGAGGCGGTGGACGAGGTCTCCCGGCTGCTGGAGCAGGGCAAGGCGCCCCAGGCCGCCAAGCAGGCCGAGGCCTACCTCAAGCAGAACCCGGCCGATGTGCAGATGCGCTTTCTGCAGGGCGTGATCGCGGCGGAGCAGCGCCAGAACGCCCAGGCCATCAAGATCTTCACGGCGCTGACCCGTGATTACCCCAGCCTGCCCGAGCCCTACAACAACCTGGCCGTGCTGTACGCCGCCGAGGGCCAGGAGCGCAAGGCCTCGGAAGTGCTGGAGCAGGCCATTCGCACCAACCCCAGCTACGCCACGGCGCATGAGAACCTGGGCGACCTGTATGCGCGCATGGCCAGCGATGCCTATGCCAAGGCCTTGCAGCTGGACGGGTCGCGCCAGGCCATCCAGCCCAAGCTGGCCCTGATCACGCAGATCTTCCCCAAGCAGGGCGGCGCCCAGGTCAGGACGGCCCAGGCCACGGCCACAGCAACGGCCGCTTCGACCAAGGTGGCCGATGCCAAGGCAGCCCAGGCCCGCGAGGCCGACGCCAAGCTGGCCGAGACCCGCGCCGCCGAAGCCAAGGCCGCAGAGGCCAAGGCTGCCGAATTCAAGGCCGCTGAAGTGAAGGCCGCCGATGCCAAGGCCGCCCAGGCCAAGGCGGCGGAGGCCAAGGCTGCAGAAGCCAAGGCTGCAGAAGCCAAGGCTGCAGAAGCCAAGGCTGCAGAAGCCAAGCTGGCCCAGGCCAAGGCGGCGGAAGCCAAGGCGGCAGAGGCCAAGCTGGCCCAGGAAAAGGCAGCTCAGGCAGCACAGGACAAGGCCCGCGCGGCCGAGGAAGCCAGGCAGGCAGCGGCCAAGGCCGCTGCTCCGGCCACCGCAGCCGCCGCCACCGCCGTGGCCGCCGCCGAGCCTGCCAAGGCAGCGCCTGCCGTCGATGAGAAGAAGGCCGCACAATCGGCTGCCGCGCAGGAAGTGGAAGCCGCCGTCAAGGCCTGGTCCACCGCATGGGCCGGCCAGGACATGGACCGCTACCTGGACGCCTACAGCGACCACTTCTCCCCGGCCGATGGCAGCAGCCTGGCCAAGTGGAAGGAACAGCGCCGCCAGCGCATCGTTGGCCGCACCACCATCGTCGTCAATGTGCGCGACCTGAAGGTGACCGTGGATGGCGACAAGGCCACGGCCCAGTTCCGCCAGTACTACGCATCGGGCGCGCTCAAGACCACTACCCGCAAGACCCTGCGCATGCAGCGCGAAAAGGGACAATGGCGCATCACCCATGAAGGAACCGGCTCCTGATGCCTGAAAAAGCGCGTCCCCTGGCACTGCCACCCACCGGCCTGCTGCGCCTGCATGCGCGGGCCGCCGGGGTGGCCGTGCTGCTGGTCGCGCTGTCCGCGGTGTCCTTCAGCCCGGTGGCCCATGCCAAGCAGGCCAAGGCCAAGGCCTCCAAAACGGCAGCTGCCAAGCCTGTCTCCTCCAAGCCTGCCTCCGGCAAGGCGGGCGCAGCCAGGCTGCGCGCGGCATCGGGCAAGCCCGCCCTGGCCGCCGCTGCGGTGGCCACGGCGGGCGGTGCCGCTGCCGCAGCAGCCACCCATGCCAAGGCCGCCGCCCCCGCACAGCAAAGCCAGGCGGAGGCCCGCCTGCTGGCCATCATCCGCCAGGTGGAGCAGCGGGATCTGGACGGCGCGCTGAAGGCCGCCGGCGATCTCACCGCCGAGGTTCCCAATTTCCGCGCAGCCCAGCTGGTGTATGCCGACCTGCTGCGCTTCAAGACCGGCCGTGCCGGCGAGGTGCTGGCGGGCACGCCCGTCGCCGCCTCCTCCGCCCCCGGCCATCCGGGCCAGGGCGTGCTGGTGCGGCACAACCTGTCCGTGGGCAGTGTCGCGCGGCTGGAAGGCCCGGCCAGTCCCACGCAGGCCCAGCTGCAGGATCTGCAAAACGAACTCAAGCGCCGCCTGCAGGCCGACAGCGGCGCGCCGCCCGCGGGCTCCGTTCCCGGCGAGTTCCTGATGCTGGGCGCGTCGGTGCGGCATGCGATTGCCATCGACGCCAGCAAGTCACGGCTGTACCTGTTCGCCCATGAGGCGGGCGGGCTGCGGCTGGTGGGGGATTTCTATGTCTCCGTGGGCAAGCTGGGCACGGACAAATGGCAGGAAGGCGACCAGCGCACGCCGCTGGGCATCTACTTCGTGGGCCGCCACATCCCCGGACCTCGGCTGCCGGAGTTCTATGGCAAGGGCGCGCTCACGGTCAACTTTCCCAACGACTGGGACAAGGCCGTGGGCCGATCGGGCAGCGGCATCTGGCTGCATGGCTCGCCGCCCGACCAGTTCTCGCGCGCGCCCGAGGCCAGCGATGGCTGCCTGGTGCTGGCCAACCCCGACCTCACCTTGCTCATGCAGACCGTGGACCGACAGACGCCGGTGCTGATCCGCGAAAAGCTGCAGTGGGTGGCCCCCAAGGCCCAGGCCCAGCAGAAGGCGGCAGATGCCTTTGTGCGTGTCGTCGAGGAATGGAAGAGCGCCTGGGACGGGGCCGACCCGCACAAGCTGGCCGCGCTCTACGCGCCGGACCTGCTGCAGTCGCCCGCCTCGCGCGCATCGCAGGAACGGCTGGCCGCCTACCTAAACCGCCCCGGCGTGACGCTGCAGGACCTGTCCATCTATTCCTGGAAAGATGCCAAGGGGGAGATCCGCGTGGTCAACCTGCGCGCCAGCAGCAAGGCCTTCGCCGAAGGCCTGCCGCTGCGCCAGTACTGGCGCAAGACGGGCGGGCGCTGGCAGCTCTTTTCCGAAGACGTGATGGGCTGAACCGGGCCGAGTCCGGTTGCTCCCGATAGCGCCCGATAGCGCCAGGCGGGGCCCGGCCGGCTCAGGTGGTCTCGTTCTTGCGGTTGCTGTCGAACCGCCGCTCCGCATCGAACAGATGCTGTATCAGCACATGCGAGGTCATGTTCACGCCGATCCCGCCAATCATGGCCGGCAGCAGGTACAGCGCCGTGGACAGCTCCGAGACGAAGATGGCGTTGTCCGACAGCGACGGCGTCTGCCGGGCCGCCGATGCCAGGCTCTGCAGCAGGTAGACATCCACCCCCGCCATGGCCACCAGGGCCAGCCCGAACAGCAGCACCGTGGTGCGCGAGATGCTGCGCTTGGCCAGCAGGGCCGCGTAGATGGCGCAGGGAAGAACGACCGAGAAAACCACCAGGCTCCAGAATCTGGCTTCGGTGAAGACGGTGGTGCTGATGCGCAGGGCGTTCATCGGTGCGGTCCTTTGGGCGACCAATATGCCGTGCTTGCGTAAACGCCCGGTGAACGGCAGGCAAACCAGCGGTTCCACATGCAACCAGCCGCGCCGGGCAGCGGCAGCCGGCTGCAGGAATCACAAGATCAGGTCTGCCGCACCAGGTAGGCGGGCAGCTGCGTCTCAGGCAGCACGGCCAGCACCTTCAGCTGCAGCTGGGCGCGCTTGCGCGCCTGGGCCAGATAGTCCTGCAGCGCCTGTGCGGCCCGCTCGTACTCCCCCTCCCACAAGGCATCGACGATCTGCCGGCAGTTCTCGGTCAGCGGCGGATTGGGCGATTGCGGAAACATGCGGCAGAAGGTGCTGTGGATCAGCCAGGGCATCTGGCACTGCTGCAGCATGCCCACCAGCTTGTCGTTGGGGTGCCGGGCCAGGAAGTCGCCGTGCAGGTGCTGCTCCACGCGCTGTTCCAGGCGCTGCTCCAGGCGCAATGGTTCCTGCGTGTCCGGAACACCTGGCGCCGTCGCGCCTTGCAGGCCGTGGCGCAGGCTGGCGAGCATGTCCCTGTCCAGGCGCGGCCCGCTTTCGCGCAACGCTGCGGGCGCCAGCAAGGCGAGCAGCTCGAAGTCCTGATTCACCGCGCGTGCCGTCAACGCGGCCACACGCCAGGCGGCGTAGGTGCTTTTCTCCACCAGCCCTCTATCTACCAGCCGGCTCAGCACCTCGCGCAGGGCCACGCGGTTGACGTTGAAGTGGTCCATGGCGGCGCTCTCATCGATCTGAAAGCGCCCGAAGATCATGGCGATGGAGATGGACTGCTCCAGCTCGTCGTGGATGCGCTCGCTTTCCGATGGAATGTGGATCGTGGCCTGGCCCGCCTCCAGGCCCAGGGCCTGCGCGTCCAGCGTCAGGCGCAGGGGCTGCACGGCCTGCCCGGGCCGGGCGACCAGGTAGCCGCGTCCGTCGAAGGTGCTCAGCAGCCCTTCGGCATGCAGCAGCTCGAAGGCCTTGCGCACGGGAATGCGGCTGGTGCCGAAGACTTTGGCCACGGGCCCCTCCAGCAGCACCAGGCCGGGCGCCACCCGCTGCTCGACGATGGCCTGGCGCAGGCGCTGGCGTATCAGTTCATAGCGCAGCCGGCGCTCGGAATCGCCAGATTCGCCGGTCTCGCCGGTCTCTTCGTCCCGCGCAGTCTGCGTGGATGCTTGTGTGGCTCTTCTCATTCCTGCTTCATCTGCGTGTGCGTGTGCGTGTGCCGCTGCCGGCGGGGCCGTCATCGGGCAGGACTATAAGGCGCGCGCACGGCGCAGCAGCGTGGCCCACTGGCGCACCAGGTAGTTGTGCTCGTCCATGACGGTGTTCCAGACGGCGATGCGGCCCAGGCGCTGCTCGTAGGAGCCGCCGTCGCGCACGCTGCCGCGCGGGATCACGAGCTGGCCGTCGGTGCCCTGCAGGTCTTCGGCGGCGGGCAGGCCGGCGTACCAGTAGTCCCATTCGCTGGCGCTCAGGTGCTCGCGCGTGCGCAGCGGGTTGGAGATGTAGTAGCCCTGCCGCGCCATCGCGGCACCGGGCCAGCCGGATTGCCACCAGTTCAGGTAGCGGTAGGCGGCATCCAGCGTGTCGCCCCTGGCCTGGCTGGAGATGCCCAGGCCGCCGTACCAGGCGCGGTAGCCTTCGCGCGGACAGGCCAGCCGGTAGTCCAGCCCCGCCGCGCGGTAGTGGCCCATGGCCGGCGACCAGTGGCTCTGGATGGCAACGCCTGCATCGATCATCAGCCGTGCCGCATCGGCGTAGTTGCCCCAGAAGCCCCTGAATTGTTCGGACTCCTGCCGCTGCAGCAGCACGGCCATCATCCGGTCGATTTCCTCCAGCCCCAGGTTGCTGATGTCGCCGAAACGCATGTCACCGCTGGCCTGCAGGGCAAGGGCCGCGTCCAGTGCGCCGATGGCGGCATCGGCCTGCAGCGCAGCGCGCCCTCGGCAGGCGGGGGAGACCAGCCAGGACCAGCTTTCCTCGGCCTGGTCGAACAGCGCGGGCAGGGCGGCGGGCAGGTAGACAAAGCTGTCGACGTTGTGCGTGAGCGGCAGCATGGAGATATGCGCGCTGGGCACATCGCTGACGCTGCCATCGGCCTGCACATACAGGCGCGTGACAGGATTGCAGCCCGCGCCAAAGGCCGCCTGCGGCGTGATGCGGCCGGTGCGGGGCAGGGCGTTGACCTCGTCCCAACAGGTCAGGCGCGCCGTGTCGATGGGCTGCAGGGTGCCGGTGGGCCACAGGAAATCCACGCTGTGGAACCACTGGTCGTACAGGTCGAAGCTGTCCTGGCGCATCACGGCCTGGCGCTGGGCGTCGAAGCCGTCCAGCACCTCGAAATGGATGCGTATGCCCAGGTCCTGCTGCGCACGCTGGCGCAGGGCTTCGGTCAGCGTCACCGAGGTGCCGAGGACACGCAGTTCGGGATCGTTCTTGCGCATGTTGCGGTCCTTGCCGTGGAGGTTCACGCAGTGTGGGGTGAGGGACTTGCCGGGGTCTGGCTGCCATTGTCCTGCGAGTGGAGGCGGTAGAACGATTGCCAGGAGGCCCTGATCTGCTGCTCATCGAGCCCGGCCGTGATGAAGACCAGGCGGGAGCGCCTGTCCCCGCCCGGCCACTCGGGCAAATGCTCGGGGGCGTGCATGAGATGGCCCATGCCGTGCAGCGCCGTGGGCTGCCCCTGCGGCCAGCCATCCGCGGCCACGGCCACCAGTCCCTTCAGGCGCAGCAGCCGGTCGCCATGGCGGTGCAGCAGCATGGTCAGCCACAGGGTGAGCACGCACCAGTCCACCGGGCTGTCAAGTTCCAGGCAGAACGCCTGGGCGCCTGCGTGCAGGCCCTGGCCCTGGCCCGTGCGGCCGCGCGGCGTGCCGGCAATGGCGCGTGCCAGCCAATCGGTTTGCAGAGCATGGGATTCCTGCATCTGCCAGGCAGGCGGTACCGCTGCGCCGGGGCTGCAGGTGACGATGCTGGCCAGGGGATTGATCTGCGCCAGTTGCGCACGCTGTGCCTCGGCCTGCTGTGGCGTGGCCAGGTCGGTCTTGCTCAGGTACAGCCGGTCGGCCGCCGCGACCTGGGCCAGCCATTCGGGGCGCCGGGACTGTTGCCACGGGGCATGCAGCGCATCGACCACGGTGGAGATGAAGGCCGGCCTGAAGATCTGGCGCAGCTGCGCATCGCCGATCAGGGTGGCGATCACGGGGCCGGGCGCTGCCAGCCCCGTGGTCTCCACCAGCACCCTTTGAAAAGGCGGCAGCTCGCCGCGCAGGCGGCGCTGGTACAGGCGCCACAAAGCGTCCTTGAGTTCGCCGCGTATGGCGCAGCAGACGCAGCCGTTGTCCAGCAGCACCGTGTCGGCGTCTATGCGGCCCACCAGCAGATGGTCCAGCCCCACGGCACCGAATTCGTTGATGAGCACCGCAGTCTCGCCCGCGGGCGAGTCCTGCAGCCACTGCCTGAGCAGCGTGGTCTTGCCGCTGCCCAGAAAGCCCGTGAGCACGCCCACGGGCAGCCGCTCGCCGTGGTGGTCCGTCAGGCCGCTCATGGCGCCTGCTCCCTGTGTTCCTGTGCTGGTGCACGCCCTTGTGACCGCACTTGTGCCTGCCCTTGTGCCTGCGCCGGCTGCCACGGCATGGCCAGCGGATCCAGGGCTCGGCCCAGCATCTGCTCGGCGGCGGGCCACAGCGCGCCGAAATCGGCAATCAGTACGCTGGCCCCCGTGGGGCCGGCCAGCACATAGGACTGGCCATGGAAGTCGCTGAGCCGCAGCCGCCACAGCGCCAGCAGCCGGTTGGCGCGCGCAATCTGAATCAGCCGCTGGCGGCGCCCGGCCGATCCGGCCGGCGCCTGGCTCCAGTGGCCGGAGGCCTGCAGCAAACCGCACATTCCACACATGACAGAAACCCTTTCGGTTGCGAATGGAGCCGCCTGCGAAACTGGCGCAGCCAAAGAGCAGAGACACCGAGGAAGGGCCTATGCCGGCCGCGCCGCCCCGCACCGAGGGTGTCGCCGGCTGCCCGTACGCCCCCCTCCGAAGAGAGGGGGAAGACGCGAAGCGACTCAGGGGGTGCTTCTTTTCACGGCATGACATCGCCGGAATTGGGCCCCAGCGTCTGTCCCACATACAGATTGCCACCGGGATCGGAGGCCAGCAGCACCGCCGTGGGCGCCACTTCGTCGGCGCGGCCGAAGCGGCCCAGCGGCAGGCTGGCCTCCTTGGCGCGCTTCCAGTCCGCGCTGATGCCATCGACCAGCGGCGTGGCGATGGGGCCGGGGGCAATGGCGTTGACCAGGACGTTGTCGGGTGCCACTTCCAGCGCCAGCGACTTGGTGAAGCCGATCACGCCGGCCTTGGCCGCCGCATAGTGGCTCAGTTCCACGCCGCCCTTGATGCCCAGCTGCGAGGCGATGTTGATGATGCGGCCCCAGCGCTGGGCCTGCATGTGCGGCACCGCGCGCCGCGCGCACAGGAAGACGCTGCGCAGGTCCACGCGCAGCATCTCGTCCCACATCGCGGTGGACATGTCGGCGCAGCGCGACTGGGTGAGCATGCCGGCGTTGTTCACCAGAATGTCGATGCCGCCAAAGGCCTGCACGCAGCGGTCGATGATGCGGTGGGCCGTGGACTCGTCGCCCACGTCGCCGATCACGGTTTCGGCCTGCGCGCCCAGCGCGCGGCAGCGCCGGGCCACGCTGTCGGCGCGGGCGGCATCGATGTCGGCCAGCAACAGCTGCGCGCCGGCCTGCGCATAGGCCAGGGCGATGGCCTCGCCGATGCCGCTGCCGGCGCCTGTCACGACGGCGCGGCGGCCGTCCAGGGGCTTGGAGGTGTTCATGTCGGATGTCCTCAACTGGGCCAGCGCACGGTCAGGCCGCCGTCGGCAATGATGGATTGGCCGGTGATGTAGGAGGCCTCGTCGCTGGTCAGGAAGCGGATCAGGGCGGCGATTTCGCGGGCCTGCCCCACGCGTCCCAGCGGGATGCCCCTGGCCGCCAGCGCCAGGCCCTCCGGCCCCAGCGAGTTGACCGGGTCCAGCGATTGCGGCGTCTCGATCAGGCCCGGAATCACGGCATTGCAGCGTATGCCGCGCGGTGCCAGCTCCATGGCCACGGCGCGGCACAGCCCGGGCACGCCTGCCTTGGCGGCCGCATAGTGGGCATGCTGCTCCCAGCCGTAGACGCCGCCTGCAATGGAGGAGACGGCCACCATGGCCCCGCCTGCAGCCATGTGGCGCGCACTGGCCCGGAAGGTGCGCATCACTCCGCCCAGGTCGATGTTGATGACCTCCAGCCACTGCGCATCGCTCATCTCGACCAGGGCCGCCTGGCGCAGCAAACCCGCATTGGCGACGACGAAGTCCAGCCGGCCGAAGCGGTCCACGGCGACCCGGGCCAGGTGCTCGACCTGTTCGGCATCGCCCACATCGACCGCCTCCATGACGCACCGCCCGCCCGCGCGTTCGACGAGTTCCAGGGTCTGGCCGGGATCGTGCGGATCCCGGGGGTAGTAGCTGCCGGCCACGGCAATGCCTGCCTGCGCATAGGCCAGGGCCAGCGCCTGGCCGATGCCGCTGGCGGCGCCCGTGACGAGGGCCACCTTGTTGCTGGGGGTGTCCGGGTTCATGTCGGCCTCACTTCACGGTCTCGGGATCGACATGGGGCGCCAGAAACATCAGCAGGCCCGAGGCCGCGCAGGGAATGGCGCCCCAGTACAGCGCCGCCTGCACCCAGTCCGAGCCTTGCGACAGCGTCCAGGTCACGCCAAAGCCTGCCGCGATGGCGCCCACCTGGCCCATGGCGTTGACGAAGGAGCTGGCCGTGGCGCGGATGTGGCTGGGAAAGCTCTCGCCGATCAGGAACAGGGCGGCTGCATAGGGGCCGATCAGGAAGAACAGCCCCAGCGAGTACAGCGGCACGATGCGCCAGAAGTCGCCCGAGGGCGCGTTCAGCATGAGCGCGAAGGCCAGGCCACCCAGCATCCAGCCTATGGCCACGGCGTTGCGCCGGCCTATGCGGTCACCGAGCCAGCCATGGAAGACATAGCCCAGAAAGCCCGCGAGATTGGAGATGATGAGCACCTGCAGCGCGCTGGAGAAATCCACGCCCTTGCCCGGCGTGCCGCCCGCGCCGCCCAGCACCGAGGTGCCCAGCACCGCGAAGATCACGATGGCGAACCAGTTCAGGAAAAAGCCCAGGGCCAGCGACAGCGTGGGCCGCAGCGAGGCACCGCGGAACATGGCCGACAGGCCGGTGTGCTGCTCCTGCTGTGGGCTGGCGCCATGCTCCTGCGCCAGGCGCATGGCCTCTGCCTCGCGCCCGGCGCGGCGCAGATCGGCCACGCGCCGCGCGGTCAGGAACTGGGGCGTCTCCACCAGCCGGCGGCCCAGCACGGCGATCACCAGGGCCGGGAACATGGCGAATACGAAGGACAGCGCCCAGCCGCCGCCCTGGCCGAACCAGCGCTCGCCCAGCGGATACAGCAGGGCCACCAGCACGGCGGTGAGCACGGCGCCCACGGGCCAGCCGCCCTGCACCAGCGAGTAGATGAAGCCGCGCCGCCGCAGCGAGGCCGGGTCGGTATAGACCAGGGAGAACAGCTCGCTCAGGTAGGTGGCGTTGATGCTTTGCTCGGCATAGCCCAGGCCCGCCAGCGAGCGCACCACGATCAGCAGCACGAAGCCCAGGCCCGCCGACAGGCCGATCACCCAGCCGGCCAGCGCCGTCAGGCCCGAGCACAGCGCGGCGCCCGCCACGGCGATGATGATGCCCTTGCGCCGCCCCAGCCGGTCCGCAATGGGGCCGATGCCGAAGGCCACGATCACCGTGCCCAGGGTTACCCAGGTGTTCAGGCGCGCCTGCTGCTCGGCGCTCCACTGGAAGTGCTCGCCCAGTTGCGGCAGCAGGGTGCCGAAGAGGATGAAGTCGTAGACGGCAAAGACCCAGGCGAAAAAGCAGACCCAGGTGGCGTAGCTGACCTGCCTGCGCGTCACGGTGGGCGCGGTCCAGGGGGCATCGATCCCGGCCGGGGCCGGATGGCCGGCGCCTGGGGCGTCGGAGGCAATGGCGGAGGTATTCATGGTGTCCTCGCTGAGGTGGGATGCGGCATCAACGCGGCTGGCGGCGCAGGAAGTCGTCGGCGATCTGGTCGCACGTCATGAAGCGCACGCCCTCATGCGACTGGAAATGCTCGATCAGGCGCTCCAGCATCAGCAGCACCTGGGGGCGGCCGGAGACATCGGGGTGGATGGTGATGGGGAAGACCGCGTAGTCGTGCTCGCGGTAGACCCAGTCGAACTGGTCGCGCCACATCTGCTCTATGTCGCGCGGGTTGACGAAGCCGTGGCTGTTGGGCGACTTCTTGATGAACATCATGGGCGGCAGGTCGTCCAGATACCAGTTGGCGGGGATCTCGACCAGCCGTGTCTCCTTGCCGCGCACAAGGGGCTTCATCCAGGTGTCGGGATGCTTGCTGTAGTCGATGCGCGTCCACTGGTCGCCCACGCGCACGTAGTACGGGTGGAAGTCGTTGTGCATCAGGCTGTGGTCGTACTTGATGCCTTTCTTGAGCAGCAGCTCGTTGGTGACCGGGCTGAATTCCCACCACGGAGCAACGTAGCCAGTGGGCGCGCGGCCGGCCAGCCGCGTGATGACTTCGATGCTGCGGTCCAGCACGGCCTCTTCCTGCTCGGGCGTCATGGCAATCGGGTTCTCATGGCTATAGCCGTGGATGCCGATTTCGTGGCCCGCGTCCACAACGGCCTTCATCTGCTCGGGAAAGGTCTCGGCAGAGTGGCCCGGAATGAACCAGGTGGTCTTCAGGCCGTATTTGTGGAACAGCTTGAGCAGCCGCAGCGAGCCGACCTCGCCCGCGAACATGCCGCGCGAGATGTCGTCTGGCGAGTCCTCCCCGCCATACGAACCGAGCCAGCCGCCGACGGCATCGACGTCCACGCCAAACGTGATCTGGATTTCCTTGCTCATGTCATGCACTCCTATCAATGGGAACGGTGGAGGGGGAAAGAACCTGTTCGACGCTCAGCGCAATGCGCAGCAGCCGGTCGTCATCGCCCCGGGGGCGCATGAGCTGCAGGCCCGTGGGCAGAAACGCAGGCCTGCCGTCCAGGCCGGGAATGCGCTGCACGCCGCTGGGCAGGGCCACGGCCGGCGTGTCCAGGTAGCTGCCGGGCATGGTCAGCCGCAGCGTGGCGAGGTTGGTTTCGGCAAACAGCCTGTCGTCGTCCAGCAGGGGCAGCAGCAGGGGTGCGGTGTGGCCCGTGGTGGGCAGCACCAGGGTGGCATCGCCCAGCTCCTGCGCGAACAAGGCCATCAGTGGTGCGCGCTGGGCGATCAATGTCCGGTAGCTGTCAGGACTCAGATGCCTGGCCGCCTCCAGGCGCTGGCGCACGCGCGGGTCCATGCGTGCGGCCTGATCGGCATCGTCCAGGCGTGCGCGGTGGGTGGCAAAGGCTTCATGGGCGCCCAGCCAGCCATGGCGCCGGGTCAGCGTCCGTACGGCGCGCAGGCTGCGCAGCGTGCGGCGCTCCACGCGGGCACCCCGGGTCTCCAGCAAGGCCAGGGAGGACAGGAGGTTGTTGCGCACGGGAGCTTGCACGCGGTCGTCATCCAGCAGGCTGAGGTCCGTGCAGAACACCTGATTGCGCAGGTCCGCGGCGGGGGATGCGTTGGCATGGCCGTCGTCGGTCAGCCCGCGCAGCACGCGGTCCAGCGCCATGCAGTCGGCCACGCTCAGGGCCAGCGGCCCCAGGGTGTCCAGGGACGGCGCCAGCGCAAACACGCCCTGCAGGCAATAGCGCCCCCTGCTGGCGCGATAGCCCACCAGCCCGTTGAAGGCGGCGGGAATGCGCACGGACCCCGCCGTGTCCGTGCCCATGGCCAGCGGCCCGCACCCCAGGGCCACGGCCAGCGCAGCGCCGCTGGACGAGCCCCCGGGCGCCCGGTCGTGGCCTCCCTCATGTGCAAACACCGGCGTGCCGAAGCAGGGATTGAGCCCCAGGCCCGAGTAGGCGAACTCACTGAGATTGGTCTTGCCCAGGCAGACCATGCCGGCCGCTGCGGCACGCGCCACCACGGCGGCGTCGGCCCGGGCTGGCGCGGCCGACTGCAGCAGGGCCGAGGCCGCCGTGGTCGGCGTGCCGCGCACGTCGAACAAGTCCTTCCAGCTGATGGGGATGCCGTCCAGCGGCCCCAGCGGCCGGCCCGCGCGCCAGCGCTCCGTGGACTGCCGGGCCTCCTCGAGCGCGCGGTCCGCCGTGATGCGCGTGAACACGGACTGGCTTGCGCAGGCAACGCGCAGGCAGTGCTCGGTGGCTTGCATGGGCGTCAGCGTGCCGGCTGCATACGCCGCATGCAGTTCGGAGGCCGAGGGAGGCGCCGTCTGGCAGCCAATGGTTTTCATTGAATTTGAATGTTGATGTCAAAGTTCATTTTTTGATTCTAGTGAGCGCCTGCATCCCGCGTCCGGGTGGTTACCCGGGGGATGTGGCGCTGTTGATGGGGGGAGAAAGCTGCGTGCGCAGCCCTAGCGGCTCTAGCGATCCTTGTGGTCCGCCTCGCCGGATTTCCAGTAGCCCTTGGTGCTCAGCTGGGTGCGGGCGATGCCACGGTCCAGGAAGTGCATCTTCAACGTCCGCATGGCGCCGGACTCGCCGGCCATCCACAGATAGCCGGTGCCCAGCGGCAGCGGCCGGTACATGAGCCGCTGGCACAGCCTCTGTCCGGGCTGGCCTGGCGCAGCGGTGATCCACTCGGTGCGCCAGTTGGCGGCGCTGTCCATGGGTTGGCATTCGCCGTCGTCGACGATTTCCACATAGGCCTTGACCCGAGCGGAGGCCGGCAGACTCGCTGCGATGGACTGCATGGCCGGCAGGGCCGAGGCATCGCCTGCCAGCATCATCCAATTGGTGTCGGCTGGTGGGGCGAAGCCGCCACTGCGCGGGCCGGCAATGGCCACCTGCTCGCCCACGCGGGCCTGGGCGGCCCAGCGGGAGGCGGGGCCGTCGCCGCCAGCGGAGGTGTTGTTCTGATGGTTGGCATTGAACGCATCGCCATGCAGCACCAGGTCAATGTCCAGCGTGCCGGCCTGGCGGTCCACGCTGCGCAGCGTATAGGCCCGACCTTCGCCGGACGGCAGGAACAGCTTGACCCAGGCGGCGGGCGCATCCGCTGCGGGCGCTCGCGAGAAGGCGGCAATCTGCTCGCCGCCCAGCGTGATGCGGCGCATGCGCGGGGTGATGGACTGCACGTTCACCACGGTGCCCAGGGCGCGCTGCGTGCCGGCGGGGGTGTGAAGCGGCTCAGCCATGGGAGGCTCCCCGGGCTGCGTTCACGCGCAGCAGCAGGGCCACGGCAATGGACAGGGCCACGCTCACGGCGGCGGCGAAATACACGTCTCCGACGCCCGTGACACTGGCCAGCAGCCCGGCGGCGGGAGCCGTCAATCCCATGGACAGGTCGAAGAAGGCCACATAGGCGCCCATGGCCGCACCGCGCGCCTGGGGTGGCGCACCGCGGACGGCTTCCACGCCGAAGGCCGGGAAGGCCAGCGAATAGCCGAAGCCGGTGAGTGCGGCTCCCGCATAGGCCCAGGCCGCATCGCCGCCGCCCCAGATCAGCAGCAGGCCCGCCGCCTCCAGCGGAATGCTGGCCAGCGCCACCCGCACGCCGCCCAGCTTGTCAGGCAGATGGCCGAAGAACAAGCGCGCCCCTATGAAGGCGAGGCCGAAGGCCGTGAAGGCCAGCGAGGCCGCGCCCCACCCGCGCGACGCGAACAGCAGCGCCGCAAAAGTGGTGATCACGCCAAAGCCCGCGCTGGACAGGGCCAGCCCCAGGCCGGGCAGCCACACCGTGCCCAGCACCTTGTAGAACGGTGTGCGGCGCTGGGCCGCAGCCGGCGTGGCGCGCAGGCCCCAGACCATGACCAGGGCGGCCAGCGGCAGCACGATGGTGGCCACGGCAATGCCCGAGAAGCCCCAGACGGCCTGCACTGCCACGCCGGCCGGCGCGCCTGCCGCATAGGCGCCGTACATGGCAATGCCCACCCAGGCCATCACCTTGCCGGCATGTTGCGGGCCGATCATTGCCATGCCCCAGCTCAGGGCGCCGGTGATGATCAGGCTCTCGGCGCAGCCCAGCATCACGCGGCCGGCGGCCAGCACCCAGACTGCGGCCTGTCCGCCCTCGAAGGCGCGGGACATCAGGTAGGCCACGCCCGAAGCGGCGGCCAGCAACATGCCCAGCACCACGGCATGCCTGGCGCCGCGCGTGTCGGCCAGAGAGCCGGCCCAGGCCCGCGACAGCAGGGCCGCCGCGAACTGGCAGCCCATCACCGTGCCCACGCCCAGCGTGCCCAGTCCCAGGGTCTGACTCAGGTGCAGGGGCAGCACGGGCATGGGCATGCCCAGGCAGAGAAAGCTGACGAAGACCGCCAGCGTCAGCGGCAGCAGCCGCGCAAATGCGTTCACCGGCGGCGACGCGGCCGCGGATGGCGAAATTCCGGAAGACATGTGCATTCCCTTTCAAATACGAGTAAAAACTCAGATCACATGTCCAGGAGAATATGAGCCATGGCTCGCATTGAAAACTCGCATTCGCAGGCGGCGCAGCGGCAGCCGCCCCAGCCCCGCAAGCAGCCACGGCAGGCGCGTTCCCTTGCCACGGTCGAGGCCATTCTGGAGGCCGCGGCTCGCGTTCTTGCAGAACGCGGCTACGCCGCCACCAACACCAATCTGGTGGCCGAGCGCGCAGGTGTGAGCGTGGGTTCGCTCTACCAGTACTTTCCCAACAAGGACTCGCTGATCACGGCCTTGCACGAGCGCCACGCCGCGCAGATGTACGCGGCCATTGCCGCCGTGCTTGCGGCCGAGCGGCCGCAGGGCCTGCAAGGCCATGTGCAGGCCATGGTCCGCGCGCTGCTGGCGGCGCACCGGGTCGAGCCCGATCTGCACCGGGTGCTGGAAAAGGAGTTCCCCTTCTTCGACGCGCCGCGCGAGCAAAGCGCGGCCGACGGCGGAATCTTCCGCCAGGTGCGCCAGCTCCTGGAGCTGCACCGCAGTCAGCTCGCCCACCGCGATCTGGACCTGGCCACCTGGATGCTGCTGCAGACCATGGAGTCCCTGGTGCATGCCGCCGTCATCGATCCGCCTGCCATGTTCACCCCCCAGGCCCTGGAGGATGGCATCGTGCAGGTGCTGATGGGGTATCTGCGAGCGCCTGCCCTGGGTTGAGGATGCAAAGCGCGATTTGGTCGCCAGGTCCTCAGGGCGCGAAGACCTCCGGATCGTCGTGGCGCCAGGCACCTATGCAGCCGATGAGGCACACCACAAAGCTGGTGATGGAGCCAGCTTCGCCCGCGTCCTCATACTCGGCCACGATGTTGACCTGCGGCTTGCGCCAGGCCAGCAGACGTCCGCCATGTCCCGGTCGCTCGATCCCATCATCCATTTGCGGCGGCCCAAAAACCGCCACCAGCGCTTCAGGTGGGGATCGCATGCTCAGCCCCGAAGGCAGGCTGCCCGCAAATACGGCCCGGATTCTGCTGTCTGCCCCCGGCGCAAGAAAATGCACGGAGCCAATGAGCCAGACATCGCCATCCTCCCAGTCTCTCCCCGTCAGCCTGGAAAGTGCCCGGGGACGATAGACATCGATGCGCAGCGAGGACTTGGCGGACCAGATGATGTCGTCATCAAAATGGCTCGACGGCCTGGGCATTCGCTTGACACCCAGTGGGCCAAGCAGTCGGGCCACTTTGCCGGCGTCATAAGGCTGGCCCAGCATGTCGATGAGTTCTTCGCAAGGGGATTTCATGGGCACGGTGGTGGTTCTCAACAATGGGTGCAATCACGCAATGCCGACAGGCGCGGCCCGCAAGGACCTTATTCGTTCAGCTTTCGACGCAGCTGCCCGCATCTTCCTCCGGCGGGGTGATACGCCAGAAAAGGGAGGGAAAGCCTTCGCCCACCGGCTGGTGTCCGGGCGGCTGCGATGCCGCCAGCTGCAGGTGCAGCACCCCGCAGGCATCCACCATGTGCTGGGAAATCCAGGGGCTGATGTCCATGCGGCCATCGATCAGCACCAGCGGCTTTTCGCGCAGCTTCAGGGCCAGGGCCTTGGCCTCGGCCGTGGGGCCTGCGATCACGCGGATATCACCGCCCAGCGCTTCGCGCGCGGGTTCGGCTAGCGCCTGGCTCAAGGCCTTTGAATCGAAGTTTCTCCAGTGCCGGCTGTTAAGCCGCAGTTCACTGCGCGCCGAGGTCATCTGGGCCACGAGCAGCAAGGCCAGTTGAAGTGCCACGAAGCACTTGATGGCGGTGGTGATCGATATGTGCGACGCGTGCAGCCTGGCACCGGCCAGCTCCATGGCGACGGGAACGGCCAGCAGCAGAAAGGGCGTGCCCCAGTGCAGCTGCAGCGACGAGCCCGCAAAGATGCCGATGGCGCAGGTCAGCACGATGGGCGTGAGGCCAAAGCACAGGATCAGCGCGCGCGATGCATCGGCTGTCCCGGGACGCTGCGGTGTGTCCTGCGGCACAAGGCGGCTGCGGCGGTGCAGGGCCATCACCAGTCCCAGCAGCACCCAGGCGAGCAATGCACGGTTGAGCAGCTGGTCGGCCAGCCAGTGCAGCGTATTGAGCAGCCTGGCGCCGCCGCCCAGGCTGGCGCCCAGCGAGGATTCGGTGGCATAGCGGATGGGGCCGAAGTCGTTCAGGAAAAGCCAGTACAGGTGCGGCGAGATGATGGCCAGCGAGATGGCCGCCGCCAGCACCAGGCCGATCATGTGGACCCGCTCGCGCCAGGCGCCTGACGCCAGCCAGAACAGGAATACCGCCACGGCGGCCAGGATCATCTGGTACTTGGCCAGTGCGCCCAGCCCCAGGCAGCAGCCCAGGGCGGCCCACCAGCGCAGCTGCCTGCTGCCCACCGCACGCCACACCAGCAGGGCGCTGGCCGCAAAGAAAGGCATCAGCACCACTTCATGGTTGAAGAAGTGCATCCGCTCGTTGTAGTAGGTGATGCACATGGCCGCCAACAGGGCCAGCGTGGCGTAGCGGCTGCCGCGCAAGTCATTCAGCAGTTTCCAGAAAAGGAACAGGCCCGCCAGCGTGAAAAGCGCGCCGGTGGCGTAGCTGGTGCGCGCAGACAGGCCGAACAAATGGACCGGCACCGAAAGCAGCCAGGTCGGCAGGGGCGGGTGCTTGTAGTAGCCCCACTCCAGGCTGTGCACCCAGGTCAGCTGTTCGAGGTTGTCCTTGGGTGCCGTGAGGCTGGAGCTGTCGATCTGCAGCAGCCAGACCACCGAAAAGAGAAAGAGGCCGATGAGGACCTTGATGTCCAGGGAAAGCGACGGTGCGGGCATGGCCAGCGGAGCGCTTCGCGTGATCGCGCTCGCTGCTTGTGAGGGGACGGGATGGGTCATAGGAAATGCCAGCGGCGATGACAAGTGCGCTGGCACAGGGGAAATTCCCAGGAAGGCGGTCGAACGGGAGCTTCAGCGTTGGCTACGGACTCTTGGCTTACGCGAGCGCTAGAAGCTCGGCAGCTTATGTCTGCTTGGTTAATCCAATGTAAAGACTGTGTGAAGAATGTGTGGAGACCGTTGACTGCGGGCTCACGGCGGGCTGCGTGGCTGCAGCCGGGGGCAGGGCGCTGGTTGAACCTGCCTGGTGCGCGATGGACAAGAAAAAAGCGCCTGGGCAGGCGCTTTGTTTCTGATCATCTGAATCTGGCGGAGACTGTGAGATTCGAACTCACGGACGGTTGCCCGTCGGCAGTTTTCAAGACTGCTGGTTTAAACCGCTCACCCAAGTCTCCGAAGCTGCGTATTCTAGCCGGGCTTATGCCGCTCCTGCCGGGGCAGGGGGCGTAAAAAAGGCGCCCCTGTGAAGGGGCGCCTTTTTTGGGTGCGGCGCGGATCAGCCGCGGGCAGCGATGGCCTGGGCTGCGGCCAGGGCCGTCATGTTGACCACGCGGCGCACGGTGGCGGAGGGGGTCAGCACATGGGCTGCTGCAGCGCCGCCCAGCAGGATGGGGCCGATGGTCGTGCCGTGGCCGCCCGTGGTCTTGAGCACGTTGAACAGGATGTTCGCGGCGTCGAGGTTGGGGCAGATGAGCACGTTGGCCTCGCCGTGCAGCGAGGACTCGAGCAGGGCGCGGTCGCGGATGGCTTCGGACAGGGCGGAGTCGCCGTGCATTTCGCCATCGCATTCCACGTCGGGGTTGGCGGCGGCGAACAGGTCGCGCGCGGCGCGCATCTTCAGCGCCGAGGGGCGGCTGGACGAGCCGTAGTTGCTGTGCGACAGAAAGGCCACCTTGGGCGGCAGGCCGAAGCGGGCCACTTCCTCGGCCGCCAGGCGGGCGATGTCGGCCAGCTCGGTGGCGTTGGGCGCCTCGTTGATGTAGGTGTCGGCGATGAACAGCGTGCCGCTGTCCAGCATCACGGCGTTGACGGTGGCGAACTCGCCAGCGCCTTGCTTGAGGCCGAGCACGTCGCGCACATGGGCCAGGTGGCTGTCGAACTTGCCGACCAGGCCGCAGAGCATGGCGTCGGCATCGCCCAGGTGGACCATGAGCGCGGCGATCAGCGTGTTGGAGCGGCGCACGGCGGCCTTGGCGGTCTCGGGCGTGACGCCGTTGCGGCCCATCAGGCGGTGGTAGGTTTCCCAGTACTGGCGGAAGCGCGGATCGTCCTCGGGGTTGCAGATCTCCACGTCCTTGCCCAGCACCAGGCGCAGGCCGGCCTTGGCGATGCGGGCCTCGATCACGGCGGGTCGGCCGATCAGGATGGGCTTGGCCAGGCCGTCATCGACGGCGACCTGGGCGGCGCGCAGCACGCGCTCGTCTTCGCCTTCGGCATAGGCCACGCGCTGCTGGTTGGCCTTGGCAGCGGCGAACACCGGACGCATGAACATGCTGGTCTGGTAGACGAAGCGGGTCAGGCTCTCGCGGTAGGCGTCGTAGTCGGCGATGGGGCGGGTGGCGACGCCGGACTCTTCGGCAGCCTTGGCCACGGCCGGCGCGATGCGCAGGATCAGGCGGGTGTCGAAGGGCGTGGGGATCAGGTAGTCGGGGCCGAACTTCAGCTCCTTGCCCTGGTAGGCGGCGGCGACCTCATCGCTGACGTCCTGCTTGGCCAGTGCGGCGATTTCGCGCACGCAGGCCAGCTTCATGGCTTCGGTGATCTTGGTGGCGCCGCAGTCCAGCGCGCCACGGAAGATGTAGGGGAAGCACAGGACGTTGTTGACCTGGTTGGGGTAGTCCGAACGGCCCGTGGCCATGATGCAGTCCGGGCGCACGGCCTTGGCCAGCTCGGGGCGGATCTCGGGTTCGGGGTTGGCCAGGGCCAGGATGATGGGCTTGTCGGCCATGGTCTTGACCATGTCGGCAGTGAGCACGCCGGGAGCCGAGCAGCCCAGGAAGACGTCGGCATCCTTGACGGCATCGGCCAGGGTGCGGGCGTCCGTCTTTTGCGCGTACTGGGCCTTGGAGGCGTCCAGGCCACCGGGGCGGCCTTCGTAGATCACGCCCTTGGAGTCGCACATGAAGACGTTTTCGCGCTTGACGCCCAGGCCCACCATCACGTTCACGCAGGCGATGGCGGCAGCGCCGGCGCCGGAGACGGCGATCTTGACGTTGCCGATCTGCTTGTCCACCAGCTCCAGCCCGTTGAGCAGGGCGGCGCTGGAGATGATGGCCGTGCCGTGCTGGTCGTCATGGAACACGGGGATGTTCATGCGCTTGGACAGCTCCTGCTCGATGTAGAAGCACTCGGGCGCCTTGATGTCCTCAAGGTTGATGCCGCCCAGCGTGGGTTCGAGCGAGGCGATGATCTCGATCAGCTTGTCCGGATCGCGCTCGGCCAGTTCGATGTCGAACACGTCGACGCCAGCGAACTTCTTGAACAGGCAGCCCTTGCCTTCCATCACCGGCTTGCCGGCCAGCGGGCCGATGTCACCCAGGCCCAGCACGGCCGTGCCGTTGGTGATGACGCCGACCAGGTTGCCGCGCGCCGTGTATTCGGCGGCCAGCGAGGGGTCGGCCTGGATGTCCAGGCAGGGGTAGGCCACGCCGGGCGAATAGGCCAGCGACAGGTCGCGCTGGTTGGACAAGGGCTTGGTGGGCGTGACGGAGATCTTGCCCTTGTTGGGGCTGCGATGGTATTCGCGGGCTGCGTCGCGCAGGGCTTGTTCGGCGTTGGACAGGTTTTGGGTCATACAGGAATTCTCTGCAAATGCTCTCGGAGCTTACCGGATAGCTACAGCCTATGAGGGTCAGGACAGTTTTGCCTCAGGGATTTCGACAACAAGCCCCCTGGCGCCTATGGACGGCAGGGGGCGCACAGCCCGGCGGGTAGGCCGGGCGATTGTTGGGCGTGCCCGCCAGGGCGGGCACTGTTTCATCAGTGGGCGTCTGCCTGGCGTGCGGCCCGGACGGCAGCAGAGGTATCGCTGCTGGCTCCGTTGAAGAAAATGTTCAATGCCACCGCGGTAATCGAGGCCAGCAGGATACCGGATTCGATCAACGGATGAATGCCGTGGGGCATCCATTGGCGGAAATTCGGCGCCACCAGCGGAATCATGCCCACGCCGATGGACACGGCAACGATCATGGCGTTGTTGCGGTTGGTCTGGAAATCCACGTTGCTCAGGATGCGGATGCCGGTGGAGGCCACCATGCCGAACATCACCAGGCCCGCGCCGCCCAGCACCACGGTGGGCAGGGACTCGACCAGGGCGCCCATCTTGGGCAGCACGCCCAGCACGATCAGGATCACGCCGCCGGCCACGCAGACCCAGCGGCTCTTGACGCCGGTGACGGCGACCAGGCCCACGTTCTGCGAGAAGCTGGTGTAGGGGAAGGTGTTGAAGATGCCGCCGATCAGCGTGCCCAGGCCGTCGGTGCGCAGGCCGCGCGTCAGCTCGTCCTGGCTGATCTTGCGATCGGTCATGTCGCCCAGGGCCAGGAACATGCCGGTGGACTCGATCATCACCACCACCATCACCAGGCTCATGGTGAGGATGAGGATGGGGTCGAACACCGGCGTGGCGATCTCGAAGGGCAGCACCATCGTGAACCATTCGGCCTTGGCGACCTTGCTGAAGTCCATCAGGCCCATGGCCACGGACAGCACGCCACCGATCAGGATGCCCATGAGCACCGAGACGTTGGCCAGGAAGCCCTTGGCAAAGCGCGCGATCAGCAGGATGGACAGCAGCACGATGGCCGAGATGCCCACGCCGGTCAGGTCGCCGTACTTGGGGTTGGGAATGGTGGGCACGACCGCGAAGCCCTTGGGCACGGGCGGCAGCGAGGAGCCCGGCGCGCCGGCCGTGGCCTGGGCGTCGGCCAGCCATTTCAGGTGCTCGGGGTTGGGCACGCTGGGAGCGGTGGGGCCGACGGGGTTGCCGAAGATCCAGTTCACGCCCACGCGCATCAGGCTGATGCCGATGACGGCAATGATGGTGCCGGTCACCACGGGCGGGAAAAAGCGCAGCATGCGGCTGATCAGCGGGGCGATGAGGATGGACACGATCCCCGCCCCGATCACCGAGCCGAAGATCAGCCCCGCCCCCGCCGAGCCGCCCGTGCTCTGCGCCATGGACACCATGGGCGCCACGCTGGCGAAGGTCACGCCCATCATCACGGGCAGCTTGATGCCGAACCACTGGGTGGCGCCCATGGCCTGGATCAGCGTGATCAGGCCGCAGCAAAACAGGTCGGCCGAGATCAGGTGGGCCACCTGCTCGGGCGGCAGGTTGAGTGCGCGGCCGACGATCAGGGGCACGGCCACGGCGCCCGCATACATCACGAGAACGTGCTGCAGGCCCAGCGCCGTGAGCTTGCCTGCGGGCAGCATCTCATCGACGGGATGAACGGAAGATTGCATGGGGATTTGTCTCCTCGGGATTTATGGGAACGGACGCCGGCGTGGCAGGGTTCGGCGCCAACATCCATACAAAAAGTGTATACAGATCATGGGAAATTTCTGCTCCCGGTAAACCCTGTTGCGGCAGTCGCGCCAACCCGTTTTGGTGCGCATCGCCTGCCAGGGCGGGAGTGCCATGGTGCATTGCAAGATGGATGCCAGCCGCCAGGCAAGCGCCAGGCACCGTGCTGGTGCCTGGCGGCCGCTGTGGCGCGGCTCGGGCGTGGTTCGGGCGTGGTTCGGGCGTGGCTCGGGCGCACGGCATGGGCTGCGGCGGTGCATGCGCCCCGATGCGGTGCCCGGGCGCAAAAAAGCCCGGCGGCGCCGGGCTTGGGTGTCAGGCCTTGATGCGGGCCGTCAGGCGGTCAGGCCGTGAGGTCGCACAGCATGCGCGCGATGACCTTGGTGGCGCGGCGCAGGTCCTCCAGCACCAGGCGCTCGTCGGCGCGCTTGGCGTGGGATTCCAGCACGGTGCGCGGGCCGGCGCCGTAGATCACGCCGGGAATGCCGCGCTCCACGTACAGGCGCACGTCGGTGTACAGCGGCGTGCCCACGGCCGGGGGCTTTTCGCCGAACACGGCTTCGCCATGGGCCTGGATGGCGTCCACCAGGGGCTTGTTGCCCGCCAGCGGCGTCATGGCATTGGCCAGCAGCAGGCGCTTGATGTCCACGCGCACGGCATCCTCGCCCGTGTAGCCGCCCTTGGCATTGAAGTCGGCAATGGCCTGGGCGATGACGGCGCGGATGCTGGCTTCGACCTCGGCCGGGTTTTCCTCGGGGATCATGCGGCGGTCGATCTTGAGCACGACCTTGCCGGGCACCACGTTGGTGTTGGTGCCGCCTTCGATGCGGCCGATGTTCAGGTAGGGGTGCTTGATGCCCGGCACCTTGGAGGTCACCTGCTGGTACTTGGTGTTCTCGGCGTACAGCGCGTTCATCAGCACCACGGCGGCCTGCAGCGCGTCCACGCCCGTGTGGGGCACGGCGGCGTGGGCCATCTTGCCCTGCACGGTCACTTCCATCTGCAGACAGCCGTTGTGGGCGGTGACGACTTCGTAGCTGAAGCCGGCCGCGACCATGAGATCGGGCTTGGTGAGGTTGTTGGCCAGCAGCCAGCCGGGGCCCAGGATGCCGCCGAATTCCTCGTCATAGGTGAAGTGCAGTTCCACCGCGCCCTTGGAGGGCCGGGCCACGGCTTCGAGCGCACGCACGGCGTAGGTGAAGGTGGCGAAGTCGCTCTTGCTCACAGCGGCGGCGCGGCCGTAGAGCTTGCCGTCCTCGATGGCGGCGCCATAGGGGTCCTGGGTCCAGCCTTCACCGGGCGGCACCACGTCGCCGTGGGCGTTCAGCGCAATGGTCAGGCCGCCGCCGGCGTCACCTGCGCTGCCGTAGGGGCGGCGCACGATCAGGTTGGTGATGGACTCCATGCCGTAGGCCTTGACGTCGGCCTCGGGCACGGTGTGCTTCTCGGCCTCGTAGCCCAGGGTCTTGAGCAGCTCGGCCGTGCGCTCGGCGTGGGGTGCGTTGTTGCCGGGCGGGGTGTCGGTCGGAACCTGGACCAGGGCCTGCAGGAATTGCACCTCTTCATCGAAATGCTGGTCGATCCAGGCGTCCAGGGCGGCGTAGGTGGCTTGCTTGTCTTGGTTCATGTCGGTCATTGCTGCTCTTGGGCCAGCTGGTTCAGTACGTGGGAGAAGGCATCGACGGACAGTTGCATGTCGTCGGCGGTGGAGCTTTCCAGCGGGTTGTGGCTGATGCCGGCGTTCAGGCCGCGCACGAACAGCATGGCCTGGGGCATGATTTCGTGCAGCTTCATGGCGTCGTGGCCGGCGCCGCTGGGCATGCGGTACAGGGGCACGCCCAGGGCGTCCACGGCGGCTTCCCAGCGCTGCTGCCATTCGGGGGCGCTGGGGGCGGCGGCGGCCTTCATGGCCAGCTCGGTGCTGTAGCGCAGGCCACGGCGCTGGGCGATGGCCTCGATCTCGGCCAGGATGTCGGCCACCATGGCGTCGCGCTGCTCGTTGGTGGGCGCGCGCAGGTCCAGGCTGAACTGGCAGCGGCCGGGAACCACGTTGACCGAGCCGCTGGGCACATTGAGCTGGCCCATGGTGGCCACCGAGGTGCCGTCGCGCGCGGCGCGCTTTTCGATGTACAGCGCCAGCTCGGCCACGCCGCAGGCGGCATCGCGGCGGCGGTCCATGGGCGTGGTGCCGGCGTGGCTGGCCATGCCGATCATCTCGCAGATGTAGCGCGCGCTGCCGTTGATGGAGGTGACGATGCCCAGCGGGATGTCCAGCTCGTTGAGCACCGGGCCCTGTTCGATGTGCACTTCGATGAAGCCCAGGTAGCGGGCCGGATCGCGCTGCAGCTTCGGAATGTCGTCAATGCACAGGCCGGCGTGCTGCATGGCCTCGCGCAGGGTGATGCCGTCGGCGTCCTTTTGCTCCAGCCATTCCTGCCTGAAGTCGCCGATCAGCGCGCCCGAGCCCAGGAAGGTGGCCTTGTAGCGCTGGCCTTCCTCTTCCGCAAAACCCACGACCTCGATGTGAAACGGCAGGCGCTTGCCCTGGCGGTGCAGCTCGCGCACGCAGGCCATGGGCACGAAGATGCCCAGGCGGCCGTCGTACTTGCCGCCGTTGCGCACGGTGTCGTAGTGGCTGCCGGTCAGCAGGGTCTTGGCATCGTCGGTGGCCGCCTTGTAGCGGCCCACGACGTTGCCCACGGCGTCGATCTCGACCTCGTCGAAGCCGCAGTCGCGCATCCAGTGGCTGATGCGCTGGGCGCAGGCGCGGTGGGCATCGGTCAGGTAGGTGACGGTGAGCTGGCCCTTTTCGGCATAGCCGGGGTCGCTGTGCTGGGCCAGCTTTTCCTGCCAGTCCCAGACATCGTTGCCCAGCTCGGGCGTGTAGCCGAACTTGTCGTTCAGGCGGATCTCGGCAATGCGGTGGATGTTGCGCAGCGCCTCGCCCAGCTCGAAGTCGGGATGGTTGTGCAGGCGGCGCTCGAAGGTCTCGATGATCTCGGCCTTGGCCAGGCCCGCGCCGCGCGGACCGCGCACGGCCAGGATGAAGGGAAAGCCGAAGCGCTTGCCGTACTCGGCGTTGAGCTTGCGGATGTGCTCCAGCTCCTCGGGCGTGCAGCGCGTCAGGCCGGCCTTGTTCTGCTCGTTGGTGGATTCGGCCGTGAGCGTGTTGGTCTCCATGGCCTTGCCGGCCAGCTCCGGGTGGGCGCGGATCAGGTCGAGCTTGGCCTGCACCGGCGCCTTGTCCAGCACCTGGGCCATGGCGTACTTGATCTGTGCCAGCGAGCGGAAGGGGCGCTGGGCCAGCGCAGCCTCGGCAATCCAGGGCGAGTGTTCGTAGAGGCCGTCCAGCAGACTGGCGGCGGTGGCCAGGTCGGCGGCGTTGAGTTGTTCCAGCGTCAGAGCCATGCTGCGTTATTCCTTGTCGGGATGGTGGTGCGCCCAGTGGCGCGCGAGGTCGATGCGGCGGCAGACCCAGACCTTGTCGTGCCGCTGAATGTGGTCCAGAAAGCGCTGCAGTGCCGTGATGCGGCCGGGGCGGCCCAGCAGGCGGCAGTGCATGCCAATGCTCATCATCTTGGGGGAGTCATCGCCGGCCGGATCGCCCTCGGCGTAAAGGGCGTCGAACGTGTCCTTCAGGTATTGGAAGAACGGGTCGGCGTGCGAGTAGCCCTGGGGCAGGGCGAAGCGCATGTCGTTGCAGTCCAGCGTGTAGGGCACGATGAGCTGGCTGCGGGTGCTGCCGTCGCTCTTGCCGACCTTCATCCAGAAGGGCAGGTCGTCGCCGTAGTAGTCGCTGTCGTAGGCGAAGCGGCCGTCGTCGGCCACCAGGCGGTGGGTGTTGGGGCTGTCGCGGCCCGTGTACCAGCCCAGGCCGTGGTCGCCATCGTGGCCGTACAGCTCGCCGAAGATCTCCATGCACTGCTGCATGTGCTCGCGCTCCACCTCGGCGGGAATGTTCTGGTAGTGGATCCACTTGAGGCCGTGGCAGGCCACTTCATGGCCCAGCTCGTCGAAGGCCTGGGCCAGCTCACGGTGCTTTTGCAGGGCCGTGGCCACGCCGAACACGGTCAGCGGCAGGCCGCGCTTCTCGAACTCGCGCAGGATGCGCCAGACGCCTGCACGCGAGCCGTATTCATAGATGCCTTCCATGCTCATGTGGCGCTCGGGGTAGGCGGCCGGGTTGAACATTTCGGACAGGAACTGCTCGCTGGCGGCGTCGCCGTGCAGCACGCAGTTCTCTCCGCCCTCTTCATAGTTGAGGACGAACTGCACGGCCACGCGGGCCTGGCCTGGCCAGCGGGCGTGGGGGAGCGTGCGACCGTAGCCGATCAGGTCGCGGGGATAGGGGGCAGTGGCGTCGTAGGTCATGCGGATACGGAGGAAAGGGCCATCGAAAGATCGCTGGTCGGCATGTCGCGGTCGAAGGTCAGGCCGGCTTCCACGTGGTCCAGGTGCTGCTGCATGAGCTGCACGGCGTGGTCGGCGTCGCCGCCGGCCAGGGCCGTGACGATTTCGGCATGCTCGTCATGGGAATGCTCGGCGGCCGTGCTGGACTGGTACATCAGCGTGATCAGCGCGCAGCGCGAGATCAGTTCGCCCAGCAGCTGGGCCAGCACCTCGTTGCCCATGAGTTCGGCCATGCGCACGTGGAAGTCGCCCAGCAGCTCGGTGCGCTGGCCGACATCGTTGCCGTCCATGGCCTTTTTCTCGGCCGCCACGTGCTGCCGCAGCGCGCGGATCTTGGCCGGCGTGCTCTGGGCGATGAAGGCGCGCACCATCTCGGCTTCGAGCATGCGGCGCACGGCGAAGACCTGGCGCGCCTCGTCCACCGAGGGCGTGGCCACGAAGGCCCCGCGCGCGGGTTCGAGCCGGATCAGGCGGTTTTGCGACAGCTGGAACAGCGCCTGGCGCACCAGGGTGCGCGAGACGCCGAAATGGTCTGCCAATTTCTGCTCGGCCAGCTTGGTGCCGGGCAGAAGACGGTGTTCGACGATGGCCCGGGTCAGGCTCTCGACAATGAAACTGGTGGTGGAAGTCTCCATTCAGCCATCATAGCGGCTGGTCACAAGAGTTGTATACAGTTTCTGTCTACTGCTTATTGGCGTTTCCCCGCATACGGCATCCCTTTTCAGAAACCGGGCGCGGCCGTATCGAAGTGCCGTGCCAGGTGCTCCACAAAGCGCTGCACGCGCTGGGTTGCCGCATGCCGCTGCGGATAGACCACATGGATGTCGGCCGGCGCCGTGGCATGGTCGGCCAGCACCTGCACCAGGCGGCCGCTGCGCAGGTAGCGGGCGACATCCCATTCGGCGCGCATGACGATGCCCAGGCCGGCCAGGGCCCAGCCCACGGCGATCTCGCCATCGTTGGTGCTCAGGCTGTCGCGCAGGCGGATGGCTTCGGTCTTGCGGCCGGGGCCGTTGTGGGTGAAGCGCCAGACGCCGTGGGCGTCGTCGCCCTGGCGGATGTCGATGCAGTCGTGCTGCATCAGCTCGCGCGGGGTGGCTGGCGTGCCGCGCCGTGCCAGGTAGGCGGCAGACGCGCACAGCAGCCGCCGGTTGGGCGCCAGGCGCCGCGCGATGACGCGCGCGTCCGGCGGCTCGCCAAAGCGTATGCACAGGTCGAAGCTGTCATCGACCAGGGGCGGCGGCGAGGCCGACAGCTGCAGCTGCACCTGGATCTGCGGGTGCCTGCGCACGAAGCTGGCGATCAGCGGCGCGATATGGCTGCGCCCGAATCCCAGCGTGGCATTGATGCGCAGCAGGCCCTGCGGCTGCCCGGGCATGCCGGCCACGGCCTGCTCCATGACGGCAATGTCGTCCAGGATGCGCCGCGCATGGGCCAGGTAGGTCTGGCCCTCATCGGTCAGGCCCAGGCGCCGCGTCGTGCGGCTGACCAGTTGCACGCCCAGCCGCGCCTCCATCTGGGACAGGCGCTTGCTGGCCGCCGGCGTGGTGATGCCCAGCTCGCGGGCCGTGGCCGACAGGCTGGCGCTGCGGGCCAGCAGGCAGAAGAAGGCCATCTCCGATGGCGCTGAGACGGGAGTGCTCATTGTTGAATCAAAGTGAACGATGCCATCACTCTAGAGGCGCGCGCGGCGTTGTTCCATCGATAGATTCACGGACAAGGCCATGGAACCGCATGGCGTTTCATCCACCGCAATCCAAGGAGCCCTCATGACAAAGACATACCGCATCGCCTGCATTCCCGGCGATGGCATCGGCAAGGAAGTGGTGCCCGCAGGGCAGGAGGTGCTGCAGGCGCTGGCCGAAACCCAGCCCGGCCTGGGCTTTGCCTTCACCAGTTTCGGCTGGGGAGGCGACTGGTACCGCGCGCACGGCGAGATGATGCCGGCCGACGGGCTGGACGCGCTGCGCGGCCAGGACGCCATCCTGTTCGGCTCGGCCGGCGACCCGCACATTCCCGACCATGTCACGCTGTGGGGCCTGCGCCTGAAGATCTGCCAGGGGTTCGATCAGTACGCCAATGTGCGGCCCACGCGCATCCTGCCCGGCATCGATGCGCCGCTCAAGCGCTGCGCGCGAGAGGATCTGGACTGGGTCATCGTGCGCGAGAACTCCGAAGGCGAATACGCGGGCGTGGGCGGCCGCGCCCACCAGGGCCATCCCATCGAGGTGGCCACCGACGTGAGCATGATGACCCGCGCGGGCGTGGAGCGCATCATGCGCTTTGCCTTCCGCCTGGCGCAGTCGCGGCCGCGCAAGCTGCTGACGGTGATCACCAAGTCCAACGCCCAGCGCCATGCCATGGTGATGTGGGACGAGATTGCGGTGCAGGTGGCCGCCGAGTTCCCCGACGTGCGCTGGGACAAGGAGCTGGTGGACGCGGCCACGGCGCGCATGGTCAACCGCCCGGCCTCGCTGGACACCCTGGTCGCCACCAACCTGCATGCCGACATCCTCAGCGACCTGGCGGCCGCGCTGGCCGGCAGCCTGGGCATTGCGCCCACGGGCAACATCGATCCGGAGCGCCGCTACCCCAGCATGTTCGAGCCCATCCACGGATCGGCCTTCGACATCATGGGCCAGGGCCTGGCCAACCCCGTGGGCACCTTCTGGAGCTGCGTGATGCTGCTGGAGCACCTGGGCGAGCACCGCGCCGCGCAGCGCCTGATGCAGGCCGTGGAGCAGGTGACGGCCGATGCCGCGCTGCACACGCGCGACCTGGGCGGCAAGGCCACCACGCGCCAGGTCACCGACGCGGTCTGCGCACGGCTGCGCGCGCAGACCGCCGAGGTCCAGGCCGAGCCCGTGCCTGCCTGAGCGTGCGCTGCATGGTCCGATAACCCACAAAAGAACAGACAGGAGACAAGCCATGAACCGCATCACCAGGGTTGCCGCCGCGTGCGCGCTGGCCGCCGCCGCCATTCCAGCCGCCATGTCTTCGGCCTGGGCCCAGGCCTGGCCGGCGCGCCCCGTCAACCTCATCGTGCCGTTTCCCGCAGGCGGCACCACCGACGTGCTGGCACGTGCGCTGGGCCAGGAGCTGTCCAAGAGTCTGGGCCAGCCCGTGGTCGTGGAAAACCGCCCCGGCGCGGGCGCCACCCTGGGCGCCGACCATGTGGCCAAGGCGAAACCTGACGGCTACACCCTGCTCATGGGCGCCGTGCACCACACCATTGCCACCAGCGTCTACCGCAGGCTGGGCTATGACTTCCAGAAGGACCTGGCGCCCATCACCGTGGTGGCCGTGGTCCCCAATGTGCTGGTGGTCAATCCGCAGGTGCCCGCCAAAACCGTGCAGGAGCTGCTGGCCCAGGCCCGGGCCCAGCCCGGCAAGCTGGCCTATGGCTCCAACGGCGCGGGCACGGGCCAGCACCTGATCGGCGCGCAGTTCGAGTCCATGGGCGGCGTGGAGCTGCTGCACGTGCCCTACAAGGGCAGCGGCCCGCTGACCACGGACCTGCTGGGCGGGCAGATCGCCATGTCCTTCGATACCGTCACGCCTGTGCTGCCCCACATCAAGGCCGGCAAGCTGCGCGCGCTGGCCGTGACCACGGCCCGGCGCTCGGTGGCCCTGCCCGATGTTCCCACGCTGGACGAGGCCGGGCTCAAGGGCTTCGACATGGGCACCTGGTTCGGCGTGCTGGCACCGGCCGCCACGCCCCGCGAGGTACTGGCGCGGCTGGGCGCGGACATGAACCGCATCATCGAGTCCCCGCAGTTCCGCAGGAAGATGGAGGAGATAGGCGCCGAGCCCATCGGCGGATCGCCCGAGCAGATGGCGCGCCAGATCCGCGACGACACCGACCGCTTCGCCAGGCTGGTGAAGGATGCCAAGGTGGCCCTGGATTGAGTTGAGTTGGCGCGAGGAACGAGGCCGGGCGAATCAGTTGTGACTTGACCGCATGCCACCGCCGGTGCAGGAAATTCCATAATGCCCGGCGGAGACAACACACCATGACCAGCACCACGGACCTGCACCTCACCGATCCCCAAGCCTTTCTGCTCGACCTCTACCGCGCTGCGGTCAAGGATGCGCAGCCCCTGTACAGCATGGCCCAATGCCTGCCAAAGCCTCCCAAGGGCCGCACCCTGGTGCTGGGCGCGGGCAAGGCCGGCGGCTCCATGGCCCAGGCGCTGGAGGCGCTGTGGCCAGCGGACGCGCCGCTGTCCGGCCTCGTGGTCACGCGCTACCACCACATCCCGCCGCGCCCCGAAGGGCTGGCGCAACGCATCGAGGTGGTCGAGGCCGCCCACCCCGTGCCCGACGCGGCAGGCCTGGCCGCCGCCGAACGCATCCTCGCGCTGACCGAAGGGCTGACCGAGGACGACCTCGTGCTGTGCCTGATCTCGGGCGGCGGCTCGGCCCTGCTGACCCTGCCGGCCGAAGGCATCGACCTGGAGGAAAAGCAGCGCATCAACCGCGCCCTGCTGGAAAGCGGCGCTGCCATCGGCGAGATGAACTGCGTGCGCAAGCACCTGTCGCGCATCAAGGGCGGGCGCCTGGGCGCGGCCTGCGCACCCGCGCGCGTGGTCACGCTGACCATCAGCGACGTGCCGGGCGACGACCCCTCCATCATCGCCAGCGGCCCCACCGTGCCCGATGCCAGCAGCTGCGCCGACGCGCTGGCCATCCTCACGCGCTACCGCATCGACGTGCCCGAATCCGTGCGCCGCGCGCTGGAGGCGGGCGAGCTGGAAACACCCAAGCCCGGCGACGCGCGCTTCGACGGCCACGAGGTCCACATGATCGCCACGCCCCAGCACTCGCTGGAGGCGGCCGCACGCGTGGCGGAGGCGGCGGGCCTGCGCACCCACGTGCTGTCCGACGAGATCGAGGGCGAATCGCGCGAAGTCGCCAAGGTCCACGCCGCCCTGGCGCGCGCCGTGTCCCGCCACGGCCAGCCGTTTGCAAAGCCCTGCGTGATCCTGTCCGGCGGCGAGACCACGGTCACCATCCGGCAGCGCCCGGCCGGCACGCCCAAGGGGCGCGGCGGGCGCGCGGGCGAGTTCTGCATGGGTCTTGCCCAGGCCCTGCAGGGGCAGGACAAGGTCTGGGCGCTGGCGGCCGATACCGATGGCATCGATGGCGTGGAGGACAACGCGGGGGCGCGCGTGTCACCGGATACGTTGGCGCGGGCCCAGGACCAGGGCATGCGGATTGCCGAGTACCTGGATCGCAATGATGCGTATGGGTTCTTTGATGCGCTGGGAGATCTGGTGGTGACCGGGCCTACGCATACCAACGTGAATGACTTCCGGGCGATTCTGGTTCTTTGAGAAGGTCCGGGTTGTAGCCATTAGGGGCGTTGGCGTTCGCTTTTACCTTTTCTGGCTATGGCCGAAGTCGACGGTCTCCCCGGCGTTCAGGCAGTTCTGAACATGGTTCATGACTGACTGAATGCCGACTTTCTGCGCCTCGGGATGGCCCGGCATCTGCGAGGCCAGGCGGGTCGCTGCTGCATGCACGGTCTTGTATGCCGCTTTCAGCTCGGGATGCTCGCTCAACGCTTCCCGCTCGTTCAGTTGCTCAAAGGCCACTGCGCGGCTCGGACGTACTGCGTCGCGCAGCAAGTCGGGCAGGGCGGAATGGACTTTCAGCCGGTCCTGCGTGCGCAGGATTTTTCGCATGGTGTTTTCGTGCTGCACGTGCAGCTTCGCCAGCTCGTTCACGCTGCGGTCGCGTGCGATATAGAGAAGATCACGCCCGGTCTCACTGTGTCCGAATCGTGACCAATCGACCTCATATCCAGCTTCCCTGGCGAGCTGCCTGGTGAAGGTGCGAAGCGTTCGGCTGTTGCCATCGCTGAATGGATGGGCGTAGTCCAACTCGATGTACATCCTGGCAAGCCGTGCCGTGAATTCAGTGGTCTTCAAGCCGCGCAGCTCGTCGGGGCTGGCTTCTTCGAGGGCCTTGTCGAGTCTGGCCATGGCCGCGTCGTCCATGCGTGAATAGACGACATGGAAAGTGCCTCCCATGGTCGATAGGCCGCGCTGCTTCATCCAGTCCTGGCCATGGGGCACCTGTGTTCTGAATTCGCCAGGCGTGACCTCGTGGAAGCCGGCGTCCGGCAAGTCCTGGAAGATGCGATGGTGGACTGCCTTCAGGTGCGCGGCGTCGAAGCTGCCGCGCACAGGCCCCAGCTCCAGCTCGACAAGCCGTTTGAATGTGTGATCGGCTTCGAGTTGCTGACGCTGCGCTGCAGTCAACGTGCTCGCGGATGCAGGCGGGAACTCATCGCGCATTGACCTTCACCTGGACGAAATCGGCAAGCTGGATATCACCCCGGATGAATTGGCGTGCGCCGGTCTCAGCAGCTTCGGAAGGCGTGAAGCCTTCCAGTCCGATGGACGCGCGGGCGAAGTTGACGGCTGCTTCGCGCCGACGTTTCTCCGTTGCGGAAATGGCGGCGTTCACAGGGCTGCTGACGCGCTCACGCGACTGGTTGACATAGGCGCGCATCAACTCGCGCAGCACCTGTGCTGCGGGGCGGTTTTCCAGCAAGGCAGCGTCGGCAAACTCTGAGCGCAGTTCGGGCTCGACACGAAATGTCATTTGCACTTCTTTGGACATGGCGGTCACCTCGCAAGACGGAAATCAGACATGCCGTTCGGGCGGCATTCTTCTCAATGTACATACATTGCATTGCCAATGCGCAGCACCTGGCCTCACGCCCCGCGCGGCAGCGTCTCCCACCATTCGGCATCGAACCGCCCCTGCAGGAAGGCGATGAAGGACTGCACCTTCTGCGGCACCAGGCGGGGCGAGGGGTAGACGGCGTGGATTTCCTGCTCGGGCAGGCGGCAGGTCTTGAGGACTTCGACCACGCGGCCGGCTTCCAGGGAGTCGTGGGCCACGTAGCGGGGCAGGGCGGCGATGCCCATGTGCGAGCGTGAGGCCGCCAGCAGGGCCGAGAGATTGTTGGAGCGCAGCCGGCCCGTGACCGCCACCGAGACAGGTTCTCCGCTGGCGTTGCGCAGACGCCAGATGTCGTTGCCCTGCACGCTGCTGTAGATCAGCGTGGCATGTTCCTTGAGGTCGGAGGGGCGGCGCGGCGTGCCGCGCTTGCGCAGGTAGGTGGGCGAGGCCACCAGCACCCAGGGGTTCACGCCCAGCGTGCGTGCGCCCAGGCTGGAGTCGGCCAGCTTGCCCAGGCGCAGGGCCACGTCGATGCCGTTGGCCACCAGGTCGGTGTAGCGGTCCTCGAAGCTCAGGTCGACCTGCACCTGGGGGTTGTGCGCCATGAACTCCAGCGCCAGCGGTATCAGCACGCGCCGGCCAAAGGCCACCGAGCTGCCAATGCGCAGCTGGCCCTGCACCTGGGTCTGGCGCACCTGGACCACCTTGTCGGCCTCGGCCACGTCGTTGACGATGGTCTTGCACTTCTCGTAGTACAGCGCGCCCGCTTCGGTCAGGCTCACGCCGCGCGTGTTGCGGTTGAGCAGGCGCACCTTCAGGCGCGTCTCCATGGCTGCGATCTGCTTGGTGACCGTGGGCTGGGTGGTGGCGAATTCGTGAGCGACCTTGGTGAAGCTGCTGGTCTCCACCACGCGCACGAACATGTGCATGGCATCGAGTCTGTCCATGGCGTTGTCTCCTTTTTCATTGGTAGTTATTCCTGTACGGAATAAATTTTATGGTCTGCGCAGGCGTTCCGCCAATCGGCCTGTCTGCCTAGAGTTGACTCCAATTTGAAGGAGACCTCCCATGGCAAAAATGAAAGCAATCGAAGCCGCAGTCCGCGTGCTGGAAAAAGAAGGCGTGACCGTCGCATTCGGCGTTCCCGGTGCCGCCATCAACCCGCTGTACGCAGCGCTCAAGGACCATGGCGGCATCGGCCATATCCTGGCGCGCCACGTCGAAGGCGCAAGCCACATGGCCGAGGGCTACACCCGCGCCGTGGCCGGCAACATCGGCGTGTGCATCGGCACCAGCGGCCCGGCCGGCACGGACATGATCACGGGCCTGTACTCGGCCAGCGCGGATTCGATTCCGATTCTCTGCATCACGGGCCAGGCGCCGCGCTCGCGTTTGCACAAGGAAGATTTCCAGGCCGTGGACATTGCCTCCATCGCCAAGACCGTGACCAAGTGGGCCACCACGGTGCTGGAGCCGGCCCAGGTGCCGCGCGCCTTCCAGCAGGCCTTCCACCTGATGCGCTCGGGCCGCCCCGGCCCCGTGCTGATCGACCTGCCCATCGACGTGCAGCTGGCCGAGATCGAGTTCGACATCGACACCTACGAGCCCCTGCCTGTCTACAAGCCGGCTGCCACGCGCAAGCAGGTGGAAAAGGCCATCGCCATGCTCAACGAGTCCGAGCGCCCGCTGCTGGTCTCGGGCGGCGGCGTGATCAATGCCGATGCGTCTGAGCTGCTGGTGGAGTTCGCCGAGCTGCTGGACGTGCCCGTGATTCCCACCCTGATGGGCTGGGGCACCATCCCTGACGACCACCGCCTGATGGCCGGCATGTGCGGCCTGCAGACCAGCCACCGCTACGGCAATGCCACCATGCTGGCCTCCGACTTCGTGCTGGGCATCGGCAACCGCTGGGCCAACCGCCACACGGGCTCGGTCGAGGTCTACACCAAGGGCCGCAAGTTCGTGCACGTGGACATCGAGCCCACTCAGATCGGCCGCGTGTTCGCGCCCGACTACGGCATCGTCTCGGACGCAGGCGCTGCGCTCAAGCTCTTCGTGGAGGTGGCGCGCGAGTGGAAGGCGGCTGGCCGCCTGAAGGACCGCAGCGGCTGGGTGGCCGAATGCCAGGCCCGCAAGAACAATGTGGAGTACCTGCGCAAGACCAATTTCGACAATGTGCCCATGAAGCCGCAGCGCGTCTACCAGTGCATGAACCGCAGCCTGGACAAGGACACCTGCTACGTTTCCACCATCGGCCTGTCGCAGATTGCCGGTGCGCAGTTCCTGCATGTCTACAAGCCGCGCAACTGGATCAACTGCGGCCAGGCCGGCCCGCTGGGCTGGACCGTGCCGGCCGCCCTGGGCGTGCGCGTGGCCGACCCGGCCCGCAAGATCGTGGCGCTGTCGGGCGACTATGACTTCCAGTTCATGATCGAGGAGCTGGCCGTGGGTGCGCAGTTCAAGCTGCCCTACATCCATGTGCTGGTCAACAACAGCTACCTGGGCCTGATCCGCCAGGCGCAGCGCGCCTTCTCCATCGACTACTGCGTGCAACTGGCCTTCGACAACATCAATGTCGACGACAAGGAAGAGTCCAAGGGCTACGGCGTGGACCACGTCAAGGTGGTCGAGGGCCTGGGCTGCAAGGCCATCCGCGTGCACCGTCCCGAGGACTTCGCGCCCGCCATGCAACAGGCCGAGGCCTGGATGGCAGAGCACCGCACGCCGGTCGTCGTCGAGGTCATCCTGGAGCGCGTGACCAACATCTCCATGGGCGCCGAGATCGACAACGTGATCGAGTTCGAGGACCTGGCCGCAGCGCCGGCCGACGTGCCCAGCGCGCTTGCACTGCTGGATTGACCGGCCCGCCACGGCACATCGCACGGCATTGCACTGCACTGCTTTTTCTATCGGCGGGGCGCCTTGCGTGCCCTGCCGCTCCCAACCCACCAAACGACAACCGGAGACTTCTGACATGCCCCGTTTTGCTGCCAACCTCAGCATGCTGTTCACCGAGGTGCCCTTCCTCGACCGCTTCGAGCGCGCGGCGCGCGCTGGCTTCGAGGCCGTGGAATTCCTGTTTCCCTACGCCCATACGGTCGAAGAGATCAAGGAGCGCGTGGACGCCCACGGCCTGCAGATCGTGCTGCACAACCTGCCTGCCGGCGACTGGGATGCGGGCGAGCGCGGCATTGCCTGCCACCCCGACCGCGTGGACGAGTTCCGCGCCGGCGTGGCCAAGGCCGTGACCTATGGCCATGCGCTGGGCGTGCCCCAGCTCAACTGCCTGGCCGGCAAGGCGCCTGCCGGTGCCGATGCCGCGCTGCTGCGCCGCACCTTCGTGGACAACCTGCGCTTTGCCGCATCGGCGCTGAGCGCGGCCAATCTGCGCCTGCTGATCGAGCCCATCAACCCCTTCGACATTCCCGGCTTCTACCTGAACCGCACGGACGAGGCCCTGTCCATCCTCGACGAGGTGGGCGCGCCCAACGCCTTCGTGCAGTACGACATCTACCACGCGCAGCGCACCGAGGGCGAACTGGCGGCCACGCTGCAAAAGCACCTGGCCCGCATCGGCCACGTGCAGCTGGCCGACAACCCGGGCCGCAACGAGCCGGGCACGGGCGAGATCAACTACCCCTTCCTGTTCGCGCACCTGGACCGCATCGGCTACCAGGGCTGGGTGGGCTGCGAGTACAAGCCCGCGCGCGATACCGAATCGGGCCTGGGCTGGCTGGACGCCCACACCAGCGTGCGCGCGGCAGTCGCCGCCTGAGCGCCGCCGAAGTTTTTTTCAGCTTTTCAAAAACGACAAGGAGTACACAGCATGAATGCATCCTCTCTCAAGCTTGGTTTCGTGGGCCTGGGCATCATGGGCGCGCCCATGGCGGGCCACCTGCTCACGGCCGGCCACCAGCTGTTCGTGAACACCCTGGGCAAGATCCCCGCGCAGATCGCCGAGAGCAGCGCCACCCAGTGCACCACGGCGCGCGGCGTGGCCGAGCGGGCCGACATCATCTTCCTGATGCTGCCCGACACGCCCGATGTCGAGAAGGTGCTGTTCGGCGAGGACGGCGTGGCCGCCGGCCTCAAGGGCAGCAGCGGCAAGGTGGTGGTGGACATGAGCTCCATCTCGCCCGTGGCCACCAAGGACTTCGCGCGCCGCATCGAGGCCATCGGCGCCCAGTACCTGGATGCGCCGGTCTCCGGCGGCGAGGTGGGCGCCAAGAACGCCACCCTGTCCATCATGGTCGGCGGACCCGAGGACGTGTTCGCGCGCGTCAAGCCGCTGTTCGAGCGCATGGGCAAGAACATCACCCTGGTGGGCGGCAATGGCGACGGCCAGACCGCCAAGGTGGCCAACCAGATCATCGTGGCGCTGAACATCGAGGCCGTGGCCGAGGCCCTGCTGTTCGCGTCGCGCGCCGGTGCCGACCCGGCCCGCGTGCGCGAGGCGCTGCTGGGCGGCTTTGCCTCGTCCAAGATCCTGGAAGTGCATGCCGAGCGCATGATCAAGCGCACGTTCGACCCGGGCTTCCGCATCTCGCTGCACCAGAAGGACCTGAACCTGGCCCTGAGCAGCGCGCGCCAGCTCGGCGTGTCCCTGCCCAACACCGCCCAGGCGCAGGAGCTGTTCAACAGCTGCGTGGCCCACGGCGGCGCGAACTGGGACCACTCGGGCATGGTGCGTGCGCTGGAGATCCAGGCCAACTTCGAAGTGGGCCAGAAGGTCCAGGACTGATGGCCGGCCTTTGAGACAACGATTGGTGGGAGGGCGGCCTTGCGCCGCCCTGTTGTGAAAAGCCGCGCTCGGCAACGGGCGCGGCTTTTTCTTGCTTCAATAGCCCAGTGTCTGCCCGTCGGGGTTGCGCGGGTCGGAGGCGCCGTAGAGCATGCCGTCGCGCAGCTCGATGGTCTGGGTGCGGCCCATCGACGCCTTCACGGCAACGTTGTGGCCGCGCGACTTGAGCAGGGCCACGGTGTCGGGGCTGATGCCCTTTTCCACGCGCAGCTCATCGGGCGTCCACTGGTGGTGAAAGCGCGGCGTGGCGGCGGCCTCGGCCGGGTTCATGCCGAAGTCGATGGTGTTGACCACGGTCTGCAGCACGGTGGTGATGATGCGTGCGCCGCCGGGGCTGCCGGTGACCAGAACGGGCTTGCCGCCCTTGAGCACCATGGTCGGCGTCATCGACGACAGAGGGCGCTTGCCTGCGGCCACCGCATTGGCATCGCCGCCGACCAGTCCATACGCGTTGGCCACGCCGGGCTTGGCCGAGAAATCGTCCATCTCGTTGTTGAGCAGGATGCCCGTGCCCTTGGCCACGATGCCGCTGCCGAAGTTGGTGTTCAGCGTATAGGTCACGGCCACGGCGTTGCCCGCCTTGTCCACCACCGAGTAGTGCGTGGTCTGGTCGCTCTCGTAAGGCTGAGGCTTGCCGGGCCGGATGTCCTTGCCGGCGCGCGCCTGGTAGGGGTCGATGCCGGCGGCCAGTGCCTCGGCATAGCGCTTGGAGGTCAGGCCCTTGAGCGGCACGGTCACGAAGTCGGGATCACCCAGGTATTCGGCACGGTCGGCATAGGCCAGCTTCATGCTTTCCGCCATGTAGTGGATGCTCTGCGCGCTGTTGACGCCCCACTGGTTCATGGGCCAGCGTTCCATCATGTTGAGGATCTGGATCAGGTGGGCACCGCCGGAGGACGGTGGCGGCATGGTCACGATCTCGTAGCCGCGGTAGGTGCCGCGCAGCGGCTCGCGCTCGGCGACCTTGTAGCTCTTGAGGTCCTGCAGCGAGAGGGCGCCTGCATGCGGCGCCATCTCGGCCGCGATCTTGCGGGCGATGGAGCCTTCGTAGAACACCTTGGAGCCCTGCTGGCCGATCAGGCGCAGCGACTGCGCCAGGTCCTTTTGCACCAGGCGGTCGCCGCGCTTGAGGGGCTCGCCGTTGCGCCAGAAGATGGCCTGGGTGGCGGGCCACTGGCCCATGTTCTTCTTTTCCTGCTCCAGGATCTTGGCCAGGGTCTCGCTGACCGTAAAGCCCTTGTCGGCCAGCTTTGCGGCCGGCGCAATCACCGTGGACAAGGGCAGCGATCCCCATTTCTTCAGCGCATGCTCCATGCCGGCCACGGTGCCGGGCACGCCCACGGCGTAGTGGGTGTAGAGCGATTTGCCGTCGATGACCTTGCCATCCGCACCCACGTACATGTCGCGCGTGGCCTTGGAGGGCGCGACCTCGCGGAAGTCCAGCGCAATGTTCTTGCCGCTCTTGGCGTCATGCACCACCATGAAGCCGCCGCCGCCGATGTTGCCTGCGTTGGGCAGGGCCACGGCCAGCGCAAAGCCCATGGCCACGGCGGCGTCCACCGCATTGCCGCCGGACTTCAGGATCTGCAGGCCGATGCGCGAGGCCAGCTCCTGCTCGCTGGCCACCATGCCGCTCCTGCCCACGACGGGATGGAACACATCCATGTCGAAGTCATAGGCGGCGCTGGCGGCCTGGGCCGCGCTGCTCTGCGTGATGGGCGCCGCTGCCGGGGCAGGCGCTGCGGCCACGGGTGCTGGCGCCGCCGAAGCCGCGGGCGGCTGCGTGCTGCTGCAGGCGGCCAGGCTGGCAATGGCCAGCGCCAGGCTGGTTGCAAGCAAGGGGGAGCGAAGTTGCATCGGTATCTCCTTGGCAGATGAAACAGTGGAACAGTGGAAAAAGAGCGCGAGTCCTGTGCCGCCCTATGTGCCCCGGCCGCAGGGTCCTGCGGCCGGGGCGGCGGCGGACCACAGTGTAGAAGCATGGCGTCGGCAGCCTTCCCGCGCGCCGGCCCGGGCGCCGAAAGTGCGGGTATCTGCCTAGGCGTCGGCCGTGCAACGCCCTTCAAGGGAGTACAAAAACTGTATACACTTTGCGAATGCAGGGCAGGGCCGCGAGTGCTGTCGCGCGCCGCGCTCCGTGCATTGACCAACCAATGACAACCGGGCGGGCCAGCTCCCGCCGCACAGGAGATTTCCATGGGCCTGAGCACCCACGTCCTCGACACCATGAATGGCTGCCCCGCAGCCGGCATGGCTGTCGCGCTGTATTCCACCGATGGCGACCAGGCCACGCTGATCAAGAGCCTGGTGCTCAACCACGACGGCCGTACCGATGCGCCGCTGTTCGACAACAACAGCCTCAGGACCGGCACCTACCGCCTGACCTTCGACGTGGCGGCCTACTTCAAGGCCCGTGGCGTGCAACTGCCCGAGCCCAACTTCCTCAACAAGGTGAGCCTGGACTTCGGCGTGGCCCATGCCGACCAGCACTACCACGTGCCCCTTCTGGTCAGCCCCTGGAGCTATTCCACATACCGGGGCTCCTGAGCCCTGCTGCAGGCAGGCTGTCGGGGGATGGCCTGGAGTGAGCCCTGAAACGAAAAACGGCCCGCATTGCGGGCCGTTTCTGCTCTTGTTTCTGTTCCTGTCTCTGCAAGAAGGCGGGCTACTTGCCCTTGGCGTGCCCCATGGCCACGACCAGGGCCGTGATGAAGAAGAAGGCCTGCAGCTCCAGCGCCCAGCCTCCCGAGCTGTGCAGCTGCATCACCTGGCCGGTGTGCACCAGCGCAAAGGCCACGACCATGTTGATCGCAATCACCAGCGCCGCAGGCACCACCCACAGGCCGACCAGCAGCAGCAGCGGCGCCACCACCTCACCCAGATAGACCGCATAGGCCAGCCAGCCCGGTGCGCCCGCGGACTCCACCATGCGCTCGATGCTGCCTATGCCGTAGCGCAGCTTGGCCCAGCCGTGAAAAAGCAACAGGACCGCGAGCGTGACGCGCAGCAGCACCATGGCTGCCTGGGGATGGTGAAAGTGGCTCCAGAACTTCATGAACTCCCTCGGTGTGGATGACCCGGCATGCCGGGCGTTGCCGTGCTGCATTCTGGCATCAGCGGACTTGAGGCGCAGGCTGTGGCGGCCCGGCACGGGATTTTCAGACATTTCCTGCGGGCCTGTAGTCCTATGGCGCAACTTGTGACATGTCTCATCACAAGTACCGCAAAGCGGCCTAGCATCATCCCCAGCCTGTCTCAGAAACGGTTTGCGAGCACTGGAAGGGGTGCCCGGGACCGGGAGGCAAGGTGATCAATCCAATGAACCGATGGGGTCTCCCCAAAACGTCCAATCAAGAAAGGCAGGTTTTCCCATGCGTCAGTTTTCTTTGCGTACCGTCGTGATGGCCACTGCACTGGCGGCCGGCAGCATTGCCATGGTCGGCTGCACGACCACCAAGCCGGAAACCCAGTCCGCGCCGCGCGCTGATGCGACCACCGTCAATGCGCGCGCCAACGCCGCGCTGGAGCGGCTGTACCAGACGGCGCCAGGCTCCAAGGAAATGGTGGCCCGCTCCAAGGGCGTGCTGATCTTCCCCTCGGTGATCGGCGGCAGCTTCGTCATCGGTGTCGAGCATGGCCGCGGCGTGCTGCGCGTCGGCGGCCAGAACAAGGGCTACTACAGCACGACCGGCGCCTCGGTGGGCTGGCAGGCCGGTGGCCAGTCCAAGGCTGTGATCTATGTGTTCAACACCCAGGAAGCGCTCGACAAGTTCCTGGCCAGCGATGGCTGGTCCGTGGGCGCCGATGCCACGGTGGCCGCAGGCAAGGTGGGCGCCAATGGCAGCGTGGACACCACGACCGCCCAGGGCCCCGTGACCAGTTATGTGCTGACCAATGCGGGCCTGGAAGCCGGCGTGTCGCTGCAGGGCTCGAAGATCACCAAGGTGGTCGAGTGATCCCGGCCCTGAGGGGCCTTTGAGCGAAACCGGCCTGCGGGCCGGTTTTTCTTTGTGCGATCGTCTCAGTCGGCGCCAACGGCGCCGTCTTCATTGGCGCTGCCCGGCGCAGCGGGCGGGAGCACGGCCTGCTCTATGCGTTCGAGGCGCTTTTCGATGCGCTCCACGGCTTCGGCGCTCATCTTGATGTCGTAGATGCTCACGGGCTCCTCGCATTCCAGCGCAGGGTCCGTCGCGGCCGACAGGCGGCCGAGCAGAGGCGCCTCGAACGTGGTCTGCAGCCGGGCCACGACTTCGGCGTTCATGGAACGGCCGGTGCGCTTGGCTGCCTCCTCGACGAGGTCCTTGAGTTCCTGCGGCAGGCGCAGCTTGTACTGAGGATCGGTCTGTTTCATCGCCGGCAATCATGGACCGGAAAGGTATTGACTGCAAGGGACCTGAAAGGTATTGTTGCTTCGGGACCAGCACGGTCCCGCGCAAGGGGAGCCATGAAGACAGTCAACCCACCGGGCCGCAGCCACCGAAGATACTCACCACAGCACCAGGAGGTGCTGGCGGTCGATGCGCTGTGCCACATGGGCGCGGCCCTGGGCGTGCTGGAGCTGCATGCAGAGCGCGCCGGCTCGGCCATGGTGTGTGCCGCGCGTGATTTGCTGCGCGGCTACCACGCCAGCGCTGACCAGGCGGTGGCCAGCCTGCAGGCCGGCGACCGCTCGGCAGGCGTGCTGCCGCAGATGTCGCAGGACCTGGGCTATGCCATCGAGGTCATCAACCGCGTGAACGACGATGCCCCGGACGACCTGGTGCTGTATGCCGTGACCTGCCTGCTCAGAAGCGCCAGGAGCTTTGCCGACGGCCAGCCGCGTGAATCTGCCTGAACCGTGCTGAAGCTCAGAGCTGGCCTTCGGTCAGCGTGTCGAGCTGGAAGCGGCCGGACTTGTCCCAGAGCCAGGTATCGGTATAGGTGATGCGGGCGGCGCCGGCCGGGGCGGGGAAGGGCGCGGCGGCGCGCACCAGGCGCTCGATCTCGCTCATCACTTCGGGGGCATGGCTGGGCGCGCGCATCCAGTGCAGGCGCTGGACCTGGCCGTTGCGGTCGATCTGCACCTGCAGCACGCCGATCGCGTAGAGCATGGGCGGCAGCTGGCCCTTGTAGATGCGCTCGGCATTGCGCGCGTACAGATGGTTGGCTGCCACCTTGCGGTACTGCAGCTGTGCGCTGGAGGTGGCCTCGTCGGGGCGCGGGCCGGGGCCGGGTGGCGACTTGCAGGCCGTGACCAGGGAGGCAATGGCGGCCATCAGTCCCGCCCACAGCCAGGGACGGCCGGAACGTGGCTTTTGCACGGAACTGTGCTGAGAGGAATCGGGGGAATCGGGCATGATTGCGAGCGTATCCTGAAACGCTGCGGCACCGGCAGTCGGAGCGCAAAACTCAAGTGCCGCAGCGGAAAATCCCGCAACAAATTCCAACGAAGCCCGCAGGCGCCACGACGGGCTGTCAGGTGCGCCCATGTGGAGTGACACGTTCAAGAAAGTCGAGCAGGGCCTTGCGCAGGGGCCGCTGTGCTGGGTCGAGGTGATGGAGTCGCGCGGCTCGGTGCCGCGCGAGCGCGGCGCCTGGATGGCCGTGTTTGCCGACCGCGTGGCCGGCACCATTGGCGGCGGGCACCTGGAGTTCGACGCCATCGACCGCGCGCGCAGCTTGCTGCGCGACGCTGCGCTTCAGGCCGGATTGCCCGGACAGCCTGGGCAGGCCGGTCCCGCCCTCGCCGAGCACCAGCACCGCTATCCGCTGGGACCCAGCCTGGGCCAGTGCTGCGGCGGCGTGGTGATGCTGAGGTTCGTGCTGGTGCCCCAGGGCCGCATGGACATGCTGCGCGAGCGGCTGCAGCCGCCGCGCGACTGCGTGGCCCTGTTCGGTGCAGGCCACGTCGGCCATGCGCTGGTGCGCCTGCTGTGCAATCTTCCCTACCGCGTGATGTGGGTGGACAGCCGCGATTCGGTCTTCCCCGAGGAGGAGCACGAGCTCGTGCAGTGTGAATACTCCGATCCCGTGCAGTCCGCCGTGGCCGACCTGCCCGCCGGCTCCCAGGTGCTGATCATGAGCTTCAGCCATGCCGAGGACCTGGAGGTGGTCGCCCAATGCCTGAGCCGCCAGCGCCAGCACGGCGACCTGCCCTATGTGGGCCTGATCGGCAGCGCCACCAAATGGGCCACCTTCCGGCGCAGGCTGCGCGAGCGCGGCTTCAGCGATGCGGAGCTGGACCATGTGACCTGCCCCATCGGCGTGCCCGGCATCAAGGGCAAGGAGCCTGAGGTGATCGCGGTGGCCGTGGCGGCGCAGCTGCTGCAGCGGCGCGGCGCCGCGCCCGCGCAGAATCAGGGAAATCTCTAGTGAATTGATGTCGCGCAAGCCGGCTGGCTGTCGAAAAATTGCATACACTTTGTGTCTACGAAATGGTCGCAGCGGTGCACCGGCGGTATATCTACCGGGTGCGCGGCCTTTTTCTTCTGCTCAGAGCGCCCGCAGTGGTGAGCAGGTTGAACACCGGCGGCCCCCACGCTGCCAAGGTTGAGAGCTATGGAAAGCTACATTCTCGACTGGGCCAACCTGCTGTTGCGGTGGCTCCACGTCATTACGGCCATCGCCTGGGTCGGTTCCTCCTTCTATTTCGTCTTCCTCGACAGCAGCCTTACGCCGCCTGTCGATGACGACCTCAAGAAGCAGGGCGTCAGCGGCGAACTCTGGGCCGTGCACGGCGGTGGGTTCTACCACCCCGTCAAGTTCAATGTCTCCCCGCCCAAACTGCCGGACCACCTGCACTGGTTCTACTGGGAAAGCTACACCACCTGGCTCAGCGGCTTTGCGCTGCTGACGGTGTCGTATCTGTGGAACGCCAAGATCTACCTCGTCAATCCGGCCGATCCCAACGCCATGGGCTCGGCTGCGGCCATTGCCTCGGCCCTGGCCTTCCTGGTCGTGTTCTGGCTGCTGTACGACGGCATCTGCCGCGTCTTCGGCCAGAAGAAGAACGGCGACGCCACGGTGGGCGCCATGGTGCTGGTGCTGGTGTGCATCGCGGCCTTCCTGGCCTGCCACATCTTCCCGGGCCAGGCCGCCTTCCTGCTGATGGGCGCCATGCTGGCGACCTCGATGAGCGCCAACGTGTTCTTCTGGATCATTCCCGGCCAGCGCACGGTGGTGAAGGCCCTGAAGGAAGGCCAGCCCGTGGACCCCATCCACGGCAAGCGCGGCAAGCAGCGCAGCGTGCACAACACGTACTTCACGTTGCCGGTGCTGTTCGCCATGCTGTCCAACCACTACGGCTGGCTGTACAGCCATGAGCTGAACTGGCTGGTGCTGATCCTGATGATGTTCGCGGGCGCTGCCATCCGCCAGTTCTTCGTGATGCGCCACGGCTTCAAGCTGGGCCGCAATGCCCATCCCTGGCCCTACGCCCTGGTCGGCGTGCTGGTGCTGATCGGCACGGCCGTCTGGCTCAAGCCTGCACCGGCGCCTGCCGCCGCCCCTGTGTCTGCGCCTGCCGCAGCCCCCGCACCGGCTCCCGCTGCCGTGCAGGCGCCTGCTGGTGCCGAGCCCGCTGCGACGGCGGCGCCCGGTGCCGAAGCTGCTGCACCCGTTGCGGCCGCTGCTCCCGCCGCCGACGGCGCCGTGGGCTACGCCCAGATGGCGCCCTTCTTCCAGCAGCATTGCGTGGTCTGCCACGGTGCCGCCCTGCAGCAAAAGAATGTGCGCCTGGACTCGCCCGAGCAGGTCAAGGCCCACGCCCAGCAGATCTACCAGCAGGTGGTGCAACTGCGCAAGATGCCCTTTGGCAATCCGGGTGCCCTGAACGATGACGAGCGCAGCATGGTCAAGCGCTGGTACGAGTCTGGTGCATCGGTGAACTGATCGCTGGGCCGCGCCCAGACGCTGTCGGCGTTTGCTGTCAGCGTTCGGCGGCCAGCCACCAGCCCGCAGCCTCGCAAGAGCCTGCGGGCTTTCTGTTTCAGGCAGGCCAGGCCGCTGCGGTGCCGTGCAGGGCCGGGCGCCGTGCTTCATCGTGCGGCGTGTGCAGCGCGATGGCGCCGCGCCCCGGCAGGCTTTGTGCCTTGGCCTGCTGCTTGGCCAGGGCCGCGAGGTTGGCGATGTCCTCGGGTGCCAACACGCTGCCCGGCGTGACGCGCACCACGCCGATGGACAGCGTGGTGCAGGCAAAGAATCGCCGGATGCCGTGGCGGTCCTCGGCCCAGATGCCTCCGGCCTCGCGCGCCTGGTCGTCGAACAGCTGGCGCGCCTCGCTGGCGAAGGCGCCCACAATGCCTTCGCAGCGCCGCTGCCAGTCCTCGCTTTGCAGCAGCAGCATGAAGTCGTCCCCGCCCACATGGCCCACGAAGTCGCGCCGCGCATCGCAGTGCGCCACGGCCAGCCGCGCCACCAGGCGGATCATCTGGTCGCCGCGCCAGTAGCCGTAGTGGTCGTTGAAGGGCTTGAAGTGGTTGAGGTCGGCGTAGCAGGCCACGAAGCCGGCGCCGCTGTCCAGCAGTCGCTGCATGTGCAGGCTGATGGGGATGTTGCCGGGCAGGAAGGTCAGCGGGTTGGCATGGCGCGCGGCCTCGATGCGGGCCTCGGTCACGCGGCGCACCAGCTGCTCGCCCGTGCCCAGGCCCACATAGCGGCCGTTGTCGGTGACGATGAAGCCGTCGCTCAGGTAGCGCTGGTCCTGCGAGGTCAGGATGCCCACGAGCTGGTCCACATCGCAATCGAGCTCCACGATGCGCGGCTGCACGTTGGCAAAGGCCAGGCAGGGCTTGCGCCCGTGCACTTCGCGGAAGTACAGCGTGGCGTAGTGGTTCATGAACTGCTGGCGGTTGATGAGCGCCAGCGGCCGGCCGGCCTCCACGACGGCAATGGCATGCAGCTGCTGGCCGGCCTGGAACAGCTCGGCCACCTCGTCGTTGCTGGCCGTGGGCACCACGCAGGGCGCCTGCATCACCATCAGATTGCGCAGCACCCCCGGGCGTGCGCTGTGTCCCTGGTGGGGCAGCACGGCCACGCGCGGGTCCTGGGCCACGCTGCGCGCCTGCGTGCTGATCTGGGGCTGGGCGGTTTCGGCAGGGCGGCCCAGCAGCCAGCCCTGGCCATACGGAATGCCCAGGTCGCGCAGGGTGCGCAGCTCGTCCTCGGTCTCTATGCCTTCGGCGATCAGCGTGGTGCCGAAGACCTCGGCAATGCCCTTGATGGCCTGCAGCAGCTGCAGCGTGGCCGGGCGCTGCTCGATCTGGTGGATGAAGTATTTGTCGATCTTGACGAAGTCGGGCTTGGCCTCGGACCACAGGCGCAGGCTGGAGCGGCCGTCGCCAAAGTCATCGAGCGCCAGGCGCGCGCCCGTGGCATGCACGGCCTTCACGGCGGCGCAGACGGCGGGCATGTCGGTCACATGGTCGTGTTCGGTGATCTCCACCACCAGGGAGCGGGCTTGCACGCCGAAGCTGCGCACCGTGTCCCCGACCATGCCGGGGCCGCAGACCCCCACGGCCTGCACCAGCGCCTGGGCGCTGAGGTTGACGAACAGCCGGCCCGGTGCACTCTGCCGGCCCCAGTCCTGCAGCGCCACGCAGACCGCCAGCAGCTCGAATTCCCGAAGAATGCCCTCGGCCGCCGCCCCTTTGAGCAGGGCATCGGGCATGTGCAGCGGCGTGCCATGGGGGCCGCGGATCAGCGCCTCATGCGCATAGATGCTGCCGCTGCGCAAGTCGGCCAGCGGCTGGAAGACGCAGTAAAGGCCGCCCGCACGCATGAGCTGCGCCACGGGGCCTGCGCCGGACCGCACGGCGGCGGAGAGCACGGCCGCGGCAGCGGGCAGGCTGGCGAGCATCTGGGGATCGATCATGGGCTCAACTTTTCAGTTGGATACATTACGTTTCACTGGTGACATTCTTGTGACAAGTATGCCGCCTGCGGACCGGTGTGCTGGCGGCGGATTGACATGGCTCAAAACGCGGCGGGAGCAAAGCCGGCAAAGTTGCATGCATGTTCGCCCTGTCTTCCTTGCAAGCTTTCGCCTTCGCGCCGGGTTCCGCCCAGGTGTTGGCCGCGGGTACCTGGCTCAGGCTGCGTCGGCAGTCGCCGGATACGGTGATGTATCTGGAGCGCGGTCGCGTGCTCCTGGGCATAGGCCAGGGTGGGCAGATGCGCCACCAGCTCGGTGTCGTGGAAGGGCCTGCCTGGCTGGATGCGGCCTTTGTGCTGCAGCGGCGCGGCAGCAGCCTGGACATGCTGGCCGACAGCGATGTCCGCGTGCAGCAACTTCCCCAGGCCGACTTCCTGAAGGCCGTCTCGCAGCTGCCTTCGCCCGCCCAGCAACTGCTGCAGGACATGGCCCAGGCCTACTGCGCGCAGACCGAGCTGGCGGTGAGCCGCCTGTCCAAGGACGCCGAGGCGCGCTGCGCCCAGTGGCTGCTGCGCCATGCCATGCCGCACGAAGCTGGTGGCCTGCGCGTGACGCTGCACCTGCGCAAGCGGCTGATCGCCGCCCAGCTCGGCATTGCGCCCGAGACCTTCTCGCGCGTGCTGCGCCAGTTGCGTGAGCACGGGCTCATCGCGGGCCGGGGCAATGTCATCGATCTGCCCAAGCCGGCGGCCCTCGAAGTGCTCGCAGTAGGCTGATTCCCACGCCGCTGACGGGTGCCGGCCTGCAAGCGCCGGGCCTTGCGGGGCGGGGTATCCACTGGTTCGCGGGTTCCACCCAGTGGGACGGCTTTCGGGCCTGCATATATTGATGGCGTCATGTCACTGGACGCCCGCCGATCTCCCTTTTTCCAGGCACTGCTGGCATCCCAGGATGCTCCGCAGCTGCCGGATTCACCCTCGCGGCCGCGCGCGGCCACAGGCTGGGGCGCCATGCGCTGCACGGTGCTGGCGCTGGCCGCTGCGGCCGTACTGCTGGCGGGCCTTGGCAGTGCCTGGTGGGTCTCGCACAACATGCGCCAGCAGACGCTGGAGCGCGCCATGGCCCGGCAGGCCGACGAGGTCGATACCGTGGCGCGCATGCTGGCCGCTCGGCTGGAGCAGCAGCAGCGCCTGCTGTGGGTGCTGGCCCAGGGCATTGCCGACCAGGGCAGCGACCCGAGCCGGCTGATGGGCGAGATGCTGCGTGGAGACGCATCCGTGCGGCTGTTCGACACCCTGCAACTGGCCGACGCGCGTGGCCAGTTGCAGCTCAGCCTGCGCGGCGGCCGTTCCGAGCCCCTGGTCGATCTGGACGAAGGCGTGCGCGACGTGATGCGGCGCAGTCTGGCCGATGGCCGGCCCGTGGTCTCCACCATGGTGCGCAAGGGGGCCGATCCCGGAATGATGGAGTTGCTGTACGCCGTGCCGCTGCGCACCGGCAACGGCACGGTCAGCGGCGTGCTTTCGGCCGGCGTGCGCATGTCCGCCCAGGCCCTGCTGCCGCCCAGCATCGATCCCTCGCGCTCCAGCGGGCGCCTGCTGGTCATGCAGCGCGACGGGCAGATCCTGGCACATTCCGACCCCTCGCGCTGGTCGGCTCGCGCCGAGGCCGAGCCCGGGCTGGGCGCGGACTGGCTGCAGGACCCCGCGGCCGGCGCAGTGCAGGTGGGCCCCGACACCCAGCGGCGCGCGGGCTACCTGGTGACGACGGCAGGCATGCCGCTGCCGCAGTGGCTGGTGGTCAGGATCACCCCCGAGGAAGCCATCGCACCCAGCCTGGCGCCGCGCGTGCTGTGGTGGCTGCTGGCCGCCGTGGCCGGTGTCGCTGGCCTGCTGGTCCTGCTGCTGATCCTGGTCACCGAGCCCATGGCGGCCCTGCACCGCACTGCACGCCAATGGCTGGCGAGCCAGGGAAGGCTCATGGCCGAGGAGCCCGATCCTGCGCCCGAACCCGAGCCGGGCCATGCCGAGGAAGGCGGCTGGCGCATGCCCTGGACCCATGCCTGGGGCGAAGCCTCCACGCTGTGGCAGGCCCTGCATCGCCTGGGGCAGATGGGGCAGGAGCAGGCGCACGAGGTCGGCCGGTTGCAACTGCAGCTGCAGACGCTGATGGACTACGCGCCCGTGGGCCTGGTGGTCACGCGGTCGGCGCATCTGGAGCTGGTGGGCCTGCAGGCCGCGCGCATGCTCGGCTACCCGCCGCGCGAGCTGCAGGGGCAGGCGATACGCCAGCTGTGCGCCTCCGACGCGGCGCACATCCAATTGCTGGAGCGCGTGCGCAAGGACCTGGACATGTACGGCCAGTTCGACAGCGAGCAGTGCTTTGTCCGCAAGGACGGCCGCCCCATCTGGGTGCGCCTGCACGGCCAGAGCCTGCAGCGCCTGCAGCGCGGCCTGGAGCCGCGCGCCGTGGTGCCGGCAGACCCCACCCTGGTCTGGGTGGTCGAGGACGTGACCATGCAGCGACTGGTGCGCGAGCAGCCGGGCTGGAAGGCCATGCACGATCCGCTGACGCTGCTGCCCAACCGCGAGGCCTTTGCCATGCGCCTGCATGAGTGGCTGCAGGAATGCAGTGCCGCCCAGCGCCTGCCGGCCGAGGCGCTGCAGCAGGGTGAATCCGCCCTGCAGCACAGCGACAACACCGCCGTCGCCACGGTAGAGGAGGCTCAAAAGACCGAGGATGAGACCGTCGGCCTGCCGCAGCATGGCGTGATCCTGTTCCTGGACCTGGACCACTTCGCCCACGTCAACCAGCAGGGCGGCCATGCGGCGGGCGACGAGGTGCTGTGCCACATGGCCCGGCTGATCGACAGCGTGGTCCGGCCGCTGGGCTGGGTGGCGCGCCTGGGCGGTGATGAATTCGCCGTGCTGCTGGCGGGCACCTCGGCGGAGCAAGGCATGCTGCTGGCGCAGAGCCTGTGCATGGCCGTGCAGGACTGGGAAGGCGCGCACGAGGGCCAGCGCTACCTGATGGGTGTCAGCGTCGGCATGGTGGTGCTCGATGCCCGCCAGCACACGGTCAGCAGCGCGCTGCGCTCGGCCGACATGGCCTGCTATGCGGCCAAGCGCAAGGGCCGCAACCGCGTCGAGGTGCTGGAGGCCGCCTGAGCGCCGGGGCCGTGCCTCACTCGAAGGATTCGCTGAAGCGCCGCAGTCCCTCGGGATCGATCAGGGTCAATGCGCCATAGGAGACGCGGACCGCTCCGATGTCCTCCAGCTCCCCCAGGGTGCGATTGACGATCTGGCGCGACACGCCGGCCAGGCTGGCCAACTCCTCCTGCGACATGCCCAGGTGCCGGTTGCCGGTGTCCGGATACAGCCTCGAATCGGTCAGCTCCGAGATGCAGTGCGCCACATGGCGGCTGGAATGGTGCAGCCGCGCATGCTCGCAGCGGCCGATGAACTGGCCCAGGCGCGCATTGAGCTGGTCCAGCAGGAAGCGGTTGAAGCCGAGGCTGCGCTCCAGCAGCCAGTGAAAGGTGCTGGCCGGCATCAGTGCCACCAGCGTATCCTCGATCGCCGTCGCGTCGAACGGCCAGCATTCGTTCTTGAGCAGTGTGCCCTCGCCGAACCAGCAACCCGGGGTAAAGGTGGCCAGCGTGGTGCTGCGCCCGGTAGGCGACAGCGCATGGATCTTGACCGCTCCCTGGACGACACCGGCCCAGTGGCCGGCCCGGTGCGTCTTGTGGCAAAGCGGGGTGCCGGCCGGTATGTGCCGCAACAGCACCTCCCGCCGCAACCTGAGCAGGTGGGCCCTGCTCAGGTGGGGCGCAAAGGGCGCGGACTTGAGGACGGCGTTGATCGTGGGCGGCTGCATGGTGCTTGATGCAAATCTTCAATGAAAGTCTGCTGCTTCATTGCATGAATTGGCACGCTGCAAACCCTGATCACCGGCCCCCGGACCCCTGCGGGACTTCGCGCAGGGTGCAACTCAATCGCTGCGCGAGACCGGAGCAGGCCTGGCCTTGGTGCCCGCCGGGCCGGCACTGAAATCGGTCAGGAAAGCCGCCTCTTGGCTCTGGCCCGCTCCGGCCTGGCTCCAGTCGCACACTCCCGCCGCAAACACTGCGGCAAGGCGCTTTTGCTGGGCCGGGCTGAAGGTGATGCCGGCGTACTCCGGGCTGGTGAACGAAAGGGGCTTGAGCTGGCACTGGTAGATGTCCTCCGCGAGCGGACCTCCGGCCACCTGGCGTGGCGACAGGGTCGGCTTGAGGGGACAGGCTGGGTCGTCCAGGGCCAGGACTTTGTCCAGATCCGAGGGGGCGGCTCCCGTTGCGGCGATGCATCCATCCCTGACATCCGAAGGCCTGTTGCGCACCACTTTCTGTGCCAGCGCAGCGCCGGTGGTGTCGCGCTCCACGGCGGTCAGCCAGCGGTCCATCATGACAAAGGCCTCGCGTCGCATGGCCGGGGCGATCAGCAGCGGGACCATACCCTTGCTGGCGCGGATCACATGGTTGTCATGGTGGCCGTTGGCGGCATCCAGCCGCGCGCGTTGCTGCAAGCTGCGCCAGGTCATGTGGATGTCGCTGCCGCCCTCGGGCCGCAGGTCAATGATGGCCACCTGGGACAGGTTCCTGCCGTTGTTGGTGAGGCCACTGCTGTAGAGCCTGGGCAGCAGGCTGGCCACGGCCCGCTCGCGGGCTGCCGGCCGGGACGCAGTGTCGCCGGTCCAGTCCATGTCGTTGGTGTAGCTGCCGATGCCTTCGTTGAGCTGCACGAAAGCCTCCGCGTCGATGGCGCCCGACTGCAGTGCCTTGAGTCCGTACTGCAGGCCCGTGTTGTCATACGGCAGCTGCGGCTTGGTGTGGCCGTCGGTGTCCTTGAACGTCCCGAACACTGGGACCAGCATGTCGTGGATCGAGCAGCGCACACCCTGGCCGCGTGTGCGCGGGTCGTAGACGATGGAGGCGGGAAAGCCCACGCCGCAGTTGTCGGGCAGCCGGGGGTTCTGGGGGGCGATGAAGCTCCCTACCCATTTGTCGCAGTAGCTGGCCGGATGGCCATTGATGGCGGCCTTCGCGGTGTCGCTCAGTGCCTGTCCTGCGGCCGTCCTGTAGTAGCTGGACAGCAGGCCGCAGTCGCGTGTTTCCATCCAGGTGGACACCGCATCGGGATAGCTCAGCCCCGTCTGTATGCCCTGCAGCAGACCCGGCATGGCGGAGGCGATCACTGTCTGCATCATGGAGCCACCCGAGTCGCCGTCGCCCATGGTGTAGCGCACTTCGCCGTAGTTCTCGATCAGATGCTCCTTGATGCGCATCATGTTCTCGGCGGCCAGCAACTCGTTGTTGTTGTGCAGGTGGTTGGTCAGCATGGCTTTCACGACCATGTGGCCTGCCGCGAGCGCATTGGGGTCGAACGGCAGGCTGCCGCTGAACTGGTCGAGGAGGTTGACCGCCGGCTCCTGGAAGCGATTGCCGGAAGCGGCTGCGCCGAATCGCCACAGCACCTTGCCGTTCCATCCCTTTTGCGGCTCCCAGGGCGTCCAGGCCTGCGCGGGGTCATGGTAGGCCAGGATCTGGAAGGTGCCGCGGCCCATGACGCCAGTTTCCATGCGCAGCAGGTGCTTGACCGTATCTCCGCGGTCGTTGGTGAAGTCGGCGATCTCGCTGTCGGCCGGGCGCTGCGATGGGTCGTAGGCCACATGGCAGGGCGTGGCGCCTGCCGGACCCATCGTGCAGGCGCTGCCTTGCCTGGCCTTGGGCATGTAGTAGTAGGTGTACTGGGTCCTGGTATTGCACTGGACATCCACCGGATCGGTATCGAGACCGCTGACGCGCGTGGTCACGGTCGCCGAAAGTGCCGTGCCGGGCACCGAAACGGTGGCTTGCGCGCCATTGCGCGTGGCGCAGATCCACGGCGCGGTCTGCGGCCCGGCGAAGATGGGATCGCCCCGGCCATGGTTGGTGATGTCCAGGCGTGCCCTCGCGCTGCCGGCCGCCGTGGCGGTGAGGGTGTTGGCGCCCACCTTCAATCCCTCGACCCGGCCCAGAATCCGGCCATTGGCGCGCTGGGCGAAGCGGGCGGTGACATCCGTGCCATTGAGCGCCACCTTCAGGGCACCGGGCGGGCTGCCCTTGGGCAGCACAATTTCAATATATGCATTGCCGTCGCTGATCATGTCGGCCCGGTTGGACAGGCTGCGTATCTCGATGACACCCAGGCCTGAGTCACCGCTGCCGCCGCAGGCGGTCAGCACACTGGCGAGCGTGGCTGCGGCCACCATGCCCGAAAAAGGGGTTGGCTGTTTCATCGTCTTGTCTCCTGCAATCCACTTCCTTTTGAAGCGATCTCATTGAATCACGCTAACAGACTGCAAGTCTGTATAGGTTTGGACAATGGTTTGCCGGCGACTGGCTCGCATATTGCATGCGCTGCGTGCACAAGTGTTTAACCGCCCCTGCCCAGGGCATTCTTGGTGCTTGTATCTAGCTGGCGGGGGTCATGGCTGGGTTACGCTGCGGGCTCCCCATGACCTGCGGCGCGTCCCCGGCGCGACCGCTCTTTTTTTCGCTGATTGCTTCGCTACATGCGCGACCAGGCCCTGTTCGACAAGATTGATCTGCACCTGATACGGGTGCTGCACACGGTGCTGACCGAGCGCAGCGTCTCGCGTGCCGCATTGCGCCTGGGCATGCACCAGCCGGCGGTGTCCGCTGCGCTCAAGCGCCTGCGCGACCTGGCCGGCGATTCGCTGCTGGTGCGCTCGGGCGCGCACATGCAGCCCACCGAGGCCGGGCTGCGCATGGTGCAGCCGGCGGCCGACATCCTGCGCGCGGCCGAGGGACTGTTCAGCGATGCGCGCCATTTCGATCCCCGCACTTCCACGCGCACCTTCCGCATCGCCGCCAGCGACTACCTGGACCCGCTGTTCCTGCCGCGCCTGGTGGCCCATCTCAAGACCGAGGCGCCCGGCTGCCCCGTGGACATCCTGGCCCTCAACGGCGACGCGCACTACGAGGTGCAACTGGCCCAGGGTGATGTGGACGTGGTGATCGGCAACTGGCCCGAGCCGCCGCAGGGCCTGCACATGGCCAGCCTGTTCGAGGACGAGGTGGTCTGCCTGGTCAGCCCCCAGCACCCGGCCGTGCGCCGCGGCTGGGACGTGGCCCAGTGGCTGGAGGCCGAGCACATCGCGCCCACGCCCACCTACCCGGGCGCGCGCGGCGTGATCGACGACCAGCTGTCCCGCATGGGCCTGCAGCGCCAGGTGGCGGCGCGCTGCGCGCATTTCAGCCTGATCCCCGACATCGTGGCCACCAGCTTGCTGGTGCTGACCACGGGGCGGCTGTTCTGCGAGCGCTTCAGCCAGCGCCTGCCCCTGGTGATCCTGCCCTGCCCGGTGGAGTTCGCGCCGCTGGTGTACTACCAGCTGTGGCACGCCCGCACGCACATGGGCGCCTCCACGCGCTGGCTGCGCGACGCCGTGCGGCATGTGGCCCTGATGTCCCGTGCCCGCTAGGCGATGGCGGCAGGAACCGCCTTTTTGGTGAACAAAGTGGTGGTCGATATGAGGGCCGCCGAGGCGGTTTCAAGGACTTGTGTTCCAGTTTGTTGCAGAAATTGAAAGACAATCCCAGCCATGAATCCCCCCGATACAGTCCCCCTGCCAGCCGCCGCACCGCCCCGGCTGCAGCTGACAGGCATCACCAAGCGCTATCCGGCGGTGGTGGCCAACAACGGTATTTCGCTGACCGTGGGCGCCGGCGAAGTGCATGCCATCCTGGGTGAGAACGGTGCCGGCAAGTCCACGCTGATGAAGATCATCTACGGCGCCGTCAAGCCTGACGAAGGCCGCATCGAGGTCGATGGCAAGCCGGTCCACATCCGCAACCCGCAGGAGGCGCGCCAGCTGGGCATCGCCATGGTGTTCCAGCATTTCAGCCTGTTCGACACGCTGTCCGTGGCCGAGAACGTCTGGCTGGGCCTGGACAAGAGCCTGCCGCTGGCCGAGGTGGTGAAGCGCATCGAGTCCACGGCGCATGACTACGGGCTGGAGGTCGATCCCCACCGCCCCGTGCACACGCTGAGCGTGGGCGAGATGCAGCGCGTGGAAATCATCCGCGCCCTGCTCACGCACCCGCGCGTGCTCATTCTTGACGAGCCCACCTCGGTGCTCACGCCGCAGGCGGTGGAGAAGCTCTTCGTCGTGCTGCGCCGCCTGGCGTCCGAGGGCTGCTCCATCCTCTACATCAGCCACAAGCTGCACGAGATCCGTTCGCTGTGCACGGCCTGTACCGTGCTGCGCGGCGGGCAGGTGACGGGCGTGTGCAACCCGGCCGTGGAGAGCAATGCCTCGCTGTCGCGGCTGATGATCGGCTCGGAGCCGCCCGAGCTCACGCACCGCGAATCCCAGGTCGGCGCCAGCGTGCTGCGCGTGCAGGGCCTGGCGCTGCCGCGCTCGGAGCCCTTCGGCGTGGACCTGCATGGCATACAGCTCGATGTGCGCGCGGGCGAAGTCGTGGGCATCGCCGGTGTCTCGGGCAATGGCCAGAAGGAATTGCTGTACGCCCTGTCCGGCGAGGACACGCGCGCAGCGCCCGAAATGGTGCAGATTGCCGGCCGGGAGGCGGGGCGCCTGGGCCCCGGCCGGCGCCGTGCGCTGGGCCTGCACTTCGTGCCGGAGGAGCGTCTTGGCCGTGGCGCCGTGCCCAGCATGGGCCTGGCGCACAACCTGCTGCTGACGCGCAAGACCGCGCTGGGCGCGGGCGGCTGGATCCGCATGGGCCAGTTGCAGGAGCAGGCGCGCGCCATCATCGCGCGCTTCAACGTCAAGGCCGGTGGCCCCAACGCGGCGGCGCAGTCGCTGTCGGGCGGCAACCTGCAGAAATTCATCGTGGGCCGCGAGATCGATGCCAGGCCCAAGCTGCTCATCATCTCCCAGCCTACCTGGGGGGTGGACGTGGGGGCGGCCGCGCAGATCCGCGGCGCCATCCTGCAATTGCGTGACGAAGGCTGCGCCGTGCTGGTGCTCAGCGAGGAGTTGGACGAATTGTTCGAAATATGTGACCGCCTGCATGTGGTGGCCAAGGGCCGGCTGTCGCCCTCGGTGGCGCGGGCCGATGCCACCGTGCAGCAGATCGGCGAGTGGATGAGCGGCCTGTGGGACGGTGCTGCCGCCCCGAACGCCGCCCAGAATGCCGCCAGGGGAGGCGCCCATGTTCAAGCTTGAGCAACGCCCCCAGGCCTCGAAGCTGTGGACCTACGGTTCGCCCGTGCTGGCGCTGGCCATCACCGTGCTGATCGGCGTGTGCCTGTTCGTGATGCTGGGCAAGGACCCGGTGCGCGGCCTGCAGGCCTTCTTCTGGGACCCCGTCAAGTCCACCTATGCGCTGGGCGAGCTGGCCGTCAAGGCCACGCCGCTGCTGCTGATCGCGCTGGGGCTGGCCGTGTGCTTTCGCTCCAATGTCTGGAACATCGGTGCCGAAGGCCAGTTCGTGATCGGCGCCGTGGCCGCAGGCGGCGTGGCGCTGCTGGCGGACAAGACCACGGGGCCGTGGATCGTGCCCGCCATCCTGGTGGCCGGCATGCTCGGCGGCATGGTCTGGGCCGGCATCGTGGCCCTGCTGCGCGACCGCTTCAACGCCAATGAAATCCTGGTCAGCCTGATGCTGGTCTACGTGGCCACCCTGGTGCTGGGCTTCCTGGTCTACGGTCCGTGGAAGGACCCCATGGGCTACAACTTCCCGCAGACCAAGACCTTCGAGCGCGTCACGCAGATCCCCAAGCTCATGCAGGGCATGCGCACCAATATCGGCCTGCTGCTGGCGCTGGCTGCGGCGGCCATGCTGTGGGTCTTCCTGTTCCGCACCCGTGCCGGCTTTGCGCTGCAGGTCGGTGGCCTGGCCCCGGCCGCCGCGCGCTACGCGGGCTTTTCCTCGCGCCGCGCGCTGTGGACGGCGCTGCTGATCTCGGGCGCCGCCGCCGGCCTGGCCGGTGCGCTGGAGGTGGCCGGCCCGCTGGGCCAGCTCACGCCCTATGTCCCGGCCGGCTACGGCTTCGCCGCCATCATCGTGGCCTTCGTCGGCCGCCTGCATCCCGTGGGCATGATCTTTTCCGCGATTCTCATGAGCATGTTCTATATCGGGGGCGAACTCGCCCAGTCGCGCCTGGGCCTGCCCAAGGCGCTGACCGGCGTGTTCCAGGGCCTGCTGCTGTTCACGCTGCTGGCCTGCGACACGCTGGTGGCCTACCGCGTGCGCTGGGTGTCCCGCACGCCCGTGGTCCCGCCCGCAGCGGCGCCTGCAGTCAAGGAGGCCCGCTGATGGAATCCTATGCACTGCTGCTGGGCTCCACGCTCAGCGCCGGCACCGTGCTGGCGCTGGCCGCGCTGGGCCTGCTGATCAATGAAAAGGCCGGCATCGTCAACCTGGGTGCCGAGGGCATGATGCTGTGCGCCGCCATTGCGGGCTTTGCCGCCGTGGTCCACACGGGCAGCACCACCGTGGGCTTTCTGGCCGGCATGGGTGCGGGCGCGTTGCTGGCCGCCATCTTCGGCGTGCTGGTGATCTGGCTGAACACCAACCAGTACGCGACGGGGCTGGCCCTGTCGCTGTTCGGCACGGGCTTCTCGGCCTTCCTGGGCCTGGGCTATGTGCAGGCGCGCCTGCCCGAGCTGCCCAAGTTCGCCGTGCCCTGGCTGTCCGACCTGCCCGTGGTCGGCACGGCGCTGTTCCGCCTGCACCCGCTGGTCTATGGGGCCGTAGTCATTGCGGCGGCCCTGGTCTGGTTCCTCTATCGCACGCGGGCCGGCCTGGTGCTGCGCGCCGTGGGTGAGTCGCCCCAGTCGGCCCATGCGCTGGGCTACCCGGTGCGCCGCATCCGCCTGGCGGCCGTGGTCTTCGGCGGCGCCATGTGCGGGCTGGCCGGTGCCTACATCTCCACCGTCTACACGCCGCTGTGGGTGGAGGGCATGGTGTCGGGCCGGGGCTGGATCGCGCTGGCGCTGACCACCTTTGCCACCTGGCGCCCTGCGCGCGTGCTGCTGGGCGCCTACCTGTTCGGCGGCGTGACCATGCTGCAGTTCCACCTGCAGGCCACGGGCGTGCAGGTGGCCAGCCAGCTGCTGTCCATGCTGCCCTACCTGGCGACCATCGTCGTGCTGGTGCTGATCTCGCGCAATCCGGCCTGGATCCGTGCCAACATGCCGGCCTCGCTGGGCAAGCCCTTCTACCCGGGCTCCTGACGCTTTCATTTTTTCTCTCTCCCTCCAGAACCACAAAAGGACAAACGCATGCCCGCTTTGCGCGAACGCACCCTGAAACCTGGCCTGAAAAGCACGCTTGTGAAGATGATCGGCCTGTCGGCCATCTCGGTGGCGGCCCTGAACGCCTGCGGCAAGAAGGAAGAGGCCGCAGCGCCTGCTCCCGCTGCCGCGCCTGCCGCCCAGGCGCCGGCCGAGAAGCTCAAGATCGGCTTCATGTACGTCAGCCCCATCGGCGACGGTGGCTGGACCTTCCAGCACGAGCTGGGCCGCAAGGCCATCCAGGAGAAGTTCGGCGACAAGGTGGAAACCTCCTTTGTCGAAAGCGTGCCCGAGAGCGCCGATGCCGAGCGCGTGATGCGCGACATGGCCGGCCAGGGCAACAAGCTGATCTTCGCGACCAGCTTCGGCTACCAGGAGTTCGTGCAGAAGGTCGCGGCCGACCTCAAGGACGTGAAGTTCGAGCACGCCACCGGCTACAAGAACGCCGACAACGTGGCCACCTACGACACCAAGACCTTCGAGGGCGCGTACCTTGCCGGCATCGTGGCCGGTGGCATGACCAAGACCAAGACGGTCGGCGTCGTGGCCTCGGTGCCGATTCCTGAAGTGGTGCGCAACATCAACAGCTTCGTGCTGGGTGCGCAAAGCGTCGATCCCTCGATCAAGGCCAAGGTGGTCTGGGTGAACGAATGGTTCGCCCCGCCCAAGGAGTCCGAGGCTGCCACTTCGCTGATCAACGGCGGCGTGGACGTGCTCTACCAGAACACCAACTCCCCGGCTGTGCTCAAGACGGCCGAGGAACGCGGTGCGCGCGCCTTCGGCAAGGACGGCGACATGAGCGCCTTCGCGCCCAAGGCCCACCTGGGCTCGGCCGTGATCGACTGGACGCCCTACTACAGCAAGGTCACCCAGGACACGCTGGACGGCAAGTGGCAGGGCGGCTCGTTCTGGTGGGGCGTGAAGGAAGGCGCCATCGACCTCGTGAAGATCGCCGACGACGTGCCCCAGGACATCAAGGACAAGGTCGCCAAGGCACGCGACGGCTTGAAGGACGGCAGCTTCGCCGTCTGGACCGGCCCCATCAAGGACAACACCGGCAAGGAAGTGCTGACGGCAGGCCAGGTCGGCGACCTGGGCTTCATGACCAGCATCAACTTCTTCGTCAACGGCGTCGAAGGCAAGGTGCCGGGCGCCAAGTAAGCCCAGGCGCCGCATGCGCGGCTGCTTGTCTAGTGCGGGGCAGTCCCGCCGGGGAAGCTGACGCGCATGCACAGTCCGGGGCCATCGTCCGCGTCATCGCAGACGATGGCCCCCCCATGCTGGCGCACCACGGCCGCCACGATGGCCAGGCCCAGCCCGCTGCCTGCCACCGCCTGGTCGGGCGCGCGGAAAAAGCGGTCGAAGACACGGCTGCGCCAGGCCGGCGCAATGCCCGGTCCCTCATCCATGACTTCGAGCACCGTTGCCTGCGTGGCCGCATCCCGGCGCGCGCGCACGCGCACCAGGCCGCCTGGCGGGCTGTACTTGATGGCGTTGTCCACCAGGTTGTCGATCAGGGATTCCATTGCCTGGCGTTCGGCCCACAGCGGCAGCGGGCCTTCGGCGTCCAGATCAAGTTCCACGCCGCGCTCGCGGGCCAGGCCCGCCAGACAACCCAGGCGCTGCTGCAGCAGCCTGTCGATCTCCAGCGATTGCATGCCCGGCGCGGAGGGGCTGGCGTCGGCCCGCATCAGTGCCAGCATCTGGTCCACCAGGCGGGACGCGCGTGCGCTGCAGCCGACCAGCGCATCCAGGCGTGCGCCCAGGCGGTCGGCCAGCCCTGCCGGCAAAGGCAGGTTGTTCAGGGCTTCCGCATGCACGCGGATGGCCGCCACGGGTGTGCGCAGTTCATGGGCAGCATCGGCGATGAAGCTGCGCTCCCTGGCCAGCCCGTCCCTGACACTCTGAAGCAGGCGGTTGACAGAGTGGGCCAGGGGCTTGAGCTCGCGGTGGCGCGGCTGAAAACCCAGCGGCGCAAGGTCGCCCATGCCACGGCGCGCGATTTCGGCACTGAGGCGCCGCCAGGGCCTGAGCGCAAGCCACACGGCGGCCCATGCCGGAAAAACCAGCAGCGGCGCGCTGATCAGCAGGGGCAGCACCAGCAGGCTGCTGGAGGCCAGCGTGAGCATGCCGCGCCCGGGCTCATTGGAGATGGCCAGCGTCACGCGCAACTGGCCCGAGGCGTCCGAGCGCGTCATGGCGCGCCAGCGTTCCCCGGCCGCCGTGACTGTCTCAATGCGATCCGTGGCGGTCTGCACGATGGGGGCGGAAAGGCCGGGCGAGGCGAACAGCAGCTGCGGTCCGTGCCACACCATCATGTTCACGCGCCAGCGCGGCTGATCGGGCAACTGCCCTTCGGTTCTGCGGGCCAGATCGATGCGGGCGAGGGCTTCCTGCAGCGCGGCAGGGCGGTCCAGCAGGGGGCCGGCAACCGCCAGTACTGCGTCGTGGCGCAACGGGTCCAGCTCCGAGGCATCGCTCTGGAACTCCACCATCAGCAGCGCGCCGAGGGCGATCCACACTACGACCAGCACCACGGCCTGGGCAAGCACCAGGCGCCGGATCAGGCTGGGTTCGGCCCCGGCGCGCCAGGCGCGGCGCAGGCAGGCTGCCGCCTTCATCGCCGCCTGCCTTCATAGGGCTGGCGGTCCAGCACATAGCCGACGCCGCGCACCGTGCGCACATAGCCTTCGCCGATCTGCCGCCGCAGGCTGGAGATGTGCACCTCCAGGCTGTTGCTCGCATAGCGCCCGCTGCCCGGCAGCACCTCCTCTTCGAGCATGTGGCGGCTGAACACCTGGTCGGGGCGGCGGATCAGGGCGGCCAGCAGGGCGAATTCGCTGGGCGACAGATCGATCTCGCGGCCGAAGACGCTGACACGCCGGCTTCGTTCGTTCAGCACCAGTCCGCGCACGTCGAAGACCTGCTCTTCCGTGCCCAGGCTGCGGCGCCTGAGCGCGCGGATGCGCGACAGCAGTTCGGCCAGCGCAAAGGGCTTGACCACGTAGTCATCGGCTCCGCCGTCGAGCCCGCGCAGGCGGTCGTCCAGCCCGTCCCGCGCCGTGAGGATCAGGATGGGCAGGTCCTTGCGTTCACGCCGCACGCGTGCCAGCAGCGACAGTCCGTCGCCATCGGGAAGGCCCAGATCCAGCACCAGCAGGTCGCAGGCGCCCTGGTCCAGCAGGGGGCGGGCCTCGGCGATGCGGCGCACCCAGGTGACATCGAAGCGCTGGTCCTGCAGCGCCAGGCGCACCCCGTTGCCAAGGTCCAGATCATCTTCAACCAGCAATAGCTTCATGGGGCAGGGCGCGGGGCCGGTGGGGGCAATGCCGGATTTTCCCAGACAGGGTCTTCAGGATTCCTTCAGGCGGCCGTCCGGTTTTCTTCAGGCCCGCCGCCGACAGTGCGGACCTCTTCATTCATTGCACGGAGGCGTTTCATGCACGTTCGAGTTCCCGCTCCCACCCAACCCCGCTGGCTGCTTGCCGCGGCCCTGTCATCCCTGCTGCTGGCGGCCTGCGGCGGCGGCGACTCCAAGATTCTGTCGGAGCGCAGCGGCCAGGTCGTGGTGGATGGCCGCACGTCCGGCGATCTGGAGGGCGTATGGCGCATCCTGGGAGAAGGCACGCTGATGGAGTTCAAGTCGAATTCCGTAGCGCGCTACCAGGAGGCCGGAGCCCTGTGCTACCCCCAGGCCGGCGCTGCAGGCGGCACGGTGGAGCAGTTCAAGGGATACAGCTACCGCACCACGGCCAATCTGCATGGCATCCGCGCCGAGCTGTTCGAGCTGCCGGGCTTTCCTGCCACCTACTCCCTGGAGCGCCTGGGCAGCGTGCCTTCGGCCTGCCGCAATGCGCCGGCGACCGACCCTGCCACCACCTTCAAGGCCCTGAGCGATGTGATTGCCCTGGACTACGCCTTTCTCAAGGAACGCAACATCGACTGGCCGCAGATCACCAGCCGCCTGGCGCCCCGGGCGGCGGCCGCCGCCAACGACGATGCCCTGCAGGCCGTGATGAGCGAGGCGCTGAAGGACTTCAACGACGTGCATACCGCCCTGATCCGCTCGCGCGACGGCGCGCTGAGCTATGCCTTCCTGGGGGGCAACAAGCCCACCACGAAGCGCCTGCGCCAGGCCTTCGAGGCGCAGACCGAGGTCAAGGACTTCCTGGTTTTCCAGGAGCTGTGGAAGGCGCGGGTCCGTGAGGACCTGGCATCCCGCCTGCAGGGTGGCAGCGGCCCCGTGCTGGGAGGAACCATGGTCTGGGGCCGGTTGCCGGGCAATGTGGGCTACATCGAGATCGGCAGCATGGGCGAGTTTTCCAGCCCCTTCGATGCGCACAAGGACATGGCCGCGGCGCGGGCAGAGATGGACCGTGCGCTGGCCGCGCTGGCGGACACGCGCGCGCTGATCGTCGATGTGTCGCTCAACACCCTGGGCGGACTCGACCAGGTCAGCGCCGAGATGGCGGGCAGTTTTACGCGGCAGCGCGTGCTGGGCTTCACCAAGCAGGCGCATCGCCCGCAGGGCCGCAGCGAACAAAGCTGGTATGTCGAGCCCAGGGGCAGCCAGACCTATGCCAGGCCCGTGCATGTGCTGACCAGCGATCTGACCGTCAGCGCCGCCGAGACCTTCACGCTGATGATGCGGGCGCTGCCCCAGGTGACCCAGGTGGGCCAGCCAACGGCAGGCTCACTGTCCAACTCCCTGGTCAAGCCCTTGCCGGGCAACTTCTTCGTGTCCCTGTCCAACGAGATCTACCGCGATGGTGCCGGCGTGGCCTTCGAGGTCACCGGCATTCCTCCGCGCATCAGCCTCGCGGTGTTCGATCCCGCCGATCCTGCCGCGCTGCAGACCGGGCACCGCCATGCGGTGGAACGCCTGGTGGCGATGCTGGGCAGTTCCTGAGGGCTGGCGCCGTCCTGTTCATGCACCGATTCCGTGCGCACCCCGGAAAATGTCGTTTTCCAGGAGCACGCAGCCCATGAACAGGCCGGCTGGCGTCATTCTTGCTTTATTCTCTGGACCCATCGCGGCGGGCCTGCGCCCTGCAGACCTGCCTTCTTCCTGCCTGCCGCAGGACCACTTGAGGAAACTTCGATGACTGATCTTCACAAACGCTCCCTGATCAAGGTGGCAGCGCTGTCGGCCGTGGCCGCCGCCGCGCTGGCCGGCTGTGGCAAGAAGGAGGAGGCCGCGCCTGCGCCCGCTCCCGTTGCCGAGGCCCCTGCTGCCGCTGCAACCGAGCCTTTGAAGATCGCCTTCGCCTACGTGGGCCCCGTCGGTGACGGCGGCTACACCTTTGCCCACGACCAGGGCCGCCTGGCGCTGGAGAAGGAATTCGGCGACAAGATCAAGACCTCCTATGTGGAGAGCGTGCCCGAGGGCGCCGACGCCGAGCGCGTGCTGCGCGACATGGCCGCCAACGGCAACAAGCTGGTCTTCGGCACCACCTTCGGCTACATGGAACCCATCCAGAAGATCGCTCCCGACTTCCCCGATGTGAAGTTCGAGCACGCCACCGGCTACAAGACCGCCGCCAACGTCAGCACCTACGACAGCCGCACCTACGAAGGCGCCTACCTGGCCGGCATCATCGCGGGCTCCATGACCAAGTCCAACGTGCTGGGCGTGGTCGGCTCCGTGCCGATTCCCGAAGTGCTGCGCAACATCAACAGCTTCACGCTGGGCGCGCAGTCCATGAACCCCAAGATCAAGACCAAGGTGGTCTGGGTCAACGAGTGGTTCGCCCCCCCGAAGGAAACCGAGGCTGCGACTTCGCTGATCAACGGCGGCGCCGACATCCTGTTCCAGAACACCGACTCCGCCGCCGTGCTCAAGACGGCCGAGGAAAAGGGCAAGCGCGCCTTCGGCTGGGACTCCGACATGACTGCCTACGGCCCCAAGGCCCACCTGGGCTCGGCCATCATCAACTGGACGCCCTACTACACCAAGACCGTGCGCGAGATGCTGGACGGCAAGTGGAGCAGCCAGCAGACCTGGTGGGGCGTGAAGGAAGGCGCGATCGACATCGTCTCGCTGGCCGATGACGTGCCCGCCGAAGCCAAGGCGAAGATCGAAGAGGTCAAGAAGGGCCTGAAGGACGGCACCTTCCACATCTGGAAGGGCCCGATCGCAGGCCAGGATGGCAAGGAACTGCTGGCCGCCGACGCCGTGGCCGAGGACAAGTTCCTCACGGGCATCAACTTCTACGTCAAGGGCGTGGAAGGCAAGGTGCCGGGCCAGGACAGCAAGTAATACAGACGCCATGCCACCCGGCGCAGGCCGGGTTGCCTGCTGCCGCCAGGGCCGCCTTCGGGCGGCCTTGGCGTTCATGCGCAGCACAGGTGCCGTACCTGTGCTGCGCATCGAGTGGGTTTATGCTCGCTCCCAGCCGCGGCCTGCCCGCCGCCGCGGCACAGACAGACAGCAAGAGATTCCCCCCATGATCGAAAACTCCCTCTGGCATCCCGTGGCCCAGGCCCACGAAGTTGTCGATGCGCCGCTGGGCGTGCAACTGCTGGACCAGCCCCTGGTGCTGTGGCGCGATCCGCAAGGCGTGGTCCGCGTCTTCGTGGACCGCTGCCCGCACCGTGGCGCACGCCTGTCCATGGGCCGTGTCGAGAACGGCCACCTTGAATGCCCCTACCACGGCTGGCAGTTCGCCGACAGCGGCCAGTGCGTCAAGGTGCCGGCCCTGCCCAGCTTCACGCCCCCGCCCTCGCAATGCGTGAAGGCCTTCGAGGCACAGGAAGCCTACGGCCTGGTCTGGGTGCGGCTGGCCACGGGCGAGGAGCTCTCGGCTGCTCCGGCCCTGGCGGCCCTGGCGGCCCTTCCAGCCTTTGAAGCCGAGGCGGACGCGCACCTGCGCAAGCTCAACTGCGGCCCCTATGACGTGGCCGCCAGCGCGCCGCGCATCATCGAGAACTTCCTGGACATGTCGCACTTCGGCTTTGTCCACGAAGGCTGGCTGGGCAGCCGCGATGCCACGGCCATCGAAGCCTATGCCGTGGAGACCACGGCCACGGGCGTGCTGGCCACGGGCTGCAAGGCCGTGCAGCCGCAGTCCAACCTGCACTCCACCAGCGCGGCCGAAGTCGAGTACACCTACGAAGTCACGGCGCCCTATGCCGCCGTGCTGACCAAGCTGCCCGAGTCCGGCACCACCCGGGCCGGCTGGCGCGAGTCCATCGCCCTGTTCATCTGCCCCGTCACGCCCGAGACCAGCCGCGTCTGGTTCCGCCTTGCCGTGGCAGACTTCGATTCGCCCGACGCCCAGCTGCAGGAATTCCAGCACACCATCTTCTGCCAGGACCAGCCCGTGCTGGAGTCGCAGCAGCCCAAGTGCCTGCCGCTGGACCCGCGCGCCGAAATGCACTCTGCGGCCGACCGCATGTCGTCCGCCTACCGCCGCTACCTCCGGGCCAGCGGCATCACCTTCGGAGTCTGCTGATGCACACCGTACCCGCCGTGGATGCCGCGCATCTGCCCCAGTTGCTCAAGGCCATGCCCAAGGCCGAGCTGCACATGCACATCGAAGGCTCGCTGGAGCCCGAGCTGATCTTCGCCCTGGCCCAGCGCAACGGCGTGAAGCTGCCCTACGCCAGCGTGGAAGACCTGCGCCGCGCCTATGCCTTCACCGACCTGCAGAGCTTTCTGGACATCTACTACGCCGGCGCCAGCGTGCTGCTGTACGAGCAGGATTTCTACGACATGGGCCGCGCCTACCTGACGCGCGCCGCGCAGGACAACGTGGTCCATGCCGAGATCTTCTTCGACCCCCAGACCCACACCCAGCGCGGCGTGGGCATGGAGACCGTGATCAACGGCCTGTACCGGGCCTGCCGCGATGCGGAGATAGAGCAGGGCATCTCGTCGGCGCTTATCCTGAGCTTTCTGCGCCACCTCAGCGAAGAGGACGCCTTCGCCACGCTGGAGGCCGCGCTGCCGCTGCGCGACCGCTTCATCGGTGTGGGGCTGGACAGCAGCGAGGTCGGCAACCCTCCTGAGAAGTTCGCCCGCGTGTTCGCCCGCTGCCGCGAGCTGGGCCTGCACCTGGTCGCGCATGCGGGCGAGGAGGGGCCTCCCGCCTATATCTGGGGCGCGCTGGACGTGCTGCATTCCGAGCGCATAGACCACGGCGTGCAGGCCGCGCGCGACGAGGCCCTGATGCAGCGCCTGGTGCGCGACGGCGTGCCGCTGACCGTGTGCCCGCTGTCCAACCTCAAGCTGTGCGTGGTGTCCGACCTGGCCCAGCACAACCTGCCCCAGCTCTTGGAGGCAGGGCTCAAGGTCACCGTCAATTCCGATGATCCGGCCTATTTCGGCGGCTATGTGAACGAGAACTACCTGCAGCTGTTCGCCGCCACGGGCATGAACTCGCAGCAGGCCTGGCAACTGGCGGTCAACAGTTTTGACGCCAGCTTCGTCACACCCCAGCAGCGCGCCCACTGGATGCGCCAGCTGGAGGCCGTGTTCGCCCGATACGCCGCCCTGGCCTGAGCCCGTTCAGGCCAGCGCCTGCGTGAGGCGCTCGGCATAGTCCTGCAGCGCCTGCATGCCGGGCTCCTTGCGCGGCCAGCCCAGGCCCACGCCGTCGCCCTCGTGGCGCGGCAGCACATGCAGGTGGAAGTGGAAGACGGTCTGCCCGCCGGCTGCGCCATTGGCCTGGAACAGGCTGATGCCATCGGGGTCGAACGCCGCCTGCACGGCTTGCGCCACGCGCTGGGCCGTGCGCATCACGGCGCCGGCCTCGTCGGGCGTGAGGTCCAGCAGGGTCACGGCATGGCGCTTGCTGGCCACCAGCACATGGCCGGGGTTGACCTGGCCGATGTCCATGAAGGCGATGGTCTGCTCGTCCTCGAACACCTTGGCGGACGGAATCTCGCCCGCCACGAGGCGGCAAAAAAGGCACTGCCCCGGGGGCGAGGTATCGACGAACATCGGCATGGTCCTGTACTCCTTGGTGGTTGCTGGGGGTTGGAATTTGCCGACGATCTTAGAGCGTGTTAAGCACTTTTAAGTACCCGCGCGGGTTCTGCGCTCTAGTGGACGGTATCTGCCGTCCCTTATGGAGGCCATAAGCGCAGGCCCAGGCAGCCCTCAGGGCCGCTGCCTATAATCGCGCCCCGCACCGGCCGCTGCCCACGGCAGGTGCGTTTTCATTTCCGGGCCATGTAGAGGAACACCATGTACAAAAACCTCGCAGCCGCAGTCGCGGCCGCAAGTCTTGTATCCACGGCCTTGTCCCAAGGCCATCCCGCCCCTTCATCCCCCGCAGGTTCCGCGCCCCTCAAGGCCGCCTTCGTCTATCTGACGCCCGTGCTCGACGCCGGCTGGACGCGCCAGCACGACGAGGGCCGGCGCGCATTGCAGGCGGCCCTGGGTCCGCGCGTGCAGACCCGTGCGGTGGACAGCGTGCCCGAGGGCCCCGACGCCGAGCGCGTGCTGCGCGACCTGGCCGCCTCGGGCAACCAGCTGATCTTCACCACCAGCTTCGGCTACACCGAGTCCGTGATGCGCGTGGCGCGCGACTTCCCGCAGGTGAAGTTCGAGTCGGTCACGGGCTTCAAGCGCGCCGACAACGTGGCCACCTCGAATGCGCGCTACTACGAGGGCCGCTATCTGTCGGGCATTGCCGCCGGCCGTGCCAGCAAGACGGGCGTGGCCGGCTTCGTGGTCGGCTTTCCGATTCCCGAGGTGCTGCAGGGCATCAACGCCTTCACGCTGGGCATGCGTTCGGTCAATCCCAAGGCCACGGTCAAGGTGGTCTGGCTGGATACCTGGTTCGACCCGCCGCGCGAGCGCGATGCGGCCATGGCGCTGTTCAACGGCGGCGTGGACGTGGTGTCCTTCCAGGTCGCATCCACCGCCGTGATGCAGGCCGCCCAGGAGCGCGGCCGCATGGCGATTGCCTACCACTCCGACATGCGCAAGGACGGGCCCGACGCCCAGTTGCTGGCCGTCACCCACCAGTGGGGCGACTACTACACGGCGCGCGCCAAAGCGGTGCTGGACGGCAGCTGGAAGAGCCAGGACACCTGGGGCGGCGTGCGCGAGGGCATGATCCGCGTGGAGGGCTTCGGCCCCAGGCTGCCGCCCGCCGTGCGCGAGGAAGTGCTGCAGCGCCAAAAGGACATGGCCCAGGGCCGCCTGCAGCTCTTCAAGGCCGGCGACAAGCCGGTGCGCGACAACCAGGGCCAGGTGCGCATTCCCGCCGGCAAGCAGCTGGATGATGCGCAGATCCTGCAGATGAACTGGCTGGTGGAAGGCGTGCAGGCCACCCTGCCCAAGTGATGCGGCCTGCGGGGCGTCCGGTCCTGGCGTAAACCCTAGGATGGCGCCTGCCGATGGCGCCTATAGCGCTGCGGATATGGCATCTGCCTGTCCGCCCGCTAAGCTTGGCGGCATGCAAATCTACCGTTCCTCATTGCTGCGTTTTGCCGACGATGGCCAAGCGCTCTACGACGAAGACGGCCTGCTGGCCGTCGCCCCGGATGACAGGGGGCAGCAGCGCGTCGTCGCCGCCGGCAGCTGGCAGGCGCTGCAGGCGCAGTTCACCGGACAGCCGGGCGCCGAAGTCACCCATCTGCCGGGCCGCATCCTGGCGCCAGGCTTCATCGACCTGCACATCCACTATCCGCAGACCGATGTGATCGGTGCGCCCGCCGCCGGCCTGCTGCCCTGGCTGGAGAAATACACCTTTCCGCACGAGTCGGCCTTTTGCGAACGCGCCCATGCCGACAGCGTGGCCGAGTTCTTCCTGGACGAGCTGCAGCGCAACGGCGTGACCACGGCGCTGGCCTTTGCCACCTCGCACCCGGGTTCGGTCGATGCGCTCATGGGCGCGTCGCAGGCGCGCGGCATGCGCATGATCACGGGCAAGGTGCTGCAGGACCGCCACAGCCCCGACGGCGTGCGCGACCAGACCGAGCAAAGCCTGATCGACACCGAAACCCTGATCCAGCGCTGGCATGGCGTGGACCGCCTGGGCTACGCGATCACGCCGCGCTTTGCGCCCACCAGCACGCACGAGCAACTGCGCGGCGCGGGCGAGCTGGCCGCACGCTACGCCGATGTCTGGATCCAGTCGCACGTGGCCGAGAACCTGGATGAAGTGCGCTGGGTGGCCGAGCTCTTTCCGAAGGCGCGCAGCTACCTGTCGGTCTACGACGACTTCGGCCTGATGCGCGAGCGCGCCGTCTACGCGCACTGCATCCACCTGGACGATGAAGACCGCGCCCTGATGCGTGAACGCAGCACCGCCGCCGCCGTCAGCCCCACCAGCAACCTGTTCCTGGGCAGCGGCTTCTTCGACTTTGCGCGGGCCGATGCCGCGCAGTTCCTCTACGGCCTGGCCAGCGACGTGGGCGGCGGCATGAGCTTCAGCCCCTTCCGCACCATGCAGGCCGCCTATGTGGCGGGCCGCGAGGGCCAGACCAAGCAGGGCCTGAGCCTGTCGCCCGGCAACCTGTGGTGGCAGCACACGGCGGGCGCGGCGCGCGCCCTGGGCCTGGCGGGGCAGGTGGGCAACCTGCAGCCGGGCTGCGAGGCCGACTTCGTGGTCATCAACCCGGCCTGCACGCCGCTGCTCGAGCGCAAGACCCGCCAGGCCGAGAGCCTGGACGAGCTGCTGTTCGCCATGATCATCCTGGGCGATGACCGCCTGATCGAGCGCACCGTCGTTTCTCAAGCAAAATAGCGCCTTTGCGCCAGTGCCCGGCCGGGTGCTGGCGCCTGACAAGTGCAGCTAGGGAACGAGGAATTGCCATGAGCATCAAGAGCGACAAGTGGATCCGTCGCATGGCCGAGGATCACGGCATGATCGAGCCTTTCGAGCCGGCCCAGGTTCGCAACGTCGATGGCCGCAAGATCATCAGCTACGGCACCAGCAGCTATGGCTACGACATCCGCTGCGCACCCGAATTCAAGGTGTTCACCAACATCCACAGCACCGTGGTGGACCCCAAGAACTTCGATGAGAAAAGCTTCGTCGATTTCGAGGGTGACAGTTGCATCATCCCGCCCAACAGCTTCGCGCTGGCGCGCACGGTCGAGTACTTCCGCATCCCGCGCAATGTGCTGACCATCTGCCTGGGCAAGAGCACCTACGCGCGCTGCGGCATCATCGTCAACGTCACCCCCTTCGAGCCCGAATGGGAAGGCTATGTGACGCTGGAGTTCTCCAACACCACGCCGCTGCCCGCCCGCATCTATGCCGGCGAGGGCTGCGCCCAGGTGCTGTTCTTCGAGAGCGATCCCGACGATGTCTGCGAGGTCAGCTACCGCGACCGTGGCGGCAAGTACCAGGGCCAGGTGGGTGTGACGCTTCCCAAGGCCTGACGGCTTTGGCCCGGAAGAAAAGGCCCGCAGCGAAAGCTGCGGGCCTTTTTCATCGCCGGGCCGCCCCAAGATGAAAAGCAGCCCCCTCGGGGGGCAGCGGACCTTGCGCAGCAAGGGTAGCGTGGGGGCCATTTTTCATTCCACCAGCGCCAGGGCGGCGTCGATGCGCGAATGTGCGCCGCAGCTCTCGCGCCGCGCAGCGGCAGCCGTGGCCATGAGCCAGCAGACATCGAGCTGATTGCGCAGCGCATGGCCTGCGGCAGGTGCCAGCCTTTCACGCCATGCCGCAATGCGCTGCACGGCCTGCGCCAAGCCCTGGTCGCTGCGCTGTATGCCCACGCAGTCCTGCATGAGCTGGCGCAACTCCTGCGCGACGGCTGCCGTGTCCTGCTCCTGTGCGCCGGCCTGCAGGGTTTCGGTCGGCCGGGCCGGCGCCGGGGCGGCAGCCGGCTGCTGCGCGATGGCCCGGGCGGCAGCGCGCCCCATCACCACGCATTCGAGCAGCGAATTGCTGGCCAGCCGGTTGGCGCCGTGCAGTCCGGTGCGCGCCACCTCGCCAATGGCGTGCAGGCCATCGACATCCGTGCGCCCGTCGATGCCGGCCAGCACGCCGCCGCAGGCGTAGTGGGCGCAGGGGGCGACGGGAATCGGCTGCGTGGCAATGTCGATGCCATGGCTGGCGCACAGGGCCATCACGCCCGGGAAATGCGACTGCAGCCAGGCACGTGGCCGGTGGGTGATGTCCAGGTGCACGAAGGCCAGGCCATGGCGGTCCATCTCGTGCCGAATGGCGCGTGCCACGATGTCGCGCGGCGCCAGTTCGGCCCGCTCGTCATGGGCAGGCATGAAGCGCGTGCCGTCCGGCAGGCGCAGCAGGGCGCCTTCTCCGCGCAATGCCTCCGAGACCAGGCCGGCCGCACGGCCGCCCACCTGCAGGGCCGTGGGATGGAACTGCATGAACTCCAGGTCGCCCACGCGGCAGCCCGCGCGCCAGGCCATGGCCACGCCGTCGCCCGTGGCGGTGGCCGGGTTGGTGGTGGCGGGATAGACCTGCCCCAGCCCGCCCGTGGCCAGCACGGTATGCGCGGCATGCCAGCGCTGCTGGTGGCCATCGGGCAGGCGCACCAGCGCGCCTGTGCAGTGCGCAGGCTGTCCTTCGGTCAGCAGGTCCAGCGCGCTGGTGTGCTCATGCAGATCGATGTTCGCGCGCTCCCGGCAGGCGCGCAGCAGGGCGGCGTGCACGGCCTGGCCGGTGCAGTCGGCGGCATGCACGATGCGGCGGCGGCCGTGGCCGCCCTCGCGCGTGAGGTGCAGGCCACCGCTGTCGTCACGCGTGAAAGGCACGCCGTGGGCCACCAGCCAATCGATGGCGGCAGGCGCCTGTGCAAGGATGGCGCGCACGGCCTGTGCATCGCACTGGCCTGCGCCCGCGACCAGGGTGTCTGCCACGTGTTCGTCGATGCTGTCCTGTGCATCCAGCACGGCGGCAATGCCGCCCTGGGCCCAGGCGCTGGCGCATTCCTCGGCCGCGCCCTTGCTGAGCAGGGCCACGCGCAGATGCGGCGGCAGCGACAGGGCGGCGGCCATGCCGGCCAGGCCGGCGCCGATGATGAGTACGTCTGTGCAAGGCTGTGTCATGGCGCTGTCCTCAGGCAGGACCGAAATGCTGGAAGAGCGCTGCATCGCGCGCAAGGTCTCCGCTGGCGCGCACGGGCTGGCGGTGGCCTGCGGCAAAGGCCAGCATGCGTTCGATGGGGCGGCGCGCGGCCTGGGCAATGGCGGGGTCCACCTCGATGGCGCACAGGCCTTGCTCCAGGGCCAGCTCCACGCCGTGCAGGCTGTTCATCGCCATCCAGGGGCACATGGCGCAGCTCTTGCAGGTGGCGCCCTGGCCGGCCGTGGGCGCGGGCAGGAAGGTCTTGCCCGGGTAGCGCATGCGCATGTCGTGCAGGATGCCCTGGTCGGTGGCGACGATGAAGGTGTCGGTGGGCAGCCGGCCTGCCGCGTTGATGAGCTGGGTGGTGGAGCCCACCACGTCCGCCTGGGCGGCCACGGCGGCCGGCGACTCGGGGTGCACGAGGATGGCGGCCTGCGGATGCTCCAGCGCCATGGCGGCCAGTTCGTCGGCCTTGAACTCGTCATGGACCAGGCAGGAGCCATGCCACAGCAGCATGTCGGCGCCGGTCTGGCGCTGGATGTGGGCGCCCAGGTGGCGGTCGGGAGCCCAGAGGATTTTCTCGCCGCAGGCGTGCAGGTGGGCCACGATGTCCTGTCCCACCGACGAGGTGACCACCCAGTCGGCGCGCGCCTTCACCGCCGCGCTGGTGTTGGCGTAGACCACGACCGTGCGGTCCGGGTGGGCGTCGCAAAAGGCGCTGAACTCGTCTGCCGGGCAGCCCAGGTCCAGCGAGCAGCTGGCGTCGTCGTCGGGCATGAGCACCCGCTTCTCCGGGCTGAGGATCTTGGCGGTCTCTCCCATGAAGCGCACGCCGGCCACGACCAGGGTGCTGGCCTGGTGCTGGGCGCCGAAGCGCGCCATCTCCAGCGAATCGCCCACGCAGCCGCCGGTCTCGCGCGCCAGGTCCTGCAGTTCGCCGTCCACGTAGTAATGGGCCACGAGCACGGCATCGCGCTCGTGCAGCAGGGCGCGTATGCGCTCGGTGGTCCGAAGGCGCTGGGCGCGGTCAAGTTCGGGAGGAATGCGGGCCCAGGCCTCGCCGATGCCGCACTGGCCGGCGAGGGAGAAATGGGGCTTGTCGTACTGCACGGATTTGAGCTGCATGGTGGCCGTCCGGGACTGTGGAAAGGGCTGGTGATGGCTGCGAATAATATGCTCAATTTGAGTATTAGTGTGGTGTTTTTTGCCGCACAGGTGTTTTGCGGCAGTCAGGAAATCGAGGGCGGGAAAAGCGGCGCGGGGCCGCCTCAGCGCTGCAGCTGCACGTTGTTGCGGCCTGCGCCCTTGGCCTCGTACAGCGCTTCGTCGCCACGGCGCAGCATGGCGGTGGCCGTGTCCGTGGTGCCGCGCAGCGTGGCCACGCCCACGCTGGCGGTGACGGGCTCGCCATGCGCCATGGGCGTGGCGGCCAGCAGTTCGCGCAGTTGCTCGGCAATGACCACGGCGGCATCGGCCGTGGTGTCGGGCAGCAGCGCCAGGAATTCCTCGCCCCCCATGCGGGCCAGTACGTCGGACTCGCGCAGCCGCATGCGGAAGGCGCGCGCCAGGGTGCGCAGCACGGCGTCGCCCATGTCGTGGCCGTGCTGGTCGTTGATGCGCTTGAAGTAGTCCACGTCGATGACGAGCACGCTCAAGGGGCGGCCGCTGCGGCGCGCCAGCGCCATGGCGAAGTCCAGCTGGAAGTCGAAGCCCCGGCGGTTGAGCAGGCCCGTGAGCGGGTCGCTGCGCGCCTGGTGCTCCAGTTCGGCATTGGCCTGCTGCAGCTGCAGCGTGCGCTCGCGCACCTGGCGCTCCATGGCCTCGTTGGCCGAGCGCAACTGGGCAATGCTGCCGCGCAGCGCCTGCGAAAGGCGATGCACTTCGCGGCTGCTGTGCAACTGCGGGATGTCGGAGGCCGCACCGCTTCCGTCGATGCCATTGGCGGCACGGGCCAGGCGCTTGAGATCCTGGCTCAGCCTGCGCGCCACCAGCCAGGCGATGACGGCGGCCACCAGCGCTGCTGCCAGGCCGCCGGCCAGCACCTGGTGCATGGCCTGGCGCGCGGGCGCGTAGGCGCTGTCATGCGGCTGCCGGGCCACGATGTGCCAGCCCATGGCCGTTGCCCGGTTGTGGGCCTGCAGCGGCACGGTGGCCGTCAGAAAGCTCTGCGGGCTGTCCTGCCAGCGCGCCACCTGTACGGGCTGCAGCGTGGCATCGGCCGTATCGGCAGACACGGTATGGGCCACCGGCAGGCGCTGGTCCAGGGCCAGCAACGGCTCCAGGCTGTCGCCCGGCGCGTGGATCAGCCGTCCACGCCGGTCGAAGATGAACAGGCCGATCTGCCGGTCGGCGCTGTCGGCCTGCTGCAGGGTCTGCATGGTTTCGCGCACCCATTCCCAGCTGCTGTGCATGCACAGCACGCCCTGGGTGAGATCGCCAACGCGAATAGGCGCCGCGAAGTCCATGAACCGGCGCGGCGCGCCGTCGGCCGCAGGCGGCAGCAAGGCGGACATCACAGGCGAGGAGGCGCGCACATCGCCCACATGGACGCGCTGCAGGCCCGGCTCGAACCAGGGCCGGTCGCTGACATCGAGGCCCACCAGCACCTGGTCAGTCGCGCTGCGCACCGTGCCCTCGGCGTCGGCCACGCCGATCCAGAGGCTGGTGGGCGTCAGCGAACGGGCGCGGTTGAGCAGTGCGCCCACGCCCGGGGCCTCCAGCCCCTGGATCCAGAGCTCCGGCGAGGCGGCCAGCACTTCCACGGTATGGGCGCGGCTGAACAGGCCATCGGACAGCTGCCGGGCGGCGTTGGAGGCCATGGCATGCAGCGAGGCGCTGACCTCGCGCTCCATGCGCCAGCGCAGCAGCTCGCCGAATGCCAGCGACATCAGCACCGTCACGCCCACCAGCAGCGAGCCGAAGACCAGGGCCAGTTGCGTGCGCAGGCCCAGGCGCTGCCAGCGACTGGGCGCGGTGCTGGAAGCCGGGGCGGGGGAATCCGGGGGGAAAAGCTCGTTCAACGCAGAAATCCGCTTTCAACTGTTCTGGAGTGCGGCCCGGCGCATGGCCAGGCGGGTGGCTGCAAGATCCCAGCCACCCCAGCCGCAGCATTTGAACAGCACGGGCGAATCCGAGCGCGGCCATTGCTCGCGCACCACCTGCTCCAGCGTGGGCAGGGCCGCGACATCGATGCCGGCCTGCAGCAGGTCACCGGCCTCATGCAGCGCATCCCCGGTATCGACCACCACGCGGCCCGACTGCAGCAAGCCCTGGCACAGGCCGGGGGCCAGCTCCACCATCTGCGGCGTGAAGGCGCCCACGGCCGAGATGAAGGCATCGCTGCGCGGCGCCTCGCGCAGCACCACGCCCCGGGCGGGCGTGCAGGTCACGATCAGCGGGCAGTGGCGCGCTGCCGCCTCCACATCCTGCACGGCGGTGGCCTGCAGTCCCATGGCCCGGGCCTGGTCGACCAGCGCCTGGGCGCTCTGCGCGCTGCGCGATGCCACCTGAACCTCGCGCACGCCCAGGCCTGCGGCAAAGGCCTGCAAATGGGCCAGGCCCTGCACGCCGGCGCCCACGATCAGCAACGGACCCTGCGGATTCGGCGCCAGCCTTTGCGCGGCCAGCAGCGATACGGCGGCCGTGCGCCGCGCCGTGACCGTGGGGCCGTCCAGGATCAGACGGCGCTCGCCCGTGGCCACGTCGAAGACCACCACATCCCCCTGGATGGTGGCGCGCGGCGTGCCGGCGTTGCCGGGCGTGAAGCTGATCAGCTTGGTCATGGCCACCTGGCCGTCGGTGGCCGGCATGCAAAACAGGCTGCCACCGGCCGGCAGGGGCATCACGATGCGCGCCGGCACCTGCGCTGCCTGGGGCTGCAGCAGCACGGCGGCGATCTCTTCGGCCAGTTCGTTCCAGGGCAACAGCCCGGCCGTGGCCTGGGCGTCAAGGGCGGTGGAGGAGGGCATGCTGGAATGGCTCATGGCCGCGACTGTACACAGTAGGCTTGGATCGACCAATTCACGATGTGTCCAGTGCTGCGCACAGGCCCGTGAGGGCCTGCGCAGGCACTACGATGTCGCCTATGTCACAAAAGCCTTCTTATCCGCGCGAAGAGCCCCGCTGGGACGGTTCGGCGCGGCCCGAAGCTCCGCGCAAGGAATCGGCCCCGCGCTATGAGCAGCAGCGGCGCGGACCCGCGCCCGAGCCGTGGCAGCGCGAGCAGCCGCCCAGCGAGCAGGCTCCCGCGCCCCGCCGGCCCGGCGAGCCTGCACGCGAGCGGCGCCGGCGCGGCGGATGGGGGCTGGGCCTGGCGGTCGTCATCGGCCTGGGCATCGTCGCCGCGCTGCTGGCCGCCATGGTGCTGGTGGCCCGCGAGCAGGTCCTGCGCAGCCAGGCGCCACCGGCCACCGCCCCCATGGCGGTGCAGCCCGTGCGCTGATACACGCCGTATCATTGCCACAGCTGCGGTCGCTGCAGTCCTGCAGGTTCCGACGTAATATCGCCGCCCGATGCTGCAGGCTGCAGCACAGATCCAGGAGTGAACACCATGAGATGGGATGGCAACCGCGAGTCGGACAATGTGGAAGACCGCCGTGACGAGGGTGGCGGTGGTGGCGGCCCCGTCTTCGGCGGACGCAGCATAGGCATTGGCACCATCGTCATCGCCCTGGTCGGCGGCTGGGTGCTGGGCATCAACCCGCTGACCATCCTGGGTGCGCTCAGCGGCGGCTCGCCGGTGCAGGTGCAGCAGCCTCAGGGCCCGGCCCACAAGCCGCCGGCCGATGACAAGCTCGCCCGCTTTGTCTCCACCGTGCTGGCCGATACCGAAGATGTCTGGCGCGATGTGTTCCGCCAGGGCGGTGCCCAATATACCGATCCCAAGCTCGTGCTGTTCCGTGGCGCAACGCCCACGGCCTGCGGCACGGGGCAGTCGGCCATGGGGCCCTTCTACTGCCCTGCCGACCAGAAGGTGTATATCGATCTGGGCTTCTACGAAACGCTCAAGAACCAGCTGGGCGCGCCCGGCGATTTCGCCCAGGCCTATGTGATTGCCCACGAGGTGGGCCACCACGTGCAGAACCTGCTGGGCATCAGCGCCCAGGTGGACCGCGCCCGTGGCCGCGTCAGCAAGGTCGAATACAACCATCTGTCGGTCAAGCTGGAACTGCAGGCCGATTGCCTGGCCGGCGTCTGGGCGAACCGCGCGCAAAGCGCCCGCCAGATCCTGGAGCAGGGCGATGTGGAGTCGGCCATGAATGCGGCATCCAAGATCGGCGACGACGCCCTGCAGCGCGCAGGCGGCGGCGCCGTGGTGCCGGACAGCTTCACGCACGGCACCAGCGCCCAGCGCCAGCGCTGGTTCAGCACCGGCCTGCGTACCGGCAGCGTCAAGTCCTGCGACACTTTTTCGGCTGCTTCCCTCTGAGGAGTACCCCCCACGCTCGCGTTGCTGCGCAAGCTTCGCCGGCCCCTGCGAGGGGCCGCTTTTTCATCTGAAGGCTGCCCGGCGATGAAAAAATGCCCGCATTGCGGGTCCTCATACCGGGTTTTTGCGGGTTGCGCTCACGCAACGCCATGCTTGTCCAGGTGCCAATTGGCGTTATTGCAACGCACAAATCGCGCTAGGTGCGACAATAGCGCTCTCAATGACAAGCTCTTTCTCCAATCTCCAGCTGGCTGAGTCCCTGGCGCGCGCCGTAGCCGACATGGGCTATGAGTCCATGACGCCCATCCAGGCACAGGCCATTCCGGTCGTTCTGACCGGCAAGGATGTCATGGGCGCCGCCCAGACCGGCACAGGCAAGACGGCGGCGTTCTCGCTGCCGTTGCTGCAGCGGCTGATGCGCCACGAAAATACCTCCGCTTCGCCTGCACGCCACCCTGTGCGGGCGTTGGTGCTTTTGCCCACACGCGAACTGGCGGACCAGGTGGCCCAGCAGATCGCCCAGTATGCGAAGTACACCAAGCTGCGCAGCACCGTGGTGTTCGGCGGCATGGACATGAAGCCGCAGACGCTGGAGCTCAAGAAGGGCGTCGAGGTGCTGGTGGCCACGCCGGGCCGTCTGCTTGACCACATCGAAGCCAAGAACGCCGTGCTCAACCAGGTCGAGTACGTGGTGCTTGACGAGGCAGACCGCATGCTGGACATCGGCTTTTTGCCCGATCTGCAGCGCATCCTGTCCCACCTGCCCAAGACACGCACCACCTTGCTGTTCAGCGCCACCTTCTCGCCCGAGATCAAGCGCCTGGCCAGCAGCTACCTGCAGGACCCCGTCACCATCGAAGTGGCCCGCCCCAACGAGACGGCGTCCACGGTGGAGCAGCGCTTCTACAGCGTCAGCGACGACGACAAGCGCTATGCGCTGCGCTCCCTGCTCAAGCAGCGCGACATCCGCCAGGCCTTCGTCTTCTCCAACAGCAAGCTGGGCTGTGCGCGCCTGACGCGTGCCCTGGAGCGTGATGGCCTGCGCGCAACGGCGCTGCACGGCGACAAGAGCCAGGACGAGCGCCTGAAGGCGCTTGAAGCCTTCAAGCGCGGCGAGGTGGATCTGCTGGTGTGTACCGATGTCGCGGCCCGTGGCCTGGACATCAAGGACGTGCCGGCCGTCTTCAACTACGACGTGCCCTTCAACGCCGAAGACTATGTGCACCGCATCGGCCGCACGGGGCGCGCAGGCGCCTCCGGCATTGCCGTGACCCTGGTGACCAACCACGATGCGCGCCTTGTGGGCGAGATCGAGAAGCTCATCAAGAAGAAGATCAACGTCGAGGCCTGCCCCATGGAAGATTTCCGTGGCAGCGCACCGCGTGGTCACCGTTTTGACGAGCTGCCGCGCCAAAGCAGCGGCGGCTACGGTCGTGAACGGGATCGCGGCGCCGAGCGTGGCGATCGCGGCGGTGATGCGTCGCGGGGCAGTTCCGGTTTTGGCCATCGCGGCTCGCGCATGGCCCAGCGCCCGGCGCACTCGGACCCGTTCTTCGACAAGCCCTACGAGGCATCCGCCAGCGTCGATGCGAGCTGGGACAGCCAGGGTGCTGCCGCGCCCAAGGCAGGCAGCGGCATCAAGCCCAAGCGCAAGCTGGCCGCGCTGTTCAAGGCGCCTGTTGCGCCAGTCGCGCCGGTCCCTCCTGTGGCACCCGTCGCCACTTCCGAGGTCTGAGCGCCGCGCAAGCCGCCTGCCTCACGAAAAACGCCTGCCTAGCAGGCGTTTTTTCATGGGCGCTCGCTCATGGGCGTCGTCCAGGTCAGCCCGGGACCTGCGCCTGCGGGCAGTCCACCTGGATCAGTTCCCGGTCCGCCAGGTGATCGCCGAAACGCATCATGCTCAGGCAGCCGCCCCAGACGCAGCCGGTGTCCAGCGCCACCAGGTCGGGCCGGTTGATGTGGCCCAGCGTGGACCAGTGGCCAAACGCAATCGTTGCGCTCGCCGTGGCGCGGCCCGGCACATCGAACCAGGGCATGAGGCCGGGCGCCGCCTGCTCGGCCGACTCGGTGCTGTCGAAATCCATGACACCCTGTGCGGTGCAAAAGCGCAGCCGGGTCAAGGCGTTGACGATGACCCGCAGGCGCTCCCAACCCTGCAGGTCGGGTGACCAGCGATCGGGCTGGTTGCCGTACATGGCCTGCAAAAAATCGGGCAACTGCTTGCTGCGCAGTACCGCATGCACCTCGCCCGCCAGCGCCATCACTTCCTGGCTGCTCCACTGCGGCAGCACGCCGGCATGGACCATCAGCAGTTCCTCGCCATGCGCCATGCGGTGGCTGCGCGCCAGCGGCTGGTGGCGCAGCCAGTCCAGCAACTGATCGCGATCGGGCGCATCCAGCACCCGGGCCAGCGTGTCGCGCCGGCTGCTGCGGCGCACGCCCTGGGCGGCGGCCAGCAGGTGCAGGTCATGATTGCCCAGCAGGGCGCGCATGGAATCGCCGGCGGCCATGCAGGTGCGCAGCACCTTGTCCGATTCCGGACCGCGGTTCACAAGGTCACCCAGGATGTATAGGGTATCGCGGCTGGCGGAGAAGTCCACGCGGTGCAGCAGGCGCTCAAAGGCGTCGTGGCATCCCTGGATATCGCCGATACAGTAAAGTGCCATGGTCTTCTTTCTGATATACGAACCATGGATTTTCTGCTGATCGCGTTGCTTACGCTGCTCAATGGGGTGTTTGCAATGTCCGAATTGGCACTGGCCTCCAGCCGCAAGGCTCGGTTGGTGGCACTGGCTGAAACAGGCGACAAGGGTGCGGTGGCAGCACTGGCCTTGCTCGAAAACCCCACGCAATTTCTTTCTTCGGTGCAGGTGGGCATCACCTCCATCGGCCTGCTCAACGGCATTTTGGGCGAGGCGGCCTTCAGTGACGGGCTGGCCGCATGGCTGCTGGGCCTGGGAATTCCGGAACGCGCGGCCAGCATTTCTGCCACGGCGCTCGTCGTGACCGTGATCACCTTCGTCACCATCGTCTTCGGCGAGCTGGTGCCAAAGCGCATAGGCCAGCTTTATCCCGAAACCGTGGCCACGGTGGTTTCCCGGCCCATGACCTGGGTGGCGTCGGCTGCAAAGCCCTTTGTGCGGCTGCTGGCCTTTTCCACGCGCGCCATGCTGACTCTGCTGCGCATCAATGAATCCGCAGCGCGCGCCGTGACCGAAGAGGAAATCGTGGCAAGCCTCGCCGAAGGGCGGGATGCCGGAGTGATCGAGGCCAACGAGCACCAGATGGTGCAAAACGTCTTTCACCTCGATGACCGCTCACTGACGTCGATCATGGTCCCGCGCGGCGACGTGCAATGGCTGGATGCCGACATGACCGTCACCGAGGCATTGCAGGCCTCGGCCGACGACCACTCGAAGGGCGGGCATTCCTGGTACCCGGTGTGCCGCAATTCGCTGGATGACGTGGTCGGCATCATCAGCGTGGCGCGCCTGCTGGCATTGGGCTCGGATGCCGCCGGCACCACGCTGTACGAACATGTGCTGCCGGCTTCTTTCCTGCCCGAGACACTCAGCGCCATGGAGCTGCTGGAGCAATTGCGTGCCCGGTCCGGGCGCATGGTGTTTGTGGTGGATGAATATGGCGTGGTGCAGGGCATCATGACGCCCCGGGATTTGCTCGAGGCGATTACCGGCGAGTTACAGCCTGTGACCGAGGCAGAAGCCTGGGCCATGCAGCGCGAGGATGGCTCCTGGCTATTGGACGGTCTGATGCCCATATCGGAGCTGAAGGCGCGCCTCGATATTCGTGATCTTCCCGATGAGCACCGCGGCCGATACAACACCGTGGCGGGCCTTCTCATGGCAGAAAGCGGTCATTTGCCCATTCTGGGGGAACGGGTCAGCTGTGCAGGCTGGATCTTCGAGGTGATCGATCTCGATGGCAAACGCATTGACAAGGTGCTGGCCATATCGGATTTATCCGAGAACTACTCTTCGCAATAGGCAGCAGCGATATTGTGGGTTTTGCTTACATGCGTCTTGCGCCATGGGCTGATTATGTTTTTATAATGAAAGCTCTTAAACTACTTTCAAGGCGCATACCATGAGCTCTTACAAGGAACTGCTGAAGCAGCGACAGGAACTGGAGCAACAGATCCAGGAAGCACGCAAGCGCGAGCTTGCCGACGCCGTGGGACAGGTTCGCAACTTGATTGCCGAATATGGTCTGACTGCCGATGACGTGTTTCCTGCAGCTCGTGGTCGTACCGCTGGCACAACCGGCGCCAAAGTGGCTCCCAAGTACCGCGATCCCGCAACCGGCCAAACCTGGACCGGACGTGGCAAGCCGCCAAAGTGGATTCAGAATCAGGACCGTGAGAAGTTTGTCATCTGATTTTCCCGTCGCGCATGAAAGAGCCCGCCCAGTGCGGGCTTTTTTCATTGTCACGGCCATTTGTCAAAACATTGTCTCAGTTGAGAATCTCTATCATCTGAGGCGTAAAGTATGGATCCGTGTATGGACATTTCCAGAGCGGCGATGCAAAGGCCGATTTTTGGCCGCGCCGCACAGGTGATGGCGGGGCGATGTCCTTTATGGCAGTTTGGTGCGTGGCGGGATGCCCGTTTTTGGGATCTTGATGCGCCTCAATGCCTGGGGGATGCGCGCATGTTTCAGAAGATTCCGAGCATTCTTTGATTTTCTTCAGCGGTGTCCGACTTGAATAATCAGGCCCCGGCCGCCATGGGTGGCGGCAGGGGCACAATACGCACATGAACAAGCAGGTGTTGATTGCCGGCGGCGGCATTGGTGGCCTGGCCGCCGCCATCGGTGCGTCGCGGGCGGGTTGGGAAGTGCGTCTTTTCGAGCAGGCGCCCGCGCTCAGTGAAGTGGGCGCCGGAATCCAGATCGGTCCGAATGTCGTGCGGCGGCTTCAGGCCTGGGGCCTGCAAAAACCGCTGCAGCAGGTGGTGGCGCTGCCGGGCAGCCTGCGCGTGCGCAGCGCAGTCACCGGGCAGGAATTGGCGCACATGCCCTTGGGCAGCGAGTCCGTGCAACGCTATGGCGCGGCCTACGCCACCATCCACCGGGCCGATCTGCAGCAATTGCTGCGGGAAGCCGCTCAGACTTATCCGGGCATGCACCTGAACCTGGGCCAGCCCATCGAGAGCTTTTCCGAGACCGACGGCGTGGTCACCGTGCGCACCCGGGCCGGCAAGCTGATCGAAGGCGATGCCCTGGTCGCCGCCGATGGCGTGCGCAGCGTTCTGCGCCAGCAGTTGCTGGGCGACGGCCCGCCGCGTGTCACCGGGCACCTGGCCTACCGCGCCCTGGTGCACCAGGCCCAGTTGCCCAAGCGCCTGCGGGCCACCGATGTCACGGCCTGGCTGGGCTCGCGCATGCATGCCATCCAGTACCCCGTGCGCCGGGGCGAGCTGCAGAACCTGGTGATCATCATCCAGGGCCCGGCGCCCGAGGATCTGGCGAACTGGGACCATGCGGGCAATCTCGACGATCTGGTGCGGGTGCTGCAGGGCAGTTGCCCCCAGCTGCTGGACCTGGTCCAGCATGTGCCGGCGGCCGGTGGCGACTGGCGGCTGTGGCCGGTGGGGGACCGCCCGCCCGTGCAATCGGCCGCGCAGATGGCGCGCGGCGTGGTGGCCTTGCTGGGCGATGCGGCCCATCCCATGCGCCCCTATCTGGCCCAGGGCGCCGGCATGGCGATTGAAGATGCAGCCGAGCTGCAGCGCGCCCTGTCCATGCACGATCTCGACGTCAACATGCGCCTGCGCCGCTACGCGCTCAACCGCTGGCAGCGCAATGCGCGCGTGCAGGCGCGCTCGCAGCGCAATGGCCGCATCTTCCATGCCACGGGTCCCGTGCGCTGGGGGCGTGACCTGTCGCTGCGCCTGCTGGGCTCCCGGCTGATGGATCTGCCCTGGCTGTACCGTGGCGATGGCTCGGCCGCCAACGCCTTGTAGAGGCACAGACTCCGACCGCTAGGCGGCGGATGCCTGGCGCAGCAGCGGCGAGGAGGGCAGGAAACGGAACGCGGTTGACGCGCCCACCAGCGTGGCTGCAATCGAGATCATCACGGCCTTGTAGGGCTCCACGCCCCAGGCCTCGGCCCAGGCGGCGACCCAGCCCGTGAACCATTGCACCAGGGCTACGCCCAGGAACATGGCCATGGTGAAGAGCGACAGTGCGCGGCCGGTCATCTCTGGGGGGTAGGAAGCGCGCACATCGGCGTACTGCAGCACCGAATAGCCTGACAGCAGGCCCATGGCGAAGATCAGCGCCACATTGGTCCAGCCATGGTGCAAAAAGGCCATGAGCATGAACAGGCTGCCCATGAGCAGCGAGTAATTGGTGAGCCAGCGCCGGCGCCGTCCTGGGCCGGGGTCCATGCGCCCGAAAATCGCGGGGCTGAACAGCGAGATCATCGATACGACCAGCGCCACATTGCCGCTTTCCACCAGCGAAAAGCCATAGCGATGGATGAGCAGCGGCCCCAGCCACAGGCCGCGCAGCGCCAGAAACGATGCATAGCAGGCCATGGCCAGCAGGACGATGCCCAGCGTGTGCGGCAGCGTGAACAGCTCGGCCATGCGGCGTGCCGCCACGCCCCAGCTTTCCCGTGCGGCGGTCTGTGCTCCGCTGCGGGCGGGCTCGTGCACGCGCCACCAGATCAGCAGCCACGACAGGGCCGACATCACGGCCAGCAGCGCAAAGCCCGAGCGCCAGCCGAAATGCTGGACCAGCCAGGCCAGCGGCGTGCCTGTGAACAGCAGCCCCAGTCCGCCGACACCCATGCCCACGCCCGACAGAAAGGCAAAGCGGTCCATGGGAAAGTGGCGCGAGATGAACATGGTGCAGGCCAGAAAGGCGGGCGAGCAGCCCACGCCGATCAGCAACTGGCCCACCATCAGCCAGCCGTAATTGGGTGCGGCGGCGGACAGTGCCGACCCCGCAATCGCCAGCGGAAACGACAGCAGCACCGTGCGCCGCAGGCCGTAGAGGTCCATGCCGATGCCCATCAGCAGCTGGGCCACGCCGAAGGACAGGCCGAACAGGCCGGCGAAGGCGCCCAGCGACTGGGCCGTGAGCCCGAAATCCTGCTGCAGACCCGTGGCCATGACCGAGGTGATGGTGCGAAAGGCCTGGCTCAGCGCAAAGGCCGAGAGCAGGGACAGCAGCATGGCCCACAGCAGCTGGCTGCGCGGCGGCGGTGCTGCGGTGGAGGTCTGCGAAGCCTCTGTGTGTATGTTGTTGTGTGGGGGCTGTTGTGGCGCTGCGGACACGGTATTTCTCCTGGCGCCGCAGCTTACCTGTTTGCGCGCCTGCGCGCTGTCGCCACCGCAGCGGCCTGCCGTCGGTGGCGCCCGCCAGTTCTTATAGCTCGGTGCGCAGCGCCCAGATTTCGGGGAACAGCACCACGTCCAGCATCTTGCGCAGATAGCTGACGCCGCCGGTGCCGCCCGTGCCGCGCTTGAAGCCGATGACGCGCTCCACGGTCGTCAGATGGCGGAAGCGCCAAAGGCGGAAGGCGTCCTCGATGTCGGCCAGCTTTTCGCCGAGCTGGTACAGGTCCCAGTGCTTGTGGGGATCGCGGTAGACGGTGATCCAGGCCTGCTTGACGCCCTCGCTGGCCTCGTAGGGCTGGGTCCAGTCGCGCTCCAGCCGGTCGGCGGGCACGTCGATGCCTTCGCGCGCCAGCAGCTGCAGGGATACGTCGTAGAGCGAGGGCGAACGCCATGCCGCCTCCACCTGGGCCAGCAGGTCGGGCCTGTGGGCATGGGGCTGGAGCATGGCGGCGTTCTTGTTGCCCAGAGAGAACTCGATGCAGCGGTACTGGTAGCTCTGGAAGCCGCTGGAGTTGGCCAGGTAGGGGCGCATGGCCGTGTACTCGGGCGGGGTCATGGTGGACAGAACGGTCCAGGCGCTGACCAGTTGCTCCATGATGCGGCTCACGCGGGCCAGCATCTTGAAGGCGTCGGCACGCGTGCCGCCTGCGATGGCGGCCGTGGCGGCTCGGACCTCATGCAGCATCAGCTTCATCCACAGCTCGCTGGTCTGGTGCTGGATGATGAACAGCATCTCGTCATGCGCGGGCGACAGCGGATGCTGTGCCGTGAGGATCTGGTCCAGGTGCAGGTAATCGCCATAGCTCATGGACTGGCTGAAGTCCAGCTGGGCGCGCTCCTCTTTGACGATGGATTCGGTGCGGCCGGGGCTGTTCATGGGGCAGCCGGAGTGTTCGGTGGTCATGTGGGAGTCTCGCAAGTCTCGACGCGGAAAATGCAGGGCGCAGCGTAACCGAATCCCGCGCTGAAATCCTGCGGGTTGCAAGAAGCGGGATGCGCGGGTGCTCCGGGCTGCGTAGAGTAGGGCATCCGATGACCCAGAAAGACATGCCGTGTCCAACCAAGCCATGAATCAAGCCAGCAATGCCACTGCCAACCCCACGGCCCTGGTGGCCCGATGCTGCCGCTGGCTGGAGACCGAGGAGCCCCCACCCGCCCTGGGCCAGCTGGCCGAACGCTCGGGCCTGAGCCCCTGGCAACTGCACCGATTGTTCAAGCAGGCCACGGGCCTCACGCCCAAGGCCTATGCCAAGGCCCATCGCGCGCATGCCCTGCGCGCGGCGCTGCAGCCGGGCCAGAGCGACTCGGTCACCGATGCGGCCTACTCCAGCGGCTATGCGGCCAGCAGCAGTTTCTACCGCGACGCAGGCGCCATGCTGGGCATGGCGCCCGGCGACTACCGGCGCGGCGGCATGCGCCAGACCATCCGCTTTGCCGTGGCCGAATGCACTCTGGGCAGCATCCTCGTGGCCAGTACCGAGCGCGGCGTGTGCTGCGTGCTGCTGGGCGACGACGCCGAGGCCCTGGTGCAGGACCTGCAGCAGCGCTTTCCGCTGGCCGAGCTGGTGGGCGGCGATGCGGGCTTCGAGCACACCGTGGCCCAGGTCGTGGCCCTGGTCGAGCAGCCGCGCCGCGGCCTGGCGCTGCCGCTGGATGTGCAGGGCACGGTCTTCCAGCAGCGCGTGTGGCAGGCGCTGTGCGCCATTCCGGCTGGCCAGACCCTGAGCTACTCGGAACTGGCCCTGCGCCTGGGCATGCCCACGGGCGCGCGCGCCGTGGCCAGCGCCGTCGCTGCCAACCCGATTGCCGTGGCCGTGCCCTGCCACCGCGTGGTGCGCAACGACGGCAGCATCTCCGGCTACCGCTGGGGCGTGGAGCGCAAGCGTGCCCTGCTGCTGCGCGAGGCGCGCCAAGCGCAGGAGGCCGCTGGCCGGGAGACAGGGCGGGAGAGCGGCCGAGCCCCGCTGCGCCAGGCCGGCAAGGCATGAGCGGGCGGCGTGGCGGCCACAGCCATGGCGCAGAGCAGCAACTGACGCTGCCGGCCGGCTACCGCATGAACGAGTTCTGGGGCTTTCACCGGCGCGATGCCCAGCGCCTGTCCGAATGCGATCTGCAGGACGGCGACACCATCCGCATGCACAAGGGCCTGATGTGGAAAGGCCTTCCCACGCTGCTGACCCTGGAGCTGACGCAGCATTGCGAAGAGGCGGCCGTGGTGCAGGCCCGATGGCGCCTGCCCGCCGGTGCAGGCGCCATCACCGGCATGGACGATGTGCTGGCCGCCATGCTGCGGCGCATGTTCGGACTGTCCCAGGATGTGGGCGAATTCGAGCGCCGTTTTGGCCGCCATGCGCGGCTGGGACCGCTGCTGGCGCGCCAGCGTGGCCTGCATGTGCCCGCGGCCTGCACGCCCTGGGAGGCGCTGAGCTGGGCCGTCACCGGGCAGCAGATCAGCGTGGCGGCAGCCGTGTCGCTGCGCCGCCGCCTGATCGCCGCAGCCGGCCAGCCGGTGGCGCTGCACGATGGCCATGCCGACGCGCCGCAGCAGCTGTGGTGCATGCCGGAGGCCGCCCAGCTGGCACAGCTCGGTGAGGAGGATTTGCGCGCAGCCGGCTTTTCGCGGAGCAAGACGCACACGCTGCGCCTGCTGGCCCAGGCCGTGCAGTCGGGTGAGTTGCCGCTGGACGACTGGGCGGCCCTGCCTGAACTGCCGGTGGCCGAGATCCGCGAGCGGCTGCTGGCCCTCAAGGGCATAGGCCCGTGGACCGTGAACTACATGCTGCTGCGCGGCTATGGCCACCTGGACGGCCCGCTGCACGGCGATGTCGCCGTGCGCCGGGCCCTGGCCCTGCTGCTGAAGACGGACGCCATGGACGCGGTGCAGACCGAGTTGTGGCTGCGGGACTTCGCGCCCTGGCGCGCCCTGGTCGCGGCCCATCTCTGGGCCTCGCTGTCGTCCACGGCGTTCTGAGCGCCGGGCCTCAGGCTTCAGGTCACCGCATTGACGCGGTTGAACTCCGGCTTGCGCCATTCGCCCGATTCCAGCACCTGGCGCAGGTGTTCCACGGCATGCCAGACATCTTCGAATCCCACGTACAGCGGCGTGAAGCCGAAGCGCAGGATGTCCTTGTGCAGGCCCGTGCCGTCGCCCTTGCGGAAGTCGCCGATCACGCCGCGCGCGATCAGCGCCTGCACGATGGCATAGGCGCCGCTGTCCTTGCCGTCCACGCCCAGTCCCTCCTCGCGCGTGAGGCAGACCTGGGAGCCGCGCCGGCCGTGCTCGCGCGGCGTGGCCAGGCCCAGGCCGTGGCCCTGGCAGCGTTCCTCGACCAGGGCGATGAACAGGTCGGTCAGCGCCAGCGACTTGTTGCGCAGCGCGTCCATGCCGCCCAGCGGCTCCACGGCCGTGAACACGTCCAGGCCGCACTGCAGCACGCTCAGGCTGACCATGGGCTGGGTGCCGCACAGGTAGCGCTGTATGCCCTGGGCCGGGTGGTAGTCCGGCACGAACTTGAAAGGCTCGGCATGGCCGAACCAGCCCGACAGCGGCTGCCAGAAGCGGTTGATCAGGCGCGGGTTGGCCCAGACAAAGGCCGGCGCACCCGGGCCGCCGTTGAGGTACTTGTAGCTGCAGCCGATGGCGAAGTCGGCATTCGCGCCCTTGAGATCGACAGGCACGGCGCCTGCGCTGTGGCACAGGTCCCAGACGCAGAGAATGCCCTTGCCCTGCGCGGCAGCCGTCACGGCAGCCATGTCGTGCATGGCGCCCGTGCGGTAGTTGACATGGGTGAGCATGCAGATGGCCACCTCGTCGGTCAGCGCGCCGGCAATTTCCTCGGGTTCGAGCAGCACCAGCTCCAGGCCGTATTCCTGGCAGACCGACTGGGCGATATAGAGGTCGGTGGGGAAGTTGCTGCGCTCGCTGATCAGGCGCTTGCGCTGCGGCGCGTCCTCGCGCGCGATGCGGGCCGCCGCTGTCAGCACCTTGTAGAGGTTGATGGAGGCCGTGTCGGTGAACACCAGCTCACCCGCGCCCACGCCCAGCCAGGGGGCGAACTGGTCGCCCAGGCGCTGGGGCAGGCTGATCCATCCGGCATCGTTCCACGAGCGGATCAGGCCCTGCGCCCATTCCTGCTGCACCACCTCGGCCACGCGCGCGGCGGCGGCGCGGGGGCTGGCGCCCAGCGAATTGCCGTCAAGGTAGATCACGCCTTCGGGCAGCGTGAATTGGTCGCGCAGGGCGCGCAGCGGGTCTTGCGCATCGAGGGTGAGGCAGTCTTGCAGGCTCGTCACGGGGTCTCCTTGGGTATCGAAAAGGCGAAAAGGCGAAAAGCGCGGGCAGGGCCGGCGCCGCAATGCGGGCAGGGATCAGGCCAGGGCGCGCAGCACGGCGCGCACGGGCGAGGCATCGGCCTCGACCAGCTTGAGCGGCAGGGCGATGAGCTCGTAGTCGCCCTCGGCCACCTCGTCCAGCACCAGGTTCTCCAGCACGCGCAGGCCGCGCCGGCGGATCACCTGGTGGCTGTCCAGGCTCTTGCTGCTGGCCGGGTCGATGCTGGCCGTGTCTATGCCGATGAGCTTCACGCCCAGGTCGGCCAGCCGCTCGACCGTGGCCGGTGCATAGGCGGCCAGTTCCTGGTCCCAGGTGGTGGGGGCGCGCTCGTAGGTGCGCACCAGCACGCGTGCCGGAAGATGCTCCACGGCGTGGGCGATGTGCTCCCATTCGACCAGCGGTCCCTTGCCGATGGCGTGGATCACGCGGCAGGGGCCGAGGAAGGCGTCGAGATCCACGTTGCCGATGGATGCCCCGTCGGCGTCATAGTGCAGCGGTGCATCGGCATGCGCTCCCACATGGGGCGACAGCGTGATGGCGCTGACATTGACCGGGCAGCCCGGCCCGATGGTGGCGCACCACTGCTGGCTGTAGGCCGTGTCGCCGGGAAAGACGGGGCTGGCGGCCTGCACGGCCGGGGAGATGTCCCAGAGTCTGCGGGTCATGGTTTCACTCCTTCGGGGCGGTTCGGGCGGCCTGTGCGCGGGGCCGGTACCACAGCGCGTACACCAGGGCCAGCAGGCCCAGGAAGGGCAGGCCCGTGAGCAGCGTCATGTGGAAGACCTCGGTGAAATAGGTGGTGACGATCACGCCCAGCATCAGCGCGGCGCCGGCCAGCGTGAACAGCGGAAAGCCCCACATGCGGAACTGCAGGCGCTGGCCCGGATGCTCGCGCGACCAGCGCGCGCGGAAGAACAGATGGGTCACGAAGATCATGAACCAGGTGAACATGGCGCCGAACATGGACACGGACATCATCCACAGCAGCGAGCCCTCGGGCTTCCACAGGTTCACGGCCACGGCCACGGCTATGCCCAGGCAGGAGATGGCAATCGCCGCCACGGGCACGCCGCGGCTGTTCAGCCGCCCGAACACCGAGGGCGCATAGCCGCCGCGCGACAGGCTGAACATCATGCGCGAGGTCACATACAGCTGGCTGTTCATGGCCGACAGCGCGGCCACCAGCACCACGAAGTTGATGATGCTGGCAGCGCCCGGGATGCCGATGATCTCCATCACCTTCACGAAGGGGCTCTTGTCCGTGCCGGCCTGCTGCCAGGGCACGATGGCCAGCATCAGCGCGATCGTGGCCAGGTAGAAGATCACCAGGCGCGCCATGGTGGTGCGAAAGGCCCGGGTGATGGCGCGCTTGGGGTCCTCGGCCTCGCCGGCCGCCACGGCCACGGCCTCCAGGCTCAGGTAGCTGAAGATGGCGATGATCACGGCCACCCAGGTGCCCCACAGGCCCTTGGGGAAGAAGCCGCCATCGGCCGTGTAGTTGAAAAAGCCGATGCCCTGGGGCTGCGAGCCGAACACCACCCAGGCGCCGATCAGGATGAAGGCCACGATGGCGATGATCTTGACCATGGAAAAGCCGTACTCCACCTGGCCGAAGGCCTTGACGCTGCTGGCGTTGACGGCCACCAGCGCGCCCGAGAACACCAGCACCCAGATCCAGCGCGGCACGTCCGGGAACCAGTAGCCCATGTAGATGCCGATGGCCGTCACCTCCATGCCCACGGCCAGCACCACGGCGGCCCAGTAGGCATAGCGGACCATGAAGCCGGCCAGCGGGCTGATGTAGTGCTCGGCATAGGCGCCGAACGAGCCCGAGGTCGGGTGGGCCACCGTCATCTCGGCCAGGCAGCCCATGAGCAGCAGCGAGATCAGCGCGCCGATGGCATAGCTGACCAGCACGCTGGGCCCGGCGAAGCCGATGGCGAAGGCGCTGCCCATGAACAGGCCGGTGCCGATGGCGCCGCCAATGGCGATCATCACCATCTGGGCGGCGGACAGCTGCTGGCGCAGGCCGGTTTCTCGTTGCTGAATGTCTTGGAAGGCGGCCATGGTGCGCGGCAGGTGGGGGCTGAAAGCGGAAGGCGTAAGTATCTGCGCTTTCACCGCCGGCCCCGGGCTGGCCGCTGCAAAACCATGGGAGGGTCCGGCTCAGGCGCCGCGTGCGTAGCAGCCCGGCGTCAGCGCATGGTGGGCCTTGAAGGCGCGCTGCAGGTGCGCCTGGTCGGCAAAGCCCATGGCATAGGCTGCATCGGACAGCGCTGCGCCCGTGGCCAGCAGGCGGCGCGCGCCGTTGATGCGCAGGTTCAGGCGGTAGCTGCCGGGCGTCATGCCCGTGGCGGACTTGAAGCGGCGGATGAAGCGCGTGGCGCTCATGCCGCATTCCTGCGCCAGGGACTGCACGGTCAGGCCCGCATCGGGTCCCGCATGCAGGCGTTGCAGTGCAGGCGCCAGGGCGGCCGCATCGCCTGGCAGGGGTGCGGCTGCGGGCTGGGCGCAATGGTCCAGCAGGTGCTCCAGGCCCAGGGCCAGGCGGTCGGCGGCCGCCGTGCCATCGACGGGGCGGCACAGGCCATCCACCAGGCTGGCGATGTCCGCATCCGTGAGCGTGCGTCGGGGAAAGCGCAGCGCGGCCACGCCCAGCCGCGCGTGCAGCCAGCCGGCATCGACAAACAGCATGCGGTAGGACCACGGCGCGCCGGGGTCGGGATTGCAGGCATGCCAGGCGCCGGGCTCGATCAGCACCACGCCGCCCGCCTCCACAGGCTGCGGGCCGTGGGCATGGTGGAACACGGTGCGACCGGCGTCCACGATGCCTATCGAATACTCGGCATGCATGTGCAGCCGAAAGCAATGCGGCGAGCGCGCACTGTCGCGCAGCTCGGCCCAGGGGGCGGCCGGATGGCGGTGGAATCGGTGGGGAGAGGTTGAAGTCATGGCGGCCAGCCATCATGCCAGCATGGCCGCCACGCTGGCGACCAGCAGCAGGGCCAGCAGGCGGTGGAACAGGCGCTGGCGGCGTTCGGTGCGCAGCCAGCCCGAAAGCAGCTGCCCCAGCAGCGCCCAGCTGCCGACCCCCACCAGGCAGGCCAGCAGCGAAATGGCGCAAAACTGCAGGAGCGCCCACGGCGCATTCGCGTGGGGCAGCACGAACAGGCCCACGCCGGCCAGCGCCACCAGCCAGGCCTTGGGGTTGAGCGTCTGCACGGCCGTGCCCTGCAAAAGTGCCTGCAGCAGGGCCTGCAGCGTGCGCTGCGATCCGGCCTGCTGCTGCGCACCGGCCTGGCCCACAGGCGCATTGGCCAGCCGCCAGGCCAGCCACAGCAGATAGGCGGCGCACAGCCACTGTGCGGCCGCAGACAGTTGCGGCAGCGTCTGCAGCAGCCACTGTGCGCCCTGGCCCATGACCCAGACCACGGCCGCATAGCTGGCGCTGGCGCCCAGCACATAGGCGGCAGAGACCAAGCGCGAGCGGGCTGCGCCGTGGCGCAGGGCCAGCACATTGACGGGGCCGGGCGTGATGGCGCCGACGAGGGTGAAGACGCCCATGGCGAGCAGCGAGGAGGACATGAGATTTCGCGCGGACGCAGGACTGCACAAGGCCCGCAGTCTCGTCCCGCACGCCGCCCCTGTATTGAACGCAATTGCGGGGCGCCGGCATGTCCGTCACATCCTCTAGGGGAGCATGGCGTAGGCCACGATCTCCAGTTTCATGCCCGGCACCACCAGCGCCGAAATCCCCATGCTGGAGCGGTTGGGATAGGGCGCCTCGAAGAACTCGCGGTACACGGCGTCGATGGCCGGCATGTCGGCCACGTCGGTCATGTAGATCAGCACCTGGGTCACATGCGCCAGCGTGCCGCCTGCGGCCTGCAGCGCGTTGCGCAGGTTGGTGAAGGTCAGGCGCGCCTGCTGTTCGATGGGGCCGGTGTCGATGCTGCCGTCGGGCCGCACGGGGCCGTGGGCCGTGAACAGCATCTGGCCGCTGGCCTTGACGGCCCAGGAGAAGGGCTGCTTGAGCGGCGGCAGTCCCACGTCGATGATTTGCTTCATGGATTTCCTTGTGTTTTGACTACATGCGAAGGCATGGTGTTCTTGCGTCGGAAACTTGGCGCGGCCCATCGGCGGACGCCGAGCAAGGGCCGTCCCGCAGCGATGGTGTCGTCCCGCGCCCGCGCAGCGAGAGCGGGGGAAGCGGCAAAGCCGCTCAGGGGTCACAGTTTCGTTCTCACGGACCAGATTTCGGGGAACAGCACCACATCCAGCATCTTGCGCAGGTAGCTGACGCCGCCGGTGCCGCCCGTGCCGCGCTTGAAGCCGATGACGCGCTCCACCGTGGTCACATGGCGAAAGCGCCACAGGCGGAAGGCGTCCTCGATGTCGGCCAGCTTTTCGCCGAGCTGGTACAGGTCCCAGTGCGACTGCGGGTCGCGGTAGACCTGCGCCCAGGCGGCCTCGACCTCGGGGCTGGCCGTGTAGGGCAGGGTCCAGTCGCGCTCCAGGTGCCCGGCAGGAATGGCCAGCCCCTGGCGTGCCAGCAGGCGCAGGGCCTCGTCGTACAGGGAAGGTGCGCGCCATGCGGCATCCACCCGGGCCAGCAGGTCGGGCCGGTGGGCATGGGGCTGGAGCATGGCGGCATTCTTGTTGCCCAGCGCGAACTCGATGCAGCGGTACTGGTAGCTCTGGAAGCCGCTGGAGCTGGCGAGATACGGTCGCATGGCCGTGTACTCGGTAGGCGTCATGGTGGCCAGCACGGACCAGGCGCCTACCAGCTGCTCCATGATGCGGCTCACGCGGGCCAGCATCTTGAAGGCATCGGCATGGCGGTCGGCCGCCACGGCGGCCGTGGCCGCGCCCAGCTCGTGCAGCATCAGCTTCATCCACAGCTCGCTGGTCTGGTGCTGGATGATGAACAGCAGCTCGTCATGCGTGGGCGACAGCAGTTGCTGGGCGCCCAGGATGGCGTCCAGCTGCAGATAGTCGCCATAGCTCATGGACTGGCTGAAATCCAGCTGCGCCCTTTCCTCGGCGACGATGCGCTCGGTCAGGCCTCCATGGACGGGGCAGCCGCTCATTGCGGTGCCTCCAGCACCGTGGCAATGGCGTCGGCCACGTACTGCACGTTGGCGCCGGACAGGCCCGACATGCACATGCGGCCCGAGCGGATCAGGTACACGCCGTGCTCGTCGCGCAGGCGGTGGACCTGGGGCTCGCTGATGCCTGTGTAGCTGAACATGCCGCGCTGGGTCAGCAGGAAGCCGAAGTCGCGCCGCTCGCCAAAGCGTTCATGCAGCGCGCCGTGCAGCTGGGCGCGCATGTCCTTGATGCGGCCGCGCATCTGCGCCAGCTCCTGTGCCCATTGGGCGCTCAGTTCGGGCGACGCCAGCACCTGCTGCACCAGGCGCGCGCCGCGAGTGGGGGGCGAGGAATAGCTGCTGCGCACCGTGGCCTTGAGCTGGCCCAGCACATTGCCGGCCGTGGCCGCGTCGCTGCAGACCACGCTGAGGCCGCCCACGCGTTCGCCATACAGCGAGAAGTTCTTGGAAAACGAATTGGCCACGAAGGCCTGGGCGCCCGCATCGGCCAGCGCGCGCACGGACCACGCGTCTTCATCGAGCCCATCGCCAAAGCCCTGGTAGGCCATGTCCACGAAGGGGATCAGGCCGCGCTCCACGATCACGGGGATGAGTTGCTGCCACTGCTCGCGCGACAGGTCCACGCCCGTGGGGTTGTGGCAGCTGGCATGCAGCAGCACCACGCTGCCCGAGGGCAGGCCGCGCAGCGTCTGCAGCATGGCGTCGAAGCGCAGGCTGCCCGTGGCCGCGTCGTAGTAGGGGTAGCTGTGGGTGCGCAGGCCCGCGCCCTGGAAGATGGCCAGGTGGTTGTCCCAGGTGGGATCGCTGAGCCAGACCTCGGCGTCGGGGAAATAGTGCTTGATGAAGTCCGCGCCCAGCTTGAGCGCGCCCGAGCCGCCCAGGGTCTGCACGGTGGCGATGCGCTGCGCGCGCACGGCCTCGTGCTCAGCGCCGAACACCAGGTTCTGCACCAGCTGGCGATAGGGAGCAATGCCTTCGATGGGCAGGTAGCCGCTGGGGCTTTGCTCGCGGGCCAGGGCATCGCCAGCCTGGCGCACGGAGTCCAGCACGGGCAGGCGGCCGGCCTCGTCGAAATACAGGCCGATGCTCAGGCTGACCTTGTCGGTGCGCGGGTCCTGCTGAAAGGCTTCCATCAGCGACAGGATGGGATCTCCGGAGTAGGGCGGGACGTGGCTGAACATCGAGGCGCGGGCGGTATCGAGGGGGGCAAGAGTCGTCATGTTTCTAAGGGAGGGAGAAAAACGGGAGGCCGGATGTCACCGGGCCTGGGCCTGGGTTGGGGTATTGGCTTGAGAAGCGGCTGCGGTCTGGTCGGCCGGCTTGCGGTACCAGATGGCGTAGATGGCGCCCAGCAGCAGCAGGAAGGGCAGGCCGGTGAGCACGGTCAGGCGAAACACGTCGGTGAACAGCGTGGACACCAGGGCGGCCAGCATCAGCGCCGCGCCCAGCAGCGTCAGCACCGGAAAGCCCCACATGCGGAAGGCCAGCGGCTGGTTGCCCTGGCGCACCCAGTGGATGCGGAAGAACAAGTGGGTCACGAAAATCATGAACCACGTGAACATGGCGCCGAACATGGCCACGGCCATCATCAGCATGAAGGACTGCTCGGGATTGATGATGTTGAACAGCGTGGCCACGGCAATGCCCAGGCAGGACAGCAGCAGCGCCGGCAGCGGCACGCCGCGCGAGTTCACGCGGCCCAGCACGGCGGGCGCATGGCCGGCGCGCGAGAGGCTGAACATCATGCGGGTGGTGATGTACAGCTGGCTGTTCATGGCCGACAGGGCAGCCACCAGCACCACGAAATTGACCACGCTGGCCGCGCCGGGCAGGCCGATGATCTCCATCACCTTCACGAAGGGGCTGCCGTCCTTGCCGGCGGCCGACCACGGCACGATGGCCAGCATCAGCGCAATCGTGGCCAGGTAGAACACCACCAGGCGCACCATGGTGGAGCGGAAGGCGCTGGTGACGGCGCGCTGCGGGTCCTTGGCTTCGCCGGCGGCCACGGCGATCATCTCGATGCTCAGGTAGCTGAAGATGGCGATGATCACGCCCACCCAGGTGCCCCACAGGCCGTTGGGGAAGAAGCCGCCGTTGTTGACGTAGTTGGCAAAGCCCACGCCGGCCGGGCGGGTGCCGAACACCACCCAGGCGCCGACCACGATGAAGGCCACGATGGCGATGATCTTGATCATGGAGAAGCTGTACTCCACGGCGCCGAAGGCCTTGACGCTCATCATGTTCACGCCGATCAGCGCGCCCGAGAAGATCACCACCCAGGCCCAGCGCGGCACCTCGGGGAACCAGTAGCCCATGTACAGGCCCACGGCCGTCACCTCGGTGCCCACGGCCAGCACCACGCAGGCCCAGTAGGCATAGCGCACCACGAAGCCAGCCCAGGGGGCGATGTAGTGCTCGGCATAGGCGCCGAACGAGCCCGAGGTCGGGTGGGCCACCGTCATCTCGGCCAGGCAGCCCATCAGCAGCAGCGAAATCACCGCGCCGATGGCATAGCTGATCAGCACGCTGGGCCCGGCGAAGCCGATGGCAAAGCCGCTGCCCAGGAACAGGCCGGTGCCGACGGCACCGCCGATGGCGATCATGGTCATCTGTCCGGCAGACAGCTGCTGTTGGAGTCCGGCTTCGCGCTGGACGATGTCTTCGAAGGCTGGCATGGGTTGTTGTCTCCGTTGCTGTGGGGGGCTTCGGAGGCGGATGCTAGTTACGGCCTTCGCAGGGCGTTTAGTAGTTATCCCTAAATGCGCTTGATCTTGGATAAGTTATTCTGTGAAACATGAATTCATAGGTGGTTTATGTCAATCGAGATCGACAGAACGGACCGGCTGCTGATCCGCGCCCTGCAGGACAACGCGCGGCTGACCTCGGGCGAATTGGCGCAACGCGTGCACTTGTCGCAATCGCCGTCGTGGCGGCGCATCAAGCGGCTGGAGGATGAGGGCGTGATCACCGGCTACCACGCCGCGCTGAGCCGGCGCGCCATCGGCTTTGGCGTGCTGGCCTTCGTGATGGTGGGCATAGACCATCAGAACGAGGAGTCATCGCGCCACTTCCAGGAAGCGGTCTGCGCCATCCCCGAGGTCGTGATGTTCCACGGCATCTCGGGGCCGGAGGACTTCCTGCTGGTCGTCGTGGCGCGCGATCTCGATGCCTATTCGGACCTGCTGCTCACCCGCCTGCATCGGCTGCCCGGCGTGCGCCAGGTGCACACGCATTTCTCGCTGCAGGAGTTCAAGGGGCAGCTGGCGGGGCTGCCCGTGGAATAACGGCTGGTGGCGCCTGGCTGGTTGCTACAGCAGGCCGCTGTCCAGCGCCTGCATGCCATGGCGCACGCGCACGCGGTTGCAGGCATCGCTGCCGGCCGCAAATTCGCGGCAAGGCGAGGGCCGCCACTCGTAGATGCCGCAATGGGCCTTCTCGCCCACCTTGCCCACCAGCGCTGCGCAGCGCGGGCGCGACCAGTCCGTGCCGCGCATGCGGCAGGTGTGGTCGGTGACTTCCTCGATCAGCCCGGCCGGCACGCGGCCGCCATGCTCCTGCGACTCATGCACGGAAAAGTCCACGCGAAACGACGCGCAGCAGGCGCCGCAGCTCAGGCAGGGATGGGTCATGGCGTGGGCAAGCAGGTGCAGGTGCGGATCGTGGGAGCGCGATTGTCGCGCGCACGCGTGCGGGGCGCCTGGAACCGGCCAAAAACCATGACGGCCATTTGGCAAGACCCTGCCTCTTACTCCGATACCATGCGCGGGCTTCCCACGGGGATTCGATCAAAATCAAAATGAGAATAAAAATCAGTTGATACAACACGCCATGCATTCGATGAATCCCGGGACGGACGCCACGGCTCCGTCCGCACTGTCCGCGCCTCCCAGCTCTCCAAGCCCGGCCACCGCTGCGGCCATCACCCTGGATGCGCTGCCGCGCCAGGTTCCGGCGCGCGTGGTCGAACTCCATGCGGCGCGCGATGCCGTCGAGCAGGAACTGCTGCTGCGCCTCATGGAAATCGGTTTCCTGCCGGGCGAGCCCGTTCGCATCCTGGCCGCAGGCTTTCCGGGCGACGACCCGCTGGCCGTGCGCGTGGGCCAGGCCACATTCGCACTGCGCCGCCATGAGGCGGCTCTGGTGCGCGTGGCGCCGGAGGCGGTGGCATGAGCGCGTCGTCCTCTCCCAAACTCATCCAGCCGCTGCAGCCTGCCCAGGGTGGCGGCGGCGGCAGCGGTGATTCCGCACTGCGCCTGGCCTTGCTGGGCAACCCCAACTGCGGCAAGACAGCCTTGTTCAACCTGCTGACCGGCGCACGCCAGAAGGTGGCCAACTACGCGGGCGTGACCGTGGAGCGCAAGGAAGGCTGGCTGAGCACGGCCAGCGGCCGGCGTGTGCGCTTGCTGGACCTGCCGGGCACCTACAGCCTGCACGCCCACAGCGAGGATGAACGCATCACGCGCGACATCGTCTCGGGCCGCCACGCGCGCGAGGCGCCTCCCGAACTGCTGGTCTGCGTCACCGACGCCACCCACCTGCGGCTGAACCTGCGCCTGGTGCTGGAAGCCCAGCGCCTGGGCCTGCCCATGCTGCTGGTGCTCAACATGAGCGACATGGCCAGGCGCCAGGGCATCGATATCGACCGCGAGGCGCTGTCACGCGCCCTGGGCATGCCCGTGCTGTCCACGGTGGGCGTGCGCCAGGACGGCGCGCGCGAACTGCTGCAATGGCTGGACGGCCCCGAAGCCCGCGCCCTGGCAGCGCCGCAGCTGCAGGCTCCGGCCCGCCCGGGCGATGCGCGCGAGCAGGTGCTGGCCCTGCACCAGCAGGTGGCCAGCATCATGGCCGACTGTGTCAAGGAGCCCGTGGTGGACACCCGGCGCGACGACCGCATCGACGCCGTGGTGCTGCACCCGCTGTGGGGCATGCTGCTGCTGGCGGCCACGCTGTTCCTGATGTTCCAGGCCGTGTTCAGCTGGGCGCAGCCGCTGATGGACGGCATCGAGGGCGGCGTTTCGGCCGTCTCGGCCCTGGTCAACGAGCACATGCCCGAAGGCGCGCTGCGCAGCCTGCTGGCCGACGGCGTGATCGCGGGCACCGGCGCCGTGCTGGTCTTCCTGCCGCAGATCCTGATCCTGTTCCTGTTCATCCTTGCACTCGAGGACTCGGGCTACCTGCCGCGTGCCGCCTTCATGCTGGACCGCATCATGGGCAAGGTCGGCCTGTCGGGCCGCTCCTTCATTCCGCTGCTGTCCAGCTTCGCCTGCGCCGTGCCCGGCATCATGGCCACGCGCTCCATCACCAGCTGGCGCGACCGCCTGGTGACCATCATGATCGCGCCGCTGATGACCTGCTCGGCGCGCCTGCCGGTCTATGCGCTGCTGATCAGCGCCTTCATTCCCGAGCGCACGGTGGGCGGCATCTTCAACCTGCAGGGCCTGGTGCTGTTCGCGCTGTACGTGGCCGGCATCGCCAGCGCCATGGCCGTGGCCGGCGTGGCCAAGTTGGCAGGCCGCAGCGCCGGACCCACGCCGCTGCTGATGGAACTGCCCTCCTACCGCTGGCCCAGCCCGCGCAGCCTGGCCCTGGGCCTGTACGAGCGCGCCATGATCTTCCTGCGCCGCGTGGGCGGCATCATCCTGACCGTGAGCATCGTGCTGTGGTTCCTGGCCAGCTACCCGGCGCCGCCCGATGGCGTCACCGAAGCGGCCATCCGCTACAGCTTTGCAGGCCGCATCGGCGGCTGGCTGGAGGTGGTGCTGGCGCCGATCGGCTTCAACTGGCAGATCGCCATCGCCCTGGTGCCCGGCATGGCCGCGCGCGAGGTGGCCGTCAGCGCCATGGGCACGGTCTATGCCCTGTCCGCCGCCAGCGACGAGGCCATGGCCGAGCAACTGGGCCCGCTGATCGCCCACACCTGGTCTATGGCCACGGCGCTGTCGCTGCTGGCCTGGTTCGTGTTCGCGCCCCAGTGCATCTCCACGCTGGCCGCCGTGCGGCGCGAGACCAACGGCTGGCGCTATCCGCTGTTGATGACCGGCTATCTGTTCGCGCTGGCCTACCTTGCCAGCTTCATCACCTACCGCGTGGCCATCGCATTGGGCGCGGGCTGAAAGGAGCACGGACCATGTGGCAAAACATCATCGTGGGTCTGATAGTGGCCCTGGCCGGCGTGTCTCTGGTCTGGCGCTATCTGCCCGCGCGCTGGCGCCAGAAGGCCGGGCAGATGCATCCGGCACTGGCGCCCAAGGATGCGGGCGGCTGTGGCGGCTGCAGTGCCTGCGGCGGGGACAGTTGCGCACCGGACAAGCGGGGACCGTAAGGCCACGGCTCGAGCTTCCGCCGGGAAAAAAGAATGCCTGCAGGCGCAAAGCCTGCAGGCATTCTTTTTTGAGCGGACTGCGTTGTCAGTTCGGCTGGCGGCCCAGCAGCAGGTACTCCATCAGAGCTTTCTGCACATGCATCCGGTTCTCCGCCTCATCCCAGACCACGGACTGCGGCCCGTCGATGACCTCGGCCTCCACTTCCTCGCCGCGGTGGGCGGGCAGGCAGTGCATGAACAGGGCATCGCCACGTGCGGCGGCCATCATTTCGGCGTCCACGCACCAGTCGGCAAAGGCCTTCTTGCGGGCTTCGTTCTCGGCCTCGTAGCCCATGCTGGTCCACACGTCGGTGGTCACCAGGTCGGCGCCCTTGCAGGCGTCCAGCGGGTCCTTGAAGACCTTGTAGCAGCCCTCGCGCGGGGTCTTGCCGCCAAAGGCCAGCTTCTCGTCCACCTCGTAGCCGCCCGGCGTGCTGACGTGGACGGTGAAGCCCAGCAGGTCGGCCGCCTGCAGCCAGGTGTTGGCCATGTTGTTGCCGTCGCCGACCCAGGCGACGGTCTTGCCCTGGATCGAGCCGCGGTGCTCGATGAAGGTGAAGATGTCGGCCAGGATCTGGCAGGGGTGGAACTCGTTGGTCAGGCCGTTGATGACGGGAACGCGCGAGTATTCGGCAAAGCGCACGATCTTGTCCTGGCCATAGGTGCGGATCATCACCAGGTCGGTCATGCGGCTGATGACGCGTGCGCTGTCCTCGATGGGCTCGGCGCGGCCCAGCTGGCTGTCGCCCGTGGTCAGGTGGACCACCGAGCCGCCGAGCTGGTACATGCCCGCCTCGAAGCTCACGCGGGTGCGCGTGCTGGCCTTCTCGAAGATCATGGCCAGCGTGCGGTCGCTGAGCGTGTGGTGCTTTTCGTAGCCCTTGAACTTCTTCTTGATCAGGGCCGCGCGTTCGAGCACATAGGCGTACTCGTCGGCCGTGAAGTCGGAAAACTGCAGATAGTGCTTGATGGCAGTCATAGGCAGGTACTCATTCGGACAGGAATTGCACGATCAGGGGCTTGAGCTTGGCGACCACTTCGTCGGCTTCGGCCTCGGTCATGATCAGCGGCGGCACCAGGCGCACCACGGTGTCGGCGGTCACGCTGAACAGCAGGCCGGCTTCGGCGCCACGGCCCAGCAGGGCGCCGCAGGGCTTGTTCAGCTCGATGCCGATGATCAGGCCCTGGCCGCGCACATCGACCACGCCCTTGACGTCGGCCAGTTCCTTTTGCAGCGTGGCCTTCAGGTGGTCGCCCACCTGGGTGGTGTGGGCGAGCAGGCCGTCCTCTTCCATGATGCGGATGGTTTCGATGCCCGCACGCATGGCCAGCGGATTGCCGCCGAAGGTGGAGCCATGGTTGCCCGGCTGCAGCACGGTGGCCGCCTTGCCATGGGCCACGACGGCGCCGATGGGCACGCCCGAGCCCAGGCCCTTGGCCAGGGTCATCACGTCGGGGATGATGCCGGCCCACTGGTGGGCGAACCACTTGCCCGTGCGGCCCATGCCGGCCTGGACTTCGTCGAACATCATCAGCCAGCCGTTGGCATCGCACAGTGCGCGCACCTGCTGCATGTACTCGATGCGCATGGGGTGCAGGCCGCCTTCGCCCTGGATGGGCTCCATCATCACGGCCACCACGTCGGGGTTGCCGGCCGTGGCCTGCTGCAGCGCCTCGTAGTCGTTCACCGGCACGCGCAGGAAGCCGTCGAGCAGGGGGCCGAAGCCGTCGCGCACCTTGGGGTTGCCCGTGGCCGTCATGGTGGCGATGGAGCGGCCGTGGAAGGCATGCTCGTAGACCACGATCACCGGCTTGGCGATGCCCTTGTCCACGCCGTACTTGCGCGCGATCTTGATGGCGGCCTCGTTGGCCTCCAGGCCCGTGCTGCAGAAGAAGACATTGGTCATCTTCGAGCGCTCGGTCAGCAGCTTGGCCAGCGTTTCCTGGCCGGGCACGTGGTAGTAGTTGGAGGTGTGGATGAGCTTGGCCACCTGGTCCTGCAGCGCAGGCACCAGCTTGGGGTGGTTGTGGCCCAGCGTGTTCACTGCAATGCCGCCCAGCGCATCGAGGTACTGCTTGCCGTTGACGTCCCACACGCGGCAGCCCTGGCCTCGCTCCAGAGCGATCGGTACGCGGCCATAGGTGTTCATCACGTGGGGCGAGGCAGCCTCAATGAAAGCGGTCATTGCAAAAATCTCCTGAGCTGGAAAGTAAACGGCATCCGGGCGTTGCCGCCGCAGATGCCTGAAAAACAGCGAAGCCCGATTCTAGGGGCCGCGCGATGGCCTACCGTTGCGGTTTGCGCATCACAGCCATGCAATGAACCTACGCCACACTTGGGTAGTGCGCTGCAACAAGGCCTCAGCTCTTATATAAGAGATAAAATGCCAGCTTGGCCTGCTGGCAGCGATCCTGCCTGTGGGCTCTGACTTTTTTGAAGGACTTGCGCAAGCAGGATGTGGCAGGGCGCCGTGCCCCTTGGCAGGTCGCCTGTGTTGTTCCTTGTTGCGCAAGTCGTATTTTGGCGTGCATCCTGATGGTCTCTCCCTCCAGCAAAGAACTGTTCATCCAGGGCATCACCCACGAAGGCAAGACTTTCCGGCCCAGCGACTGGGCTGAGCGGCTGGCAGGCGTCATGAGCCAGTTTCGCCCCGGTGGTGCCCAGCGCGGCAGCCACCTGAGCTACTCGCCCTGGTGTGTTCCCACAACGCTCAATGGCGTCAAGTGCGTGGTCGTGCACCGCGACCTGCGCGACTACGAGCCCATGGCCTGGGATTTCTGCCTGAACTTCGCCAAGGACAACAACCTGCAGGTTGCCGAGGCCTGCCTGATACCGGACGAGCCGGCCCGCTGAGGCCGGCTTCTTTTTTTGCGGGTCGTTCCCGTCCGATGTGAAGCGCGCCTGGGGTGCGTTTTTTTTCGCCTGTGCTCCGGAGGGTGGGGCTTTTTTGGTGGGACATGCGGATGCAGGAGCATCGTTCAGGCACAAAAAAACCGCCCGAAGGCGGTTTTCTCGTTCGCTGACAGCGCACCCGTTACAAACGGCAGATGGCCGGAGCCATCCGTGCGGTTGCCTAATTGGATTAGGCGGCGGCCAGGGCCTTGACCTTGGCGGACAGGCGGCTCTTGTCGCGAGCGGCCTTGTTCTTGTGGAAGATGCCCTTGTCGGCGATCGTGTCCAGAACGGATTGGGCTGCGGCAAACAGTTCGGTTGCCTTGGCCTTGTCGCCAGTCAGAACGGCCTTTTCGACCTTCTTGACGGCGGTGCGGTACTTAGAACGCAGCGAGGTGTTGGCTGCGTTGAGCTTGGTGTCCTGGCGGACGCGCTTGCGGCCGGAGGCGAGACGGGGGTTCTTCTTTGCGGGCTTGGATGCCATGATATGTGTTCCTAGTGTCTGAGGATGTTGTCGGCGAAGCGCGGGATTATAGCACGCAGCCCGGACAGGGCCTTGAGGGCCCAGGCCGCGCGGGCCGGCCTGTTGCAACGGAGTGCAAGAGCGGCCAGGCCCGCCTGGCGCGCCGGCCGGCGGGGCATGCCAGCGCATACACTCCCCACGGTGTCACTGTTCAAAGCCGCCTCCACCGTTTCCCTGCTGACGCTGGCCTCCCGTATCACCGGGCTGGTGCGCGATCTGCTCATGGCCTCCATGTTCGGAGCCAATGCGCTGACCGATGCGTTCAATGTCGCCTTCAGGATTCCCAATCTCTTTCGGCGGCTGTTCGCCGAGGGGGCCTTCAGCCAGGCCTTCGTGCCGGTGCTGGCCGCCAGCAAGGCCAAGGAGGGGGACGAGGCCACGCGCACGCTGATCTCGCACGTGGCCACGCTGCTGTTCTGGGTGCTGCTGGTGACCTGCGTGCTGGGCGTGGTCGGCGCGCCGCTGCTGGTCTGGCTGCTGGCCAGCGGCCTGCGCCAGTCGCCCGAGGGCTATGACGCCGCCGTGCTGATGACACGCTGGATGTTCCCCTACATCGGCTTCATGTCGCTGGTGGCGCTGTCTGCCGGCGTGCTCAATACCTGGCGGCGCTTTGCCGTCTCGGCCGCCACGCCGGTGCTGCTGAACCTGGCCATGATCGCCGCCGCCTTCTGGGGCGCGCCCTGGCTGCAGGCGCGCGGCATCGAGCCCATCTATGCCATGGCCGGTGGCGTGATGCTGGGCGGCGTGCTGCAGCTGGCGGTGCAACTGCCTGCGCTGGCGCGCCTGGGCCTGCTGCCGCGCATCGGCTTTTCGCCAGCTGCGCTGCGCCAAGCCTGGGCCGAGGCCGGCGTGCGCCGCATCCTCAAGCTGATGGCGCCGGCCCTGCTGGGCGTGGGCGTGGCCCAGGTCTCGCTGATGATCAACACCCAGATCGCCTCCTATCTGCAACCGGGCAGCGTGACGTGGCTGTTCTATGCCGACCGGCTCATGGAGTTTCCGACGGCGCTGCTGGGCGTGGCGCTGGGCGTGGTGCTCACTCCCCAGCTGGCCGCTGCCAAGGCGGCCGACGACTCGGAGCGCTACTCGGCCATGCTGGACTGGGGGCTGCGCCTGGTGGTGCTGCTGTCCGTGCCGTGCGCCGTGGGCCTGCTCACTTTTGCCGAGCCGCTGGTGGCCACGCTGTTCCACCGCGGTGCGCTGCAGGACAGCGACGTGGGCCAGATCGCCTTGGCGCTGGTCGGCTACGGCGCAGGCCTGGTGGGCCTGGTGGCCATCAAGGTGCTGGCGCCAGGCTACTACGCCAGCCAGGACATCCGCACGCCCGTCAAGATCGCCATCGTGGTGCTGGTCATCACCCAACTGCTCAACCTGGTCCTGGTGCCCTTCATGGCGCATACCGGCCTGGCGCTGTCCATCGGCCTGGCAGCCCTGGTCAATGCGGGCTGGCTGCTCTGGGGTCTGCTGCGCCGGGGCGTCTACCGTCCCAAGCCGGGCTGGGGCCGGCTGGGCTTGCAGGTGGTCGCGGCCAGCAGCCTGCTGGCCGTGCTGCTGACCTGGGGCAGCCAGCATTTCGACTGGATCGCGCTGCGTGCCAACGGCTGGCAGCGTGTGGGCCTGCTCGCCGCGCTGATGGCCGCCTCGGTGCTGCTGTACTTCGGTGCGCTGTGGGCGGCGGGGCTCAAGCTGCGCGCACTGCTGCGGCGCTGAGAGGCATCGCCCAAACCCGCATAATTGCAGGCTTGGGCGCTGCAATATACAAAGCATCATGAGCTGGAGTTACGAAGACACGCCAACGGCCCTGCAATACTTTGCAGCGCTGGTGCAAAGCGATGACCACCTGCCGTTGATGGAGGCGGCAATCAGCATCGCCCAGGATGCCGTGCCCGATCTCGACCTGCAGGCAGCCAGCGCCGAGCTGGACCGGCTGCAGGTGCGCCTGCTCCAGCGCCTGGCCGGCGAAACCGATTCGCTGCAGCGCCTGCGCGTGCTCAACCAGTTCTTCTATGGCGAGCTGGGCTTTGGCGGCAATCTCAACGATTACTACGACCCGGCCAACAGCTACATCCACCATGTGCTGCAGACGCGGCGCGGCATTCCCATCAGTGTGGCGCTGATCTGGCTGGAGCTGGCTGCGGCCATCGATCTGCCGGCACAGGGCGTGAGCTTTCCCGGGCATTTCCTGGTCAAGCTGCGCCTGCCCCAGGGGCAGGTGGTGATGGACCCGCTGAGCGGTGAATCCTTCTCGGCCAACAGCCTGGCCGAGCGGCTGGAGCCCTTCTGGCAGAACGCCGGCCTGTCCGCCGAGGAGGCGGCTCCGCTGGGCATGTACCTGCAGGGCGCATCGCCGCGCGACATTCTGGAGCGCATGCTGCGCAATCTGCAGGAGATCCACCATGCGCGGCGCGACTGGCCGCTGCTGGTGGCCGTGCTCAACCGGCTGGCCGTGCTGCGGCCCGACATGCCGGAGATCTTCCGGGACCGGGGGCTGGCCTATGCGCAGTGGGGAGTGACCGAGCGTGCGCTCGAAGACCTGGAGCGCTTCCTGCATTCCCAGCAGGGCGCGCAGGCCGTGGCCGTGCGCGAGGTGATCCGGCGGCTCAGGGGCCTGTAGCGGCAGCAACCCCCAGGGTCGGAGCGCTGCTCAGACCAGCCGGACGGCTTCCAGCTCTTTCTTGAGATAGGCGTAGAACAGCGGCGCCGCCACCAGGCCTGCGGGGCCGAACACCGACTCGGCCACGAACATCACGGCCAGCAGCTCCCACACGCCCATGTGCGTGCGCTGGCCCACCACCTTGGCGTTGATCACGTACTCGGCCTTGTGGATCAGGATCAGAAAGCCCAGGCAGGCCGCGGCGGCCACCGGGGAGACCGACAGCCCCACGATGGTGATCACCGCATTGCACAGCAGGTTGCCCACGATGGGCACCAGGCCCGCGATGAAGGTCAGCGTGATCAGGGCTGGCGTGTAGGGCAGGGTCAGGTTCCAGTGCGGCAGCACGCCCAGCAGGAAGATGGCCGTCAGGAAGGTGTTGAAGGCCGCAATCCAGAACTGCGCCGCCACGATCTGGCGGAAGGCCAGCCCCATGAGCCGGATGCGTTCGCGCAGCGCAGCCACCAGGGGCGGGCGGCGCGTGGTGATGGGGCGCACGGCGGCCAGCGCGCCGATGATCAGGCCCACATAGGCGTACAGCAGGCCGGTAAGCCAGGCGCGGCCCGCATGGGCCAGGGCGCCGGCCTTGGCCGCCAGGTAGCTGGCCAGCAGGTGCTGGATTTCCTGCGCGCCGTCCGGCAACTGGTCGGCCATGTCGGCGGGCAGCTTGTCACGCAGCTCCAGCACCGTGTGGGCCAGATAGTCGAGCAGCTCGCGGTACTGCTGCGGCGCGTCGGTGATGTAGGTGCGTGTATGCGAGAGCGCGCCGCTCAGCAGGGCCAGCGGCGCAAGAATGACGATGGTGGCTGCCACCAATTGGGTCCAGCGCGGCAGCGAGCCGCGCCGGGCCTTGGGCTGGGCCCGTGCCAGCAGCCCTGCAAGGGCGCGCGTGACCAGAAAGCCCACGCAGACGCACAGCATGCCCGGCAAAAGGCCCTGCCACATGATCAGCAGCAGGGCGCCTGCCATCAGCACATAGCTGGAAAGCGTCACGCCGCGCGTGGGCGCGGGCTGCGGGGAGATGATGGGCGAGGGCAGGTGCTGGGTCATGCGCTGCGGGCCCGTGGTCAGCGGACCTCGACAGGCTCGCCCTCGCCGCGTGCGGCGATGCGTCCGATGGTGTAGACCGTCTCGCCCAGCTGCTTGAGCGTGGCGGCCGTGGCTTGGGCAGCTTCGGCGGGCACGACAACGACCATGCCGATGCCGTTGTTGAAGGTGCGGTTCATTTCCACGGCGTCGATGCCGGCCGTCTTCTGCAGCCAGGCGAACAGCTCGGTCTGGGGCCAGCTGCCGGCATCCAGGTGGGCTGCCAGGCCCTCGGGCAGCACGCGGGGGATGTTCTCCAGCAGGCCGCCGCCGGTGATGTGGGCCAGCGCCTTGATGGGGTGCTGCTCCAGTGCGGCCAGCACGTTCTTCACGTACAGGCGCGTGGGTTCCATGATGGCCTGCTTGAACGGCTTGCCGTCCAGCGATTCGGGCAGGCTGCCCTGGGCTTCGGCGCGCTCGATGCACTTGCGCACCAGGGAAAAGCCATTGGAGTGCACGCCGGCCGAGGCCAGGCCCAGCACCACGTCGCCTGCGGCGACGCTCTGGCCCGTGAGGATCTTGGATTTTTCGACTGCGCCCACGGCAAAGCCCGCCAGGTCGTATTCGCCGGACGGGTACATGCCGGGCATTTCGGCGGTTTCGCCGCCGATCAGTGCGCAGCCCGACAGCTCGCAGCCGCGTGCAATGCCGCCGACCACGGCAGCGGCCGTGTCCACGTCCAGCTTGCCGCAGGCGAAATAGTCGAGGAAGAACAGGGGCTCGGCGCCCTGGACCAGCACGTCATTGACGCTCATGGCCACCAGGTCGATGCCCACGGTGTCGTGCATGTTCCACTCGAAGGCCAGCTTGAGCTTGGTGCCCACGCCATCGGTGCCCGAGACCAGCACGGGTTCCTTGTAGCGCTTGGGCACCTCGAACAGCGCGCCGAAGCCTCCGATGCCGGCCATCACGCCTTCGCGCATGGTCTTCTTGGCCAGCGGCTTGATGCGCTCGACCAGCGCATCGCCAGCGACGATGTCGACGCCGGCGTCTTTGTAGGAAATCGGGGTAGAGGAGGGGGCAGAAGAGCTCATGGATGGGTACGGTGCGGTAGGCCCGATGCCGGGCTGGAACCCCGGGATTCTACGGCGCCGGCCGCCGGCAGGCGCGCGCGCCAGTGGGCTTCGAGGGGGCTTTCGTTGCACATGCGGGCCGGCTGCCGCCGTGCCGGGCGCCGCGCAGACTAAAATCCCTCGTCCGCCCGGGAGCTCCCGGGCGTTGTCCGCCTTGCCGCAGCGCTGCGCCGAGGCGGGCCTGTCTTTGCTCTCAACCCAATGCCGTTGCCGATTCCTCTGCCTGCTTTTGCCGCATGGACCCGCCTGGACACAGGAAAGGGGGCGCTGCGCGTATGTCGCAGATGAAGCAGCTGGCTCTGGATATCAGCATGGCGTCGAGTCCGACGCTGTCGCGCTTTTTCGTCGGTCCCAATGCCGCAGTGATCGATCATCTGCGCCACTGGGTGGGCGACGGCCGCATGCAGACTGCCCGCACGCCGGTGCCCACCTATCTTTGGGGCGAGTCGGGCTCGGGCAAGACCCACCTGCTCAAGGCCGTGCGCGAGGCGCTGCGCGAGCAGGGCGCCATGGTGGGCTGGATGGATGCATCCACCCTGTTCCCGCCGCCGTTCGACGAGCGCTGGGCGGCGGTGCTGATGGACGACGTGGACATCTACACTCCGCTGCAGCAGGCGCGGGCCTTCAACTGGTTCGTGAATGCGACGAGCCCGGCCACGGGCTCGCCGCGCTGGGTGCTGGGAGCCGGCCCCCTGCCGCCGGCCGACCTCAAGCTGCGCGAGGATCTGCGCACGCGGCTGGGCTGGGGCCATGTGTTCCAGCTGCAACTGCTCGATGAAACCGCGCGCCGCGCGGTGCTGCGCCAGGAGGCCGATGCCCGTGGCGTTTTTCTGGGCGACGATGTGATGGACTACATGCTCAAGCGCTTCTCACGCGACCTGGGCAGCCTGATGCAGCTGCTCGACATGCTCGACGGCTTTGCGCTTCGCAACAAGCGCGCCATCACCATTCCGTTGCTCAAGACGATGCTGGAAACCGAATGAGCCCACATTCTCGTGTGGGCAGGGACTGCGGGAGCCGGCGGAGCCTGCGTTGCAAGTGCAGCGCGGGACCCATTTTTTTAGGATATGCATGACCTCTGATCAGAAGCAACTCCGGCCCCGGCTGGCGTTGTTCGACCTGGACCATACGCTGCTGCCGCTCGATTCGGACTACGAGTGGGGCGAGTTCACGACGCGCATCGGCTGGACCGATCCGGCCGAGTTCGGCCGCCGCAACGCCGAGTTCTTCGCGCACTACCAGGCCGGCACGCTCGACGTGCACGACTATGTGCGCTTTGCCACCGAGGCCTTCTGCGGCCGTGGCGCGCAACAGGCCGGCGAGGCGCATGAGCGCTTCATGCGCGAGGTGATCACTCCCGCGATCCGTCCCCAGGCACTGGAGCTGCTGCGCACGCACCAGCAGGCGGGCGACCAGATCATCATCGTCACGGCCACCAACGAGTTCGTGACGCGCCCCATTGCCGCCGCACTGGGCGTGCAGGAGCTGATTGCCGTGGAACTGGAGCGCGACGCCCAGGGCTGGTTCACGGGCGAGATCCGTGGAACGCCCAGCATGCGCGACGGCAAGGTCCAGCGCATGCAGCAGTGGCTGGATGCGCGTGGCCTGGACTGGGGCGGCGTGGAGAGCTTCTTCTACAGCGACTCCTGGAACGACGTGCCCCTGCTCGAACGCGTGGACCACCCCGTGGCCACCAACCCCGACGCACGGCTGCGCGCCCTGGCCCAGGAACGTGGCTGGCGCATTCTGGACCTGTTTGGCGAAGCACCATGATCAAGAACATCATCGACAAGCTGCTGGGCAAGACCTCGGCTGCCCCCCGCGCCCGCAAGTCCCCCTTCGGCAAGCGCCAGGAAGTGCCCGTGCAGGTGCACGGCATCGACCCCAACCTGGTGGACCGGCGTGCCATCGACGTGGTCGAGACGCTGCAGGACGCGGGCTACGAGGCCTACATCGTCGGCGGCGCCGTGCGCGACCTGCTGCTGGGCCTGCGCCCCAAGGACTTCGACGTGGCCACCAATGCCACGCCCGAGCAGGTCAAGGGCCTGTTCCGCCGCGCCTTCATCATCGGCAAGCGCTTTCGCATCGTGCACGTGGTCTATGGCCGCGGGCGCGAGAACGAGGTCATCGAAGTCTCCACCTTCCGCGCCTTCCTGGACAACAGCGCGGCCGAGGCCGTGAGCGGCAACGAGCGCACCAGCAAGGCCCAGCTCGCCGGCATGCACCATGCGGTGGACGCCAGCGGCCGCGTGCTGCGCGACAACGTCTGGGGCCCGCAGGACCAGGACGCCACGCGCCGCGACTTCACCATCAACGCCATGTACTACGACCCGCGCACGCAGATCGTGGTGGACTATCACAAGGGCATCGACGACGCCAAGAAGCGCATGCTGCGCATGATCGGCGACCCGGCCACGCGCTATCGCGAAGACCCGGTGCGCATCATCCGCGCCGTGCGCTTCGCTGCCAAGCTGGCGGGCAAGGGCTTCAAGATCGAGCCCAAGACCGCCAAGCCCCTGGTGGAATGCGAGCCCTTGCTGGCCGATGTGCCGCAAAGCCGCCTGTTCGATGAAATGCTCAAGCTGCTGCAGACCGGCCACGCGCTGGCCTCGGTGGAGCAGTTGCGCGGCCTGGGCCTGGCGCGCGGCATCTACTCGCTGCTGGATGTGGTGGTCGAGCGCGCGGAGCAGCCCTTTGTGCGCGCCGCGCTGACCGACACCGACCGCCGTGTCGAGGAAGGCAAGCCCGTGGCGCCCAGCTTCCTGCTGGCCTGCGTGCTGTGGCATGACGTCAAGACCGGCTGGGAGCGCCGCCTGAACCAGCGCCAGCACCCCTTCCCCGCGCTGCAGGAATCCATCGACGAAGTGTTCGACCAGCGCATCGGCGATGTCTCGGGCCGCGGCAAGCTGGCCGCCGACATGCGCGAGATCTGGGTCATGCAGCCGCGCTTTGACAAGCGCACGGGCGCCACGCCGTTCAGCCTGGTGGCCCAGCCGCGCTTTCGCGCGGGCTTCGACTTCATGCGCCTGCGCGCCGACATCGGCGAGGTCGATGAAAGCCTGGCCAGCTGGTGGCAGGAATTCCAGAACGCCGACGACGCGCGCCGCGACGACCTGATCGCCCAGGCCCGCGACGAGCAGCGCGCCCGCCAGCGCAGCGCCGAGCCCAAGGTGCACCGCGTGGCCAAGGCCCGCCCTGCGCGCGAGGAGGCCGGCGCTGGCGAAGCGCAGCAGGCCGACGCACCTGCAGCCGCCTTGCCCCAGGTGGAAGGTGAGGAAGGGGCAGCGCCCAAGAAGCGCCGCCGCCGTCGCCGCAAGCCACAGGGCGGTGGTGATGGCGCCGTGGGTGGGGATGACTGAGCCGGGGCACTGGGTCGCCATTGGCCTGGGCGCCAATCTGGGCGACCGGGGCCAGGCGCTGGCCCAGGCGCTGCAGGCCATTGGCGGCCTGCCGGGCACGCGCCTTGTGGCCGTGTCCTCCCTCTACAGCACGGCACCCGTCGATTCCAGCGGCCCGGACTACCTGAACGCCGTGGCCGCCGTGCACACCACGCTGCAGCCGCTGGTGCTGCTCGATGCGCTGCAGGCCATCGAACTGGCGGCCGGCCGTGAGCGTCCCTACCGCAACGCGCCGCGCACGCTGGACCTGGACATCGAACTGTGGGACGACGAGCGCATCGCGCTGCCGCGCCTGAGCGTTCCGCACCCGCGCATGCACGAGCGCGCCTTCGTGCTGGTGCCGCTGGCCGAGATCGCGCCGCAGCGCATCACGCCCGCGCAGCTGCAGGCCGTGGCGGGGCAGGGCATCGTGCGCAGCGCCGGGCCCGGCTGGCACCTTCCGGATGGCGGGGCCTTGGCGAACGGCTCCCGTTAAGGCGGATTTAAGAGCCGGCCACGACATTGTGCGCGGGCCCGCAGTCGGCGGGCCGGGAGCACGATATGCATCATGGATTCGGAAGGCTGGCGCGCCAGCGTGTGTATGAGGCCGCAAGGGCTGGGGCCGGGAGCGGGCTGTGGCAATGAGGTTCTTCTCACCAGCCGGCATGGCCGAGGCGCTGCCCGTGCCGGATCTGTCGCACCGGACCAGGGATGCCAGCGGGCTGGCCGGCGACCTCGCCTGCATGGCCCTGCTGGTGCTGGCATGGCTGGCCGCCACGGCATGGGCGCGTCCGCTGATGCTGCCCGATGAGGGGCGCTATGTGGCAGCCGCCTGGGAAATGCTCCATTCGGGACAGTGGCTCACGCCCACGCTGGACGGCCTGCCCTTTTTCCACAAGCCACCGCTTTTCTACTGGATCACGGCCGCCTCGCTGAAGCTGTTCGGCATGGGTGAACTGGCCGCGCGTGCGGCGCCCATCCTGGGTGCGACGCTGGGCGCGCTGGCCCTGTATGCGTTCACGCAGCGTTGGCTGGGCCGGGCATTGGCGCGCCGGGTGCTGCTGGTGCTGGCGGTGCAGCCCCTGTTTTTCGTCGGCGGCCAGTTCGCCAATCTCGACATGCTGGTGGCCGGGATCATCGTCGCGACGGTCCTGGCCCTGGCCCATGTGGCGCTGTGTCTGGAGCGTGGCCTGCCTGCCCGGCATGTGCTGGTCCTGGCGTATGCACTGGCGGCCCTGGGCGTGCTGGCCAAGGGCCTCATAGGCTTTGTGCTGCCCGCGCTGGTCATCGGCAGCTGGATGCTGATGCGCGGGCGGTGGCGGCTGCTGCCTTCGCTGCTGTCGCTGCCGGGTTTTGCGTTGTTCGCTGCCATTGCCGTGCCCTGGTTTCTTGCCATGCAGCAGCGCTTTGATGGCTTTTTCCACTATTTCTTCGTGGTGCAGCATCTGCAGCGCTTTGCATCCTCTGGCTTCAACAACGTGCAGCCCTGGTGGTTCTACGTTGCCGTGCTGGTGGTGATGGGCCTGCCCGGCCTGCTGTGGTCGCGCACCCTGCTGCAGCGGGACTACTGGCGCGCCGGTGGCGACGGGCTCCTCGCATCGGTGCGCCTGCTGATGGCCGTGGCAGCCGGCTGCGTGCTGGTGTTCTTCTCGCTGCCTCAGTCCAAGCTCATTGGCTACATCCTGCCGGCCGTGCCGCCGCTGGCATGGCTGATGGCGGATGCCAGCCTGGCGGCTACAGGCTCCTTCGGCCCGGCGGGGCGCCGGCGTGCCTGGCTGGGCTGCATTGCCCTGAGCGCGGCCCTGGGGCTGGCGGCCGTGGCGGGCCTGGCCGTCAGCCATGTGCATTCATCGCGCGAGCTGGGCCTTGCCCTGAAGTCCCAGCGCCATATGGGCGAGCCTGTCTACATGCTGGACGGCTACTGGTATGACGTGCCGTTCTATGCGCGGCTGCGCGAGCCCGTCCCCGTGGTGGGGCGCTGGGATGAGGCGGCCATCGACCTGCATGACAACTGGCGCAAGGAGATGAAGGATGCCGCTGGCTTTGCGCCGCAACTGGGGCGCTGGCTGCTGCCGCAGCCTGAGCAGTTGCCGGCCCGGCTGTGCGCGGCCGGGGTCAGCTGGGTCGTGGGAGACCAGAACGCGCGCCGCAACTATCCGTTTCTGGTGCAGCAGCCTCTGGCGAGGGACCAGGCTGCAGCGTTGTGGCGCGTGGACAGCCGGGAGCCCGGCATGGCCGCAGCGCTGGGCTGCGGCACCAGCCCCTGAGGCCGGGCGTCAGTCCACCTTGGCGCCGGAGGCCTTGACGATGGGCTGGTACTTGGCGCGCTCGGCGGCCATGAACCTGTCGAATTCGGCGGGTGTGGAGGACACGGGTTCGGCCATCAGGGTCTCGAAGCGGGTCTTGGTCTCGGGCGCGGCCAGTGCATCGCCAAAGGCCTTACTCAGCTTGTCCAGCACGGGCTTGGGCGTGCCGGCCGGGGCCACCAGGCCCCACCAGGTGTCGATGGAAAAGCCGGGGAAGGTCTTGGACAGTGCGGGCACGCCGGGCAGCAGCGTGGTGGGGTTCAGCGTGGTCACGGCCAGCGCCTTGAGCTTGCCGGAGCGGATGTTGGGTGCAGCGGCGGCCAGGTTGTCGATGTTGAAGTCCACCTCGCCCGACAGCAGGGCCAGCTGGGCGGGGTTGGCGCCGCGATAGGGCACGTGAAGGGCGAAGATACCGGCCTTTTGCTTGAGCATTTCGCCGGCCAGGTGGCCCGCGCTGCCGTTGCCGCCGCTGCCGTAGTTGAGCTTGCCGGGGTTGGCCTTGGCGTAGGCGATCAGGTCGGCCACGCTGTGGATCTTGAGCTGCTCGGCACGGGCCGCGTTCATCACCAGCACATTGGGCACGCGCACCATCTGGGTGATGCCGGCGAAGTCCTTGCCCGCGTCATAGGGCATCTTGGCGTACAGCCAGGGATTGACGGCATGGGTGGCCGTGGCGGCCAGGCCGATGGTCATGCCGTCCGGCGTGGCGCGGGCAATGGCGTCGGCGCCGATGTTGCCGCCGGCGCCGGCCTTGTTGTCGATGATCACCACTCCCAGGGAGTCACGCACCCGCTCGGCCAGCGCGCGCGAGGTGATGTCCAGCGGACCGCCGGGCGCATAGGGCACGATCAGGCGGATGGGCTCTTGCGCCAGGGCAAGCGGGGAGGCCAGGGCAGCAGCGGCCGCCATGACCGAGAGAAGGCTGTTTCTACGGTTCATAGGGGCGCTATTGTGCAAAAAAATTGCGACACCTGGCTGCGCGCAGGTATGCAGAGCAGTTTTTCTGCGTATTGATTGATCTGTCCTGGCTTCAGGCTGCCTTGTCGGCTTCCGTGGTGAATGCGTCGGCGTAGAACTCTTCGTCGGGCAGTCCACGCTGGTGCACATAGGCCTGGTGCGCGGAATCGACCACGATGGGCGCGCCGCAGGCATAGACCTGGTGGCCCGAGAGGTCGGCAAAATCGTCCAGCACGGCCTGGTGCACGAAGCCCGTGCGGCCAGTCCAGGCGTCTTCGGGCAGGGCATCCGAGACCACGGGCACGTAGCACAGCTGCGGCATGGCTTCGGCCTGTTCGCGCACCCAGGCATCCATGTAGAGGTCTTCGGGGCGGCGGCCGCCCCAATACAGGGTGACGGAGCGGTGGATGTCCTTGTGGCGGATGTGCTCCAGCAGCGCCTTGATGGGCGCGAAGCCCGTGCCCGAGGCCAGCAGGATGACGGGCTTGTCGCTGTCCTCGCGGAGGAAGAAGCTGCCGAACGGTCCTTCCACGCGCAGGATTTCCTTTTCCTTCATGGCGCCGAACACATGGTCGGTGAACTTGCCGCCCGGCATGTGGCGGATGTGCAGCTCCAGCCCCGGCGCCGTGTCCTGCACGTGGGGGGCCGTGGCCATGGAGTAGGCGCGGCGGGCGCCGTCGCGCAGGATGAACTCCACGTACTGGCCTGCGTGGTAGCGGAACTTGTCTGCGGCGGGCAGTTGCAGGCGCACCTGCATCACGTCGTGCGACTTCTTCTCCAGCGTGGCCACGCGCACGGGCATTTTCTTGATGGGGAAGGCGCTGGCATCGGTGACCTGGCGCGACTCCAGCACCACCGAGGTGGCTGGCCGGGCGCAGCAGGTGAGCACATAGCCGTCGGCCTCTTCCTGGGCGGTCAGCGCCTTGTCGGCATGCGGGCCATGGGTGACATCGCCACTGAGCTTCTTGCACTTGCAGGAACCGCAGGCACCGTCCTTGCAGCCATAGGGCAGGCCCACGCCGGAGCGGATGGCGGCGGCCAGGATGGTCTCGCTGCCCTGCGTGGCGAAGGCGCGGCCGCTGGGCTGTACGGTGATTTCGTGGGAAGCGTTGGCTATCTCGGTCATGTTCTCGGTATCCTCGGGGGCGCCGGTGGGCGCGTGGAGCGCGCCGGCGATCTTCTTTCCCGGACGGACATGCCGCTGCCGCGACCGGCGGCGCGCGGGTGGCCGCCCTCGCAACAGGCCAGGATTTTGCCCTCAAACCAAAACCCATTGGGCGCGCTGCCGGCGCGCTTTCGACGCGAACGCGTGCTCATCGTCGGCTGCGGCGACGTGGGGCTGCGCGTGGCTGGTGCATTGGCGGGCGCGCCCGGCGCGCGCTCCGGTGCCGCACGACGGGGCCCGCGCGTGCTGGCCCTGACGCGTGGCGCCGAGCGCCTGCAGGATCTGCGCGGGCGCGGCATCACGCCGCTGCTGGGCGATCTGGACGCGCCTGCCACGCTGCGCCGTCTGGCCGGCCTGGCCACGCGCGTCGTCCACCTGGCGCCGCCACCCAATCCGCCTGCCGGCGAAGAGGGCTGGTGGCTGGACCCGCGCACCACGGCCCTGCTGCGCGTGCTGCGCCGTCGCGGCCGGCCGGCGAGCCTGGTCTATGGCTCGACCTCCGGCGTCTATGGCAACTGCGAGGGCGCCTGGATCGACGAAAGCCGCCCGCCCGCACCGGCCACGGCGCGTGCCCAGCGCCGCGTGAACGCCGAGCGTGCCGTGCGCTTTGCCGGGCGCGGCGGGCTGCGCGCCAGCATTTTGCGCATCCCGGGCATCTATGCGCCGGACCGGGAAAACGGTACGCCGCGCGGGCGCCTGCTGCGCGGCACGCCCCTGCTGTGCGCCGCAGAGGATGTCTACACCAACCACATCCATGCCGACGACCTGGCCCGCGCCTGCGTGCGGGCGCTGTGGCGCGGCCGGCCGCAGCGCATCTACCACGCCAGCGACGATACGCAGCTGCGCATGGGGGACTATTTCGACTTTGCGGCCGATCTCTACGGCCTGCCGCGCCCCGCGCGCATCACGCGCGAGCAGGCACAGCGCGAGCTGCCGGCCAGCCTGCTGAGCTTCATGGGGGAGTCACGCCGCCTGCGCAACCAGCGCCTGAAGGCCGAGCTGGGCCTGCGCCTGCGCTACCCCACCGTGGAGCAGGGCCTGCGCGCGTGAATCAGCGCGGATGGATGCCGCCGTTGGTGTCGTAGCAGCGAAATACGTTGCAGTGCGAGATGGGCGCCGAAGGCGGCAGCGGCTGCGGCGGCACGGGGCGCCCGACGATCCACGGCCGGTTGATGGCATTGGGCTGCAATGCGCGCGATTGCTGCAGCTGCTCATAGGCCTTGGGGCCCAGGCAGGCCATTTCCATTTGCTGCTGGGCGGCCTGGCTGCGCGGGCCCCAGGTGGCCGGATCGGGATTGGACTCGGCCAGGATGGTGTCCAGACGGCGGCGCGCCTGCTGGCAGGCAGGTGAGTCGCCGCTGTCGCGCTGGGCCGAGTTCTCGCGCTCGCGCCGGCTGCGTGCCTCGCGCTCCTGCTGCTGGGCGCGCGTGCGGCGCTCGGCCTCTTCGCGGGCCAGTTGCTGGTTCTTGCGCTCTATGGCGGCGGCGGACTGCGCGCGCTCGCGTTCCAGTTCTTCGGGGCTGGGGGCTTCCTGCACCTGCACGCGGTTTTCGCCGTCCTTGCAACTGCTGTTGGTGTAGGTGACTCGGCCGGTCTTGGCATCCGTGCAGCGGATGACCTGGGCCGAGGCCGGGCCTGCGATGAGCGCCGCCACCAGCGTTACAAGCATCGGCACAAGCGCAGGGCGCTGGCAAAGGTCTTGGGTACGGCGCATGGCGGTTTCCTTTCCCATCACAAGCGGCACAGGGATGTGGTGCATTGCCGATTATGGTGCGGCGCCCGGGGGCCGGACATGCCGCCGGTCAGCCGTTCAACGCCAGTGGCGCGGATCCTGCGTGGGGTAGGGGTTGCCCCCGCCCTGGCTTTCGCGCTGCATGCGCTCGATGGCGCGTTGCTGCTGCTCGCGGTCACGCTGCTGCTGCTCCCGGTCGCGTTGCTGGCGTTCACGATCGCGTTGTTGCTGGCCCTGGTCGCGCTCGCGGTCCCGCTGCTGGCGCTCGGCTTCGCGGCGCTGCTGCTCCTGCATGCGTTCGCGCAACTGGCGGTCGCGGTCCTGTGCCTGGCGGTCACGGTCCCGGTCGCGCTCGCGCATTTCACGCTCGCGCTCCTGGCGGTCGCGCCAGGCGTCGCGGTTGCGCTCCTGCTGAATGCGCTCGCGCTCGTACTGCAGGCGATCGCGCTCACGCTGCAGGCGCTGTCGCTCGTACCAGCCGTTGTCGGGATAGGCGGGCTGCGTGGGATAGGAGGGGTAGATGACGCCGCCGCCAGAGGGGTAGCTGGGGTAGGTCGGATAGCTTGGGTAGCTGGGATAGCTGGGGTAGCCGGAGCCCATGTCCGAGTAGCCATCGGGCGGCACGGCGCAGGCGGTGACCAGGGCGGCGAGGCCAAGGCCGGCCAGCAGGCGCAGCATGCGCAGGGGGCGCAGGTCACGCTGCTGGTGTGGCTGCGCGGTGGGGGCATTGGAACGGGGCATGGTATGGGGTCCGGGCAAAGGCGTGTTTCCTGTCTGGATCTCTTCCTATGACGTTTGACAGGCCGTATTGGTTGACCTGGGTCGTCCTTGCAAGGCAACAAGGGTGACAGCGAAACTTCTATTTTGATAGCAATTCGCCCATATTCTGTAGGTGTCGCAAGATGAATCGCGCAGGCGTGGTGCGCAAGGGCGCCTGGCGCCCCGGTCCCGGCAATGGCTTGCGGGCGCGGCTAGAATGGCCTCTGTCTTTGGCGGTGCGCAGTCCGTGCGCCGCAAAGCAGCGTTCTCAGGGCGGGGCGAAATTCCCCACCGGCGGTATCTGGATCTGCCTTTCGGCATGTGTCCAGCAGCCCGCGAGCGCCCGGCAAGCCGCAAGGCCGGCCGGGGTCAGCAGATCTGGTGAGATGCCAGAGCCGACGGTCACAGTCCGGATGAAAGAGATCGCGCAGCACCTGCATGGCAGGCGCCATGCCCATGGTTGTCCCATGGGCTGCGCCGCGCCATGCGGAGCCATGGCGCGCGCCCTGATTCATTTGTCTCATCTTGAAAGAGCACCATGAATCAGACTCCTGTCTCCTTGAATTTCTCCGCACACGGCACGGCCTCGGGCACGCCGTGGAGGGCCGTCGCGGGCCGCAGCCGCGTGGCCGTCATCTGCGCGAGCTGGCATACCGATGTCGTGCACCAGGCGCGCGACTCCATGGCGGCCGAGCTGCAGGCCCAGGGCGTGGCCGCGCAGAACATCAGCCACTTCAATGTGCCCGGCGCCTTCGAGATCCCGCTGCTGGCCAAGAAGCTGGCCGACACTGGCCGCTTCGACGCCATCGTCGCCTGCGCTCTGGTGGTCAATGGCGGCATCTACCGCCATGAGTTCGTGTCCTCGGCCGTGATCGACGGGCTGATGCGCGTGCAGCTCGACACCGAGGTGCCCGTGTTCTCCGCCGTGCTCACGCCGCGCGACTTCCACGAGCACGGCGACCATGTGGAGTTCTTCCGCGCCCACTTCGTGAAGAAGGGCGTGGAGGTGGCCCATGCCTGCCTGGCGGCCCTGGACCAGCTGGCCCAGGTGCAGGCGCTGGGCCAGGCCCGCGCGGCCTGAGTTGCAAGCGCCGCCTGCGTCGCCGGTTGCGGCGCGCCACCCAGCACAGCTTTGGGTGGGGACGGATGCTCGTAAACACTGAGTTGGTGCGGAGTGTCGCGGCCCCGTCACGCGGCATTGCCAAGCCGCGATGACGGGAATAACGTGACGGCCTGTTTCAACTGAGGAGTGCGCGATGAAGATGTCCCGGAAGTTGTGTATTGCGGCCGTCGTGGCCGGCATGGGTGGCGTGGCCATGGCCCAGGAGCAGGTGATCCGCATCGGCCACATCGGCCCGGTGTCCGGTCCCCAGGCCAATTTCGGCAAGGACAACGAAAACGGCGTGCGCATGGCCATCGACGAGCTCAATGCCAAGGGCATGGAGATCGCCGGCAAGAAGGTCAAGTTCCAGCTGGTGGCCGAAGACGATGTGGCCGATCCCAAGCAGGGCACGGCCGCTTCGCAGAAGCTGTGCGACGACAAGGTCGCCGGCGCCGTGGCCTTCCTCAACTCGGGCGTGGCCATTCCCTCGTCCAAGGTCTTCCAGGACTGCGGCATTCCCATGATCACGGGCGCGGCCACCAACCCCGACCTGACCAAGCCCGGCTGGAACACCACCTACCGCGTGATCGCCAATGACAACGCGCTGGGCGCGGCACTGGCCAAGTACGCGGCGCAGACGCTCAAGCTCAAGACCGTGGCCATCATCGATGACCGCACGGCCTACGGCCAGGGCCTGGCCAATGTGTTCAAGAAGGATGCGGAAAAGCTGGGCGTGAAGGTCGTGGCCTCGGAGTTCACGAACGACAAGGCCACGGACTTCATGGCCATCCTGACCTCGATCAAGGCCAAGAAGCCCGACGGCATCTTCTACGGCGGCATGTACGGCCAGGCCGGCCCCATGCTGCGCCAGATGGCCCAGCTGGGCCTGAACGATGCCAAGTACTTCGGCGGCGACGGCCTGTGCGTGCCCGAGCTGGCCAAGGTGGCGGCCGGTGCCAAGCCGCTGGACAACGTGATCTGCGCCGATGGCGGCGCCTCGCTGGCCAAGATGCCCGGCGGCACGGAATGGAAAAAGCGCTACGACGCCAAGTACCCCGGCCAGTTCCAGGTCTACAGCCCGTACTTCTACGACGCCACCATGATGCTGGCCGACGCCATGAAGCGCGCCAACTCCTGGGACCCCAAGGTCTACATCCCCTTCCTGCAAAAGGCCGACTACTCGGGCGTGACCTCGAAGATCGCCTTTGAGAAGAACGGCGAGATGAAGAACCCCTCGTACACGCTGAGCGTGTTCAAGAACGGCCAGAAGACAGCCCTCGACTGAGCGAGCGTCCTTCCTTCGTTTTCATGCCCGCCCCGTGCGGGCTTTTTTTCGTGCGCTGTCCATGATCCTCAGGCCGGGGCCGGCGCATCGACCACGCCCGGCAACCGGGCCAGATAGGCCTGCAAGGCAGCGATGGCCTGGCGCACCTTGGCGGGCTGTGCCTGGCGCTGCGGGGTGACGGCCCAGATGTCCAGGCCGCCGAAGTCCCAGTCGGGCAGCAGGCGCACCAGGCGGCCTTCGGCCACCGTGTCGGCCACGTCCATGCTGCCCAGCAGGGCCAGGCCCAGGCCCGCCTCGCACATCTGCTGGATGGACAGCTGGTTGTTGCTGGCCACATGCGGCAGCACCTGCAGGCTGTAGGTCTCGCCCGTGTCAGGGTGGCGCGCCTCGGCACGCAGGGCCTGGCCCTGGCCCTCGCGCGCCAGACCCAGCCAGCGCATGCTGGCCAGCGGTGCCGGGTGGCGCCAGGCCGCGCCGCCACCCTGGGCCTGTATCCATGCGGGCGAGGCGCACAGCCAGTTGCGCATGGCGCCCAGGCGCCGGGCGGCCCAGCCGGAATCGGCCAGCCGGCCGAAGCGCAAGGCCAGGTCGATGCGGCTTTGTATGAGGTCGATGGGCGCGTCGTCCACATCCAGGTGCAGGCGCAGTGCGGGGTGCCGCGCCAGCCAGTGGCCCAGGGCCGGCGCGATGTGGCGGGCAAAGCCCACGGTGGCTGACAGGCGCAGCTCGCCGCCGGGCTCGTCGCGCGCGGCCGCCAGCTCGGCCCGCGCCTGGCTGGCGGCCTGGGCCATGGCGGCGCACTGCTGGTAGTAGCGCTCGCCCGTGTCGGTCAGCGCAATCTGCCGGGTGGAGCGGTGCAGCAGGGTGACGCCGCCATCGCGTTCGAGCTGGCGCACCTGCTGGCTCACGGCCGAGGGGCTCATGCCCAGGGCACGCGCGGCGGCGCTCATGGAGCCGTGCTGCACCACGGCGGCGAAAACGGCCATGCGTTTGTAGTCATCCATGGGCTGTATTGTGAAGCTGCGCTTCAAGGTATTGGTAAAAATTGCCGTCTACCGCATGCATTGTGAACGGCGTAATCTCAATGCCATCGTGAACAGGCGCCCTGGCGCCATAAAGGACCGAAGATGAAAGTGGCATTGATTGGCGCAACCGGCTTTGTGGGTTCGGCGGTATTGAAGGAGCTGCTGCAGCGCGGCCATGAGGTCGTGGCCCTGGTGCGCGACCCCGCCAAGCTGGCGGCCCAGCCGCGGCTGCAGGCCGTGCAGGCCGATGTACTGGACGCCGCCGCCGTGCAGCGCGCCGTGGCGGGCGCGGACGCCGTGGTCAGCGCCTACAACGCGGGCTGGGGCAATCCCGACATCTATGAGGACTTCATGCGCGGCTCGCGCGCCATCGTGGCGGGAACCAAGGCGGCCGGCATCAAGCGCTACCTGGTGGTCGGCGGCGCAGGCAGCCTCTACATCGCACCCGGCAAGCAACTGGTGGACACGCCCGAGTTCCCGGCCGCCATCAAGCCTGGCGCCTCGGCTGCCCGCGATGCCCTCAACGATCTGCAAAAGGAGCAGGGCCTGGACTGGACGATGCTGAGCCCGCCCATTGCCCTGCACCTGGGCGACCATGGCGAACGCACAGGCCAATACCGCACGGGCAAGGATGAGCCGCTGATGCAGGACGATGGCCAGCCCGGCACGATTTCGGCGGCGGACCTGGCCGTGGCCCTGGTCGACGCGCTGGACAAGGGCCTGCACCTGCGCCAGCGTTTCACCGTCGCTTACTGAACACCTGCGCCAGTCCACTGGTGCCGCAGCGGTCTCCATGGCATGCTGGTGTCCGTCATGAACAGGCAGGAGCACAGCCATGATCGACCACACGGGAATCCTCGTATCGGATTTCGAGCGCAGCAAGGATTTCTATGCACGCGCCCTGGCGCCGCTGGGCTATGAAATCCTCATGGAGCTTTCTGCCGAAGTCACGGGCCATACGGACACTGCGGGCTTCGGCGAGCCGCCCAAGCCCGACTTCTGGATCAGCGGGGGCACGCCCAACCAGCCGCCCATCCATGTGGCCTTCCGCGTGGACAACCGCCACATGGTCGATGACTTCCATGCGGCGGCCCTGGCGGCAGGCGGGCGCTGCAATGGCGAGCCCGGCCTGCGACCGCACTACCACGACGACTATTACGCGGCCTTCGTGCTCGACCCCGACGGCCACAACATCGAGGCCGTCTGCCACCTGCCGCCCGCCTGAGTCTCCCTGGCGGCACTGGGGCCTGCGCGGCAGCTGACATCAGGCGGTCGCATGGCGCAGCACAATATTGCGCTGCAACAAAAAAGGCCCCACGTTCCCCATGCCCCCTTCCGTTTCCGCTGCGGCCGGCTCCGTTTCCGCGTCATCCACACCCACGGCCGCCCAGGCGTGGCTCAGCGTGATCGCGCTGGCGCTGGGCGCCTTCGTCTTCAATACCACCGAGTTCGTGCCCGTGGGCCTGCTCAGCAGCATTGGCGCGAGCTTTGGCATGCCCACCGAGCAGGTCGGGCTGATGCTGACCATCTATGCCTGGATCGTGGCCCTGGCCTCGCTGCCCTTCATGCTGCTCACGCGCAATGTGGAGCGGCGCAAGCTGCTGATGGGCGTGTTCGCGCTGTTCGTGGCCAGCCATGTGCTGTCGGGCGTGGCCTGGAGCTTTGCCTCGCTCATGGTCAGCCGCATCGGCATTGCGCTGTCGCATGCGGTGTTCTGGTCCATCACCGCCTCGCTGGCCGTGCGCGTGGCGCCGCCCGGCAGGAAGGCCGTGGCGCTGAGCCTGCTGGCCACCGGCACCTCCATGGCCATGGTGCTGGGCATTCCGCTGGGCCGCATCGTGGGCGAATGGCTGGGCTGGCGCACGACGTTCCTGGCCGTGGGCGGGGTGGCCGCCATTGTCATGGTGGCGCTGGCCCGGCTGCTGCCGCGCCTGCCCAGCGAGAACGCGGGCAACCTGGCCAGCGTGCCCATGCTGCTGCGCCGCCCGGCGCTGCTGTCCATCTATATCCTGCTGGTGGTCGTGATCACCGGGCAGTTCACGGCCTACAGCTATATCGAGCCCTTCGTGCAGGACATCGCGGGCTTCGAGGGCAAGGTGACCACGGCCGTGCTGCTGCTGTACGGCGGCATGGGCATCGTGGGCAGCGTGATGTTCAGCTGGTGGGGGCTGCGCCATCCGCGCGGCTTTCTGCTGGCTGCCATTGGCGTGCTGTCGGCCAGCCTGCTGATGCTGGTGCCGGCCTCGGGCCATGAGGCATCGCTCTACGTGATGAGTTCGGTCTGGGGTGTCGCCATGATCTGCTTCGCCCTGGCCATGCAGTCCCAGGTGCTCAAGCTGGCGGCCGACGCCACCGACGTGGGCATGTCCATGTTCTCGGGCATCTTCAACATCGGCATTGGCGGCGGTGCGCTGCTGGGCAGCCAGGTCAGCATGCACGCGGGCATGCAGAACATCGGCTGGATCGGCGGCGGCCTGGTGGCGCTGGGCCTGGCCTGGTGCATCTGGGCCTTCGTGCGCTGGTCTGCCGGCTTCCAGGCAACGGCGCACTGAAGCGGGTCAGTCGCCTGGTGCACGCATGGCCTGGGCGTAGCGCTGCGGCGCCAGGCGTGACACCAGCACGCAGACCATGAGCACGGCGCCCAGCTGTGCCAGCCAGCCGGCGCCGAATCCGCCCGTGAACTGGTGCAGCCGGGCGATCACATAGGGCGCCAGCGCCGCAATCAGAAAGCCGCCGCCCTGCATCAGTGCGTTGAGCGCACCGGCCTGCGTGGGGTGGGGAAGATGGTCCAGTGCCACCACCATCATCAGCGCGAAGCAGCCACCCAGGCCGATGCCGAGGATGACGATGTTGAGCAGCGGCGCCGCATCAGGCCACCAGGCCAGCGCGGCCAGGCCGATGATCTGGCACAGCAGCGTGAACCCCAGCCATGGCCGCCGGTCGGCATGGCGCGCAGCCAGCACAGGCAGTCCCAGCGCGGCGCTGGCCTGGGCCACCGACAGCAGGGCCACCAGGCCGCCGCTTTGCGCGGGGCTCCAGCCGTGCGTCTGGTAGAAGGGCGCAAGCCAGGCCACCATGGCCGCATAGCCGCCATTGATGAGGCCGAAGCAGGCCATCAGCAGCCAGGTGCGCGGGCGCCGGCGCAGCCAGCCGGTGTCTTGCGAGGCATGGGCTGCCATGGGCGCCGGACCCGGCAACGCGCGCAGCGCATGCCGCGCCAGCGCCAATGCCAGCAGGGCGGGCGCAGTCCAGAGCGCCAATGCAAAGCGCCAGTCCAGTCCCCATTGCACGGCCAGCGGCGAAATCTGGGCACCGAGCGCTCCGCCGCCCATGAGCGCGGCCGAGTACAACCCCATCATCTGGGCCATGCGTGCGGGCGACTGGCGTTTGATCAGGCCCGGCAGCACGCCTTGCACCAGGGCCACGCCAGCGCCGCACAGCGCGGCCGTGGCCAGCAGGGTGGCCGCACTGGAGCCCGCCACGCGCAGCACGCAGCCCAGCGCAATCACCGCCAAGGACCCGACCACGGCGCGGCGCGGACCCAGGTGCCGCAGCGCGGCCGGGGCCAGCCAGGCGCCCACGCCCATCAACGCCATGGGCAGCAGCGTCAGCCAGGACAGCGTGGACAGATCCATGCCGGTGGCGGACTGTATCTGCGGGCCCAGCGGGCCGATGGCCGTGAGAAACGGGCGCAGGTTCAGCGTGACCAGGACCACGGTGGCCAGCCACAGCGCCGTTGGAATGGCGTGCGCTGCGGCAGGCGCCTCGGTGCGTGCAGGCGCAATGGACGACATGGCTCAGGCCCAGGGGGCGTTGCCATACAGCTGGGCCGCCGTGATGCCCGTGTCCAGCCGCGTCAGGGGCAGCGGTGGCGGCTGCAGCGGCATGCGCAGCCGCTGGTAGGCGCCTTCGCTGGACAGGCCGTAAGGCTGGGCGTCCGCGTTGTCGAAGGCGAAGAAAACCTGCTCGGCCCCGGCCATCACCAGCGCCGCCAGGCACATGGGGCAGGGGTGGCCGCTGGCGTAGATGGTGCAGCCAGCCAGGCTGGGGTTGGCCTGGGCGCGCGTGCCTGCGCGCAGCGCCTGCATTTCGGCATGGGCGCTGGGATCATGGCTTTGCACGATCTCGTTGACACCCGTGGACAGGATCTGCCCCTCGCGCGCGAGCAGGGCGCCGAAGGGCCGGCCGCCCCGCAGGCGGTTGTCGTGCGCCAGTTGCACGGCATGGCGCAGAAGGCGAATGTGTTCTTGTTCTTGCATGGGGATGGCTGGGCAATCGGGAGCTGAGGCCGCAGTCTAGGACGGGGCCCATCAATTGGAAAATTAAATGATCAAATGCTGGGCAGTGACAAAGCCACTGAAACTCGCCCAAGCCCCATGCAACCCTCTTCCATAGACCCCACCCTGCTGCGCAGCTTCTGCGCCGTGGCCGAAACCGGCAGCTTCACGCGCGCGGCGCAGGGCGTGCACCTGACCCAGTCCACGGTCAGCCAGCAGATCCGCAGGCTGGAGGAGCAAATGGGCTGCACGCTGCTGGACCGCAGCGGGCGCCATGTGGAATGCACGCTGGAAGGAGAGCGCCTGCTGGCCTATGCGCAACGCATCCTGGCCCTCATGGACGAGGCCGTGGAGCAGTTGGCTGGCGCCACCGAGGCCGTGCTGCGCATCGGTGTTCCCGAGGACTTTGCCGGCAATGCCTTGATGCCCGCCTTGGGCGCGCTTGCGCGCAGCCAGCCGCAGTTGCGCCTGGAGCTGACCAGCGGGTTGTCGCAGGCGATATGGCAGCAACTGCAGGCCGGCGAGCTGGACCTGGCCATCGTCAAGCAGCGCAGCGGCAGCACGCCAGGCATGGCGCGCTGGCCCGAACCGCTGGCCTGGATAGACAGTGCGCGGCATCCCTGCCACGGGATGGATCCCTTGCCCCTGGTGGTGTTTCCGCAGGGCGGCCTGTACCGCAGCGAGATGACGCATGCGCTGGATGCCGCCGGCCGGCGCTGGCGCCTGGCCTATGTGAGCGCCAGCCTGGCCAGCCTGGAAGCCGCCGTGGAGCAGGGCCTCGGCATCAGCCTGCTGCCGCGCCGGCTGGTCGGGCCCGGCCACCGCCTGCTCGACGACATGGCCGGCTTCGCCCCCGTGCCTGATGTGGAAGTGGCACTGCACGTGCGCGCCCAGTTGTCGGCGCCAGGGCGGCGCCTGGCCGAGCGCCTGTGCGAGGTGTGCGAGGCGTTGCTGTCGCCTGCCGCTGGCGAGGCCTGAAAAAAATCCCCGCCGTGGCGGGGATGGTCAGCGGGTGACGCGCAGGCTCAATCCATCGTCAGGTTCTGCTTTTGCACTACGTCCTTGTAGACCGCCAGTTCGGCCTTGATCTCTTCAAAGAAATGCTCAGGCGTGTCGGCCACGATCAGCGAGCCGGTTTCCTCGATGCGCTTCTTGATGGCCGGGTCCTGCAGCACCTTGCGCGTGGCGGCGTTGACCTTGTCCACGATGTCGCGCGGCAGGTTCTTGGGGCCGACGATGCCGTAGTAGGCCATGCGGTTGACGGGGGCCAGGCCCACTTCCTTGAAGGTGGGCACATCGGGCAGGGCGGCAAGGCGCTGGGGCGCGGCCACCACGATGGGCACCAGGCGCTTTTCCTTGACGAAGCCCAGGGCGGAGGGCAGGTTGTCGAAGATCAGCGGAACCTGGCCGGCCACGGCGTCGTTCAGCGCGGGGCCGCTGCCACGGTAGGGCACGTGGGTGATGTCGGTGCCCGTGGACAGCTTGAACATCTCCATCATCAGATGGGTGATGCTGCCGTTGCCGGGCGAGGCGTAGGAGTACTTGCCGGGGTTCTTCTTCACCTCGGCCAGGAACTCCTGGTAGTTCTTGCCCGCGAACTTGGGGTTGGCCGCAATGATGTTGGGCGTGGCCGCGATGTTCACGATGGGCGTGAAGTCGGTCAGCACGTTGTACGGGATCTTGGGGTTGATCGCCGGATTGGTGGCCGTGGTGGACACGGTGGCGATGCCCAGGCTGTAGCCATCGGGCTGGGAGCGCGCCGTCTCGGCCGCGCCGATGCTGCCGCCGCCGCCGCCCTTGTTCTCGACCACCACGGGCTGGCCCAGGGCACGGCCCAGCGGCTCGGCCACGATGCGCGCGATCAGGTCGGTGGTGCCGCCGGCCGCGAAGGGCACGAGCAGCTTGATGGGCTTGGTGGGGTAGCCCTGGGCATGGGCTGCGCCCGAAAGCGCGAGGGCGCCGAGGATGCCGGCGAGCGCGATGCGGGAGGTGTGAGTCATGGTGTTGTCTCCTTGAATGGATGTTGTGGACGTTTGTTGTGAGGCACCGACGGGTGGGAGGGCGTGATTCTTTAGGACATTCGTATGGCGGTGCTTGGGCTGAGAAATGTGGAGGAGGTGTTGCGCGGCGCTGGCGATCAGACCACGCCGCGCGAGCGCAGCGCCTGGATGGCCATGGGCGCAATGCCCAGCTCGCCCAGCACTTCATCGGTGTGCTGGCCCAGGGAGGGCGGTGCGCTGCGCAGCACGGGCGGGGTATCGCTCAGCCGCATGGGGCTGGCCACGCCGGCAATGCGCGAGATGCCGTCGCCGGCCTCGCGCGGCAGCTCGACGCGTATGCCGCGTGCGCGCACCTGCGGGTCGTCGAAGGCCTGGGCGATGGTGTTGATGGGGCCGCAGGGCACGGCCTTGTCTTCCAGCAGCGCAATCCATTCGGCCGTGCCGCGTGTCTTCATGAGGGGCACCATCCGCTCCAGCAGCGCCTGGCGGTTGCGCACGCGCGCGGTGTTGGTGGCAAAGCGCTCGTCCTGCGCCCAGCCGGCTTCGCCGACGGCGGCGCAAAAGCGCGCGAACTGCCCGTCATTGCCAATGGCCAGCAGCACGTTGCCGTTGGCCGTGGCGAAGTCCTGGTAGGGCGCCAGGCTGGGATGGATGTTGCCGGCGCGGCCCGGCGATTCGCCCGTGGCCAGAAAGCCGGCGGCCTGGTTGGCCAGCACGGCCATGCCCACGTCGAGCAGGGCCATGTCGATGTGCTGGCCCCGGCCCGAGGCCTGGCGCGCATGCAGCGCAGCCAGGATGGCATTGCTGGCATACAGGCCCGTGAACACGTCGATCACGGCCACGCCCACCTTGAGCGGGCCGCCTCCGGGCGCCTCGTCGGCATGGCCGGTGATGCTCATCAGCCCGCACATGGCCTGCACCATGAGGTCGTAGCCCGCGCGCTCGGCATACGGGCCGGTCTGGCCGAAGCCCGTGACCGAGCAATAGATCAGGCGCGGGTTGAGCGCCTTGAGGCTTTCGTAGTCCAACCCGTACTGCGCCAGGCCACCGACCTTGAAGTTCTCCACCAGCACATCGGCCCCGGCCGCCATCTGGCGAATCAGCTGCTGCCCATCTGGGGTGGACATGTCGATGGTGACCGAGCGCTTGTTGCGGTTGCAGGCCGTGAAATAACTGGCCTCCTGCGTGGCCTGCCCATCGTCGCGCGGCAGGAACGGAGGCCCCCAGTGGCGCGTGTCATCGCCGGCCACGGGCCGCTCGACCTTGATCACATCGGCACCCAGGTCGGCCAGCGTCTGCGTGCACCAGGGCCCGGCCAGCACGCGGGAAAGATCAAGCACCTTGATGCCAGCCAATGCGGCCGGCGCGGAGGATGTGGAGGACATGAGAGGGAAGAAATATGAGCGCGCCCGATGCCGCTGGTAGTTCAGCTCAGGGCTTGAGCTTCCATCACCCATATCGTGTGACACGGGCGTGGAACAGGCCAGGGACGCCGAGCAAGAGCCGCCTCGCGGCGAGGGCGTCGTCCCCCTCCGCGAAGCGAGAAGGGGGAAGGCGCGAAGCGCCTCAGGGGGTCAGTTGGCAAAAGCTGCGATGCCGGTCTGGGCACGGCCCAGGATCAGCGCATGCACATCGTGCGTGCCCTCGTAGGTGTTGACCACTTCCAGGTTGACCAGATGGCGGGCCACGCCGAACTCGTCGCTGATGCCGTTGCCGCCCATCATGTCGCGCGCCATGCGGGCGATGTCCAGCGACTTGCCGCAGTTGTTGCGCTTGATCAGCGAGGTGATCTCGATCACGTTCTGGTGCTCGTCCTTCATGCGGCCCACGCGCAGCGCGGCCTGCAGGCCCAGGGTGATCTCGGTCTGCATGTCGGCCAGCTTCTTCTGGATCAGCTGGTTGGCAGCCAGGGGGCGGCCGAACTGCTTGCGGTCCAGCGTGTACTGGCGCGCCGTGTGCCAGCAGAACTCGGCTGCGCCCAGGGCGCCCCAGGCAATGCCGAAGCGTGCGCTGTTCAGGCAGGTGAAGGGGCCCTTGAGGCCGCGTACTTCGGGGAAGGCGTTTTCCTCGGGAACGAAGACGTCGTCCATCACGATCTCGCCCGTGATGGAGGCGCGCAGGCCCACCTTGCCGTGGATGGCCGGGGCCGACAGGCCCTTCATGCCCTTGTCCAGGATGAAGCCGCGGATCTCGCCCACATGGCCGTCCTCGGTCACTTCCTTGGCCCAGACCACGAACACGTCGGCCACGGGGCTGTTGGTGATCCACATCTTGTTGCCCTTGAGGCGGTAGCCGCCGTCCACCTTGTAGGCGCGGCTGGACATGCTGCCGGGGTCGGAGCCGTGGTCGGGTTCGGTCAGGCCGAAGCAGCCGATGAACTCGCCGCTGGCCAGCTTGGGCAGGTACCTGTTCTTCTGGTCTTCGGTGCCGAATTCATTGATGGGCACCATCACCAGCGAGCTTTGCACGCTGGCCATGGAGCGGTAGCCCGAGTCCACGCGCTCGATCTCGCGCGCCACCAGGCCGTAGCTGACGTAGTTCAGGCCCGCGCCGCCGTACTGCGTGGGAATGGTGGGGCCCAGCAGGCCCAGCTCGCCCATCTCGCGGAAGATGCTCACGTCGGACTTTTCGTGGCGGAACATTTCCAGCACGCGGGGGGCCAGCTTCTCCTGGCAGTAGGCATGGGCCGCGTCGCGGATCATGCGCTCGTCTTCGCTCAGTTGCTGGTCGAGCTGGAAGGGGTCATCCCATTGGAAGCTGTTGCGGGCCATGGCGTGATTTCTCCAAAAAACAAAGAGGTCAAGGGCGGGTCGCTGCCATATGCCAAAGCCGGGCAGGCTGTGGCCATGGAGCGTTGTTGCGACGCATCTTAGAAGCGGGCCTGCGCGTGGCGCAAACGATGTTTGTTCATCCATGAATGCGTAAAGCGCATGTATGAATGGGTTGTTGCGGGTTATTCCCTATGATGTGAGGCTCTGAAGTGCATTGAATTCATGAGATATGCGTAGAGCCCTGCCATCCACCCAGGCCCTTGCCTGCTTCGAGTCGGCCGCCCGCCACATCAGCTACACGCGTGCGGCGCAGGAGCTGTCGCTCACGCAAAGCGCCGTCTCGCGCCAGATCATTGCGCTGGAGGAGTTCCTGGGCGTGCAGCTGTTCCGGCGCACGCGCCACGGCGTGCTGCTGACGGAGGCGGGCACGCAGTACGCACAGCAGGTCTCGCGCTGGCTGCACGGCCTGGAGCGCGACACGCTGGACATCATGGCCCACCAGGGCGAAGGCGGGCCGCTCAACCTGGCGGCCGTGCCCACCTTCGCCACGCGCTGGCTGTTGCCGCGCCTGCCGCAGCTGACGCGTGAGCATCCCGAGGTCACGGTGCATATCGACGTGCAGACGCGGCCCTTCCTTTTCGCCGATACCGTGTTCGACGCCGCGCTCTATGCAGGCACGCCCGAGCAGGTGGCACGCTGGCCCGGCGTGCAGGCGCAATGGCTGATGGACGAAGAGGTCGTTCCCGTGTGCAGCCCGCAACTGCTGGCCACGGCCCAGGCACGCGAGCCGGGCCGCGCCTGGCTGCCTGTGGGGGCGGACATCGTGGCCCGGATGCCGCTGCTGCAGCAAAGCACGCGGCCCTACGGCTGGCAGCAGTGGTTCGATGCCATGGGCGTGGCCGCGCCGCGCGCGCTGGACGGCATGCGGCTGGAGCTGTTCTCCATGCTGGCCGTGGCGGCCAGCCAGGGCCTGGGCGTGGCGCTGATGCCACCCATGCTGATCGAGCAGGAACTGGCGCGCGGCGACCTCATCATTGCCTGCCCCCAGCCACTGCGCGGCAACCGTGCCTACTACCTGGTCACGCCGGCCCTGGCGCCCGATGCGCAGCCCGCGCCCGCCCTGCGCGTGTTCTCTTCATGGCTGCAGCAGCGCGCCAGGGAGCACCGGCCTGCCTGAAAATTAAGCAGGCTTTGGATTGTTCAACGATGACAGTCACTTAACTGACTTATCCTTGCTGCTGGCTGCGCTTGTCCACAGGCTTGTGGGGGTGTCTCTGGGGAAAACCCGCAATCGCGCTCAAAACCAGGGCAGCACGGCCAGGCACAGCGGCATGACCACGGCCGTGGCCACGCCGTTCAGGCCCATGGCCAGGGCCGAGAAGGCGCCCATGGTCGGATTCACCTGCAGCGCGCGTGCCGTGCCAATGGCGTGGGCTGTAAGTCCCAGGGCAAAACCCTGCACGGCCGGGTCATCGCTGCGCACCAGGCGGATCAGCAGCGGCGCCATCATCGTGCCCGCAATGCCGGTGATGGCCACGGCCACGGCCGCCAGCGAGGCCGGCCCGCCAAAGCGCTCGGCCATGGGCAGGGCGATGGGAATGGTGGCCGACTTGGGCGCCAGCGCCACCAGTGTCTGCACCGTCGCTCCCAGGCTCCAGCCGATCAGCAGTGCCGACAGCAACGCCACCACGCAGCCCACGGCCAGGGCCACGCTGATGGGCAGCCACAGCGCGCGGATGCGCTCGCGCTGGGCGTACAGCGGAATTGCCAGCGCGACGGTGGCCGGGCCGATCAGCAGCCCCAGCAGCGAGACGCCGCTGCGGTAGCTGGCATAGGAGGTGCCCGTGGCCAGCAGCACGCCCACGATGACGACCACGGCCGTGAACACGGGAATCAGGAGCGGATGGTTGCCGCTTCTGCGGTACAGCGCCATGGCCGCCAGGTAGACGGCCATGGTCAGCACCAGCCAGGGCAGATGGGCAGTGGAGGCATTGCCGGACAGCGACTGCCAGGCGCTTTGCCAGTGGGTGGCGAGCGTGCTCATGCCTTGTCTCCCTGGCTGGCGGCCGCTTCGCGGGCGCGCTGGCGCTCCAGGCACCAGCGGAAGGTGAAGGCCGTGGCCAGGAAGGTAATGGCCGCACCCGCCACGCAGGCGATCACAAAGGGCTGCCATTCGCGCGACAGCCGGTCGAACTCCAGCATCACGCCTGCAATGACGGGAATGAACAGCAGCATCATGTTTTGCAGCAGCACGCCGGCGGCCTTCTCCAGCGACTCGGGCAGGCGGCCGTGCAGCAGCAGCGCCCCCAGCAGAAGCAGCGTGCCCACGAGCGCGCCCGGAAGCGGCAGCCCCGTGAGCTGGACGATGGCCTCCCCCAGCAACTGGAAGGCGAACAAGGCGGTGATGGCGTACAGCATGAAAACCTGAATTCCTGGGTCAGATGGGTGAGAGAGCGGCCAATGGGGCGGGGGCGGCAAGAGCGTGGAGCGCTCGTTGTCGGGCCGGGACCTGGCCCTGGCGCCTGTGGGACGCCGCCGCAAAGCGTGCAATCATCGCCCACAACTCGAAAAAAGGTGCGGCCACCGATTGCGCGGCTCCCGGGCCAAGGCTATGTTTGCATCCGTGCCCCCTAGAGTCCTGGGGCATGAGACTTTGAATAGCGAAGGAGTAGCGATGGCCGAAACCACATATCACGCACCCGTGTACGAGCCGACGGTGGATGAACTCGAAGTGCTCAAGAAGCTGGAGATGGGCGAGCCCGTGTCGCTGGAAAGCGCGGCGCGCGAGCATCTGTCCAAGAGGCTGCGCGAGCGTGGACTGGTCGAAGTGGACAGCAGCCATCAATGGCACATCACGGCGGCAGGGCGCGCGCAGATCCGCCGCACGGATGCCTGAGGCGAGGTGTGTCAGGCGCCTTTCGAATCGAGGGTTTTCCCTCGGATCTGGAGGTTGCCTGATTTGCAGGCAGCTTAGCCTGCGGCCAGTGAATGCAAGCACTTGGACGCCTCGTTCACTTGCTGTTCACTGATTATCCACAGGGTTGTTCAATGGATCTGTGGAGAAAGAAAGCCACCTCAGGGTGGCTTTCTTCATGGGCTTTTACAGGACCGAACCGTGGGCGCACCGGGCTGGTGCCCGCGCTGGGCAAGGGCTGCATGACGGTGGTGCAAGTGGCGGTTTTCAGAGGGAAGGTACTTAATTTGACGCAGGGCTGCAGCCCTGCCTGCGGGCTGGGATGGTGCTGCTTCAAGCAGGCTTCAGCATGGGCCAAGGTCCAGGCCTGGCAGGCCTTGAGAGGCGGTTGATGCCAAAGTTGTGCACAGGTTGGGCCCGGTGCGGCGAAAAGCGCGCAGGCGTCATCCCGCCCAAGGCATGAGGACGCAGGATCGGTGCAGGCTGGAGGGCCTTGAAATGCAGTGCAGCCGCTGAACACGGCTGGATGCAAAGGGGCTTGAGGTTTGTGCGGACGCTGTAAAGACAGCGGCCGGAAAAGAAATAGCCGAAAAAGCAGGGGACTGCTTTTTCGGCTACGTAATCTCTGGTGCCCGGGGCCGGAATCGAACCGGCACGCCTTGCGGCGGGGGATTTTGAGTCCCCTGCGTCTACCAATTTCACCACCCGGGCTACTTAGCGCAGGGGCGAATTATGGCACAGTGTGAGGCTATGAAAATTTATCCGACCATCGAAGACGCCATCGGCCGCACGCCCCTGGTGGCATTGCAGCGCATCGGTGCGCAGTCTCGCCAGGAACGTGGCAACGTGGTGCTGGGCAAGCTGGAAGGCAACAACCCGGCCGGTTCGGTCAAGGACAGGCCGGCCCTGTCGATGATCCGCCGCGCCGAAGAGCGCGGCGACATCAAGCCCGGCGACACGCTGATCGAGGCCACCTCGGGCAATACCGGCATTGCGCTGGCCATGGCCGCCACGATCAAGGGCTACCGGATGGTGCTGATCATGCCCGAGGACCTGTCCATCGAGCGTGCCCAGACGATGAAGGCCTATGGCGCCGAGCTGATCCTCACGCCCAAGAGCGGCGGCATGGAATACGCGCGCGACCTGGCCGACCAGATGGTGGCCCAGGGCAAGGGCGTGGTGCTCGACCAGTTCGGCAACCCCGACAACCCGCGCATCCACTACGAGACCACGGGTCCCGAGCTGTGGGAGCAGACCGGCGGCGAGATCACGCATTTCGTGAGCGCCATGGGCACCACGGGCACGATCACCGGCGTGGCGAAGTTCCTCAAGGAAAAGAACCCTGCCATCCGCATCGTGGGCGCCCAGCCGGCCGAGGGCTCGCGCATCCCCGGCATCCGCAAGTGGCCCGAGGAGTACATGCCCAAGATCTACGACGCCTCGCTGATCGACGAGACCGTGCTCGTGGGCCAGGACGATGCCGAGGACATGGCGCGCCGCCTGGCGCGCGAGGAAGGCATCTTTGCCGGCATCTCGGCGGCGGGCGCCTGCTGGGTGGCCCAGCAGATTGCCGAGCGCGAGAACAACGCCACCATCGTCTTCGTGGTCTGCGACCGCGGCGACCGCTATCTGTCCACGGGCGTCTTCCCCGCCTGACACAGCGACAGGCCCGCCTTCCGGCGGGCCTTCCTGTTTGCATTGAGCCAGGACAGCAAAAAACCAGGAACAGCCCCATGCACTATGAAACCCGCTATTGCACGCACTGCGCAACGCCCCTGCAGTGGGTGATCCAGGCCGAGGACGGCGGCGATGTATCGCGCCTGCGCTGCCCCGAGTGCGGCTGGACGCACTGGAACAATCCCACGCCGGTGCTGGCCGCCATCGTGGAGCTGGACGGCAAGGTGCTGCTGGCGCGCAATGCGGCCTGGCCCGAGAAGGTCTTCGGCCTGATCACGGGCTTCATGGAAGCCGGCGAGTCGCCCGAGGAGGGCGTGGCACGCGAGGTGGCGGAGGAAACCGGCCTGCAGGCCGAGTCGCTGGAGCTGATCAGCGTGCATGAGTTCCTGCGCATGAACCAGGTGATCATCGCCTTCCATGTGCGCGCCAGCGGCCAGGTGCGGCTGTCGCCCGAGCTGCTCGAGTACCGCCTGCTGGAGCCCGAGAAAGTCCAGGCCTGGCCTTCGGGCACCGGCATGGCGCTGGCCAAGTGGCTGCGCAGCCGGGGGCATGATCCTGTGATCCGTGACTTCTGGAAGCGTGCCGAGCAGGCCCAGGAGGCTGAAGCGAGTCGCGCCGATGAAGACACTGCTGCCGGCCTCAGCCGCGATGCCGCCTAGAATCCAAGGCTCAAGAGGTGCATCCGATGGAAATTCACAAGGAAATCGACACGCGCGGGCTCAACTGCCCGCTGCCCATTCTCAAGGCCAAGAAGGCGCTGGCCGAACTGGACAGCGGCCAACTGCTCAAGGTGGTGGCCACGGATACCGGATCGCTGCGCGACTTCCAGGCCTTTGCCAAGCAGACCGGCAATGAACTGGTGGAGCAGCAGACCGTGGGCGCGGAGTTCATCCATATCCTGCGTCGGCGCTGAGCGGCTGCACGCGGTTCGCTCCAAAGAAAAAGGCCTGCTTTCGCAGGCCTTTTGCATGGGGCAGGGGCGGCTCTGAGGCCCGGCCTCAGATGCTCAGGCCCTGCAGGTATTCGCGGAAGCTCGCGCCCACGTCCTCGTGCTGCAGCGCCAGTTCCACCGTGGCCTGCAGAAAGCCTTCCTTGCTGCCGCAGTCGTAGCGCTTGCCCTGGTACTGGAAGGCGTAGACGGCTTCATGGGCCATCAGGCGTTCGATGGCGTCGGTCAGCTGGATCTCGCCGCCCACGCCCTTGGGCTGGTTGCGGATCTCCTCGAAGATGGCCGGTGTCAGCACGTAGCGGCCAGCCACGCCCATGCGCGAGGGGGCCTTCTCGGGCGCAGGCTTTTCCACGATCTTCTCGATGCGCATCAGCGAACCGCCGGCCGGCTCGCCAGCCACGATGCCGTAGCGCTTGGTCTGCTCCAGCGGCACTTCCTGCACGGCCAGCAGGGAGCGGCCCTGCTTGTGGAAGGCCGATGTCATCTGCGCCATCACGCCGGGGCCGCCAGGCTCGCCCACCATCAGGTCGTCGGCCAGCAGCACGGCAAAGGGCTCGTTGCCCACCAGCGGCTCGGCGCACAGCACGGCATGGCCCAGGCCCAGCGAGCGCGGCTGGCGCACGAACAGGCAGTTCATGTCGGCCGGGCTGATGCTGCGCACCAGCTCCAGCATGGCCTGCTTGCCGGCGTTCTCCAGCTCGTTTTCCAGCTCGTAGGCGGTGTCGAAATGGTCCTCGATGGCACGCTTGCTGCGGCCGGTGACGAAGATCATGTCGCGGATGCCGGCCTCGTAGGCCTCTTCCACGGCGTACTGGATCAGCGGCTTGTCCACCACGGGCAGCATCTCCTTGGGAGAGGCCTTGGTGGCGGGCAGAAAGCGCGTGCCGAGCCCGGCAACGGGAAACACGGCTTTGCGGACACGGGTCTGGGTGCTCATGGTCGGCTCCTTCAACCCAGGCGGGCGAGTTGTTCCTGGATGCGGATCAGCGTTGCGCCGAAGTCGGCCACGCGCTTCTTTTCCTGGTCGATGACGGCCGGGGGCGCCTTGGCCACGAAGGCCTCGTTGCCCAGCTTGGCATTGGCCTTGGTGATCTCGCCTTCCAGGCGTGCGGCTTCCTTGGACAGGCGGGCCTTTTCGGCGGCCACGTCGATCTCCACGAACAGCGCCAGGCGCGCCTCGCCCACCACGCAGACGGGTGCGGCCTGGGCGGCCTCGGCCCAGGCGGCTTCGTCGTCAAACACCTTGACCTCGCTGAGCTTGGCCAGGTTTTGCAGCACGGCGGCATTGGTGCGCAGGAACTGCGACTCGTCGGCCGAGCTGGCCACGGCCAGCAGCGGCAGGCGCTGGGCCGGCGACACGCCCATCTCGCCGCGCAGCGTGCGGCAGGCGTCGATCATCTGCTTGATGCGGCCCACGTAGGCGATGGCGGCCTCGTCGATCTTCTCGGGCTGGGCCTCAGGGTAGCGGGCCACGGCCACGGACTCGCCGGGCAGGCCGGCGACCGGGGCGACCTTCTGCCACAGGGCTTCGGTCACGAACGGGATGATGGGGTGGGCCAGGCGCAGGATGGCCTCCAGCGTGCGGATCAGCGTGCGGCGCGTGGCGCGCTGCTGGGCCTCGTTGCCGGTCTGGATCTGCACCTTGGCGATTTCCAGGTACCAGTCGCAGAACTCGTTCCAGACGAAGTCGTACAGCGCGTTGGCCACGTTGTCCAGACGGAATTCGGCAAAGCCCTTGGCCACTTCGGCCTCGACCTTCTGCAGCTGCGAGGCGATCCAGCGGTCGGGCTGGCTGAACTGCATGTAGCCCGCGAACTCGCCGCCGGCCTGGCATTGCTCCTTGGTGTGGGGCAGCAGGCCGCAGTCATGGCCTTCGCAGTTCATCAGTACGAAGCGGCTGGCGTTCCACAGCTTGTTGCAGAAGTTGCGGTAGCCCTCGCAGCGCTTGCTGTCGAAGTTGATGGAGCGGCCCAGCGAGGCCAGGGCCGCGAAGGTGAAGCGCAGCGCGTCGGCGCCGTAGGCGGGAATGCCCTCGGGGAATTCCTTTTGCGTGTTCTTGCGCACCTGGGGCGCGGTCTCGGGGCGGCGCAGGCCCTGCGTGCGCTTGTCCAGCAGGGTGTCCAGGTCGATGCCGTCGATCAGGTCCACGGGGTCGAGCACGTTGCCCTCGGACTTGCTCATCTTCTTGCCCTGGGCGTCACGCACCAGGCCATGCATGTAGACATGGCGGAAGGGCACGCGGCCTGTGAAGTGCGTGGTCATCATGATCATCCGGGCGACCCAGAAGAAGATGATGTCGTAGCCCGTGACCAGCACCGAGCTGGGCAGGTAGAGGTTGTAGTCATCGTCGGCCGCCTCGGTCTGGTTCGGCCAGCCCATGGTGGAGAACGGCACCAGGGCCGAGGAGTACCAGGTGTCCAGCACGTCCTCGTCGCGCGTGAGCGTCTTGCCGGGGGCCTGGGCGCGGGCTTCTTCCTCGGTGCGGGCCACGTAGACCTTGCCGTCCTCGTCGTACCAGGCGGGAATCTGGTGGCCCCACCACAGCTGGCGCGAGATGCACCAGTCCTGGATGTTGTTCATCCACTGGTTGTAGGTGTTGACCCAGTTCTCGGGCACGAACTGCACCTGGCCGCTGGAGACGGCATCGATGGCCTTCTGCGCGATGGACTTGCCCGTGGCATCGCCTTCGCCCACCTTGTTCATGGCCACGAACCACTGGTCGGTCAGCATGGGCTCGATCACCTGGCCCGTGCGCGTGCAGATGGGCACCATGAGCTTGTGCTTCTTGGTCTCGACCAGCAGGCCGGCCGCGTCCAGGTCGGCCACGATGGCCTTGCGCGCCACGAAGCGGTCCATGCCGCGGTACTTCTCGGGCGCCTCGTCGTTGATGGTGGCCGTCAGCGTCAGCACGCAGATCATCGGCAGGCCGTGGCGCTGGCCCACGGCGTAGTCGTTGTTGTCATGCGCAGGCGTGACCTTGACCACGCCCGTGCCGAACTCGCGGTCCACGTAGTCGTCGGCAATGATGGGGATCTCGCGGCCCACCAGGGGCAGGATCACGGTCTTGCCGATCAGCGCCTGGTAGCGCTCGTCCTCGGGGTGCACCATCAGGGCTGCGTCGCCCAGCATGGTTTCCGGGCGCGTGGTGGCCACCACGAGCTGGCCCGAGCCGTCGGCCAGCGGATAGGCGATGTGCCACAGCGAGCCGTCCTTTTCCTCATTCTCGACCTCGAGGTCGGAGACGGCGGACATCAGCTTGGGGTCCCAGTTCACCAGGCGCTTGCCACGGTAGATCAGGCCCTGCTGGTACAGGCGCACGAAGGTCTCGTTGACGATGGACGACAGCTTGTCGTCCATGGTGAAGTACTCGCGGCTCCAGTCCACGCTGTCGCCCATGCGGCGCATCTGGCCGGTGATGGTGTTGCCGCTCTGGTTCTTCCACTCCCAGACCTTGCTCACGAAGTTCTTGCGCGCCTCGGGAGGCGTCGCGCCCATGTCGTGGCGGCTGGCGATGCCCTGCTCCTGCAGCTGGCGCTCCACCACGATCTGGGTGGCGATGCCCGCGTGGTCGGTGCCGGGCACCCAGACCGTGTTGTGGCCCTTCATGCGGTGGTAGCGCGTGAGGCTGTCCATGATGGTCTGGTTGAACGCATGGCCCATGTGCAGCGTGCCCGTCACATTGGGCGGCGGCAGCTGGACGGAGAACGATGGCTGGGATGCATCTGCCTGGCCCGTGCCGCGCACGCCGGCTGCGCCGTAGCCGCGCTTTTCCCATTCAGGGCCCCATTGGGCCTCGATGGCTGCGGGTTCAAACGATTTGGACAGGCTGTCGAGGCCTGGCTGGGCAATGGTGTCGCTCATGGCTTGCTTGCGGGGAATTGTGCGAATGGCGTTTGGCAAATGAAAACGGCATCCGTTGAAGGGATGCCGTCTGCATATGCGAAATGGATGACGGTTTGACGGGGATTCTACCGACCCCGTCCGCCTGCCTGTTCGCCGGGTTTTATTGAGAGCGTGTTGTGCACTCTAAAGTGCACAACACGCTCTAGGCCGCATCGGGCACGAACTCGGGCCGGTCGTTGCTCTGGGGCTTGAGCGGCTGGGCGGCCTTGCCTTCGGCGCGTTCCTTGCGCCATTGCTCCTTGCGTGCCGTCCACTCGTTCAGGCGGGCGTGGGCGGTGGTGCTTTCGCGCGCCATCTGCACTTCGTCGGCCAGCTGGGCCGACAGCTCCAGGCGGATGCCGTTGGGATCGAAGAAATAGATGCTCTTGAAGATGTGGTGGTCGGTCACGCCCAGCACCTCGATGCCATGCGCCACCAGGCGGGCCTTGGTGTTCTCCAGTTCCTCGACGGTGTCCACGCGGAAGGCGATGTGGTTGATCCACAGCGGCGTGTTGGGCGAGGGCAGGGCCTTTTCGTCGTCGCCGATGTCGAAGAAGGCGATGAACGACCCATCCTTCAGGCGGAAGAAGAAGTGCGTGTAGGGGCAGTACTCGCCCGTGCTGGGCACGTAGTCGCTCTGGATGATGTGATAGAGCGGCAGGCCCAGGATGTCCTCGTAGAAGTGGCGGGTCTCCTCGGCATCGCGGGCCTTGTAGGCGTAGTGGTGCAGCTGCTGCACGGCGGCGGGCGGTGGCAGTGTGGACAGGTCGGGACGGGCGCTTGTGTTCATCGAATGTCTCCTTGGTGGATGTTTTGATTCTACTATTCGTAATCAATTTACCTAAATGAAATGTTGCGATGGATGCAGGGATATGCGCGCTACGGTGTCCGGGCGACCTGCGGTGCGAGTTGCCTCCAGCACTTGACCTTCAAGTCACTTCACGCTTTCTCATGGAGGTCCGTGCCCCTGCCTGCCATGGATGCCATCGGTGCAGCGGCCCTCTGTTCACAACCGTTTTCAAGTCAAGGAATCTCATGAGCGACAGCCATCAGCACGGCGACGTGCGTGCCCTGCCGGAATCCCGCCTCTGGTTTGCCTTCGGATTGACCGGCACCTTCATGGTGGTGGAAATCATCGGCGGCATGGTCACGGGCAGCCTGGCCCTGATCTCCGACGCCATGCACATGCTGACCGATGCGATGGCGCTGCTGCTGGCCCTGGTGGCCATACGCGCCGGCCGCAAGGCAGCCGACCTGCTGCGCACCTACGGCTATGCGCGCTTCGAGATCCTGGCCGCCGCCATCAATGCGCTGGTGCTGCTGGGCGTGGCCTTCTACATCCTGTATGAGGCCTACCGCCGGCTGTCGGCGCCTACAGAAATCCAGTCCCTGGGCATGATGGCGGTGGCGGCCGTGGGGCTGGTGATCAACCTGCTCTCGATGCGCCTGCTGTCGGGTGGCAAGGACGAGAGCCTGAACGTGAAAGGCGCGTACCTGGAGGTGTGGGCGGACATGCTGGGCTCGGTCGGCGTGCTCGCCGGTGCCGCGCTGATCTGGCTGACGGGCTGGCGGTGGATCGACTCGGCGGTGGCCGTGGGCATCGGCTTCATGGTGTTTCCGCGGACCTGGACCCTGCTGCGCGAGTGCATCAACATCCTGCTGGAAGGCGTGCCCTCGGGGATGAGCCTGCAGGCGGTGCGCGAGACGATTGCGGGCACGGCGGGCGTGGCAGCGATCCACGATGTCCACCTGTGGGCGGTCACGCAGAGCAAGCCCATGCTGACCGGCCATGTGGTGCTGCTGCCCGGCGCGGACGGCGAGCAGGTGCGCCGCGATATCGAGGACAGGCTGCAGGCCGGCTTCGACCTGCACCATACGACGCTGCAGATGGAGAGCGAGGATCGCTCCGCGGCAGAGCACATCCACTAGGATGCCAGTCTTCATGGACCCCACCCGGAGTGCACCGATGCTTGAGCTTCGACCCAACTGCGAATGCTGCGACAAGGACCTGCCGCCAGAGTCTGCCGAGGCTCGCATCTGCACCTTCGAGTGCACGTTCTGTGCCGGCTGTGCGGATCATGTGCTGCACGGCGCCTGCCCCAACTGCGGTGGCGAGCTGGTGGCCAGGCCGCGCCGGCCGGCGGACAAGCTGGAGCGGTATCCGGCCTCAACGAAGCGGGTGCTCAAGGCCGGCGGCTGCGCTGTACGGGCCTGATCCGGCACGGAGCCATCGATTGCAGTACCAGTACCACGATGGATTGCTGGAGCAGGTGCGCCTGGATGTGGCGGCCCGGAGCGTGGAACTGTGCTTCTTTCTCTATGCCGTGTTCGACAAGCCGCAGGCCAGGGTAGCCATTCGCTTGGAGCGGATCGTCAACTTTCCTGCCGTGCAGGCGTACTTTGCCAACGTCCAGCGCGACGCAGCCGCAGAGATGGATGACTGCCTGGACCGCTGCGAAGTGCTGCAGCGGGATACGAAGAGGCCTTCGTCAGCAAGGGCGCAGCATCTGTTCTTGCAGCTGTCCCACTATGGGCGGCTGAAAATCCACTGCGGATCCGTTGTCGAGGAGCTTGTTCCAGAGCCGTAGCGGACCGCTGTGGGTTTATACCGTGAAGACGGGGCGCCTGCGGCCACGGAACGCAGCCTCCACCGCCAGCACGGCTGCAAAACCCATCACATAGGCCAGCACATCCCACCAGTCGGCCGTGCTGCCCAGCACGATGCGCAAAGCGCGGTTGGGAATGTGCAACTGGAAGGTCGATGCCAGGAACTGGCCCAGCTCCACCAGCAGGCCCACGCACAGCGCGGCCGATGCCAGCGTCAGCACGCGCGCGGCGATCACGGTCTTGAACACGGCATAGACCCAGGCCACGGCCAACACGTCGCCGAAGAAGCTGCGCACCCAGCCCCAGCGCGCGCCGACGGTGGCCAGCAGCACGAGCAAGACAAACAGGGCCACCGCCCACGCCAGGGAAACAGGATCAAAACGCCATCGCATGGCCGCCATCATCGGGCCAAAAGCGGGTCCGGTCAGCGAGCCGGGTGCGCAGTGCCTTGCGCAGCGGTGGCCAGCGGGTGCGCTATGCCGCCGTCGCCGTAGCTGCCCACCACCTGGGCGATCACCACCTGGTAGCCCTTGAGCCAGCGCGCCTGTTGCTGCTTGGCTTCGAGGTGCGCAGGGTGGCGCATCAGTTGCTGCAGCGCCTCCCAGGTCTGCCAGTAGTAGACGTTGGAGACCAGGCCTGTGGCGGGGTTCTCCCAGGCCTCTTCGCCCAGGTAGCCGGGGATGGCGCGGGCGATCTCGGCGATCCGGCCGTCAAGGGCATGGAATGGTGCGTCGTATTCGCCCGGCGCGAAGGTGAAGGTGGATGTGTACATCGGTGGTTGGCAATCTGTATGAGGGTGGCTGGCGCTAGATGCGCGGCGCCGCATCCATGGCACCGGCCAGCGGCTCCTGTCCGCGCTCGCGCAGCGCGCCGATGGCGCCTTCCAGGTCGCGGGCCTGCCGGTTCTGGCTGAGCTTGGCCTTGCCCTCCAGGCGGGTGATGCGGATCTGCAGGCCGACGATGGCCTGCAGCATGCCGTCGATGAATTCACGCGGCGAGTCGGACATCTTCCAGGGCTGGGCCTGCGATGCCTCATGGACCCGCGTGAGCCGCCCGACCAGGCCGCGCACGAATTTCTCGTCGTCATGGATGCTGATTTGCCCGTGCACATGCACGGCCTCGTAGTTCCAGGTGGGCACCAGGCGGTGCGTCTCGTGCTTGCTTGGATACCAGCTGGGCGAGATATAGCCTTCGGCGCCACGGAAGACGACCAGCACCTCGGCGCCGTCGCGGCACTGGTGCCAGAGGGGATTGGCGCGGGCCACATGGGCGCTCAGCGTGCCCATCTCCCCTGGGTCCGCATCCAGCAGGAACGGCAGGTGGTTGGCGTCCAGCACGCCGTTGGCCTGGGTGACGAGCGTGCCCAGGGGGTGGCTGCGGATCAGGCCGTGCAGGCTGTCGGAATCGGTGAGGGAGAAATGGGCGGGCGTGTACATGGGCGCTTCCTGGGCTGGTGTGCCGGCATCGGGGGAAACCGGACTATCCACCATCCCTGGCACAATGAAAAATCCAGTTTTATGATTTTTTGGCAGGCCAGTTGAAATCCGCTTTCACCCGCCACGCCGGCGCAGCGCCCGGCGCCCGCACCCTGCACGAATGGCTGAAATCACAGGTGGCCGACGGCAGCCTGGCCGTGGGCGCACGCCTGCCCTCCACCCGCGCCCTGGCGCTGGACCTGGGCGTGTCGCGCACCACCGTCACAGCGGCCTACGAGCAGCTTGCGGCCGAAGGCTATCTGGAGACCGCTCCAGGCAGCAGGGCGCGCGTGGCGGCTGGCGCGGCGCAGCGCAGCCGTGCGCGCAGCATGCCGTCAGCGGCCCAGCAGCATGACCGTCCCCGGCTGTCTTCCTATGGGCAGCGGGTGGATGCGCTGGCGTCAGCCCTGCCGCCGGCAGCAGGCGATGGTGGGCCGGCCCCGATCGACTTTCTCTACGGCGCCCTGGCCTTTGACGACTTTCCCACGCTGGCCTGGCGGCGCGCCTACAACCGCGCCATCGTGCAGCGCCAGTCTTCCCTGTCCTACGACGCGCCCGAAGGCGAGCCGGCGCTGCGCATGGCGCTGCAAGGCTATCTGCGCAGGGCGCGGGGGCTTGTCTGTTCGGCCGAACAGATCGTGGTGGTGCAGGGCTCGCAGCAGGCCATCGACCTGTGCGCACGCGTGCTGGTCGATCCGGGCGAGACCGTGCTGATGGAGGAGCCCTGCTACCTGATGGCGCGCCGCGTGTTCGAGGCCCAGGGCGCATGCCTGCAGGAAATGGCCGTCGATGAACAGGGCCTGGATACCTCGGCGCTGGCCGGGCGCCAGGCGCGGCTGGCCTATGTCACGCCCTCGCACCAGTTTCCGCTGGGCGGCGTGCTGCCAATAGGCCGCAGGCAGCAACTGCTGGCCTGGGCGCGCGCCACGGGTGCCTGGATTCTGGAGGACGACTACGACGGCGAATTCCGCTACGGGCTGCGCCCCATCGACGCCCTGCAGTCCATTGACGAGGTGGGTTGCGTCATCCATGTCGGCACCTTCTCCAAGGCCTTGTCGCCGCAGATGCGCATGGGCTACCTGGTGCTGCCGCCGTCCCTGGTGCCCGTGTTCCGGGAAGCCCGGCGGCTGGCCGACCGGCATGCACCGCGCCTGGACCAGCTGGTGCTGGCCGCGCTGATCGAGGACGGCAGCTACGAGCGCCATGTGCGCGCTGCCCGCCGTCGCAACGAAGGCCGGCGGGCGGCATTGCTGCAGGCGCTGGAGCGGCACCTGCCGGGCGCGGTGCAGGTCGAAGGCTCGGCCTCCGGCCTGCATGTGGTGGCCTGGGTGCCTGCCGTGCATCAGCGCGATGAGATTGCCCTGGTGCGGTTGGCGCGAGAGCGTGGCGTGGGCGTTCGTCCCATCTCGCCGCTCTATGCGGCCGGTGATGCCCATCGCCGCCAGTCCTGCGCCGGGCTGGTCCTGGGTTATGCGAGCCTGCAGCCGGAGGCCATAGAGCAAGGGGTGCGCAGGCTGGCAGGCGTGGTGCGGGATGGACAGAAAAAAGGCGGGGCCTTCGAGGCCCCGCCTTGCCGACGCTGAGGTTTCCGGGTGTTGCCGCAGCGCCTGCAATCAGGTGGCGCTGCAGAGAATGAGCGTGGAACTCACGCTGCCAGCGGGCTTCCCGCCTGTGCCCGCATAGCCGTTGGGCAGCGTCGTCGAGCCATTCAGCGTGAAGGCGACGCTGATGGACAGCGTGGTTCTGAACGCGATCGTGGCCCCTGCCGGCAGTGCCGAGGTCAGGGTGACCTGGCGGGAGGTTGGGGAAAGTACCGACACGTTGGCTGTGCCTCCCGTCACACTGAACACACCGATGTTGGCAACTCCCGAACCGATGATGGTCACCGTGGTGCCGACGGGAAGCGGCGCAGAGCCTGCAGTGAGGGTGAAGCCGGGGCCAAGGACGCCAAGCACACCACAGCTGCCATCGAGGTGGTAGGCGCCAATGTCGATGGAACCCGAGACCGTGATCGACAAGGCTGCGGTGTCGGTGTTGCTGCCCTGGATGGTGACATTGGTCGGCCCCTCGTCCGAACCTGCGGTGAAGGTCACCGTGCAAGTCCCCCCGGCCGGCAGCGACAGCCCGCAGGTGTTGCCGGAAACGGACAGCCCACTGCCGCCGGGGATGGTGGCGCCGATATTGGCGGCGGCATTCGATCCCGTGTTGGTGATGGTCACGAAGCCCGTGCCGCCAGTAGCAATCGTCAGGGTCGATGCGGCGATTCCCAGCGTGGTCGTGGTGCTGGGCGCCGTCACGGTGAACTGCACTGACGTTGCCGTGGTGTTGCTGCCAGCGAAGCTGATGGCCGTCGGACCTTCCGGCGTGGCTCCAGTCAGCGTGATCGTGCAATTGGCCCCCGCTGCCAGCGATGAACCACAGGTGTTGGCCGACACCGTGATGCCGCTGCCTGCCGGAATCGTGGCCTGAACGTCGAGCGCAGGGGCCCCACCGTTGTTGGTGATGGTCACCGAGCCCGTTGTCCCTGTGTTGAACGACACGGGCGTGGTGGACATGCCCAGCGTGGTCGGCGTGACGGGCGCCGTCACCGTGACCGGCACGGTCGTGGCCAGCGTATTGCTGCCGCCGAGGCTGATGGCCGTGGGGCCTTCGGCGGCGGCCGCAGTCAGGGTGATGCCGCAGCTGGCCAAAGAGGCGAGTGCGGCACCGCACGTGTTCGACTGCACGGTGATTCCGCTACCGGCTGGCGCCGTGGCGGTCACGTTGAAGGCTGCAGAAGCGCCGGTGTTGCTGATGAGGACCGTTGTCGAGCCGCCCGCAGCGAACGACAGCGGAGCGCTGGGTATCGAGAGCGTGGCCGTGGGAACGGGCACCGTCACCGTGACCTGCACGGTCGTGGTGGGCGTATTGCTGCCGCCGAAGCTGACCGCGGTCGGGCCTTCTGCGGCCGCAGCCGTCAGCGTGATCGTGCAGTCGGCCCCGGGGGGCAGGGAGATGGGGCAGGTGCTGGACGCCACCGTGATGCCGCTGCCGACCGGAATGGTGGCTTGCACGTTGAACGCCGGTGCGGGCCCGTTGTTGGTGATGGTCACCGTGCCCGCTCCGCTGGTGCCAAACGACACGGGTGCGGCGGGAATGTCCAGCGTGGTCGGCGTGACGGGGACCGTCACCGTGACCGGCACCGTCGTCGCCGGTGTGTTGGTGCCGCCGAAGCTGATGGCGGTCGGCCCTTCGGCCGCAGTGGCCGTCAGCGTGATCGTGCAGCTGGCAGCGGGGGCCAGGATGGCGGGGCAGGTGGTGTTGGACACCGCGATGCCGCTGCCGGCCGGAATGGTGGCCTGCACATTGAACGCGGGTGCAGTTCCGTTGTTGACGATGGTGATCGCGCCTGCGCCGCTGGTGCCGAACGACAGGGGGGTCGTGGGAATGTTCAGCGTGGTGGGTGCGACGGGGGCTGTCACCGTGATCGGCACGGTCGTGGCCGGCGTGTTGCTGCCGCCGAAGCCGATGTCGGTCGGGCCTTCGGCCGCAGCGGCCGTCAGCGTGATCGTGCAGCTGGCAGCGGGGGCCAGGATGGCGGCGCAGGTGGAGTTGGACACCGTGATGCCGCTGCCGGCCGGAATGGTGGCCTGTACGTTGAACGCGGGTGCGCTTCCGCTGTTGTTGATGGTCACCGAACCGGCGCCGCCGGTGCCGAAGGACACGGGGGCAGTGGGAATGTTCAGCGTAGTCGGCGTGACAGGGGTCGTCACCGTGACAGGCACCGTCGTGGCCGGCGTGTTGCTGCCGCCAACGCCGATGTTCGTCGGGCCTTCCGGTCCTGCCGCCGTCAGTGTGATGGTGCAGCTTGCGCCCACCGGCAGTGACGCCGGGCAGGTGGAGGAGGCCACCGTGATGCCGCTGCCGACCGGAATGATGGCCCGCAGGTTGAACGCGGGCGCCGTTCCGTTGTTGGTGATGGTCACCGAGCCTGCGCCGTAGGCGCCGAACAGCACGGGTGCTGGGGGAACGGTAGGCGCGGTTGGCGCGACGGGTGCGGTGACCGTGACCTGTGCGGTAGCGGCGGGCGCATTGCTGCCGCCGAAGCCGATGTTGGTCGGGCCCTCGGCCGAAGGGGCAGTCAACGTGATCGTGCAATTGGCCGAGGGAGCCAGGATGGCGGCGCAGGTGGTGTTGGACACCGTGATGCCACTGCCCGCCGGAATGCTGGCCTGCACATTGAACGCAGGTGCGCTGCCGCTGTTGGTGATGGTCACCGAGCCAGCACCGTTCGCTCCGAAGGACAGGGACGCCGAGGGAATGGTCAGCGTGGCGGGCAGGACGGCAGTCGTCACCGTGACGGGCACGGACGTGGAAGCCGTGTTGCTGCCGCCGAAGCCGATGGGGGTCGGGCCTTCCGCCGAGGGGGCTGTCAGCGTGATCGTGCAGCTGGCCGAGGAAGCCAGGATGGCGGAGCAGGTGGTGTTGGACACCGTGATGCCACTGCCCCCTGGAATGCCGGCCTGCACATTGAGCGCAGGTGCGCTGCCGCTGTTGGTGATGGTCACCGAGCCGGCGCCGCCCGCTCCGAAGGACACGGACGTCGCAGGAATGTTCAGCGTGGTGGGCGTGCCGGTTGCCGACACCGTGACCGGCACGGAAGTGGACGCCGTATTGCTGCCGCCGAAGCCGATGGCGGTCGGACCTTCCGCCGAGGGCGCGGTCAACGTGATCGTGCAGTTGGCAGAGGGTGCCAGGGCGGCAGGGCAGGTGGTGTTGGACACCGTGATGCCACTGCCCGCAGGAATGCTGGCCTGCACATTGAGCGCATTTGCGCCGCCGCTGTTGGTGATGGTCACCGATCCCGTGCTGCCCGCCGCAAACGACAGCGGCGTGGCGGGAATGCTCAGCGTGGTGGTCGGGGCCGGGCCACCTGTCACGGTGACCGGGGTGGTGGTGGCTGCGGCGTTGCTGCCGGCAATGCTGACCGTGGTCGGGCCTTCCGCCGCGGGTGCCGTCAGGGTGATGGCGCAGCTGGAGCCCGCAGGCAGCGTTGCCGCGCAGCTGTTGGAGGCGATGGTGATGCCGCTGCCTGCGGGAATGGTGGCCTGCACATTGAGCGCTGCCGAGCCGCCGCTGTTGCTGACGTTCACCGTGCCGGTGCTGCCTGCGGCAAATGACAGGCCCGCGCCGGGAACGCTGAGCGTGGTGGGGCTGGCGCCGGCCGTGGCCTGGGCTGCCTCGGCGCGGCAAATGGTTTCCACATTCACCCGGCATGTGCCATTGGGCGCAATGGTGTTGCCCACGGCGCAAAGAGGCGGGGGCGATGCGGGCGGTGCCCCTGGCGGCATGAGATGGGTGAAGCCCGAGGGAAAACACTGATTCAAATTCGGTGGCTGAATGGCGGTGATTTTGAGTGCTACACCGGAATCATTGGTGAAATCTTCTGCAGAAAATCCATTGATATTGCCGCCATTGACAATTTGCGCAACGAGCAATGGCCGTGTCTCGCCCGCCGGGTTGGTAAAGCTGCCCGTCAATTGGGCACGCAGATCGGGGCTGTGCCACAGCGTGGCGCACACGATGGCGCTGGTGCACAGCGCCATGAAGAGCGCCCGGTGCTGCCGGTTGCGCAGCACCAGCCAGGCGGCCATGGCCAGCCCTATGGCAAGGGCCAACAGACTCCAAGGGTTGTCCACCGGAATCGCGGTTGCCGCGACGGCGGCAGCCGGAGCGACCGTGATGCTTTGGGCATTGGCGGCCATTGGGAATGAATGGGCGGCAATGGCGGCGACAACGGCGGGAGCAATGGAGATCTGCTTCATGGGTGAATGCCAGGGAGTGATCGGAAAATGAAATTTAAAGTAAGTTTTTTGGAGTATGTCTATTTGTATCTATCGATACCGAGGAATCGTTATGCTGCGACTTCTCAATGACCGTGAAATCGCTATCAATTTGATGCATTTGCAAAGGCCGCCAATGTGCTTGCTGTACCTCTGTGGAGCGGGTGCGAATGGAGGGCATTGGCAAGGTCTTTTCCGGGAATTCAGAAAAGGCAAAAAAAAGCCCGTGACCGGCTTGCGGATCACGGGCTTTGAGCGGCAGCGCCCTGAAAGGCACTGCGGCGAATGCGGTTTTACTGCTGCTTGACCGCTTCGATGGACATCACCAGGCGCACTTGCTTGGGGAAGCCATAGTCCACGCCGTAGTTCACGCCGAAGGCGGTGCGGTCGATCACGGCTTCGAAGTCGCCGCCGCAGGTCTCACGCTTTTGCAGCATGGCGTTGGGGTAGCAGGTGAACTTGTTGGCCTTGATGGTCACGGGCTGGGTCTTGTCCAGGATGGTCAGGTGGCCGGTGACTTCCTTGAGCTTGTCGCCGTCGAAGACGAACTTGTCGGAGACGAACTTGGCCTGGGGGAACTTGGCCACGTTGAAGATGTCGGCGCTCTTGAGGTGCTTGTCGAAGGCGGCGGTGCCCGAGCTCAGCGATTCCATTTCCAGCACGACTTCGACCTTGCCGGCCTTGGCGTCACGGTCGAATTCCACGGTGCCGCTCTTCTTGTCGAAGCGCACGCGGTTGGTCGAGGCGCCGTTGTGGTCGATCTCGAACGTGGCGAAGGTGTGCGTCGGGTCGATGGCGTAGGTTGCGGGAGCAGCCTGGACAGCGGTGGCGAACAGGCCGGCAATGGCCAGGGCAAACACGGAAGTGCGCATGAAAGAACTCCTAGGTTGGGGTTGCACGAAACGGGAAAGAAAATGGCCGATCTTGGGCAGGGACGCGGCTTACAGCTTGCCCACGCCGGTCAGTGCCAGCTTGAACTGCACCTGCACCTCGTCGGCCACCATGGAGGTATCGCCCCATTCGCCTTCGCCGATCTTGAATTGCAGGCGCTTGAGCGGCAGCGTGCCGGTGGCCGTGGTCGTGGTGCCGGACTGGGCCAGTTGCACGGGAATGCTCACGTTCTGGACCTGGCCCTTGATGCTGAGCTTGCCGTCCACCTGGTACTTGCCGCCGCCCAGCGCCTTGACGGCGGTGGAGTCGAACACGGCCTGCGGGAATTTGGCGACATTGAACCAGTCCGCCTTGGGCAGTTCGGCGTCGGTTTCCTTGGCACCCATGGTGGCGCTGCCGGTGTCCACGGTGAAGCGGATCTTGCTGGTGTCGGGCTTGGCCGTGTCGAACTGGACCTGGGCATCGAACTTCTTGAAGTGGCCCTGCAGGGGCACGCCCATCTGCTTGGCCGTGAAGTTCACGGCGCTCTGGGCGGGGACGAGCTTTTGCTCGGCCAGTGCCGCTTGGGAAGCCAGGGCCGCAGCGGCCAGGGCGATGGTGGTCAGCGTGGAGGAAAAGCGCATGGCGAGACTCCTAGGGGTCGGGAAGGTCCGGTCAGGGGTGGCTGGGGCCGGATGGACACCGGCCCTGGCTGGCGAGAGGTTGGCGAAAGGTTCAGGCGCGGCCCGGCAGCATGCGGGAGATCAGGCCGTCGCGGTCGATGAACTGGTGCTTGAGGGCGGCGCCCACATGCATGGCAATCAGCACGACCAGGGCCCAGGCCGCCCAGCCGTGCAGGGGCTTGAGGGTTTCCGCCAGTTCGGGGCTGGCGCTCACGAAGTCAGGCAGGGGCAGCATGCCGAGGAAGACGATTGGAAAGCCGGCCGCCGAGCTGTAGGCCCAGCCCAGCAGGGGCACGGCGAAGAACAGCAGGTACATGGCGTGGTGGGTGCCGTTGTGGGCCCAGTGCTGCCATTGCGGCATGGCACGGGCCACGGCGGGCGGCAGCTCGGGCGGGCGGTGGGTGACGCGCCAGAGCAGGCGCAGCAGACTCAGCGTCAAAAGCGTGACGCCCAGCCACTTGTGCCAGTTGTACAGCTTCAGGCGCGAGGGGGAGAACGGCAGGCCGGTCATGTACCAGCCCAGGCCCAGGGCGGCGATCAGGCCCAGTGCCAGCACCCAGTGGGCGGCCATGGCCACGCCGGTATAGCGCGTGGCTCTGGAGGAGGATTTTGCTGGCGCGTTGGCGCGGGCTGAGGACTCTGTCATGGATGGCGGCAGGCTTTGGAACCGTTCAGGGCCCCTGTGAAGGGGCCCTGGATGGCAAAAAGGGTGCGGTGCGCTCTGCGAGAACTTCGTGCACTGCGGACAACGTGCAGTGTAGGAAGCGGCAAATCCAAAAGAGTTCAGCGGTATTGACGGCTCAATTCAAAAAAGATGAAGGCCGCACCACCGGTGGTACCCGCAGTACCCGCAGCACCCGCGTTACGCGCGGGCTGCACGAGTTCAGGGCCGGGCGGGATCGGCGGGCAGCATGACCACGGCCTGCGCCGCCTGCTTCCATGCGGCTGCGGCTGCGTCGGCATCGCCCCGGTGCTCGGCCATCAGGGCCAGGCGCTGCCAGGCACGGGTGCGCAGTGCGCTTTCCTGCAGATGGGGCGCAGCGCGCAGCAGCAGTTGCTGGGCCTTGCCCCAGAGCTGACGCTGCACGCAGGCCATGCCGGCCAGGTACTGCAGGCGGGGTTCGCGCGGATGGCTGTTGGTGGCCGCCTCGATGCGTGCCAGCCAGGTGCCGTCCAGCCCGTCCAGGCAGGGCTCCAGCACCTGGACCAAGCGCGGCAGATGCGATTCGCTGCGCGGGCCGGCATGGGACAGCAGGCGTTCCCACACGGGCAGCAGCCAGGCGCGGGCCTGCGCGGCCTCGCCGCCCAGGGCCATGAGGCGCGATGCGGCCGGCAGCGCGATCTCGGGCATGGCACGTTCCTCACCGTCCAGCGACAGCCAGAAGTGCTGCAGCTGCGTGGTGTCGCGTGCCTCGTTGATGCTCTCCAGCACCAGGCCACGCACCACGCTGGCGGCGGCCGCAGGCGAGAAGGCGCGGTGCTTGGCCAGCAGGCGCGCCGTGTCCAGCGCCGTCGATGTCTGGCCTGCCAGGCGCGAGGCCTTCAGGCGGATGCGCAGCGCGATCGTGCGGCGTGCCGCGCCCTGGGGCAGTTCGGCCAGGCGGCGCAGCGCATCAGCTGCGTCGCGGTCGTCCAGGGCCCAGCGCGCGGCGCGCATCTGGGCGCCTTCGCGCATTTCCTGCTCCTGGGCATTGCCCTGGGCCGGTGCATTGGCCAGGACTTCGCGCCAGTGGTGGTCGCGCTGCGGGCTGTCCTGCAGGGCGTGGGAGGCATCGGCGGCCACCATGTGGGCGGCCGCACGCAGCCGCGTGCCGTGTGGCACGGCGGCATGGGCCTCGGCCAGGGATTCCTCCATCGCCAGCGCTGCCAGTGCCGACTTGCGTGCGCGCAGGAAGCGGCCGGCCTGCTGGTGCGACAGGGCTTCCAGCAGGCTGTGGTGCATGGCGCGCTCTTTTTGCTGGCTGCGCCAGCGCCGTGCCTGGTGCGGCATCTGCAGCAGCGCGGCCAGGGCGCGCAGCGCGGCATACAGCAGCACGAAGGCCAGCACGATGATGGCAATGGCCAGGTTCAGGGACAGGTCCAGCCGGTAGGGCGCCCAGAACAGGGTCACCGTGCCCTGGTTGGAGCCCGCGAACAATGCGGCCGCAACGGCCATGCCGAACAAACCGATCAACCACAGTGCAGCGCGCATTCGTCTGTCTCCCGGCTGCTCAGCGGCCTGCGGCGGCTGTTGCCAGCGCCGCCAGGGTTTCCTGCAGCGCCGGCTGTTCGGTGGTGCGCAGATTGGCCTGGATCTGCTGCAGCTGGGCCTGCACGATCTGGGTGCGGCGCGCGGCAGGATCGAAGTATTTGTTCACGGCCATGCCCGAGGCGGCCAGGTCGGCACGCGCCGCATCCCACTGGCGCGACAGCAGGGCCAGGCGCGAGTTCAGCAGCTTGAGCTTGAGGTTCTCGCGCAGGAAATAGGCCTGCTCGGGCGCCAGCAAGATGGCATCCGGGTGGTCGATGCGGCTGACGCGCAGCAGGTCCTGGGCCTCTTCGCGCACGGCCGTCCAGCCGCGCTCACCCCAGGACTGCCACCAGCTCCACTCGGTGGGGCTGCCCTCGATGGGGGCGGGCTCGGGCTGGCGGGCCGTCTGGCCGGCCACGCCGCGATGGCGGCTGGCGCGTGGCTGGGCCACGGCGTTGAGCAGGGGCATCTCGTCGACCAGGCGCACCAGATCCTCGATGCGGGTGAGCAGGCCGGCCGTGTCGGTCACGCTCATGCGGGCCAGCCGCTCCAGGTCGCGGTCCAGCGCCCGCATCACGGGAGCCAGACGGGGCTGTGCGGCGCGCTCTATGCGCTGGCGGGCGTTCTTGAGCGTGGCCACCAGCGGCTGCAGGCTGCCGGACAGCTCGGCCTGCTGCTGGGCCAGGCGGATGGAGGAATCTATGTCCACCACCAGGTTCTCGTCGCGCGAGCGCGACATGCTTTGCAGGAGTTCGTCGAGCTGCGTGCGCTGCAGCGACAGCTCGGCAATGCGCGCCTCCATGACCGAGGTGCGCGCCGCGCTGTCGCGGGCCAGGTCCTGGGCATCGCGCGCCAGGGTGCGGGCCTCGACCGACTGGGAGCCGGACTGCGCGGACTGGCGGGCCAATTGTTCCTGGATATTGCCCAGGCGTTGCCAGAGCATGCCGCAGGCAATGAGCGCCGCCACGGCCACGGCGCCCACGCCCAGGACCAGGGCAGAGGAGCCGCTGCGCAGGTCTGCAGCGGGGCTGCTTTGGGCGGAGCCGGCAGCGAATGCTGCGGCGGAGGCTGGGGGCGTCAGGTCCTGCGGGGTGGGGCGGTCTTGCGCTGCGTCGGAACTCATGGCGTCGATTCTATCGACGCAACCACGTCCTCCAGAGCCGGCCGACATTGCTTGACATATCCGAATCCCAGTTGCTTGGCCTGGGCGGCGATTCGCTCGTGCGTAGCAAGCGCTCGCGCCTTTTGCCACGATTGGCCCGGCAAGAGCTGTTGCAGGTTGGCAACGGATTCGGCGCTGCTGAGCAGCCAGAGCGAGCCATCTTCGGCCGCCTGGCGTGCCAGTGCCGTCTGGGCTGCATCCCAGGCAGGCAGTTCGCGCTGGTAGACGGCCAGCATTTCGACCTGGGCACCTGCCTCGCGCAGTCGGGCGGCCAGCCAATCGCGGCCGGCGCCTGCCGTGGCCGGCACGGTCCTGGGCGCTCCTGCCTGGCTGTCGCCGCGCACGATGAGCACGCGGTCGCCCGCATGGATCTGGTCATGCACGCGCTGCCATAGCGTTTCGGATTCGAACTGGGCGGCGTCCGGTGGCGGGCCGTCGATCTGTGCTGGCGCAATGCCCAGGGCCAGCAGCGCCTGGGCCGTGCCGGGGCCGGGCGTCCAGGCGCGGGTGGAGGCCGCAAGCCGTGCGGGGTCGGTGCCGAAGAAATGCTGGACGGCATTGCCGCTGACGAACATCACGGCGCGGTAGCCTGGGCCTTCGCGCAGCGCGTTGCGGGCGGCCTGCAAGGCCTGTTGCGTGGCCGCATCGCGGCAGGGGCCTATGGCCATCAGCGCCAGCGGCTGGGCCGGCAGGCCCCGGGCCTGCAGCGCATCCACCCACGCGGCTGCGTCATGGGCCGGGCGGGTGACGAGTATGCGCGGTGGCATGTGGGCGTGCCGTCTAGAGCTTGGGGGCCGGTTGGGCGCCGGCCGCCTGCAGCAGCGCAGCCACGTGCTGGCCCAGCGCGTCGGCGCTGGCGAAGTCGGTGACGGTGGCGTCGGCGTGCACCTGCACCAGCGGCAGCCGGCCTTCCGGGTCTCCCCAGGCCGCGTCCAGGCGCAGTTGCTGGCCGTCGAATGTGCCGTGCGCCGCCAGCGGCATGGAGCAGCTGCCGCCCATGCAGCGGCTGACGGCGCGCTCGGCGGTCACGGTCAGCCAGGTGGTCTGGTGGGCCAGCGGGGCCAGCGCGTCGATCAGGTCCTGGCGGTCGGCGCGCACCTCGATGCCCAGCGCGCCCTGGCCTGCGGCCGGCAGCATGCCGGTGGGCTCGAACCTGGCGCGGATGCGGTCGGCCAGGCCCAGGCGCATCAGGCCTGCGGCGGCCAGCACGATGGCGTCGTAGTGGCCTTCGTCCAGCTTGCGCAGGCGGGTGTTCACGTTGCCGCGCAGCGGCTCTATCTTCAGGTCGGGGCGCAGGGCCTGCAGCAGTGCCTGGCGGCGCAGGCTCGATGTGCCGACGACGGCGCCCTGCGGCAGCTCGGCCAGCGTGGCGTAGCGATTGGAGACAAAAGCGTCGCGCGGGTCTTCGCGCTCCATCACGCAGGCCAGCACAAAGCCTTCGGGCAGCTCCATGGGCACGTCCTTGAGCGAGTGCACGGCGATGTGGGCGCGTCCTTCTTCCAGCGCCACTTCCAGCTCCTTGACGAACAGGCCCTTGCCGCCGACCTTGGACAGCGTGCGGTCCAGGATCTGGTCGCCCTTGGTGGTCATGCCCAGCAATTCCACTTCATGCCCCCGGGCGCGCAGCAGCGCCTGGACATGCTCGGCCTGCCACAGTGCCAGCTGGCTCTCGCGCGTGGCGATCACGATGGAGTGGGGGAGAAGTGGTTTGGTGTTCATCAGGTGCCTCGGGGGGAGCGCGGGATGCTAGCATGCTGCGCCGCAGTAAACCCGGCACCAGGACCGAAGCCCAAGCAAACCGATACGCTGACCGATTCCAGGAGATTCGTTGATGGCCACCGCCCCCCGCAAGAGCAATGCGCGAGATGACAGGCGTGATGACAAGCCTGTCCGCAAGACGGACAAGGACCTGCCGCTGATCGAGGACATACGCCTGCTGGGGCGCATTCTGGGCGATGTGATCCGCGAGCAGGAAGGCGTGGCGGCCTTCGAGCTGATCGAGCAGGTGCGCCAGCTGTCGGTGACCTTCCGCCGCGATGCCGACGAGACCGCCGACCGCGCGCTCAAGCGCCTGCTCAAGGGCCTGACGACGGACCAGACGGTGAGCGTGATCCGCGCCTTCACCTATTTCAGCCATCTGGCCAACCTGGCCGAGGACCGCCACCACATCCGCCGCCGCGCCGTGCACGAGCGCGCGGGCAACACCCAGGAAGGCAGCATCGAAGTGGCGCTGGCGCGCCTGCGCTGGGCCGGCATCTCGGCCGGTACCGTGGCGCAGACGCTGGCCAAGAGCTATGTGGCACCCGTGCTCACGGCCCACCCCACGGAAGTGCAGCGCCAGAGCATTCTGGTGGCCGAGCGCGACATCTCCCAACTGCTGGCCGCGCGCGAGGACATCGTGGCCCGCGCCCAGCTGTACAACAGCGCCAAGGACGCGCTCACCCCGCGCGAGCTGGAACGCAACGAGGCCCAGCTGCGCGCCCGTGTCAGCCAGCTGTGGCAGACGCGCCTGCTGCGCTACTCCAAGCTCACCGTGGCCGACGAGATCGAAAACGCGCTGTCCTACTACGAAGCCACCTTTCTGCGCGAGATCCCCAAGCTGTATGCGCAACTGGAGCAGGAGCTGGGCAACACCCTGCCCGTGCACAGCTTCCTGCGCATGGGCCACTGGATCGGCGGCGACCGTGACGGCAACCCCAATGTCACGGCCCAGAGCCTGGAGCTGGCGCTGTCGCGCCAGGCCGACGTGGCCCTGCGCCACTATCTTCGCGAGGTGCACTACCTGGGCGGCGAGCTGTCGCTGTCACAGCGCCTGACCGATGTGTCCACCGAGATGCAGGCGCTGGCAGAGCGCTCGCCCGACACCAACGAGCACCGCTCCGACGAGCCCTACCGCCGCGCGCTCACCGGCATCTACGCGCGCCTGGCGGCCACGCTCAAGGGCCTGACGGGCGGCGAGGCCGCGCGCCACGCCGTGGCGCCGCAGAACGCCTATGCCTCGCCCGAGGAGTTCCTGGCCGACCTGCGCGTCATCGATGATTCCCTGAGCCGCAACCACGGCGAGGTGCTGGCGCCCCAGCGTCTGCGGCCGCTGATGCGCGCCGTGCAGGTCTTCGGTTTCCACCTGGCCACGGTGGACCTGCGCCAAAGCTCGGACAAGCATGAGGAAGTGGTGGCCGAGCTGCTGGCTGCCGCGCGCCTGGAGCCCGACTACTCGGGCCTGCAGGAAGATGCCAAGTGCGCCCTGCTGGTGCGCCTGCTGGAAGAGGCGCGGCCGCTGCGCGTGGTGGGCGCCGACTATTCCGAGCATGCGCGCGGCGAACTGGCCATCTTCGAGACCGCGCGCCGCCTGCGCGCGGCCCTGGGCGCCGAGGCCATACGCCACTGCATCATCAGCCACACCGAATCGGTCAGCGACCTGCTGGAAGTGCTGCTGCTGCAAAAGGAGGCCGGGCTGCTGCGCGGCACGCTGGACGACGGCGCCATCTGCGATGTGATCGTCGTGCCGCTGTTCGAGACCATTGGCGACCTGCGCAGCGCCTCGCCCATCATGCGCCGCTACTTCCAGCTGCCCGGCGTCGCGGCCATGGTGCAGCGCAGCGGCGGCGAGCAGGACATCATGCTGGGCTACAGCGACAGCAACAAGGACGGCGGCATCTTCACCAGCAACTGGGAGCTGTACCGCGCCGAGATCTCGCTGGTCGAGCTGTTCGACGAGCTGGCCGACAGCCATGGCATCAGCCTGCGCATGTTCCATGGCCGCGGCGGCACGGTGGGCCGGGGCGGCGGCCCCAGCTACCAGGCCATCCTGGCCCAGCCTCCGGGCACGGTGCGTGGCCAGATCCGCCTCACCGAGCAGGGCGAGGTGATCGCCTCCAAGTACGCCAACCCCGAGATCGGCCGGCGCAACCTGGAGACCCTGGTGGCCGCCACGCTGGAGGCCACGCTGCTGCAGCCGACCAAGCCGGCCACGCGCGCCTTCCTGGATGCGGCGGCCTTCCTGTCCGACGCCAGCATGGGCGCCTACCGCGCCCTGGTGTACGAGACCCCCGGCTTCACCAGCTACTTCTTCAGCAGCACGCCCATCCGCGAGATTGCCGAGCTGAATATCGGCTCGCGCCCGGCCTCGCGCAAGCCCTCGCAGAAGATCGAGGACCTGCGCGCCATTCCCTGGGGCTTCAGCTGGGGCCAGTGCCGGCTCACGCTGCCGGGCTGGTACGGCTTTGGCGCCGCGGTCAAGGCCTTCATCGACCAGCCGGGCAAGGATGGCAAGGCCCAGCTGGCCCTGCTGCAGAAGATGTACCGCCAGTGGCCGTTCTTCCGTACCCTGCTGTCCAACATGGACATGGTGCTGGCCAAGAGCGACCTGAACCTGGCCTCGCGCTATGCCGACCTGGTGCCGGATGCGCGCCTGCGCCGCCGTATCTTCAGCGCCATCGAGGCCGAGTGGCACAGCACCGTCGATGCGCTGGCACGCATCACGGGCGACAAGCAGCGCCTGGCCCACAACGAAGCGCTGGCGCGCTCCATACGCCATCGCTTCCCCTACATCGATCCGCTGCACCATCTGCAGGTGGAGCTGGTGCGCCGCTGGCGCGCAGGCCAGACTGATGAGCGCATCAAGACCGGCATCCACCTGTCCATCAACGGCATCGCGGCCGGGGTGCGCAACACGGGCTGATCCTGCTCTCTGGAGGCCGCAACAGCCCTTTGCGGCCGGCGTTGTACGATGTGCTCCGGACAGGAGCGCCTGACTTCTGCCGGGAAGAAAAGGGTGGGAGCCATGGGCAACAAGACGTCACGGGCCGGCTTTCCGGACGTGCAACTGTTCCTGACACAGCGCCTGGCCAGGCTGGCCGGCGCCAACTCCATGCGGGCCATACGCGAGGGCCTGCTCTGGCTGGTTCCCTGTCTGCTGGTCTCGGCCCTGTTCCTCATCCTGTCGGCGCTGGCGCAGATGTCCGGCCAGCCCGAACCCGTGGTGCGGGTGCTTGCGGGCCTGCACGCGGAGATCGGCAGCATCCTGCCGCTGCTGGTGGCCGCGTCCATCGGCTACATGCTCTCCATACGCCACCGGCTGCCGCGCCTGCCGGTGACCTTTCTGTGCTTCGCGCATGTGCAGATGGCCATCTATCTGCTGAGCGAGCACCCGCGCGCGGCAGCCACCCTGGTGCTGTTCATCTCCATCGCCTCCCCCCTGATCACCGTGCCCCTGATGGCGCGCCTGAGCCGGCTGCGCTGGACGCGCATCGCGCGCACCGGCTTCGTGAGCGAGAACGTGCGCGAGGTTATGAACCTCGTCGTTCCCGGCGCCCTTGTCGCCGTGCTGCTCGTGCTGCTGCTGCTGGGCCTGCAACAGGTGCTGCCGGATATCACGCGGGCCGAACTGCCGCTGGCCATCGCGGGCCCCGAGAACCCCTACCGCAGCGGGCTGACGCTGGCACTGCTCAATTCCGTGCTCTGGTTCTTCGGCGTCCAGGGCTACTACGCCATGCAGCCCTTCTTCCAGGTGCTGGACCAGGCGGTGGTGGCCAATGCCGCCGCCGTGGCGCAGGGGCTGCAGGCGCCCTGGGCGCTCAGCGGCGGGCTGATGGGCTCCTTCGTCTTCATCGGCGGCTCCGGTGCAACGCTGTCGCTGGCGCTGGCCGTGCTGCTGTTTTGCCGGGGGCGGGGCCTGCGCGTGCTGGCGCTGGCGGCGCTGCCCATCTCCTTGCTCAACGTCAACGAGATCCTGCTGTTCGGGCTGCCGATCATCCTGAACCTGCGCCTGCTCGTGCCGTTTCTCGCGGTACCCGCCATCAACCTGGTCGTGGCCGTCACGGTGGTGCAGGCCGGCTGGGTGGCACCGGCCTCCATGGTGCTGCCGCTGACTGCGCCCGTGGTCTTCAATGCCTATGTGAGCACGGGCGGGGACATGGCGGCCGTGGTGCTGCAACTGGCATTGACGGCCCTGGGGGCGCTGATCTATGCGCCCTACGTGCGGGCCATCGACCGGCTGGGCCAGGACGACGGTGCCATCGTGCTGCACGCGCTGGACACCACGTTCTCGCGCCTGCCCGAAGAGGCCGGCCTGATCGTGCGCGATCCGCTGGTGCAGGCGCACCAGGCGCAGGCCCGGCGCGAGACCATGCTGGCGCATATCCGTCGCATCAGCGAGTACGAGTTCCACCTGGAATTCCAGCCCCAGGTCTCGCACCGCAGCGGCCTGTGCCTGGGCTGCGAGGCCCTGCTGCGCGCGCGGGACGCGCAGGGCCGCTTGCAGCAGCCCGGCAGTTTCCTGCGCTGGCTGGCCGATGCGGGGCTGATGCGCGAGGTGGACCTGTGGGTGGCGGGCGCTGCCGTGCGCCAGAGCCGGCACTGGCGCCAGGAGGGCTTTGCCATGCCGATCAGCATCAATGTGTCGGGTGCCACGTTGACCTCGCCCGAGCACTGCTCGCGCCTGATGCTGCTGCTGGCCCAGGCCAGGGGGCAGGTCGGCGTGGAGATCACGGAGGAAGAAATGGTGGGCGACGTGGAGGCGATCCGCCGCGCCATAGGGCAGATCCATGCGCTGGGCGCCAAGGTGTCCATCGATGACTTCGGCACCGGCTTCTCGTCCATGAGCTACCTGCACCAGTTCGATGTGGATGCCATCAAGATCGACCGCAGCTTCGTCGTGGCCAGCGGCCATGCCAAGGGCGAGCTGGTGCTGGACGGCCTGCTGCGCTTTTGCGAGGCGCTGCAGCTGAACGTGGTGGCCGAGGGCGTGGAGACCGAGGCGCAGTTGCAGGCCCTGGGCTTCGAGGGCGATCTGCTGGTGCAGGGCTGGTACTTCAGCCGCGCCCTGCCAGGCGAGAAACTGCCGCAGTTCGCCAGGGACTGCGCCGCCAGGGCAGGCGGCGGGACGGTCTAGATTCCTGGATTCCTGTGGCGGCATCGCGGGTGCGATGCGCAGTGCAGATCATCAGTGCAGCATCAGCGAGCCGGCGCTCTTGCTCTTGCCGGCGCGTGCGGGCGGATTGCACAGGCCGCACTGGTAGTGGCGCTCGTTCTCGTAGGGCTCGGTCACGAACTGGCCCTTGCACACCGTGCACTGGGTACGGGTCAGCATCTGCGCGTCGACGAACTTCACCAGGCGCCATGCGCGGGTGAAGGACAGCAGCGCTTCCAGCTCGGCGGCCTGGATCTGCTCGGTATAGAGACGGTAGGCCTTGGTCAGTTGTTCAACGGCATCCAGCTCGGCGCCCTTGGACAGGTATTCGTAGATATTCAGGAACAGCGAACTGTGGATGTTCTCCTGCCAGGTCAGGAACCAGTCGGTCGAGAACGGCAGCTGGCCCTTGGAAGGCGACTTGCCTGCGATCTCCTTGTACAGGCGGATCAGGCGCTCGTAGGACAGCGTGGTCTCGGATTCGAGCACCTGCATGCGTGCACCCATCTCGATGAGCATGGCGGCGCGCTCGATCTGCTTGGACTCGTTCAGGACACTTTTGGCGGGGGTGGACATGGCGGGCTCCAGAGTTCTTCAGGCGGATCAGAGGACTTCGGAGACGCGGCTGGCCATCAGGATGTTGGCGTGCAGCGTGTTGGTCGCACCGTTGCCGATCTTGTTGCTGCTGTGGTTGGTCAGCAAGCTCCAGACCATTTCGTCGTCCACCCGGAAGCTGGCGAGCAAGGTGTTGCGCGAGGCCAGCTTCAGCACCTGGGCTGCCGACAGTGCGGCCAGCAGGTCGCACGATTCTTCGTTCAGTCCCAGGCGGAACACCGCTTCGGCCTTGTCCTGGCGGATCAGGGTCTGGGCCAGCATCAGGTAAGTGAGGTTGGCTTCGCGGATTTCGGCAAGCAGCTGTTCATTGTTCATAGGACCATCCTTTGCATCTCGGCAGCCGCAACGCCCGGGTAGAAACAAGATGTTCAACCTGTTGCGATCTGTTGAGATGGATTGTGGAGGAGGGCCCTTCGCCGTTGAAGTCGGGGCAGGTCTGCGCTGGATGTCTGGTTGTGAGACGGCGTTTGTAAGATTTACCTTACATCTGTAGCAAGGTTTGGATGACTCGATTTCGCTCGGGCCCCGCCGTCTGGGGGCTTGGGAGCAGGCCGCTGCAGTGGTGTAGTTGCATGTCGGCCTTTTGACACAGTGCTGTCATTGTGCAGCCTCCCCAAGGGGAGGCATAAGCCGAATTAGCCGCGCTCCACCGGCCTCTTCGGGTCACTGCACCACTCGCTCCAGCTGCCCGCGAACAGCCTTGCAGGCGGCAGCCCCGCAATGCGCATGGCCAGCAGGTTGGGCAGCGCGCTCACGCCGCTGCCGCACTGGTGCACCACGCTGGAAGGATCGCGGCCTGCCAGCAGCTGTTCGAACTCCGCGCGCAGCAGGGCGGCAGGCTTGAAGCGGCCGTCGGCAGCGATGTTCTCGGTGAAGGGCCGGTTGAGCGCGCCCGGGATGTGGCCGGCCACAGGGTCCAGCGGCTCGACCTCCCCGCGGTAGCGGGCCGGGGCGCGGGCATCGACCACGGTCTGGCCTGCGCTGCCCAGTGCATCGAGCACCTGCTGCGCCGTTGCCAGTTGCTGCAGCGGCTCGCGCAGCTCGAAGTTGGACTGGAAGCGCGCGCTTTCCTCGCCCGATGCCACGGGCTGGCCTGCGGCCTGCCAGGCCTGGAGGCCTCCGTCGAGCACGGCCACATCGCCATGGCCGGCCCATTGCAGCATCCACCACAGGCGCCCGCAGTAGTTGGCGCCGTTGCGGTCATAGACCACGGCCTGCATGTCGTTGGAAAAACCGATGCTGGACAGCCACACGGCAAAGCGTTCGCGGTTGGGCAGCGGGTGGCGGCCGCCTGAGGCGGCCTGCTCGCTGGCCGCCACGCTGCCATGGGCGCCGGGCACGCCATGCTTGGCACTGAGGTCATGGTCCAGATCGGCGAAGACGGCGCCTGGAACATGGGCCTGCAGGTACTGGGCCTTGCCGGCCGCAGGCTGGGTCAGGTCGAAGCTGCAGTCGAAGACCATCAGCGGACGGGCGCTGGCCTGCAGCGCGGCCAGCTCCTGGACGGAGATCAGGGTCTGGTGGGTCTGGTAGGTGGTGTTGGAAGTCATGGATGCGGAACTCCGAAGGCCTGTGCAGGCGGTGGTGCGCCTGCGGCAAAAAGATCCGATCCATTATGCGACGGCCCCATGCGGGCCGGCGGCGTCAGCCGCGCGAACGCAGGGCCGTGGCCAGGGCGCCGCTGGCCACGATCAGGCCAATGCCGGCCCAGCCGATCAGCGGCACGCTTTCGCCGAACATCGCCAGGCTCAGCAGGGCCGCGAAGACGATGCCCGAATACTGCAGGTTGGCCACGACCAGGGTGTTGCGGCTGTTGCTGGCCGAGGCGTAGGCCGCCGTCATGCAGACCTGGGCCACGGCGGCAAGCACGCCCACGGGCAGCAGCCACAACGCGCGCCAGCCCGGCCAGACGGACACGCCCGTGAAGCACATGGCCAGGGCGCCGGCCACGGCCGAGCCCAGTGCGAAGTAGAAGACCACGCGCGCCTCGGGCTCACCCATGCGCGACAGCGTGGCCACCTGCATATAGGCCATGGCGGCGAACACCCCGCCGATCAGGCCGCCCGCGCTGGCCACGAATTCCTGCGGCGCCGCGCTGGGGCGCAGCACCAGGATCACGCCCACGAAGCCCAGGGCCACGGTGGCGACCAGGCTCCAGGGAAACGGCGGCAGCGCGCGCAGCGCATGCGATTCGGGTTGGCGGCGCAGCTGGTGGCGCAGCAGCAGGCCCTGGCCGATCAGAAAGACCGCCATCCAGATGCTGCTCATGGAGTTGAACGTGGCCGCCGTGGCCAGCGGCAGATGGCCGATGGAGTAGAACCAGGCGCCCATGGAAGTCACGCCCACGAAGCTGCGCCAGGCATGCTCGCGCGGGTAGCGCGTGGCCAGCGAGATGCCCTGGTGGCGCGCCAGCCACCACAGCGCCACCATGCTGACCAGTCCGCGGTAGAAGACGATTTCCGCCGCGTTGAAATCCTGGGAGGCGAACTTCACACACACACTCATGACCGCAAAGACGAATGCGGCCGCCACCATCCACAGGGCTTGCATATAAATGACCGGATAGAGCCGCACAAGGACCGCGGCGCTGGACGAGAAAAGGGTTGGGTTTTGTTTTTGGCGCATGCCGCCTGGCTGCGTACGGCCCAGGGCCGTGGCAGGGACACGCGCAAGGAACTGTATTGCATAAGCCAAGACATTGGACTTGCCTCGGGATGCATTGCCGCCGCCAGCCCTGCCCATTGGGCACATCAGGGCGCTTGCATTCAGAGGAGCTGGGCAGCAGGCCTGCCGTTCAATGCAGACGACCCAATGCAAGCGGCCCGATGCAGACCGCCCAATGCAGACGGCCCGCACGAATGCGGGCCGTCGGGAGAGCCGGAGCAGATCAGCGTGCGGGGACTGCGTCACCCATCACGCCGCGATACCACTCATGGAAGTGCTGCATGCCGTCTTCCATGGGGCTCTGGTAGGGGCCGACCTCGTTGTCGCCGCGCTCATACAGTGCCCTGCGGCCGGCGTCCATGCGCTCGCCGATCTCGTCGTCCTCGATGCAGGTCTCCATGTAGGCGGCCTTTTGCGCCTGCACGAATTCGGGCTCGAAGGCCGCGATCTCTTCGGGGTAGTAGAACTCGACCACGTTCAGCGTCCGGTCCACCGCCAGCGGGTGCAGGGTCGAGACCGTGAGCACGTGCGGATACCACTCCACCATGATGTGGGGGTAGTAGGTCAGCCAGATCGCGCCGCGTTCGGGTAGCTCGCCGTTGCGGTAGGCCAGCAGCACGTCGTGCCACTTCCTGTAGGTGTCCGAGCCGGGCTGGGCAAAGCCGGGCGCCACGCCCACGGTCTGCACCGAGTACTCCTTGGCAAACTCCCACTGCAGGTCGTCGCAGGTCACGAAGTTGCCCAGGCCCGGGTGGAAGGGGCCCACGTGGTAGTCCTCGAGGTAGACCTCGATGAAGGTCTTCCAGTTGTAGTTGCACTCGTGCATCTCGACATGGTCGAGCACGAAGCCCTCGAAGCTCAGCTGCTCGCGCAGCTTCATGCCGGCGAGGTCGGCCTCGATGTCGCGGCCGTTGTCCTCGAACAGCAGGCCGTTCCACTCGCGCAGCCGGTAGTTGTTCAGGTTCAGGCAGGGATCGTGGCTGAAGTGCGGTGCGCCCAGCAGCTCGCCGCTGGTGCTGTAGGTCCAGCGGTGCAGCGGGCAGACGATGTTGCCCCCCGCATGGCCCTTGCCTTCGGTCATCAGATTGCCCCGGCCCTTGAGCATCACGGCCTGGCGGTGGCGGCAGACGTTGGAGATCAACTCCACCTGCCCCCTGGCATTGCGCACCAGCGCACGGCCTTCCTTTTCCTGGGGCAGGGCGTAGTAGTCGCCTATCTCGGGAACGGCCAGTTGGTGGCCCACGTAGCGCGGGCCGCGTTGAAAGATGGTCTCCAACTCGCGCTGGAACAACGCAGGGTCGAAGTAACTGGAAACTGGTAGTTGGCTTGCGGCCTGCTGCAGTTGAAGACTTAAATCAGACATGGGTGACCTGACCTAAAGACTCCCCACAGGGAGGGTGCGCGTGCGCACGGGATTGGAAAAAGCAAAACCGGCCGTTCCTGGACATGGAGGCAGGCTTCACGACGTGAAAAGAAGCGGCGCCCGAGGCGCTGTCTCTTGTCGATGAGCCCGACCGTATGCCCAGGCAAAGGGCCGGTTTGACGGGGAATGGGATTATAGCCCGTGGGGTTATTTCCGGATGCCCGGTACGTGTATTGCGCGCGCCGGATGCCGCCTGTCAAGGGCTGTCCGGTTATTGGCGGCACGGTCATGGAGGGGCGCCTAGAATCGTCGGTTCCCCACAACGCACCGCCATCGCACCATGCCCAAGGCTGCTCCCAAGGCTCTTGCCGAGCCCACCAGTTACGAATCCGCGCTGCAGGAGCTGGAGCAGCTCATCGCGCAGATCGAGTCGGGCCAGCTGCCTCTGGAGCAGATGCTGACAGGCTACCAGCGCGCGGCGCAGCTGCTCGGCTATTGCCGCGGCCAGCTCGACGCGGTGCAGGAACAGGTCAAGGTGCTTGACGAGGGGACGCTGGCCCCGTGGAGCCAGGATTGAAGATTGCCATGAGTGCCGTGATGACTTGCGCTTCCGATGTTTCCCAGCCGACCGGCCCCGGCGCGCTGGATTTCCCCTGCTGGATGACCGATCGCCTGGCGCGCACCGAAAGCGCGCTGTCGCAATGGGTGGGCGTGGATGCGCCTGCGGGCCTGGGCGAGGCCATGCGCTACGCCGTGCTCGATGGCGGCAAGCGCCTGCGCCCGCTGCTGGTCTGGGCCGCCGCGGAGGCCGTCGATGGCCTGCAGCCCGCGGCCGTGCGTGCCGGCTGCGCGGTGGAGCTGATCCATGCCTATTCGCTGGTGCACGACGACATGCCCTGCATGGACAACGACGTGCTGCGCCGTGGCAAGCCCACGGTGCATGTGCAGTTCGGCGAAGCCTCGGCCCTGCTGGCTGGCGATGCGCTGCAGGCGCTGGCCTTCGAGCTGCTCGTTCCCGAGCCCGATCAGGCCGGCAGCATGCCTGACGCCCTGCAGGCGCGGCTGTGCCGGCTGCTGGGCCGTGCCGCAGGCGCGCAGGGCATGGCCGGTGGCCAGGCCATCGACCTGGCCAGCGTGGGCCTGCAACTGAGCGAGGCCCAGCTGCGCGAGATGCACCGCCTCAAGACCGGCGCCCTGCTGCATGCCAGCGTGCTCATGGGCGCGGCCTGCAAGGAGGGCGTGGATGCCCAGGCCTGGCAGGCGCTGTCCGACTACGGGCAGGCGCTGGGCGTGGCCTTCCAGGTGGTGGATGACATCCTCGACGTGGTGGCCGACTCGGCCACCCTGGGCAAGACGGCCGGCAAGGACGCGGCCAACGACAAGCCGACCTACGTCTCGCTGCTGGGCCTGGACCAGGCCCGCGCCCATGCCGACGAGCTGTGCGCCCTGGCGCACGCGGCGCTGGCGCGCAGCGGCCTGCCGGACACGCGGGCCCTGGCGGCACTGGCCGACATGGTCGTGAGCCGCACCCACTGACAATACGGACCGCGGCCTTGCCGCTCCAAGATACCTAGCATGACCACGAACACCTACTCCCTGCTGCAGACCATCGACGATCCCGCGGATCTGAGGCGTCTGTCGCGTGCCGAACTCAAGACCCTGGCCCAGCAACTGCGTGCCTATGTGCTCGACAGCGTCTCCAAGACCGGCGGGCATCTGAGTTCCAACCTGGGCACGGTGGAGCTGACGGTGGCGCTGCATGCGGTGTTCGACACGCCCTACGACCGCGTGGTCTGGGACGTGGGCCACCAGACCTATCCGCACAAGATCCTCACGGGCCGGCGCGAGCGCATGGCCTCGCTGCGCCAGTTCGGCGGCCTGTCGGGCTTTCCGCAGCGCGCCGAGAGCCCGTACGACACCTTCGGCACGGCGCACTCCTCCACCAGCATCTCGGCCGCCCTGGGCATGGCCCTGGCTGCCAAGCAAAAGGGCGAGGACCGCCGCGCCATCGCCGTCATCGGCGACGGCGCCATGACGGCTGGCATGGCTTTCGAGGCGCTGAACAACGCCGGCGTGACCGATGCCAACCTGCTGGTCATCCTCAACGACAACGACATGAGCATCAGCCCGCCCGTGGGCGCGCTCAACCGCTACCTGGCCCAGCTCATGAGCGGGCAGTTCTACGCCAAGGCGCGCGACATGGGCAAGAGCGTGCTCAAACAGGTGCCTCCGCTGCTGGAGCTGGCCAAGCGGCTGGAGCAGCAGGCCAAGGGCATGGTCGTGCCGGCCACGCTGTTCGAGAACTTCGGCTTCAACTACATCGGCCCCATCGACGGGCATGACCTCGATTCGCTGATCCCCACGCTGGAGAACATCAAGAGCCTCAAGGGCCCGCAGTTCCTGCACGTGGTCACCAAGAAGGGCCAGGGCTACAAGCTGGCCGAGGCCGATCCCGTGGCCTACCACGGCCCCGGCAAGTTCGATCCCAGCGTGGGCCTGGTCAAGCCGGCCACGCCCCCGAAGCAGACCTTCACCCAGGTCTTCGGCCATTGGCTGTGCGACATGGCGGACAAGGACCAGCGCCTGGTGGGCATCACCCCCGCCATGCGCGAGGGCTCGGGCATGGTGGAATTCCACAAGCGCTTTCCGGGCCGCTACTACGACGTGGGCATTGCCGAGCAGCATGCGGTCACCTTCGCGGCCGGCATGGCCTGCGAGGGCCTCAAGCCCGTGGTCGCCATCTATTCGACCTTCCTGCAGCGCGGCTACGACCAGTTGATCCACGACGTGGCGCTGCAAAAGCTGCCCGTGGTCTTTGCGCTGGACCGCGCGGGCCTGGTCGGCGCCGATGGCGCCACGCACGCAGGTGCGTATGACATCGCCTTCGTGCGCTGCATTCCGCACATGAGCATGGCCTGCCCGGCCGACGAGCGCGAATGCCGCCAGCTGCTCACCACCGCCTACGAGCAGGACCATCCCGTGGCCGTGCGCTACCCGCGTGGGGCGGGCGTGGGTGTGGCCCCACTGGAGAGCCTGGAGGGCCTGCCCTTCGGCAAGGGCGAGGTGCGCCGCGAGTCTGCCAAGAAGCAGGTCGCCATCCTGGCCTTCGGCACCCTGCTGTACCCGGCCCTGGCCGCGGCCGAGGCGCTGGACGCCACCGTGGTCAACATGCGCTGGGCCAAGCCGCTGGACGAGGAACTGCTGCGCCAGGTGGCCTCCACGCACGAGCTCATCGTCACCGTGGAAGAGGGCTGCATCATGGGCGGCGCAGGCAGCGCCGTGGCCGAGTCGCTGCAGGCCGCCGGCATCACGCGCCAGCTGCTGCAGCTGGGCCTGCCCGACGAGTTCATCGAGCACGGCGATCCCGCCAAGCTGCTGGCCCTGCAGGGCCTGGATGCGGCGGGCATCGAGGCCTCGGTGCGCGCCCATCTGGCACCCGAGCGCGCGGTAGCCTGAGCAGGGCTGGCGCCCCGCAAGCTTTCCGTCAGATGCGCCGCAGGCCGCGCCAGCTGGCGCCGGGCGGCCTGCGGGAGCCTCTTCAGGCGCGCTGCGGGACCGTTGGCAGGGCTGGCGCCTGCTACAGTAGCGAACGCACGTGCAGACGTGCGTTTTTTTTGCTGAAAAAGGCCATCAGGGAGAGCCATCCATGGACCGTCGCTCACTCATCAAACATGCAGGCATGGCCGGCGTGCTGGCAGCGGCGGCCGCACCCGCAGTCCACGCGCAGGATGCGGCGGCAGGCACGGTGCGCTGGCGGCTGGCTGCGAGCTTTCCCAAGTCGCTGGACACCATCCTGGGCTCGGCCGAGACCTTTGCGCGCACGCTCAAGGCCTTGTCTGCCGGGCGGTTCGAGGTCAGCGTGCACCCGGCCGGCGAGCTGATGCCGGCCTTCGGCGTCGTCGATGGCATACAGAACGGCACCGTGGAGATGGCGCTGACGGCACCCTACTACTTCACCGACAAGGACTACATCTTCGCGCTGGGCTGCGCCATTCCCTTCGGCCTGACCGCGCGCCAGATGGACGCCTGGATGGAGCACGGCGGCGGCCGCAAGCTCATGGACGACTTCTATGCCCAGTACGGCATCAAGAGCCTGAGCGCGGGCAACACCGGCACGCAGATGGGCGGCTGGTTCCGCAAGGAGATCAAGACCCTGTCCGATCTCAAGGGCCTGCGCATGCGCCTAGGCGGCGGCCTGTTTGGCGACACCATGCACAAGCTGGGCGTGGTCGCCCACAACATTCCCGTGGGCGACACCTACCAGGCACTGGAGAAGGGCACACTGGACGCGGCCGAATTCGTCGGCCCCTACGATGACCAGAAGCTGGGCTTCAGCAAGGTCGCCCCCTACTACTACTACCCGGGCTGGTGGGAGGGTGGCGCCGAGCTGTCCTTCTTCATCAGCACCAAGGCCTATGCGTCGCTGCTGCCCGAGTTCCGCGCCATGGTCGATGCCGCTGCCGCCGTGGCCGCGCGCGAGATGACCTCGCGCTATGTGGCGCTGAATCCTGGGGCCCTCAAGAAGCTGCTGGGCGACAAGGTCCAGCTGCGCGCCTTTCCCAAGGATTTCATGGATGCGGGCTTCAAGGCCTCCATGGAAGTGCTGGCCGAGAACGACGCCAAGTCACCCCAGTTCAAGAAGATCCACCACAGCCTGCGCAGCTTCCAGCGCGACCAGCTGCTGTGGGACCGTTTTTCCGAATTCCGCTACAGCAGCTACATGAGCGTGGTGCGGCTGTGAGCGCGAGAGTTGCGGGCGTTTCGTAGGTAGAAGTTCCTAGAAGGCACAGCCCATTTGGGGGCGGTGCCTGCCCTCTCCTCATGTACATTTTCAGGCGGTCATACAAGCTGACACAGATTGGCAGCCCGCCCAGAAATTCCGTTCATCAAGGAGAGTGAAGTGGATCGTCGTTCCATCCTCAAAAACGCCGGTATCGCCGGCATCCTGGCTGCTGGTGCAGCCCCCGCCGTGCATGCGCAAGCGGCGATCCGCTGGCGCCTGGCATCGAGCTTCCCCAAGTCCCTGGACACCATCTACGGCACGGCGGAAGTCTTCTCCAAGAAGGTTAGCGAAGCCACCAGCGGCAAGTTCCAGATCTCGGTGCACGCAGGCGGCGAACTGATGCCGGCCTTCGGCGTGGTGGACGGCGTGCAGAGCGCGGCCGTGGAAATGGCCCACACCGCTCCCTACTACTTCTACGGCAAGGACCCTACCTTCTGCCTGGGCTGCGCTGTTCCCTTCGGCCTGAACGCCCGCCAGATGAACGCATGGATGTACGAGGGCAACGGCCTCAAGCTCATGCGCGAGTTCTACGCCAAGTACAACATCATCAACCTGCCCGGCGGCAACACGGGCGCGCAGATGGGCGGCTGGTTTCGCAAGGAAATCAAGTCGGTCGCCGACCTCAAGGGCCTGAAGTTCCGCACCAACCCGTTTGCGGGCAAGGTGCTGGAGCCCTTCGGTGTGATCCCCCAGTCCATCCCCGGCGCCGACCTCTATCCCGCGCTGGAAAAGGGCACGATCGACGCGCTGGAATGGGTGGGTCCCTATGACGACCAGAAGCTGGGCTTCAACAAGGTCGCGCCCTTCTACTACTACCCCGGCTGGTGGGAAGGCGGTCCGCAGCTGGACTTCTACATCAACACCAAGGCCTGGGAAGGCCTGCCGGCCGAATACAAGGCCGTGGTGGAGGCTGCCGCCTCGCACGCCCACGTGACCATGCTGGCCAAGTACGACGCCAAGAACCCCGTTGCCATCAAGCAGCTGGTGGGCTCGGGCACCAAGCTGCGCCCGTTCACGCAGGACGTGATGACGGCCGCCTTCAAGTCGGCCCAGCAGATCTATGCCGACCTGAACAACACCAATCCCGAGTGGAAGAAGGTCTACACCGACTACGCCAAGTTCCTGGCCGACCAGAACGCCTGGTTCCGCTTCACCGAAGGCACCTTCGACCGCTTCATGCAGCAACAGAAGCTGTGAGCGCAGGCAGGCCGCAAGGCCTGCTGCGCGACAAAAAAGCCCCGCTGGCGCAATACCAGCGGGGCTTTTTCTTTGGCGCGGCTTCAGGTTTGTGCCGCTGCGGGCTGCATGCCTTGCTGCACTACGGCTTCGCCGAAGGCGACCAGCAGGCGCGGGTCGGCCGAATGCATCCAGGCGATGGAGCCGTTGCGCCTTCGCACCAGCATGCGCGGCGCCACCAAGCCCTGCAGCCAGGGCCAGTGCACGATCTTGAAGGTGGCCACCTCGCGCGCCTGCACGCGCTTGTCCCAGAGCCAGGTCTGGGTCAGCTCGCCGTCCTGGTATCGGGTGCGGCTGAAGACCATCCACCAGCCCACCCAGGCGATGAGCACGGCGGCCAGCGCATAGGTGCTCAGGCTGGCGAACGACCATTGCGCATCGCTCAATGCGGGCGCCGACCAGGCAGCGAAGGCCGCCAGTGCAAGCACGATGGCCACGGCCATCACGCGCACCAGCGGAGGGTAGGCGGCGCTTTCCAGCGCCGCAGTGGACGGCTCCTGCGTCATTGCGCGGGCGCTGCCGGTTCAGCCGGAGCCGGTGCAGCATCGGGCGCTGCGGGCGTGTCAGCGGGTGGCGTATCGGCGGGCGGTGTATCTGCGGACGCGCCGAACGGATTGTCCAGGTCGATGCTGCCGCCCTGCGGCTGCATGTCGGCCGGCATCTCCAGCTGGACCTTGTCCAGGTCCACGACCACCTCCTTGTCGAGGAAGACGGTCACGGTCTGCGGGAAGAAGATCACGATGGCCACCAGGATCAGCTGCATCACCACCCAGGGAATGGAGCCCATGTAGATGTCGCTGGACTTGACGGGCCGGTCAATGCGCTTTTCCTTGAACAGCGTGTCCGAGATGCCGCGCAGGTAGAACAGCGCAAAGCCGAAGGGCGGGTGCATGAACGAGGTCTGCATGTTCACGCACAGCAGCACGCCGAACCAGACCAGATCGATCCCCAGCTTGTGCGCCACCGGGCCCAGCAGGGGCAAGATGATGAAGGCGATCTCGAAGAAGTCCAGGAAGAACGCCAGGAAGAAGATGAAGATGTTCACCACGATCAGGAAGCCGATCTGGCCGCCCGGCAGGTCGGTGAGCATGTGCTCGATCCAGATGGCGCCGTCCACGCCCTGGAACACCAGCGAGAACACGCGCGAGCCGATCAGGATGAAGACCACCATGGCCGTCAGGCGCATGGTGCCGTCCATGGCCTCCTTGAGCAGCTGCCAGTTCAGGCGCTTGTGGATGGCCGCCAGGATCAACGAGCCCACAGCGCCCATGGCGCCGGCTTCGGTGGGCGTGGCGATGGCATGGTCCATGAAGGGCAGGCCGCCCATGGAGCCCAGCACCGCAAAGATCAGGATGGCCGAGGGAATGATGCCGCGCAGGCACTTGCCCCACAGCGCCCAGCCGTGCAGCGTGCGTGCCGTGCGGGGCAGGCCGGGCACGTACTCGGGGCGGATGCGGCCCAGGATGAAGGTGTAGATGGCGAAGATCAGCACCTGCAGGATGGCCGGGCCCCAGGCGCCCTTGTACATGTCACCCACCGAGCGGCCGAGCTGGTCGGCCATGACGATCAGCACCAGCGAGGGCGGCACCAGCTGCGTGATGGTGCCCGAGGCCGCCAGCACGCCCGTTGCGTAGCGCATGTTGTAGCCATAGCGCATCATCACCGGCAGCGAGATCATGGCCATGGCGATCACCTGGCCGGCCACGGTGCCCGTGATGGCGCCCAGGATGAAGCCCACGATGATGACCGAGTAGCCCAGGCCGCCGCGCACGGGGCCGAACAGCTGACCCATGGAGTCGAGCATGTCCTCGGCCAGGCCGCATTTCTCCAGCACCGCGCCCATCAGTGTGAAGAAGGGGATGGCCAGCAGCAGGTCATTGGAGAGGATGCCGAACATGTTGATCGGCAGGGTGGACATGAAGTTGGCGGGGAACCAACCCATTTCGATGGCGAAGAAGCCGCTGAACAGGCCCAGCGCCGCGAGCGAAAACGCGACGGGGAAGCCGATCAGCATGATCACGATCAGCCCCGTGAACATGATCGGGGCAAAGTTTTCCATGTGCATTCTGGTGTCGTCCTGGAGAAGTCGGTGGGAGCGGGGCCGGGGTTACTGAACCGGCTTCTCGTAGTGCGTCGTCATCGCGTAGCTGCCGTTGAGATAGGCAACGCGCTTGATGATCTCGGCCACGCCCTGCAGGAACATGGCGCCAAAGCCCAGGGGTAGCAGCAGGCCGGCGGGCCAGCGGATCAGACCGCCGATGTTTCCGGACATCTCCTTGGTCACGAACATGTTCCAGAAGAAGGGCCAGGTCAGCCAGGTGAGCAGGCCCATCACCGGCAGCAGGAAGAAGATCAGGCCGAACAGGTCCACGAAGACCGGCCCCTTGCCGCGCAGCTTGCCGTAGATGATGTCCACGCGCACATGCTCGTTGAGCTTGAGCACCAGCGGCGCGCCCAGCATCACCGTGGTGCCGAACAGGTACCACTGGATCTCCAGCCAGGCGTTGGAGCTCATGTCCAGCCCGTAGCGCGTGACCGCATTGCCTGCGGAGATCAGTGCGGCAGCGAGCACGGCCCAGCCCGCGACCTTGCTGAGTTTGGTGGATACCCAGTCCATGCCCATGGCGAATTTGAGGAGTCCTGACACGCTTGCTCTCCTTGTATGAACAAAAAAATAGGCCCGCTGGGGCCGATGGCTAGATGGAGAGGCTTGCGCCCGCGGGAGCGGTGGAACGTGCCGGGCGTGCCGGTGCCTGGCTTGCGCCGTGGGACTGGGGTGTTGTGCATAGAGCCTGCATGGTGTCTCCAAAGGATAGGCTGTGGGGTCCTTCAAGCGGCGGCCTGTAGGCCTGTGCGCTGCGCTCTTGTCGGCGCCTGGACCGGAAAGCCTGGATTTTACGAAGACCCGCCAGGGTTCGCGGCCGTATCCACCCCCTAAGAAATCGGTAGGAACCCCAGTAAACCGGCCTTCAGGGCGGTGAAACCGGCTTGCGGGCCCCCAGTTTGCGGTACAGCGTGGCGCGGCTGATGCCCAGCGCGCGGGCGGCCCGGGTCACATTGCCCTGGGCGTCCTGCAGGGCCTGCTCGATCAGCACGCCCTCGCTGGCGCGCAGCGTGCTGGGCTGGGCGGCGGTGGCCAGCGCTGCCGTGCCCAGCGCAGGCAGCAGCTGGCGCAGCTGGGGGCCGGGCTGCACCAGGGCCTGCAGCCGCAGGCCCGACCACAGCGGCAGGCGCAGCGGCTCGTTGGGGCGCTGGCGCGCATGGTCCACCAGCGCCGTCCAGGGCATGGCCAGCAGTTCGCTGCAGTGCAGCGGCTGGCCCGGCAGCGACAGCGGCTGGGGCACGAGCTGGCGGGCCAGGGTATTGCTGCCCGCCACATGCCCTTCGGCGTCCACGGCCAGCAGGCCTTCGCCCTCCTGGCCCAGCGGCCCGCCGGGCCAGTTCAGGTGCAGCAGCAGGGCATGGGGCAGGGCGCGCAGCAGCCGGTCCTCGATGGCGCGGGCGCAGCGCAGCGCCAGGTGCATGAGTTCGGGCCGCTCCGGCACGTCCACGCCCGTGATGTCCAGCATGCCCAGGCAGCGGCCGTCCGGGCCGGACAGCGGCGCACCCGCGCAGCTGTAGTGGCGGTTGGCCTCGAAGAAATGCTCTGCCCGGTGCAGCCAGACGGGGCTGTGCTCGGCCAGGGCCGCGCCAATGGCCGTGGTGCCCACGCCCTGCTCGGACAGGTCCACGCCCACGCGGGCGATGGCCTGCACGCGGATGTCGCTGCGCTCCAGCGGCCCCTGCACCTCCAGCACCGTGCCGCGTGCATCGGTCAGCAGGCTGAAGTAGTGCATGGCGCCCACGGCACCCACCAGCTGGGCCATCACGGGGCGCGCGGCCTGCAGCAGCAGCTCATGGCCATCACGGGTCTGGCGCAGCGCATGCGGCCCCAATGCTTCGTAGACCACGCGCTCGTCCGGGCGCCGGCCTGCCGCCAGGCAGCGCTGCCAGGAGCGCCACAGCCAGGGTGCGATGCCGGGCGGTGAGCCGGCCAGCACCTGATCGCCGAAAGCCAGGCCGCGGGCCCGGGCGACCTGCTGGTGGCGCGGATCGGCGGGGCAGGGCTGCGCGGCGTCGGGGCTCAGGGCGAACATGGGGCGGGAACTCCTGTGGCTGGCTGGCAAGGGATTGCGAACGGGCTGGCAGGCGGGTGCATAAGCGGGGCGCAGAAGCGGGCGCAGGCGAAGACCCGGCCGCTGATGGCGGAGGCTGCGCAGGCAACTGTGTCATTTTGAGAATATCCGCGCCGCCCGGCCCGGGCTTGCGGGTCAACCCTAGAACGGGCGCCTGCGGGCAGGGCGACCATGGCAGGCGAGGTTCCCGGCGTTCCCCCACGTTCCAGATCACCGCCGATCACAGGCAGGAGACAGCACGATGAATGTCCAGCTCACCGTCAACGGGCGCGCGCAGCGCATCGACGTTCCGCCCAACACCTTGCTCGTGCATGCGCTGCGCGAGCACCTGCGCCTGACCGGCACGCATGTGGGCTGCGACACCAGCCAGTGCGGGGCCTGCACCGTCATCGTCGACGGCCACGCCGTCAAGTCATGCGCCATGCTGGCCGTGCAGGCCGAGGGCTGCGAGGTGCGCACCATCGAAGGGCTGGCGGATATCGACGGCGGCCTGCACCCCATGCAGGCGGCCTTCAAGGAGTGCCACGGGCTGCAATGCGGCTTTTGCACGCCGGGCATGGTCATGAGCGCCGTGGACCTGTGCCAGCGTCAGCCGTGCGCGGGCGATCGCGAGATCCGCGAGGCGCTGGAGGGCAACCTGTGCCGCTGCACGGGCTACCAGAACATCGTGGCCGCCGTGAAAAAGGGCAGCCAGGCCATGGCAGGGCCTGCGGCCTGAGCGCCGCAGGCCACCACAAGGAGAAAGCCATGGGTGCATCCGACTTTTCCAAGCTCCCCCACATCGGCGAGCCCGTCAAGCGCAAGGAGGACTACCGCTTCCTCACGGGCGCGGGCCAGTACACCGACGACATCGCGCTGGCCGCCCAGGCCCATGCGGTGTTCGTGCGCTCGCCGCACGCGCATGCGCGTGTGCGCTCCGTTTCCACCGATGCGGCCAAGGCCGCGCCCGGCGTCATCGGCGTGCTCACGGGCGCCGACGTGGCGGCCGACAAGATCAACGGCCTGCCCTGCGGCTGGCTGATCACCAGCACCAACGGCGAGCCCATGAAGGAGCCGCCGCACCCCATCCTGGCGCTGGACACGGTGCGCTACGTGGGCGACCAGGTCGCCATGGTCGTGGCCGAGACGCTGGAGCAGGCACGCGACGCGGCCGAGCTGGTGGAGGTGGACTACGACCCGCTGCCCGCCGTGGTGCTGGTGGCCGACGCGGCGGCCGGCAGCGTGCCCGGCGCGGTGGTGCACGACATCGCCCCCGACAACCACTGCTACAAATGGGCCATCGGCGACAAGGCCGCCGTGGACGCCGTGTTCGCCGGCGCCGCCCACATCGCCCAGCTGGACCTGGTCAACAACCGGCTGATCCCCAATGCCATGGAGCCGCGCGCGGCCATCGGCAGCTACAGCCGCGCCAATGACGAGTACACGCTGTACGTGGCCAACCAGAACCCGCACGTCGAGCGGCTGCTGATGACGGCCTTCGTCATGGGCCTGCCCGAGCACAAGGTGCGCGTGATCGCGCCCGACGTGGGCGGCGGCTTCGGCTCCAAGATCTTCCTGTATGCCGAGGATGTCTGCCTGACCTGGGGTGCGCGCAAGCTCAACCGCAACATCAAGTGGACGGCCGACCGCAGCGAGTCCTTCCTCACCGATGCCCATGGCCGCGACCATGTCAGCCATGCCGAGATGGCCATGGACGCCAGCGGCAAGTTCCTGGCCATGCGCGTGCACACGGATGCCAACCTGGGCGCCTACCTGAGCACCTTCGCCAGCGCCGTGCCCACCATCCTCTATGCCACCCTGCTGGCGGGCCAGTACGCCACGCCCCAGGTCTATGTGGAGGTCGATGCCTGGTTCACCCACACCGCCCCCGTCGATGCCTACCGGGGCGCGGGCCGGCCCGAGGCCACCTACCTGCTGGAGCGCCTGGTCAGCCGCTGCGCCTGGCAGCTGAACCTGACCCAGGCCGAGATACGGCGGCGCAACTTCGTCACCAGCTTCCCCTACCAGACGCCCGTGGCCCTGCAGTACGACGTGGGCGACTATGGCGCCTGCATGGACAAGGCCGAGGCCCTGGCCGACGTGGCCGGCTTTGCCGCGCGCCGTGCCGACAGCGAGGCGCGGGGCCTCAGGCGCGGCCTGGGCTACAGCAGCTACATCGAGGCCTGCGGCTTGGCGCCGAGCAACATCGCGGGCGCCCTGGGCGCGCGGGCAGGCCTCTTCGAATGCGGCGAGGTGCGCGTGCACCCCACGGGCAGCGTCACCGTGTTCACGGGCTCGCACAGCCACGGCCAGGGGCACGAGACCACCTTTGCCCAGGTGGTGGCCGCGCGCCTGGGGATACCCGTGGAGAACGTGGACATCGTCCACGGCGACACGGGCCGTGTGCCCTTCGGCATGGGCACCTATGGCTCGCGCTCCATCAGCGTGGGCGGCGCGGCCATCATGAAGGCGCTGGACAAGATCGAGGCCAAGGCCAAGAAAATCGCGGCCCACCTGATGGAGGCCAGCGACGCCGACATCGACTTCGCGGGCGGCGAGTTCACGGTGCGCGGCACCGACAAGAAAATCCCCTTCGCCCAGATCGCGCTCACCGCCTATGTGCCGCACAACTACCCGTTGGACAAGCTGGAGCCCGGCCTCAACGAAACCGCCTTCTACGACCCCACCAACTTCACCTTCCCCGCAGGCACCTACATCTGCGAGGTCGAGGTGGACCCGGCCACGGGCGTGGTGCGCGTGGACCGCTTCAGCGCCGTGGACGACTTCGGCACCATCATCAATCCCATGATCGTCGAGGGCCAGGTGCACGGCGGCGTGGCCCAGGGCATAGGCCAGGCGCTGCTGGAAAACTGCGTCTACGACCGCGAGACCGGCCAGCTGCTCACCGGCAGCTTCATGGACTACGCCATGCCGCGCGCCGACGATTTCCCCGAGTTCAAGCTCGGCACCGTCTGCACGCCCTGCACGCACAACCCGCTGGGCACCAAGGGCTGCGGCGAGGCGGGGGCCATCGGCTCGCCGCCCGCCGTCATCAATGCCGTGCTCGACGCACTGCATCCCCTGGGTGTCAGGGACCTGGACATGCCGGCCAGCCCGCACCGTGTCTGGTCGGCCATCGACGCCGCAGCCACATCCTGAGGAGAGCGCCATGTACGCATTCACCTATGAAGCCCCGGGCACCACGGCCGACGCCGCCGCGCTGGCCGCGCAGGGCGGCCAGTACCTGGCCGGCGGCCAGAGCCTGCTGCCATCGATGCGCCTGCGCCTGGCGCGGCCCGAACAGATCGTGGACCTGAACCGCGTCCAGGGCCTGGCCGGCATCGCCGTCAACGGCCAGACCGTGGAAATCCGCGCCATGACGCGCCATGCCGACGTGGCCGCCAACCCGCAGGTCCAGGCCGCCATCCCGGCCCTGGCCGAGCTGGCAGGCGGCATCGGCGACCGCCAGGTGCGCGCGCGCGGCACCATCGGCGGCTCGCTGGCCAACAACGACCCCGCTGCCTGCTACCCCAGCGCCGTGCTGGGCCTGGGCGCCACCGTCGTCACCGACCGGCGCGAGATCGCGGCCGACGACTTCTTCCAGGGCATGTACACCACGGCGCTGGGCAACGGCGAGCTGATCACGGCCGTGCGCTTTCCCGTGCCGAAGAAGGCCGCCTACCTCAAGTTCAAGCAGCCCGCCTCGCGCTTCGCCCTGGTGGGCATCTTCGTCGCCCAGACCGATAGCGGAGTGCGCGTGGCCATCACGGGCGCCGGGCTCAGCGTGTTCCGCCATGCGGGGCTGGAGGCCGCGCTCAACCAGAGCTTCACGCCCGACGCGGCCGCCCAGGTGCTGATCGACCATGCCGACCTCAACAGCGACCTGCATGCCAGCGCGCGCTACCGGGCGCAGTTGATCAGCGTGCAGACGCAAAGGGCTGTCTCTCAAATGTTGGGGTGACACGGCGGATGCCTTCCGAGCAAGCCATTGCCTCCATAGACGCCCTGGTCGCCGCGCTGCAGGCCGAAGGCTATTTCGCCGACCGGCGCCTGGCCACGGCCGTCTTCCTGGCCCTGCGGCTGCAGCGGCCGCTGCTGCTGGAGGGCGAGCCCGGCGTGGGCAAGACCGCGCTGGCCCAGGCGCTGGCACGCGTGCTGGCGCGCCGCCTGATCCGGCTGCAGTGCTATGACGGCATGGAGCAGCGCGAGGCGCTGTATGAATGGAACTACGCGGCCCAGCTGCTGCACCTGCGTGCGGCCGAGCTGTCCTCGGCGCAGCCCGCGGCCGCACCGCAGCAGGACCGACTGCAGCGCGCCGAGCAGGAGGTGTACCAGGAGCGCTACCTGGTAAGCCGCCCGCTGCTGCAGGCCCTGCAGCAGCCCGAGCCCGGCGCCGTGCTGCTGATCGACGAGATCGATCGTGCCGACGAGCCCTTCGAGGCCTTCCTGCTGGAGTACCTGGGCGAGTACCAGGTCAGCATTCCCGAGTTGGGCACGGTGGCGGCACGCGTGCCGCCCGTGACCGTGCTCACCAGCAACCGCACGCGCGACCTGCACGACGCCGTCAAGCGCCGCTGCCTCTACCACTGGCTGGACTATCCCGGGCGCGAGCGCGAGCTGGCCATCGTGCGCGCCCTGGTGCCCGGGGCCGGGCAGGCCCTGACCGCCCAGGTGGCGAGCTTCGTGGGACGGCTGCGCAGCCAGCCCTTTGCCGACGCCTTCCAGCGGGTGCCCGGCATTGCCGAAAGCGTGGAATGGGCCAAGGCCCTGGTGGCGCTGGACACCCTGGTGGTCGATCCCGAAGTCGTGCACGACACGGCCGGCATCCTCTTCAAGCAGCGCGAGGACGTGGCCGCGCTCACGCCCGAGCGGCTGCAGCAACTGCTGGCGCCGGAGCCCGCGCCGTGACGGCTGGTGCAGCCGGTGCCGCCGGTGCCGCCGGTGCCGCCGATGGGGGCGAGCGCACCAGCTGGCTGGGCGATGCGCGCAGCGGCAAGCTGGCTGGCAACCTGGTCGGCTTTGCGCGTGCGCTGCGCCGCGCGGGCGTGCCCGTGGATGGCGGGCGCATGGCGCTGGCCCAGCAGGCCCTGTCCCTGGTCGGCCTGGCGCGCGAGGACATGGCCGCCGCGCTGGAGGCCGTATTTGTGAGCAACGCCCAGGACCGCGCCGTGTTCCGCGAACTGTTCGACGCCTACTTCCGCAATCCCGACGTGGCCAGGCAACTGCTGGCCCAGTTGCTGCCGCAGGCGCCCCGGCCGTCCGCGCCGCGCCACCGCCCGCGCGTGCAGGAAGCCCTGTCGCCCCGCCAGGCAGGCGAGGGCAGGGCCGCCGTCGATGAAGAGCTGAAGCTGGACGCCGCCATGACGGCCAGCGAGCGCCATCGCCTGCGCCATGCCGACTTCAACCAGCTCAGCGCCAGCGAATACCTGCTGGTGCGGCGCCTGGCCCGGGACATTGCCCTTCCCTTGCCCCGCTACCGCAGCCGCCGCACGCGCACCGGCCAGCGCGGCGCGGTGCCCGACTGGGCTGCCAGCCTGCGTGCGGCATCGCACCACGGCGGCGAAATGCTGCAGCTGCTGCGGCGCGAACGCCGGCGCCTGCCGCTGCCCTGGCTGGCCCTGGTCGATGTCTCGGGCTCCATGGAGCGCTATGCGCGGCTGTTGCTGGCCTTCCTGCACGCGGCCACCGGCACGCAGCGCCATGCGGGTCTGCGCCGCCAGGTCTTCAGCTTCGGCACCGAGCTGCGCGACCTGGGCCCGGTCTTTGCCCAAGCCGATACCGACGCCATGCTCGAGCGCGCCAACGCCGCGATTGCCGACTTTGGCGGCGGCACGCGCCTGGGCAGCAGCCTGGGCGAACTGCGCCGCCTGCATGCACGCCACCGGGTTTCAGGCCTGGTGGGCCGGCGCACCCTGGTGCTCATCATCAGCGACGGCCTGGACACCGGCGATGCCGCCGAGCTGGACCGCGAACTGGCCTGGCTGCGCCGCCACAGCGCGCGGCTGCTGTGGCTCAACCCGCTGCTGCGCTTTGACGGGTATGCCCCACTGGCCCAGGGGGCGGCCGTGCTGCATCGTCATGCCCATGCCATGCTTGCGGTACACAACCTGGAATCGCTGCAGCAACTGGCCGGTCACCTGGCGCGGCTGCTGGCGGCGCCAGGCCGCTGAGCCGCTTGCGGCCACCCCCATCGCAGAAAGGAATTGCCATGGAAATGCAAGCCAGCCGTTCCCTTGCCGTCAGCCAGCAGCAGGCCTGGGAGGCGCTCAACGATCCTGAAACGCTCAAGGCCTGCCTGGCCGGCTGTGACCGCTTCGAACCCCTGGGCGATGACCAGTACGCCGTGGGCATGGCGGTCAAGGTGGGGCCGGTATCGGCCAAGTTCAGCGGCAAGGTCACGCTGTCCGACATCACGCCGCCCGAGCGCTACCGCATCGCCTTTGAAGGCCAGGGCGGCGTGGCCGGCTTCGGCAAGGGCGAGGCCGACGTCACCCTCACCCCCGAGCCCGCTGACGCCGCAGGCCAGCCGCGTTGCCTGCTCAGCTACAGCGTGCAGGCCCAGGTCGGCGGCAAGATCGCCCAGCTGGGCCAGCGGCTGATCGACGGCGCCGCCCGCAACATGGCCGACGACTTCTTCGCGCGATTCGACACGCTGATGCAGCAGCGCCACCCGCGCGCGCCCGCAGCGCCTGCCGATGCAGGCGACACCGCCGACCTGTCCCACCTGCCTGCCGGCCTGGCCGATGAAACCGGCCACATCGAGCCCACCGTGGACGCCCAGGCCTGGGAGCACGACGCCGCAGCCGGTGTGGCCACTCCGCTGGATGCCGCACCGGCCACCGAGGCCGAGGAACGCTCGCGCCGCGCCATCCCGCTGTGGTGCTGGGGGCTGGCCATCGTCGTCGTCCTGGGCGCCGGCTGGCTGCTTTCGCGGTACTAGGGCGCTCCCCCTGAGCGGCTGCGCCGCTTCCCCCTCTCTCGCTTCGCGGGAGGGGGACGACGCCCTCGCCGCGAGGCGGCTCTTGCTCGGCGTCTCTGGCCTCAGATTTGTTGTGGCTTCTATGCTTCGCCCTGCGCTACCAAGCCCTTTTTACATGCTGCTGCACCCTTCTTGATGCAGAGAGACAATAGCCGCCGAAAAACGCCAGGCGCCCAGCTGCACAGGCAAGCCAGGTGCCGGCGTGGAGATTTGCAATGGAAAACCTGGATGTTCATGTTCTGCGCCACCTCGCGCAATGGCGCGCTCAGGGCGAGCGCGCGCTGCTGGCCACGGTGGTGCGCACCTGGGGCTCGTCGCCCCGGCCCATCGGCTCCATCATGGCGCTGGGGGCCTCGGGCGCCGTGGTCGGCTCCGTGTCCGGCGGCTGCATCGAGGACGACCTGATCGCCCGCTACAGCCACGCCTCGGACGCCGACGCCCTGCGCGACGGCGCGCCCCGGCTGCTGCGCTACGGCGTCAGCGCCGACGAGGCCCACCGCTTCGGCCTGCCCTGCGGCGGCACGCTGGAGCTGCTGCTCGAATTCAATCCCGACGCTGCTGCGCTGCAGCAACTCGTCCAATGGCTGGACGAAGGCCGCATGGTGCGGCGCACCGTGGACAAGGCCACCGGCCAGGTCGCCCAGCAGGTCAGCGACGCACCCGAGCCGCTGGTGCATGACGGGCAGCAGGTCGCCAACAGCTTCGGCCCCGAGTACCGCATGCTGCTCATCGGCGCAGGCCAGCTGTCCGAATACCTGGCCACCATGGCGCTGTTCAACGGCTTTGCGGTCACCGTCTGCGACCCGCGCGAGGAATACAGCCGCCACTGGAGCGTGGCCGGCGTGCAGCTGTCGCGCGAGATGCCCGACGACCTCGTGCGCACCATGCGCGCCGATGCGCGCACCTGCATCATCGGCCTCACGCACGACCCCAAGCTCGACGACCTGGCCCTCATGGAAGCCCTGGAATCCCCGGCCTTCTACGTGGGCGCCATCGGCTCGCGCCGCAACACCGCGCTGCGCCTGCAGCGCCTGAGCGAGCACTTCGGCCTGGGCGACGCGCAGCTGGCGCGCCTGCGCGGCCCCATCGGCCTGTACATAGGCAGCAAGACGCCTCCCGAAATCGCCGTCAGCATCATGGCCGAGGTCCTGGCCGCCAAGAACGGCGTGGCCCTGCCGCGCGGCATGACGGTGGAAGAAGGCAAGCTCGCCGCAGCCCAGCCCCCGCAGCCGCTGGAGGATGACGGACCCGAGGGCATTACGCCCCTGGTGTGCGGGGTGGGTTAGACCACCGCATGGAAGGCCTTGTTGGCAATCTTCCAGCCGGCCTCGGTCTTGAGCAGCACGAAGTAGTCGATGAAGGTGATGGCACCGTGCACCAGGGTGATCTTGGCGCTGGCCGCCGTGCCGCCGATGTCGATGGCGTCGATGCTGCGGCGGCGCGTGGCCTCGTCGGCAGCGGGCTGGCCCTTGAAGCGGGCGCAGTAGGTGTCGATGTCCCAGGAGGTCAGCGGGCCTTCGCGCACGCTTTCGATGCGGGCGGTGGGCATGAAGGCGGCGCGCATGTGGGCGCTGTTGTCCTCGGCATGGCCGCGCATGTACAGCTCCAGCGGCACGCGCACGGCGGCTTCTTCGGGGTGGTCGGTCAGGCGTGGGTTGGCAGTCGTCATGGTGTTCTCCTGGGACGGATGGATGGCGGCCTGCGCTTGCAGGCCAGCGGCCGCGCATCGTAGCCACAAGCGCGGGGGGCAGTCCAACCGGGGGCGAGGCGCGGGCCGCGCCGGGGTGCGGTGCAATGCCTTGTTTTCAATGGACTTTCGGGCTGATGCGCCCCGCATTGGCCGTGCCTGGGTCAACAGTGTTTTGAGCGCCGTGCCCTGTCTGCATGCCTGCCGGCGCGTGCCCGGGCGGGCCAGAAAACGCTCTGGTCAGAGCGGGTAAAGCCGGGGTAAAGCGGGGGTAATGCCTGCGTAAAACGGCGATCTGCCTCGTTTTGGAGAGCATGGGACTGGCTACCATAGCCGCATCCGCCGCCGTTCCCTGTTCTGGGGCCGGACCCACGGTTTCCTCCCACGACTTCCCGCAGTGACCATGAAACGCCTGTCAAGCAGCCCCTTTGTTGCAGATGCCCACGGCGTACGCCAGCGTGGCCGGGTACGGCCCGCCCTGATGTGGGGCGTGGTGGCACTGGCCCTGGTGGCGGGGGGCGGGCTGTGGTGGTGGAACAAGCGGGCGCCGGCGCAGGGCGAGCAGGCCTCGGCCGGTGCGCCCGGCCCGGGTGGCGGGCGTGCGGGAGGCGGCCGGCGCGGCCCCGGCGGGCCGGGTGGGCCTGGCGGCCCCGGCGCCATGGGTGCCCAGGCGCAGCCGGTGTCCGTGGGCGTGGTGGAGCGGCGCGACATGCGCGTGCTGATCAGCGCCATCGGCACCATGAACCCGCGCGCCACGGCCGTGGTGCGCGCCAAGGTGTCGGGCGAGTTGCTGCGCCTGCATTTCAAGGAAGGCGACGAGGTCAAGGCCGGCCAGCTGCTGGCCGAGATCGATCCGCGCAGCTTCCAGGCCAGCTTCAACCAGATCCAGGGCGCGCTGCAGCGCGACCAGGCGCTGCTCAAGAACGCCCAGCTGGACCTGCAGCGCTACAAGGAGCTGCAGGCCCAGGATTCCATTGCCGGCCAGCAGGTCGATACCCAGGCTGCGCTGGTGCGCCAGTACCAGGGCACGGTGGCCGCCGACCAGGCCCAGGCCGATGCGGCCAAGCTGCAACTGAGCTACACGCGCATCACGGCGCCCATTGCGGGCCGGCTGGGCCTGCGCCAGGCCGACCGGGGCAATGTGGTCAACCCTTCGGACACCAACGGCATCGTCACCATCACCCAGGTCAAGCCCATCGACGCGGTGTTCTCCGTGCCCGAGGCCCATGTGGGCACGCTGGCACGGCGCCTGGCCGAGGGCCGCGAGCTGCCCGTGGAGCTGTGGGATCGTGACCTGAAGCAGCAACTGGGGCGCGGCCGCCTCAATGCGGTGGACAACAGCATCGACATCGCCACCGGCACCATCAAGGCCAAGGCCGCTTTCGACAATGCCGAGGGCCGGCTGTTCGCCAACCAGTTCGTCAACGTCAAGCTGGAAGTGGACCGGCTGGAGCAGGCGCTGACCGTGCCGACCACGGCCGTGCAGAACAACTACGTCTACCTGGTCCAGGAGGATGGCACGGTGACGCAGCGGCGCATTGCCGTGGGCGTGACCGATGGCGACCGGGTGAGCGTGAAGGGCGAACTCAAGCCTGGCGAGCAGGTGGTGGTCGATGGCATTGACCGCCTGCGCGAAGGCGCCAAGGTCACGGTGATCGAGCCCGACAAGGTGCAGAAGGTGGACCAGGCCGTGCAGGATGCCTCCGGCCAGCCGCGCGGCATGCGCAATCTGCCGCCCGATGTGCGCGCCAAGCTGGCGACCATGAACCCCGACGAGCGCAAGGCCTACCTGCAGAAGCTGCGTGCCGAGCGCGGTGGGCAGCGCAATGGGGGTAACGGTGGCAGTGGCGGCAACGGCGGCAACGTGACCGCGCCGGCGGCCGAAGGCTCCGCGCCCGCAGGCCAGTCGCCGGCACCGTCGCCCGGATCGCCCCAGCCTTCGCCCGGTCCGGCACCTGCCGCGCCCTCTGTGCCCTCTGCGCCTGCTGCTCCGGCGGCTCCCGCTCCGGCCGGGCGCTGAGCAGCGCCCCGGCACCTGAAGACTGCAAGCCCTTCCAGGCGGCCCCATGAATCTTTCCCGCATCTTCATCCTGCGACCCGTCGCCACCTCGCTGCTGATGGTGGCGGTGCTGATCGCCGGCCTGCTGGCCTACCGGCTGTTGCCGATCTCGGCCCTGCCCGAGGTGGACTACCCCACCATCCAGGTCACCACGCTGTACCCCGGTGCCAGCCCCGACGTGATGACCTCCAACGTCACCGCGCCGCTGGAGCGCCAGCTCGGCCAGATGCCGGGGCTGTCGCAGATGTCGTCCACCAGCTCGGGCGGCGCCTCTGTGATCACGCTGCGCTTTGCGCTGGACATGGCCATGGACGTGGCCGAGCAGCAGGTGCAGGCCGCCATCAACGCGGGCTCCAACCTGCTGCCCAGCGACCTGCCCATGCCCCCGCTGTACAGCAAGGTCAACCCGGCGGATGCGCCCATCCTCACGCTGGCCATCACCTCGCCCTCGCTGCCGGTGATCCGTGTCAACGACCTGGTGGAGAACCGCCTGGCGCCCAAGCTCTCGCAGGTCAACGGCGTGGGGCTGGTGGCGATTGCCGGTGGGCGCCGTCCCGCCGTGCGCATCCAGGCCAACCCGACGGCGCTGGCCGGCCTGGGCATGACGCTGGACGATGTGCGCACCGCCATTGCCGCCGCCAACGTCAAGCAGGCCAAGGGCGGCTTCGACGGCCCGGCGCGCGCCTCCACCATCGATGCCAACGACCAGCTGCAGTCGGCGGCCGAGTACCGCAACCTCATCATCGCCTTCAAGAACGGCCTGCCCGTGCGCCTGTCCGACATCGCCCAGACCGTGGACGATGCCGAGAACACGCGCCTGGCCGCCTGGGCCGGCACGCCCGAAGGCGGTTCGCGCGCGGGCGTGATCCTCAACATCCGGCGCCAGCCCGGCGCCAACGTGATCGAGACGGTGGACCGCATCAAGGCGCTGCTGCCCCAGCTCAAGGAGACGCTGCCGGCCTCGCTGGACGTGCAGGTGCTGACCGACCGCACGGTGACCATCCGCGCCTCGGTCAACGACATGCAGCTGGAGCTGATGCTGGCCATCGCCCTGGTGGTGGCGGTGATCTTCGTCTTCCTGCGCAGCGCCTCGGCCACGCTGATACCGAGCTTTGCCGTGCCGCTGTCGCTGATCGGCACCTTCGGCGTGATGTACCTGGCCGGCTTTTCCATCAACAACCTCACGCTGATGGCGCTGACGATCTCCACCGGCTTCGTGGTGGACGATGCCATCGTGATGATCGAGAACATCGCGCGCTTCGTGGAAAAGGGCGAGCCGCCCATGCAGGCCGCGCTCAAGGGCGCCAAGCAGATCGGCTTCACCATCATCTCGCTGACGATTTCGCTGATCGCCGTGCTGATCCCGCTGCTGTTCATGGGCGACGTGGTGGGGCGGCTGTTCCACGAGTTCGCCATCACCATGGCGGTGGCCATCCTGATCTCGGCCGTGGTCTCGCTGACGCTCACGCCCATGCTGTGCGCACGGCTGCTGCGCCACCAGCCCGAAGGGGCCGAGGAAGAGCGGCATGGCCGCCTGTACCACGCCACGGGCCGTTTCTTCGACCGCACCATCGCCGGCTACGGCCGCATCCTCACCTGGGTGCTGGACCGCCGGGGCCTGACCTGGATCGTCTTCCTGGCCACGCTGGCCGTGACCGTGCTGCTGTACTTTGCCGTGCCCAAGGGCTTCTTCCCGGACCAGGACACGGGCACCATCCAGGCCACGACCGAGGCCGACCAGTCCATCTCGTTTGCCGCCATGGCCGAGCGCCAGCAGGCCCTGGCCGAGCTGCTGCTCAAGGACCCTGCCGTGCAGAGCATCTCGTCCTTCATCGGCGTCGATGGCAGCAACACCACGCTGAACACGGGCCGGCTGCTGATCGACCTCAAGCCCCATGGCCAGCGCGATGGCGTGCCCGCCGTGCTGCGCCGCCTGTCCGACGATGCGCTGCAGATCCCGGGCATACGCCTGTACGCCCAGCCCGTGCAGGACCTGACCATCGAGGACCGCGTGGCGCGCACCCAGTACCAGCTGCTGATGTCCTCGCCCGACATGGCGCAGCTGACCACCAGCACCCAGGCCCTGGTCGAGCGCATGCACGACCTGCCCGAGCTGGTGGACGTGGGCAGCGACCTGCAGGACCAGGGCCTGCAGGCCTTCGTGCAGATCGACCGGGCCCAGGCCAGCCGGCTGGGCGTGACGGTCGCGGCCATCGACACGGCGCTGTACAACGCCTTCGGCCAGCGGCTGATCTCCACCATCTTCACGCAGTCCAACCAGTACCGCGTGGTGCTGGAAGTGGCGCCGCAGTTCAAGATCGGGCCCGAGTCGCTGCAGGCCATCTATGTGGCCTCCAGCGCGGGCGCGCCCGTGCCGCTGTCCTCGGTGGCCACGGTCAGCGAGCGGCCCATGGCCCTGGCCGTGAACCATGTGGGCCAGCTGCCCGCCGCCACCATCTCGTTCAACACCGCGCCCGGCGTGTCGCTGGGCCATGCGGTCAAGGCCGTGCAGGACCTGATGGCCCAGCTGCGCACCGAGGGCCATATGCCGCTGTCGGTGGACGCCGCCTTCCAGGGCGCGGCCCTGGCCTTCCAGGCCTCGCTGTCCAACACGCTGCTGCTGGTGCTGGCGGCGGTGATCACCATGTACATCGTGCTGGGCGTGCTCTATGAGAGCACCATCCACCCGGTGACCATCCTGTCCACGCTGCCCTCGGCCGGCGTGGGCGCGCTGCTGGCCCTGCTGCTGGCGGGGCTGGACCTGGACATCATCGCCATCATCGGCATCGTGCTGCTGATCGGCATCGTCAAGAAGAACGCGATCATGATGATCGACTTCGCGCTGGAGGCGCAGCGCGAGGAGGGGCACACGCCGCGCGAGGCCATCTACCAGGCCTGCCTGCTGCGGTTCCGGCCTATCCTGATGACGACTTTGGCGGCGTTGCTGGGGGCCTTGCCGTTGATGCTGGGGACGGGGGTGGGCAGTGAGTTGCGGCATCCGTTGGGGGTGACGTTGGTGGGGGGCTTGCTGGTGAGTCAGTTGCTGACTCTGTTCACTACGCCTGTGATTTATCTGACTTTTGAAGGGTGGGCGCAGAGGTGGCGGGATCGGTCTTCGCGTGGAGGTGTCCATGCTTGAACTGGGCTTGCGCTTTTGGCTGGCGCCGCTGGCCGGGGTTCGGCCCGGCGGCCGACCTACTTTCTTGTCGCGCGACAAGAAAGTAGGCAAAGAAGCGCGCCCCCACTGCCCACGACCCTTCGCTTCGCTGCGGGCAACCTGCGTTGGGCGCGATGCGGGGTGTGCCGCAGAACTCGCTTTGCGCTTCGCGCGCCGCTCAGACAACTGCGGCAAGTCAGATGACGAAGCAAGCCTGTCCTTCGGCAGGCTTGCCACCCCGCATCGCGCCCAACGCAGGCGTGGGCAGAGGGGGAAAGGCTGGGGGACGTGCCTTCGCTTTGCTCGGCCTCGTTCTGTGGGGGCTTGGTCATGAGCCAGCTGTCCAATCTCTCTGCGCCGTTCATCTTCCGGCCCATTGCCACCATGCTGATGACCATCGGCCTGGCGCTGGCGGGGGCGGTGTCGTATTTCCTGCTGCCGGTGGCGCCGCTGCCGCAGGTGGACTATCCGACGATTTCGGTGTCGGCCAGCCTGCCCGGTGCAAGCCCCGACACCATGGCTGCCACGGTGGCGACGCCGCTGGAGCGGGCGCTGGGGGCGATTGCGGGGGTCAATGAGATCACGTCCAGCTCCAGCCTGGGCAGTACGCGCATCACGCTGCAGTTCGATCTGTCGCGCACGGTGGATAGCGCTGCGCGCGATGTGCAGGCCGCCATCAATGCGGCGCGCACGCTGCTGCCTTCGGGCATGCCGGGCAATCCTACGTATCGCAAGGTGAATCCGGCCGATGCGCCGATCATGATCCTGGCGCTCACGTCCAGCGCGCTGACGCGCGGGCAGATGTATGACGCGGCGTCCACCGTGCTGGCGCAGAAGCTGTCGCAGGTGGAGGGCGTGGGCCAGGCGTCCATCAGCGGGGGGGCGCTGCCGGCCGTGCGCGTGGAGCTGGACCCGGTGAAGCTGGCGGCCAATGGCGTGTCGCTGGACCAGGTGCGTACCGCCATTTCGGCCACGAATGCCAACCGGCCGCTGGGCGCGGTGGAGCGCGAGGACCATTACTGGCAGGTGACCGCCAATGACCAGGCGCGCGTGGCGGCCGACTATGCGCCGCTGGTGCTGCGCTGGAGCAATGGCAATGCGATCCGGCTGCAGGACGTGGCCGATGTCACGGATTCGGTGCAGGACGTGCGCAACTACGGCGTGGCCAATGGCAAGCCCGCCATCCTGCTGCAGATCTTCAAGCAGCCGGACGCCAACATTCTGGAGGCCGTGGCGCGCGTGCGCTCTTTGCTGCCGCAGCTCAAGGCGTCCATTCCGGAGGCCATCGATCTGACCATCGTGTCCGACCGCACGCCCACGCTGCGTGCCTCGGTGGTGGAGGTGGAGCGGGCGCTGTTGATCGCCGTGGCGCTGGTGATCCTGGTGGTGTTCCTGTTCCTGCGCAATGGCCGGGCCACGCTGATTCCGGCCGTGGCCGTGCCGGTGTCGCTGGCGGGCACGTTCGGCGTGATGTACCTGGCCGGCTATACGCTGGACAACCTGTCGCTGATGGCGCTGACCGTGGCCACGGGCTTTGTGGTGGACGATGCCATCGTGGTGCTGGAGAACGTGATGCGCCACATGGAGCGCGGCAAGACCGCGCTGCGCGCGGCGCTGGACGGGGCGCGCGAGATCGGGTTCACCGTGGTGTCCATGAGCCTGTCGCTGATCGCGGTGTTCGTGCCCATCCTGTTCATGGGCGGCATCGTGGGGCGGTTCTTCCGCGAGTTCGCGGTGGTGATGTCGGCGGCCATTCTGATCTCGATGGTGGTGTCGCTGACCACCACGCCCATGATGTGCGCGGCGCTGCTGCGGCCGCAGCGCGTGCCGCAGCCGGGCCGGCCGCGCAATGGCCTGCAGCGCGCCTGGGACCGCTTCGGCGCCTGGGTGGGCCGGGCCGAGCGGCGTGCCATGTCCGGCTACCGCGCAAGCCTGGCCTGGTGCCTGCGCCACCAGCCGCTGGTGCTGCTGGTGCTGGCCGGCGTGGTGGCGCTGAACGTGCACCTGTACATGGCCATCGACAAGGGTTTCATGCCCAGCCAGGACACGGGCCGCGTGATGGGCTTCATCCGAGCCGACCAGTCCACCTCCTACCAGGCCATGGAGCAGCGGCTCAAGCGCTTCCTGTCCATCGTGCAGGAAGACCCGGCCGTGGAGTACGTGACGGGCTTCACGGGCGGCGGCCAGCGCAATGCGGCCAACATGTTCATGTCGCTCAAGCCGCTGGCCGAGCGCAAGGTGTCTTCCGACGAGGTGATCAACCGCCTGCGCGACAAGCTCAAGAACGAGCCCGGCGCGCGGCTGTTCATGGTCACGCAAAGCGATATCCGCATCGGCGGGCGGCAAAGCTCGGGCTCGTACGACTACACGCTGCAGGCCGACGATATCCAGGACCTGCGCACCTGGGAGCCGCGCATCCGCCAGGTGCTGTCGCAGCTGCCCCAGCTCACGGACGTGAACAGCGATGTGTCCGACTTCGGCCTGCAGACCTCGCTGGTGATCGACCGCGACGCGGCCACGCGCCTGGGGCTGACGGTGTCTCAGATCGACGGCACGCTCAACAACGCCTTCGGCCAGCGCCAGGTGGGCGTGATCTACAACCCGCTCAACCAGTACCGCGTGGTGATGGAGGCCGCGCCCCGCTACCTGCAAAGCCCAGAGACGCTGCGCGGCTTCTTCTTCGTGAACAACCAGGGCGTGCAGGTGCCGCTGACCTCGTTTGCGCGTATCACCACCACCAACACGCCGCTGGCCGTGAACCACGACCGGGGCACGCCGGCCAGCACCATCAGCTTCAGCCTGGCCGAGGGCGTGGCGCTGTCGGATGCCAGCGACGCCATCCGCGCGGCCGTGGCCGAGCTGGGCGTGCCCGTGTCGGTGCGCGGCAGCTTCAGCGGCACGGCCGGGGCCTTCCAGCAGGCGCTGTCGGGGCAGCCGCTGCTGATCCTGGCGGCCATCATCACCATCTACCTGGTGCTGGGCGTGCTCTATGAGAGCCTGGTGCATCCGCTGACCATCCTGTCCACGCTGCCCTCGGCCGGCGTGGGCGCGCTGATGGCGCTGATGCTGTTCAAGACGGAGTTCTCGCTGATTGCGCTGATCGGGGTGATTTTGCTGATCGGCATCGTCAAGAAGAACGCCATCATGATGATCGACTTCGCGCTGGAGCGGCAGCGCGCCGGCCATGCCACGGCCGCCCAGGCCATCTACCGTGCCTGCGAGCTGCGGCTGCGCCCCATCCTCATGACCAGCCTGGCGGCCATCTGCGGCGCGCTGCCGCTGGCCCTGGGCCGGGGCGATGGCGCCGAGCTGCGCCAGCCGCTGGGCATTGCCATCGTGGGCGGCCTGATGCTGAGCCAGCTGCTCACGCTCTACACCACGCCCGTGGTCTATGTGCTGCTGGACAGGCTGCGCCAGCGTGTCATGGGCCTGCGTGGCCGCGTGCAGGGCAAAGACCGCGGCACCCCTGTGCCCGCCGCATCACCCCAGTGAACCGAATCCGAAAGCCCAAGGCCATGCAGCTGAAGACACTCCAAACCCCGGCGATCTGGCTGGCTGCCGCGCTGCTGGCCGGCTGCTCCACGCAGAGCGCCTACCAGCGCCCCGCACTCGAGGTGCCGGCCCAGTTCAAGGAAGCCACGCCCGAGGCGGCCGAGGCCGGCATCTGGCGGCCCGCAGATCCGTCGCGTGCGCAGGTGCCCGACAACTGGTGGGAGCTGTTCGGCGACGAGCAGCTCAACCGCCTGCAGCAGCAGGCCGCCACCGGCAACCAGAGCATTGCCCAGGCCGCCGCGCGCCTGCGTGCCGCGCAGGCGGCCGTGGCCAGCAGCCAGGCCGGGCTGTTCCCCACGCTGGGCAGCACGGCCGGCGCCACGCGCTCGCGCAGCGGCGGAGCCTCCGGTGCATCAGGTGCATCAGGCACGGGCGGCAACACCGGCAGTAGCGGCAACATCTCGACCAACTACTCGCTGGGCCTGAACGCCAGCTGGGAGCTGGACCTGTGGGGCCGCGTGTCGGGCACGGTCAGCGCCAGCCAGGCCAGCGCCCAGGCCAGCAGCGACGACCTGGCCGCCGCGCGCCTGTCGGCCCAGGCATCGATCACGCAGACCTATTTCTCGCTGCGCGCGGCCGATGCCAGCGTGCGGCTGCTGCAGGAAACGCTGCAGGGCTACGAGCAAAGCCTCAAGCTCACCAACAACCGCTACCGCGCGGGCGTTGCCTCGTCGGCCGACGTGGCCCAGGCCGAGGCGCAGTACAAAAGCACCCAGGCCCAGCTCATCGAGGCACAGACCAGCCGTGCCCAGCTGGAGCACGCCCTGGCCGCGCTGCTGGGCCTGCCGCCGGCCGCCTTCAGCCTGGAGGCCGGCGCCGAGCTGCCGCCGCCGCCCGAGGTGCCGGCCATGCTCTCGTCCCAACTGCTGGAGCAGCGCCCCGACATTGCTGCGGCCGAGCGCCGCGTGGCCGCCGCCAATGCCCAGGTGGGCGTGGCGCGCGCGGCCTTCTTCCCGGCGCTCACGCTGTCGGCCACGGCCGGCTACCGGGGTGCATCGCTGTCCAACCTGGTGAGTGCGCCCAATCTGTTCTGGTCGCTGGGCCCGTCGCTGGCGCTGGCGCTGTTCGACGGCGGCGCGCGCACGGCGGCCGTGGAGTCGGCGCGTGCCTCGCTGGACCTGGCCGCCGCCACCTACCGCCAGACCGTGCTGACGGCGTTGCAGGAGGTGGAGGACAACCTGGTCACCGCATCCGCCCTGGCGCGCGAGCAGCAGGTGCAGATCGAGGCCGTGGCCGCCGCGCAGAAGGCGCTGGATGTCGTCAACAACCAGTACCGCGCGGGCACGGTGGCCTATCTGAATGTGCTCAGCGCCCAGACCACGGTGCTGTCGGCCCGGCGCAGCCTGATCGATGTGCGCAACCGGCGGCTGGCCGCCGTCAACACCTTGCTCAAGAACGTGGCCGGGCGGTGGCAGCCGCTGGGCCCGGCCTCCGTGCAGGGGCCGCAGGCTGTCGCGCGCTGATGCTCAGTCCTGCAGCTCGAAGGCCTGGCGCAACGCTTCGCCGAAGGCCGCGCTGCCGCTGATCGACAGGTTCACCGTGGTACGGCCATCCCCTGCCGCCACGGATTGCAGGCGCGCCGTGGCTGCGTCAAAGCGCCAGCCCAGCGGCTGGCCGCCGTCGTCCTGGGCCTGCAGCTCGTAGTCCCAGTCGCCGCCTTCCTCGATGGGGCCGCGCCGGCCCTTGAAGCGGCGGTGCGCCCAGGCCAGCAATTGCTCCACCTCGGCCGCCAGGGCCGGCACGCGCGTGGCGGGCACGCTGGCCATGGCGTCCCAGCAGCCCGTGCCTTCGTCGTCTTCGCTGTAGTCGAAATCCAGGTAGTCGAGGGTCATGGTGGGGTCCGCCTGCGTGATGGAAAAATGGAAAGCCCGGCATTGTGCCGCGTGCACAATCGCCCGCATCGCAGAACCGGAAAGACATTCAGATGGACACCGCACAGCAATCGATGGCGCCGCCGATGGTGAGCGCGCAGTCCCTGCGCTTCGGGCAGCCGGGCCTGCTGCTGTGGGATGGTGCCTCGCACGACTGGCCCGTGGGCCTGTGCCTGGTGCGCGGCGGCGAGGGCTGCGGCAAGACCAGCCTGCTGCAAATGCTGGCCGGCCAGTTGCCTTTGCAGGGCGGGCGCCTGGCGTATCCGCAGCAGCCGGACCCGTCGCAGCGCCCCGCGCTGTTCTGGCGCGACCCGCGCGCCGAACTGTCCAATGCCGAGCGCGCCCGGCCCGCGCAGGAATGGGTGCAGGCCCAGCGGCAGTTGCACCCGGCCTGGAGCGAGGCGGCATGGCAGGCCCATGCCGACGGCCTGGGCCTGGAGCCCCACCTGCACAAGCCCCTGCTGGCCCTGTCCACGGGCAGCCTGCGCAAGCTGTGGATGGCGGCGGGCTGGGCCAGCGGCGTGCCGCTGCTGCTGATCGACGAGCCGCTGGCCGCGCTGGACCGGGGATCGATCGACCATGTGCAGCGCACGCTGGCCGGGCTGAACCGGGCCGGCCAGCACTCGGCCCCCGTGGCCGGGCACGGGCCGCGCTGCGTGATCGTCGCCCATTGGGACGAGATGCAGGGCGTGGCCTGGGACGACGTGCTGGACCTGCCCGATCAGCCGCCGCTGCGCTGACGGAGCCGGCGTCTACATCGCCACCTACATCGCCACCTACATCGCCTTGAACCGCTGCGCGTAGAGGCGGCTGACGGCCAGTTTTTCCGCTCGCTCGCGCAGCTGCAGCCACAGCCGGCCGGCCTCGTCGCGCTGGGCATTGGCAATGGCCGCCGCACGCACCACCGTGCCGCGGTGCACCTGCCAGAATTCCTCGGCATCCAGCCGGGGCAGCAGCTCCTTGAGCGGCGTGCGCACCAGGTACTCATGCGAGGCCGTGAGCACGCGCACGTACTTGTCGGCCGCCTCGAAGTAGACAACGTCGTGCACGGGCACCATCTGGATCTGCGTGCCCACGCCGGCCTGGATCATCTGCAGCGGCGGCTCGGTGGCGGTGGCGGCGGGGGCCGTGGCACCGGCCAGGTGCCGCAATTGCTCCAGCGCCTGCGCCAGGGCAGCGCCAGCCGGGGCCACCGTGCGCTGGGCCAGCAACTCGCGCAGGCGCTGCACGCTGCGCGCCAGCCGCTCGGGCTGCACGGGCTTGAGCAGGTAGTCCACCGCCTGGGCCTCGAAGGCGTCCATGGCGTACTGGTCATAGGCGGTCACGAAGACCAGGATGGGAAATGGCTGCGCCTCTGGCCAGGCGTCGGCCAGTTCGGCGGCGGCCTCCAGGCCGCTTTGGCCCGGCATACGGATGTCGAAGAACAGCACATCAGGCTGCAGCGCCAGCGCCTGCCGGGCGGCACTCAGGCCGTCGCCCACCATGGCGGCGATCTGCAACTCGGGCCAGGCGCGGGCCAGGGCCTGGCGCAGGTCCTCGGCCAGCAGGGGTTCGTCTTCGGCGATCAGGGCGCGGGGGGCGTGGGTCATTTCAACCGGCGTTGGCAATGGTGATTTTGGCGAGCGTGCCGCCTTCGGGCAGGGCGGCCAGTTCGAAGTGCGCGGCGTCGCCATAGCGGCTGGCCAGGCGCTCGCGCAGCTGGGCCGTGCCGAAGCGGCTGCCGGGCAGGGCGGGCGCTCCGGTGTCCAGGCCCATGCCGTTGTCGGCCACGGTCAGCTCCAGCTGGCCGCCGGCGGTGCGGCGCGCGCGCACGGCGATATGCCCGCCTTCCAGCTTGGGCTCCAGTCCGTGGCGTATGCAGTTTTCCACCAGGGGCTGCAGCAGCAGCGGCGGAACGGGTACCTGGGCCAGGTCCTCGGGCAGGTCCAGCGTGTATTGCAGGCGCGCGCCCATGCGGATGGACATCAGCGCCAGGTAGTCGCGCAGGCGTGCGAACTCTTCGCCCAGCGCATGCTCGGTGCTGCGCGAGCCGCCCAGCGTGGCGCGCAGGTAGGCGATCAGATGGTCCAGCATGGCCTGGGCGCGCTGCGGGTCGCTGGCCACCAGCACGCGCAGGTTGGCCAGGGTGTTGAACAGCATGTGCGGCTCCAGCTGGGCCTGCAGCAGGGTGAGTTTGGCCTCGGCCGCCTGGCGTCGGGCCTGCTCGGCCTGCATCTGCAGGTGGCGCGAGTAGCCCAGCAGGAAGAAGGCCAGCGACATCACCGTGCTGGCGACGATGGTGACGGCCAGCGGTATCCACAGCCGGTGCATCAGGGCCGTGCTGGCGTCGGGATCGGCCCACTTCCTGTACGCCGTGCCGATCAGCGACCCGATCACGAACCCCGTCACGATGCCGGCCACCACCAGCGCGGCGCCGCGCCAGCCGCCGGGCCAGGGAATGTCCTGGCCCCGCGTCAGGCGCCAGCGGCCCAGTTCGATGGTGAGCCAGCTGGTCAGGCCGATCGACAGCGAGTAGATGAGGTTCACGTCCCAGCGGCCGTGGTTGCTCAGGCTGAATGCGGCGGCAATCAGGGCGCAGGCCGAGGTCGTTGCGATGCCGTGGCGCAGCAGCGTGGTCCGTTCCACGATGTGGCCCTGTGCGGCCCGCTGGGATGGGGCGTTGGATGCGAGGTCGGGCATGGAGAGCAATGGTAGTCCCATGGCGTCGTTCAGCGGGCGCGGCCCTGGCGTGACTGCAGCGCCTGCCGCTCACGCTCCACCATGCGCCCGTGCCAGCCGTTGCCCGGCAGGGCCAGCCAGACCACGGCCCCGTGGATGGCCAGCCCCAGGCCCCAGCCCAGGGCCGGGAAGATGGCCCAGTGCCTGCCCTGGGACAGCGACAGCGCCGCCAGCCCGAGGTTGACCAGCACATAGACGCTGGCGTGGATCATCCAGCCCATCTTGGCGCCTGCGCGGCGGCGCGCCATGCGCTCCAGGGCATCGTCGTCGTGGCGGGCAGAGGGATCGCGGCGATCAAGGGTATCGAGGGTGCGCATGGGAAGTTCTCCGTCAGGGGGAAGGAAAGCGGCGTCAGGCCAGGCCCAGCTGCTGCCACAGCAGGTCGCCCAGGTAGCGGCCGGGCAGCAGGGTGAACAGGCCCGCCACGACGCAGGCGCCTATGTAGACGCTGCGCATGATCTTGCGGTGGCCGGCGATGTTGCCGTGGTACAGGTGCCAGAACGAGCGGCCCAGGCCGGCAAAGGTCAGCGGCACCAGCAGGTGGACGGGCGTGTAGCCGGCCCAGTTGGGCAGGCGGTAGTCGCGGATGAAGCAGGCGGACACCGCCGCGCAGACCATGAGCGTGACGAAGGCGTAGCCGGCCGCGCGGTGCAGGCGGGGATGGACGGCGGCCTGGCGGCGTGCCAGCAAGGCGATGGCACCCGTGGCCGTGGCCCCGAGGGCGGCGCTCATGTGGATGGCGATCAGCGGTGTCATTTGCATGGCGGTGTCCTGGCGTGCGGCCCGGATTGGTGGGCCTGTATGGGACAGGACTGTCGCTGCAGGACGCGGGCCGGGCCAGCGCCATGCGACGGACGTGCGCGGGCAGGGTGCCAGATGCATCGGGGCGCCGCGAGCTGCAAGGATCTCCGTGGTCGTTGGAAGATTGCGGCTATGGGGAGTGCGCACAAACTATTGCAAAGGGCCTTTGAATTCAATCACTTGGAGGATTGCTTCGATGCAACAGATTGAGAAAATTCATAGCAGCGCCCTAACGTGGTTGGTAAGCTAACGGATTCTGTAAATCATTCTCAGTATCATCCTCATGCCCTCCATCCGCCCGATTTCCCTGGCCGTTCTCTGCCTGTGCAGCCAGCAGGCCCTGATTGCCCAGACCCGGGGCGGCGACCCCGTGCTAGAGGCCGTGACGGTGGAGGCCAGTGCCGACGCATCGGCCCAGGGCCTGTCCAAGCCCTTCGCAGGCGGCCAGGTGGCCACGGGGGCGCGCAACGGCGTGCTGGGCACGCTGGACTGGAAGAATTCCTCGTTCTCCACCACCAGCTACACGCAGCAGCTGATCGAAGACACCCAGTCCAAGAGCGTGGGCGACGTGCTGCTCAACGACCCGGGCGTGCGCCAGGCGCGCGGCTTCGGCAACTTCCAGGAGCTGTATGTGCTGCGCGGCTTCCCGGTGTACTCGGACGACATCGCCTACAACGGCCTGTACGGCCTGCTGCCGCGCCAGTACATTGCCTCGGAGTTCTTCGAGCGCGTGGAGGTGCTGCGCGGCGCCAATGCCTTCCTCAATGGCGCGGCACCGGGCGGCAGCGGCATTGGCGGCACCATCAGCCTGCTGCCCAAGCGCGCCGGCAACGATGCGCTGACGCGCGTGGGCGCCGGCATACAGACGGGCGGCCAGGCCTTTGTCTCCACCGACATCTCGCGCCGCTTCGGCCCTGACCAGAGCACCGGCATCCGCCTGAACGCAGTGCGCCGCGACGGCGGCACGGGCGTGGATGGCGAAGACCGCTCGCTCACCGCCCTGGGCGTGGGCCTGGACTGGCGCAGCCGCAACGTGCGCCTGTCGGGCGACGTGGGCTACCAGCGCAACAGCTACAACGGCGGCCGCCCCAGCGTGACGCCCGGCAACTTCATCCCGGCCGTGCCCGACAACAAGACCAACTACGGCCAGAACTGGTCGTACTCCACCGAGCGCGACCTGTTCGCCACGCTGCGTGCCGAATGGGACATCAACGACACCACCACGGCCTGGGCCGCAGGCGGCCTGCGCCGCGGCAAGGAAGACAACTCCCTGAGCGGCGTGACCGTTACGAATGCGGCCGGCGACACCACGGGCACGCGCTTCGACAACAAGCGCAAGGACAGCGTGGGCACGGGCGAGGTCGGCATCCGCACGCGCCTGGCCACGGGCAGCGTGGGCCATGAGCTGGTGGCCACGGCCAGCACCTACTCGGCCACCGAGCGCAATGCCTGGGGCATGGGCTTTGGCGTGGTCAACAACATCTACAACCCCTGGAGCAGCGCGCGCCCGGCGATGACGCTGTTCGGCGGCAATCTGGCCGATCCCACGCGTGCCGGTGAAACCCAACTCAACAGCTTCGCCATCGGCGACACGCTGACGATGCTGGACGAGCGCCTGCGCCTGACCGTGGGCGTGCGCCGCCAGAGCATCGAGCAAAGCAGCTACGACTACAACACGGGCGCGCAGACCGACAACTACAAGAAGTCGGCCACCACGCCCATGCTGGGCCTGGTGTTCAAGACCAGCGAGAACACCTCGGTCTACGCCAACTACATCGAAGGCCTGACCAAGGGCGCCGTGGCGCCGCAGACGGCCAACGAACTGCCCGTGTCCAACGGCGGCCAGGTGTTCGCGCCCTACAAGTCGCGCCAGAAGGAAATCGGCTTCAAGTGGCAGGGCCAGCAGCTGGGCGCCACGGTGGCGCTGTACACCACGGACATGCCTTCGGCCTATGTGGCCAACCAGGTCTTCGGCCAGTACGGCAAGCAGCGCAACAGCGGCCTGGAGGCCACGGTCTTCGGCGAGCCCGTCAAGGGCCTGCGCGTGCTGGGCGGCGTGACCTTCAGCGAGGCCAAGATCCGCGAGGCCGCCGATGCCACCACCATCGGCAACTACGCCATCGGCGTGCCCAAGCGCCTGCTCAACCTGGGCGTGGACTGGGATGTGCCCGGCGTCTCGGGCCTGGCCCTCAATGCGCGCGTGATGCACACCTCCAGCCAGTACGCCAACGGCGCCAACACGCTGAAGGTGGCCTCCTGGACGCGCACCGACATCGGCGCGCGTTATCTCATGGACATCGGCAACAACCGCCTGCTGACCCTGCGCGCGCGCATCGACAACCTGTTCGACAAGGGCTACTGGTCGTCCGTGGGCGGCTACCCGGGCGCCAACTACCTGGTGCAGTCCATGCCGCGCACCTTCTCGCTGAGCGCATCGGTGGACTTCTGAGCCGGAGCGATCTGAAGCATGCGCGCGTTGTGGACGGTGGTGCACCGCTGGATAGGCCTGGTGCTGGCCGGTTTCCTCACCATGGCCGGCCTCACCGGGGCCGTGCTGTCCTGGGACCATGAAATCGACGAATGGCTCAACGCCGACATGCTGGAGACCCCGGCACGCGGCCCGCTGAAGACCCCGCTGGAGCTGGCCGCCGCCGTGCAGGCCAGCGAGCCGCGCGCCGAGATCAGCTACATGACCCTGGGCCTGGTCGAGGGCGAAGCCGCCATGTTCATGGTGCGCCCCCGGCCTGACCCGGCCACGGGCCAGGCGCCTGCGCTGGGCTATGACACGGTCTTCGTCGACCCGGTCAGCGGCCACATCACCGGCCAGCGCAACGGGCGCAGCTTTGCGCTCAGCCAGCGCAACCTCATGCCCTGGCTGCGCCACCTGCACGAAAGCCTGCTGGCCCCGCGCTTTTGGGGCACGGACCGCTGGGGCTACTGGTTCATGGGCAGCCTGGCCCTGCTGTGGGTGGCCGACAGCTTTGTCGCGCTGCTGCTGACCTTTCCCGTCAAGCTCAGGAAAAGCGCCCCGCGCCTGACGGCGGCCGTGGGATCGTGGTGGCGCCGCTGGCTGCCCTCGTGGCGCGTGCGCTGGGGCGGCGGCGCCTACAAGCTCAACTTCGACCTGCACCGCGCGGGGGGCCTGTGGGTCTGGGCCGTCATCGTCATCGTGGCCTTCACCTCGTTCTCGCTGAACCTGTACCGCGAAGTCTTCTACCCGGTGATGAGCACCGTCTCCACCACCACGCCCGGCCCCTACGAAACCCTCAAGCCTGCGCCCCAGGGCACGCTCCTCGTGCCCAAGGTCTCGTTCGCCCAGGCCATCGCCATCGCCCAGAGCGAGGCAAAGCGCCTGGGCTTCGCCCAGCCCGCAGGCGGCATCTGGTGGGGCGGCGACTTCCCGTTCTACAACATCTCCTTCTTCGACCCGCACGACGAAACCGGCGCCATGGGCATGGGCCTGTCCAACATCTACGTCAGCTCGGACAACGGCGAAGTCCTGGGCACATACCGCCCCTGGCACGGCACGGCAGCCGACGTCTTCGTCCAGCTGCAGCTGCCCCTGCACAGCGGCCGCATCCTCGGCACCCCCGGCCGCGTGCTCATGTCCTTCGTCGGCGTGCTCGTCGCAGTCCTGTCGATCACCGGCGTCATCATCTGGTGGCGCAAACGCAGGGCTAGGAAGATGACCCCCTGAGCGGCTGCGCCGCTTCCCCCTTCTCGCTTCGCGGAGGGGGACGCAGCCCTCACTGCGGGGCGGCCCTTGCTCGGCTGCCCGCGCTTGAGCCCTGCGAGTTTGAACGGCTGTCGGTAGTGCACGGCTCCATTGATAGCCAAATCAGAAAACTATCCGCCTAAACAGCAAAGCCACCGAAAACGGTGGCTTTTTGCAATGCTTGACGGGCTCAAGGCCATCCCGACTGGCGCGCCCTAAAGCGAGGGACACCGAGGAAGGGCCGCCCCGCACCGAGGGTGTCGTCCCCCTCCGCGAAGCGAGAAGGGGGAAGCGGCGCAGCCGCTCAGGGGGTCAATCCTTCTTCAAGCATTCGCTCATGAACGCCTTGCGCTCATCACCCTTCTTGCCCGTGGCGTCCACGTTGCAGGTCTTCATGCGTTCCTGCTGGCGCTTCTTGCCGTCGGACAGGCAGGACTTCATGAACTCCTTGCGCTCGTCGCCTTTCTTGCCGGTGGCTTCGGTGTTGCAGGTGCCCATCAGCTTTTGCTGGGCCGTGGGAGCCTTGTCCCCTGCGGCCATGCCCATGCTGCAGGCCAGGGAGACAACTGCCAGAACAACGATTTTTTTCATGATGGAATGGTTTTGAAGGCGCGCTGAAGTCCAGCGCACCCACATTGCAGCACAGTGCCGGGCGCGCAGCAACGTCGCGGGCCCGGCGTTGTAAAAGTTTGCGATTGCCGCTGACAGGCGGGCAGGCGGACACCGGCAGGCCATGGCCAGCGCAGATAATGGCCCACTTTTGCATTGCGACAGGACGCTTGCCGTGGACATTCTTTTGCTGGTCAAGGCCGCCATCATGGGCATCGTGGAAGGACTGACGGAGTTCCTTCCCATCTCTTCCACCGGGCACCTCATCCTTGCAGGCTCGCTGCTGGGCTTCGACGATGCCAAGGCCAAGGTCTTCGACATCGCCATCCAGACCGGCGCCATCTTCGCCGTGGTGCTGGTGTACTGGCAGAAGATCCGCTCCACCGTGGTCGACCTGCCCACCAGCCGCCAGGCGCAGCGGCTCACGCTGAACGTCATCATCGGCTTCCTGCCGGCCGTGGTGCTGGCGCTGATCTTCGGCAAGTTCATCAAGGCGCACCTGTTCACGCCCACCGTGGTGGCCACCACCTTCATCCTGGGCGGCTTCGTCATCCTGTGGGCCGAGCGCCGGCCCGCCTCGGCCATGCGCGTGCAGACCGTGGACGAGATGACGCCGCTCGATGCCCTCAAGGTCGGCCTGGTGCAGTGCCTGGCCATGATTCCCGGCACCAGCCGCAGCGGCGCCACCATCATCGGCGGCATGCTGATGGGCCTGTCGCGCAAGGCGGCGACCGACTTTTCGTTCTTCCTGGCCATTCCCACGCTGATCGGGGCCGGCGTCTACAGTCTCTACAAGGAACGCGCCCTGCTGTCGGTGGCCGACATCCCCATGTTCGCCGTGGGCCTGGTGTTCTCCTTCATCAGCGCCTGGCTGTGCGTGCGCTGGCTGCTGCGCTACATCTCCACCAACAGCTTCGTGCCGTTTGCCTGGTACCGCATCGCCTTCGGCATCATCGTGCTGGTCACGGCCTTCACCGGGGTCGTGAGCTGGAGCGAGGTTTGACCCAGGCTTGGGCGAAGGGCCCCAGGCATTCCTCAGGCACCAACGCAGAAGGCCACCGTAAGGTGGCCTTTTCACATTCGGGGTGCCCGGTTCAGGCCTCGGAGCCCAGCAGGTTCAGCAGCGAGGCCTCGATGGCGGCGGCCGTGGCGTGGGGCCGCTCCATGGGGAACAGGTGGCTGCCGTCCAGCATCATCACGCGCCCGCGCGTGATGCGGCGCGTGAGGTCCATGCCCACCTGGCGCATCTCCACCGAGGCACGCCCGCCGATGAAGGCCGCCGGGCAGCGCAGCGGATGGTGGTGCAGCAGCGAGGCCAGGTTGTGCGGCAAGGTGTTGTAGATGGCGGTCTCCACCTCGCGCGTGAAGTGCAGCGTGCGCCGGCCGTCCACATCGGACAGGCCGCCCTGCACATAGTCCTGGAGCACCTGCGGGTGCCATTGCGCAAACACCTTCTTGGCGCGGAAGTAGGCCAGCGCCTCTTCGTCGCTGTCCCAGGCATTGCGGCGGCGGGCGCTGATCTTGCCCGGCGAGACCGAGCCCACCAGCTGCGTGCGCTTGGCCACGCCCACGGCGTTGGCGCGCCAGCCGCTGAGCAGGGGCGAGTCGATCAGCAGCACGCCGCGCGCCAGTTCGGGGTGGCGCGCAGCCGTCATCACGCTCAGGAAACCGCCCAGCGAATGCCCGACCAGAAAGACCGGGCCACCCACGCGCTCGACCTCGGCGCGCGTGAACTCGGCCAGTTGCTCGACCAGGTGCGGCCAGTTGTTGGTGACGGGAAAGCGCGGGTCATGCCCGAAGCGCTCCACGCCCTGCGCCGCGATGCCGCGCTCGGCCAGCAGCGAGAACAGCAGCCGGTAGGTGGGCAGCGCAAAGCTGTTGGCATGCGAGAAGACCACGGGCAGCGTTGCCGACCCCGTGCCCGCATCGCTGTCGGCCCGCAGCGCGGGCCGGGCCGCGTTCACGGCTGGGGCTCCTGGCCGGTTCGGTCCGGAGCATCCGGCATGCCTTGCTGGTGGCCGGAGGGTTGCCCGGCGTCCGGCCGCATGGGCGATGCCGGGCCCGGCTGCAGGGGCGTCATGGGCGAGGTGGCCAGCCCGTCGGCCGTGGAGGTACCCAGGCCGGCACCCGTGCCGCTGTGATAGGGCTGGCGCAGCGCCGCAGGCGGCAGCCGGCCCATGGTGCGCGCGTTGGAGCGCAGGGCGCCGGCCGGCGCGGTGACCTTGGTCAGCGGCTGGGCCTGGCGGCTGTGCACGCGGATGGGCACCGCGGAGTCGCCGCCATCCCAGGCCGGGTCTTCGATGCTGTCGAAGACGTGGCGCAGGCGCTCGCCCCAGCTGTCGTGCAGCATGCGGAAATACGGATTGCTCTCGTCGATGCTGACGATCTTGTCGGAGGCGAAGCGGTCCTTCTCGTACACGATCAGGTCCAGCGGCAGGCCCACCGAGAGGTTGGACTTGAGCGTGCTGTCCATGGACACCAGGGCGCACTTGGCGGCCTCGTCCAGCGGCGTGCGCGGCGTGATCACGCGGTCCAGCACAGGCTTGCCGTACTTGGATTCGCCGATCTGGAAGTAGGGCGTCTCGCTCGTGGCCTCGATGAAGTTGCCTGCCGAGTAGACCTGGAACAGCCGCATGTTCTCGCCCTGGATCTGGCCGCCCAGCACCAGCGAGATATTGAAGTCCACGCCCGAGCGCGACAGTGCCACGCCGTCGCGCTCGAACACATGGCGCACGGCCGCGCCCAGTACGCGGGCCGCGTCGAACATGCTGCGCACGTTCCAGATGGTCAGCATGTCGCCCGTGGCCTCGTCGCGCAGCTGCTGGCTCTCCAGTAGCTCGCGCACCGATTGGGTGATGGACAGGTTGCCGGCCGACAGCAGCACCATGAAACGGTCGCCGGGGTTCTCGTAGACCATGAGCTTGCGGAACGAGCTGATCTGGTCCAGGCCGGCATTGGTGCGCGAGTCGGCCAGGAAAACCAGGCCGGCGTTGAGCTTGATGGCAACGCAATAAGTCATGGGAACATCCGAAACTGCGGGATCGACAAGTTTAGTGGGAGGCGATTGACCGCGTTCAGGCGGCGATCTTCTTGAGCTGGTAGAGGGCCTCCAGCGCCTCGCGCGGGCTCAGCGCGTCGGGGTTGATGGCGGCCAGCGCCTGGGCCAGCGGGTCGTGGCGGCTTTCGGGCTCGGGCATGTCGGGCGCATCGAACAGGTCCACCTGCAGGCGGCCCTCGTCGGCATGGGCCTCCAGTGCCTCCAGCGCATGGCGCGCGTGGTGCAGCACGCCGGCCGGCATGCCCGCCAGCTTGGCCACCTGGATACCGTAGCTGCGGCTGGCCGGGCCGGGCTGGATCTCGTGCAGGAAGACGATGTCCTGGCCCGATTCGGCGGCGCTCACATGCATGTTCACGGCCGCGCGTGCCTTGGCCGGCAGCTCGGTCAGCTCGAAGTAGTGCGTGGCAAACAGCGTGAAGGCGCGCGTCCTGTCGTGCAGCTGGGTGGCGATGCCGCTGGCCAGCGCCAGGCCGTCGAAGGTGCTGGTGCCCCGGCCGATCTCGTCCATCAGCACCAGGCTGTGCGGCGTGGCCGAATGCAGGATCTGCGCGGCCTCGGTCATCTCCATCATGAAGGTGGACTGGGCATTGGCCAGGTCGTCGGCCGCGCCGATGCGCGTGTGGATGGCATCGATGGGCCCCAGCCGGCAGCTGGACGCCGGCACATGCGAGCCCATGCTGGCCAGCAGCACGATCAACGCCACCTGGCGCATATAGGTCGACTTGCCGCCCATGTTGGGGCCGGTGATGACCTGCATGCGCGTGTTGGCGTTCATGCGCGTGTGGTTGGCGATGAAGCTGCCGCTGGAGGTCTCGGCCATGCGGGCTTCCACCACCGGGTGGCGGCCGGCCTCGATCTCGATGCAGGGATGGTTCACGAACTCGGGCGCGCACCAGTTCAGCGTCAGCGAGCGCTCGGCCAGCGTGCACAGCACGTCGATGGCCGCAATGGCGCCGGCCACGCGCGTGAGCGCCGGCACATGGGGCTGCAGCTGGTCCAGCAACTGCTCGTAGAGGAATTTCTCGCGCTGCAGCGCCCGCTCCTGCGCGGACAGGGCCTTGTCCTCGAAGGCCTTGAGCTCGGGCGTGATGTAGCGCTCGGCGTTCTTCAGCGTCTGGCGGCGGCGGTAGCGCTCGGGCACCGCGTCCTTGTAGCTGTTGGTGATCTCTATATAGAAGCCGTGCACCTTGTTGAACTGCACGCGCAGGTTGGGAATGCCGGTCAGCAGCTTTTCCTTGGCCTCCAGCTCCAGCAGGAAGTCGTCGCAGTTGTTCTGGATGGCGCGCAGCTCGTCCAGCTCGGCGTCGTAGCCCGTGGCGAACACGCCGCCGTCGCGCACCAGGGCGGCCGGCTCTTCCATGATGGCGCGCACCAGCAGCTCGGCGCAGCCCTCGGGCGGCTGCAGGTCGGCAAACAGCTGGGTCAGGTGGGCCGAGGGCGTCTGCCCGGCCTGGGCCAGCACGGCCGCCTTGTGCAGCGTGCGGCCCAGTCCCACCAGCTCGCGCGGGCGCACCTGGCGCAGCGCGGTGCGCGCGGTGATGCGCTCCACATCGCTCACGCCCTTGAGCTGCTCGCGCAACTGCTGCCAGGGCGCGGCCATGCCGCCTGCGCTGGCGCCCTGCAGCGCCCGCGTGGCCTCCAGCCGCGCCATGGCCTGCGTGCGGTCGCGGCGCGGCTCCAGCAGCCAGGCCTTGAGCAGGCGGCTGCCCATGCCCGTCATGCAGGTGTCCAGCAGAGAGAACAATGTGGGCGAATCCTCGCCGCGCAGCGTCTTGACCAGCTCCAGGTTGCGGCGCGTGGCCAGCGGCAGCGCAATCAGCTCATCGTCGCGCTGCACCTGCAGAGCGTGGATGTGCGACAGGCTGCGGCCCTGCGTGTGCTCGGCATACGACAGCAGGGCGGCGCTGGCGCCATGGGCCAGCGGCAGGTCCTCGGCCTCCCAGGCCTTGAGGCTGGCAGCGCCCAGCAGCTCCAGCAGCTTGCGCTCGCCCAGGCCGCCATCGAACTGCCAGTCGGGCCGGGGCGACAGCGGGCAGGCAATGGAGCCGCCATGGCGCAGCGCGAACAGGCTCTGCTCGAAACGCTCGGTCACGCCCGCGCTGTAGATCAGCTCGCTGGGCGCAATGCGCGAAATCCAGGCGCCCAGCTCATCGTGGGAGCATTCGGCCAGATGGATGCGCCCCTGCGTCACCGCCATCCAGGCCAGGCCGCAGCGCTGGCGCCCGGCCGTGTGCAGGGACAGCAAGATCGCCTCGCTCTTGTCCGACAGCAGCTCACTGTCGGTCAGCGTGCCTGGCGTCACCACGCGCACCACCTTGCGCTCCACCGGGCCCTTGGCGGCGCCCACCTCGCCCACCTGCTCGCAGATCGCCACCGACTCGCCCAGCTTGATCAGCCGGCCCAGGTAGTTCTCCAGCGCATGGAAGGGCACGCCCGCCATAGGAATCGGCTGCCCCGCCGTCTGCCCGCGCGTGGTCAGCGTGATATCCAGCAGCCTCGCCACCTTCTCCGCATCCCCGAAGAACAGCTCGTAGAAATCCCCCATGCGGTAGAAAACCAGCGTGTCGGGGTAGTTGATCTTGATGCCCAGGTACTGCTGCATCATGGGCGTGTGCGCCGACAGATCAGGGGCCGGAGAGGGCTGTGTGCTTTGCGAAAGGTCGCTCATTGGCTTGGGAATCAACAGGTTGCGGCGGCGCGAAGGCGCCGGGCAAGGCCTGCCTGGATGGCGCGGGGCCGCAGGAAGGCGCAAATGTTCTTGTGTCGTGCTGCCCGCCTCGAGCCGTATCCATCGCGTGGGGCGTGGTGGCGGGCAAAGGTCACATTATTGACTACCCGAGGTTGGACGCCGCGCCAAGGGGGCGAAGATCGCGGCACGCAAATGCGCTGCGCTCAATCTAAGGGACCATTTCCGCCGTATGTCGTCACAGGGCTCCTTCTGGCAACTGCTTGGCTCCTTGGTACAGGGCGTGCTGCGCATCCGCCAGGGTGATCACTTCGTCCCCGGTGAGATAGCTCATCAGAACACTGTTGAGTTTCGCGATGCGTGCGCCATAGCAGCGAATCAGCGAGGCGATCTGAATCTGCTCCGGTTCCGTGATCTGATCTCCCAGCGCTGTCACGGCGTGGGCTGCTGCCTCAATGTCGAACGAGCAAAGAACGAGTAACGCACTGGCCCGGTGGCCGCTTCCAAGCAATGGCGATGCCGCTGTGACTGATGATGCTGTATCTGCCTGGCTGCCGAATGTATTGATACCGTTGCCAGCCTCCTTGGCTGCAGCAAAGCTGGCCAGGAAACGCAGGTCGTCCAAGGAGTTGGGAAGCTCGTTGTAGGCCCCGAACAGCCTGTCTGCGAATTCAAAGGCGTGTTCCAGCAGTCCATGAACAAAGGCAGCTTCACCTGCTGCACTGAGCCGGTTCTCTCGGAATGTGTCGCGAGCGAACTCCAATTCCGAGCTGATGAGGGCGAGCAGTGAAAGCAGATCCACCCGCACCAGCTCATGCGCACTGGTTGCCGGGTAGCAACCGGGAGCAGGAAGTTGGTTGAGCGCTGCAAATGCCCGGCTGAGGTGCGAGCAGGAGTAGCGCTCCTGTGCTCCGTCGTACAGGATGCTTTTCACCGTGTGCTTGAGCACTCCGGCAGCGCACAGGACTGCTTGGTGGGCATCGGCCATGCATTGGGCGTGGCGCTGGGGCTCAGGGCGCGCGTGATTTTTCATCGTGGCGCTGAATGCGTGGCCGCACTCGATTCAGCGCCGCTCGGCGGCGGTGTCGGGTTGACCCAGCACGATGCGGCCCTCGTGCTGGGCGTCGGCCCATGCGCGTTCCAGCTCTTCGCCGATCAGCCCCAGGGGAATGCGTTTGGAGTACATCAGGGGTTCGACCGTGGCCGAGCGGTGGCGGGTGGGGTGCGCTTGAGTGGTCATGTAGTATCTGGCGATAGGTTGTTACAAGGTGTCTGTATTTTTGTTCACATATGTGAACTTGTCAATGCTCAAATGAGTGAATCGTCAACTTTTTTCGAAAGACTCGGGGAAGAGCGCAAGCGCCTAGGCTTGAAGCAGGAGGAGTTCGGCACGCTTATGGGCGTCGGGAAGCACTCCCAGCTCAACTATGAAAAGGGAAGCCGCAAGCCCGATTCCGACTACTTGGCGGCCGCACAGGCCCATGGCGTGGATCTGGTCTACCTGTTCACAGGTTCACGTTCGTTTGATCCGTCCGCGACGGAACACCCAGAACCAGTCGCCACGCTTGCAGCCCGGCTCCAGCAAGAGCGCAAGCGTCTGGAGTTGACCGTGGGCCAACTGGCCACCAAGTCCGGCGTGGACCGCCTGGCCCTGCTGAAATTTGAAGAAGGCGAGTTCGCGCCCGACGCCAAGGCACTGCAGCAGCTGCATGCCGTAGGCGTGGATGTTGGCTATGTGCTGCTGTCGCTGCGCGCAGGCGCGGCGGGCGGCGATGTTGGCGTGGCCGGCGCAGTCAGTGCTGACATTGAGGTGCTGATGCAACATTACGGCAAGGCCACCGCAGAAGGCCAAGCTGCCATAAGAACGGTAGCCTCACTGGCAGCACAGGCAGCTCGCGTGTAAGGGACGAACTCAAGCAGTGCGCCCTGGTGGATGACTCCGCCACGCGATCAAATGATCGCTCGGAGGTAAAGAACGGCCCATCATGGCTAAGAACAAGGAGGAGATCGCAGATGTTTAAGCACCAAGTCCGTTCCCTGGGGGTGGGAGTTCAAGTATGAGCAGCTTCCCTATTCTGAGCGACCATGACTACTTGATTTTGTAGGTGCCATACGCCATCGTGGAGCCAACGAGTCCACACATGTTGCCGAGGTGCGTTATCCGGTGCAGCGTGCAGGAGTGACCAGTGTGGTCAAGCTCATGCGACCCGACGGTATCGGTTTGTGCAATGAAGCGATTGCTTGGCTTTTTCTACGAGCGATTGGCTTGCCAGTGCCTCAGCATGCTGGAATTCTGATCATGACAGAGAAAAAGGCAAAAGCTGTCTTGGGGCGAAGTGCTGTACCGACTGAGTTGGTGTCAGGCGGCTATGTTCTGGCTTGGGCATCGCAGCAGCTTGCGTTTTCCAGTATTCGTGCGCTCTTTTCGGGATGTGAAGGTGATGCGAAGTGGCTGGACGTGTTGCGGACAGATACTGGCGCCGCAATCGCTGCGTTCGATGAGCTATTTCACAATATTGATCGTAATCTGGGTAATGTGCTTTTCCATGGAAAAGGAAGTTGCATTCCAATTGATCATGAGCAGATTTTTGCAGTTCAAAATTGGATAGCAGGAGAAATCCAACAATTGGCTGGAAACGGGGATTCGCTTCGCGCACTAAATAGGGCGCATACGGGGAAGAAATTGTCTACCTCCGATTGGACACGCGTAAGAGATACTATGGTTGCTTGCTCGCAGCATCATAAGGGGGCGCTGGACGTATGCCGCGTTCAAGTTTTGGAGCTATTGACTACCTTGTTTAAAGGAGCTGGGTCAATTTACGCAAATAGGATTCTGTCATTTGTTGATTTGCGTTGTCAAGATAATTGGATGCAGCAGCGAGTTGGAGCTTTGACATGATTAACCTCAGAGCATTGGCAGAGTCCGTGAGCAGTGAGGCTCCAAATTTTGAAGGTAAATGGCATACCATTGATTTTCAGCCTGAGCTGGATGTGCCTCAAACCTTTGTTATTGGAGTTGCACTGTCTGAAAAGGGTCGACTGGTTGATTTCAGAGTTGCTGAAGATGCTTCACGATTAAAGTGCTTTTACGGTAAGCGATTTAGTAATGAGACTTGGGGTTGGTTGCGCAATGAATTATTGGCGGATTTGAAAGCTAATAAAGGCAATGGCATCGCGAAGTATGAGAGTCCAAGTCCGCAGATAAGCTTTGGCATTGGTCACTATGCAAGCGGAACTGACAGGTTGTCGGTGTTGGCACGTACATTTCAGCGCGTGGTTACGGTTATTCCAAATGAGGTAAAGCCAAGAGTCTACGGAATGGCTCAACAGGACTTGAGAAGTCAGATGGCGGGCTTACTAAAGCAGCGGCTAGGTACGCAGTTTGAGGTGATACATCAAGATGAGGATTGCTATCGTGTGGTAGATGGCTCTACGGTACACACATTTGATGTTAACTATGACAATCTCAAGGTCGCTAGCAGCGTAGTATCTGCCAGTTATGTGAATTTGGCTACGGCTCAATTGAATTTGAGCTCGAGCATGAGCGATTTGCTTATGTTTAACAAGCTCCGGCCAAGAGAGCAATTAGGCCTTGCAATACTTGTTCCTTCCAAAAATACGCTGCCTAGTGCCAGTGTCTATGCTTGGGAAAAATGGTGGGAAAATATGTCTTATAAGCTCAAGGAGTCAGAGCTTATGTTATTGGCTGAAGCAGATCAGCCGGAAATTTTGGCGGAAATTATGCAAGATTGGTACGTGAGTGACATTTGCTAAGAGTGGCTAACACCACCGATCCACGAAGCGTGCACAGATGATCGCCGCTGCCAGTTTCAGCAGCGCTTCGTGGATATCCAGTCGTCTTTCAAAGCAGATTCGCAGCTTGCCAAAGCCTGCAAACCATCCATGGGGTCCGCTCCACCACCCAGCGATGCTTACCCAGTCGCTCGCTACTCTCAACGCCTCGCCTGGCAATGCGGCTGGCGATGCCCCGTTGTCTCAAGTGCGCACGGCAACGCTTGTAGTCATAGTCCTTGTCGGCGTGCAACTTCGATGGTCTTTTGCGGGGGCGCCCTCCCAAGCCTGCAATCGCAGAAATCGCGTCCACGCACCTCTCGAACATCTTGGAGACGTGCCGGTTCGCACCGCTGATCAAGATCACCAGCGGGATGCCTCTGGCATTTACATCGATGTGCCGCTTTGAGCCGAGCTTGCCTCTGTCCGTGGGGTTTGGGCCCGTTTCCTGATCCCCCGGGGGCTTGGCACCGAGGAGCCATCAATGCTGGCTCGGCTCCAATCGATCTGGTCATGTTCACGCAAGCGAGTCAGCATTGCCTGGTGCAACTGCTCCCAGACACCAGCGGCATTCCAGTCGCGCAGGCGCCGCCAGCAAGTTATGCCGCTGCGGTACCCAAGGGATTGGGGAAGGTCTTCCCATGGAATGCTTGTTTGCAGCACGAACAGGATGCCGTTGATGGCGGCTTCATCGCTGGCTGCGAGCTTGCGCGCACCGCCTTTGGTAGAAGGCACGAAGGCTGGGATCAGGGGTCGTAGCTGTCGCCACAGCTCTTTGCTTACGGGTCGTCGTGCCATGAGGACAGCGAGCATAACTACTCTGCGAGGGCCTGTGACGAAGTGGTGTTAGCCACTCTTGCGAGATATCGCTCATTGGCCTGGAAATCAACGGGTTGCACAGCTGCACGAAGGCGCTAGGCAAGACTTGCCTGGACGGCACGGAGCAACCACGAAAGCACAGGCGCGCGCGGCCACGCTCCTACCCCGGTCCCGCCACCACCCACTCCTGCGGAAACTCCATCCCATCATCCTTGGCAATCTTCCTGAGGATATGCAGGCAGGCGCTTTGCAGATCCTGCACCACGGCCTGCCGGGCGGCGGGGCCGTCCCTTTGCTCCAGCGCATGGATCAGCCGGATGTGCGGATGTTCGGCCGCGCGGGCGTAGGTGCCACGGTACAGGTAGCGCACGGAGGGGCCGCACTTGAGCCACAGCAGGCCGATGAGGCTGGCCAGCACGGGCTGCTGCGCGGCTTCGATGATGGAGAAGTGGAAGCGCTCGTTGGCGATCAGCGTGGCGTCGTCGTCCACGGCGATGGATTTTTCCAGGTCCTGGTGCAGCCGGGTGAGAGTGTCGATGAAGCCCTGGCCCGGATGGCGGCTGGCGGCGGCTGCGGCGGCGCGGCCTTCCAGTTCGATGCGCAGGGCGATGATTTCCACGTACTGCTCCACGCTGAGCACGGGCACGGTGGCCACGCCGCGGTCGTCCAGGTCCAGGGCGCCTTCGGAGGCCAGGCGCTGTATGGCATCGCGCACGGGCGTGGGGCTGATGCCGAACTCTTCGGCCAGGCTGCGGTAGACGAGGCGCTGCGCGGGTTGCAGCTGGCCTCTCACGATGGCGTCACGGATCTGCAGATAGGTTTTTTCGGCAAGGGTCTGATTGGTTCGGATCTGTGAAAAAACGCTGGACATCGGGCCTCCGCAACTGCTTGGGCGCAATGGTACCTCCCGGGGGATGGTGGGATGGCCGTCACATCCGAGCGTGACTGGTCCACGGGCTAACCCCATGTTTGGTGTTTGATGCATCAAGTACCATGCATCAAAATCCAGGGAGGACACATGCCCGTATCACCATCGAACCGCCGCCAATGGCTTGCCATGGGCACGGCCCTTATCAGCCTTTCTTGCGCGGCGTCCGCTGCATCCACCACCTATCCATCCAAGCCGCTGCGAATCCTGGTGCCCTATGCCGCAGGCGGGGCCTCGGACAACATCGCGCGCCAGATTGCGGCGGCCATCACGGGGCAGACCGGACAGGCCGTGGTGGTGGACAACCGCCCTGGCGGCTCGGGCGTGATCGCCGTGCAGGCCCTGCAGGCCGCACCCGCCGACGGCCATACCTTTGCGGTCTTCGATCCCTCGGTGGCGTCGATGAACCCGTTCCTCTTCAAGAAGCTGGCCTATGACCCGGAGCGTGCGCTGGCGCCGGTATCGGTGCTGGCGCGCAATCCGATCGCGTTGGTGGCCTTGCCTTCGTTTCCCGCAGGCAGTGTTCGGGAGCTGGTGGCCCATGCCAGGTCGCATGGCGACCTGAGCTATGCCTCCACCGGCAATGGCAACGGCACCAACCTCGCCATGGAGATGTTCCTGGCCGGCAGCGCCATCCAGATGGTGCATGTGCCCTACAAGGGCAGCGCCCCGGCCATGCAGGCCCTGCTGGCGGGGCAGGTGCCGGTCTTCATGTCCGACCTGCCCACCGTCGTGCCTTATGCCCGGTCGGGCAAGGTCCGGGTCATCGCCGTCACGGGAGACCGGCGCTCGCCGCATCTGCCCGATGTGCCGACCTTTGCGGAGGCGGGCGCGCGCGGCGTGGAAATCGCCAACCATTTCAGCGCCTTCGTCGCTGGCGGCACGCCGGCCGCCGTGGTGGTGCAGCTCAACGCCGTGCTGCACAAGGCCCTGGCTGATCCCCGGTTGCAGAAGAATTTCTCGGAAATGGCGCTGGAGGTTTCGCCGTCCACCCCGCAGGAGCTGCGCGCCATGGTCAGGGACGACTCCGAGAAATACGGTGCCGTGATCAGGCGCTTGAACCTGAGCATCGATTGATGGAGTGAGGCGCACATGACATACACGCTGCAAAAAACAGAACCCTCGCTCCGGGCACTGGCCGACGGCCTGGAGTTTCCCGAAGGCCCGGTGGCCATGCCCGATGGATCGGTCGTGCTGGTGGAGATCGCCAATGGCTGGCTGACCCGGGTGACGGCCGATGGCACAAGGCGGCAGCTCGTCCACCTGGGCGCAGGCCCGAACGGTGCCGCCATAGGCCCCGGCGGCAAGCTGTTCATCTGCAACAACGGTGGCTTCCAGTGGCACCGCAGTGCGGAGCATGGGCTGCGGCCCATAGGCCAGGCCAACGACTATTCAGGCGGGCGCATAGAGGCCGTGGACCTGGCCTCGGGCCAGGTCGAATGCCTGTACACGCAAAGCGGCAGCGGACCCTTGAAGGGCCCCAACGACCTGGTCTTCGACCGGTATGGCGGGTTCTGGTTCACCGACCACGGCAAGGTGCGCCCGCGCGAGGTGGACCGGGGCGGCGTCTGCTACGCGCTGGCCGATGGCAGCGCCATCCGCGAGGCAGCCTTCCCGCTGTGGTCGCCCAACGGAATCGGTCTTTCTCCCGATGAGAAGACGCTCTATGTGGCGGAGACCTTCACGGGGCGGCTGTGGGCCTTCGATATCGGCGAGCCCGGGCACATCCTGGCCCGGCCCTGGCCCGATTCGCCCAATGGCGGACGGCTGGTCTGCCGCCTGCCGGGCATGCAGAACATCGACTCCCTGGCCGTGGATGCCGAAGGGAACATCTGCCTTGCCACGCTGGGCGAGGGCGGCATCACCGTGGTCTCGCCGGCCGGGCAGGTGCTGCACCGGGTCGAGTTGCCCGATCCCATGACGACCAACATCTGCTTTGGCGGCCCAGACCTGAAGACCGCCTTCGTCACCCTGTCTTCATCGGGGCGGCTGGTAGCGCTGGACTGGCCGTGTCCTGGATTGCCTTTGAATTTCCTGAATAGATAAGTTCCCCCTGGCTTCCCTTTCCGTATCGCTGGCGATTGCCATGGCGAGGGAGCCGCTACGCCTTTTTTTGTTGAACGGAAACCGCAACCCATGTCGAAACCCCTGAGCAACCCTGGATTGAACAAGCAGGACACCGTAGGCCACCTGGTGGCCCGGGTCCTGAAGCGGCACGGCATCACGCAGTTCTTCGGGCAGAGCCTGCCCAGCATGTTCGTGCTGGCCGCCGAGGAACTGGGCCTGCGCCAGATCGCCTACCGCACAGAGAACGCGGGCGGGTACATGGCCGATGCCCATGCCCGCATGAGCGGCAGGCCGGCCGTGATCACCGCGCAGAACGGGCCGGCCGCAGCGCTGCTGGTGGCGCCGCTGGCCGAGGCGCTGAAGGTCTCCATCCCCATCATTGCGCTGGTGCAGGACGTGGCGCGCGACCAGACCGACAAGAACGCCTTCCAGGACCTGGACCACATGGGCCTGTTCAAGCCCGTGACCAAGTGGGTGCGCCGCGTGGACCAGGCATCGCGCGTGGAGGACTATGTGGAGCAGGCCATCATCGCCGCCTGCAGCGGCCGGCCTGGCCCCGTGGCGCTGATGCTGCCGGCCGACCTGCTCACCGAGCCTGCCCAGCCCTCCAGTGTGGCCCGGCCCGCTGCACTGGCCCGCTTTCCGTTGGACCGCGCCGTGCCCGAACGGCAATTGCTGGAACAGGCCGTGGGCGCGCTGCTCCAGGCCCGCGCGCCGGTCATCGTTGCCGGTGGCGGCGTGCACATCTCGGGCGCCAGCGAGGCACTGAGCGCCTTTGCCGATGCGTTGAGCCTGCCCGTGGCCACCACCAACATGGGCAAGGGTGCCGTGGCCGAGACGCATGAGCTGTCGCTGGGCGTGGTCGCCAACTGCCTGGGGCCCAACGGCTCGGGCCGCTACCTGAAGGATTTCGTGGCAGGCGCCGACGTGGTGTTCCTGATCGGCAACCGCACCAACCAGAACGGCACGGACAGTTGGACGCTGTACCCGCGCGATGCGCAATTCATCCACCTCGATATCGACGGCCAGGAGATAGGGCGCAACTACGACGCCATGCGCCTGGTGGGCGATGCGCGGCTGGCGCTGCAGGCCATGCTGGACATCGCCGGGCCGCTGGATCTGTCGGCCCGTACCGGCCAGCGCGCTGCCTTGGCCGCACACATTGCCGAGGGCAGGGAAAGGCACCGGCAGGAATCAGCCGAAGTGCGCCTGTCCAACGCCGCACCCATCCGGCCCGAACGCATCATGCATGAGCTCGACGCCCTGCTGACCGCCGAGGACACCGTGGTGGCCGATGCCAGCTACTCCACGCTGTGGGTCACCAACTACCTGACCGCGCGCCGGGCCGGCCAGCGCTTCCTCACTCCGCGCGGCCTGGCGGGCCTGGGCTGGGGCATGCCCATGGCCATGGGCGCGCGCCTGGCGCAGGACGGCGGCCAGGTGTTCTGCCTGGTGGGCGACGGCGGCTTCGGCCATGTGTGGTCGGAGATGGAGACCTGCAGGCGCATGGGCATCAAGGTCATCACCGTCCTCATCAACAACGGCATCCTGGGCTACCAGAAGCATGCCGAGCACGTGAAGTTCGGCGAGCACACCTCGGCCGTGAACTTCAGCGGCGTGGACCATGCGGCCATCGCACGGGCCTGCGGCATCCACGGCGTGCGCGTGGAATCGGCCGATGCCATCGCTCCCGCGCTGCGCGCCGCCATGGCCGCCGAGCGCTCCACGCTGATCGAGGTCATGTGCACCGAAGACGCCTTTCCCCCCATCACCTTCTACACGCCGGAGAGCCACTGATGAGCGCGCCTGAGAACTTCCCCATCCGCACGGCCCTGGTGACCGGCGCCGCACGCGGCATTGGCCTGGCCACCGCCATCGAACTGCTGCGCGACGGCCGCCGCGTGGTGCTGGCTGACCTGGCCGCGCCCGACCTGGATCTGGTTCCGCAGGAACTGCGTGCCCGGGCCAGCGCCGTGGTGCTCGATGTCTGCGACGAGGCAGCCCGCCAGCGCGTGGTCGCGGACGTGGTGCAGCGCCACGGCGGCGTGGACATCCTGGTCAACAACGCCGGCATCAGCCTCAAGAACGCCAGCGGACAGTCCAACGGCATCCTCGAAGTGGGGCTGGGCGAGGTGCAACAGATCCTGGACGTCAATCTGCTGTCCATGCTGCGCCTGTGCCAGCTGGCGCTGCCGGGCATGAAGCAGCGGGGCTGGGGGCGCATCGTCAACGTGTCCTCGCTGGCCGGGCGCGGCAAGTCCATCGTGGCCGGCCCCGCCTACATGCTGAGCAAGTCCGCCGTGCTGGGCCTGAGCCGCTCCATCGCCTCGGAGATGGGCCAGTACGGCATCACCACCAACTGCGTGGCGCCGGGCCGCATCCTGACGCCGATGGCGCAGCAGGCCGGCGACGAGGTCAACCGCCGCTATGCCGAGCAGATCCCCGTGCGGCGCCTGGGCGAGGCGGCCGAGGTCGGTGCCGCCATCCGCTACCTGTGCAGCGAGTCCGCAGGCTTCACCAATGGCGCGGTGATCGACGTCAACGGCGGCTTCTTCATGAATTGAGGAAGGACGACCCCCTGAGCGGCTGCGCCGCTTCCCCCTCTCGCTTCGCGGGGGGACGGCACCCTCGGTGCGGGGCGGCCCTTCCTCGGTGCCCCCACTTCCAGGGCGTGCCTGTTTCCCGGTCAGTGGGTAGTGCGCAGCACCGTGAAAGCACGACTTCCAAAGACGACAGAACCCAAGATCGCAACGAGAGACAACCATGCATGCATATCCATCCCCCGCATCTCGCAGATGCCTGCTTTCGGCCTTCTGCGCGGCAGCGCTGGCGGCCGCAGCCGGCGCCCCGGCGCTGGCCCAGGGCACGGACGCGTTTCCCGAGCGAGAACTGACCCTGATCATCAACTACGGCGCGGGCGGCAATACCGACGTGGCCTCGCGCGCCATCGGCAATGCCATGGAGGGCCTGCTCAAAAAGCCCGTGGTGCCCAACAACCGCGCGGGAGCGCAGGGCACGTTGGGCGTCTCGTCGCTGGCCCGGCAAAAGCCCGACGGCTATACGCTGGGCGTGGTGACGTTTTCGACCATCGCCATCACGCCCCACCTCATGAAGGTGGACTACAAGGTCGATGACTTCGACTTCATCGCAGGCGTGGCCCGCTACCGCTATGGCGTGGCCGTGCGCGCGGACTCGCCCTATAAAACCATGGCCGACCTGGTGGCCGCGTCCCGCCAGGGCAAGGGCATCTTCTTCGGCGCGCCGTCCGCGCCCAACAACCTGGCCATGTACGAGCTGGGGCGCAAGACGGGCGGCAGGTTCGAGGAGATCAACTACAAGTCCGGCGCCGAGACCGTGGCCGGCCTGATCGGCGGGCATGTCGATGTCATCGTGCAGAACCCTTCGGACATCGTCCAGCACGTCAAGGCCGGAAAAATGCGTCTGCTGGCCAGCGCCAGCCCCATGCGCTGGAAGGAGTTGCCCGAGGTGCCCACGCTCAGGGAGCAGGGCTACGACGTGGAGATCGACTCCTGGATCGGCCTGGCCTACCCCAAGGGCGTGCCCCCGGCACTGCGCGACAGGCTGGAACGCGTCGCCATGGCAGCCGCCGAGGGGCCCCAGGTGGCTCGCGTCTTCGAGTCAGCCGGCGTGGACCCGGCGCCGCTCACCGGCGCCGAATACCGCAGGAAGCTGGTCCAGGGCCATGAGTCCATGGGCGCGGCCATCAAGGCGGCGAATCTGCCGCGCATGAACTGAGGGCGGTCCGGCTGCCTGCCGGCCTTGATGCACGGGTACTGCTGCAGCATGTGCCGAAAGATCATGAAAGGCTATTCGTCGGCTGGGGAGCACCCGCGCCCGTGCCAGTGCCCGTGCCCGCGTGCGCTTTGCTAGATGCTGCCCTGGTTGACCCGCCGCGACAGCGCCTCGGCGCTCTCCCTGCGTTCGCTGTACCGGTCCACCAAGTAGCCGGTGCAGTCGCGCGTCAGCAGGGTGAACTTGACCAGTTCCTCCATCACGTCCACCACGCGCTCGTAGTAGGGCGAGGGCTTCATGCGGCCTGCGTCGTCGAACTCCTGGTAGGCCTTGGCCACCGACGACTGGTTGGGAATGGTGAGCATGCGCATCCAGCGGCCCAGCACGCGCATCTGGTTGACGGCGTTGAAGGATTGCGAGCCGCCCGAGACCTGCATCACGGCCAGGGTCTTGCCCTGGGTGGGACGCACGGCGCCGAAGGACAGGGGAATCCAGTCGATCTGGGCCTTGAGGATGCTGGTCATGGCGCCGTGGCGTTCAGGCGAGGTCCACACCATGCCTTCGGCCCAGCGGGCCAGCCCATGCAGTTCGCGGACCTTGGGGTCGCTGTCGGGCGCCGCATCGGGAAGGGGCAGGCCGTGCGGATCGAAGATGCGGGGCTCGGCACCCATGTGGCGCAGCAGCCGGGCAGCTTCTTCGGTGAGCAGGCGGCTGTAGGAGCGCTCGCGCACCGAGCCATACAGCAGCAGGATGCGGGGCGCGTGCGTGGCCCGTGCCTGCGGCAGCAGCCGCTGCAGGCTGGGGGCGTCAAACGATTGCGGGTCCAGGTTGGGCAGTTCAGTGATTGGCAACACGTTGTCCTTTCGCGTCGATGACGGCCTGGCCGTCTTCCTTGGAGAAAGCCCCTTGCTGTGCGCCAGGCAGGATGTCCAGCACGGTCTCGGACGGACGGCACAGGCGCGTGCCCAGCGGCGTCACCACGATGGGGCGGTTGATGAGGATGGGGTGCTGGAGCATGAAGTCGATCAGCTGGGCATCGGTCCATGACGGCTCGCCCAGGCCCAGTTCGTCGAAGGGCGTGCCCTTTTGCCGCAGGACATCGCGCACGGGCAGGGCCAGGGCGACTAGCAGCTGCTGCAGCGTGGCGCGGTCGGGCGGTGTCTTCAGGTACTCGATGACGGTGGGCTCTTCGCCGCTGTTGCGGATCAGGGCCAGCACGTTGCGGGACGTGCCGCAGGCCGGGTTGTGATAGATGGTGATGGTGCTCATGGCGGTCTCCGTAACCGTGTGGGAGTCAGGCGGCGGCGCCGCAGGCGGGCGCATCGGCCACAGCGCAGGGGGCGCCCTGGCAGCAGTTTTCGGTGAGATAGGCGAGCAGGTCGTTCATGGCGGCAAAGGCCGCCCGGTACAGCACATTGCGGCCCTGGCGCTCCTGGCTCACCAGTTGCGCATGGGACAGCTCCTTCAGATGAAACGACAGCGCATTGGGCGCGATGCACAGCTGCTCGGCCAGCGCGCTGGGCGTCAGGCCCTCGGGACCGGCAACGACCAGTGCGCGGAACACGCGCAGCCGCGCTTCATGCGCGAGGGCGGAAAGGGAGCGGATGGCTTGGGTTTCCTGCATACGTCAATGATACAAGAAATGTTGAAATATTGAATTGATTGAGCGCATTCCCGCCGGCCCTGCGCCGAAGGGCGCGCAGGGCGGGCATCTCAGCGCGGCGCCAGGAACAGCTCCATGCGCTGCAGCTCCTCATCCAGCGCGCTGCGAAAGGCGGCATCGCCGGGCGCCGTGCCGGCCACATAGCCGAATGACGGCTCCAGCCGGCCGTCGCGCGCCTGGAGGTTGGCCCAGCCGATCACCTGGCCCTGCCAGAGCATGGGCAGGGCGTAGTAGCCCAGCTGGCGCCGGGCCGGTGGCGTATAGGCCTCGAACTTGTAGGTCCAGCCCCAGAGCAGCGTGAAGCGGCGCCGGTCCCAGACCACGGGGTCGAAGGGCGCGAGCAGGCGCAGCCGCTCGTCGAAGGCATGGCGGCGCGAGCGCGGGTTCTCGTCGGCGGGCCAGTACCAGGTGGTTCCGTCGATGCGGCAGCTGGCCAGTCGCTCGCGCGCCAGCCGCAGCGCCGCCTGGGTCTGCTGCGCCAGATGGGGGGCGCCGTAGCCCAGCAGGCGCACCAGGTAGGTCAGGCTGGGGGCCGGCAGCGGTGCGTACTTGCGCACCACCAGGTCGATCAGCGCGGCGGCGCGCCGGGCGCTGGCGGCGGGGCTGTCGTCGGCAGGCGGGTGGGCGATGGCCTCGTAGACGCGCGTGCCGCTGTCACGGCGCTTGACGCGCAGCAGGCCGCGGTAGTGCATGCCGTCGAGCAACTGCGTGCTGGCGCTGCCCGAGCCGCCCCAGTAGTTCTTCACGCTTCCGTGCGAGAAATGCTGCTCCACCTCGCGCGGATGCACGGTGCCGCGCTCGCGCACGAAGGCCAGCACCTCGGCGGCCTTGCGCTGCGTCTCGGCATCCCAGGCCTTGCGGGCCTGGCGCGGGTGCATCAGCGCCAGGTGCTCGCTGGGCAGAAAGCCGTAGTTGACCAGGCAGTCCTCGTCGATCGCCAGGCGCGCGTAGCGGCGCTCCAGGTCGCCGGCGCGGTAGTCCTTGACGCGGTGGCGCAGCGTCAGGTCCTGCGCCCGGGCCGGGGCGCGGATCGGGTCTGCCTGCACAAAACCCAGGCGCTGTATGGCCGCAGGCAGGGTGGTCGGTGTGAACAGGGTGCGCGCCACGGCATGGCGGCGCAGGTCGTCAAGGCTCGGTTCGGTGGGCATGGCTTGATTGGAGCACGGCAGGGCCGCCGTACTTCCTGATCCTGCCGTGCCGCTCAGGCCTTCCTGGCGCGCCTGCGCCGCCACAGCGCGCGCAGCACCCAGCCCAGCGGCAGCACCACCAGCACCAGCCAGGGCAGCACGGCCGCCACGAAGGTGATCAGGGCGGCCATGCTCTCGCCCAGCACATGGCCGGCATCGCGCAGCGCGCGGCCTATGGGGCTGTAGCTGGTGCCGCCCTGCACCAGGGCGCGGGTGGGCGTGAACTGGATCTGTATGTGCTGCTTGCTGGTCTGCTGCTCCAGCACCTTGCGCTGGGCGGCCATGGCGTCCAGCTCGGCCTGCGTGTCCGACAGCGTGCGCTGTATCTCCAGCAGGTCGGACATGGTGCGCTTGGTCGTGGTGTCGCGCAGCATCAGGCGCAGGCTGTCGCGGAACTCGGTACGGTTCCTGATGCGCGCCTCCACGTCGATCACCTCGGCCGTCTTGTCCTCGCTGATGGTGTTCTGCGACACGATGGTGGCCACGCCGGCCAGCGTGCCCAGCAGCCGCTGCACATCGGCCGGCGCCACGCGCATCTCCAGCATGGCGTTGCCGGGCTGCTGGGGCGTCTCGCGCAGCAGCGATGCCGACAGCAGCTCGCAGCGCAGCGTGGCACACAGGTCGCGCACCTGGCCCCAGGCATCGGCCAGCTGCGCCTGCGGCACTTCCACGTTCAGCTCCTGGCGCACGGCCAGGAAGCGCTGGGCCATCTCGTCCTGTGCCGATGTCTCTGGTGCGGCTGCTGCCGCATCCTCGGCCTGCACGGTGGCGGCGCGGCCTTGCTTCATGCCGGCGCCGCCCGCCATGGGCGCGGGGGCGGGCGCAGATTCCAGGGCTGCCGTGTCATGCCGCTGGTTGCAGCCCGCAAGGGCCAGCGTGGCAGCCAGTGCCAGCACGGCCGGCAATGCCATGCGGGAGGGCAGAGTGGAAGGCCGGGGATGCGTCATGAATTTCCTCTTGAAGACAGGCAAGAACAGGCCGCTGTCAGGACTCAAAGCTCAGGGCTCAGGGCTCAGGGCTCAGGGCTCAGGGCTCAGGGCTCAGGGCTCAGGGCTCAGGGCTCAGGGCTCAGGGCTCAGGGCTTGCCGCCGGGGCCGAACATGGTGTCCACCTCGGACTGCAGCTCGAAGATGTCGGACACGGTGTAGAGCCAGTCGCCCTTTTGCAGATGGCCGGGGTCCGGCGGCGTCTCCACGCAGGCCTTGACCAGGGTGAACTGGCCGGCTGGGTCGGGCAGGAACTTCAGGCCCGATATGGAAAACCGCGCCACCCGCCCCACGCCATCGTTGTAGCGCCGGCCCCGGGCGCGCACGTCGGCCAGCTCCGCCATCTGCGGCAGGTGGTCGAACACCGCGTCGTAGAACTCGACGATGGGGCTCTGGTTCGTCCTGGCGCAGCCGTGCACGTACAGCGCGTGGAAGCGCCCGTCCAGCTCCATGGCCACCACGTCGGCCGCGCGGTAGAAGGTCAGGCTGTCGGGCAGGCCCGGCGAGCGTTTGGGCGGCGCGGGCGGCGTGTCCAGGAAGTCCTGGCGGATCTGCGCCGACTTGCGAAAGAAGTCATCGCTGAGCGCCACCTCGGCATTGAGCACATCGATGGCCGTGCGCGCCGCCGCGTTCAGGCCCGCGTCGGCCAGGCCGTTCCTGTGCAGCACGATGGCCAGGGCCAGCGCCGTCTTGTGCCGGTACAGGGCGGTTGCCTTGGCATCACCGGCCTGCAGCACGCAGCTCCAGCGCCGCAGCAGGGGCGGCAGCGCATGGCCGCCGTAGTTGGCCGCGATAGCGGCATCGTGCCGGCCCAGCGCAAACGTGCGCGCCATCACGCGCGCCACGTCTTCCTCCAGGGTCTGCACCAGGGTGTCGGCTGCCAGCTTGGACAGCGCCTGGGTATGGGTCATGGCCATGGCGTCACTGGCTCCAGTTCGATGGCAGGTTCCTGAAATCCGGCCGGCAGGCCATAGCCGCCGGTGCTGCGTTGTTCGTTGCGGTGCTCGATGCAGTGTTCGATGCTCAGGTCAAAGGCTTGCATGGGTCTGTCGCAGGCGCTTTCGCGCCGGGGCAGTTGGAACGCCGGCCAGTGTGCCCCAAGCCGGGCCGCTGGCGGGGTGTGGGCGCCATCGGGTCTGTATCGATCCGCTACCGGCGCGGGCTCCCGGCCTGACGTCTTGCCGTCACATGAACCGGCAAGACTGGTCATTTGCTTTTCATGCGGGTCATGTCAAAAGGGGGGCGCCGCCAGCCCCGGGGAGATGCAAGATGCTCTGGGACAAGAAGCTCAGGCGCTGGGCCGAGGCCGTGCGTGCGCAGGCCGATCTGCCGGCGCGGCTGGTGCTGTGGAATGGCGAGCAGTTCGACTTCGGCCGCTTCGAGCAGCCGCGCGTCACGCTCACCGTGCGCAGCGCCTCGGCCCTGCCGCTGCTGCTGGACCCCAGCCTGGACCACCTGGGCCAGGCCTATGTGAAGGGCCAGATCGACATCGACGGCCGCCTGCCCGACGTCATCGACTTCGGCTATGCGCTGGCTCGCCGCATGTCCAAGACCCAGGGCGCGGGCAAGGGGCCGGGGCGGCTGGCGCTTGCGGCGCGCGCGGCCAGGCGCTTTCGGCACAGCCGCAGCACGGACCGCGAATCCATCCAGTACCACTACGACGTCTCCGATGACTTCTACCGGCTCTGGCTGGACGAGGGCATGGTCTATTCCTGCGCCTACTTCGAGAACGGCGACGAGGACCTGGCCACCGCCCAGCGCAAGAAGCTGGACCACATCCTCACCAAGATCCGCCTGCAGCCCGGCCAGCGCCTGCTGGACATCGGCTGCGGCTGGGGTGCCCTTGTGCTGCGCGCGGCCCAGCACTTTGGCGCGCACTGCGTGGGCGTGACGCTGTCGCGCAACCAGTTCGAAGCGGCCACCGAGCGCGTGCGCGCCGCAGGCCTGGCCGACCGCATCGAGATCCGCCTGCAGGACTACCGCGACGTACAGGGGCGCTTCGACCGCATCACCAGCGTCGGCATGTTCGAGCATGTGGGCCGCCGCAACCTGCCCATGTACTTTGCGCACATGCGCGAGCTGCTGGCCGATGACGGCCTGGCGCTGAACCACGGCATCACCTCCACCGATGCCGACGTGGGCGCCACGGCCCTGGGCGGCGGTGCGTTCATCGACCGCTATGTGTTTCCTGATGGCGAACTGCCCCACCTGAGTCTGGCGCTGGAGGGCATGCAGCGTGGGGGGCTGGAGGTGCTGGATGTGGAGGGGTTGCGGCGGCATTACGTGCGCACGTTGCAGTTGTGGCTGGAGCGGTTTGAGGCTTGTGTGCCGGAGATTCGGGCGTTGGTGGAGGAGGAGAGGTTTCGGATTTGGAGGGTGTATTTGGCGGGGTGTGCTTATGCGTTTGAACACGATGACGTGTCTATCTTTCAGGTGGTTTGTCGGAGGGCGGGGCAGGGGGCTGCTTCGTTGCCTTGGTCGCGGCGGTATATGTACGAGCGGACCTTGTCGTGAGGCTTGTCTTGTTCGTCTGGCGTGACGCGGGTTTGGCTTTTTGACCCTGCCGGGTGGTGTTTTTTCGAGGCCGGGTCTCGGCCCGGCGGCCGACCTACTTTCCTTTGTTTCGCCAAAGGAAAGTAGGCAAAGCAAAGGCGACCCGAATGCCCGCGACCCCTTCGCTGCGCTGCGGGGCAACCTGCGTCGGGCCGCCTGCGGGGTTCGCCGTGAAACTCACTTCGCGCTGCGCGCTCCGTTCAGACAATCACGGCGAGTCAGATGACGAAGCAGTCCTGTCCTGCGGCAGGACTGCAACCCCGCAGGCGGCCCGACGCAGGCGCGGGCATACGGGAGGGGGAGCGGAGCGGGCTGCCGGGGGCAGGGGTCGCTGGCGCGGCTGATTGTTCTGGTTTTCTGGATGATCCATCCCGGCTGCGCGGGTTTATCGCGGGGGGCGGGCTGCCTAAGCTGGGTGCTTCATCCAAGCACAAGGAGCGTTTCCATGGCAGACCATTCCATTCGCGGCAAGGTGGCGCTGATTGCAGGCGGCGGCAAGAATCTGGGCGGGCTGATTGCCCGTGATCTGGCGGGGCACGGCGCGCGGGCCGTGGTGGTGCACTACAACAGCGAGTCTTCCCGGGCTGAGGCAGAGACCACGGTGGCCGCAGTGCGTGCGCTGGGCGCAGAGGCCGTGGCGCTGCAGGGTGACCTGACGCGCGCTGGCGCTGTGGAGCGGCTTTTTGCAGAGGCCGTGGACGCCGTGGGCCGGCCGGACATTGCCATCAACACCGTGGGCAAGGTGCTCAAGAAGCCGCTGATGGAGATCAGCGAGGCGGAGTACGACGAGATGGCTGCCGTCAACGGCAAGTCGGCGTTTTTCTTCCTCAAGGAGGCGGGGCGCCATGTCAACGACCACGGCAAGATCGTGACCCTGGTGACCTCGCTGCTGGGCGCGTTCACGCCGTTCTATTCTTCCTATGCGGGCACCAAGGCGCCGGTGGAGCATTTCACGCGGGCGGCGGCCAAGGAGTTCGGGGCGCGGGGCATTTCGGTCACGGCCGTGGGGCCGGGGCCCATGGACACGCCGTTCTTCTACGGCCAGGAAGGCGCGGACGCCGTGGCCTATCACAAGAGCGCGGCGGCGCTGTCGCCGTTCTCGCCCTCGGGGCTGACGCACATCGAAGACGTGGTGCCCTTCATCCGCCACCTGGTCAGCGACGGCTGGTGGATCACCGGGCAGACCATCCTGATCAACGGCGGCTACACCACCAAGTAGGCCAAGTAGAAGGACTGCTGCACGGACTATGCTGCGTCCCATGGACCGACTCGACCGATACCGGATCTTCATGCAGGTGGCCGAGATGGGCAGCTTCATCAAGGCCGCCCATGCGCTGGACCTGCCACGCGCCACGGTGTCCGCTGCCGTGCAGCAGCTGGAGGAGCAGGTGGGCGCAAGGCTCTTGCACCGCACCACGCGCCAGGTCAGCCTCACGGCCGATGGCGCCCAGTTGCTGGAGCGTGTGCGCCCGCTGCTGTCAGAGGCCGAGGACGTGGAGCAGATGTTCCAGGCCCGCACGCGCCAGGCCACGGGCCGGCTGCATGTGGACGTGCCCAGCCGCATCGCGCGCCGCCTGCTGGCGCCTGCGCTTCCGGGGCTCATGCGCCGGCATCCGGGGCTGCAGCTGGTGCTGGGCTCGTCAGACCGCGCCATCGACCTGGTGCAGGAAGGCGTGGACTGCGCCGTGCGCGTGGGCACGCTGCATGACAGCAGCCTGGTGGTTCGCCCGCTGGGCTGCATTGCCCTCATCAACTGCGCCAGCCCCGCCTACCTGCGTGAGCACGGCCTGCCCGAGCAGCCGCAGGACCTGCTGCACGGCCACTGGAGCGTGGGCTATGCCTCGCCGCGCACGGGGCGGGAACTGCCCTGGGAATGGAGTGGGGCGAGCGATGTGGATGGAGTGGATGGGCCGCAGACCCTGGCCGTGCCCAGCCGCGTGGTGACCAACAACGCAGAAAGCTATATCGCCTGCTGCCGCGCCGGCCTGGGGCTGATCCAGATCCCGCGCTATGACGTGCAGCACCTGCTGGACACGGGTGAGCTGGTGGAAGTGCTGCCCGCCCACCGCGCAGCGCCCATGCCCGTGGCGCTGCTGTACCCGCACCGCCGCCAGCGCTCGCGCCGGCTGGCGGTTTTCATCGACTGGTTCGAGGCGCTGATGCGGCCGAACCTGGAGCCGTAGGCGCAACCCCGGCCGCCCCAGTCACCGCAGCCGCCCCGGCCGCAGGATGGGGCTGGGCCCCATCGTCGTCATGAATGGGCCGGTAGCCCGGCCCGAAGGACACATCGCCCAGCCGCCAGCCCTCGCGCCGGCGAAACGCCCCCCAGAACCGCTTGAGCGTATGCCACTGCATGGCCACCAGCCCGCGCTCGTTGTCGGCGTCCACCTCGGGGTCGCTCACGCCCGTGGGGCGCACGGGCTCGTCGGTGTACAGCGCCGTGCCAAACAGCATGTCCCACCAGGGCAGCACCTGCCCAAAATTGCAGTTGTGGCGCGTGGGCCGATCGGGGTCGCGCAGCATGTGGTGGTGGCGGTGGAACAGCGGGCCCACCAGCACCCGCTCACCCACGCGGCCCAGCCAGCCCAGGCGCAGCCGCACATTGGCGTGCGAGAAGTTCTGCACCAGCTCGCTGAGCAGCCCCAGCAGCGCAAACTCCGAAGGCTCCACCCCCATCGCCAGCCCCACCGTGGCCAGGATGAAGGACTGCAGCATGCCGTCCAGGTAATGGCTGCGGTCATTGCTCCAGCAGCTCATCTGGCGCTGGCTGTGGTGCATGCTGTGCATGGCCCACCACCAGGGAATCACATGCTGGGCGCGGTGCATCCAGTAATACACCAGGTCGTAGACCACGTAGTACACCAGGAACAGCGCCACCGGATGGTCCGCAAACCACGGCACCCAGTGCTTGAGCCCCGTCGCCTCCTCGGCCGCCGGCCCGCCGCCCAGCATGCTGGCAAACGGCATCAGCACCAGAAAACTGAACAGCGGAAACAGCCCCAGCAGCATCAGCAGCGTGTAGTTGCGGTCCACCGTGGTCAGCCGCCGGTCGCTCCAGCGCTCCGCCGGAAACAGGCTCTCCAGCGGCCGCATCACCCCCGCGATCAGGAACAACTGCAGCCCGGCAATCAGCACCGCCTCGGCAATCTCACGCGGATCGCCGGCCGCCTGGGCGATGTCCAGCCAGTGGACGGTGGGGGTTACGGCGTGGGTGGCGAGCCAGGTGATGGCTGCCTGCCACAGCTCGGTCAGTGAAGTCATGTCTTGTGCCTGCAAGAAGGGCCGGGGGAGGGCTGGGGGTTGCGGGCGGGATTATGGGGTGGGGGTGTGGAGGGAGTGTGTGGGGTAGGTAGGGGTCATTTTTATGAGGTCGGTTTGCAATCAACCGTTACTGCTGGCAGTGGCATAACCAGCTACCGGCTACTTTGCTGCAGCAGCGGCCACCTAGACTCACGCCATGTAGGGTCGGCCGTTGTTACAAGTGAACTACGCAGCATGTAGGCAGATTCGCCGCTCCAGGGATAGACCTCCCTTCTTACTTCCTCCTCCACTGGCTCAAGCTTGGCCTATGGCTTATTAAATACCTTGTGTATGTGGGAAAATCGACTGATTTGGCAATCAGGTTCCGTCGCAGGCCAAAAACAAAGGCAACCGATGACTTGTTACAGATGGCGAATCCTGACACTCGACGAGGTCGCCGCGTACCTCAAGGCCGAGAAGTGGACGGTCTGTCGCACTGCTCAAAAGGGTGAGATTCCCGCGTTCAAGCTTGGCGGCACTTCACTCCAAGTTGGATAGTTGGATCGCCAAAAGCTTCAACAAGAAGAAGCCGGAGGCGGAGTGACCGTGCGCCAAGACTACAACCGAATCACATCTTGTCAGGTACACAGGGAGGATCGCAGTTGATAACGCAGCAGCTTTTGACACAGCATCAAAGCCAGTACTACGCGTGGCTTTTGACGCGGCGTGCGGCAGGTGACACAGTCGAGTCGCTGGCCTCCACCCTCGTCGACTCGCAGGTTGACCTCAACCCCCATCAGGTCGAGGCCGCACTGTTCGCCTGCAGCAACCCACTCTCGCGCGGCGTCATCTTGGCAGACGAGGTCGGGCTCGGAAAGACCATTGAAGCCGGGCTTGTGATCTCGCAGCGCTGGGCCGAGCGCCGTCGCCGCATACTGATCATCGTGCCTGCCAACTTGCGTAAGCAGTGGCATCAGGAACTGCAAGACAAGTTCAGTCTGCAGGGCCTGATCCTGGAGGCCAAGAACTACAACACCATCCGCAAGCAGGAACGCCAGAACCCATTCCTGATGGCATCGGGGCCGGTTATCTGCTCGTACCAGTTTGCGAAGTCCAAAGCGGACGATATAAAGGACATCGCTTGGGACTTGGTCGTCCTCGACGAAGCGCATCGTCTGCGCAATGTCTACAAGACCAGCAACGTCATCGCCAAGACGCTGAAAGAAGCGCTGGCCCATGTTCACTCCAAGGTGCTGTTGACCGCCACGCCGCTGCAAAACTCGCTGCTGGAACTCTACGGTCTGGTCAGCATGATCGATGACCGAGTTTTCGGCGACATCGACAGCTTTCGATCCCAGTTCGCCGCCCAGCCCAGAGAACAGGCATTTGCCGCGCTGCGAACTCGACTTGGCCCCGTCTGCAAGCGAACGCTGCGCCGCCAGGTTCAGCAGTACGTTCCGTACACGGCGCGCAGAGCTATCGTTGAGGAGTTCACCCCATCCTCTGAGGAGCGGGAACTGTCCAACCTCGTCGCTGACTACCTGCGGCGACCCAATCTCAAGGCGCTACCGGAGGGCCAGCGCCAGTTGATCTCCCTAGTACTTTGGAAGTTGCTCGCGTCCTCTACCCACGCCATCGCCGGGGCACTGGAAACGATGGCCAAGCGCCTGCAGGGAGAGCTGGACGAATCCTCGGACGTTCTTGATCTTGCCGAAGTGCTGGACGAAGACTATGAATCGCTAGACGAAACCGCCGACGAGTGGAATGGGCAGGACCCAAGCACAGCGCCGCCGACGCCCAACGAGCGTGATGCCGTAACGCAGGAGATTGCCGAGCTTTGGCACTTCAAGACGCTGGCGACGAACATACGCGACAACGCCAAAGGCAAAGCGTTGTTGACTGCGCTGGATCGGGCGTTTTCAGAACTGGAGCGCCTCGGGGCTGCCAAGAAAGCCATCATCTTTACCGAGTCAAAGCGTACGCAGGAATACCTCCTCTCGCTCTTGGCGGAGACGCCCTACGGAGAAGGCATCGTGCTGTTCAACGGCACCAACAGCGATGCCCGAGCACAGGCCGTCTACAAAGACTGGCTCAAGCGCCACGAGGGAACGGATAGCATCACGGGCTCAAAGACCGCCGACACCCGAGCCGCATTGGTCGAGCACTTCAAAGAGCGCGGCACCGTGATGATTGCGACGGAGGCCGGTGCCGAAGGCATCAACCTCCAGTTCTGCTCACTGGTCATCAATTACGACCTGCCCTGGAATCCGCAGCGCATCGAACAACGCATCGGGCGCTGCCATCGGTATGGACAGAAGTTCGACGTGGTGGTCGTGAATTTCGTTGACCGCAGCAACGAGGCAGACGCGCGTGTCTATGAGCTGCTGGCGCAGAAGTTTCAGCTCTTCGAGGGCGTCTTCGGAGCCAGTGACGAGGTGCTGGGTGCGATTGGCTCGGGCGTGGAATTTGAACGGCGCATCGCCGACATCTACCAGAACTGCCGTGATCCGGATGCCATCAAGGCCAGCTTTGAACAGCTGCAGCTCGACCTGTCAGGCGAAATCAGCGAGGCTATGGTCAAGACTCGCCAGATCTTGCTCGAAAACTTCGACGAGGAAGTCCAGGACAAGTTGCGCGTCCGCGCGGAGGACAGTCGCGCTGCACGTAACAAGTACGAACGAATGCTGATGGATCTGACTAGGGCAGAGTTGGCCGGCTGCGCCACTTTTGACGACGATGGATTCGTACTTCAAAGCGCGCCGGAAGGGGCCTTTGACGGCATCGATCTAGGACGCTACGAGCTTCCCCGACGCTCCGGTGATGCATACCTCTACCGGATCGGACATCCGCTCGCGGTCTGGGTGGCCGATCAAGCGAAAACCCGTCAACTCGCCAGCACACGGCTCGTTTTTGACTATGACGCTTACGGCACGCAGATGAGTACGCTTAAGGCCTATCGAGGCAAGACCGGCTGGTTGACCCTGAAACTGGTATCCGTGGAAGCGCTCGGCAACGAGGAGCAGCACTTGGTGGTGGCGGCCAGTACTTCAGATGGCCACGCCCTCGCAGAGGATGACCCGGAGAAGTTGCTGCGCCTGCCTGCGCGGTCGCAGTTGGCGGGGCTTTTCAGCACGGCAGACGCGCCCCTTGTGGAGGACGTGGAGGCCCGCAAGATTGCCCTGCTCCGTGAGATCAACCAGCGCAACCTCGGCTACTTCGACCAAGAAGTCCAGAAGCTGGATGCTTGGGCCGATGACTTGAAGCTGGGACTTGAGCAAGAGATCAAGGCCATCGATTCCGAGATCAAGGAAGTGCGTCGTACCGCAGCAACTTCACCGACACTCGAAGAAAAGCTGGCCCACCAGAAGCGCCAGCGCGAGCTTGAAGCAAAGCGCTCCAAGTTGCGGCGCGAGTTGTTCGCCCGACAGGACGAGGTCGAGAGCCAGCGCGACGGCCTGATTACCCAACTGGAAGTCCAGCTGCAGCAGCAGGTTGTCGAGCACACGCTGTTCACCATCGAATGGGAGCTCGTGTGATGGCTGCGCTCGAACCTCACTACATGACCATTCTGAAGAAGGTGCTGGCCGCGCGCTTCGTGCCGTCACTTCCGCCGCTGCTTGGCAAAGTCGGTGCAGCCGATCAGGCTGCAAAGCAACTATCGCGAGCTTTCAGCGCCTTTGCCCTGCACAAGCTCCTCGACATCACTCCGCAGGCTGCCGCCGCGTCCGTGGTGGATGACTTTCAGGACAAGGGTATCGACGCGATCCACTACGACGCGCCAACGGAAACGCTGTATCTGCTGCAGACAAAACTGAAGGAGTCGGAGCAGTTCAAACAGGAAGATGCACTTCCGTTCTGCGAGGGCGTCCGCTTGCTGCTCAAGCAGGACTTCAGTGCCTTCAACGCGAATGTGCAGAACCGCAAGGCTGACATCGAGAGCGCACTCGACTCGTGCAGCCACATCAAGCTGGTGGTGCCCTACACCGGCGATGGCGTCTCGCAGACCGCCAGCGATGCTTTGCAGGCGCTGCTTGAAGACGAAGACCTCGACGAAGAGCGGTTGGTCAAGCAGGTGGAGTACTACTCAGCGCCCGAAATCGCCCGCGATCTTCTGGCGGAACAGGCATATCAACCGGTGCACACCGACATCTCGCTGCAAAAGTACGAGAAGGTCGAGCACCCGCGAAGCACGTACTATGGTGTTGCACGGTTGGGCGACTTGGTGGCGCTGCACCAGACGCACGGCAAGGCCCTGTACGAAAGGAACATTCGGTACTTCCTCGGTAGTAGCAAGTCCGATGTCAACAAGGCCATCAAGACCACCTTGCACGACGCTCCAGGTGATTTCTTCTATCTCAACAATGGTGTCACTGCCGTCTGCGACCTGATACAGCCGAAGGCCACTAAAAACGGGGTGAAGAAGTTCAAGTTGCGCGGCCTGTCCATCATCAACGGCGCACAAACAGTGGCCTCGGCCGCCGAGTTCGCGCGCCAGCATCCGGACAGGAACATCGACGACGCAAAAGTGATGCTTACCCTGATTAAGGCCCCAGCAGATGGGCCATTCGGGAAGCGGGTGACAAAGGCTCGCAACCATCAAAACCCTGTCCAAACCGCCAACTTTGCTTCGCTCGACGAAAACCAGGAGCGGCTGCGGCAGGAAATCGCACACCTTGGTTTCGAATATCACTATCGTCCCGAAGTGGTTGCAACAACTGGCACCAAGGCCATCACACTCGATGAGGCGCTGCGCGCACTGGCACTTCATCAAAATGATCCGCGCTTTCCTATTTGGCTCAAGAGCGAACCTGCACGACTCGCCAATCCTGATTCAGTGGAATACCAATCACTGTTCACCACGGAGCTGGCTGGTGCAACGCTAGTCAACGCTGTCCTATGTCACCGTGCCGTTCGATCCCTGGTCGTTGACTATGAACAGAAGGCGCCAGCACGCAGCCAAGAACGCTTGATCTACCGCCACGGCATCCACGTTATCACGGCAGTCATGTTGAAGCGTTTGCGCACCCGTGTTGGTGCCGCAAACGTCATTGAGCCGACTGCGATTCTCGCGCTTATTAGTCAACAGCTGGATCAGTTAAGGCAAGAGGCAGTTGATCTTGCAGTCGATCCAGTAACAAAGCGTTTAAAGCTTGCCGAGGGGCCTTTGGCGCACTTCAGGAAGATGGAAAGAGCGATTCCATTTCTCAATGATTTGATGAAGATGCACTTTGGCTTATCCCATTTCCAGATAGAAACCAACCCGGAGCGTTTGAATACGCTGGCCGCTGAGAAAAAGTCACTTGCACACGATTTGGCGGAGCGCTTGGTAAAAGCCGCTCCGCAACTATGAGAGCAACCCAATGAGCAAACAAAAACTAGAACTCACCTGGATCGGTAAGGAAAAGCGACCAAAGCTTGAGCCGCGCATCTTGGTTGAAAAGCCTGAGAAATCGTATCATGCTAAGCGTCGATTTTCGGACTCCGACATCTTCGACAACCGCCTGATCTTTGGCGATAATCTGTTGGCATTGAAGGCTCTTGAACAAGAATTTTCAGGCCGAGTAAAGTGCATCTTTATTGATCCACCTTACAACACCGGTAGTGCGTTTACACATTACGAAGATGGGTTAGAGCACTCGATTTGGCTGGGCTTGATGCGTGACAGGTTGGAGATTATCAAGCGTTTGCTCTCTTCCGATGGATCACTTTGGATAACGATTGATGACAACGAGGCGCATTATTTAAAGGTCTTGTGTGATGAGATATTCGGAAGAGCCAATTTTATATCCAATGTCGTTTGGCAGAAGAAATTCTCTCCTCAAAACGACGCCAAGTGGATTAGTAGCAGTCACGATCACATACTTTGCTACGCATTAGACAAGAGCCGCTGGTTTCCAAATGCTCTCCCGCGCTCGGCGGAAATGAACGAAAGATACAAAAATCCGGATAACGATCCACGAGGTCCATGGACAGCGACTGATCTTACTCGTGCGGAGCATAGAGATCGAGACTACTGGGGTTTAATTACTCCTTCTGGAAAGACCGTATTTCCGGCTAAGGGACGCAGCTGGAGTCGTCCAAAAGAAAATATTGAGAAACTCAAGGCGGATGAGCGGCTTTGGTTTGGTCCCAATGGTAGTAATCTTCCGCGCCTAAAAAAGTATCTCAGCGAGATGGAGGGCGGATTAACGCCACAATCAATCTGGTTCCATGGCGAAGTCGGAAACAACCAAGAAGCCAAGAAGGAAATTCTACAAATTGATGCTGACACGGTGTTTGACACGCCAAAGCCGGAGCGGCTCATCTATCGGATTCTTCATCTGGCAACTGTTTCCGGTGACCTTGTGCTCGATTCGTTCGCAGGTTCAGGAACCACCGGTGCAGTAGCCCATAAAATGGGCCGGCGTTGGATCATGGTCGAACTGGGTGAGCACTGTCACACGCACGTTATTCCTCGCCTGAGGAAAGTCATTGATGGCGAAGACAAGGGTGGAATTACCGACGCAGCAAATTGGATAGGCGGCGGCGGATTTCGCTATTTCACCCTTGCATCTACCTTAATCGTCAACGATCGCTGGGGCAATCCGATAATCAACCCGGAGTACGACGCGACTCATCTCGCAGAAGCGTTGTGTAAGTTGGAGGGGTTCAACTACGCACCATCTGAAGTGCAATGGTGGCAACACGGCCACTCAAGTGAACGGGACTTCATCTACGTGACAACGCAGAACCTCTCTGCGGAGCAGTTGCAAGCACTTTCCGACGAGGTCGGAAGCGACCAAAGTCTGCTCGTGTGCTGTGCCGCCTTCCACGGCGTCACGACTGCCAAGGCATCGGAGCGCTGGCCGAACCTGACGCTGAAGAAAATTCCCAAGATGGTGCTGGCCCGTTGTGAATGGGGCCACGACGACTACAGCCTGAATGTGGCAAACCTGCCAATGGCTCAGGTAGAAAAATATGCGCCCGCAACTGACACTGCAGCACCTAAAGCGAAGAAATCTGCCTCCGCGAGCACTGGGCAAGGCGGCCTGTTTGGGGAGGATGAATAATGAATGCACGCGTTCAGAATGCCGTTACAGGCCGATTGTCTCTTCGTCCGCCCCAGACGGAATCGCTCTCGAAATTGGTTCGAGCGCTTGGGTCTGCGCCCAGCTTGCTCGGCCACGACCAGGACGTGGCGGAGATTCTCTCCAACCTGAAGGCAGAGTTTCCAACGTTGGAGGACTTCGAGCGGGAGTTTCCGTCGTTGTGCTTCGCCCTCGCCACCGGCGTCGGCAAGACCCGATTGATGGGCGCGTTTATCGCGTACCTCCATCTGGCGCACGGCATCAACAATTTCTTCGTGCTGGCACCGAACCTGACGATTTACAACAAGCTGATCGCAGACTTCACGCGCAACACGCCGAAGTACGTTTTCAAGGGCATCGCCGAGTTCGCGCAGCAACCTCCGCTGATCATCACTGGCGACAACTACGACCAGACCGGCGCAGTTGTCGCCGATCAGCCAACAGGCTTTGCCCACGACATCCGCATCAATATCTTCAACATCTCCAAAATCAATTCCGAGGTGCGGGGCGGCAAAGAGCCACGCATTAAGCGGATGAAAGAAGTGCTTGGGGACAGCTACTTCAACCATCTGGCCAACCTGCCAGATCTCGTGCTGCTGATGGATGAGTCGCACCGCTATCGCGCCAGCGCTGGGGTTCGATCCATCAACGAACTTAAGCCGCTGTTCGGCCTGGAGGTGACGGCGACACCGTTCGTGGAATCCACGCGCGGCCCCGTCCCGTTCAAGAACGTGGTGATGGACTACCCATTGGCGCGTGCGATGGAAGATGGCTTCGTCAAGGAGCCCGCCGCCGTGACCCAGCGCAACTTCGACGCCAAGGCCCACACGCCCGAAGAGATCGAAAAGACCAAGTTGGAGGACGGTGTTCGCCTGCACGAAACCACCAAGGTGGAGCTGCTGACCTACGCCCGCGAAAACGGCGTCAAGGTGGTGAAGCCGTTCATGCTCGTGATTGCGCGTGATACCACTCACGCAGGGCAACTTTTGGCGCTTCTAGAGTCAGAAGCGTTCTACGAGGGACGCTATCAAGGCAAGGTGATTCAGGTCGACTCCAGCCGCACGGGCGCGGAGGAGGAAGAGATGATCACGCGCCTCCTCGCAGTGGAGAGCGTGGACGAGCCGACGGAGATCGTCATTCACGTCAACATGCTCAAAGAGGGCTGGGACGTCACCAACCTCTACACCATCGTTCCGTTGCGTGCGGCCAATGCGCGCACGCTGATTGAGCAGTCCATTGGTCGCGGGCTGCGGCTGCCCTATGGCAAACGCACCGGCGTGGCAGCGGTTGATCGCCTCAACATCGTCGCGCACGACAAGTTTCAGGAAATCATCGACGAAGCCAATAGGGGCGACTCACCGATCAGGCTGAAGCAGGTGATCCTCGAGGCGCCGAGCGCCGATGACAAGAAGGTGAGCGTCCAGGTCGGATCGGGTGCGATGACGCGCCTGGGACTTGCTGACGCGCCCACTATCGCCAGCGCTCAGGCAAACGCAGGCACGGCTCCGGCCAGTCCAGCCCCCGCGCCAGTATTCGCCACGGAACGCGAACGCCAGGCCGCCCGCGTTGTGATGGACGTCATCGGCAAGTACGAGGTCAAGCGCGATCTCGTTCCGACCAGCGGCGCACTGCTCAACGCGGAAGTGCAGGCCGCGATCCTGGCTGAGGTGACCCAGCGCCTGAAGCCTGCTCAGGGCGAGTTGCTGGCGGGAGTCGACGACGGGATGCCTGCACTCGACCTCTCGGCCGTGGTAGCCAAGACCACTGAGATCGTCGTCCAGCAAACCATCGATATTCCCCGAATCGCGGTGGTGCCAACCGGCGAGGTCACCACGGGCTTCCACCCGTTCAAGCTCGATGTCGCTCAGTTGCATCTTCAGCCCGGCGAGCGCGAGATCATCATTCACAACCTGCACACCAACGAGCAGGACACGCTGGCATCTGAAGTCGGCCTTAAAGAGCAGCGGTTGGAGGACTACATCGTTCACGCGCTGGTGGACTTCGACGACATCGACTACTTCACGCATGCCGATCTGCTCTATGACCTCTCAGGTCAGATGGTGCAGCACCTGCAGGGGTACCTTTCCGAAGCGGAAGCCAGAGGCGTGCTGGATCGGGATCGCCGGCTGATCGCTCGTGAAATTCACGCGCAGATGATGACGCACTTCTGGGAGGAAGCGACCGAGTACGAGGTGCAGGTCAGCCGTGGTTTCACGGAACTGAAAGCCTGCAACTACACGGCCACTGCCGGTCAGACGGCTCACCACTTCCGGGAAACCGTCACCGAGCTGGGCCGGATCAAGCAGATGCTGTTCGGTGGCTTCGCGCGCTGTCTCTACCCGTTGCAGAAGTTCGACTCCGACACGGAACGTCGCTTCGCCGTCATCCTGGAGCGCGACGCGTCGAAGTGGTTCAAGCCTGCCAAGGGCCAGTTCCAGATTTACTACAAGCTGGGCACTGAGCAGCCAGAGTACATCCCTGACTTCGTGGCGGAAACGGATTCGACCATCTTCATGGTGGAAACCAAGGCCAGAGCCGACATCAATACTCAGGAAGTTCAGGCCAAGGCTGCTGCCGCTGCGCGGTGGTGCAAGCACGCTTCGGATCACGCGGCAACAGTCGGCACCAAGCCGTGGCGGTACTTGCTGGTGCCGCACGACGAGATCGCCGAATCAAAGCGGCTCACCGACTTTTTGCGCTTCGAAGTAAAGATTTGAGCGAGGTACCTATGCAACCTTTCTCAATCACGCTTTTCGCAACCACCGGTGATCCCGAAGGCATTCGCCACCTCGACAAGTCGAACTGGTCAGGCTACGGCGTCGTCTTCAACAGGGAGCTTTTCCACCTGTTGAAGCAGGAACCGGGCTTCTCCCAGGCCGGTATCTACATCCTTGTGGGCAATGCTGCCGAAGAGACGATCTACATCGGTGAGGCCGATCCCGTCGGTGATCGCTTGAAGAACCACGTCTCAAACAAGGAGGGATGGGTGTGGGGCGTCTACTTCTTCGATCGCAACCATAAGATTGGTAAGACGGAGGTCCAGTACCTGGAGTCGGCATTGGTTTCTTTGGCCAAGAAGCACGATAGAGCCATTCTTCTGAATAAAAACAACTCGACTGCACCCACTATGGCCCCGGCAGCAAGGGCAACGGCCCAGGCGTTCCTGGCTGACATGTTGTTGATTCTTCCGATGCTTGGAATCAACGCCTTCACGCCGCCCAAACAGGACGACACGAGAGATCAGGTGCAGCCCGTCGGTTCAGAGAGCGAAAAGTTTGACACCATCGTTGTGCCAGCGCGCGAGGAAGGGTTCAAGCAACGCTTTCTGAATGAACATTGTTGGTTCGCTGTGCGGATTAATGCGAAACATATCTCGAAACTGAAGTTCATCGCCGCCTATCAGGTCTCCCCCGTTGCTGCCATCACCCATATCGCCGAGATAGATGCCATCGTTCCGTACAACGATACGGGAAAGTACATGATCAAATTCCGCGGCGCGGCAACTGCGATCGTTCCTATCCCGCGTCCGGACAGCAGCGAGGTCAATATGCAGTCTTCCCGATACGCGTTGCGGGACAAACTGGCAGTGGCTAAAAACCTCGATCAGGTTTGGGCGTAGAGCTGGGTCAAAAGGACTATGAGATTTATCGCAGGCCCTCTGAACAAACAGCTTCTGCAGAACTTGCTAGCCGAGCTGATAGAGCCCTGCACACGTGTTCGTGCGGCAGTCGCCTACGTCAGCCGAGACAACATGCAGTTGTTCGATGCATGTTCGCGAAACTTGAAGCCGCTGGAGTTCTTCGGCCGTTACGACCACACCGTAGCTGTCGATCCAGCCGTTTTAAAGTGGTTCCTCGACAAGGCCAGCCCGAATTTCGACTGCAAGCTCGTACCTGACATCCTGCATGCGAAGGTCATCTGGTGGGTGGATGCCGGAGCTTACATCGGGTCCGCCAATTTGTCGGATCGTGCCTGGATCTCGAACATCGAAGCGGGTACCTTCCTGCCGCATGACGAGCTCGTTGAGACGGGCATGGAACGAGAGCTGCTGCGCTTCTTCGAGGAGGTGGATGACCGTGCACGGCCACTGACTAAAGAGATCTACCAAGAGCAGTTGCGTCTGGCGGACCGGCGGTCAGAACTTTCGAAGCGCGAATATGGGCTTGAGCAGCAGTTCGACAAGGACCGTTTGTTGCCGAAGAATCAGGGGTTGGTGTTCGTCGACACGAAGCGGTCGTCCGAGAAGCGCTTTCAGAAGTTTGAGCAGGACTGGAACGATACGCTTCAGGTGATGCGATCCATCGCAGCCAGAGTTTCCACGACGGGGGTCAAGCCGGGATGGATCGACGCATCGGTGGCCCCTGGAGTTCAGGCCGACCAGTTTCTGCATGCCTATTACTACAAGCGTGTCAAGGAAGGAAACCGACATCCCTACGAAGAGTTCTTCGCCAGGAACTCCAAGAACCCGGAGCTGGCGCTTCAGAGCGCGCTGGAGTGGTGGCATGCCGCCGACTTCGACCACTCGTTTGAGGAGCGCACTATCAATGAGTGGGCGCCGCGACTGCGTGAGCTGTTGGCGCGCGATCGTATTCTGACGCTCAGTGAGGAGGAGTTTGTCGATGCAGTCTCCCGTGTACACGCAATCCGCGACCACGCGATCAAACAGGAGAACGAGCACTTGGGTTTGCCAGATCGACCGCAGTCTAGCGATGACAAAGTTGAGAAATTCGGCGAATGGCTCTGGCAGCAACGGTCCCGAGAGGGTAAGACAGTTCTCGAGTTGTTGAATTACGTCGTTTGGGGTACCGGCAACGTTTCGGCAAGAATTTGGAATGCTATCCGCAGCGACGATTGGGCGATCCCGCACATCGGGTTAAGCAGCCTCGGTGAGATTATCGGCTGGGGCCGCCCCGACGAATTTCCACCAAGAAATATGCGCACCAGTAAGGGGCTGCGGGCGCTGGGGTACAACGTCAGGATTAATGTGTAGCTGACATAACGAAAACCGCTTCTTTTTCGCGTCGCCTGACTGGTCTCTGCAGTGCATTCGCGTGACATTAAGACCAAGGTCGTCGTACGTGTGCGGCAGAAATTTAGTCCTGTTGGTTTGTTTGTCGTCGCAACTTCGAGGTTGATCTGACAGTATGAAGTTGTTTCAAGGCGAGAGCGCCACCAAGCCTCTTCCAGCAGGACTTGGCCTCTAGCCTGCCGCTCCCAGCTCCTCCTCGGCCCTCCCCATCACCTCAGCCGCACTACACCCCAGCCCCCGCGCAATCCTTGAACACGATAGTCGAGGTCGGCATGTGCTCGCCACGCTCCACCTGGTCCATGTACGAGCGCTCAATATCGGCGAGGTTGGCTAATGACGGCTGGCTTTTGAAGCCTGCGCTGATCGTTTGCCCCCCCGGCTATGAGTTAAAGAAAACGTGGTCCCGTTCTCCCCGCGAATCAAGAATTGTGAGCCATGACTCACGCACACCCAGGTTCATTTGAGCAACGAACCTTCGCCACCACTCCCCAACCCAACCTCGAAGACCTGGCCATCGACGCCGTCTTGCACCTTGGCGCCGCGCTGGACGTTCTGGATCTGCACGCCCGCCACAACATCACGGCCATCAACTGCGTGTGCCGCGACCTGCTGCGCATCTACTACGCCAAGGCAGATCAGGCGCAGTCGCTGGAGCCGCAGGACCAGGAACTGCTGGGCCTGCTGCACGACACGGCGGTGGACCTGGGCTATGCCATCGAGGTGGTGGACCATCTGAATGGCGACGAGGCCGACGACCCCATCCTCTATGCCGTGAGCTATCTGCTCAAGGCGGCCAAGCGGTTTGCGGATGAGGGCGTTGCTGCGGCGCTTGCCGTGAAGGGGTAGGGCGCAGGGCTGCCGCCTGCGTTGCAGGGGCCGGGCTTCAAGGGCAGGGTTTGAGGTGGGCGGCCGTGGCCTGTTCGGTGAGCGGGTCTTCGGCCAGGGCCTGCAGCAGCGCGTCCAGCAGGCCGGGAAAGCGCGCGTCCAGGTCTTCGCGGCGCAGGGAGAGCAGGTTTTCCCGGCCATCGGGGCGCTGCCAGATCACGCCGCTGTCGCGCAGCACGCGCCAGTGGTGGGTCATGGTGGATTTGGATTGGCCCTGCAGCAGCGAGCCGCAGGCGCGCTCATGGCCTGCGGCCAGCGCGCGCACCACGGCCAGGCGCAGGGGGTTGCCCAGGGCGTTGAGCAGGTTTTCCAGGCGTATCTGTTCGCGGTCGGGGTGGTTGGCAAGCATGAATCGTCCTCAGGACTTACGCAAACAGGTTGCAGCAACGCGCTGCGCCCTGTGGAAGAACGCTGGTGGCGTTCCTTCTTGCGTAAGCCGCAATCCTGTCGATGGGGCGCCACTGTGCCATGGAAGCAATGCCGCACGTCGCTGATGCGGCGTGGCGCGGGCAGTTATCTGGCAGACAGGGGCATGGCGTGGTGAAAACATGAATCGTTCTGCAAGAAGTTGCGGAAGATAGTACGATTGTCTTCGTACATTCAAATTGTCATCAACCCTCATTCAACCCCCGCGAGAATCCGACCCTTCGAACCGGCAGATCACGCACTTACGCTTTCGTAGCACCCAGGAGTCCTTTCATGGCCCGCCATACCCCCATAGAACGCTATCGCAACATTGGTATCTCCGCGCACATCGATGCCGGCAAGACCACCACGACCGAGCGCATCCTGTTCTACACCGGGGTGAGCCACAAGCTGGGCGAGGTGCACGAAGGCGCCGCCATCATGGACTGGATGGAGCAGGAGCAGGAGCGCGGCATCACCATCACCTCGGCGGCCACCACCTGCTTCTGGAAGGGCATGGACGGCCGCTTTGACCAGCACCGCATCAATATCATCGACACCCCGGGCCACGTGGACTTCACGATTGAAGTGGAGCGCTCCATGCGCGTGCTCGACGGCGCCGTGATGGTCTATGACGCCGTGGGCGGCGTGCAGCCGCAGTCAGAGACGGTCTGGCGCCAGGCCAACAAGTACAAAGTGCCGCGCCTGGCCTTCGTCAACAAGATGGACCGCACGGGCGCGGATTTTCTGCGCGTGCGCCAGATGATGATCGACCGCCTCAAGGCCAACCCCGTGCCCATCGTGCTGCCCATTGGCGCAGAGCAGCAGTTCACCGGCGTGGTGGACCTGCTCAAGATGAAGGCCATCATCTGGGACGAGGCCACGCAGGGCATGAAGTTCGAGTACCAGGACATTCCCGCCGCCATGGTGGCAGACGCCAAAAAGTGGCGCGAGTCCATGGTGGAGGCGGCTGCCGAGGCCAGCGAAGACCTGATGAACCGCTACCTGGAAGAGGGCGACCTGCCCGAGACCGACATCCTGCGTGGCCTGCGCCTGCGCACCATTGCGGGCGAGATCCAGCCCATGCTGTGCGGCTCGGCCTTCAAGAACAAGGGTGTGCAGCGCCTGCTGGACGCCGTGGTCGAGCTCATGCCTTCCCCGCTGGAAGTGCCGCCCGTGGAAGGCCATGCGGAAGACGGCTCCATCATCGTGCGCCATGCCGATGACAGCGAGAAGTTCTCTGCCCTGGCCTTCAAGCTGATGACCGACCCCTTCGTGGGCCAGCTTACCTTTGTGCGCGTCTACTCGGGCGTGCTCAACAAGGGCGACAGCGTGCTCAACTCCGTCAAGGACAAGAAGGAGCGCATTGGCCGCATCGTGCAGATGCATGCCAATGAACGCCTGGAGGTCGATGAAATCCACGCCGGCGACATTGCCGCCTGCGTGGGCCTGAAGGACGTGACCACGGGCGAGACTCTGTGCGACCCGTCCGCGCCCATCGTGCTGGAGAAGATGGTCTTCCCCGAGCCCGTGATCGCCCAGGCCGTGGAGCCCAAGTCCAAGGCCGACCAGGAAAAGATGGGCATCGCCCTGTCGCGCCTGGCCGCCGAAGATCCGTCCTTCCGCGTGCGCACCGATGAGGAATCGGGCCAGACCATCATTGCCGGCATGGGCGAGCTGCACCTGGAAATCATCGTGGACCGCATGAAGCGCGAGTTCAACGTGGAAGCCAACGTGGGCAAGCCCCAGGTGGCCTACCGCGAGACCATCCGCAAGAAAGTCACCGATGTGGACGGCAAGTTCGTGCGCCAGTCAGGCGGCAAGGGCCAGTACGGCCACGTGGTCTTCACGGTCGAGCCGCAGGAGCCTGGCAAGGGCTTCGAGTTCGTCGACGCCATCAAGGGCGGCGTGGTGCCGCGCGAGTACATCCCTGCGGTGGAAAAGGGCGTGGTCGAGGCCCTGACCAGCGGCGTGCTGGCCGGCTACCCCGTGGTGGACGTCAAGGTCACGCTGACCTTCGGCTCCTACCACGACGTGGACTCCAACGAAATGGCCTTCAAGATGGCGGCCATCTTCGGCTTCAAGGAAGCGGCGAGAAAGGCCAGCCCCGTCATCCTGGAGCCCATGATGGCCGTGGAAGTCGAGACGCCTGAGGACTACGCCGGCACCGTCATGGGCGACCTGTCCTCGCGGCGCGGCATGGTGCAGGGCATGGACGACATGGCCGGCGGCGGCAAGTCCATCAAGGCCGAAGTGCCGCTGTCCGAAATGTTCGGCTACGCCACCTCCCTGCGCTCGCAAACGCAAGGCCGTGCCACCTACTCCATGGAGTTCAAGCACTACGCCGAAGCACCGCGCAACGTGGCCGAGGCTGTGATCAACGCACGGGTCAAGTAAAAGAGCTCCGCGCCACAGGCCAGGCCGTGAGGCCATGGCCGTGGCCCGCACCCCTCCCGTATGCCCACGCCTGCGTCGGGCCGCCTGCGGGGTTGCAGTCCTGCCGCAGGACAGGACTGCCTCGTCCTCTGACTCGCCGTGATTGTTTGAACGTAGCGCGCAGCGCGAAGTGAGTTTCACGGCGAACCCCGCAGGCGGCCCGGCGCAGGTTGCCCGCAGCGAAGCGAAGGGACGTGGACATTCGGGTCGTCTTTCTTTGGCCTACGTTTCTTCGGCCGGCGTACCGGTGACGAATCAAAGAAAGGTAGGTCGGCCGCCGGGCCGAGACCCGGCCTCGAAAAACACCCCCCCGGCAGGGACAAAAACAAGCGCCCCGTCCCAAATCCAAAGGCCCAATGAAAAACAGCTCCTTGAAGGAGCTGTTTTTCATAAGAGAGTAGAAGCCGGAATCAAGCCTCAGGCTGCTGCTCAGACTCAGCAGTTTCAGCATCAGCGACGGGAGCCGCCTCTCCAGAATCAGACAGCGCCTGCCGCACACCAGCCTTCTCACCAGCAGAAGCAAACTTGCTGTACTTGCCAACGATGCCGACCAGCGCACCATAGATGCGCGGATTGCCCGCCAGGCATTCCTTCTGCTCCAGGAAATCCGCCTCGCCCGTGAAGTTGCCGACCAGGCCACCGGCCTCGGTCACCAGCAGGCTGCCGGCGGCCACGTCCCAGATCTGCAGGCCGCTTTCGAAGAAACCGTCGGCAAAGCCGGCTGCCACGTAGGCCAGGTCCAGCGCGGCGGCGCCGGGGCGGCGCACGCCTGCGGTTTCCTGCATCACGTCGCCCAGCATGTTCATGTACTGCTTGAAGTTGTCGCCACGGCGGAAGGGGAAGCCGGTGGAGATCAGGCTGTCCTTGAGCTGAATGCGCTTGGACACGCGGATGCGGCGGTCATTCAGGTAGGCGCCGCGGCCGCGCGTGGCGGTGAACAGGTCGTTGCGCGAGGGGTCGTACACCACGGCATGCTCGACCTTGCCCTTGAAGGACAGGGCAATGCTCACGCAGTACACGGGGAAGCCGTGGATGAAGTTGGTGGTGCCGTCCAGCGGATCGATGATCCAGACGTAGTCGGAGTTCTTGGCGCCGAACTCGTTGCCCGATTCCTCGGCCAGGATGCCGTGGCCCGGGTAGGCGCCCAGCAAGGTTTCGATGATGGCCTGCTCGGCCGCCTTGTCCACCTCGGTCACAAAGTCGTTGACCTGCTTTTGTGCGACACGCACGGATTCCACGTCAAGAGCCGCGCGGTTGATGATGGCGCCGGCGGCGCGTGCGGCCTTGATGGCCACGTTGAGCATGGGATGCAGGTTGGTCGACATAGATTGTGAGGCGTTGGCGGAGCAGCGGCTGTGCAAGGAGAGGACGGTCCTCTCTGGCAAAAGCAGGCTGTTTGACGCGGGTAAGAACGGAAAAAGCCGCGTCCGGCGATGCGGGGCGGCGACAATAGCGCGCAATTTTACCCGCCTTGTCCGTTTTGTGCTGCGCAACCTGTCCCGTCTTGGGGGCTCTGCCGGCGCCGGCAGGCCAGCGATGCCATGAAAACCCGATTCGTACTGATAGAAACCAGCCACGCCGGCAATGTGGGCGCCGCCGCCCGCGCCTTGAAGACCATGGGCTTTGACGACCTGGTGCTGGTGCGCCCGCGCTGGCCCAACGTGCTGCGCAAGGAAGAGACCATCCAGCGGGCCAGCGGCGCGCTGGACGTGCTGGGCAATGCGCGCGTGGTCGAGACGCTGGAGGAGGCGCTGGACGGCATCAGCCACCTGTGCGCCACGGCCATGACGCCGCGCGACTTCGGCCCGCCCACGCGCACGCCGCGCCAGCATTTCGAGCTGCTGCTCAGCGGGGCGCTGGATGTGCTGGCTGCACCCGATGAGGCCGATGCGCCCGATGAAGCGGCGCCGACCACCGATGCATCCGTGTCCGCACCGGCTCCCACGCCGCGCTGCAACCAGTCCGGCGTGGCCTTCCTGTTCGGCTGCGAGCGCTTCGGCATGAGCAACGACGATGTCTACCGCAGCGATGTGGCGCTGTCGATTCCGTCCAATCCGCAGTTCGGCTCGCTGAACCTGGGGGCAGCCATCCAGGTGGTGGCCTACGAGTGGCGCCAGGCGCTGGGCGGCTTTCCCGTGGTGGAGCACACGCCCGCGCCGCAGCGCGCCGACGCGGCCCAGGTGGCCGGCATGCTGGGCCATTGGGAGCAGGCGCTGGCGCATATCGGCTTTCTTGATCCGGCCGCACCCAAGAAGCTCATGCCGCGCCTCAACCAGCTTTTCAACCGCTCGCAACTGACCGCCGAGGAAATCCACATCCTGCGCGGTGTTGCGAAGGCCATGCTGCAGAGCACTCCAGCGAAACGCTAGACTGAGCGGTCTTGTCAACAATAACCAGCCCCTAGATGCTTGACCGCCTGCGCTCCGATATCCAGTGCATCCTCGACCGCGACCCTGCGGCACGCAGCACCTGGGAGGTCATCACCTGTTATCCGGGTCTGCATGCGATCTGGCTGCAGCGCCCGGCGCACTGGTGCTGGAACCATGGCCTCAAGTGGCTGGGGCGCTTCATCTCGCACATCGGCCGCTGGCTGACCGGCATCGAGATCCACCCCGGCGCCGTCATCGGCGAGCGCGTGTTCATCGACCACGGCATGGGCGTCGTCATCGGCGAGACGGCCGTGGTTGGCGACGGCTGCACCATCTACCACGGCGTGACCCTGGGCGGCACCTCGCTGTACAAGGGCGCCAAGCGCCATCCCACGCTGGGCCGCGATGTGGTGGTCAGCGCGGGCGCCAAGGTGCTGGGCGGTTTCGAGGTGGGCGACGGTGCCAAGATCGGCAGCAATGCCGTGGTCATCAAGCCCGTGCCCGCAGGCGCCACGGCGGTGGGCATTCCGGCGCGCATCATCGCCAGCAAGAACGGCCACAGCGCCGATGTGACCGAGCACGACCTGGCATCTGCCAGGTCCGAGGCCATCAAGGTCCCGTCGGCTGCCGCGCCCCAGCCGTTCACGGCCTACGGCATCACCCAGGAAATGGACCCCGTGGCCCAGGCCATGCGCGGCCTGAGCGATGGCGCGGCCGCGCATGAGCAGCAGATCGCGCTGTTGTGGGAGGCCATTGCCAAGCTCTCTGCCGGCAGCAAGGTGGGCGACTGCGTGCCCTGCGAGTCCGAGCGCCCGCAGGCGTTTCAGAAGGACAAGATCGACCAGATCATGGGCAAGTAGGCCTGCAGAAGATCACCAAAGATCCCCAAGATCCCCCAAGAAGACCGGAGACTCCGACCAGCATGAACGTTGAACAGGCCTTGCATGCGCGCCGCTCCGTGCGCGCCTTCCTGCCCCAGTCGCCCGATGCGGCGCTGGTGCGCTCCCTGATGGAACAGTCGGCACAAGCGGCCTCGGGTGGCAACCTGCAGCCCTGGCGCGTGCTGGCGCTGACGGGCGAGCCGCTGCAGCAACTGCTGACCGCCGTTGCCGAAGCCGAGCCCCAGGACGCCCAGCCCGGCCTGTCCTACCCGCCCAACCTCTGGGAGCCCTACCGCAGCCGGCGCTTTGCCAATGGCGAAGAGCTGTACCAGTCGCTGGGCATTCCGCGCGACGACAAGCCCGCGCGGCTGGAGCAGCTGGCGCGCAACGGCCAGTTCTTCGGCGCGCCCGTGGGCCTGATCGTGGCGGTGGACGAGCGCATGGGCCTGCCGCAATGGGTGGACCTGGGCATCTACCTGCAGTCCTTCATGCTGCTGGCCTGCGCCAATGGCCTGGCCACCTGCGCCCAGGGCTTCTGGCGCCGCTACAACGACGCCGTGACCCAGGCGCTGGCGCTGCCCGAGGGCTACCACGTGGCCTTTGGCATTGCGCTGGGCTACGAGGACAAGGATGCCCCCATCAACGGCTGGCGCGCCACGCGCGCACCGGTGGCCGAATGGGCGCAGATGCGCGGCTTCGACTGAGCAGGGCTTTCAGGCCCCTGGGCAAACCCGCAGGGCAAGGGCGCCTTGCCATCCCCTATACTGCGCTCTGCTCCGGGGTGTGCTGATGCACTGAGATGCCAACCGGTCCATGCGCTGCATGGGCCAGGCGGCGAACCCGACGAACTTGATCCGGTTGATACCGGCGGAAGAAGAGCGGGACCCTGAAGCGGGGCCGAAGTCAGAGGATGGAAGTCCGCCACGGCGGATACACGCAGGGCCGCAACGGCCAGGCAGGCCACCATCCAACGCACATCGTCCCTTGCCAACCAAGGCTGCTCGTGCGCCTTGGCGTGCGTGGCAACCAGGGGCCAAGGCCATACGGCCCTGGCAGGCCCACACTGGCATAGCCCGGTGCGCGGCCTTTGGCACAGCCCAAGGAGTGTCCGGTTCCCGGAGCGTTGTTGATCGACGCTTTGAACGCAAGGAACCCGACATGAACGCTCCCGATTCCATCTTCACCCCCGCAGCCGGCGAAGCTCCAGACGCACAGCGTTTTTCCGACCTGCTGGCGCAGTCGCGCAAGCCGTTCCCGGCCTCCACCAAGAGCTATCTGCAAGGCAGCCTGCATGCCGGCCTGAGCGTGCCCGTGCGCGATATCCAGCTGACCAATGGCGAGCAGGTCAGTGTCTATGACACCTCGGGCCCCTACACCGATCCGGCCGTGGCCATCGATGTGCGCAGCGGCCTGCCGGGCGTGCGCAATGCCTGGATCGAGTCGCGCGGCGACAGCGAGTACTACGCCGGCCGCCTGCGCCAGGCGCTGGACGACGGCGGCAAGCGCGGCGAGGAGGACGAGCGCGTGGCCCGCCTGCGGGCCGAGGCCGCTTCGCTGCAGCGCCAACCCCGCCGCGCGAAAAGCGGTGGCAACGTCTCCCAGATGCACTACGCGCGCAAGGGCATCATCACGCCCGAGATGGAATACGTGGCCCTGCGCGAGAACGGCCGCCGCGAATGGATGGCCGAGTACCAGCAGGACGCCGCGCGCGAGGCACGCCTGGCCGGCAACGGCCTGGGCGCCGCCATCCCCAAGATCATCACGCCCGAATTCGTGCGCGACGAAGTGGCGCGCGGCCGCGCCATCATCCCGGCCAACATCAACCACCCCGAGATCGAGCCCATGGCCATCGGGCGCAACTTCAAGGTCAAGATCAACGCCAACATCGGCAACTCGGCCGTCACCTCCAGCATCGAGGAAGAGGTCGAGAAGCTGGTCTGGGCCATCCGCTGGGGTGCGGACAACGTGATGGACCTGTCCACCGGCAAGAACATCCACACCACGCGCGACTGGATCATCCGCAACTCGCCCGTGCCCATCGGCACCGTGCCCATCTACCAGGCGCTGGAGAAAGTGGGCGGCATCGCCGAGGACCTGACCTGGCCCATCTTCCGCGACACCCTGATCGAGCAGGCCGAGCAGGGCGTGGACTACTTCACCATCCACGCCGGCGTGCGACTGGCCTACATCCACCTCACGGCCCAGCGCCGCACGGGCATCGTCTCGCGCGGCGGCTCCATCATGGCCAAGTGGTGCATGGCCCACCACCGCGAGAGCTTCCTGTACGAGCACTTCGAGGACATCTGCGACATCATGAAGCAGTACGACGTCAGCTTCTCGCTGGGCGACGGACTGCGCCCCGGCAGCGCCTCGGATGCCAATGACGAAGCCCAGTTCGCCGAACTCAAGACCCTGGGCGAGCTGACCCAACTGGCCTGGAAGCACGACGTGCAGACCATGATCGAAGGCCCCGGCCACGTGCCCATGCACATGATCCAGGCCAACATGACCGAGCAGCTCAAGCACTGCCACGAGGCGCCGTTCTACACCCTGGGCCCGCTGACCATCGACATCGCGCCCGGCTACGACCACATCGCCAGCGCCATCGGCGCGGCCATGATCGGCTGGTTCGGCACCGCCATGCTGTGCTACGTCACGCCCAAGGAACACCTGGGCCTGCCCGACCGAGACGACGTCAAGCAGGGCATCATCGCGTACAAGATCGCCGCCCACGCGGCCGACGTCGCCAAGGGCCACCCCGGCGCCCGCGCCCGCGACGACGCGCTGAGCCAGGCCCGCTTCGACTTCCGCTGGCAGGACCAGTTCAACCTGGGCCTGGACCCCGACACCGCCCAGGCCTACCACGACGAAACCCTGCCCAAGGACAGCGCCAAGGTGGCGCACTTCTGCTCCATGTGCGGCCCCAAGTTCTGCTCCATGAAGATCACCCAGGAAGTGCGCGAATTCGCCGCTGCCAAGGGCGTGGCCGAGCAGGAAGGCATTGCCGCCGGAATGCAGGCGAAGGCCGAGGAATTCAACCGCGCCGGCGGGGAGTTCTATATCCCCATCGTGGCGGCCAGCAGCGATACGACGGCGCGTTGAAATCCGCTGACTCCTGATCGGGATTGCGCCGTGTAGGCTGATATTTCCCCACGCTCGATCCAGTTCTGGATCGCATCCCTGACACCGCAGGCGCTGATGTGCCTGCGGTGTTTTTGCTTTGGGGTTCAAGGCGAAGGGCGTAGCCGCTGATCGACAGGGCCTGATACCAGAGTTGCCGCCCAAGCCCCTCGCAAGGCTGAATATCTGCAGAATTTAAATAGTTATCAACTATCGAAATTAAATTATCAATATTTTTATGAAAAACTCATGCTACGAAGCGTCGCACAGGCGACACGTTTTTAGAAACTGCTAGCCAGGCGGCCGCTTGTGCCGTCGCTTCATATTGAAGATAGATGTGGTGCCATGCTTTTTATTGAGGTAACATGAAATGCGATAAGAGGCGGCGCGACGTATGCGGCATACCGATAGAAAAATGAATTCCCTAAAAGGGTATTGAATGCCTCTCGAGACAAAGAATGCGCCTGGAATAATGCTGAAACAGGACCCATGAATAGTGACCATGCGCATTCTCCTGATCGCTTACGAATTTCCCCGATAATTTCAGGTCAATCGCTGCGATGGTTTTATCTGGCAAACGAATTTGCAAAACTGGGTATTGAAGTCCATGTGCTCTGTCCGAATATGCCGGCGCTACCTCCATTCAGTGAAGAACTTCATGGTGATGTGATCGTGCATCGAACATGGGCCGGGCCGTATGTGGGTGTTTCACAGAGCATCTATCTGCTCATGTCCAGATTGAAGAATCAGAAGGACTCTCCAGGCAAGGTCGCTCCAGTGGATCCATCGCACCAGACTACCACCTTGTTGAAAATATACCGTTGGGGTCGGCAGTTTCTCGATCGAATCATATTTCCCGATCTCCGGAGTGAATGGGTTTTTTCTGCCTCGCTGCGATTGATCCAGTTGCTTGGATCGAAATCATATAACGCAATTGTGTCTTCCCATGAGCCTGGTGCGAGCCTGATTCTGGGATTGCTAGGCAAACGGATCTCCCAGCTACCCCTCATTGCCGATCTGGCCGACCCGGTTGTTGCGCCACATGCGCCAAAATGGCGCTACCGCTTTGACCTTGCCTTTGAAGCCATGGTGCTCAAGCGGGCCGACGCCGCCGTTGTGACAACGGAAGCTGCTTCCGAATTGTTCATGAATCGCCATGGCCTGCAGGATATCCGTGAAAAATTCTCATGCGTGACACAAGGCTTTCCAAGCAGAGGTGAGAAAAGCACTCATATCGGTCATCGGTGCTCAGAACTACTGAAAATAGTCTACACAGGGAATTTCTACGAGGATTTCCGATCGCCAGCGCAACTTGCCATCGCTCTGAAGTCGCTGGAAGACTTGACTATTCAGGTTGATTTCTACGGAAATCACACTGCCTATCAATCGCTGTTCGAAGGAATTGGGCATGTCATATTCCATGGGGCCGTGGATCATCACATCTGCCTGATGGCTCAACAGAGCTGTGACGTTCTTCTCAGCCTGGGTAACCGACAGGCATTTCAGGTTCCGGGGAAAATTTATGAATACTTGGGCGCGGGAGTTCCCATACTGCATATTGCCATGTCTGAAACGGACGAGGCCGGACTGTTGATTTCGAATGTTGGCGCCGGATGGGCTGTGTGTAACGAATCAGGCCATATAGCAGGGGCAATAAGAGATCTCCATGCAAAGTGGCTGGAGAATGGTTTGAAAGGCGCGCTGGCACGCCGTGAAGATGCCATTGAAGAATATTCCTGGAATCGAAGAGCAGCTCAATATGCAAAAATCATAAGGCGAGTCGCTGATATTTCGGGTGGCATCAACTGATTGATTTTGCGAAGAGAAATGAAAATCAAGTTGCTAACGATATTATTATTTGAGTTTAGGTAGCACCGCACTTGGGATACGAAAATATGACTAAATTTGAGTCAGATACGCAAGAAAAAAAGAGACCATGGCGCATAGGTATCTTTGGTACTTTTGACGTTCAAAACTATGGAGATTTGCTTTTTCCGATACTTGCGGAAATGGAGCTTTCGCAACGGCTGGGTTCGGTGGAACTGATTCCGTTTTCATACCATGCCAAATCTCTGAAGGATTGGCCATACAAGGTGGTTTCTCTTGCCGATCTGCCCAACATGGCGATTGAACTCGATGCCATTTTGATAGGTGGTGGTTTCATCATTCGCTTCGACTCATTCGTCGCGCCTGGATATGTGCCGACCGAAGCGTGGATTCATCATCCCACAGGATATTGGTTGACCCCAGCCTTGATCGGGGTCCAGCTTGGAATACCGGTCATCTGGAATGCTCCGGGCATGCATTGCAATGAAATACCGCAGTGGAGCCATCCGTTGCTTTCCTTGGTGTTGCAGTCCAGCCCCTACATTGCGGTGCGTGATGAGCCCAGCAAGAAGGCACTGGAACAATTCGTGGATCATGACCGTGTGAAGCTGGTTCCCGACACGGCATTTTCGTTGGGTCAGCATATGAATGACCACCCTGCGCAAGAAGAGGCCAGAATTCTTAGGGAGCAACTGGGCCTGAGGAAGCCTTATGTAGTCATTCAGGCGACCCAGAATCTGGAAAAATTCACAGACCACATCAAACGGTTTCGTTCCGAGTTGCCAGACCTCGAATTTCTTCTCTTGCGTCTGGGCCCGGTGCTGTGTGACCATGAGGCGTTCATTGATCGAGAATTGCCAAATACCTACAGCCTGCCTGAATGGCCATCGCCCATGGTTCTCGCGGCACTGGTCGCAGAATCAGAAGGTGTTGCTGGTCATAGTTATCATCTTGCGATAACTGCACTTTGTGCAGGAATTCCTGTATTTACGCCCAGTGATATTTCAATAGGGAAATTCACCGCACTGTCGAGGTTCAGCACCGTGTATCCATTGTCTACGATGGATTGTGATGATCCACACTGGCTGAGCAGTCGTATTGGTCGAAAGAGTCCATTGGATTTGATGGCGAATGCGCGGGATGAAGTGAGGCAGCATTGGGACCAGGTGGCTGATTCCATCAAGTCCAGCGGCTCGAGTTCAAGGATCGCAATGAACAAATTCCTGATGTCACTGCCGTTTCTTCTTGAGAGTGATAAAAGCGGAACAGCGGAGACGGGATTGCAGGGGAAAATTGATTGAGTCAATGCAGGCCTGCTGATGATTCATTGAAAGAGCGTCCGAGGTCATACCAACCAGCCATTCGATTCGGATCCATCCTATCAATTTCCATGAAAAATAATACTGAAGAGCAATCGCTATGTTCCTCCACTGTCGGTATCCCAGAAGGGGAGGTAGATCAGTCCGGCATGGGAGGGCAATCTGGAGTTTCACGTGGGGAAATCCTCGCCTTGCGACAGACCATTGATGAGCTGGAGCGGGAGCTGAAACACAGCAAAGATATCATTGCATCGCGTGATGTGGGGATTGCATGGCTCAGGAGCGAAGTTGCTGCAATAAAGTTGACGCTTGAGCGGCGAAGGAAAAGCTTCCGATACCTGATGGTCGATGGCCTGCATCTGATTGCAGACCGCTCCCGATTGGCTCGAAACCTGGGGAACATGCTGCTACCCAGCCGGTTAAAGGCCCTGTTGCACTCGGAGTCTCTCAAGAACCAACTGTCAAGCCAGCTGCACGCCCTTCAATCTCTGCAAGGAGATGAGCAAGCATTGTTTCCTGGGGTCAGCAACGGGAAAATGGATATTGTCTGTTTTGCCAACATCGAGTGGTCTGCCCGTTACCAGCGGCCGCAGCATATCATGTCTCAATTCGCGGCCAAGGGGCATCGCATTTTCTATATTGCGCGCTCCATCATGCCGGCACAAGGCGAACCGTATGTCATGAAGCAGGTTGCCTCGAATATCTATGAAATAGGGCTTGAGTTTCATGATTCCGAAGACTTCTATGCGCACAGGATGTCTCAGGAAAATAGGGGCGCCGCCAACAGATCATTGGCACGGTTGATGGTGGACGCCAAGATCAGAGAGGCGCTGATCGTTGTTCACCTGTCTTACTGGACAGCATTGGCGGTCGAACTCCAGCAGAAGCGAGCCTGGCGCCTCCAATACGATTGCATGGATGAGTGGGCAGATTTTCCAGATATAGGTCAGCAACTTCTCCAGGAGGAAGAAATCCTGATCGACAAAGCTGATCTGGTGACTGTCACGGCTTCCTTGCTTGAGAAGAAGTGGCAGGCCGCCAGCAAGAAATGCATCCTGGTCAGAAACGGGGTGGAGTTTGAATTTTTCTCGTCCAACTGTGTGAAGAATGAGCTTCTGGCACACTTGGAAAAACCAGTCATCGGATTCTACGGTGCACTGGCTCCCTGGGTTGATTTCCAACTCGTGCATTATTTGGCGGCACACCGCCCGAACTGGAGCTTTGTGCTTGTCGGCGATTGCTTCGTCAAGGATCTGGCTGGAATAGATCGGTTGCCCAATGTGCACTTGCTGGGGAAGAAGGCCTACGAATACATGCCACGCTATCTGCATGGCTTTGATGTCTGCCTGATCCCATTCAAATTGAACAAGGTCACCCATGCGGTGGATCCTGTGAAATTCTATGAATACATAAGCGTGGGCAAGCCCGTTGTCAGTGTTCCTCTGGAGGAGATGACAATATATGGAGACTACGTTTACTTCGCCCGGGAATATGCGGATTTCCTGAACAAGGTCGAGGTTGCGCTGAAGGAAAATGATCCAGGTCTGACCCAGCGCCGAATTCAGCTGGCCAAAAATAATGACTGGCACCACCGCTATCTTTCAATGGAACAGGCGCTGCAGACCTTGTATGAAAAATGTTCCATCGTCGTCGTCAGCTACAACAACGCCGATCTGACGCGACAGTGTATTGAGAGCATTGTGGCCCGTACGATGTATCCCAACTACGAAGTGATCATCGTGGACAATGCTTCCCAGGATGACACTCGTGACATGCTACGCAGCATGCAGCGTCAATTCCCGGGCTTGAAGTTGAAATTGATCATCAACGATCAAAACCGTGGCTTCGCTGCGGCCAACAACCAAGGCATTGCGCAGGCCGAGGGGAAGTATGTCGTACTCCTCAACAACGATACCGTGGTCACCAACGATTGGCTGGAGTCCATGCTTCGGCATTTGCAGAACAGTGACATAGGTCTGGTGGGGCCGGTAACCAACTCCGTGGGAAATGAGGCGAAGATCGCCGTTGACTACGTCAATATAGAGCAAATGCACGAGTTTGCCGCTCGCTATACGATTGCAAACGAGGGGCGTCACTTTGAAATTTCCGTATTGGCCATGTTTTGCGTGGCAATGCGTCGTGAGGTGTTCGATGAAATCGGTGAGCTTGATGAAGCGTTCGGCATTGGCATGTTTGAAGATGATGACTACTGCCGCCGAATACAGTCGGCTGGGTATCGGACTGTGTGTGCGGAAGACTCCTTTGTTCATCACTATGGACAAGCTTCGTTCAAGAAGCTGATTGACTCAGGTGAGTATCAGGCGATCTGGGACCGGAATCAGGCGTATTTCGAGAAAAAGTGGGGTGCATGGACGCCCCATACCAATAACCGCAACACCGAAAGGCTCACATGATTTCTGACGAAGAAATTACCGCGGCGCACTGGTCGAAGAATGTGGCGAGCTCCGATGCGTTTTCTCCGCAACTGTACTGGCTTGCCATTCCGGTCGTACAGCGGCGTTTTCAGAGAAAGGCCTGTGCCGGTACCCGGCATGAATGGTGGGGAACCTATTGCATGGAGGAATTTTTTGATCGCCCGCAGTCCTCCGCAAAAATGTTGAGCATTGGTTGCGGAAGTGGCTCTCTGGAACGCGAACTGTTCCGGTTGAACGCTTTTGGAGAATTTGATGCCATTGATATTGCCTCTGGCGCCATCGATATTGCCAGAGCCGAGGCTCGTTCAATGGGGGCAGACAATATCAACTATTTTGTCAGGGATGTTCAAAGCGTTCCGCTGGGAAGCGGGATCTACGACGCTGTCTGGTTCAATGGATCTCTGCACCACATAAAGCATCTGGAATTGGTTTGCCAATCCGTTCGTGCGGCACTTAAGCCTGGGGGATGGGTGTTTTTCAATGAATACGTAGGAGCAAATCAGTTTGCGTTCAACGAATTCCAGCGTACCGTCATCTCCAGCGCGTTTCAATTGCTGCCACCTGCGTATCGTCGGTCTTTTCAAGTGGAACATTTTGGAAAGGTGCAGCATGCAGTCCAACTGCCCGATCCGATTGAAGTGGCAAGGGTTGACCCGTCCGAGGCCATCAGGTCACAGGATATACGAAAAGTACTGTCCGAGAACTTTGTTGAATGTGCATTCAATCCCTGTGGTGGGAATATATTGCAATTTGCCTTGCACGGAATTGCTGGAAATTTTGTGGAAAGCAACCCGCGTTCAATGGCATTGCTTGAAATGCTGTTTCAGATAGAGGATGCGTTGATCTCGAACAGTTTTCTTGAATCGGATTTCGCTGTCGGTGTCATGAGGGCTCCCTGATCCATCAGGTTGATTTCTGGTTGTTGGGCGCCGATGTATCCAGCTCAATCCCCAGATCTACGATTCCGAGAAATGGAGTATTGCGCCCGGTGACCGTGTCAAAGCTCAATAACCCCACTTGTTTGTCGATCAGCAGAGATGTCTCTTCAGTATGTCCATTCATCAATTTGATGGTGATGTGATACCGACCGGGTGCCAGCTTGGCTGGAAAGCGGAAGGTGAGGCTTGCTTCCAACCATTCGCCACACGGCATGCGGGAAGAGATTTGAAAGTTTTTCCCACCCACCACAAGAAGTCTTGCCTCTTGTACGGTGAGGCTGATATTGGGCAAGAGGACGGATTGATGAAATCGACAATTGATTCTGATGTCGATGGTCTCGCCAAATACGAATGATGAGTAGTGACTGCCTGTGTTGGTGAAGTGGGCGGAGATGATTTCACCCTCTGTAGTGCCGAAGGCGATACGCGCATCATTCACTGTGGTCTTCAATGCTACAGGCGTGGCGCCGCCGCTGGCCCATTGGCGTTGCTCATCCCTCATATCGAGTAAGTACATTTCCGCCATCTCTTCAGGGGAGCCTATTGATTTCAACCTTCCTTCACTGAGGTAAATGGCCTTGTTGCAGAATCTCTTAACCATGCTCATATCGTGAGATACAAAAAGCAGTGTCGTCCCTTTTTGTGCCAGTGCCTCCAGCCGCCCGAGACATTTGAACTGGAATGAGGCATCTCCCACCGCCAATGCTTCATCAATGATCAGAATATCTGGGTCGATACATACAGACACGGAAAACGCCAGCCGAACAAGCATTCCGCTTGAATAGGTTTTGGTGGGTTGATCCATGAAATCACCGATATTTGCAAAATCAGCGATTTCATCAAAGCGGGCATCCATTGCCGCTTTGTCCATGCCGAGCAATGCGCCATTGAGGTAGACATTTTCTCTGCCTGTGAACTCGGGGTTGAAGCCTGAGCCCAATTCCAGCAAGGCTGCGATCTTCCCTCTGGTCACGATATTTCCAGCACTGGCATTGAGTGTGCGACAAATCAGCTGCAATAAAGTGGATTTTCCGCTCCCATTTCGACCAATGATCCCGACGGCATCGCCTTTGTTGACGCGAAAAGAGATATCCTTCAGTGCCCAAAACTCGCGAAATCGTCGCCGTCTCCCAAAGGGAAGCATCTGCATGAACCGGTCCTGCGGGCTGTCATAGACCCGGTAGCATTTGCTCAGCGCTTCAACCTCGATGGAGAAATCAAAGGACATCGGCAAACCCCTCACGGCTTTTCTGGAAGAAGCAGAGTCCCAGGAAGGCGAAAAGACCGGACGCAAGAGTTGATGCAAGCAAAGGCATCGCATCCGGTGTTTTCCCCCAATAGAGCACCATCCGTGCATTCTCGATGACTTGAGCCAATGGATTGAGTTCGATCAGGCCTTTCAGCTCAGCAGGCAAAGTGCTTGTCGGATAGAAAATGGGAGTCAAAAACATCAAAGGCAATAGTAGCGCACCAATGATGTGCCCCACATCCCTAAAATAAACGCCGATGGCACTGAAGATCCATGAAAGTCCCGCCGTCATGAGTAGCAGCGGCAGCAATATCACAGGGTAGAGAATGACAGTCCAATGAGGCAGCCCGATCACCAAGCTGTAGAAAGCAAGCAAGACCAGCAGGCTGATACCCATGTGAAATACCGCTACTCCAAGGCTTGTCCATGGCAAGATCTCAAGAGGAAAGACTATTTTCTTCACATAGTTGGGTGTGGATGTGATCAATGCCGGCGCACGGGTGACACATTCTGAAAATAGCCCAAAAACCGTCATTCCAATGAATATGAGAATTGCAAACTCAAAAGATGAGCCGTTACCTCCGATCCATTTGACTGAGAATACATTCTTGAATACCAGGGTATAAACCATCAGCGTAAAAAATGGGCTGATGATTGACCATAGCCAACCCATGACCGAGTTTCTATAGCGCGAATCTATTTCGCGCATGACAATGGCCTGTATCAAATGCCTGTGCTGCCACGGAATAATTGGCTTGGCGATGTCTCCGAATGCTATTTTGGGCATATGCTTCTAGTTTCGAGACAGGCCGAAGAAATGCTCATCAATATGCAAACGGCGATTGTGCTGGTTGGTGCAAGCTGCTTCAGCCTCCAACATAGTCGTGCAATTCCAATTCCGAGCCAGGTGGCCACATTGAGCTTATGGACCCCGGCTGATAGAAAGTCACTGTCACACTGCGACGCGATTCACGTACCCGTGCAGAGACCTGGGTCACCTCATGCCAGGAATCATCTGAACGCACGAAGGCTGCCGAGTTCCCGACAATGGGGTTGACAAGGGCTGCGACGTCCTTTGCATCTGATGAGTTCAATATTGCAAGGCAACCACCGTCTGCCGGAAGCCAGTGCTCATTGAAATAGAACACATGCGTAACCTTTTTCTCTGGAAGATCACGGTGTGGCCCGAGAAGTGCCCCGGATCCATAGTGGTAAAGATTCGCCTCCATGGGGAAATTGGACAAATCGATGCCTGTGAGGGATGACATGGCATTGCGGTAATTGTTGGAAATCAAGTCTTGAGCGAACCTTACCCAGCTAGGACTTAGGTATTCTGGGCGGGATATGCGATTTTCGCCCATGGGAACCAAGGAGCGGGCATCGTATCGATAGTCTTTTTCTCCCCCATAGGCTTCTATGGTCCGGAAGTGATCGGATGGGTAAGTCTGAGCAAGCGAAGCACAATCCTGTGCGGAATACAGGTCAGATATTTCCGCCCAGCGGAAAGGAGTTGCATTCAATTGGCAATTCAAAATTTTATTGAAATCGAGCATCGCTTTGAATTATGGAGTGGTAATTAATTATACGATTTTCATAAGAATAATCAACGCCCGAACTGCAACTCTTGCGTTAGGTCATGCATGACTTCACAGTGTGATGAAAGTATTAGTTTTTAACCAATAACACGGCTGTGCGAAAGATGGAATGGGGTTGTCTACCTGTTTGGTGCGGTAGCGGCACATGCGTCCCTGGCTGTCCATGCGCCCGGCAAGTCTCGCTTGCCAACCCTCATCCTTCACCGTGCGTTTGCCTGTTGAGTGATAGCTGTCCCGTGGCCTGCAGCAGCAGTGCACGCGCAGCGTCCAGCGAGGGACCCGCATGCTCATCGATCCGCCGGATATAGGGAGATGTGAGCACAGCCATGGCCTGACCATCGGGTCCGAGGATGGGGTAGGAGATGTCCACCACACCATAGGACTGCAGGCTTTCGCTCTGCCTGTAGCCCGTGCTGCGTATCTGTTCCAGCATGTCGTGCAGCTGTGCCTCGGGCAGATGTACCTCGCCTTCCAAAGGCGTGTGCTCGGCCAGCATCTGCGCGCGGCGTTCGGGTGTCTGGCAGGCCAGCAGCACATGGCCTGACCCGGTGTCCAGCAGCCCGACGCGTGCGCCCAGCCTGATCGACAGGCCCCAGTTCCCGGGGCCGGGGACCTGGGCCACGATCAGGACATTGCCACGGTCGTAGAGGCCCAGGTGGCAGGACTGCTCGGCCTGCCGCGCATAGGCATCCATGACGGGCAGGGCCTGGGTCACGAGGCGGTTGACGGGCGGGTGGCGGTGCGCCAGCGCGAACATCTTGAGGCTGAGCGCATGGCGGTCACCGCCGGCTGAGCGCATCACGTATTGCCGGGCCACCAGCCGCTCGAGCATGCGGTAGATCTCGCTGGGGCCCCGGCCCAGTTCCTTGACGATCTCGGCCCGCGTCAGTCCATCGGGGTGCTCGGCCAGCAGCTCCAGGATGTCCAGCCCCTTGTCCAGTGCCGGCGCGCGGTAGCGCTCGCTGTCTTCTGCGTTGTCCAGTGCTTTGCTCATGCGTGCAGATCTTACGTTCGGGATAGGACTGATCCTGTTTTGGAGGATGCCTTGCGCATCGGGGCAATGCTCTGGGTAAACCATAGGTGCCGAGTTTGAATTTATTCATAAATAATAAATTCATGGATGAATGATCTTGCCGAGCCAAGGCATTTTGGTCATAGGCAAGAGGCGATCCCGTCACACCGCCGCACCGCCGGAGTCCCGGCACACATGAGGAGGCCAGTTCCATGGCAGCACTGCATGGCGTTTCTCAGGCACCGGCCAAACGGGTCGGCATGGCTTGGCGGTTCTCAGCCGCTGTCGCGGCGCTGGCATGCGCGGGGGCTGCGCTGGCGGTGGAACCCGGCCCGGCGCAGGGCAGGATCGGGGTCAACCTGCCGCTGCTGACCTCTCCGTTCTGGCAGGCCTACAACGGCTACCTCCCGCAAATGGCGAAGGCCATCGGGGTCGACATCCTGGCGCCGGTGAACTCCAACCAGGACCCGGCCCAGCAGATCACCGATGTGGCCAATCTGATCAACCTCGGCGCCAAGGGGTTGGTGGTGGCGCCATTGGATTCGGCGGCCATTGGTCGCGCGCTCGCCTTGGCCGAGCAGGGGAAGATTCCTGTGGTGGCGGTGGACGTGGCGCCTACCCGGGGCAAGGTGGCGATGGTGGTGCGTGCCGACAACCGCGCCTATGGCACGCGGTCCTGCCAGTACCTGGGCGCGCAGGTGAAGGCGGGCAAGGTGGTGCAGATCATGGGCGACCTGGCATCGGTCAACGGCCGTGATCGGGCTGAGGCTTTCCGCAGTTGCATGAAGGATTTCCCGGCGCTGCAGGTGCTGGAGATTCCCGCGGCCTGGAAGTCCGATGCCGCCGCTGCCGCGCTCGATGGCCTGCTGTCCGCCCATCCGGACCTGAAGGGCATCTACATGCACGCGGGCGGCGTCTATCTGGCGCCTACGCTGCAGACGCTGCGGCGCAGGGGGCTGCTGTATCCGGCCGGCGATCCGCGGCACATCGTGGTGATCAGCAACGACGGCATCGCCCAGGAACTGGACGCCATCCGCAAGGGCGAGATCGACGCCACCATCTCGCAGCCCGCCAATCTTTACGCAAAGTTCGGCCTGTACTACATCAAGGCAGCGCTGGCCGGGCAGAAGTTCAAGCCCGGGCCCACCCCGCATGGCAGCCGCATCGTGGAGGTGGCTCCGGGCATTCTGGAGGACCAGTTGCCCGCGCCCGTCGTGACGCGCGAGAACGTGGATGACAAGTCGCTGTGGGCGAACCAGCCATGACGATGCCACCTGTGTCCCCGCTGGACAGACCGGGCACGCCGGTGATGGAGGCGCGTGGGCTCGGCTTGCGTTTCGGCTCCACGACGGCCTTGCACGATGTGAGCCTGGCGGTCATGCCGGGCGAGTCGCATGCACTGGCAGGCCGCAACGGCGCAGGCAAGTCCACCTTGGTCGCCCTGCTGACCGGCCTGCACCAGCCCGGCACGGGAAGCATCCTCTTCAACGGCCAGCCCGCGCCTGCGGTGGCCGACCGCATGGCCTGGCGCCAGCATGTGGCCTGTGTCTACCAGCATTCGACCATCATCGGCGAGCTGTCGGTGGCCGAGAACCTGTTCATCAACCGGCAGCCGCTGCGCCATGGCTGGATTTCCTGGCGGGTGCTGCGGCGCGAGGCAAGGGCCTTGCTGGATGCCTGGCAGATCGATGTGCACGAGGATGCGCTGGCCGGGGATCTGACGGTTGAGGCGCGCCAACTGGTGGAGATCGCACGGGCGCTGTCGCTGGGCGCGCGCTTCATCATCCTGGACGAACCCACGGCGCAGCTGGACCACGATGAGACGCGGCGGCTGCTCAGGCGCGTGCACGATCTGCAGCAAGGCGGCGTCACGTTTCTCTTCATCTCGCACCACTTGCAGGAGATCTATGAGATTTGCCAGACGGTGACCGTGCTGCGCGATGCGCGCCATGTGGTGACGGCGCCGGTGGCGCAGTTGCCCCGGCGGGCACTGATCGAGGCCATGACGGGCGAGCGGGACAGCCTGGCCGGCTCGCCTTGCGCCGCCCACGCACCCCTGGCAGGCTGGGGCACGGGCGTTGCCCCCGTGGTGCTGGCGCTGCAGCAGGTGTGCGGCAAGGGTTTCGGGGCTGTCAGCCTGCAGGTGCGGCGTGGCGAGATCGTGGGGCTGACAGGCTCCACCAGCAGCGGGCGCACGGCCGTGGGCGAGGCGGTGGCGGGCCTGCGGCGCACCACGGCAGGCCGGATCCTGGTGTCGGGCCGCGTGCTGCCGCCCGGCGATGTAGGCGCCGCGCTGGCGCACGGCGTGGGTTGCGTGCCGCAGGACAGGCACCGCCAGGGCCTGGTGCCGGGGCAGTCCATTGCCGAGAACGCCACCATGACCATCATGGACAGGCTGGGCCGGTTCGGCTTCGTTGCGCCGGCGCGCCGGCAGGCGGCAGCGTTGTCGGCCATGCGTGCACTCGATGTGGCGGCCAGCGGGCCGCAGCAGGCCGTGTCCGGCCTGTCGGGCGGCAACCAGCAGAAGGTGGTGATGGCGCGCGCCCTGGCCAGCGAGCCCGATGTGCTGGTGCTCATCGATCCCACTGCGGGTGTGGATGTGAAGTCCCGGCAGGCATTGCTGGCCGTGGTGGAGGGTGAGCGAAGGCTGGGCCGGGCCGTGCTGCTGGCGAGCAGCGAGCTGGACGACCTGCGCATCTGCGACCGCGTGCTGGTGATGTCGCATGGCCATGTGGTGGCCGAACTCGCCAGAGGCTGGGACGACGGTGAACTGATTGCCTCCATGGAAGGAGTGAGCCTGCATGCGCACTGAAGCCTTTGTCTCGCCGAACACGGCTGTGCCCGTGCCGGCCGCCGGGCGGCTCGCCCTGCACCGGCTGCGCGACTATGCGCTGGTCCCTGCGCTGGCCCTGCTGTTCGTGCTGGGAGCCTTGACCAGCCCCAGCTTTCTGACACCGGCCAACCTGGTCAGCATCCTGGGGGCCTCGGCAGCCCTGGCGCTGGTGGTGCTGGCGGAGTCGCTGATCATCATCACGGGCAAGTTCGATCTGTCGGTGGAGTCCACGGTGGGCATTGCGCCAGCGGTGGGCGCCATGCTGGTGATTCCCGCAGCCTCGGGGGGCTTTGGCACGGAATGGCCGGCGGCGGCGGGGCTGCTGGCCATCGCGGCCGTGGGCGCATGCACGGGTTTTCTCAATGGCCTGTTGGTCGTCAGGCTGCGGCTCAATGCCTTCATCGTCACGCTGGCGATGCTGATCGTGCTGCGCGGCGTGCTGGTGGGCGCGACCAGGGGCGGCACCCTGTTCGACATGCCGCAGCCTTTCTTCGCCCTGGCCACGGCCACGCTGCTGGGGCTGCCGCTGTCGGTCTGGCTGGCGGCGCTGGCGTTCGGCACGGCTGCCGTGGTGCTGCGCCACCACCGGCTGGGCCGCGCGCTGTATGCGATTGGCGGCAACCCCCATGCGGCGCGCGCGGCGGGCATCAATCTGGACCGTATTACCTGGGGCGTCTTCGTGCTGGCCGGTGTGCTGGCCGCAGTGGGCGGGCTGGTGGTCACGGGCTATGTGGGCGCCATCAATGCCAACCAGGGCAGCTCGATGATTTTCACGGTGTTCGCGGCGGCCGTCATCGGCGGGATTTCGCTCGATGGCGGCAAGGGCTCCATGTCGGGTGCGCTGTGCGGCGTGCTGCTGCTGGGCGTGGTGCAGAACCTGCTGACGCTGGCCCAGGTGCCATCGTTCTGGATACAGGCCATCTACGGCGCCATCATCCTCGGTGCCCTGATGCTGGCCCGGCTCGCAGGTGAGCAGCAGCAATAGGCGCGGCCCGCGAATCGCCCGTGCAGAACCCTTTTCAAGGGAAGGAATGGCTCCATGAGACTCGCCGGAAAACACATTCTCGTCACCGCAGCCGGGCAGGGCATAGGGCGTGCCTGCGCGCTGATGTTTGCCCGCGAGGGGGCCAGCGTGCTGGCCACCGACATCAATCTGCAGGCGCTGGCCGAGCTGGAGGGCAGGGATGGCCTGCGCACGCGGCGGCTGGATGTGACGGATGCGGCCGACATCCTTGCACTGGCCGGGCAGGAGAGGGCCTTCGACGCACTGCTCAACTGCGCGGGCTTCGTGCACCACGGCAGCATCCTGGACTGCAGCGACGAGGACTGGGCCTTTGCGTGGCAGCTCAACGTCACCTCCATGCACCGCATCATCCGCGCCCTGCTGCCCGCCATGCTGGCCCAGGGCGGCGGCTCGATCATCAACATGTCGTCCGCGGCCTCCAGCGTGAAGGGCGTGCCCCTTCGCCATGCCTATGGCACCACCAAGGCTGCCGTGGTCGGGCTGACCAAGGCCGTGGCGGCCGACTTCGTCACGCAGGGCATACGCTGCAACGCCATCTGCCCTGGCACGGTGGAGTCCCCGTCGCTGCAGGCGCGCATCGCCGGCCAGGCCCGGCAGCAGGGCGTGCCGCTGCAGCAGGTGCGCGCGGCCTTCGTGGCGCGCCAGCCCATGGGGCGGGTAGGCCAGCCCGAGGAGATCGCCGCGCTGGCCACCTATCTCGCCAGCGATGAATCCCGCTTCGTCACCGGCACGCTGAGCGTGATCGACGGTGGCTGGTCCAACTGAACTGCACAGGAGCGCGCCATGAAATTGCTGCGATACGGCCCCAGGGGCCATGAAAGACCGGGCCTGCTCGATGCGCAAGGGCGTGTGCGCGACCTCTCGGGCGTGGTGGACGACATTGCCGGCCCTGTGCTGCTGCCGGACAGCCTGGCGCAACTGGCCGCCCTGGACCCCTTGCAACTGCCCCTGGTGGAGGGCGTGCCGCAGCACACGCTGCGTCTGGGCCCCTGCGTGGGGCGGGTGGGCAAGTTCGTGTGCATAGGCCTCAACTACTCGGACCATGCGGCCGAGGCCGGCATGCAGGTGCCGCCCGAGCCCGTGGTGTTTGGCAAGTGGACCAGTGCCATCTGCGGCCCGGACGACGCCATCGAGATTCCGCCCGGCTCCGTGAAGACGGATTGGGAGGTGGAGCTTGGCGTGGTCATCGGCCAGGGCGGGCGCCATATCGACGAGGCCCGGGCCATGCAGCACGTGGCGGGCTATTGCGTGGTCAACGACATCTCCGAGCGCGAGTACCAGCTCGAGCGCGGCGGCACCTGGGACAAGGGCAAGGGCTGCGACGGCTTCGGCCCGCTGGGGCCCTGGCTGGTCACGGCCGACGAGGTGCCCGATCCGCAGGCGCTGCGCATGTGGCTGGATGTGGACGGCCGGCGCATGCAGGACGGCAGCACGGCCACCATGGTGTTCGGCGTGGCCTTCCTCATCAGCTACCTGAGCCGCTTCATGAGCCTGCAACCGGGCGATGTGATCTCCACCGGCACGCCGCCGGGCGTGGGCATGGGCCAGAAGCCGCCCATGTACCTGCGTGCCGGGCAGGCCATGCGGCTGGGCATCGCCGGCCTGGGCGAGCAGCGCCAGACGATGGTGGCGGCCCGCGTGCAACCGAATCCCTCGACAACCGGCAAGGCATGAGAAGACCATGACGCGAATCCTGTCCCTGCGCGTGCTCGATGTGCGCTTTCCGACCTCCAGTCACCTGGATGGGTCTGACGCCATGAACCCGGACCCGGACTACTCCGCCGCCTATGTGATCCTGGAGACGGATACGCCCGGCCTTGAGGGGCACGGGCTGACCTTCACCATCGGGCGCGGCAACGAGGTCTGCTGCGCTGCCATCGCGGCCATGCGGCACCTGGTGGAGGGCGCGGAGCTTGACTGGATCCGGGAGGACATGGGGCGCTTTTGGCGCCACATCACCTCCGACAGCCAGTTGCGCTGGATCGGCCCGGACAAGGGGGCGATGCACCTGGCCACCGGCGCCGTGGTCAATGCCGTGTGGGACCTGTGGGCCAAGGCCGAGGGCAAGCCGCTGTGGCGCCTGGTGGCCGATTTCACGCCCGAGGAGTTCGTCCGCGCGCTGGACTTCCGCTACATGACGGATGCCCTGACCGAAGCCCAGGCGCTGGAGCTGCTGCATCGCCAGTCGCCGCGCAAGGCCGAGTGCATCGGCGTGCTGGAGCGCGAGGGCTATCCCTGCTACACGACCTCGGCTGGCTGGCTGGGCTATGACGACGACAAGCTGCGCCGCCTGTGCCGCGAGGCGGTGGCCGGCGGCTTCAACCACGTCAAGCTCAAGGTGGGGCGCAGCCTGCAGGACGACATCCGGCGCGTGTCCATCGCGCGCGAGGTGCTGGGGCCGGACCGCCAGCTGATGATCGACGCCAACCAGGCCTGGGAGGTGGGGCAGGCCATCGGCTGGGTGCGGGAGTTGGCCTTTGCCAGGCCCTGGTTCATCGAGGAGCCGACCAGCCCTGACGATGTGGAGGGCCGCCGCGCGGTGCGCGAAGCCGTTGCCCCGGTCCAGGTCGCCTCCGGAGAGATGTGCCAGAACCGCATTCTCTTCAAGCAATTCATCCTGCGTGGCGCCATCGACGTGGTGCAGATCGACGCCTGCCGGCTGGGAGGGGTCAACGAGGTGCTGCTGGTACTCCTGCTGGCCGCAAAGTACGGTCTGCCCGTGTGTCCGCATGCCGGGGGCGTGGGCCTTTGCGAGTATGTGCAGCATCTGTCCATGATCGATTTCGTATGCGTGTCCGGCACGCGTGACGGGCGCGTGATCGAGTACGTGGACCATCTGCACGAGCACTTCGTGGATCCCTGCGTGGTGCGCAATGCGGCCTATATGCCTCCCGGTGCGCCCGGCTTTTCCATCACGATGAAGCCGGAATCTCTCCACAGATACCGCTTCCCGGCCTGAGCCATGGACGAAGCACCTTCCCTTCAGCGCATAGACGCGCATCTGCACTTCTGGCATTACAGCGCCCGGGACTATCCCTGGATAGGCGAGGGCATGCAGGCGCTGGCGGTGGATTGCACGCCGGAGCAGGTATTGCCGCAGTTGGAAGCCTGCGGCCTGACCGGCGCCATTGCCGTGCAGGCCAGGGGCAGTGTCGATGAAACGCGATACCTGCTGGATCTGGCGCGGCGGCACGGCGGGATTTGCGGCGTCGTGGGATGGGAGGATCTGGTCTGCGACGGCATTGGCGAGCGCCTGCAGTCCTGGCGTGCCGAGCCGGCGCTGTGCGGGTGGCGCCATCAGGTGCAGGATGAGCCTGATGCCTCGGCTTTTCTGCGCTCTGCGGCATTCGCACGCGGTTTGTCCGTGCTGCAGCGACAGGGCTGGGCCTACGACGTGCTGGTGTTCGACCACCAGATGGACGCGGCCGTCGCCTTGTGTGCACGGCATGACGCGCACTGGATGGTGCTGGATCACCTGGGCAAGCCGCCACTGGCCGGGCTGGCGCGGGACCAGCACAAGGGCCAGGCCCAGGCCGCGTTCGGCCGCTGGCAGGCATCGCTGCAGCGCTTCGCCCCGCTGTCGCATGTCGCGTGCAAGCTCTCGGGCCTGGTGACCGAGGCCGACTGGCGATCCGGCCTGCGCGAGCCTGACCGGGCCTGCCTGCTCCAATGCCTGGACACGGCCTTGCAGGTGTTCGGTCCGCAGCGGCTGATGTTTGGCTCCGACTGGCCGGTCTGCCTGCTGGCCGCGCCATACGCCACGGTCTTTGAGCTGGTGGATGGTTGGGCGTCGTCGCGGCTGTCGGCCTCCGAGCGCGAGGCGCTGTGGGGCGGCACCGCCGCGCGCTGCTACGGCCTGCAGCCGCAAGGCATGACCTGACCACATGGGAGGCAGCATGGACCTGAACCTGAAAGACAAGACCTTCATCGTCACGGGCGGTGCCAGCGGCATCGGGGCGGCCATCTCGCTGCGGCTGGCCGGCGAAGGTGCGGTTCCGCTGATCTGCGGCAAGGACACCATGTCCGCGCGGTTCGAGGCGCAGCTCATGGAGCTGCAGCCCCGGGCCCGCCACTTCCGCTTCGACCTGGTCGATGAACAGGCATGCGGGGAGATGGTGGCCCGCGCTGCGGCGGACTGCGGCCACATCGACGGCCTGGTGAACAACGCGGGCATCAATGACGGCGTGGGCCTGGAGGCAGGGCGCGACGCCTTCGTGCGCTCGCTGCAGGCCAACCTGGTGCACTACTACGTCATGGCCCACCATTGCCTGCCGCACCTCAAGGCCAGCCGTGGCGCCATCGTCAACATCTCGTCCAAGACCGCGCTGACCGGGCAGGGCCAGGCCAGCGGCTACTGCGCGGCCAAGGGGGCCCAGCTTTCGCTCACCAGGGAATGGGCTGCCGCGCTGGCAGCCGATGGCGTGCGCGTCAATGCCGTAGTGCCCGCCGAGGTGATGACGCCGATGTACCTGCACTGGCTGGGCCGCTTCGACGCCCCCGGGCGCCAGCTGGAACAGATCAGCGCCCGGATTCCGCTGGGCCGGCGCATGACGGCGGCCGAGGAGATTGCGGACACGGTCGTCTTTCTTCTGTCCGAGCGGGCATCGCACACCACGGGGCAATGGCTGTTCGTCGATGGCGGCTACACCCACCTGGACCGCGCGCTGACCTGACCACCATGGAGACACCATGCGCCAATGCCTTGCACTCGACCTCAGGGATGATCCGGCGCTGATCGCCCGGTACGAAGCCCTGCATCACCGGATCTGGCCGGAGGTGGCGGCGCATCTGCGCAGCCATGGCGTCACCGGCATGGAAATCCACCGCCTTGGCACGCGCATGGTGATGGTCATGGAAACCGATGACGCGGTGCATGACCCCCGGGCCATGTCCCTGGCCGCTGCCATCGACCCGAAGCTGCGCAAATGGGAGGCGCTGATGTGGACCTTCCAGGCGCCCACGCCCTGGACACCTCCCGGCGACAAGTGGACTCCCATGGCCTGCATTTTCCGGCTGGCAGATGCTGCGGCGGACTGAGCATCCGGCGGCCATGCCCCATCCCCGAACGTCGCTCCGCCCCCCTTCCAGGGGAAAACACCGGGGCACCCGCGCCGCAAATGCATAGGTCTGCGCATGAATCGTTCAGGCCCGGCGCCATCCCTGCGGAGAATTCATGAAAGGAGCCTGCAGGGCATCGCAACCACGGGACTGCATGCGCCCGCAAGAACAAGAAGCACAAGAACAAGAAAAAGGGCTGGCGACCGGCTTCAAGCTGCTCCCCATGGCAGCCGTGCTGCGGCCATGGGGGTTTTCGCCAATCGGCAATGTCAAGGAGGAGAGGGAGATGAATAAACGCATGATCCGCAGCGCTGGCCTGGCCGCGCTTGCATTGGGCACGGCCCTGGCGGCCCAGGCCCAGAGTTCGGTCACGCTCTATGGGCGTGTGGTCGCGGGGGTGGACTACCAGAGCAATGTGTACGACCCGGCCACGGGGGGCTCTGGCAATCTGTGGCGGGCCGTGGGCAACCAGTGGGGCACGAGCATGCTGGGTTTCAAGGGGGAGGAGGATCTGGGCGGCGGGCTGCACGCGCTGTTCACGCTGGAGTCGGGCTTCAGCATCGACGATGCCAAATTCAACGGCGCAGGTTTCTTCAACCGCCGCACCTTCGTGGGCCTGCGCGGCGGCTGGGGCACGCTGAAGCTGGGCAAGGACCTGTCGATCTCGGATGCGCACTGGGCGCTGGACCCCACGGGCCAGCAGTTCATCGGCTCGGCCACGCTGGTGCGGGGGCGCAACTGGGGCGGGCATGACAACATGATTTCCTACGAAACGCCCAGCTGGGGCGGACTGCGCGTGCTGGCGCTGACCGGCCTGGGCGAGCAGCCGCAGGGCGCATCGCGGCTGCGCAAGGATGCGCTGTCCGTGTCCTATACCGCGCCCACGTTCGAGTTGCGCGCCATCTACGACGTGGCCCGCGATGCCAATGGCCGCTTCAGCGATCTCTACACCACCTCCCGCAACCTGACGCTGGGCGGCACGGTGACGCTGTCCGCGCTCAAGCTGTTCGCGGGCTATGAGCAGCTGTCCGCGCCCGACAGCGCGGCCGGCGTGCCCAACAAGGCGCGGCAGTACTGGATGGGCGCGCGCTACAAGGTGTCAGGCCCGCTGACGCTGATCGGGGCGGGCTACCGCACCACGGTCAACAAGGGCGGCGGCAGCGCCAACCTGTTCATGGCGGGCGCCGACTACGCGCTGTCCAAGCGCACGCTGCTGTACGCCAGCGTGGGCAATGTGCGCAATGGCGGCAATGCGAACTTCTCGGTGGAGACCACCAACAACAACCCGGCGCCTGGGGGCAGCCAGACCGGCTTCTACGTGGGCATGGCGCATTCGTTCTGACTCTGGCGGACCGTGGGTGGTGGCTTCAGGAAGCCGGCCACCCTCCGCCTAGGGCCTTGTGCAGCGTGAGCTGGTTCTGCAGGCGTGCCAGGTGCAGCGCGGACAGGGCCAGCTGCGCTGCGCGGCGGCGCTCCTGGGCGTCCAGCCAGGTGCGCAGCGGCACCTGGCCGGCGCGGTAGCGCGCTTCGTACAGCCGCGTGATTTCCACGGATTCCTGCGTGGCGCGCTGCTGGGCCTCTTCCTGGCGGGCCAGTTCGGTGCGGGCGGACAGGGATTTTTCCGTTTCGGCCAACGCGGCGTACAGCGTTTTGCGGAAGTTGACCACCGCCTCTTCGTACTGGCTGCGTGCAATGGCGGTGTTCAGCCGCATCTCGCGCACATTGAGAAACGGCAGGGCCAGGTTGGCGCCCAGGGCCGCCACGGGATTGGCCAGCACATCGAGCAGGGTGCTGCTGGAGGTGCCCAGGCCGCCGGTGAGCGATAGCCGGGGGTAGTAGCTGGCGGCCGTGGCATCGCTGCCGGCCAGGGCGCCGCGCAGCCGCAGTTCGGCGGCGCGCAGGTCGGGGCGGCGTCCCAGCAGGTCGGCGGGCAGGCCCGCCTGCACGGCGGGCAGGTCGGCCACGGGCAGCGCCTGGGGCTCGCCACCGGGCGGCTCGGCGCCCTGCAGCAATTCGGCCAATGCCTGGCGCAGTTCGGCGCGGGCCTGGGTGTATTGGCTCAGCAGGGCCTGCTGCTCGGCCAGGGTCTGCCGGGCCTCGCGCAGCTCCAGGCCGGACACTGCGCCGCTGCGGTACTGGGCCTGCACCAGGTCGTTGGTGCGGCGCACGTACTCCAGGCTTTGGCGTGACATGTCCAGGCGCTCGTTGGCCAGCGCCAGTTGCCAGTACAGGCTGGCCGTGGTGGTGGTCAGCGACAGCGCCACGGCATCCTTGTCCTGCACGCTGGCCTGTGCTTCGAAGACGGCGGCATCGCGCTGCGCGCCCAGCCGGTCGAACAGGTCCAGCTCCCAGGCCACGCCCAGTGTGGCGCTGGCGTTCTCCAGGGTGCTGCGCTGGCTGCCCGACAGCGGGCGGCTGGCGCCCGTGCCTACGCTGCCGCTGGGCTGGGGCAGCAGCGCATGGCCTGCCAGTTGCGCCTGCAGCGCGGCACGCCGCACGCGGATGCCGGCCGTGGCCATGTCTGGGTTGCGCGCCAGCGCCAGGTCAATCCAGGCATCGAGCCGCGGATCGCCGAAGCCGCGCCACCAGGCATCGGTCATGGGCGTGGGCGTGGGCGTGGGCGTGGCTGCCGGGGACGATGCCTGCGCATGTTCGAACTGCGCGGGCAGCGCCACCTGTGGCGCTTCGTAGGGGGTGCGCGTGATGGCGCCGCAGCCCGCAAGGGCCACGGCGCATGCCAGCGCGCTGGTCTTGAGCATATGCATGTCAATCTCTGGAGAGGGCCTGGACGGGGTCCAGGCGCGCCGCGCTGCGCGCGGGCAGGAAGCCGAAGGTGATGCCTATGAGCGAGGAGCAGGCGACGGCCAGCACGATGGAGGCGGCCGAGAACGACAGCTGGAAGCTGGAGCCCGACAGGCTCACTGCCAGGCCCAGGCTCAGCGCCAGAGAGACACCCAGGATGCCGCCCACGATGCAGACCAGCACGGCCTCGATCAGGAACTGCTGAAGGATGTCCGACTGGCGCGCGCCGATGGCCATGCGCACGCCGATCTCGCGCGTGCGCTCGGTGACCGACACCAGCATGATGTTCATCACGCCGATGCCGCCCACCAGCAGCGCGATCATGGCGATGGCAGAGACCAGCAGCGTCAGCGTGGTGCTGGTGCGCGTGATGGCCTGGCGGATCTGGTCGGAGTTCCAGACGAAGAAGTCCTTGGTGCCGTGGCGTTCCGTGAGCAGGCTGGTGGCCGCCTTCAGCGCGATCTCGGCCGGCACCTCGTCCTTGATGCGCAGCGTGATGCTGTCCAGGTGGTACTTGCCGACCAGGCGCGTGGCGGCTGCCGTGTAGGGCACGAAGAAGGTGGGCGTGGAGCCGCCGAAGCTGTTTTGCGCGGGGCGCAGAACTCCCACGATCTCCACGGGCATCTCGCCCAGCATCACCACCTCGCCCAGCGGGCTGGGGTTGCCGGGGAAGAGCGCGGTGGCGGTCTTTTGGTCGATGACCGCGACCTGGGCGTGCAGGTCCACGTCGCGCTGGTCGAAGAACCGCCCTGACGCCAGGCGCAGGCCCTTCACGCGGAAATGCTCGAAGCCCACGCCCGTCACCTGGGCCATGGCCGCGTTCTCGCGGTACAGCGCCGTGACGCTGACCGACACATTGGGCGTGGCGCTGTCCACGTAGGGCTGCTCGGCCAGGGCCTGGGCATCGGCGGCGACCAGGGTCTCGATGGCGGCGGCGCGCGTGTCGCCGAAGTCCTTGCCGGGGAAGATGTCCAGCGTGTTCGTGCCCAGCTCGCTGATCTGGTTCATCACCTGCTGCTGCGCGCCGCGCCCCAGCGCCACCACCGAGACCACGGCAGAGATGCCGATGATGATGCCCAGCATGGTCAGGAAGGTGCGCAGGCGGTGGGCGTTCATGGCCCGCAGCGCCATGCGCAGCGCTTCGCCGAAGCGGTCGCCGAACATGCGCCAGGAGGCGGCGCGCGGGGCGGCTGTGGCCTCCAGCGGGGGCTTGCTTTCATGCGGGGCGCTGCGCCGGTCCGCGATGATGGCGCCGTCGCTGATCTCGATCACGCGCGAGGCGTGGGCCGCCACGGCCATGTCGTGCGTGACCAGGATGATGGTGTGGCCGTCGGCATGCAGCTCCTGCAGGATGCGCATGACCTGCTCGCCGCTGGCCTTGTCCAGCGCGCCCGTGGGCTCGTCGGCCAGGATGACGGCGCCGCCGTTCATCAGCGCGCGGGCAATGGACACGCGCTGCTGCTGCCCGCCCGACAGCTGGCCCGGCCGGTGCTGCATGCGGTCGGCCAGGCCCAGGCGTTCGAGCAGGGCGGCCGAGCGCGCATGGCGGTCCGTGGGCGCCGTGCCGGCGTAGACCGATGGCAGCTCCACATTGCCCTGGGCCGTGAGGTCGGCCAGCAGGTGGTAGCGCTGGAAGATGAAGCCGAAATGCTCGCGCCGCAGCGCGGCCAGCGCATCGGGGCCCAGCTCGCCGGTCTCGCGGCCGGCGATGCGGTAGCTGCCCGAGGTCGGATGGTCCAGGCAGCCGAGGATGTTCATCAGCGTGGACTTGCCCGAGCCCGAGGCGCCGACGATGGCCACCATCTCGCCGGCCTCGATGGTCAGGTCGATGTCCTTGAGCACGGCGACCGTGGTGTCACCGGCGGGGAACTCCCTGCGCAGTCCCCGCATTTGCAGCAATGGCTGGTCCATGCTCACATTCCCATGGGGTCGGCGGCGGGGGCGTTGTTCGGGCCCGCCTCGCCGATCACCACCTGCTCGCCCGCCTCCAGGCCCGAAAGCACCTGGGCCTGGGCATTGGTGCGCAGGCCGATGCGCACCTTGCGCTCGGCGACCTTGCCTTCGCCGTCGCGCACGCGCACGGTGTAGCTGTCATCCTCTGCCCGGCTGCCCAGTGCGGCGGCCGGCACCAGCACGGCCTTGTCGGCCTGGGCCACGCGCACGGTGACCTGGGCGGTCATGGAGGGGCGCAGCTTGCCGTCCGGGTTGGGTACATCGAACTGGGCGTTGTAGTAGATGGCCTTGGCGGCAGGCGTGGCCGCAGCGGGCGAGGCGCCGCCGCCCGCGTCGTTGACGATGGAGGTCGGTGCGGGCTCGATGCGCTCTATCTTCGCCATGTGTTTTTGGCGGTTGCTGCCCAGCGTGGTGAACCATGCCGTCTGGCCGAGCTGGATCTTGTCCACGTCGGCCTCGGCAATCTCGGCACGCACGGTCATCACGTCGAGCTTGGCCAGCATGACGATGGTGGGCGTGGTCTGGAAGGAGTTCAGGGTCTGGCCCTGCTTGGTGACCACGGCCACGATCACGCCGTCCATGGGCGCAACGATGCGGGTGTAGCCCAGGTTGATGCGCTCGGTCTCCACCTGGGTGCGTGCCTGCTCGATCTGGGCCTGCAGGGCGCCGACCTCGGCCTGGGCCGTGTCCAGCGCCGCCTTGGCGGCCTCATGGTCGGCGCGCGAGGTGGCGTCGGCCTGCAGCAGTTCCTGCTGGCGCTGGAAGGTGAGCCGGGCCTGGACGAGGGCCGCGCGCCGCGCGGCCAGCTGGGCCTGCAGCGCGGTGACCGAGGCCTCGGCATTGCGCAGCTTGATGCGCTGCGGCTGGGCATCGACTTCGGCGATCAGGTCGCCGGCCTTGACCTGCTGGCCCAGTTCCACATGCAGGCGCTTGACCTGTCCGGAGACCTGGGCGCCCACGGCAACCAGCTCCTTGGCATGCAGCCGGCCTACGGCCAGCACCGTCTGCTCCAGGTTGCCCACGGTGACGGCGGCCGTCGCGTACCGGGTGGCGGGCTTGGCGCTGGCCTTCCACAGTGCGCCCCCGGCGATGATGCAGGCACCCACCACGGCGCCAATGGTCCACTTGCGATTGAACTTCATTCTTCCCCTGCCGCGCGGTCGGCCGCAGGGGAAGAAGTTCCTGCCCGGCGCCGCGCCCAATGCTCGAACTTACCAGTCTGGCGCGGTTCGATGTCCCGGCATTGACCAAGGCATGGAGATTCAGTGGAGAAAAGCGAGGGGCGGGAGCGGCCGGGCTGCCCCCCGGCTCACCGCAAGTTCAGCGCCAGTATTGGCACTTGCTCTCGGCCTTGGTGGTCCAGACCTGCTCGGCCGGCAGCTTCTTGACCAGCTTGTAGTAGTCCCAGGTGCCCTTGGATTCGGCGGGGGATTTCACTTCCATCAGGTACATGTCGTGCACGTAGCGGCCGTCCTCGCGCAGGTAGCCGCTGCCGAAGAAGTCGTCCATCTTCATGCCGCGCCAGGTGGCCATGACCTTGTCGGCGTCCAGCGTGCCGGCCTTCTCCACGGCCTTGAGCCAGTTCATGGTGGCCGAGTAGTCGGCCGCCTGGATCTCGCTGGGGCGGCGCTGGGTCTTGGCCATGAAGGCATCGGCGAACTTGCGCGAGGCATCGTTCATGTCCCAGTACCAGCTGGTGGTGAACTGCATGCCCTGGGTGTTCTTCAGGCCCAGGCTGTGCACGTCGGTGAAGAACACCAGCAGGCCGGCCAGCTTCATGTCCTTGGTCACGCCGAACTCGCGCGCGGCCTTGATGGAGTTGATGGTGTCGCCACCCGCATTGGCCAGGCCCAGGATCTGGGCCTTGGAGTTCTGCGCCTGCAGCATGAAGCTGGAGAAGTCGCTGGCGTTCAGCGGCGTCTTGACCGAGCCCAGAACCTTGCCGCCACGCGCCTCGATGATCTTGGTGGTGTCGGCCTCCAGCGCATGGCCGAAGGCATAGTCGGCCGTCACGAAGTACCAGCTCTTGCCGCCGGCCTCCACCACGGCCGCGCCCGTGCCCTTGGCCAGGGCCACGGTGTCGAAGGCGTAGTGCACGGTGTAGGGGCTGCACTGCTCGTTGGTCAGCGCCGAGCTGCCAGCGCCGTTGTCGATGAAGACCCGCTTTTTCTCCTGTGCCACCTTGGCCATGGACAGGGCCGTGGCCGAGTTCGTGCCGCCAAACACCAGGCTGATGCCCTGCGTGTCAATCCACTCGCGCGCCTTGCTGGCGGCAATGTCGGCCTTGTTCTGGTGGTCGGCCGTCAGCAGCTCGATGGGCTTGCCCAGCAGCTTGCCGCCGTAGTCGTCGATGGCCATCTGTATCGCCACGGCGCCGTTCTTGCCCTCGACATCGGCATAGAGACTGGACATGTCGGTGATGAAGCCGATCCGAACCTTGTCCTGCTGCGCCAGGGCCGGCGTTGCCAGTGCGGCGGCGCACAGTGCCAGGGCCAGCGGTGTCATCAGCGATGTCTTGGGGCGTTGCTGCATGAAGTCTCCTTGCTTTGGATGGAAAAAGCCCGCTGCTGTTGCGCAGGGGCCGGGGTGATTCCATGCTGGCAGGGACAGGGGCCTGCCGCATTGGGGCAAGCACGGGCTTGGTGGCCCCGGTGCGACAGTCAGGCCGTGCGGCCGCAAAAAAGGCAGCCCTGAGGCTGCCTTGTTGGATGCACCTGAGGGGCCTCCTGGCCCTGGACCTCAGTCAGCAGTGCGCGGTGCGCGCACGGCATTCTTGGGCCGGAAGGCCTTGCACACGCTGTCATCCGTTTCCAGATAAGGCCCGCCGATCAGGTCCACGCAATAGGGCACGGCCGCAAAGATGCCGTTGACCGTTTGCGTGCCATCAGGGTTTTGCAGGCCTTGCAGAGTCTCGGCAATCGCCTTGGGCTGGCCCGGCAGGTTGATGATCAGGCTCTTGCCGCGGATCACCGCCACCTGGCGCGACAGAATCGCCGTGGGCACAAAGGCCAGGCTGATCTGGCGCATCTGCTCGCCAAAGCCCGGCATTTCCTTGTCGGCCACGGCCAGCGTGGCTTCGGGCGTGACATCGCGCGGCGCGGGGCCGGTGCCGCCCGTGGTCAGCACCAGGGAGCAACCTGCATCGACCAGTTCGATCAGCGTGGCGCTGATGCCGGCCTGCTCGTCGGGGATCAGGCGCGGCTCGAACGTGATGGGGTTCCTGAGCGCGCGGGTGAGCCAGTCCTGCAGGGCCGGCAGGCCCTTGTCCTCATAGACGCCGCTGCTGGCACGGTCGCTGATCGAGACGATGCCGATGCGCACAGCGTCATGGACGGGTTCACTCATCGTCAGCTTCCTCGCCAGCGCCGTCACCGTCCTCGGCAGCCTCGCGGCCCGTGCCGCCCAACTGCTGGCGAACCAGCTGGAACAGGTCGCGGTAGGCGCGGCCCTTGCGCTGGGCCAGGCCGGTGGATTCCTGCACATTGGCCTCATGGGCGCCCGGCATGTCCTTGCGGGCCTGGCGGATCAGGGCGCGCAGCTGCTGGGTGTCGGTGTCGGGGAAATGGTCCAGCCAGATGGACAGGGCCGATTCCTCGGCAATCAGGCGGTCGCGCCATTGCTCGGCGGCGTGCAGGGCCATCTTCTCGGCGGCCGAGCCGTTGTGCTGCTCGTCCAGCGCGGCGCGCACGGCGGCGATCTCGGTCTCGTCCAGCTTGCGCATGAGCTTGCCGACGAATTGCATCTGGCGGCGCTTGCCTTCGAAATTGGTGATGCGCTTGGCCTCGGCCAGGGCATCGGCCAGCTGGTCGGGCAATTGCAGGCGCTTGAACAGGTCGGAGCGTAGCGTCAGCAAATCCTTGCCGAGGTCCTGCAGGGCGTCGGACTCGCGCTTGAGATCCGTCTTGCTGGAGTCGGGGGTGCCTTTGAGTTCGGCCTTGAGCTGCAGGTCGAGTTCGCTGCCTTCGGCAACGAAGTGACCTTTGACGTAGTAGCCTTTTTTGGGTTTGCGTGACATGGGGTAGGGGACAAATGCAGTGGCGGCGCGGAGAGCGCTGCAGTGGCGGCTATCATAGCCGCCGCTATGAAAAAACCCCGTCCCCGCTCGGCAAGCACCGCCAAACCGCAGGCTGATTCCGGCTTCAGCTACAGCCAACCGTTTTTTGAAGACTTGGTGGACCGTGCCCTGGTCCACGCCAAGAAGCTCGGCGCCACCAACGCCGGGGCCGAGGCTTCCGAGGGCTGCGGCCTGAGCGTGAGTGTGCGCAAGGGGGCTTTGGAGACCGTGGAGCGCAACCGCGACAAGTCGCTGGGCGTGACCGTCTACCTGGGCAACCGCCGTGGCAACGCCAGCACCTCTGACTTCTCGGATGCAGCCATCCAGCAGACCGTGCAGGCCGCCTACGACATCGCACGCTTCACGGCCGAAGATCCCATGGCCGGCCTGCCCGATGCGGCCGACATCGCCCAGCCCGGCACCCACCGCGACCTGCAGCTGTTCCACCCCTGGGACCTCACCAGCGAGGCTGCGGCCGAACTGGCGCTGCAATGCGAGGAAGCCGCGCTGCGCACGCACAAGCGCATTACCAACAGCGAAGGCGCGGGCGTTTCGGCCCAGCAAAGCCATTTCTTCAGCGCCCACACCAATGGTTTCCGTGGCGGCTACGCCAGCTCGCGCCACAGCCTGTCGGTGGCGCCCATTGCCTCGCTGCCCGGGCGCAATGGCGAGATGCAGCGCGACGCCTGGTACAGCTCCATGCGCAACGCGGCCGACCTGGCCTCGCCCGAAGCCGTGGGCCGCTACGCCGCCCAGCGCGCCCTGAGCCGCCTGGGCAGCCGCAAGATCCCTACCACCGAATGCCCGGTGCTGTTCGAGTCCACGCTGGCCGCAGGCCTGCTGGGCAGCTTCGTGCAGGCCGTCAGCGGCGGCGCGCTGTACCGCCGCAGCACCTTCCTGCTCGACTCGCTGGGCAAGCCCGTCTTCCCCAAGCACATCGACATCACGGAAGACCCCTTCATCCTCGGCGGCAAGGGCAGTTCGCCCTTCGACGAGGAAGGCGTGCGCGTGCAGGCCCGCAAGGTGGTGGATGCCGGCCGCGTCGAGGGCTACTTCCTGTCCAGCTATTCGGCCCGCAAGCTGGGCATGAAGACCACCGGCAATGCCGGCGGGTCGCACAACCTGGTCATGACCTCGCGCCGCACCAAGGCCGGCGACGACCTGCCCGCCATGCTCAAGAAGCTGGGCACGGGCCTGTTCGTGATCGAGCTCATGGGCCAGGGCGTGAACTACGTGACGGGCGACTACTCGCGCGGTGTCAGCGGCTTCTGGGTGGAGAACGGCGAAATCGCCTTCCCCGTGCATGAGATCACCATCGCCGGCAACCTCAAGGACATGCTCAAGGGCATCGAGGCCGTGGGCGCAGATGCCTACAACTACGGCGCCAAGACCGTGGGCTCGATCCTGATCAACCGGATGAAGGTGGCGGGCAGCTGAGCGCTGGTTCAGCTCAAAAATAAAGCGGCTTTTTGAAGCCGCTTTTTTTGTGGATCTACACCACTCGCTGCCTCTGCACGCCCAGCCCCTCGATCCCCAGCTCCATCACATCGCCAGCCTTCAGATAGCGCGGCGGCTTCATGCCCATCCCGACTCCCGGGGGCGTGCCGGTGATGATGAGGTCGCCGGGCTCCAGCATCATCACGCGGCTGCAGTGGCTGATGAGTTCGGCGCAGCCAAAGATCATTGTGCGCGTGCTGCCGCTCTGGCGGTGCTCCCCGTTCACATCCAGCCATAGCTGCAGGGCCTGCGGATCGGGCACTTCGTCGCGCGTGACCAGCCAGGGGCCGATGGGGCCGAAGCGGTCGAAGCCCTTGCCCTTGCTCCACTGGCCACCGCTGCGGTCGATCTGGTATTCGCGCTCGGACACATCGTTGGCAAGGCAGTAGCCGGCCACATGCTCCAGCGCATCGGCCACGGACACATTGCGCGCGCGCTCGCCGATGACGATACCCAGTTCCACCTCCCAGTCCATGCGTGTGCTGCCCTCGGGCAGGGGGATGTCGTCGTCGGGGCCGCAGGCGCAGCTGGGCCATTTGGCGAAGAGGATGGGCTCCTTGGGAATGGGCATGCCGGCTTCCTCGGCATGGTCGCGGTAGTTCAGGCCGATGGCGACGAACTTGGACATGCCGCTCCAGGGCATGCCGATGCGCACCGGGCCTTGCACCAGGGGCAGCCTGGCGGGGTCGATGGCGGCCAGGGCCCGCAGCGCCTCGCGGCCCAACAGGCGGGGCGTGTAGTCGTCCAACAGGGCGGACAGGTCGCGGATCTGGCATTCGGCATCCAGCAGGCCGGGCTTTTCCTGGCCCTCGGGGCCGAATCTCAGCAGTTTCATGGAGTCTCCTTGGAATGCTCTGGAATGTCTTGAAATGGGCCGGCTGCTTAGTCCACCTGGATGCCTGCCTGCCGGATCAACTGGCTCCAGCGTGCCAGGTCGGCTGCCGTCTGCAGCCGCAGTTCTGCAGCCGTGGGGGCGTAGACGCTGGCGCCCATTTTGCGGAATTTCTCGCGCAGTCCCGGTGATGCCTGGGCCTTGTCCACGGCCTGGCGCATGCGCTGCACTTCCTGCGAGGGTGTGTCCTTGGGCGCGTACAGCGCAATCCACAGGTCGCCAACCAGGCCGGCAACGGTGTCGCGGGCCAGGGGCAGGTCGGGCAGGAACTCGCTGCGCTGGTCGGAGAACACGGCCAGGGCTTTGACGTCGCGGCTTTGCAGGTAGGGCATGGCCGAAGGCAGGGTGCTGATCAGCATCTGTATGCGCCCGGCCATCAGTTCGGTCATGGCCGGGGCCACGCCACGGAAGGGGACATGGGAGGCATCCACCTTTTCGGCGCGCTTGAGGAATTCCATGAGGATGTGCGAGTAGGTGCCGTTACCGGCAGAGCCGAAGAAGTACCTGCCCGGCTCCCTGCGCAGCAAGGCCAGCAGCTCGGGCAGGGTGGACGGCGCAAAGTCCTTGTTGACCAACAGCACATGGGGCACGCTGGCAATGCCGGCCACGGGCACGAAGTCGCGCAGCGTGTCGAAGCCGGGGTTGGCGAACAAGCCGGGGTTCATGGTGACGATGCTGGCTGATGTCAGCAGCCAGATGTTGCTGCCGGCTTCGGCGCGTGCCACGTAGGCTGCGCCGACATTGCCCCCGCCGCCGCCCCGGTTCTCGACCACCACGGGCCGGTCGAGTTCGCCGCGTAGCAGCGGCTCCATGACGCGCGCCACGATGTCGTTGGAGCCGCCCGGCGCGGCAGGCACCACCAGGGTGACCAGTTGCGCAGGGGCCGCGTGGGCTGGCAAAGAGAGCAGGGCGGCGTGGCCCAGGGCTGCCGTTGTGGCGACCCTGGTGAGCAAAGTCCTGAGAAAGGCCATGGTATGTCTCCTTCGTTGTATGGGCTGAGGGTTCATTCGGTCGGGGCAGGGTGATCGCTCCAGGCGCCCGGTGGCACCAGGTGCTGGTGCTCTCCCAGCGCAGGGCCCAGGCTGCGGATGGACCCGGGCGTGCGCGACAGGCGCGGAAAGACGTTGTGCATGGGCAGGGGCTGGCCGTCGGCATCGGGGATGCAGGTGATGCAGGCCCTGGCGCGCACATGCTCGTCGGCCAGCAACTGCTCCACGTCAAGCACCGGCCCCACGGTCACCTCCCATTGGCCGAAGTGCAGCAGGTTGTCCTGCAGGCTGCGCTGTGCCACAAAGCCGGCGATCAGCGCGTCCAGCGCATCGACATGTCGCAGCCGTGCCGCGTTGGTGGCGAAGCGGGGATCGCTGCACAGGTCCTTGCGGCCCATGGCCTCGAAAATCCGTTCGGCCATGCGCTGGGTGGAGCCCGACATCACCAGCCAGCGCCCGTCGGCGCACTGGTAGGCATTGCGCGGTGCGGCGATGTCGGCACGGTTGCCCATGCGCCGTGGCCGCCGGCCGGTGCGCTGGAAGATGGCAGGGTCGGGGCCGAGCACGGCCAACATGGGTTCCAGCAGCGACAGGTCCACCACCTGGCCGCGGCCACCATTGGTTTCCACTTCGCGCAGTGCGAACATGGTGGCGCCCACGCCCGCCAGGCCCGCGATCATGTCGGCCAGGCCGAGGTTGGGCAGGGCGGGCGGCTTGTCGGGAAAGCCATTCTTCTGGGCAAAGCCCGAGAAGGCTTCAACCAGGGTGCCAAAGCCGGGCCGTTGCGCATAGGGACCGGTCTGGCCCCAGCCTGAGATGCGCACGATCACCAGGCGGGGATTGCGCTGCAGCAGGACATCGGGTCCCAGTCCGAACTTTTCCAGTGCGCCGTGGCGAAAGCTCTCCACCAGGACCTGTGCCGATTCGGCCAGCTGCAGAAGACTTTGCACATCGGCCCCGTCATGCAGGTCCAGGCAGATGCTTTTCTTGTTGCGCGCGTAGATCTGCCACCACAGCGGCTGGCCGTCGTTCTTCCAGTCGCGCAGGGTATCGCCGCCCGGCGCCTCGACCTTGATCACTTCGGCGCCGAAGTCGGCCAACTGCAGCGTGAGCATGTTGCCTGCAGCCAGGCGCGACAGGTCGAGCACGCGGATGCCGCGCAGGGGCAGGGCGCCTGTGTTGTCCGTGGCGTTCATGCGGCTTCCCCGGTGCTGCGCAGCAACTGGCGTGCGCGCTCAGCAATGGGTGCATCGACCATGCGGCCGTCAACAGCCGCGGCGCCCTGTCCCTGCGCCAGCGCCTGTTCATAGGCCAGCACGGTGTCGCGCGCCTGGCGCAGATCCTCTTGGCTGGCTCCGAAGGCTGCGTGCACGGCCGCCAACTGGGCCGGGTGGATGCAGGCGGCACCTTGCATTCCCAGTGCGCGGGAGATCCGGGCCAGTTCGCCGAACTGCGCAAGATCCGCATAGCCGCCGATGCTGCCTGCCAGCCCCATGGGATGCAGCCCGGCTGACACGGCTGCGATGACCACGGCCTGTGCCGGCATGGCAAGGGCCTGGGGCGTGGGCGCCACGCCCAATGCAGTGGCGAAGTCCTCGCTGCCAAAGGCCAGCGACACCAGCCGGGGCGAGGCCTGGGCAATGTCCTGCAGGCGCATCAGCCCGGTGGGTGTCTCCACGATGGCCTGCAGCAGCACCGGCGGGCTGCCGTGGATATCGGCCAGGGCTGCGATGCGCTGCACATCGGCGGCAGATTCCACCTTGGGGATGACCAGGCCATCGCAACCAGCCTGCAAGGCGGCCTCGGTATCGGCCTGTGCCAATGCCCTGTCCGCGTTGATGCGCACCAGCACGGGGCACGGCCCGCGCAGGCTGGCGATGGCCGGTTGCAGCATGGCGCGGGCCTGCGCCTTCTGCGCCGGGGCAATGGCGTCTTCCAGGTCCAGCACGAGGGCATCGGCACCGCGCCGCCCTGCGCTGGCCAGCATGCGTGCGGAGGTTGCAGGAACATATAGCAGGGATCGGGGGCGGAACGGCATGGGGCTTGGGTAGCGGAGTGGCGGTAAGCACAATGTAGGCAGCACCTCGCAGCGCATGGCTGAGGAATTCAGAACCGGCCTTCGTGCAAATCGAACCCCTCTTCGGACCTGACATGGAATTGCGCCAGCTCAGATACCTGATTGCCGTGATCGATGCCCAGAGCATCACCCGCGCCTGTGATGTGCTGCACGTGGTGCCATCCGCCGTGAGCCACCAGCTCAAGCTGCTTGAGCAGGAACTGCAAAGCACGCTGCTGGTACGTGGCGCGCTGGGCGTGCAGCCCACGGCCACGGGCCGGCTGCTGTACGGCCAGGCACAGGCCATCCTGCGGCAGGTGGCCGATGCGCGGGCCTGCGTTCAGGTCGAGGAATCGCAGGTGGCCGGTTCTGTATCGGTGGCCATTGCGGGCAGCATCGCCCAGGTGCTGGCCGTTCCCCTGCTGGCCGCCTGCCGTGAGCGCTGGCCGGCCGTCATCCTGTCCATCCACGAAGGGCTGAGCGGCCATCTGGTGGAGGGCGTGCACAGCGGCCGCTTCGACATGGGGGTGCTCTATGCCTCGGAGGCCACGGCCAAGCTGGAGACGCGGCCCGTGGCACGCGAGCCTTTCTTCTTTGGCTGCGCCCGCGCCCTGGCGCCCGAGGCGGATGGCAAGCCCATGTCGCTGCAGGATCTGGCACGGCATCCACTGCTGCTGCCCAGCCTGCCCAATGCCACGCGCGGTGCGCTGGACCGGGCCTTTGCGGCGCTGGACACCGGCTACCAGGTGGCAGGCGAGGTGAACTCCACTGCCACCCAGATCGGTGCGGTGCGCGCAGGGCTGGGCGCCAGTGTGCTGCCGTGGATCAGCCTGCGCATGCTGCGGCCACGGCGCTCCACGGTGATCCGCCCCCTCGACGTCGAGCACCTCTACCGCGACGTGCTCACGGCCACGAAGCCGCAGGCCGTCCGCAGCCGGGCCAGCGCCATGGTGCTGGCGCAGCTGGAGCACTTGCTGCGGGATATCTACGCGCCCCTGGCTTCCCATCGCTGACTGCAGACCGCTGGCAGCCCGATGCCTGCATGTCGGCAAGGCGCTGTCCTACTGGATGTGCAGGGTTTGGGAAGGCGACACGACTGATTCAAATTGTCAAATTTGTTCATGAATGTGTTTCTTCCGTGCCAGCAGTCTGGCCGGTTTGCGTAGGTGGTTCGAGGGAGAGCGACGTGGGTTTTCTGAGGCGTATGAAGTTGGGAACCATGCTGGGCATGGGTTTTTTCGCGGTGATCGTGGTTTGCGTATGCGTGGCAGCCTTCGGCTGGATGAAGTTGCGTGACCAGGGCGAGCAGCTGCGCGTGCTGGCCGAGGACCGCATGGGCAATCTGGCCCGGCTGCAATCGCTCAAGGACAACGCCAATGCGTCGGCACGGGTGGTGCGCAATCTGGCGCTGATCACCGATCCGGCGCAGATGACCGAGGAGAGCCGCCGGCTGGATGAGGTGGTTGCCAGGAACGGCCTGGTCATGAAGGAGCTGGACCAGCGCCTGCAGACCGAGCAGGCGCGCCGGCTCTTTGCCGACATACGGCAGGCGCGCCAGCCTTTCGTGGAGACCATGCGCCAGGCCGGGGACCTGGGCCTGGCCAACCAGGGCGATGCCGCCAGGGATCTGATCATGGGGCGCCTGCGCTCCTTGCAGACGACCTATTTCGATGCGGTCGAGGCACTGGTCGATTACCAGAAGGCACAGACGCAGGCCACGGTGGACGGCTCGCTGCGCCGCGTGGCCGAAGACGGCGTGGCCATGCTGGTGCTGACGCTGCTGGCCGCCGCGCTGGGCGGTTTGGTGGCCTGGATGATCACCAGGACGGTCAAGCAGCAACTGGGCGGAGAGCCCTCCTATGCCGCCGGGGTGGCACGCCAGATCGCGCAGGGCGATTTGTCCGTGCGGGTGCAATTGGCGCCCGGCGACACCTCCAGCCTGCTGCGCGCCATGGAGGACATGCGGGCCGGTCTGGCGCGCGTGGTTGCCGATGTGCGGCAAAGCAGCGAATCCATCGCGACCGGCGCCAGCCAGATTGCCTCGGGCAATGCGGACCTGAGCCAGCGCACGGAAGAGCAGGCCAGCAATCTGGAGCAGACCGCCGCCTCCATGGAGGAGATGAACGCCACCGTCAAGCTCAATGCCGATACGGTGCGTACCGCCACCCAGCTGGCCGCTTCGTCGAGCCAGGCCGCCACCGGCGGCGGCAAGATCGTGGACCGCGTTGTGGCCACCATGGAGCAGATCACCGCGAGTTCCCGGAAGATCGAGGACATCATCGGCGTGATCGACTCCATTGCCTTCCAGACCAACATCCTGGCGCTCAATGCCGCCGTGGAGGCCGCGCGGGCGGGCGAGCAGGGGCGAGGCTTTGCGGTGGTGGCATCCGAAGTGCGCAGCCTGGCCCAGCGCAGCGCGGGGGCAGCCAAGGAGATCAAGGCCCTGATAGGCGAGAGCGTGTCCAAGGTGGACGAGGGCTCGGGCCTGGTGAGCGAGACGGGTTCCGCGATGAAGGACATCGTTCAGCAGGCGCAGCGCGTTGCCGACCTGATCGGCGAAATAGGCGCGGCCACGGCCGAGCAGGCCGACGGTGTGGCGCAGGTGGGCGATGCCGTCGTACAGCTGGACCAGGTCACGCAGCAGAATGCGGCCCTGGTCGAGGAGTCGGCGGCGGCTGCCGCTAGCTTGAACGCGCAGGCTGCCAGGCTGGTCGATCTGGTCAGCCTGTTCAAGCTGGACGGGGTGTCCTCGTCCGTGCCCCTGCCCGCGTCCTCACCGGCCCAGGCGCCAGCGCCGGCCGCCGCAGGCAGCAAGGGCGGCCATCGGACGATGGCGTCCGCAGCGGCACCCAGGGTTGCTGCAGCGCCTGCCAAGGTCACCCCGCTGCGCAATGCGGGCGAGCGTGTGGACGAGAACTGGGAAGTGTTCTGACCGCGAGCGGGGCAATGCCGCGCTGTGAGCGTTGAACCGGGGGACTTGCCGGCCTCATGCCGTCGGATGGGGTGGGGTCTGCCCAGATGCCTGCCCAGGTGCCTGCCCCGGTGCATGGGCCGGCATGTTGCGCACATGCAGGTCCAGCTGCGGGAAGGCCACGGCAATGCCAGCGTCCTTGAGCCGGTCGTTGACGCGGCGGTTGAGGTCGTGGCGCACGGGCAGGCGGTCTTCGACCTTGCCCACGTAGGCGCGCAGCTCGAAGCGCTGGCCGTTGCCTTCCAGCGCCATGAACCAGCAGTTGGGCTCGGGTTCGCGCAGCACCTGGGGGTGTTCCCTGGCAATGCCCAGCAGCATGTCGCGCACTCGCTCGGGGTCATTGCCGTGGGCCACGGGCACGTCGATCACCAGGCGGGTCACGTCGTCGCTCAAGGTCCAGTTTGTCACCTGGCCCGTGATGAAGGTCTTGTTGGGGATGACGATTTCCTTGTTGTCGAAGTCCAGCACCGTGGTGGCCCGCGTGCGGATGCGCGTGACGGTGCCGGTGAGGGTGTCGATGGTGATGACATCGCCCACGCGGAAGGGCCGCTCCACCAGCAGGATCAGGCCCGAGACGAAGTTGGCGAAGATCTCCTGCAGGCCGAAGCCCAGACCCACGGTGAGCGCCGCCACCATCCACTGCAGCTGGCCCCAGCGCAGGCCCAGCAGCGTGAAGGCGCTGACCGTGCCCGCGATGGTGATGGCGTAGCGCGCCAGCGTGGCCAGGGTGTAGCGCGCGGAGCTGCTGATGCGGTTGGAGGCCGACAGCGTCACTTCCAGCAGGCCCGGCAGGTTGCGTGCAAAGCTGAAGGTGAGCAGCAGGATCATCACGCCCAGCAGCGCATCCATCAGGCTCACGGGGGCGGCATGCGCGATGCCGTCGGCGCCGGTGTTGGTGGTGTACCAGAGCACCACGCCTTCGGAGCGCAGCAGCGCAGGCAGCACGGGCAGCCAGGCGTAGACCAGGGTCAGCACGACCAGCACTTGCTGCAGCAGGCCCAGCAGCCGGTGCGCCTGGGCGCCCACGGTGACCAGGGCCATCTGGGTGGCTTCGTCGGTGGGTGCCTTGCCGGTGTCCACGCCCGAGCCGCTCTGGGCCAGCCTGGCGGCTTCGCGCAGCCGGTTCAGCGCCAGGCGCCGCTCGCCCAGCAGCAGCCAGCGCCGCAGCAGGTTGACCACGACCTCGACCGCGCCCAGGAACACGAAGCTGGCCATCAGGGCCTGGATGAATTCGGTGGCCGTGTAGACATAGCCGAGCACGATGCCCACGGCCAGCGCGCTGAGCATGAGCATCAGCACCACGCTGACGATCTGGCCCCAGTGGATGCCGGGCCGCTTTTGCTGCATGACACGGCGAAAGTACAGCCAGGCCATCCAGGCCAGTCCCAGCGACAGCATGAGGATGGAGATGCGCCCCCAGGTGCTGATGGCGTGGTTGTCATGGCTGTAGAAGGCCAGGCCGCCCAGCAGTTCGGCAGGCACGATCAGCCAGGCGGCGCGGCGCACCATCTGGCGCAGCATCTGCACGCGAGCGGCCGGCCAGCCGAAGTGGGCCAGTGCCAGCCCGCCCGGGCAGAACAGGGCGTTGAGCAAGGTGGCCACGAAGATGAAATCGCTGAGCTGGACCAGGGTGGCGCCCAGCGGCTCCAGCGCCGTGCCCACGGTTTCGGGGCCTTGCAGCAGGCTACCCAGCGCCGCGGCCGCAAAGCTCCAGGGCAGGGTGTAGAGCAGGCTCCAGCCCAGCGCGAGCAGGCTCAGCCCGAAGTTGTCGCGCATGAAGTCGCCCACGCGCACGGAGATGGCCTGCAGCTGGCGCAGCGCATAGCGGCGCAGGCCCAGCAGCAGGGCCACGATCAGGCCGACGGCGCCAAAGGCCCAGGGATCGTTCCAGATGCTGGCGGCCAGGGCGCGCGCGGTTTTCCAGGGGGAGCTGCTGCCTTCGATGTCCTGCTCCAGCGCCTGCCACTCGCTGAGCCAGGTGCGGTCCATGGGGCGGTGGCTGGGGAACCACAGCAGTTCCTTGTCCAGCACCTGGCGCAGTTCGTTGCCGCTGCGCAGGGCGGCGCGCAGGGCTTCATCGGTCTGCTCCAGCACGGCAATGCGGCGCAGCAAAACGGGCTGCAATTGATCGGTGAGCGCCACCTGCCGGGCCAGCAGGGCGGTCTGCTGTGCCGAGTTGGATGCATTGATGGCCGTGGTGGCGCTGGCGGCAGGTTCAGGTGCCGCCACGCCGCCTGCATCCGCAGCGTCGGCCGGGGCCTGTGCCGCCGTGTCCGCGCCGGGGTTCTGGCGCCATTTGCTGGAGTTGAACAGCATCAGCCGCAGCTCGGCCAGCTGGCGCTGCACGGCGCGGTGCCTGGACTGCAAGGTGTTGCCGGAGGACAGCTCCACGCGCTGCTGCCACAGCCACTGGCCCACGGCCGCGCTGCCACCGCCCAGCCGCAGGCGTGCCTGGGTGTCGCGCAGCGTGGCGCTCAATTGGTCGCGGACATATTCGTCATTGGCCAGGGTCTTGCGCTCCTGCGCCAGTTCATTGGAGTTCTTGAGGATCTGTGCGGCCAGCGCCGCATTGCGCTGGGCCAGGTCGCGTATGGCGGGATCGGCGGCGGAAGCGTGCTGGGCGGCCAGCTCCATCTCCTGCACCTGCTGCTCCAGTTGCTGGCGGCTGCGCTCGGCAATGCGCTGGGTCAGCCAGGCGGCGCGCGGCATGCGCTCGAGCAGCTCGCGGCGCTGGGCCTGCAGCTGGGCGGCCAGCAGGCGCTGGCGGGCTTCGATGGTGGACTGCTCTTCCTGGCGCAGCGCCAGCTCCAGCAGGGCGCGGCGGTGCTCCGCGCTGCGCCGTGCCTGGCGGGCCTGGGTGAGGTCGGGGGCTTCGCCGGGCTCGGCGGTCACGGGCTCGGCGTTTTCCTGCGCGCGTTGCTGGAGGATGGACAGATCGATGCGTCCCGGGCCGGGCTGCGAGACCAGGTTGGCCTGGTCGGCCGCGGATTTTTCGATGCCCACCTTGAGTGCGGCGATGGCATCGCGTTCATCGGCCAGCAGGCGTTCCAGCACTTCCTGGCTGGCGTTGGCGGGAACGCGTTCCTTCCAGCGATCGAACAGGCTGCCCAGCTGCTCGTCGCTCAGCGGCGCGGGCAGGGCAGGCACGGGCGTGCGTGCCCTGGCGCGCAGGCGGTCCAGTTCCTGCGCCAGCGCATCGGCTTCCTTTGTCGCCGATGCGGCGGCATCCAGTTGGGCCTGAATGGCGTTGCTTCGTTCCTTGTCGGACGCGGAGCCACCGCCCAGCGTGCCCTGCAAGGCACCCAAAGGGCCTGCTGCCGGTGCGGCCTTGGCCAGGCCCGGTGCCAGCAGGGCGAGCAGCAGGCCGAGCACCAGGCACATGGCCCGCAGCAGGTGCATCGGCGTCACGGCAGCCAGTTTGCGCGATGGGCGACCGGCGGCAAGTAGGGGGTTGTCGGCAGGAGACATCGGTTCTGAATTCGGGCCTGTGCCGCTGTGTGAGTGCGGACTATCATTTGTCAAAAGTGGGAGCGTCAGGCGCTGTATTCACGGGCCTTGCTGCAGGCCCGGCTGGCTCAAGCCCCTGTCCCGGCGCCGCAAAAAGCGGGGTAGTCCAGGAACCTGACATTGTGACCTCGCGCGCAATGCAGACATGTGGGACGTATGAGCTATTCAAAGCCGATGCAAGGTGCTACAACAGTTCCACACGGTAGCGAATGCCTTGCAACTTCGCGGCACTGTTCGCCCTCGGGTGCCGCCGGGAGAGGTCGTATGGATGTCATCAGCAACTCGGCTGCACGTTACGTTCGCCTTCGCGAAGAAGAGATGTCGCTGGACGAATTTCTCGCCCTGTGCCAGCGCGATCCCATGGCTTACGAAGGTGCTGCCCAGCGCATGCTGGCAGCCATCGGCGAACCTGAAATGGTGGACACGCGCAATGATCCACGCCAGTCGCGGCTGTTTGCCAACAAGGTCATCCGGCGCTATCCGGCCTTCGCCGAGTTCTACGGCATGGAAGACTCCATCGAGCAGGTGGTGAGCTTCTTCCGCCATGCGGCCCAGGGCCTGGAAGAGCGCAAGCAGATCCTCTATCTGCTGGGTCCCGTGGGCGGTGGCAAGAGCTCCATCGCCGAGCGCCTCAAATACCTGATGCAGAAGGTGCCGTTCTACGCCCTCAAGGGCTCGCCCGTGAACGAGTCGCCGCTGGGCCTGTTCGACCCCGTGGAGGACGGGCCGCTGCTGGAGGAGCAGTTCGGCATTCCCCGGCGCTGCCTCAACCATGTGCTGTCGCCCTGGGCCGTCAAGCGTCTGGAGGAGCTGGGCGGCGATATCCGCCAGTTCCGCGTGGTCAAGCGCTATCCCAGCATCTCCAGGCAGGTGGGCATTGCCAAGACCGAGCCCGGCGACGAGAACAACCAGGACATCTCCAGCCTGGTGGGCAAGGTGGACATCCGCAAGCTGGAGAACTTTGCCCAGGACGATACCGACGCGTACAGCTACTCGGGCGGCCTGTGCCTGGCCAACCAGGGCCTGCTTGAGTTCGTGGAAATGTTCAAGGCGCCCATCAAGGTGCTGCACCCGCTGCTGACGGCCACGCAGGAGAGCAACTACAAGGGAACGGAAGGCTTTGGCGCCATTCCCTTCGACGGCATGGTGCTGGCCCACAGCAACGAGAGCGAGTGGAAGGCCTTCCGCAACAACCGCAACAACGAGGCCTTCCTGGACCGGGTCTACATCGTCAAGGTGCCGTACTGCCTGCGTGTGTCGGAGGAGGTGCGCATCTACGAGAAGCTGATCCGCGAGTCGTCCCTGGCCAGCGCCGTGTGCGCGCCCGGCACGCTCAAGATGATGGCCCAGTTCGCCGTGCTCACGCGGCTGAAGGAGCCCGAGAACTCCAGCATCTTCAGCAAGATGCAGGTGTATGACGGCGAAAGCCTCAAGGACACGGACCCGCGCGCCAAGAGCTTCCAGGAGTACCGCGACTATGCGGGCGTGGACGAGGGCATGTCGGGCATCTCCACGCGCTTCGCGTTCAAGATCCTGTCCAAGGTCTTCAACTACGACAGCACCGAGGTGGCGGCCAACCCGGTCCACCTGATGTATGTGCTGGAGCAGCAGATCGAGCGCGAGCAGTTCCCTGCCGAGCTGGAGACCAAGTACACCAGCTACATCAAGGAGTACCTGTCGCCGCACTATGCCGAGTTCATCGGCAAGGAAATCCAGACCGCCTATCTGGAAAGCTACAGCGAGTACGGCCAGAACATCTTCGACCGCTACGTCACCTACGCCGACTACTGGATACAGGACAGCGAGTACCGCGACAACGATACCGGCGAGGCCTTCGACCGCAACGCGCTCAACGCCGAGATGGAGAAGGTCGAGAAGCCCGCGGGCATTGCCAATGCCAAGGACTTCCGCAACGAGATCGTCAACTTCGTGCTGCGCGCGCGGGCCAACAACCAGGGCAAGAACCCCAGCTGGACCAGCTACGAGAAGCTGCGCGTGGTGATCGAGAAGAAGATGTTCTCCAATACCGAGGAGCTGCTGCCCGTGATCAGCTTCAATGCCAAGGCCAGTGCCGAGGACGCGCGCAAGCACGAGGACTTCGTCACCCGGATGGAGGCCAAGGGCTATACGTCCAAGCAGGTGCGCCTGCTGTGCGAGTGGTACCTGCGCGTTCGCAAGAGCAACTGACGGGTGGGTGCGCCGCCCTTCGGCGCGCCCGGGCTGGGGGGAACAGATGGCATTGCAAATCATCGATCGCAGGCTGGCCGGCAAGAACAAGTCGGTGGGCAACCGCGAGCGCTTCGTGCGCCGCTACAAGGCGCAGATCGCCGAGGCGGTGCGCCGCGCGGTGGACAAGCGCGGCATCCGCCACATGGAGGAGTCCGAGAGCGTCTCCATCCCGCGCAAGGACATCCGCGAGCCCGTGTTCCACCACGGGCAGGGCGGCGTCCATGACACGGTGCACCCGGGCAACACCGAGCATGTGCGCGGCGACCGCATTGCCCGGCCGCAGGGCGGCGCAGGCGGCGGCGGCTCCCAGGCCAGCGACAGCGGCGAGGGCGAGGACGACTTCACCTTCACCCTGACCAAGGAAGAGTTCATGGAACTGTTCTTTGAAGACCTGGCCCTGCCGCGGCTGCTGCGCACCCACATCGGCAACACCATGCAGTACAAGACGCGCCGCGCCGGCTACAGCCACGACGGCACGCCGCACAACCTGGCCCTGCTGCGCACCATGCGCGGCGCCCTGGGCCGGCGCATTGCGCTGACCAAGGCCCCGCACCGCGAACTCAAGGCACTGGAGGAGCAGCTGCAAGCGCTGCTGGCGCAGGACGATGGCACCAGCGAGGCGGCGGCCGAGCTGCAGCAGCGCATCGATGCGCTGAAGCTGCGCATGGGCACGGTGGCCTTTCTCGACCCCATCGACCTGCGGTTTCGCAACCGCACGCGCGTGCCTGCGCCCATCAGCCAGGCCGTGATGTTCTGCGTGATGGATGTGTCCGGCTCCATGGACCAGGGCCGCAAGGACCTGGCCAAGCGCTTCTTCATCCTGCTGTACCTGTTCCTGACGCGGCACTACGAGAAGATCGACATCGTCTTCATCCGCCACCACACGCAGGCGGCCGAGGTCAGCGAGGACGAGTTCTTCCACTCCCAGGAAAGCGGCGGCACGGTGGTCAGCAGTGCGCTGGTGCTGCTGGACCAGATCATCCGCGCGCGCTATCCGTCCGGGGACTGGAACATCTACGTGGCCCAGGCCAGCGATGGCGACAACTTCGGCGACGACGGATCCAACTGCCGCAACCTGCTGGTCGAGAAAATCCTGCCGCTGGTGCGCTACTTCGCCTATGTGCAGGTGGTGCAGGAAGAGCAGAGCCTGTGGCAGGAGTACAGCCAGGTGCTGCCGCTGTTCTCGCATTTCGCCATGCGCAAGGTGTCGGACGCCAGCGAGATCTATCCCGTGTTCCGCGACCTGTTCAAGAAAGAGGGGGTATCGGTATGAACCTCTCTCACTATCCCGTGCTGGCGCCCCGCCATGCCACGCCGCAGTGGAAATCCCATCTGGCCAGCGACCGGGCCCAGCGCATCGTGCCCTCCGCGCCGCTGCCGGCGGGGGCGCGGCCGGCCGAGCCTCTGCCCGATCCCAGCGACTGGACCTTCGAGCTCATCGAGCGCTATCACGCAGCGATTGCGGCCGCCGCCGAACGCTACGGCCTGGACACCTATCCCAACCAGCTGGAAGTGATCTCGGCCGAGCAGATGATGGACGCCTACGCCAGCGTGGGCATGCCCGTGGGCTACCGCCACTGGAGCTATGGCAAGGAATACATGGCGACGGAGCGGCGCTACCGGCGCGGCCACATGGGCCTGGCCTACGAGATCGTCATCAACTCCAATCCCTGCATCAGCTATCTGATGGAGGAGAACACCACCGCCATGCAGGCCCTGGTGATCGCCCATGCGGCGTACGGCCACAACAGCTTCTTCAAGAACAACTACCTGTTCGGCATGTGGACGGATGCGGGCAGCATCATCGACTACCTGGTCTATGCGCGCGACTTCATCTCCCAGTGCGAGGAGCGCCACGGCCTGACGACGGTGGAGCAATGGCTGGACTCCTGCCACGCCCTGTCCAACCTGGGCGTGGACCGTTACCGCCGCCCCTCCAAGAAAAGCCTGGCGCGCGAGCGGGCCGAGCGCGAGCAGCGCGAGGCCTATGCCCAGCAGCAGGTCAACGAGCTGTGGCGCACCCTGCCGGCCCGCCCCGGCAAGGACAGCGCGGCGCAGCACAGCGAGCGCTTTCCCAAGGAACCCGAGGAAAACCTGCTGTACTTCATCGAGAAGAACGCCCCGCTGCTGGAGCCCTGGCAGCGCGAGATCGTGCGCATCGTGCGCAAGATCGCCCAGTACTTCTACCCGCAGCGCCAGACCCAGGTGATGAACGAGGGCTGGGCCACGTTCTGGCACTACACCCTGCTCAACACCCTCTACGACGAAGGCTGGCTGACCGACGGCGTGATGATCGAATGGCTGTCCTCCCACACCAACGTGATCTACCAGCCGCCCGCCGGACACCGCGCCTACAGCGGCATCAATCCCTATGCGCTGGGCTTTGCCATGTACCGCGACATCCGCCGCATCTGCCAGGACCCGACCGAGGAAGACCGCCGCTGGTTCCCCGACCTGGCCGGCACGCCCTGGCTGCCGGCGCTGCACCATGCCATGCAGAACTTCAAGGACGAGAGCTTTGTCGGCCAGTACCTGAGCCCGCAGCTGATGCGCGACATGCGCCTGTTCTCCATCCATGACGATGCCAGCGAACGCGAGCTGCTGGTCAGCGCCATCCACGACGACGACGGCTACCGCACCCTGCGCCAGACCCTGTCGCAGCAGTACGACCTGGGCGCGCGCGAGCCCAATATCCAGGTCTGGAACGTCAATCTGCGCGGCGACCGCTGCCTGACCCTGCGCCACACGCGCTACCAGGGCCGACCCCTGTCCGACGATGCGCTGGAAGTGCTCAAGCACGCAGCGCGCCTGTGGGGCTTTGGCGTGCAGATGGAAAGCGTCAACGGCGATGGCGATGCGCCCGTGCTGCTGCACTCCGTGCCCGCGCCACCGGCCTGATCAGGCAAGACGCTAGCGCAGCGTGCCCACGTACTTGCGGTTTTCCGCGCGCTGGCGCATCAGCTCGCCGGCGCGCTGCATGAGCGGTGAGCGCTCGGCGGGCCCGGCCAGCGCGGCATTCCAGGCGGCTTCGAAGCGATGGGTCCAGTCCACCAGTTCGGGCGTGCTGCGCGCCCCTTCCTGCTCCCGCGCGAAGCGGATGATTTCGGCGGCGTACTCGGCATTGGCTGCCAGCCATTCGGTATCGGTCACGCGGCCGCAGCTTCTGCGCAGCAGCACATGCAGGTGCGCGGCAATGGCCAGGAGTTCGCTTTCGGGCATGTAGGGGCACTCCTTCGGTTTGACGATCATCGGGCGATCGGGTGCCGGGCCGCTTTGCGGCCCGGCCGTTCATCCACTCAGGCGTTCGCGGTGCAGCGCCAGGTCCAGGCCCTGCAGCTCGCTTTCCTCATCCACGCGCAGGCCGATCAGCATGTCCAGCAGCCACAGCAGCACGGCCGTGGCCACCAGCGTGAACAAGGCCACGGCCAGCACGCTCACGGCCTGGGTGAGTACGCTGCCCTGCACGCCGCCGATCTGCGGGCTGGCAAACACGCCGGTCAGCAGCGATCCCAAGATGCCGCCCACGCCATGCACGCCAAACACATCCAGCGAATCGTCCGCGCCCAGCAGCCGCTTGAGGCCGGTGGCGCCCCAGTAGCAGGCGACACCGGCGATCAGGCCGATGCACAGCGCCGACAGCGGCGTCACGAAGCCGGCCGCCGGCGTGATCGCCACCAGCCCGCCGACCAGTCCCGAGCACAGGCCCAGCAGCGTGGCCTTGCCGCGCACCACATACTCGGCCAGCGACCAGGCCAGGGCGCCCGCGCTGGCGGCAATGTGGGTGACGGCCAGCGCCAGCGCCGCCCGGCTGTCCCCGGCCAGCGATGAGCCGGCGTTGAAGCCGAACCAGCCCATCCACAGCAGGGCCGCGCCCATCATGGTCAGGGCCAGGTTGTAGGGCTCGAAGGGCTCGTGCCCGTAGCCGCGGCGCGGCCGCAGGAACCAGGCGCAGACCAGGCCGGCCACGCCCGCGTTCACATGCACCACGGTGCCTCCGGCAAAGTCCAGCGCGCCCATGCGCGCCAGCCAGCCCCCGGGCTCCCACACCCAGTGCGCCACCGGCGCATAGACCAACAGGCTCCACAGGCCCACGAAGATCAGCATGGCACCGAAGCGCATGCGCTCCACCCAGGCGCCCACCAGCAAGGCGGCGGTGATCACGGCAAAGGCCAGCTGGAACATGGCATAGGCCGCTTCAGGCACATGCGGCGCCAGGTGGCTCACGGCCACCAGGCCCTTGGCGGCGTTGAAATCCAGCCCCGCGAACCAGGCGCGCGAATCACCGCCTATCCACGCATTGCCGGGCGTGAAGGCCAGCGAATAGCCGAGTGCAAACCACAGAATGCTCACCAGGCAGGCAATCGCCACCACGCTGGCCATGGTGTTGAGCACGTTCTTGCGGCGGACCATCCCCGCATAGAACAGCGCAATGCCGGGCAGCGTCATCAGCAGCACCAGCACCGTGGCCGTCATCAGCCAGACCGTGTCCACGGCGCTGATGGATTCCACCGCCACCAGCGACGGCCGCGTGATCGCCTGCTCGGCCGCCTGCGCCGTCTGCGCCGCACCCAGGACCGCGACCCATCCTCCCCCCACCAATGTTCTCAATGCCCGTGCGCACCTGTGCATGCAATGACTCCCTTGTTTGTTGTGGTCATGGGGCCGTCTGCCGTTGCCGCCATGGCTGCATTGGCCGGCCTGCAGCGGCCTTGCACAAGTCGTGCCAGCGCACACGGGGCCCTTGGGGCCCGCGCGATGCGGCAGGAACACCAAAACGGGAAAACAGCGAGTCAAAACAGGGCAGCCGGGCGGGCGGTGCACCATCGCCGTGCGGTGGTGCCGCTCTTAAACTGCCTGCATGAATCGAAGAAATCTGATGTGCGCCGCGTTGCTCGCCTGTCTGTCACAGGCGGCTCTGGCGGCTGCCGAACTGCAGGACAAGCCCGAGTGGGACCGCTTCTTTGCCGATGCCAAGGTCGATGGCAGCATCGTCGTGGTCGATGCCAGAGGCCAGGCCGAAGCCGTCTACGTCCACAACCGTGACCGCGCGACGCGGCGCTACTCGCCCGCTTCCACCTTCAAGATCCCGCACAGCCTGTTCGCGCTGGACGCCGGGCTGCTGCGCGATGAATTCCAGCGCATTCCCTGGGATGGCGTGAAGCGCCAGTTGCCGACCTGGAATGCCGATCAGGACCTGCGCTCGGCCATGCGCAACTCCACCGTCTGGGTGTACGAAGGCTTTGCCAGGGAGCTTGGCAGCGCGCGTGAGGCTGCCTACATGCGCAAGATCGACTACGGCAATGCGCTGGCCACGGGCGAGGCGCCGTTCTGGGTGGAAGGCGACCTGGCCATCTCGGCGCTGGAGCAGGTGGCCTTCCTGCAGCGGCTGTACCGCAATCGGCTGCCATTGCCGGTGGAGCACCAGCGGCTGGTGAAGGACGTGATGATCAACGAGGCCGGCCCGGACTGGATACTGCGCGCCAAAACCGGCTGGACGGGCCGTATCGGCTGGTGGGTGGGCTGGGTGGAATGGCCTGCCGGCCCCGTGTTCTTCGCCATGAACATGGACACGCCCCACCGGCTGGCCGACCTGCCCAAGCGCCAGGGCATCACGCGCGACATCCTGCGCTCCATCAACGCGTTGCCCAAGGCGCCGTAGCGCGAGGGACAAGGGCCATGCCAGCCCGTCAGCCCGTCATCCCATCAGCCCATCAGCCCATCAGCCCATCAGCCCATCAGCCCATCAGCCCTGGAGGCCGCTTGTCGGCCTTGCGCTCCACCGGATTGGCGGTGAGCCAGTTGGAGGGGTACTGGCGCATGAACTCGCGCGCCTTTTCCACGCGCGCGTTGAGCCAGGCGTCGTAGGCGCCTTCGTTGAGAATCGCCGGCATGCGCTTTTCCGCGCCGGGCTGCTGGTAGCGGTGCAGCAGCGCATGGCTGTTGGCGTTGACCGTGAGCAGGGCGTAGCTCAGCAGCACCTCGCCGTCCGGGCCCGTCCACTGCGCCCACACGCCGGCCACGCCCATGGGCTTGCCGTCGATGCGCGAGATGCGCGTGGGCAGGGCCTTGCCGTTGCGGTAGTCATCCTCGAAAAAGGCGGCCATGGGCACGATGCAGCGCTGGCCATTGAGCCAGGCATCGCGGAAGGCCTGGGCCGTGGACACCGTTTCGGAGCGCGCATTCACCAGCTTGAGCGCGCGCAGCCGGCCGTCGGAGGCCGACTTCACCCAGTGCGGCACCAGGCCCCATTGGGCGGCAACCAGCTCGCGTGCGGGAGTGGTGGGTGCTGCAGGCGGTGTGTCGGGAGCTGCAGGTTCTGCCTGTTCAGCGGCTGCCTCTGCAGCCACGGCGACGCTGCGGATGAAAAAGCCGGACTTGCGCGGCGTCATGTTGCGCTCGCTGGCCGCGGGCGCTTCCACGTCGAAGGCGTCGCGGTAGGCGTCGGCTTGCGACAGGGATTCGTAGTGGGTACTCATGCGCGGATGGTACCTGCGTGTCCCGGGGGTATCGGCAAGGCGAGAGACTATTCCCTGCGCATTGCGAGCCCGGCGCCGCTGCCGGGTCGATACACTGCCGCGGATTCCATGGCCTCTGGAAAGGAAGCGTGAATGCGGATATGGGTACTGGGCCTTGCAGGCCTGTTGAGCGGCTGCGCAATCTCTGCAGGCATGTGCGATGCCCTGGGCCCAGGCACAACCGCGTCGCTGGTCCTGCCCCAAGGCGCCTCGGTCGAACAGGCCTTTGCCTGCCTTGACGAAGCCATGGCCGGCGAAGAGGGCGCCTACCACCTTGGTAACGGCCATGCCATCCGTGACACCCGGGCGGGCGTGCTGGAGACGGCCGACTACGGCGCGCCCAACGTGGCGGGCTTTCGGTTGAGGGCCGAGGTTTCCAGGAGCGAGCCTGCCACTCTGGATCTGTCACTGCGCGGGGCTGGCGCCTATTGCGCCGACCTGGGCGTGGACAGGGAAATGGCCCGCCTGATCGATGGCGCCGGTCGCTGCCTGCGGCGCTGATGCGCCTTCCGCGTCGGCTCCATCGGGACGGGCCCGCAGTCAGACGGTGATCGTCCCGGTCAGGTAACGCGCGCAGTGGCCAGCCACCTCGACGCTGGCATCGGTCACTTCGCAAAACAGCGTGCCCGTGCGGCGCGAGGCCTGGTGGCCGATCAGACGGTTCTTGCCCAGCCTGCCCGCCCAGTAAGGCGCAAGCGCCGCATGGATGGAGCCTGTGACGGGATCTTCCTCGCCGCCATTGGCGGGCCAGAAATAGCGGCTGACGAAGTCATACGCGGCGCCCGCATCCGCAGGCGCCGCCACCACCACGTCCAGCGGGCCCAGCGACTTCAGGCGTTCCAGATCCGGCTTGACGGCCAGCACATCGGCCTCGGCGGCGTAGACCGCCACGTAGGCCTGCTGGTTCACAAGATAGGCCGTGGGTGCAGGCGTCAGGCCTTCGCGCAGCGCGGCCGGCACCTCATCCAGCGGCTTGGCATCGCGGCGCGGGAAGGTCATGACGATGCGTCCGCCATCCTCCTGCGTGGCGGTGACCTTGCCCACGGCAGCGGCCCAGAACGTGATGCTGCGCAGCGCGGGGTCGGCCTCGAACAGCACGAAGGCGCTTGCCAGCGTGGCATGGCCGCAGAACGCGATCTCCGTGAGCGGGGAGAACCAGCGGATCTCGAAGGCGTCGCGCTCGGCACTCCAGACCAGGAACGAGGTTTCCGAGAGATTGTTCTCTGCGGCAATGGCCTGCAGCGTGGAATCGGCAAGCCATGCATTCAGGGGAATGACGGCGGCCTGATTGCCCTTGAATCGTTCCGATGTGAATGCGTCGATGACGTGGATGGGAAGTTGCATTTGCAAAAGGCCTTTGGATCGGATTCGTGTGCAGCCTGTCATTGTTGTCTCGGTCTCCAATGGCTGCGCGCGGATTCTACGGTCCCGCAGGTCAAAGGCCGGGAATGGGCCAGGCATTGCGGCTGATGCACTGGATACCGTCTTTTCTGGAAAACCCTGGTGTAGTTTGCAAGTGCTTGTGAAAATAGAATGAAGATTCGTTCTACTATCGGTTCTCATGCAAGACGAGGCTTGGACCTTCTTTCCGCACGCGGGATCGCGCCATGTGCAGACGCTGCGCGTGGCGCTCAGGCTGTTTGTGGAGCGGGGCTTCTTCAATACCTCGATACAGGACCTGTGCGCCGAGGCCGGCGTGTCCATCGGTTTCTTCTACAACCACTTTGCCGACAAGGAAGGCATTGCGCGCGAGCTGTACCGGCATTTGCTGGCGCGCATGAATGTGCTGCTCGACGATATCGAGGAGCGGCACGCGGGCAGCGCCCAGCGCTGCCGCGAGGTGCTGCGCATGCTGTTCGGGCTGGCCGAGGCCGAGCCCGAGGCCATGGGCTTCGTGGTCAATGCACGCCACCGAGAGTTTCTGCCCGACGAGCAGGCCATCTGCTCGGCCTCGGCCTTCGTGCGCATGCGCGGCTTCGTGTTCGCCGGCATGACCGATGGCGAGATCCGCCAGATGGAGCCCATGGTGGCGGCCAGCCTGATGTACGGCAGCGCGATCCGCATGATCTGCCTGCGGCTGGACGGCATCATCGACACGCCCATAGAGCCCCTGTTCGATGCGCTCTGGGACGGGGTGTGGCGATCGCTCAAGCCTGACTGAGCGGCGCATTTTCCGGCGCTGGCGCCGTGCGGCGCCAGCGGTTGTTCCACTGAGGCGAAAGCACAAGGAGTAGCAGGGATGGCGCATCACATATTGATCATCGGAGGGGGCATTGGCGGCACCATGACCGCCAACCACCTGGTCAGCAAGCTGTATCCGGAGGTGGTCACGGGCAAGGTGCGCATCACCATGCTGTCGAACTCGCCCTGGCACTACTACAAGCCGGCCTTCATGTACGTGGCCTTCAATGCCTTCTTCCGCGACGAGTTGCGGCGCAGGCAGCGCGGCCTGCTGCGGCCCGAGATCGACTTCCAGGTGGAAGAGGTGGAACGCTTCGACTTTGCGCTGCAGGCCGTGCACTGCAAGAGCGGCAAGCGCTTCGGCTACGACCATCTGGTGATCTCCACGGGCTGCGTGCCGTCGCCCGAGCGCATCGAAGGCCTGGCCGAGGCCGGCGACCACTTCTACCAGCACGCACCCGCGCGGCAGCTGGCCGACAAGCTGGCGCGCATAGAAAAGGGCCGCATCTTCGTCACCGTCACCTTTCCCAAGACGCCCAATGTGCCGCACCAGTGCGGCATCGCGCCCATAGAGACCACGCTGATGCTGGACGACCTGCTGCGCCGGCGCGGCGTGCGCGACAAGGTGGAGATCGTCTACACCTATCCCACGGTCTCGCAGCTGCTGCGCAACTGCCTGTTCCTGCAGAAGGACACCTGCGAGATCCTGCCCACGGTGTTCGAGCAGCGCGGCATTCGCCACCAGCGCGGCTTCACGCTGGCGCGCGTGGACCCCGAGGCCAAGGTGGCCCACTCGGAAGAGGGCCAGGCCGAGGACTTCGACATCCTCATGGCCACACCGCCCATACGCGCCGTGCAGGCCGTGCGCGACTGCGGCCTGTCGCAGGCGCAGGACGGCGAAGGCTGGCTGCCCACCGACCACGAGACCATGCAGGTGCTGGGCCAGAGCCATGTCTATGTGCTGGGCGATACGGTGGACCTGCCGGTGAGCAAGGCCGGCGGCGCCTGCCACAACCAGTCGCCCGTGGTGGTGAACAACATCGCCTCGCAGATCCGCTTCGGCCGCACCAGCGATGCCTACGACGGGCGCGTGGTGGCCATCGCCCAGATGGGCCTGGACGGCGGCATGCCGCTTTGGTACGACTACCAGGTCGACGTCAAGCCCACGCCGCCGACCAAGGTCGGCTCGATGATGCGCAAGGGCTTCAACCGCGGCATGTACTGGGCCGTGGCCCGCGCCCTGGTCTGAGGCCAGGGCCTTTGCATTGTCATTCCAAGCACGAAGACAAGGAGCACCGAGATGAACATCGCTTCCGACATTCCCGTGGCGCAGCCCGCCGCTGGCGGCCTGCTGCAGGACGACGCCGCGCTGCAGGGGCTGGCCGAACTGATGGGCAAGCTGGAGCCGCTGCTGGCGGGCCGGCGCCTGAACCGCGTGGTCGATCTGCTGTCGGCCACGGCGGACCTGGTGGACATGGCAGACGACTACATGGTCGAGAAGGTCGCCAAGGCCTTCGAGGATGGCGTGGGCGGGGCCTGGGCCGCGGGCAATGCCGCACGCATGGCGGCGGCCCAGGTGCAGGCCATGGAGGAAACGCCCACCCTGATCGGCCTGATGCGCATGGCACGCGAGCCCGATGTGCGGCGCGGCCTGGCCTTCATGCTGGCCATGGCCGGCGCGCTGGGGCGCCAGCATGCCCACGACCCCATCGACTACGCGGCGGACTGAAACGCAGGGCCGAGCCACGGCCGCCCGGCAGCGCACGGGCTGCGGTGGTACAAACGCCGGGGGCGGATGTGATCCGCCCCTTTTCTTTTTGCCCATTGCCCGCCATGCCTTCTTCCTGTTCCTTGCCGGTGCTGCCGGCCGCTGTCCCTGACCATTGCGGGCCCCGCTGCACCGAGGGCAGGGCATGACCGCGCAGCACCTGAGCCGTGGCGACTGGGCGCGTGCGCTGCTGGTCATCCTGATCTGGGGCACCAACTTCGTGGCCATGAAGTTCGGCCTGCTGACGCTGTCGCCCATGCTGCTGAGCGCGCTGCGCTTCGTGGTGGCGTCGCTGCCCTTTTTGCTGTTCGTGCGCCCGCCCAAGTCGGTGGGCTGGCGCTATCTGGCCGCCTATGGGCTGGTGCAGGGCGTGGGCCAGTTCGGCATGCTGTTCCTGGGCCTGAAGCTGGGCATGCCGGCCGGCATGGCCTCGGTGGTGCTGCAGACGCAGGCCTTCGTCACGCTGCTGCTGGCCGCCTTCCTGCTGGGCGAGCCCGCGCGCCTGTGGCATTGGCTGGGCCTGGTGGTGTCGCTGGGCGGGCTGGTTGCCATTGGCAGCGCCCATGGCGAGGGCGACAACGCCATGACGCTGGCCGGCTTTTTGCTGACCGTGGGCGCAGCCTGCATGTGGGCCGTGTCCAACATGATCACGCGCTATGCGGCGCGCAGCGGCCCCTACGAGCCCTTCCCCTTCATCGTCTGGAGCAGCATCTTTCCCATCGCGCCGCTGATGGCCCTGGCCGTCTGGACCGATGGCGCGGATACGGTCGTGCAGCAACTGGCGGGGATCGACCTGACCGCCGTGGCCTCCATCCTGTACCTGGCGCTGCTGGCCACGCTGCTGGGCTATGGCCTGTGGACGCGCCTGCTGCAGCGCTATGCGGCCGGCACGGTGGCGCCGCTGTCTCTGATGGTGCCCGTGGTGGGCCTGGTCTCGGCCATGCTGCTGCTGGGCGAGCGGCCCACCCTGATGCAGTGGATGGGCACGCTGGCCGTGCTGGCGGGCATGGTGATCAACCAGTTCGGCGGGCGCTGGCTGGCGGGGCGGGCGCGATAGGGGAAAAGGCGCCAGGGAGATGGTCGGGGCCGGTGGCAGGAGGCCGGCTTTGCATTTCTTTAAATGACTCGGGTAATAAAAATCATTATCATTCCCGCTCTTTGAAAGGCGGCGTGCTTCAGGCGCGCGGCCAACGCCCGGCGCCGCACAGACCTTGAACTGTTGTGGCGCCTTTGTCCGTCCGGGCCTGCGCTGCGGCCGCGGCGTCCGGAACGGGCAACGATCCGCAAGAAAGGTCATCTCCATGCAAGCCTCGACCCCGGGAGGGTCCTCTCCATCCTTGCTGCGCTACCGCGTGGCCGTGGCCTCGCGCGCCTTGGCAGCGATCGGCGGCGGCTATCTGCTGTCGGCCGCCTGCGCCGTCACGGGCGCGCGCGCCATGGTCTGGCTGGGCGTGGAACGGGCCGATGCGGCGCTGGGCTCGACGCTGCTGGCCTTCATCATCTACGCCGTGGCGGCCATGTGGGCCTTTGGCTGCGCCAGCGCCTGGCGCGCCTGGGCCGTGATCGGCCTGCCTGGCGCGGGCCTGGGACTTCTGGCCTGGGTGCTGTCGAACGGAGCCGCCGCATGAGGGCAGACGGCAAACCCGAGGGACTGCGCCAGTCCATGTCCTGGCTGCACACCTGGAGCGGCCTGCTGCTGGGCTGGCTGCTCTACGCGGTGTTCTTCACGGGCACCCTGAGCTACTTCCGCGACGAGATCAACGACTGGATGCGGCCCGAGCTGCACGGCTCGGTGCAGGACGCCGACACCGCGCAGCGCGCACTGGAGGCCATGCAGCGCATCGCGCCGGAAGCCACGACCTGGACGCTGGGCCTGCCCGGCCCGCGCCAGGTGGCGGTGGCCGCATCCTGGCGAGAGCCCGGCGCCGCCACGGGCCGCGCAGGCACCAAGCGCGCCGAGATCGACGCCGCCACGGGCGAGAAGCTGGAGCCGCGCGAGACACGCGCCGGCAACTTCTTCTACCGCTTCCACTTCGAGCTGCACGCCATGCCGCGCATCTGGGGCCGCTGGATCGTGGGCTTCGCCACCATGCTGATGTTCGTGGCCATCATCACGGGCGTGATCACGCACAAGAAGATCTTCACGGACTTCTTCACCTTCCGCCCGCGCAAGGGCCAGCGCTCCTGGCTGGATGCGCACAACGCCACGGCCGTGCTGGCATTGCCGTTTCACATCGTCATCACCTTCAGCGGCCTGGTGCTGCTGATGTTCATGCTCATGCCCTGGGGCATACAGGCGGCCTACAACGGCGACACCAATGCCTACTTCGCCGATGTGCGGGGTGCGCGCGGTCAGGCGGCCAACCAGGGCCCGGGCGCGCGCGGTGGCAAACAGGAGCGCCAGGCCGCCGCGCTGGCCGATATCGCGCCCATGATGGCCGAGGGCGCGCGCCGCTGGCCCGAGCACGGCGTGGGCAGCATCACCGTCAACGCGCCCGGCACCTCGCGCGCGGTGGTCGAGCTGCGCGAAGGCGGCGGCATGAGCCTCATCAACCGGGGCCAGTCCGAGACCCTGCGCTTCGACGGCGTGACCGGCCAGTTGCAGGCCAGCCCCGAGGCGCCCGCCATCTCCTGGGTGCGCGCCACCGGCAACGTGATCACCGGCGTGCACCTGGGCCGCTTTGCCGAGCCGGCCATGCGCTGGCTGCTGCTGCTCAGCGGCGTGATCGGCACCTTCATGGCCGCGTCGGGCATGGTGCTGTGGGTGGTCAAGCGCATGCCCGAGCGCCGCAAGCTGGGCCGCACGCCCTTCGGCCACCGTCTGGTGGAGGTGCTCAACGTGGGCTCCATCGCGGGCCTGTCGGTGGCCGTGGCCGGCTTCTTCTGGCTCAACCGCCTGCTGCCCGTGCCCATGCAGGCACGCAGTGATTGGGAGATCAACGGCTTCTTCATCATCTGGCTGCTGTGCCTGCTGCATCCGCTGCGGGTCTCGCACCGCAATGCCTGGCTGCAGCAGATGGCGCTGGCCGCCGTGCTGTATGCGCTGCTGCCCCTGCTCAACCTGCTGACGGGCGGTGCTTCGCTGGTGCAGACCCTGGCCAACGGGCAGTGGAGCATCGCCAGCTTCGAGCTGCTGATGCTGGGCCTGGCCGCCATCCACGGCGTGGTGGCCTGGTGGCTGCTGCGCGGCAAGCCGGCAGCGGCTGCAGTGCCCCGCACGCAAGCCCGTGCCGCCAGCCATGCCCCCACGCTGGAGCGCGCGTCATGATGATTCTTGCCGCCTTTTTTCTGGCCTTTGCAGGCTTTGCCGTCATCGCCGCTTCCATGGACCGGCACCAAGACCAGCTGGGCACCGAAGGCCTGGCACCCGCGCGCCTGAAGGCTTGGCGGCTGGCCGGCTACGCGCTGCTGGCCCTATCGCTGGCGCCTTGCCTGCTGCGCTGGAATGCCTCGGTGGCCTTGGCCGCCTGGCTGGGCCTGCTGACCTTTGCGGCCCTGGCCCTGGGCCTGCTGCTGACCTATGCGCCGCAGTTCGCGCGGCGTGTGGCGGCCGCTGCAGCGGCGGCGGGGCTGCTGGCCTGGCTGGTGGCTGTCTGATTCAATAGGCGGCAGCTGCCTGCTGTGCAGGCGCGGCCACCGGCGAATCATCGAACTGCCCCCGCAGCCTGCGCGCCGCATTCGCAAACAGCAGCACATCCACGCCCACAGCCACGAAGCTGCAGCCCAGATCCAGGTAGCGGCGGGCCAGGGCGGGGTCCGAGGTCAGGGTGCCGGCCGCCTTGCCGCTGGCGATGATGGTCTTCATGGCGGCTTCGATGGCGGCCTGCACCTCGGGGTGGCCGGGGTTGCCGCGGTGGCCCATGGAGGCGGCCAGGTCGGCGGGGCCGATGAAGACGCCGTGCACGCCGTCCACCGCGCAGATGGCTTCAAGGTTGTGCAGCGCGGCCACGGTCTCGGCCTGCACCAGCAGGCAGACCTCGTCGTCGGCCACCTGCAGGTAGTCGGCGCGTGCGCTCCACTGCGATGCGCGGCCCACGGCGCTGCCCACGCCGCGCACGCCCAGTGGCGGGTAGCGCGTGGCGGCCACCACGGCGCGCGCCTGTTCGGCCGTGTCCACCATGGGCACGAGCAAGGTGGTGGCGCCTATGTCCAGCATCTGCTTGATCAGGGCCGTGCTGCCTTCGACCACGCGCACCACGGCCTGTGCCGGGTGCGGGGCCACGGCCTGCAGCGCGGCCAGGGTGCTGCGCACGTCGTTGGGCGCGTGCTCGCCGTCGATCAGCAGCCAGTCGTAGCCGCAGGTGGCTGCAGCCTCGGCCAGGTAGGGGTCGGCCATGGACAGCCACAGGCCGATGCGGGGCTGGCCTGCGGCCAGGGCGGTCTTGAAGGGGTTATGGGCTGGCATGGTGTCCGGTGATTTCGTTGAGGGAAAGATTCAGTCCAGCAGGCCCTGGCAGACGTACTTGGTGTGCAGGTAGTCGTCCAGGCCGTGGGTGGAGCCCTCGCGGCCGTAGCCCGACTCCTTGACGCCGCCGAAGGGCGCTGCCTCGGCGGCCAGTGCGCCTTCGTTGATGCCGACGATGCCGGTCTCCAATGCATCGGCCATGCGCCAGATGCGGCGTGCGTCGTTGCTGTAGAAGTAGGCGGCCAGGCCGAAGGGTGTGTCGTTGGCGGCAGCGATGACCTCGTCCTCGCTGTCGAAGACGGTGAGCGGCGCCACGGGGCCGAAGGTTTCCTCGCAGGCGCAGGCCATGGAGGCATCGGCGCCCGTGAGCACGGTGGGCGCGTAGTAGTTGGCGCCCAGGGCATCCAGGCGCCTGCCGCCCGTGAGCACCCTGGCGCCGCGCGCCACGGCGTCCTGCACATGGCGCTCGATCTTTTCCACGGCGCGCGCATTGATCATGGGGCCGATCTGCGAGGCCGGGTCGCTGGCCGGGCCCACATGCAGCGCGGCCACGCGCGCGGCCAGCTTCTGTGCAAACACCTCGTGCACGCTGCGGTGCACGAAGACGCGGTTGGGGCACACGCAGGTCTGGCCGCCATTGCGGAACTTGGCGGCCATGAAGCCGTCGACGGCGGCATCGATGTCGGCGTCCTCGAAGACGATGAAGGGCGCATTGCCGCCCAGCTCCAGCGAGAGCTTCTTGAGCGTGTCGGCGCTGCGCCGCGCCAGGTGCTTGCCCACGGGCGTGGAGCCCGTGAAGGTGATCTTGCGCACGCGCGCGTCGTCCAGCCAGACATCCACCACCTCGGGCGTCTTCTCGCGCGAGGCCGTGACGATGTTGAGCACGCCGGCCGGCACGCCCGCCTCCTGGGCCAGCAGCACCAGGGCCAGTGAGGTCAGCGGCGTGTCTTCCGCGGGCTTGCAGACCACGGTGCAGCCGGCGGCCAGCGCGGGCGCGATCTTGCGGGCGATCATGGCGGCCGGAAAGTTCCAGGGCGTGATGGCGGCCACCACGCCCACGGGCTCGCGCAGCGCAAACATGCGCCGGCCCGGCACGGGCGCGGGAATGATCTCGCCGTTCATGCGCGTGGCCTCTTCGGCAAACCATTCGATGTAGCTGGCCGCGTAGGCGACCTCGCCCTTGCCCTCGGCCAGGGGCTTGCCCTGCTCGCGGCTGATGAGGCGGCCCAGGTCGTCCTGGTGGGCCAGCACCAGGTCGTTCCAGCGCTTGATGATGGCGGCGCGCTGTTTGGCGGGCGTCTTGCGCCAGGCGGGGAAGGCGGCATGCGCGGCGTCCAGCGCGGCGCGGGCCTCGGCGGCGCCGGAGTCGGGCACCTCGGTGATCAGTGCGCCCGTGGCGGGGTCGGTCACGGCCAGGCGCGGGGCAGGTGCGGCGGGCGTGGCCGTCGCGGTCGTCCATTGGCCGGCGATGAAGTTGGCGCTGCGCAGCAGCTCGGGGCGGGTCAGGGTCAGTGGCATGGAATCGGTGGATGCAGGTGTTGTAAAGGGCGGCTCAGCTCACGATGCCCAGGTGCCAGGGCACGAACTCATGGTCGCCCAGGCCCAGGGCCTCGCTCTTGGTGGGCTCGCCGCTGGCGTGGCGCAGGATCTGCGCGAAGATGCGCTGCCCCATCTCGGGCACGCCGCATTCGCCGTCCACGATCAGGCCGCAGTTGATGTCCATGTCTTCCTCCAGGCGGCGGTACATGGGCGTGTTGCTGGCCAGCTTGATGGTGGGCGCGGGCTTGCTGCCGAACATGGAGCCGCGCCCCGTGGTGAAGCAGATCAGGTGCGCGCCGCTGGCAATCTGGCCCGTGGAGGCCACGGGGTCGTAGCCCGGCGAATCCATGAAGACGAAGCCCGGCTCGGTGATGGGCTCGGCGTATTCATAGACGGCGCGCAGCGGCGTGGTGCCGCCCTTCATGGCCGAGCCCAGCGATTTCTCGAAGATGTTGGCCAGGCCGCCGGCCTGGTTGCCGTGGCCGACCACGCCGTTGAACTGCGCGTTCTGGCCGGCCGCGTAGCGCTCCCACCAGGCCAGGCGGTCCAGCAGCTTCTGCCCCACGGCAGGCGTGATGGCGCGGCGCGTGAGCATGAATTCCACGCCATGGATCTCGGGCGTTTCCGACAGGATGGCCGTGCCGCCGTGGCGCACCAGGATGTCCATGGCCGCGCCCAGGGCCGGGTTGGCCGTGATGCCCGAAAACCCGTCCGAGCCGCCGCACTCCAGCCCGATCTTCAGGTGGCTGGCACTGACCGCGCTGCGCCGCGCGGCGTCGGCCTCGGGCAGCATCTCTTCGATGGCGCGGATGCCCGCCTCGATGGTCACGCGCGTGCCGCCGACCTCCTGCATCACCAGGGTGCGCATGAGCCGGCCTTCGCTCAGGCCCTGCGACTGCACCAGGGCATCGACCTGGTTGCGCTCGCAGCCCAGGCCCACGATGAGCACGCCGGCCAGGTTCGGGTGGCGCGCATAGCCGGCCAGCGTGCGGCGCAGCACGTCGAAATGCTCGCTGGGCGAGGACATGCCGCAGCCGCTGGTCTGGGCAAACGCCACCACGCCGTCCACGTTGGGGAAGGCCGCCATGCGCTCGGCCGTGAAATGCGCGGCAATGCGCTTGATCACCGTGGCCGAGCAGTTCACCGACGACAGGATGCCGATGAAATTGCGCGTGCCCACGCCGCCGCCGGCGCGCACAAAGCCCTGGAAGCTGGCGCGCTGCGCCTCCGGCACATAGTCCACGGGCCGCACATCGGCGCCGAAGGCCGGGTCGCGGTAGTAGTCCACGATGCGCAGGTTGTGGCTGTGCACATAGTCGCCGGCCTCCAGCTCGCGCATGGCCACGCCGATCACGGTGTCGTACTTCTTCACCTGCTCGCCCTCTGCGATGCGGCGCGCGGCGATCTTGTGGCCCGCAGGCACCTGGGCGCGGGCGCGCACGCCCAGTTCGGGAATCTCCTGGCCCAGCGACAGAGCGGTCTTGGCAACCAGCACGTTGTCGTTGGGATGCAGGTGCAGCAGGGGGCTATCGGTGCGGGACATGCGGGGCTTTCATCGGTGTGGGTTCGCGGGCTGTCAGCCCTTCATCAATTCGCGCAGCTTGAGCTTGTCGATGAGCACGGTCTCCTTCTGGTAGATCGTGTTCACGTACTTCTCGTAGTCCGGGCCGTCCAGGTACAGCAGCGGCGCATCCAGCTTCTCGGCCACGGACTTGAACTCGGGGCTGGCCACGGCGGCGCGGAAGGCCTCGCGCAGCCTGGCCGCCACGGCCGGGTCCAGGCCACGCGGCGCGCCAATGCCGTTGGGCGCATCGACCACCACGTCGTAGCCGCATTCGCGCAGCGTGGGCACGTCCTTGAAGCGCGCCGTGCGCTGCTCGCCCCAGGTGGCCAGCAGGCGCAGCTTGCCGGCCTCCACATGGGGAGCCCAGGAGCTGGAGTCGGCCAGCGCATCCACATGGCCGCCCAGCACGCCCTGCAGTGCCTCGGCGCCGCCCTTGTAGGGCACATGGTTGAGCTGTATGCCGGCCACGCCCGCAAACTCCTCCATGCCTACATGCGTGGCACCGCCCACGCCTGCATGGGCATAGGTCACCTGGCCGGGCCTCGCCTTGGCGGCGGCCACGAAGTCCTTGAGCGTCTTGAACGGCGAATTGGCGGGCACGGCAATGCCGAAGGTCTGGCCCGAGGTGCGCGCGATGTAGGTGTAGTCCTTGCGCGGATCGGCCTGCAGGCTGCCCAGCTGCGAAAAGCGCGTGACCGAGATGGGAATCTGGCCGATGGTGTAGCCGTCCGCCCTGGCCGAGGCCAGCGCCTTGGCGCCGATCATTCCCGATGCGCCCGCGCGGTTCTCCACCGCGATCGGCTGGCCCAGCAGCTTGCCGGCCACGGTGCACAGCGCGCGCATGGACTGGTCGGCCGTGCCGCCCGCCGGCCAGGGGCAGATGAAGGTGATGGCGCGTTCGGGCCAGTTCTGGGCGAAGAGGGGGCCGGTGGCGGCCAGTGCGCTGGCGCCGAGGGTGGCGAGCACGAATTCGCGCCGGCTTGCATGGCGTGTGCGTGGGGTGTTCATCGCTTGTCTCCTGTATTGGCTTTTTGCAGCCCTGTGATCCGGGCCTTGGGCTGACTGGCGCGATTGTTCAGCGCCTGATCATGACAATCCAATGAAAAGATAGACTGGCTTCATAACCTCAAAGCTATGAAGACCCCATGAGCAAGATAGACCGCGTGCTGCGCTCCAACCTCAAGCTGCGCCACCTGCAGCTGCTGGTGGCGCTGGACCAGTTCCGCCACCTGGGCCGCGCCGCCGAGTTCCTGACTGTGACCCAGCCCGCCGTCTCCAAGACCCTGGCCGAGATCGAGCGCATGCTGGACATGACGCTGTTCGAGCGCTCCACGCGCGGCACCGAGCCCACGGCGGCCGGGGTCAGCATGGTGCGCTTTGCGCGCTCGGTGCTGGCGGGCTTCGAGCGCACGCGTGATGAAATGGCGGCCGAGGCCAGCGGCACGCGCGGGCGCACCAGCGTGGGCGCCATGGTCGTGGCCACGCCCGTGCTGCTGGCCCGCGCCGTCGAGCAGTTGAAGGCGCGATCGGCCCAGACCACGGTGATGGTCGAGGAGGGCGATCTCACGCGGCTGCTGCCCAAGCTGCGCATGGGCGAGCTGGACCTGTTCGTGGGCCGGCTCGAACCCGGCTATGCCTCGCCCGACCTGGAGACCGAAGCCCTGTACGACGAGCCCATGGTCGCCGTCGTGCGCCCCGGCCATGCGTTGCTGGCGCAGCCTGCGAGCTGGCAGGCGCTGGCCGACATGCCCTGCGTCATGCCCCCGCCCTGGGCATCGCTGCGCGTGAAGCTGGAGCAGCAGTTCTTCGCCCACGGCCTGCATCCGCCGGCCGATCTGGTCGAGTCCGCCTCATTCCTGTCGCAGATCAGCTTCCTGCACCAGCGCGGCGCCGTGGCCTTCATGGCGCGCGGCGTGGCGCAGCATTTCGCGCAGCAGGGGCTGGTCGCCGTGCTGGACCTGCCCGTGCCCATCGACCTGCCGCCCGTGGGCCTGATCACCCTGCGCGGCCAGCCGATGACGGCGACGACGCGGTTGCTGGTGGAGTGTTTGCGGGCGGTGGTGGGCAAGTCGTTGGCTACAGCACGCCACGGCGAGCAATTGCAACATGGCAGATAAGGAAACGCAGCAATGTCTGAAGGTAATCCATGGCCCAGCGGCGAATCAAAGCCGGTCATCCTGTTGTCTGATGGGCCTTCGGAGCTGTCCAGAAAGCACGGACTGCATTTTGTGAGAGATGTTGACGATCTGGATGTCTGCCATTATTGCTATGCCTTGGATAAGGATGTTGGTACCATCCTCTTTCATTTCTACGTGAATTCGCCAGCCAAAGGAACAGCGATCTATGTGGACAGAGGTGTTGAGACGGTTTTTGCCATCAACAAGCTGATGGCGAATTTTTCCATTCACCCATCTGAGGTGAAGTGGGTTCAGTCGGACATGTAGATGCGCCCATGAAGAACATGCTTGTAGTATCGAAAACCTGCGATGCGGGCAAAATTCAATCCAGTCCGCTTCCGCATGGCTGTTTCGTTGTGACGGGGAAGGGTAAGGACCCCGGATTCAATCTTGCAATAACGAGGCTGCTGGAGATCGGATGTGAATTCTTTGCGACGTGGGGAGACTACTCTGGCGCGGAAGAGATCATTGATGACTTGATTCTGGACGCCGGCGATATGGATGCTGTCACTATCTCCCTGAGCGAGAGCTTGGAGAATGCCGTTGAATTCTTCGCTCATGGGGCATTTCCCGGTCTCAATTGCGTGAGGTTTGTATTGCTGATTTGCCAAGATGCACCAGAGAGTCTGATGTTGAAAGCGATATCTCTGTTTGAAAAGGAGTTGAATCTGTAGGAATGTCTTGGGTTTCTGTTGGCTGAAGATGATTTAAGAATCCATCTGGATGAGATTCAATTCATGATCTGGAATAATTTTCTTGTAGACGGCGTTCATGAGGCTGCAGCACTGCTCGGTTATCTTGCGAGTTCTTTGGATCTTTCTCCTGGTGATGTTTGTGCAATAGATTCAGTCGAGCAGCTCGTGCAGCAAAAGGCAAAAATTGTTTTGCTGATTGAAGATTCTCATGAATTCCAAGGGGTGAAAATGGTCACTGTATATCTTGAAGAGGATGTTGTGGTGGAGAATTCAATCCTTGCTTTTATGGCAAGGAATTTCAAGATTGATATTTATTTGCCTGACGAAGATTCCGGATATTATCGTGATCTTGTTTTGCTGGATAAAACGGGTGGAATGAAGAAAGTCACCCTTCAGGGGAGTTGACTCAATGAGTACAATTATCCAGGATATTGCGGAACAGGTTCTGGTGAAATATGGTTCATTGCGTGAACCCAATTACTCTGAATTATCTGTTCCATCTTGTGATGCCAGTGCGCTGAAAGAATTGATTGAGCATATCGCTGAGGCACAAGACTATTCAGATGTGAACGATGATGTGTGCTATCGTCTTGACATCAATGGCAGTATCGGTTGTTATGAGATTTTTATTTCCTGGGTCGGAAATTATGTGGCCATCCTGGAAAATTCTGATAAATCAGGCAGGCAGGTGATTTCAGGGGCAGGGTGCGATCATTTGTTGAATCAAATAATTGAAAAGATAGTATCGGCTGGATTTGTCATTCTGAAAAAGAGTGTTCTTTTGATGAATATGGATTTCACGCTGATAAATTCAGACGATGATTTTTCTCCGGTATACAAGGTACTATTTACCGACCACGATCTCAGGTTCTCTTGAGATATTTGATTACCCAATGTAGTTGGCTGAGATAGCCCTTCGCCCTCTCGATTCCAGGCAATGGCTTGCGGTGCCGCTTGACGCGTTCCGGAACCCACGGCCTTGCGTTAGGTGACATGGGTGGTGCGCGATTGCAGGGCGGGCTGTCCGGGGTCGCATCCCCATCTGCACAGCCCTCAGCTCTGCGCCACCGGCATGCCCACCACCAGCCCATTCAGCTGTGGCGATACCGTGATCTGGCAGGCCAGCCGCGAGTCTCCGCGCACGTCGAGGGCGAAGTCCAGCATCTCCCTTTCGCCGCCCTGGGCCGGGCCCACGCGGTCCAGCCACTCCGGTTGTATGTAGACATGGCAGGTGGCGCAGGCACAGGCGCCGCCGCATTCGGCATCGATGCCCGGCACGCCGTTGGAGACGGCGGCGCGCATGAGGCTCTGGCCGTCCGTGGCCTGTACCACGTGCTTGCGGCCGCTGTGTTCTATGAAGGTGATGGTGGTCATGGCGTGGGCGGGGCTTTTGGGGGAAGGGGCGGGAAACCGGGGTCGGCGCAGTGCGTGGCGGCGATGGCCTTGCGCGCTGCCATGAATTCGCCCGGTGAGTTCACGCATTCGGCGGCGCACAGCTGGCCACCGCGCAGGTGCAGGACGGCGAACCTGCCGCTGGCCGGGCCGCCGCGCAGCACGGTCTGGTCGCCATGGCCGGGCAGGCCGGCGATCTGCAGCTTGGTGTCGTACTGATCGGACCAGAACCAGGGCGCTTCATGGGCGGGCAGTGCGCGGCCCGTGATGGCGCAGGCTGCGCGCCGGGCCTGTTCGAGCGCGCTGGGCACGCTTTCGAGCCGGTGCAGCCCGGGGTAGCCGGCCAGGGGGCGGCGCGTGGCATCGCCTATGGCGTAGATGCCGGCCATGGCGGTACGGCCTTCGCCGTCCACGGCAATGCCGCCCGCGCAGTCCAGGCCGAGGGACTGCGCCAGCTCCACGCTGGGCGCTGCGCCCACGCCGATGAGCACGGCATCGCACTCCAGGCGGGAGCCATCGGCCATCCTCAGGCCCGTGATGCCGGTGGGGCTGTCGCCCTGGATGGCGGTGACCGAGGCGTTGAAATGCACCTCCACGCCCTGGCCTGCATGCAGGCCGTGCAGATGTGCGGCCATCTGGGGCGAGGCGCTGCGCGACAGCAGCCTGCCTTCGCGCTCGATGACCCGGACCTGCACCCCCAGCTTGCGGGCCGTGGACGCGACTTCGAGACCCACATAGCCGCCGCCGATGATGGCCAGGCAGCGGGCGGTCTGCAGGTGGCCCCGCAGCGCCTGCGCGTCTTCCATGGTGCGCAGGTAGGTCACGCCGGGCCGCTCACCCCCGGGCAGGGCCAGCCAGCGCGGTGCGGCGCCTGTGGCAATGACCAGGTGGTCGTAGTGCAGTGCCGACCCGTCGTTCAGCGCTACCTGCCGCGAGCCCGGCTCTATGGCCATGGCGCGCACGCCCAGGCGCAGGGCAATGGCCTGGTCGGCATAGGCGCTGGCGGGCCGCAGCAGCAGATCGTCCAGGCCCATGGCCTGCTGCAGCCAGGCCTTGGACAGCGGCGGGCGCTGGTAGGGCGGCAGGGCTTCGCCGCCGACCAGGGTGATGGAGCCCGGGTGGCCGTACTGGCGCAGCAGGGCGGCCAGGGTGCCGCCGGCATGCCCGGCGCCGATGATGACGGCGTGGCCTTGGGGGTGTTGTGCGGGGGTCATGATGCACCTTTGCACGAGGTCTGGACTGCGGGGCGGGCGCAGATCTCGTCCCAGGCTTGCCGCATGAAGCGTGCGGCCGCCACGTTCTGCGCCAGCAGGTCATAGCGTGCGCCCAGGCCGTAGTCGGGCAGGTTGATGAATTCGGTGGTGAGGTGGCGCAGCGGGCTGTGCGGGTGCGCGTGGTGGTAGGCCAGCACCTTGCGGATGGCCTCTTTGGAGGGCTCCAGCAGATAGGCGTGCCAGGGCGAATGCCATTCGCCGGGGCCGGGCCGCAGCATGGGGTACTGGATGCCCCGGCCCGGGCTGCCGTCCTCGTTGCGGTGCCACAGGTTCAGGGGCTGGTTGGGGCCGGCTGCGCGCAGCTGGGCCCAGCGCACGATGCCCATGTCCAGCCATTGTTCGCACAGCGAGCCGGGCTCGAAGGGGTCCAGCACCAGTTCGCCGCTCTCGACCAGCTCGCGCACGCCCGACAGTTCCTGCTCGGCCGGGTTGCCGATCTTGAAGTTCACATGGCTGTAGTCCAGCGTGAAGTGGAAGGGCACGCCATGCGCCTGCACGCGCCGGGCCACCTCGCGTACGCGCAGGAAATCCTCGGTCCACATGTTGACGTGCAGCTCGAAGCTGGGCTCCACGCCCAGAGACATGGCGTCGTCGTAGACGCGCAGGTAGTGGTCGGTGATCTCGGCATCGTCCAGCACATGGCCGTCGCGGTGGTGCTTGAAGGTCATGATGTTGTGGCAGCGCGCGCCTATGGCCTGGCAGATGCGCAGGTTGTGGGCCAGCAGGGCCTCGTCCTCGCCCAGGCGGTAGAACCAGCTGGCCGTGTGCACGGGCAGGTTGAACTCGGCGATGGCGGCCTCGTACTCGGCCATTTGCGTGCGCAGAGGCAGGCGGTCGAAGCAGTCGAAGGCGCCGGTTTCACTGACCAGGCGGAACTGCTCGCGTATGGGCAGCTCCTGAAGGCCGATGGGCTGGTGGCGCGAGGAGCGCTGCACGCCACGGCCGTTGCAGCCGATCGGCGGGAGGGTGGGGTGGGTGTCGTCGTGCATGGCCCGCTCCTCAGCCGCCCGTGGGCGCGCCCTCGATCATGCGGTCCACCATGCGGCGCATGCGCCGGGGGGCCGCATCGATGGCGATCTTGATGGTCTTGCGCGTGGCAAAGCGCTTTTCGTTGCGCTCTATGGCTTCGAGGATGGCCTTGTCCTCGGCGAAGGCGACGCGGAAGTCGGCAGAGAGGGCCGCATTGGTGTCGGCATCGGCCGTGAAGTTCTTGACGTGCAGCCAGTGGTCGATGGAGGTGTTCCGGTCCACGGGCGTCATGAAGTGGCAGGCATAGATCTGCATGCAGTTGTCGCGCCGGCCCTCGGGGGCGCCCGTGCCCGTGGCGGCACTGCCGAAGTCGATGATGGCGATGCTGGGCGCGTGGTAGTGGTAGTAGTGCCAGCGGTCCACGTTGCCGCTGAAATTGCCGTACTTGGCGAACAGCGGAATGGCCGGCGCATCGATGATCCAGCGCCAGGTGACGATGCGGCCGTCCAGTTCCTCGTGGTGCACGGGGATGTCCTCGCTGGCCGCGTTGCCCAGCGTGCTCAGGTGCACGAAGCTCACATGGGCCGGATCGCAGAGGTTGTCGGCCAGGTTCAGGTAGTTGGCCTCTATGCGCAGCGCATCGCCTTCGACGGCGCTCCACGCCGGGTCGTGGTACTGGGGCAGGTCGAACACCGGCACGCTGTCGGCGCGCGAGGGATCGCCCATCCAGATCCAGACCAGGCCCATGTTCTCCTTGACCGGATAGGTGGTCACCACGGCGTTGCCCGGGATCATGTCCTGGCCCGGCACGCGCGTGCAGCGGCCGCTGCAGTCGAAGGTCAGGCCGTGGTAGCCGCATTCGATGGCATCGCCCTTGAGCTTGCCCATGGACAGCGGCAGCAGGCGGTGGGGGCAGGCGTCCTCCATGGCCACGACGGCGCCGGCCTCGGTGCGGTAGAGCACCACGTCGCGTTCGACGATGCGGTGCGCCGACAGCTGGCGGCCCACGTTGCGCGACCAGGTCAGCGGGTACCAGGTATCGAGTACATAGGTTTCCATGGGGACTCTCCTTGTTGAGTGTTCACTCAATTTTGTTTGAGTGAAAACTCAATTTCAATATGGCGTTTTTCCCTAGAATGGCCGACGCAACGCCCCCTTCACCTGACGCCGTGCCCATGACCACTGATCCCGAGGAAGTTCCCGCCACCCCGAAGCGCAAGGCTGCGCCCGCCAGGAAAGCCGCTGCGAAGTCGGCCGTTGCCAAGGCCCCTGCCAAGGCGTCTGCGGGGCGCAAGCGGACTGCCAAGACCGGCAAGACGACCAAGGAGGCCATCTTGCTGGCGGCCGAGATCGAGTTCGCCAGAAGTGGCTACGACGGCGCCAGCGTGCAGCGCATCGGCAAGCAGGCCAAGTGCTACGAGAGCCTTCTCTACTACCACTACGGCAGCAAGGACAAGCTGTTCGCCGCCGTGCTGGAGAACGCCTACCGCAAGCTGGTGGAGGCCGAGGCGAAGCTGCTGGTGGACTTCGACGATCCGCGCGCTGCGCTGGAGGCCGTGGTGCGCTTCATGTGGCGCTACTACCAGGAGCACCCGGAGCTGATCTTCCTGCTCAACACCGAAAACCTGCTCAAGGGCAAGCACCTGAAGAAGGCCTCGGGCATACGCGACTTCTTTCCCAACGCCATCACGCTGCTGCGCAAGGCCGTGGAATCGGGAATGGCTCAGGGCCTGTTCCGTCCCGATGTGCACATCGACGATCTCTACATCACGGTCATGGGACTGGGCTACTTCTACCTCTCCAATCGCCACACGCTGAGCGCCTTCTTCGACAAGGAGCTGCTGCAGCAGGCCGAGCTGCAGCGCTGGGGCGACCACATGGTGGAGACGGTGTTGCGCGTGGTGCAGCAGCCACCGGCCCAGCCCCAGCCCCAGCCCAGGGCTCAGAAATAGTGGCGCAGGCCCAGGCCCCAGGTCTGGCCGCTGCCGGCGCCCGTGCCCGTGATGCGGTCGTGCAGGCTGTTGAGGTAGATGTCCGTGCGCTTGGACAGGGGGTAGTCATAGCCCACGGCCCAGGTGTTGCGCCTGGCGTCTTCGGCGCCCGAGGTGCGCGCATGGCCATATGAGGCCAGCACGGCGCCCGGGCCTGCGGGAATGGACAGGCCGAACTGGCCGCTGTTCCTGCGGCGGTCCGCGCCGGCCACGGTGTCGGCCAGCCGCTGGTATTGGGCGAACAGCTTGACCATGCCCAGATCGTAGGAGCCGCCCAGCAGCCAGGCGCTCTGGCGGTCAAAGCCGGTGGCGGTAGCGGTGGTGGCGACATTGGGATAGGCCACGCTCTGGTAGGCGAGGGCGGCGGCGAATGCGCCGCCCGCATAGCTGAGGCTGGCGCCGTGCTTGTCCGCATCGCGGCGCTGGGATGCGGGCGTGCCGGCAGGCGGCTCGAACGAATACTGCAGCCGTGCCGTGAATCCGCCCCAGGACGGGCTGGTGTAGAGCAGGCTGTCGCTCCAGCCCGAGTCGCCCCGCAGTGGCGCGGCGGCCGTGCCGTTGGGCCCGAAGCTGTGCAGCACCGCGGGTGAGAACGAAAAGGACCCTGCATACGGGTTGAAGGCGATGGTGGCCAGCCAGTAGGGGGTGGTGTTGCGCCCCAGTTGCAGCGTGCCCCAGCCGCTGCTCAGTCCCACATAGGCGCTGCGCGCAAAGAAGGCGTCATTGGCAAAACGCCCTTCGGCGCCGCTGTCCGCGCGGTAGAAGGCCTCCAGTGCAAACACGGCCTTCAATCCAGAACCCAGGTCCTCCGTTCCGCGCAAGGCCCAGAAATTCGTCTGCATGCCGCCTGGCGTGAGCACGCCCGTGCCCTTGTCCGCGCCCAGAGGGCGCGAGAACCCCGCGAAGGCATCGATCTGACCCTGCAGCGTGACCTGCGCGCCCGCCGGCAGCGGTGCGATGGCATGGAGCAGGGCAAGTGCCGGGGCGGCCAGGGCAATGGCTTGTCCTGTCCTTGAATGCAGTCTGGGCATGGGGTGTCTCCTTGGTTCTGATCACGGATGTCATTCCGCGGATTCGGGGTTTTGAAGCGTATGCACTTGAATTGAGTCGGGTTCACTACAAAGGAGCACCAAGGCATTGCGTGAGTTGACGCCCCTTGTTTCTCTTGCGTACAGGGATTTTTGTGCGACTTGATCGATGATTGCTATCGGGAAACTACTTGATTTGTTTTTGACTATCGTGCGTAGCATTGAGCGTAGGCACTTGAAATTTCCACTGCAGACAGATGTTTCCGCCGGATCCGGCTGCAGTGCGCCAACGCGGCGACGCAGGGCCATGAACGGTGGCAATGGTCAACACAGCAAGGAGCTGAAATGTCAGTTCACAGCAATGCAGGCATTGGCGGTATGCGGGGGCAGGGGGTCCATTTGCGGGAGCAGGAGAAGGAGCGGCGGCAGCTGTACGGGCGCGTGACGTGGCGGCTCGTGCCCTTCTTCTGCCTGTGCTACCTGGCCGCCTATCTGGACCGCATCAACGTGGGGCTGGCGAAGCTGCAGATGCAGCAGGACCTGGGCTTCAGCGAGACGGTCTACGGCCTGGGTGCGGGCCTGTTCTTCGTGGGCTACATCCTCTTCGAGGTGCCCAGCAACCTGGTGCTGGCGCGCATGGGCGCGCGGCTGTGGATCGCGCGGATCATGATCACCTGGGGCCTGATCTCGGGCGCGACCATGTTCGTGAGCACGCCCATGCAGTTCTATGTGCTGCGCTTTCTGCTGGGTGTGGCCGAGGCGGGGTTCTTTCCCGGCGTCATGCTGTACCTGACCTACTGGTATCCCACGCGCATGCGCAGCAAGATCATGGCGCTGTTCCTGATCGGCCTGCCGCTGGCCAGCCTGGTCGGGGCGCCGCTGTCGGGTTGGATCATGACGGCCTTTGCCGGCGTGCGTGGCCATGCGGGCTGGCAGTGGCTGTTCTTCCTGGAGGCGATTCCCTCGGTGGTGCTGGGCCTGCTGGTCTTCGTCTACCTGCCCAACAGCATCGAGTCGGCCCAATGGCTGTCGCCGCGCGACAAGGGCGTGCTGCGCGCCAACCTCGACAGCGACAGGCTGGCCGAGTCCCACCATTCGCTGTGGGCGGCGCTGTCCAGCGGCCGGGTCTGGCTGCTGGGCCTGATCGACCTGAGCCTGATGATGTCCACCTATGCCATCAGCTTCTGGCTGCCCACCATCATCCGCGAGGCCGGGGTCAGGAGCACGGCCGAGATCGGCCTGCTCACGGCCGTTCCCAATGCCTTTGCCATCGCTGCGCTGCTGCTCAACGGCATCAGCTCCGACCGGCGCCGCGAGCGGCGCTGGCACATCGTGCTGCCGGCACTGGCGGGCGCGGCCGCCATGGCGCTGAGCACGCTGTACACCGGCCATGTGTTCGCCACCGTGCTGCTGTTCTCTCTGGCGACGGCGGGCATCATGGCAGCCTTTCCCGTGTTCTGGTGCCTGCCCGCCACGTTCCTGACGGGGCCGGCGGCGGCCGCAGGCATTGCGCTGATCGCCTCCATTGCCAACCTGGGAGGCTTTGCGGCCACCTATTTGCTGGGCTGGCTCAAGGATCTCACGCACTCGTCGAGCGCAGGTTTGCTGCTGTTCGCCGCCTGCCTGGTGGCCGGCAGCCTCTTGACGCTGGCCCTGCCCAAGGCCGTGGTCAACCGCTGAGGTCAGCCTGTGCGCCTGTTCAGCGCATGGTCACGAACTCCTCGGCCGCCGTGGGGTGGATGGCCACGGTGTCATCGAAGTCGCGCTTGGTGGCGCCCATCTTGAGCGCCACGGCAAAGCCCTGCAGCATCTCGTCCATCCCCAGGCCGATGCCGTGTATGCCCACGATGCGTTCCTCTGGGCCCACGCAGACCAGCTTCATGCGCGCGGGCTGGCGGTGGCGCGTGACCGCCGTGTACATGGCGGTGAAGGCCGATTGGTAGACCTTGACCTGATCGTCGCCAAAGCGCTCGCGCGCCTGCGGCTCGGTCAGGCCCACGGTGCCGATGGGTGGGTGGCTGAAGACCACGGTGGGTACGTTGTCGTAGTCCAGGTGCTCGCCGGTCTTGCCGTTGAACAGGCGCTCGGACAGGCGCCGGCCGGCGGCCACGGCCACGGGCGTGAGTTCGATGCGGCCCGTGATGTCGCCCACGGCGTGGATGCCGGGCACATTGGTGTCCTGGAACTTGTCCACCGCGATGTGGCCGCTGTCCTGCAGCGCCACGCCTGCGGCCTCCAGGTTCAGGCCCGAGGTGTCGGGTCGGCGGCCCACGGCCCAGACCACGCAGTCCACGGTGTGGCTGCTGCCGTCCTGCAGTTGCAGGTCCAGGCTGCCGTCTGCGTTGCGGACCACGGCCTTCGGGGTGGCCTGGCGGTGCACGGCGGGGCCTTCGGCCTCCATGATCTCCATCAGGGTTTGGCTCAGCAGCGGATCGAACCCGCGCAGTGCCGAGTTCTGGCGCAGGAACAGATGGGTCTGCGATCCCAGCGCGTGCAGCACGCCGGCAATCTCCACGGCGATATAGCCGGCACCCACCACGGCCGTGCGCGCAGGCAGGGCCTTGAGGGCGAAGAAGCCGTCCGAGTCGATGCCCAGCTCGGCGCCCGGAATGTCGGGCCGTGCCGGCCGCGTGCCCGTGGCGATGAGGATGTGATCGGCACTGAGCCGCTGGCCGCCCACCTCCACGGTGCGCGCATCCACGAAGCGGCCAAAGCCCTGGATCAGCTCGACCTTGTTGCGCGCCAGGCCGCTTTCATACGAGGCATGGATGCGGTCGATGTAGGCGCTGCGGCTGTCCAGCAGGCGCTGCCAGTCCAGGCGGTTGACGGTGGCATCCCAGCCGTAGTCGGGGCCGTAGCGGTGCATGGCCTCGCCGATCTGGGCCGCATGCCACATGACCTTCTTGGGCACGCAGCCCACGTTGACGCAGGTGCCGCCGATCTCGCCGGCTTCGATCAGCGCGCAGTGGCGCCCGTGCATGGCGGCGCGGTTGACCGATGCAATGCCGCCGCTGCCGCCGCCGATGACGATGTAGTCGTAGTGCTTCATGGAGATTCCGTGCTGTGTCTGAGCGGCCCGAATGCCGCAGCCGGCCATCTTGCCCTGTTCGCCGGCCAGGGGCCTGCGGCGGGGGCAATGCCGTGATCTCCAGGCGGCAGGCTCAGCTGCGCTGCGGCTCCAGCGTCTTCGTGTACAGCGCCTTGCCGTCCAGGTCCTTGAGCACCACGGTCAGCGCCTGGCTGCGGGGGTCTATGTCGAGCTGGCCGAAGAACTGGAAGCCTTCGCTGGGCGCCGAGTTGGCGTGGACCGCGCTTTTCTGGAAAACGACTTCGCCGCCAAAGGTCCTGTCCATCTCGTTGGGGCCGAAGCCGCCCGCGTTCAGCGGGCCGGAGACGAATTCCCAGAACGGGTCGAAGTCCTGGAAGCTGGCGCGCTCGGGGCTGAAATGGTGGGCCGCCGTGTAGTGCACGTCGGCCGTGAGCCAGACCACGTTGTGGATGCCCGCATCCTTGATGCCCTTGAGCAGGCGCGCCATCTCCAACTCGCGGCCCCGGGGTGCGCCATGCTCGCCATTGGCCACGGCCTCCCACTGGGCGCGGCCCTCGGCATCCTTGCCATCGGGCACGAAGAGGCTGATGGGCATGTCGCTGGCGATCAGCTTCCAGGTGGCGCGGCTGCGCTTGAGGCCGTCCAGCAGCCACTGCACCTGCGGGCGGCCCAGCATGTCGGTGTCCGGGCCTTCGGCCGCCTGCAGGTTGTGGCTGTTGGGGCCGCGGTGGCTGCGCATGTCGATCACGAAGATGTCGGCCAGCGGGCCCTGGGGCAGGCGGCGGTACAGGCGCTGGTGCATGGCCGCGCCGAAGGGACGCATGGGCGCGTATTCCATGAAGGCGCGCTGGCCGCGTGCGGCCAGCAGCTGCACGTTCTTTTCGGTGTAGCGCGTGTCGTTGGCCACGCTCTTGCTGTCCGAGTAGTTGTTGGTGACCTCGTGGTCGTCCCACTGCCAGATCTGGGCGACCTCGCTGCCCAGGGCGCGCACGTTGGCGTCCATGAGGTTGTAGCGGTGGCGGCCCCGGAATTCGTCCAGCGTCTCGGCCACCTTGGCGACCTCGGGCGTGACCAGGTTCTTCCACAGCGTGCCGTCGCGCAGCTTCATCTGCGCGGCAATGGGGCCGTCGGCATAGATGGTGTCGCCGCTGTGCAGGAACACGTCGGGGTCGGTCCTGCGCATGGCCTCGTAGATGCGCATGCCGCCAAAGGCCTCGTTGATGCCGAAGCCCTGGCCTGCGGTGTCTCCGCTCCACACCAGCGCAGCGGCCGCGTGGCGGGCATGCCCGCCGCCAGCGGCGTGCGAAAGCGCCCCTGCACGGCGGGCGAGCGCACATTGGCGCTGGCAAAGTCCTCCAGCACCACGCGGTAGAAGATGTCCTGGCCCGCAGGCAGGCCCTGCAGGTCGATGCGGCCCGTGCCGTCGCTGCTGTCCATCAGCAGATCCGGCCCGCGCACGCGCGTGGGGTTGGCAAAGCCGGAGGTGGTGGACCATTCGATCCACATGCGCGCATCGCGGCTGGCGCGCGCCCAGACGATGGCGCGGTCAGCCAGCACATCGCCGCTTTGCAGGCCCGAGGGCAGCAGCGGCCGCGCCGCGTCGCGCGTGATGGCGGCGGGTGCGGACTGGGCCCGGAGGATGGAGGGCAGCAGCGAGCCGGCAGCCGTGGACAGCAGAAGATGGCGGCGGAGCATCATGGCGGGGGAGTGGGTGTGGCAAAGCGTTTGGCAGAGCGTTTGGCAGGGCGTTTGGCAGGGCGTTTGGCGACCCAGCCTAGCGCCCACCGATGACCGGGCCGTGACCGTGCGTTGGCCCGGGATGGATTGCAGGCACAGCCGTGCCGCACACGATGGATGGGATGGGCATGGATTCTCTGATCACGGCGGCGGCCCGTGCGCTCGCGGTTGGCGACCCCCTTGGTGCGCTGAACCGGGTGGCGCTGCGCGACGATGCGCCCGCGCTGGCACTGCGTGGCATCGCCATGGCGCAACTGGGCGATCTGGTACGGGCCCGGGCCTTGCTGCGCAGCGCTGCGCGCGCCTTCGGCACCCATGAGGCCGTGGCCCGCGCCCGCTGCGTAGTGGCCGAGGCCGAGATTGCACTGGCCCTGCGCGAGCTGGCATGGCCGGCCCGCAGGTTGGTTGCGGCGCGGGCAGTGCTGCAGGCGCATGGCGATCCTGTGAACGCCGCGCATGCAGGCTATCTGGAAATACGCCGTTGCCTGCTGCTGGGCCGCCTGGGCGAGGCCGAGGGTCTGCTGGGCGGACTGCGGCCCGCGCTGCTGCCTGCCGCCTTGCAGGCGTTCCATGCCCTGGCCCTGGCGGGTATCGCCATGCGCCGATTGGACATCCGTGCGGCGCACAGTGCGCTGGCCGATGCCGCGCAGGCGGCCGGCGCCGCCGGCATTGCAGCACTGGCCGCCGAGGTGGGGCAGGCCGCCCAGGCCCTTCACGCGCCTGCTGCGGTGCTGCTGGAGCGCGAGCCGGCCGGACCGCAGGCTCAGAAGCTGCTGTCGCTGGATGAGGCCGGGACCCTGCTGGCTTCGGGCGCGCTGGTGGTGGATGCCTGCCGCCATGCGGTGCGCGCCGGAGCGGTGGCGGTCTCGCTGGCGGGGCGCCCGGTGCTGTTTGCGCTGGCGCGCGCGCTGGGCGAGGCCTGGCCCGGCGATGTCTCACGCGAGGCGCTGGTGGCGCAGGTATTCCGCGCCCGGCAGGCCGATGATTCGTACCGTGCGCGTCTGCGTGTCGAGATTGGCCGCCTGCGCCGCCTGCTGCGGCCGCTGGCCGAAGTTCACGCCACGCCCCTGGGATTTGTGCTGGCGCCCCGGCAGGCCCGGGTGGCCGTGCTGGCACGGCCCTTGGAAGCAGTGCAAGGGACGCTGTGCGGGCCGGTGCTGGCGCTGCTCTCCGATGGCGAGGCCTGGGCCAGTTCGGCGCTGGCCCTGGCACTGGGCGCGAGCCAGCGCAGCGTCCAGAGGACCCTGGAGGCGCTGGAGCGCGACGCGCTGGCGCAGCCCGTGGGCCGGGGACGCGCCCGCCGTTGGGTGGCCCGGCCTGCGCCGGGATTCACGACGACTTTGTTACTCCCCGCTGTGCTGCCGGCTGGCTAGCATGGGCCGACCAACGCAACCAGGAGTTCCGCATGAAGACAGAAGCTGCAGAAATCATCCGCGAATACGGTCCCTTTCCCGGCATCGATTGCGTGCACGGGGTGTCCTACGACGGCAGCCAGGTCTGGTTCGCCACCGGCACCCAATTGCAGGCGCTGGACCCCGACAGCGGCCGGATCGTGCGCAGCATCCCTGTGCCGGGCGATGCCGGCACGGCCTTCGATGGCCGGCATCTGTTCCAGATCGCCAATGACCGTATCCAGAAGATCGACCTGTCCACCGGCCATGTGCTGGCCACCATTCCTGCACCCGGGGGCGGCGGCGATGCCGGCGATTCGGGAATGGCCTGGGCCGAGGGCTCGCTGTGGGTGGGTCAGTACCACGGCCGCAAGATCCATCAGATCGACCCCGACACTGGGGCGGTGCTGCGCACCCTGGAGTCCAACCGCTTCGTCACCGGCGTCACCTGGGTGGACGGCCAGTTGTGGCACGGCACCTGGGAAGAGGGCCAGAGCGATCTGCGGCGCCTGGACCCGGACAGCGGTGCCGTGCTGCAGCGGCTGGAGATGCCGGCCGGCACCGGCGTGTCGGGGCTGGAGTCCGACGGCGGCGACCGCTTCTTCTGCGGCGGCGGAGAAAGCGGCCGCATCAGGGCCGTGCGCCGGCCCCGGCAGGCGCAGCAGCCCTGAGGCCTACTTGCCCGCGATCTGTGCCGCGATGGCCTGGCCCACTTCGGTGGTGCTGGCCGTGCCGCCCAGGTCGGGCGTGCGGGGGCCGTTCTTGATGACTTCCTCGATGGCCGAGACGATGGCGTCGTGCGCCGCGCGGCCTGCGCCCTGGCCGTGGGTCAGGAAGTCCAGCATCAGCGCTGCCGACCAGACCATGGCGATGGGGTTGGCGATGTTCTTGCCGTAGATGTCGGGCGCCGAGCCGTGCACGGGCTCGAACAGGCTGGGGAAGCTGCGGTCGGGGTTGAGGTTGGCCGAGGGGGCCAGGCCGATGGTGCCCGTGGTGGCCGGGCCCAGGTCGCTGAGGATGTCGCCGAACAGGTTGGTGGCGGCCACCACGTCGAAGCGGCCCGGCTGCAGCACGAAGCGCGCGGTCAGGATGTCGATGTGCTGCTTGTCCAGCGTGACGTCCGGGTAGGCCTTGGCCACGTCCTCGGCGCGCTGGTCCCACCAGGGCATGCTGATGGCGATGCCGTTGCTCTTGGTGGCCAGGGTGACGTGCTTGCGCTCGCGGCTTTGGGCCAGGTCGAAGGCGTACTTGAGCAGGCGCTCGGCACCCTTGCGCGAGTAGACCGATTCCTGGATCACGATTTCGCGGTCCGTGCCCTCATACATGATGCCGCCCAGCGAGGTGTATTCGCCTTCGGTGTTCTCGCGCACCACGTAGTAGTCGATGTCGCCGGGCTTGCGGCCGGCCAGCGGGCAGGGCACGCCTTCGAACAGGCGCACGGGGCGCAGGTTGATGTACTGGTCGAACTCGCGGCGGAACTTGAGCAGCGAGCCCCACAGCGAGACATGGTCGGGCACGGTGGCGGGCCAGCCCACGGCGCCGAAGAAGATGGCGTCCATGCCGCAGAGCTGCGCCTTCCAGTCGTCGGGCATCATTTTTCCGTGGGCCAGGTAGTAGTCGCAGTGGGCCCAGTCGAAATGGTGGAATTCGAGCTTGATCGCAAAGCGGCTGGCGGCGGCCTCCAGCGTGCGCAGGCCTTCGGGCATGACTTCCTTGCCAATGCCGTCACCGGCGATGACGGCGATCTTGAATGTGTCTTGCATGGTGTCTGTCCTTGGATCGAATGGAGGGATATGAAGCGGCGCCGCTGACAGCCTGGCCGCATGCATGGCATTGTTGGCTGCGCCAGGGCTAAATACAATCGGCCAACTGTGGTTCCATTGTTTACAGATCGTGAATAAACAACCGGCTCCCGAAGACCTGCGTGTCTTCACCGTGGTGGCTCGCAAATCCGGCTTTGCCGCTGCGGCCGAGGAATTGGGTGCATCGCCCGCCTATGTGAGCAAGCGCATCCGCCTGCTGGAGCAGGAGTTGGGCGTGAAGCTGCTGCACCGCACCACGCGCCGCGTGGCCGTGACCGAGGAGGGCGAGCGCGTATTCCACTGGGCGCAGCGCATCCTCGACGACATGGACCAGCTGATGCAGGAGGTGGCCATTACGCGCAGCGAGCCGCGCGGCCTGCTGCGCGTGAGCAGCAGCTTCGGCTTCGGGCGGCATGTGATCGCACCGGCGCTGTCCCGGCTGGTGGAGCGCCATCCGGGGCTGCAGGTGCGGCTGGATGTGTTCGACCGGCTGGTGGATGTGGCGGGGGAGGGCTTCGATCTGGATGTGCGCGTGGGCGACGAGATCGCTCCCCACCTGATTGCGCGGCGGCTGGCCGACAACCACCGCGTGCTGTGCGCGGCGCCGGCCTACCTGGCGCGCCGTGGCACGCCGCGCACGCCGGCCGAGCTGTCGGCCCACGACTGCCTGGCCATCAAGGAGCGCGACCAGGCCTTTGGCGTGTGGCGGCTGCGCGCGGGCGCCGCCGAGCAATCGGTGAAGGTCACGGGGCCGCTGTCGGCCAACAACGGGGAGATGGTGGTGCAGTGGGCCGTGGACGGGCGCGGCATTGCGCTGCGCTCGTTGTGGGATGTGGGCGCCCATCTGCAGGCCGGGCGCCTGGTGCAGCTGCTGCCCGAATGGCGGCAGGAGGCCAATGTCTGGGCGGTCTATCCGACGCGGCTGCAGCTGTCGGCCAAGGTGCGTGTCTGTGTCGAATTCCTGCAGGAGCACTTTCAGCAGGAATGGGCGGCAGCAGCGTCCTGAAAAGGGCGCGGCTGCCGCAGCAGGCTCAACCTGCCAGGGCGGCCTTGACGGCAGCGGACACCTGGCCCATGTCGGCCTTGCCAGCCAGTTGCGCTTTGACCGCGCCCATGACCTTGCCCATGTCGCCGGGGCCGGAGGCACCCAGCTCGGCCACGATGGCCTTCACGGCGGTGGCCACTTCCTCGGCCGACATGCGTGCGGGCAGGTAGGCGGTCAGCACGGCCATTTCGGCCTTTTCCTTGTCGGCCAGATCCTGGCGGCCCGCGCCCTCGAAGGCGGCAATGCTGTCCTTGCGCTGCTTGATCAGCTTGTCCACGATGGCGATGACGGCGGCGTCGTCGAGCTCGACGCGCTCATCGACTTCCTTTTGCTTCATCGCGGCCAGCAGCAGGCGGATGGTGCCCAGGCGTTCGCTGTCCTTGGCGCGCATGGCGGTCTTCATGTCTTCGGTGATCTGGGCCTTGAGGCTCATGGCATTTCTCCTGAGGTAGTGGCGTCGGAAAACAAAAACCAAAAAACAAAAACAAAAAACCCGCGCCTGGCGTCCCGAGCGCGGGTTTTGCGGCTGACGAGAGCCGGCTGGTCAAGAGCTGATCAGTACAGCTTCTTGGGCAGCTGCATGCTGCGAACGCGCTTGTAGTGACGCTTGACGGCGGCAGCCTTCTTGCGCTTGCGTTCGGATGTGGGCTTCTCGTAGAACTCGCGAGCGCGCAGGTCGGTCAGCAGGCCGAGCTTTTCGATGGTGCGCTTGAAGCGGCGCAGGGCAACTTCATAGGGCTCGTTTTCTTTTACGCGGATGGTGGTCATTAGCTAGATTTCCAGATATCTGTGCTGACAGCGGGTTCTCGGGAAGATCGGGCCTGAGAGCCATGTTCAGCGGTTGGTCCCCGTCAATAGTTAACTAGTATTGGCCGACGGGGCAATTGCCAGCAAAGCGGGCGATTATACGCGAGACTAAAGCGATCTGACAAATCACGCACAAGGCAAGGCCTGCGCGCAGGCATACCCGCTGGCCCAGGCCCATTGGAAGTTGTATCCGCCCAGCCAGCCGGTGATGTCCACCACTTCGCCGATGCAGTACAGGCCGGGCTGGGTCTTGCATTCCATGGTCTGTTGCGAAAGCGCACGCGTGTCCACGCCGCCCAGTGTCACTTCGGCCTTCTTGTAGCCTTCGGTGCCGGTGGGCACGATCTCCCAGCGCGACAGGCGCTCGGCCAGCTGGTTCAGGGCCTTGTCCGAGGCTTCGGCAATGGGGCGCTGCCAGGCCGCGTCCTGCTGCACCCAGGCATCGGCCAGGCGCGAGGGCAGCCACTGCGCCAGTTCGTTGGCGATGAGCTTGCGCGAGCGCGACTTGGCCTTGAGCAATTCGTCCTGCAGGTCCACCTCGGGGGCGAGGTTGATGCACAGGGGCGTGCCGGGCTTCCAGTAGCTAGAGATCTGCAGCACGGCGGGGCCGGACAGGCCGCGGTGCGTGAACAGCAGGTCTTCCATGAAGGCCATGCGTTCCTTCTTGCTGCCGGTGCTGATCTCGACCGGAAGGGCCAGGCCGGCGAGCTGGGCGTAGGGTGTCCAGGCGTCGCCATCGAAGGTCAGCGGCACCAGGCCCGGCGTGCGCTCGACCAGGGGCAGGCCGAACTGCTGGGCCAGGCGGTAGCCGAAGTCGGTGGCGCCGATCTTGGGAATGGACAGCCCGCCCGTGGCGATGACCAGGCTGGGCGCCTGCACGGCGCCACGGCTGGTCTGCAGGCGGTACTGGCCATCCGCATGCGCGACGGAATCGACCTTGCAGGGCTGCCAGCGCTGCACGCCGCCGGCCTGGCATTCGGCCAGTAGCATGGCGATGATGTCCTCGGCCGAGCGGTCGGCGAACAGCTGGCCCTTGTGCTTTTCATGGTGGGCAATGCCGTGCCTGTCCATCAGCGCGATGAAGTCGGCCGGCGTGTAGCGCGACAGGGCCGAGCGGCAGAACTGCGGGTTGCCGCCCACGAAGTGCTTGTGCGGCGCACGCACGTCCAGGTCGCGGTTGGTGAAGTTGCAACGGCCGCCGCCCGAGATGCGGATCTTCTCGGCCACCTTCTCCGCGTGGTCCAGGAGCAGCACCGACAGGCCCCGCTGTCCGGCCTGGGCCGCACAGAACAGACCGGCCGCGCCGGCGCCGATGACGATGGCGTCGAAAGAGAGGGAAGAGGTCACAAAAACGTCACTCGGGGGGCAAAAGGGCGCCCATTCTCGCGCACTTGTGCCAGCCCTTCGCGTGCCCTGTGAAACTGGCGTGTCCTGAAGCCAGGGACACCGAGGAAGGGCCGCCCCGCACCGAGGGTGTCGTCCCCCTCTGGGGGAAGGCGCGCAGCGACTCAGGGGGGACCTAAAATCCAGCGATGAATTTCCCATCGCACCAGCTGAGCATGACCGTGCTCATGTCGCCCGACATGGCGAACTTTTCGGGCAACGTCCATGGCGGCGCCGTTCTCAAGCAGCTCGACCAGGTGGCCTATGCCTGCGCCAGCCGCTACGCGGGCCGCTATGTGGTCACGCTGAGCGTGGACCAGGTGATGTTCCTGCAGCCCATCCACGTGGGCGAGCTGGTGACCTTCCTGGCCAGCGTCAACCACACGGGCAAGTCGTCGATGGAAATCGGCATCAAGGTGGTGGCCGAGGACATCCGCACCCAGGTGGTGCGCCATGTCAACAGCTGCTTTTTCACCATGGTGGCGGTGGACGAGAACAAGCAGCCTGCGCCCGTGCCCACGCTGGTGCCGGCCACCGACGAGGAAAAGCGCCGCTGGCAGGCCGCGCTGATCCGCAAGGACCTGCGCCGCGAGCTGGCCCAGCGCTTCGAGCAAAGCCGCGTGACGGCCAGCAGCTCGGTCAAGCCGGGCTGAGCGTGGAGGGTGCGGCCGGTGGCCGATGCCAGGTGCCGGGCGCGCTGCCCTGCAACTCGTCCCGCACCTGCTCGATGACGCGCCTGAGGTCTTCCATGGAAGCAGGCTTGGACAGCACCTCGTCGGCACCGGCCTGCAGGTAGCGCAGGGCCTCGGAGGCCTCGGGACTGGCGGTCAGCGCAATCACGCGGCAGCGGCGCAGCTGGTTTTCGGCTTCCCGCCGACGCAGGCGCCGGATGAACTCGAAGCCGTCCATGATCGGCATGCGGCCGTCGGTGATGATGAGATCGAAGGACTCGACCAGGCAACGCGCCCAGGCCTCCTGTCCATCGCCGGCCAGCGAGATGCCCTGGCCCAGCGCGGTGAGCTGGCTCTTGAGCAGCTCGCGATTGAACATATAGTCTTCCACGGCCAGGATTCTGAGTTCCGGCTCGGCCGGGACTTCGGGCAGGGGCTCGGTGCCTGTATCGGCCTTTGCACGCAGCTCCAGGGGCGCGGGCATGATCCGGGGCAATACCTCTTCGGCCGACGGCCTGTCGTCCGGCTCCACCAGGGGCAGGCTCAACCTGACCGTGAAGCGTGAGCCCCGGCCCGGCACGCTCTCCAGGGTGATGGTCCCCCCCATGTGCTCCAGCAGGCGGCGCGTGATGCTCAGGCCCAGGCCGCTGCCGAAGGCCTGGTCCTGATGGGCGCCCGGCACCTGCGAAAAGGGCTTGAACAGCCGGGCCTGGTCCTGCGGCGCAATGCCGATGCCGGTGTCCTCCACCTCCATCTGCAGCAGCAGGCGGTCATGGCGGCGGGTGCCTTGCGCGCGCAGGGTGACGCTGCCGCGTTCGGTGAATTTGATGGCATTGCTCAGCAGGTTGAACAGCACCTGCTTGAGGTGCAGCGGGTCGGCCGTCACGCTGTGGTCCACGCCCTTGCCAACCTGGGTGCGCAGCGACAGCCGCTTGCCGTGCGCCAGGCCCTGCAGCAGCGGGGCCATGTCTTCGATCAGAGGCCGCAGCGCCACGGGCTGGGGCGTGGAGTCGATGTGGCCCGACTCGATGCGGTGCAGGTCCAGCACATTGCCCAGCAGCAGCAGCATGCCCTGTGAGGCCTTGTGGGCCGCGGCCAGCGTATCGCGGTGGGGCAGGCCGAGTTTTTCGCGGTCCTGAGCCAGCTCCAGCAGGCCGATGATGGCGCTCAGCGGCGTGCGTATCTCGTGGCTGGTGGTGGACAGGAACAGGCTTTTGGCCCGGTTGGCGGCCTCGGCGCGCCGCTCGGCACGGCGCGTCCTGCGCATCTGGCGGCTCAGGTAAAAGCCCCAGACCAGGGAGGTGGCCGTGGCCAGCGCCAGCGCTGCCAGCAGCAGCAGCAGGCGCTGGCGGTGCTCGCGCCAAAAGCGCGTGCCGCTGCCGCTATCGCGCGGCGCCCACAGGCGCACGATTTCGGCCATTTCTTCGGGTGAGATGGACAGCTGGGCCTTCTCCAGAATGCTCAGAAGCTCGGGCTCGGCGGCATGCACTGCCAGGCTCACGGGGCGGGTGTAGTCCTCCAGGATGCCGGTGAGCTGCAACTGGTTGCCCAATTGCTGGGCGTTGGCATAGCGCGCTGCGTAGTCGTTGCCGACGAAGGCATCGCTGTCATCGGCTGCCACGCTGGCCAGGGCCTGGGCCAGGTCGGGATACAGCTGCAGCCGTATGCGCGGATGCTCGCGGCGCACCGTGTCCTCCAGGAAGAAGCCAGCCACCATGGCCACGCGCTTGCCCTCCAGTCCCTGCAGGTGGTGTATGCCCTTGTCACGCTGTGTGCCCGCATTCGCCTCGGGCCGGGCCAGCACCACCACCGCGCTGCGCAGGTAGGGCGGCAGCAGCTTGATATCGGGCGATGCAATCGGCGGCGAGGTGTAGACGGGGGTGAGCAGGGCCTTGCCCGAGCCCAGAATGGCCTCGAGTTCGGTGTAGTTGCGTGCGGTCACGTAGTCGAACTGCAGGCCGGCGCGGTGGCTGATCAGGTCCAGGTAGTCGGGTCCTATGCCCTCGGCCTGGCGGTCGGCATTCAGCTTTCCCAGCGATCCCAGCGAGCTGTTGAGCACCACGGGAATGCGGGGATGGGCATCCAGCCACTGCTTTTCCGAGGGTGTCAGGGCCACGCGGTCGCTTCCCAGCAGCGGACGGCGGCTGCCGCTCCAGCTGTGCAGAATGTCGTCGCCATGCTGCAAGGTGATGGCGGGCAGTGCCTGGTCCAGATAGGCCTTCAGCTGCGTATCGTCATGCCGCACCAGCATGCCGAAGCCCCGGCTTTCTATGGGGGCAAAGCCCTGCACGCGCAGGTTGAGCAGGTAGTTGGCCTGGATCAGGTAGTGCACCGTGACCGTGTCGCCGACGAAGCCATCGATCTCGCCCAGGCTCAGCGCCTCCAGCGCGCGGCGGGGTGTTTCATAGGTCAGCAGCTCGCTGAGAGGATAGGCGGCCGCAACCTGGGAGCGCAACAGCTGGTCGGGCGTCATGGCCAACCGCGCGCCCCGGCGCTCCGCGTCGAAGGGCGCATGCGAGAGCGACACCAGCACGGGCTGGCTGGGCAGGTAGGGCACGCTCAGGGCCAGGTCGGCGCGTTCGGCCTCCAGCTCGGTGCCCTCGCAGGCCAGGTCGATCTCGCCGCGCCGCAGCGCATCGAGCACGGCCACGCGCGATCCATAGGTCTTGAAGCGCACCGGCGCGGGAAACAGCAGTCCCAGGTGGTCGGCCGTGATGCCCTGGAAGCGCTCGCCATCGATCATTTCCAGGGGAGGATGGTCGGGCAGGGAAATGCCCACGGTCAGCGGCCCGCGCGCCTGCAGCCACTGGCGGTGCGCGGGTGTGAGCCAGGGCTTTGCAGCGGCCGTGACGCGCGTGGCCAGCACCATTTCGGCGCCTCCAGCCAGGCCGGGCATGAGCAGGGCCATGCCAAGCGCGCAGCCGGCCAGCAGCGGCGACCACGTGCGCCGCCATGCGGACAGCCGTATCTGCGCAGCTGTGGAAGTGAAATTAAGGCCTGGTGTTTTCATGGAATCCCCCGATGGCGCTACCGCCGCCTGGCGGAGCTGACGGTCTGCCAAAACGGTCTAAACGCCGTTTCGGCAGCCAACAGGGGATTTTTAATGAAAACTAATGACTTTTATGAATCGATAGATTTTCGATTGCAGCAATCTCGCACTCAGGCGGCTGCAACCGCAGCGGTGAGCTGCGTCTGAGGTTCGGCCATTGCCCGTACGCCATGGACCACATCGCCAACGACGATGACGCTGGGGCTGCCCAGGCCCGTGTCGGCAATGCACTCCACCAGCGCGCCCAGCGTGGTCAGCGCGTGGCGCTGCTGTGGCAGGCTGGCGTGCTGGATCACGGCCACGGGCGTGGCTGCGGGCAGGCCATTGAGCAGCTCGGCGCGGATGTGCTCCACGCTGCTCACGCCCATGTAGATCACCAGGGTGAGCCGCGCATCGCGCGCGGTGGCGGCCAGCTGGCGCCAGTCAGTGCCGCTGTCGCCGGGCTTGGCGTGGCCCGTGATGAAGACCACGCCGTGCGCCCGGTCGCGGTGCGTGAGCGGGGCGCCCAGGCTGGTGAGCCCGGCCAGGCCAGCAGTGATGCCGTTGATGACCTGGACCTCGATGCCGGCCTCGCGCAGGTGCTCCACCTCTTCGCCGCCGCGCCCGAAGATGAAGGGGTCGCCGCCCTTCAGGCGCACCACGGTCTCGCCCTCCTGCACGGCGCTCAGCATGAGCTTTTCGATGAAGGCCTGGGGCGTGCTCTTGCAGCCGCCGCGCTTGCCCACGTAGACGATGCGCGCCGTGGGCGCGGCATGGGCCACGATGGCGTCGCTGACCAGGTCATCGACCAGCAGCACGGTGGCAGCCTGTATGGCCTTGAGGGCCTTGATGGTCAGCAGCTCCGGGTCGCCGGGGCCGGCGCCGACCAGGGTGCAGGTGCCGCGCCGGGCGGTGTTCGCAGGGGTGTGGGACGGGGTCGTCATGGCGGGGCTCCGTTTTTTCTGGGGTGTTCAGCGAATCTGATCGGCAAGGTGGACGATGTGTTCCACCTGGCGTGTGAGCGCGGGCGGCACGGGCAGCCGGCCCGCGAGCACGTCTTCGGTGTAGCGCGCCGTGGTGTCCACGTCGATCTCGGCGGGCAGGCCCGGCACGTCGGAGGCGGTGCCGCTTTGCTGCTCGGCCAGCAGCTGGTGGGCGCCTGCCACAAAGCCGTCGTAGCGCGGCAGCCGGCGCGGGTCGGCCGCGACCTCGCCTTCCAGCCCGCGCGAGAGCAGGACATTCATGCCCAGCGTCCCGAAGGTGCCGTGCAGCATGGGCAGGTACTCGGGATGGGTGTAGGCCGTTACCAGCAGGCAGGGGCCGTCGCAGGGCGCCAGCAGCTTGACCACGCTGTGGCCCGGGTTGCGCAGGCCGATGACCTCGCGCACGGACAGCAGGCGCGCCAGGGCCGGGTGCAGATGTTCGGTATGGATATGGGCCACCTGGCCGCCGGCCAGGGCCTGGGGAGATGGCAGCGGCGCAATGCCCAGGGCCTGCAGCACATCGCTGGCCAGGATGCGGCGCGCCTCGGTGCGCATGCCGTGCAGCAGCACGGGCAGGCCTTCGCGCGCCAGCAGCAGGGCCAGCAGGGGCGTGAGCACGGGCAGGCGGCGCGCGCCGTTGTAGCTGGGCAGCACGATCACGGGGCGGCCATTGGCCGCGGCGGGAAAACGGGCGACGCGCGCATGCACGGCGTCCAGGAAGCCGCTCATCTCCTCGACGGTCTCGCCCTTGATGCGCATGGCGATGCAAAAGGCCCCGATCTCCAGGTCGCTGACGCCGCCGTCCAGCACCTGGCCGAACAGGTCGGCCGCCTGCGGGCGCTCCAGCGCCTTGGCTCCGCGTGCGCCGCGGCCTATTTCCTTGATGTATTGGCTGATGCCCATGGCGTTGCAATCGTGGGTGGAATCCTGTGGGGGCATATTTTCCCGCAGGTTTCATTACTTTTCGCTATATATGCAAACCCGTTGTTCCATCGCCTCTTTCATGCGGTCTCCTGGCTCTTCGCCAGGGGTATGTGGCGCACCAGGCGCTTGAGCTCGGGCAGGCAGGAGCCGCAATTGGTGCCGCAGCGCAACTGGCCCTGCAGCGCGGCCAGGCGAGCGTCGTCGCTGCCCTCGCAGCGCGCAAGCGCGCCTGCGATGGCGGTCTCGTCCACATCGAAGCAGGTACAGACCTGGCGCGCACGCGGCTGGATGGCCAGCGGCGCCGAACCCGAGGGCATGAGCAGCAGGCGGCCATAGTCCTGTGCCGGCATCTGGTCCTGCAGCAGGGTGGACAGCCAGCTGCCCGCGCGCGTGTCGCCCGCCAGCAGCAGGGCCTCGACCGTGGTGGACAGGCTGTGGCGGTCCAGCCGCAGCGCGCGGCTGTGCTGGCGGCGGCGGTCGCTGTAGCGCAGGGTGTCGGCGGCATCCAGGCCCAGCAGGGATTCGATCCGTGCGAGGACGGCCTCGCCCGGCGCCTCATGCGCGGCGGCGCGCAGCAGCACGCCGTGCCGGGCCCGGGCAGCATCCTGCAGCGGGACGGCATTGCCGAAGGGCACGCAGCTGGCGAAGCCGAAGTGCGGCATGAGGGCGGACAACTGCTCGCGCACGGCCAGCACCCGGTCCTCGGGCAGCCAGGCCATGGCCAGCAGGGTCCAGGGCAGTTCGGCCTTTTGCAGCTTCACGGCCGTGTGCTTGAGTTCGGGCTGCTTGGAGCCGGGGCACAAGGCCGGTGTGGTCAGGGCGTTGATGCCGCCCATTGAAGTGCCGCCCAGGTACTCGCCGCCCCAGTGCATGGCCATGAAGAGCTGGGAGGGCGTCAGCGTGTCATCGGGCTGCACCGGCACCAGCAGGGCGCCGCGCCGGCTGCTCATCTGCACCAGGTCGCCCGCGCGCAGGCCGCGCTCGGCCATGTCCCGCGGGTGCATTTGCAGGCAGGGCTCGGCCGCATGGCCGAACAAGCGGCCCAGCTGGCCCGTGCGGCTCATGCCGTGCCACTGGTCGCGCAGCCGGCCCGTGGTCAGGCTGAAGGGATAGTGCGCATCGGGCGGCTCGGCCAGCGGCTGCCAGGGCAGCAGGGCAAAGCGTGCGCGGCCATCGGGCGTGGGAAAGCGGCCGTCTTCGTAGAGCCGTGCGCGGCCCTGGGCTGCACCTTCGGGCAGCGGCCATTGCTGGGGGCCTTGCGCGTCCAGCAGATCCCAGGACAGGCCGGTGATGTCCAGGTCACGCCCGCGCGTGCTCTCGCGGTGCTCGTTCCAGATGGCCTGGGCGCCGGCAGCGGCGTCTTCGGTGTCGTAGGGGAAGAGGCTGGGCCGGCCTGGGCGCAGCCGTGCCTCCATGCGCTGCGCGCAGTCCACTGCAATGCGCCAGTCATGGCGCGCGGCACCGGGTGCGGCCACGGCGGGGCGCACGCGCGAGATGCGCCTTTCGCTGTTGGTCACCGTGCCGATCTTCTCGCCCCAGGTGGTGGCGGGCAGCAGCAGGTCGGCGTAGGCGCAGGTGGCGGTGGTGGCAAAGGCCTCCTGCACGATGACGAATTCGGCCCGCTGCAGCGCGCGCCGTACCAGGGCCTGGTCGGGCATGCTTTGCGCAGGGTTGGTGCAGGCTATCCACAGCGCGCGGATCTCGCCCTCGGCGGCGGCCTCGAACATCTCCACGGCGGTCTTGCCGGGGCGGGGCGGCACGGCGTCCACGCCCCACAGTGCGGCCACTTCGGCGCGGTGGGCGGGGTTGGCCAGGTCGCGGTGGGCCGACAGCAGATTGGCCAGCCCGCCCACCTCGCGCCCGCCCATGGCATTGGGCTGGCCCGTGAGCGAGAAGGGCCCCGCGCCTGCGCGCCCGATCTGGCCTGTGGCCAGGTGCAGGCCGATCAGCGCGGCGTTCTTGGCCGTGCCGTTGCTGCTCTGGTTCAGGCCCTGGCAGTACAGGCTCAGCGTGGCGCCACGGGCGGCGCCGTCGCGTGCATCCCCGCCCAGCGCAAACCATTGCGCGGCCTGGAACAGATCGTGCCGGGGCAGGCCGCAGAGCTCGCCCACGCGCTCGGGCGTGGCCTCCCGCACCAGGGCCTGCAGGTCGGCAAAGCCGCTGGTGTGGCGTGCGATGTAGGCCTGGTCCAGCCAGCCTTCCAGTTCCATGATGTGCAGCATGCCGTGGAACAGCAGGGTGTCGCTGCCCGGGCGCAGCGGCAGGAAGAGGTCGGCCATGCCGGCCGTGTCGGTGCGGCGCGGGTCGGCCACGATGATCTTCATCTGCGGCCGCGCGGCACGCGCCTGCTCGATGCGCCGCGTGAGCACGGGATGCGCCCAGGCCGCGTTGCTGCCCGCGATGAAAAGGCAGTCCGCATGGTCCACATCCTCGTAGCAGGCCGGTGGCGCGTCGGCGCCCAGCGTGAGCTTGTAGCCGGCCACGGCGCTGCTCATGCACAGGCGCGAATTGGTGTCGATGTTGTTGGTGCCGATCAGGCCCTTGGCCAGCTTGTTGAAGACGTAGTAGTCCTCGGTCAGCAACTGGCCGCTCACATACAGGCCCACGGCGTCGGGGCCGTGCTCCTGCACGATGGAGGCCAGCCTGCCGGCGGCCAGGTCCAGTGCGGCATCCCAGCCCACATCCTGGGGCGCCGCGCCGCGCGTGGCACGCAGCGCGGGCTGCAGCAGCCGCGTCTGCTGTGCCAGTGCGGGCGAGGCCGTCAGGTGCAGGGTGCTGCCCTTGGTGCACAGGCGGCCGTGGTTGGCGGGGTGCGCCGGATCGCCGCGCACGCCCGTGATGCGCGCACCATCGCTTTCGATGAGGACGCCGCAGCCTACGCCGCAATAGGGGCAGGTGGATCGGGTTTCTTGCATGGTGGGCCTGGGGTGGATGAGGGAAGGGCAGGGCACGGGCGCCGTCACGCGCCGCTGGCCGGGTCGGCCTGGCTGGCCTTGCTGGCTTGACTTTCGCCGAACATGAGGCGGTCGCGCAGTTCCTGCACTGCCACGCCATCGCGCAACAGGCGGAAGTACCAGCCACCGTCCTCGGTGTCGCCATACAGGCAGGCGCCGACCAGCCTGTCACCGCGCAGCACAAGCTTGCGGTACACGCCCGCGCCGGGGTCGCTGAGCACGATTTCCTCCGTGCCCTCGTCGCCGCGGAAATCGCCCGCGCTGAACAGATGGATGCCCGTGACCTTGAGCTTGGCCGAGGTCTGCGAGCCCGGATAGCGGCCGATGCCCATCTCCGCCAGGTGGTTGGCCAGCACCTTGCCCTGCTCGAACAGCGGCGCCACCAGCCCGTAGGCCACGCCCCGGTGCGCCGCGCACTCGCCCACGGCGTAGATGCGCGGGTCGGTCACGGTCTGCAGCGTGTCGCTGACCACGATGCCGCGCTGCACGTGCAGGTGCATCTGCTCGGCCAGCGTGGTCTCGGGCCGGATGCCCACGGCCATGACCACCAGCGAGGCCGGTGCCTCGCGCCCGTCCTGCAGGTGCACGCAGGCCACGCGGCCCTGGCCGTCGCCCGTCAGCGCCCGGGTCTGGGCCTGCATCAGAAAGCGCATGCCGCGCTCGGCCAGCGAGGCCTGCAGCAAGGCGGCGGCGGTCTCGTCCAGCTGGCGGTCCAGCAGGCGCTCGCCCGCATGCACCACGGTAACGTCCATGCCGCGCTTCATGAGTCCGTTGGCGGCCTCCAGGCCCAGCAGGCCGCCGCCGATGACCACGGCATGGCGGTGGCTGGCGGCCGCCGCGATCATGGCCTGGGTGTCGGCAATGTCGCGGTAGCCCAGCACGCCTTCCAGCTCGCGCCCGGGCACGGGCAGCATGAAGGGGCGCGAGCCCGTGGCCAGGATCAGCCGGTCGTACTCGGCGCTCACCGGCTGTCCGGCCGCGTCCACGGCGTGCACCACGCGGCGCGCCCGGTCGACTGCGTGCACGCGGCAGCCCGCATGCAGGGTAATGCCGTGCTGCGCATACCAGGACCAGTCGTTGAGGATGATCTCGTGCAGCTGCTGCTCGCCCGCCAGCACGGGCGACAGCATGATGCGGTTGTAGTTGGGGTGGGGCTCGGCCCCGAATACCGTGATCTCGTAGAGGTCGGGCGCGATCTTGAGCAGCTCCTCCAGCGTGCGCACGCCGGCCATGCCGTTGCCCACCATCACCAGCCTGGATTTTTTCATCGTGCCCCCGTTGCGGTTCGGAAAACAAAAAAGGCGTCCCCACGCTGCGCGGCCGATGGCTGCGCGCGGGGTGACGCCTTTGTCCCGGGCCGTGGCACGTCGTTGCGCCTGGCCCTGCGGCCCTTCATGGCCACGCCCGGTATTTAGCAAGCTGCGTGCCAGGCCTGCTGCCCTGTGGCGACTGATCGCCCCGGGGACGCGAGTCCGCGCGGCCGTGCCAGGCTGGTGCGCCGCATGCATCAAAGCGGTGCGCGTGCTATCGATACGGTCCTATCAGATGTCTGAATCCAATGGAGGTTTTGTTTTTATTTGTTTCAAATGTGGCGATTCGGGGTAAAAACTGTGAACTCCGGCCAGCGGTTCGCTGGGCCGGATGGGGCACGCAGGATTTTTCTTCTTCAAGGGAGGATGCCTATGAGAGTGAATCTGCCGGTCAGTACGCGCGAGTACTCGTTTCCCAAGGGCCAGACCCTGGTCTCCACCACGGACCTGAAGGGCCGCATCCTCTACTGCAACCCGATGTTCATCGAGGTCAGCGGCTACGAGCGCGAAGACCTGCTGGGCCAGCCCCACAACATGATCCGCCACCCCGACATGCCGGAGGAAGCCTTCCGCGACATGTGGGAGACCATCTCGGCGGGCCTGCCCTGGTCCGCCCCCGTGAAGAACCGGCGCAAGAACGGCGACTTCTACTGGGTCATGGCCAATGTCACCCCGCTGATGGATGGCGACCGGCCCTCGGGCTACATGTCGGTGCGCACCGAGGCCACGCGCGAGCAGACCGATGCGGCCGAGCGCCTCTACGCCACCATGCGCGCCGAAAAGGACGCCGGGCGCCGGGTCCACGTGCTGCGTGCCGGCCACCTGTTGCGCAACAACCTGCGCGGCCGCCTGGCCAACGCATTGAGCCTGGGCCTGGCCGGCAAGCTGGTGCTGATCTTCTTCATGGTGGTGGCTGCGGCCTTTGGCGCGGCGGTGGCCGGTGGGCATACGCTGGACGCATGGTCTGCGCTGGCCTGGCTGGCGGTCTGCATCTTCACGGGCCTGGCCGGGGCCTGGGCCTACCGGCTGACCGTGGCGCCGCTGGCGCAGATGGTGCTGCTGGCCAATCGCCTGGCGGCCGGCGACCTGACGCAGACGATACGCATCACGCGCAAGGACGTGGTGGGCGATCTGCAGAAGGCGCTGAGCCAGCTCAACGTGAACCTGCTGTCCATCGTGCGCGATGCGCGCGAGGAAAGCGACAAGATGCAGATCTCCAGCCGGGAAATCGCGCAGGGCAACCATGACCTGTCCGCGCGCACCGAAACCCAGGCGGGCAACCTGCAGCAGACGGCGGCCTCCATGGAGGAGATCACGGGCACCGTCAAGCACACGGCCGACTCGGCCCGCCAGGCCACGGACCTGGCCGCCCAGGCCAGCGAGGTGGCCGAACGCAGCAGCGGCGCCGTCGATGGCGTGGCCGCCACCATGAAGCAGATCCAGGCCGCGTCGGGGCGCATTGGCGAGATCACGCAGCTCATCGACTCCATCGCCTTCCAGACCAATATCCTGGCGCTGAACGCTGCGGTGGAGGCCGCGCGCGCAGGCGACCAGGGCCGGGGCTTTGCGGTCGTGGCGGCCGAGGTGCGCAGCCTCTCGCAGCGCACGCTGGCGGCGGCCAAGGAGATCCGCGAGCTCATCGACGACTCCGCCGCCAAGGTGCTGGACGGCAACCAGAGGACCGAGGTGGCGCAGAAGACCATGATCGAATCGCTGGATCTGGTGCGGCGCGTGAGCCTGCTGATCGGTGAGATCCACAGCGCCTCCAGCGAGCAGCTCAGCGGCATCTCGCAGGTCAACGCGGCCGTGGCGCATCTGGACAGCATCACGCAGCAGAATGCGGCCCTGGTCGAGCAGAACGCGGCATCGGCCATGGCCCTGCAGGCCCAGGCGCAGACCGTGTCGGAAACCGTGCAGGTGTTCCGGCTGGACGTCACGGGCCGCTCTCCTGCCGCAGCGGGCGATGCCGTGGCCCTGCGCCGGTCCATGAAGGCCCAGGCACAGAGCCTGGCACGCAGCCAGGTGCAGAGCCCGCCACAGATGCGGCAGGCGCGCGCGCAGCCGCAGAGGGTGCTGACCACGACCTGACCCCTGCGGGTTCCTGCGGCCGCTGGAAAACATCGTTGACACTTGGACGTGGCACCGTCATGTGCGCTGCGCAGGCTTGCGCATACCATGTGGTTTTGTGTTGACCGGGCGACCGGATGAAGGAACGACCATGAACTCCAGCTCTTCCCTGGCCGCCGAACTGATGGCCCAACTGCAGGGCGCGCCCATGCAGCAGATGGCGGACCAGATCGGCGCCAGCCCCGCCCAGACCGAAAGCGCCGTGGGCGCGGCCCTGCCCGTGCTGCTGGCCTCGCTGGGCCGCAATGCGGCCGATCCGCAGGGCGCGGCCAATCTCTTCGGCGCGCTGCAGCGCGACCATGGCGCGGCCAGCGGCGGCGGCGGCGCCGGTGGCCTGGACCTCGGCGGCCTGCTGGGCTCGCTGCTGGGCGGCGGCGCAGGCGCGGGCGGCAATGCAGGTGGCGGGCTCGATGGCGCAGCCATCCTGGGCCACATCCTGGGCGGCAACCAGCAGCGCGCGCAGGACGGACTGGGCCAGGCCACGGGCCTGGGCAGCGGCGGCGCGGCCCAGCTGCTGCAGCTGCTGGCACCCATCGTCATGTCCTTTCTTGCACAGCGCGTGAGCGCAGGCGGCATGGATGCCGGCGGCCTGGGCCAGGTGCTGGGCCGCGAGCATGCGCAGGCGCAGCAGCAGGGCGGTCTGGGTGGTGGTTTGCTGGGCAGCCTGCTCGATCAGGATGGCGACGGCCAGGTAGGTCTCAGCGATCTGATGAAGATTGGTGGCAGTCTGCTGGGTGGTCGCCGCTGAAGGGCCGCATTCACTGAATCGGGCAGGGCCGGTGCGTGTGCATACACGCGCTGGCCCTGTTGCTTTTTGGGCGCAGTTCGGATGACACTAGAACCGAATTGGCGAACGACTGAAAGGCACCCATGACAGCAGTTGCAGACATTCTCAAGTCCAAGGCCAGCGGCGCGGTGTACAGCATCGCGCCTACCGATTCCGTGCTCGACGCGCTGCGGCTCATGGCCGACAAGGGCATTGGAGCCCTGCTCGTGATGGAGGGCAGCGAGATCGCAGGCATCGTCACCGAGCGCGACTACGCGCGCAAGATCGCGCTGCTGGGGCGTACCTCGGGCGCCACCCTGGTGCGCGACGTGATGACGCGCGACGTGCTCTTCGTCGGCCCCACCCAGACCACGCAGGAATGCATGGCGGTGATGACCGAGAACCGGCTGCGCCACCTGCCCGTGGTGGACGAGGGCGGCAAGCTGCTGGGCCTGATCTCCATCGGAGACCTGGTCAAGGACATCATCTCCGAGCAGAAGTTCATCATCGAGCAGCTGGAGCACTACATCTCGGGCCGGCACTGAGCCGGGGCTCGGCCGGCCCGCTCTGTGCAGGGCCTGGAAGGCGGCAGGACCGGCGAAGGTTCAGGCCGCCTTTTCCACATGCCCCTGGCGTGTGTAGAGGAAGTCGATCACCGCCTTGCGGCACTCGCGGTAGCGGTCGTCCTCGGCAAGTGCCACGCGGTTGCGCGGCCGGGCGATGCCGACTTCCAGCACCTCGCCGATGGTGGCTGCCGGGCCGTTGGTCATCATCACGATCTTGTCGGACAGCAGCACGGCCTCGTCCACATCGTGGGTGACCATGACCACGGTGCTTTGCGTGCGCGCCACGATCTCCAGCAGCTCGTCCTGGAGCTTGGCGCGCGTGAGCGCATCGAGCGCGCCGAAGGGCTCGTCCATCAGCAGCACCTGCGGCTCCATCGACAGCGCGCGCGCAATGCCCACGCGCTGCTTCATGCCGCCCGAGATTTCACCGGGCCGCTTGTGCGCGGCATGGGCCAGGCCCACCAGCTCCAGCGCGGCCAGGGTGCGTGCCTTGAGCTGGGCGCGGCTTTCCGTGCGGCCATAGACGCGCTCCACGGCCAGGTGGATATTGCCCTCGCAGGTCAGCCAGGGCAGCAGAGAGTGGTTCTGGAAGACCACGGCGCGCTCGGGCCCGGGGCCCTTGATCTCCTTGTTGGCGCACAGCAGCACGCCCGTGGTGGGCGTGGTCAGGCCCGCGATCAGGTTCAGCAGGGTGGACTTGCCGCAGCCCGAGTGGCCGATCAGCGAGACGAACTCGCCCCGCGCAATGGTCAGGTCGATATTGCGCAGCGCCGGAAACAGGCCCTTGGCGGTCTTGAAGCTCTGCTCCACGCCCTGGACCTCGATGAACTTGGACGATGCATTCATGCCTTCACCTCTTCGAACGTAAATGCCGTTGCCAGCTTGACCAGGGCCATCTCCAGCAGCAGGCCCACGATGCCGATCACGAAGATCGCGATGATGATGTTCTTGACGTTGAGGTTGTTCCACTCGTCCCAGACCCAGAAACCGATGCCCACGCCGCCGGTGAGCATCTCGGCCGCGACGATGACCAGCCAGGCCGTGCCCACGGCCAGGCGCACGCCGGTCAGCATGTAGGGCAGCACGGCGGGGAACAGGATGGTGGTGGCGATCTTCCATTCGCTGAGGTTGAGCACGCGCGCCACGTTCATGTAGTCCTGCGGCACGCGCTGCACGCCCACGGCGGTGTTGATGAGCATGGGCCAGATGGAGCAGATGAAGATGGTCCAGATGGCCGCCGGGTTGGCGCCCTTGAAGACCAGCAGGCCGATGGGCAGCCAGGCCAGCGGCGACACCGGGCGCAGCAGGCTGATCAGCGGGTTGAACATGCGCGACAGGAAGTTGAAGCGCCCGATCACGAAGCCGGCCGGAATGCCGACCAGCGCCGCCAGGCCAAAGCCCACGGCCACGCGCTGCAGCGAAGCCAGCACATTCCAGCCCACGCCCTGGTCATTGGGGCCGTTGCGGTAGAACGGGTCGCTGAAAATCTCCACCGCCTGCTGCCAGGTCGCCAGGGGCCCCGGAATGCTCTGGCCCGAGCCTGCAGCCACCAGGGACCACACGCCCACCAGCAAACCGAGGCCGCACAGCGGCGGCAGCACGGCCAGCCAGAAGGCACGCGAGAGCGCTGCCCAGTCGCGCGGGGCGGCGGGTGCCCGGGCCTGGGTGGCCGGCGCGGCTGGAGCGGCGGGCCCGGAGACCTGCGCGGAGATCGGTGTGGAGGCGGCTGCCGGCGCGGCAGCGGATTCGGCCGGGAAGTGGAAGACGGCGCTGACCATGGTGTGTTCCTCTGTGGGGTGGGGCTTCAAAGGGGATCTCTCAGGCCTTGATGGCAAAGCTGTCTGCGTACTTGCGCGGATCCTTGCCGTCCCAGACGGTGCCATCCATGAGCTTGCTGCTGCGCATCTCCGCCTTGGGCAGCGGGGCCTTGGAGGCGGTGGCGGCCTGCTGGTAGATGTCCAGGCGGTTGATGGAGCGGGCCACGCCCAGGTAGTCGGGGTGGTCCTTGAGCAGGCCCCAGCGCTTGTGCTGGGTCAGGAACCACATGCCGTCGGACAGGTAGGGGTAGCCCACGCTGCCGTCGCCGTAGAACTTCATGTGGTTGGGGTCGTCCCAGGTCTTGCCCATGCCGTCCTGGTAGCGGCCCAGGATGCGCTGGTTGATGGCATCCACGCCCGTGTTCACATAGGCCTTGCCGGCGATGGTCTCGGCCATGCGGGTCTTGTTGGCCAGGCTCTCGTCGATCCAGCGGCTGGCCTCGATGATGGCCGCCGTCACGGCGCGTGCCGTGTTGGGGTTCTGGCGTGCGAACTCGGCCGTGGTGCCCAGCACCTTTTCTGGGTGGTCCTGCCAGATGGACTGGGTGGTGGCGGCCGTGACGCCGATGCCGTCCATGATGGCGCGGTGGTTCCAGGGCTCGCCCACGCAAAAGCCGTCCATGTTGCCCACGCGCATATTGGCCACCATCTGCGGCGGTGGCACGGTGATGACCTTGGCATCCTTGAGCGGGTGGATGCCGTTGGCCGCCAGCCAGTAGTACAGCCACATGGCATGCGTGCCCGTGGGAAAGGTCTGGGCAAAGGTGTATTCGCGCTTTTCGCTGGCCATCAGCTTGGCCAGGCCCGCGCCATTGACGGCACCCTTGTCGGCCAGTTTCTTCGACAGCGATATGGCCTGGCCGTTGTGGTTGAGCGTCATCAGCACGGCCATGTCCTTCTTGGCGCCGCCCACGCCCAGGTGCACGCCGTAGACCAGGCCGTAGAGCACGTGGGCAAAGTCCAGCTCGCTGTTGACCAGCTTGTCGCGCACGCTGGCCCAGCTCGCTTCCTTGGAGGGAATGATCTTGACGCCGTACTTCTGATCGATCCCCAGCACCGAGGCCATGACCACGCTGGCGCAGTCGGTCAGCGGGATGAAGCCGATGCGCACCTCTTTCTTCTCTGGCGCATCCGAGCCGGCCGCCCAGGCGCCATGGTGGCCCAGCTGGGTGTAGAGCGCCGCACCGCCTGCCAGCGTGCCGGCCTGGCGCAGAAAGTCGCGCCGGGGCAGGGCCGGGCCGGCGGTGAGAGGGCCTGTGGTGGGCTTGGGGCTTGACGCCATGGCGGAACTCCTTCGATCGTCGGGAATGGAACACTTGCAAACGGGCTCTGCTCCAAGCAAAACGGCGTCCTCTCCAGCCGCGCTGCGCGGGGAGAGTGACGCCGTTGTCCTGGGGCCTTGAATCAAGACCGGGGTCCCGGCCGCCTTTGGCCGGGAGTTGCCAGAGTCAATGCAGAAAGCGTGCCAGGCCGTGTTCACAGGGGACCATGCCGTCCATCGGCCTTGCAGTCCTCGCCGGGCCACCTTCTGGTGCGTTCCATGGCACCAAGTCGGTGCTGCACTGCAGCATGGCTCGCACCGGCCCGGCGTTCAAGGCGCAGGCGGCAGGAGATCGGCCATGGAAAGCACGGCCTGCGCCACATCGGCCAGGCGGCGGTTCTGGTTCATGGCGGTCTGGCGCAGCAGCTTGTGGGCCTCGCCTTCGCTGAGCTGGCGCCGCGCCATCAGCAGGCCCTTGGCGCGTTCCAGCAGCTTGCGCTCCGTGAGCGTGGCGCGCACGGTCTCCAGCTCGGCCTGCATGGCCTGCAGGCGCTGCGACTGGTCCTGCACCAGGTCCATCACGGAACGGTCCAATTGCGGCCCCAGCCGTGCAGCCGGCGGCTGCAGCTCGCCCGGCGCCAGCGTGGCCGAGACCGGCGTGGTCGCCAATGCCTGCGGCGCCTGCAGCAGCGTCTGCAGGGCGGCGCGGGCATCGGCAATGCGGTGCTGGCATTGCTGCTGCAGCTCGGCCGTCAGGCGGGCCTCGACGGTCTGCAGCGCGTCCATGCGCTGCGAGCAGCTGTCGAACCAGGGCTCGGCCATCTCCACGGACAAAGGCGCGCCCGCCGCGGCCGTGCAGCCCACGCGGCGCAGCCGCTCGATCACGGCCAGCGTGGCGTCGGCCGCGCTGCTTTCTTGCCACAGGGCCAGGGAATGGGGCGGCGCGAACTCCGCAAAGACCTGAAAGCAGCGCTCCTGCGAGGCGATCAGGTGCAGCCAGTGCTGCTGGCGCGGCGCATCGCTCACGCCCGCGCCGAACGCCGCCACGCCCGTGGCGCGCTCCTGGCCCGCGAACTCCTTGCCCTGCATGAAGTTGAACAAGGCCACCAGCAGGCGCGAGATGCCGGGCTCGGGCGCGCTGTCCGCCGCCTCGAAGACCACGGCCAGCAGGCCGGCCACCAGATCGATATAGAGGGCCGTGGCCGCCTCCGGCGACAGCGTGCGGCTGGCGACGCGCTCGCGCAGCGCGGGCAGGGCGTCCAGGCACTGCAGCACATGGGCGATGCGGCTGAACAGCCGCGCGCCATGGCCGGGGTGGCCGGTGAGTCCCCCACCGCCGGGCTGCATGTCCACCCGCTCGAAGCCGTCGCGCGCCGCAGCGGCCATGCGGTCGCACTCGGCCATCTGCGCCAGCCGTGCCGGGCCGCCGCGCGCGCCTGCGCTGGCCAGAAACACGTTGGACAGGCCGCGCTCCTTTTGCAGCGCATGGATGAGGCGGCTGAGCAGATCCACCAGGGCGCTGGTGCGCTGCAGTTGCTCCAGCTCGCCGATTTCGCACTGCCGCGCGGCCACAAGAAAGTTGAGAGCGGTTTTCATGGGGGGCTTGGTCCTGTCTGCCTGCCTTGATGCAGTTTGCCTTCGTGCAAGGGACCTGGATGCAATTCCCATGCCGGGGGCGTCGCGCGGTGCTTGCATGGGCACGGGATCGATGATTTGATAGAATTTTTTTAATGATTTGAAATTTTCGATACACAAACTGACGTGTAAGCGTGTCGAATGTTTGCAAAGCGAATGGGGCGGTTTTTCAAGAAAAGCCCCGTTCATCCGGCGCACATGGCAACGCAGACCACGGCATTGGGCTGCGCAATGCGGCAGTGAGGCTGAATCGGCATGAGTTTGAAATATCACGAGAAGATCGGTTTTTCCCCATGCATTCGCTGTTCCTGACCGAGGGGGTGTCCCGGTGGATACTTGCGCGCTGGCGCGGCCCGACATTTGCGTGCTGGCTGGCTTCGCTGCTGCCCTGCATGGTGCAGGGTCAGGTGCCTGCGGCTGCCCCGGATGGCGTCGCGTCGGCGCAATTGGCCGATGAGGGCGTCTGGTTCGCTGGATGGCATGCCCTCGGCCCGTGGGGTGCCGGTGCGTTCGTGGCCTTCCTGCTGGTGTGCTCGGTGCTCTACATCCGCATGCGCTGCAAGGCGCAGCGCCTGACGCAGTCGCTCAAGCAGAGCAATGAGAAATTGCTGCGCGCCAATGTGAAGCTCAAGCGCATCGCCTTCCGGGACCCGTTGACCGGTACGGCCAACCGGGCGCTGTTCGAGTACCGGCTGGGCCGCACGATTGCGCGCGCCGACAGCTCGGTGGAGCAGCCGGGGCCCTGCGGCCCGGTGCGCGTGGGCCTGCTGTACATCGACCTGGATGGATTCAAGCCCATCAACGATGTGGAAGGCCATGCCGCCGGTGATGCGCTGCTGTGCCAGGTGGCCGTGCGTCTGGGCCATATGACGCGCAAATCGGACACGCTGGCGCGCGTGGGTGGCGACGAGTTCGTGCTGCTGCTGGGCTGCCTGGCTTCGGTGGACGACGCCGTGGCCATGGCAGGCCGCGTGCAGAAGGCCTTGAGCCAGCCGTTCGACCTGCCAGGAAAAGCGGTCTCCATCAGCAGCTCCATCGGCGTGGCCATCTATCCCGACCATGGCAAGAAGGAAAAGCTCATGGCGGCGGCCGATGCCGCCATGTACACGGCCAAGCGTGCCGGCGGGAACACCTACGCCATCTTCAAGGAAAGCATGCGCCAGGGCGTGGCCGCGCAGTTCGACCTGCAGCAGGCCCTGCGCCGCGCCGTGGCCAGCCAGCAGCTGGTGCTGTTCTATCAGCCCAAGATCGATACCCGCACGGGCCGCATCCGCAGCGTGGAGGCGCTGGCGCGCTGGAACCACCCGCAGTTCGGCCTGATCAGTCCCCGTGTGTTCATCCCGCTGGCCGAGCGCTTCGGCCTGATCAGCGAGATCGGCGACTGGGTCATCGACGAGGCCTGCCGCCAGACCGCGCAATGGGCGCGCGAGCGGCGCTTCATGCGGGTGTCCATCAATATCTCGGGCTACCAGCTCTTTCAGACGCGGCTGGCGCAGTTCATCGCCGAGGCGATCGCAAGGCACCACATCCGGCCCGAGCAACTGGTCTTCGAGATCACCGAGTCCGTGGCCATGGAGGACGACAAGACCACCATGGCCGTGATTGCCGAACTCACGGGCATGGGCGTGCAGATCTCCATCGACGACTTCGGCACCGGCTACTCCAGCCTGGCCCTGCTGCGCCAGCTGTGCGCCGACGAGGTGAAGATCGACCGCAGCTTTGTGCGCGACGTGGCCCTCAAGAGCGATGCGCGGGCGGTGGTCGATGCCATCGTGCGCCTGGCCCATGCGCTGGAGCTGCGCGTGGTGGCCGAAGGCGTGACCAACCAGCAGCAGCGCGAAGTGCTGCAGGCGCTGGGCTGCGACGAGCTGCAGGGCTTTTACTTTGCCCGCCCCATGGATGCCCAGGCACTGATCGCCAGCGAAATCTGGACCTCCGACGGCTTCGAGCCCGTGCGGTTCTCGCGCTCTTCCTACATAGACAACCTGTAGCGGAGCGCCGGCCGTGCAACTGCCCGCCTGCCAGGGGCCATTGATGCCGGTGGCCGTGCGCCGCGCCCGCAGGTTCTACACTTCAGCCCCATGAGTTTGCTGATTCTGGGGATCGAATCCTCCTGCGATGAAACCGGCGTGGCCCTGGTCGAGGCCCCCGATGGCACGGGCGTGCCCACGCTGCTGTCCCATGCGCTGCACAGCCAGATCGACATGCACCGCGCCTACGGCGGCGTGGTGCCCGAGCTGGCCAGCCGGGACCACATCCGCCGCGTGCTGCCGCTGACCGAAAACGTGCTGGGCGAGTCCGGCCGCACGCTGGACCAGGTCGATGTGATCGCCTTCACGCGCGGCCCCGGCCTGGCCGGCGCGCTGCTGGTGGGCGCGGGCGTGGCCTGCGCCATGGCTGCGGCATTGAACAAGCCCGTGCTGGGCGTGCACCACCTGGAAGGCCATCTGCTGTCGCCCTTCCTGAGCGCCGATCCCCCCGAATTCCCCTTCGTGGCCCTGCTGGTCTCGGGTGGCCACACGCAGCTGATGCGCGTGGACGGCGTGGGCAGCTACGCCATCCTGGGCGAGACCATCGATGACGCGGCCGGCGAGGCCTTCGACAAATCGGCCAAGCTCATGGGCCTGCCCTATCCGGGCGGTCCCGTGCTCTCGCGCCTGGCCGAAGGCGGCGATGCCCAGGCCTTCAAGCTGCCCCGACCGCTGCTGCATTCGGGCGACCTGGACTTCTCCTTCGCCGGCCTGAAGACGGCCGTGCTGACCCAGGCGAAGAAGCTGGGCGATGACCTGGAGGCGCGCAAGGCCGACCTGGCCGCCAGCACGCAGGCCGCCATCGTCGAGGTGCTGGTCAAGAAGACCCTGGCCGCGCTGCAGCAGACCGGCATGAAGCGCGTGGTCGTGGCCGGCGGCGTGGGTGCCAACCGGCTGCTGCGCTCGCAGCTGGATGCCGCCTGCGCCAAGCGCAAGCTGCGCGTGCACTACCCCGAGCTGCACCTGTGCACCGACAACGGCGCCATGATCGCCATGGCCGCCGCCATGCGCCTGCAGGCGGGCCGGGAGGTGGCCAACAGGCACTACGCCTTCGACGTCAAGCCGCGCTGGCCGCTCGATTCGCTGGCCTGATTCTTCGGCCGCCTCTGCCTTCCCCATCGCCGCGCTGTGCGGCGGGGCACCTGTGATGCGCAGCCTGCGCACAAAAAAAGCCCGGCATGTGCCGGGCTTTGAAAACGGGCTGTCACCTTGCTAAGAGGAGGGAAGAAAGGATTGGTTGACAGCCCGGGTGCACAAACTCGATGACCGGATTTACTGGATGCTCAGCGTGGTGGCCTTGCTCTGCGGTTCCAGGCGGGCCAGGGACAGCGTGAGCACGCCGTTTTCCAGCTTTGCGCTGCTGGCGGCAGTGTCGATCTCATGGTCCAGCTCCCAGGCGCGCTGCACCTGGCGGGGCGCACCCTCGACGCTGGACAGACGGACCACGGCGCCCTCAATGCTCAGCTGCAGCTGCTCGCGGGACAGGCCGGGCACATCCAGCTGCAGCGTCGTGGCCTTTTCATCGCGCTGCACCTGCACCGACGAGGGGGAGGGGGCGGCGTTGCCCAGGGTGCCTTGCAGGAAGCGCTGCAGGGCCAGATCGGCGGCTTGGGGGTTGAAGGCGTTGCGGCGGAGAACAGGCGAGAAGATCATGGTGAAGTGGCTCCTATAAACTGCGCGGCTTCATCGAAGTTGTCGCCGCATGGAGCGTAGTTGAGCGGCGTTGAACGCATTTCAAGAGGGAAAAAGCCATGAATAAATTGCGCCGCAAGGTCTTGAAAAGCGGTGCCATGGCGCTATTTGCGGCGCCCGCGCTGGCGGCCCTGGCCGCAAACGAACGCGGACAGCCAGTGCCCCCGCCGCGCGGCGAGCCCATACGGCTGGCGCTGATCGAAAGCCTGTCCGGCCCCTTTGCCAACACGGGCGAGGCCGTGTTCCGCAACCTGCTGTGGGCCACCGAGCGCGTGAATGCGCGCGGCGGTGTGCCACTGCCGGCCGCGCAGGGCGGCGCCCGGCCCCTGGCCATCGAACGCCATGACAGCAAGGGCCAGAACGAGGAGGCGTTGTCCGCGCTGCGCGCAGCCATCGACGGCGGTGCGCGCGTGGTCATGCAGGGCAATTCTTCGGCCGTGGCCGCCGTGCTGGTCGATGCCATTGCCAAGCACAACGAGCGCGATCCGGCCCGGCGCGTGCTGTACCTGAACTACTCGGCCGTCGATCCCGCGCTCACCAACGAGCGCTGCAGCTTCTGGCACTTTCGCTTCGACGCCCATGCCGACATGCGCATGGCCGCGCTGATGCAGGTGCTGCGCGAGGACGCGGCCGTGCGCAGCGCCTACCTGATCGGGCAGGACTACAGCTTTGGCCAGGCCGTGCTGCGCGAGGCACGGCGCCAGCTGGCCGCGCAGCGGCCCGATGTGGCCATCGTGGGCGACGAGCTGCACCCCGTGGGCCGCGTCAAGGACTTTGCGCCCTATGCCGCCAAGATCAAGGCCAGCGGCGCCCAGGCCGTGATCACAGGCAACTGGGGCAACGATCTGATGCTGCTGGTCAAGGCCGCGCGGGAGGCGGGTTTTGACGGCCGCTTCTACACCTTCTACGGCAATGCGCTGGGTGCGCCAGCCGCTTTAGGCGAGGCCGGCGTGGGCAAGGTGCTGGCCGTGGCCGACTGGCTGCCCAACGTGCCGGGCCCCGACAGCCAGGCCTTCTACAAGGCATTCCGCGAGCGCTTTCCCAGGCCTGCCGATGACTATGTGCACATGCGCATGCAGCTGATGATCGAGGCCCTGGCCCAGTCCATGGCGCGTGCGGGCAGCACCGACACGGTGGCCGTGGCGCAGGCGCTGGAAGGCGCCGAGGTGGCGCTGGCCGGGCGCAAGGGCCGCATGCGCGCGGCCGACCACCAGTTCCAGCAGGCGCTGGTGGTCGGTGTCATGGACAGGCAGGGCGCGCCCGGCGTGCCCTTCGATGTGGAGGGCTCGGGCTACGGCTTCCGCGTGGTGCGAGAGATCGAGGCGGCGCGTGCCGAGCAGCCTGCGATGTGCCGCATGCGCCGTCCCTGACGGCCTCGACGGTTTGGATGGCCCGGATCAGCGGCCCATGGCCGCAGCGACTTCCTGGCCCAGTTCGATCACTGACAGCGCGTAGTAGCTGGACCAGTTGTAGCGCGTGATGGCATAGAAGTTCTCGGTGCCCGCGATGTACAGCGGCTGGCCCTGCGCGCCGTTTTCCAGCTTGACCAGGGCCAGCGGCCCTTGATGCGCCGCGCCGCTGCCCGGCAGTTGCACGCCGCGCGCAGCCATCTCGTCGGCCGTGAACTGGGGCAGGATGTCGGGCGCCAGCAGGGCGGCCAGGTCGGCGCCCTGGGCTTGCATGATCACAGGGTAGTGGGTGGGCATGCCGCTTTTCCAGCCATGCGCGACAAAGTAGTTGGCCACCGAGCCGATGGCGTCGGCCGCGCTGCCGAACAGGTCGATGCGGTCGTCGCCGTCGAAGTCCACCGCCCACTTCACCCAGCTGCTGGGCATGAACTGGCCCATGCCCATGGCGCCCGCGTAGCTGCCGCGCAGCGAGAACGGGTCCGTTGCGGCGCGGTGCGTGAAGCGCAGGAACTGCTCCAGCTCGCCGCGGAAGTACTCGGTGCGTGCCTGCGCTCGGGGGTGGGCTGCGGGGAAGTCGAAGCTCAGCGTGGCCAGGGCGTCGATCACGCGGAAATTGCCCATCTGCTGGCCGTAGATGGTCTCCACGCCGATGATGCCGACGATGATTTCGGCCGGCACGCCGTACTGCTTTTCGGCACGCGCCAGCGCGGCGGCATTGGCCTGCCAAAAGCGGGTTCCGGCGCGTATGCGCACGGGCTCGACAAAGCGGCTGCGGTAGACGCCCCAGTTCTTGGCCGTGCCCTGGGCAGCCGGCGTCATCAGGCGGGGAACCTGGGGCAGAAAGCGCGCCTGGGCGATGGTGTCGCGCACCCAGTCCACCGGCAGGTCGTGGCGCATCGCAATGTCGGCGGCCATTTGCATGGCATCAGGCCGTTCTCCGTAGGGGGTGCTGCCCTGCACGGTCCTGGCCACGGCGGCGCCGCCTGCCGCCGTGGCGGCGGCAGCAGCGGCCGTGCGCTTTTTCGTGGAAGGTTTGGCCGTGGACTTGGTGGCAGTCTTGGCTGCGCCGGTCTGGGCGGGCGCCGGCTTGCTGGCCAGCGCGCCGCAGGGCAGGGCGGCGGCCGCGAGCAGCAGCAGGGCGGAGGGGATCAGTCGTTGCTTGGTCATGGTGTGCTTGTCGTGGGGCCGGCAGCGGCGGCTTGTGGCCGTGGCTGCGGAGTGCGTGGCCAGTCCAGCGCCCGCCATTGGCGTCGCAGGGCGGGCAGGCCGGGGGTATCGGGTGCGGAATTGGGTGCGGACTGGGGTGCGGATCGGGGGACGGATTGGGGGGCGCGTGCGTAGCGCTGGCGCTCCATGTCCAAAAGCCAGTCGTGCAGGGCCTTGGCGGCCGTGGCGTCGTCCTGGCCCCAGCGGTCCATGACCTGGGCTGCCAGCGCGCGCGGGGGCAGGCTGGCATCGGCATCCAGGCCGATGCGGCGCAGCCGGGCGCGGGTCTTGTCCATCAGGCGCAGCCATTCATCGCGGCTGCTGCGCTGGGCGCGGGCCATCCAGGCCAGCCAGGCCAGTGCGGCCACGCCGGCCAGTGCGCCCAGCAGGCGCAGCATGTCCACCCACGACGGCGACTGCACGCCCAGGTTCTTGAGCAGGTCCAGCTGGCGGCTTTGCGTGTAGTTCAGCACCCACTGGTTCCAGCCGTTGTTGACGGCCTCCCACACGGCGCGCATCTGCTGCAGCATGCCCACGCCCACGAAGTTGCCCACGGCGCCCGCAATGGCACCCTGGGGGGCGCGCAGGCGCTGGAACTCGCCCACGCGCGACGGGGCCACGGCGCCGGTGGGGTCGATGCGCACCCAGCCCTCGTCCGCCAGCCAGACCTCGGTCCAGGCGTGGGCGTCGGCGTTGCGCACGGTCCAGTAGCCATCGACAGGGTTGCGCTCGCCGCCCTGGTAGCCGGTGACGATGCGGGCAGGCACGCCCATGCCGCGCATCAGCACGGCGAAGGCCGAGGCGATGTGCTCGCAGAATCCCTCTTTGCTGTCGAACCAGAAGTCATCGGCCGTGTGCACGCTGTCCACCACGCCGGGCTCCAGCGTGTAGGTGTAGCCTCCCGTGCGCAGGCGCGCCAGCGCGGCCTGTACCCAGGCGCGGGGCGGGGCGTCGGCCAGTTGCGGGTCGGCGCGCATCTGCCGGGCCAGCGCCAGCGTGCGCGGGTTGCTGCCTTCGGGCAGCTGGGTGTAGCGGCGCAGGGCGCGCGTGGGCTGCAGCGGCCCGTAGCTGAACTGCACATGGCTTTGGGCGCTGATGCGCACCACGTCGATGATGGGGCGCCAGGCCAGCCATTGCAGCTGGGGCGTCATGCGGGCGCTGCCCATGCCCGGGGGGAGCTCGGGAGCCTTGGCCGCGGCGTCCAGCAGGGGCAGCCAGGGGCGGCGGCTGGGCTCGATGGTCATCTGGTAGCTCACGCCCTCGCCGGAGACGCGCAACTGCGCGTCCTCCAGAACGGCCTCCGTGTCCATCTGCCATTCCTGTCCGTCAAAGCGCGACAGAACGGGCCCCCGGAAATACAGGGTGTTGGCAGGCGGAGGCGCACCATCGGGCGTATCGAAGCGCAGGCGCAGGGCCACGTTTTCGTCCAGCACCAGCGAGGCCATGGAGCCCACGCGCATGTTTTCCGACAGGCCGCTGCGGCCGGCCAGGTCGTTGCTGGGCACACCCCACAGCGGCGCCATGCGCGGGAAGAACAGGAACAGCGCCACCATCACCGGCGTACCCCACAGCGCCAGCAGGGCTGCCGTGCGCAGCGCCTGCGTCAGCGGCGGGCGGCCGGCGGTCATGTGGGCATTGACCAGGGCCGTGAGCAGGCCCAGCAGGCCCAGCACCATGGCCAGGGCCAGCAGCAGGGACTGCGAGTAGAAGAAGTTGGCCAGCAGCGCGAAGAAGCCCAGGAAGAACACCACCATGGCATCGCGCCGGGCGCGCAGCTCCAGCGTCTTGAGCGCCAGCAGCAGCACGATCAGGGTCACGCCCGCATCGCGCCCGATAAAGGTGCCATGCGAGACCCAGGTGGCGCCCACGGCCAGCAGCAGCAATCCACCCAGCACCCAGCGGCCGGGCAGGGGCTGGCCGCGCCAGGCCAGCAGGCCGCGCCACAGCAGCAGGCCGGCCACGAAGACCATGGTCCACCAGGGCGTGTGGGCGGCCTGGGGCATCAGCACCCAGGCGACCACGGCCAGCAGGAACAGGGTGTCGCGCGCATCGCGCGGCAGGGCGGCCAGGCGCTGGCGCCAGGGGGCCGCGGGCTGCGCAATGGCTTGGAAGGAGGAGGGCATGGACGTGCGATTCATGGGCAGGCCGCCAGGGCTTCCAGGCATAGCGTGGCGTGGGCCGCGCCCTGGTCGGGGGCGATCTCGCGGCCGTCGGGCAGGCGCAGGCCCCAGGTCAGGTCCTGCTGGCGCGCGACCAGCACCCAGGCGGTCAGGCGGCTGAGGCGGGCCTCGGGGTCGGCCAGACCGGTGGCCTTGGCGTCCAGCCACAGGCGGTGCTGCTGGGACAGCGGGCGGTCGCGGCTCACCAGTTGGTCACTGCCCGTGGCAAAGGCCTGGGCAGCCTTTTTCCAGACCACCAGCTTGAGCGCATCACCGCGCCGGTAGGCACGCACGCCATCGAACTCGTCGCCGTGGCGCGTGGAGGCCGCGCTGCGGCCGCCGGCATCGGCACTGGCCGCAGGCAGGGGCGGGGGATTGTGTTCGGGCGCCGGGTAGATCCAGGCCTGGGTCTGCGCGCGCCACAGCGCCCAGACGCGGAAGGTGCCCAGCGGGTAGCGCGTGGCCGCCGTGATCGTGGGCAGCGATTGCAGGCCCCTGCGCAGTGGCGTGAAAGCCAGTTGCGCCGTGGTGCTGCCCTGTGCCGGGACATCGATCCACGTCCAGTCGGTGGCCGCTGCATCGCCCTGCACGGCAAGGCCTATGCCCCAACGCGTGCTGCGGCGTGCGTTGTGCAGCACCACGTCGAAGCGGCAGGGCCGGCCGGCAAAGCTGCCGGCCGGCGGCAGCAGGTGCAGCGCCAGGCCGCGCAGATTGCCGTGGCCGACCACCATGCCCGCTGCCGCGCTGCCGGCCAGCAGGAACGTCAGCAGATAACCCAGGTTGAGCTGGTAGTTGATGGCGGCCACCAGCAGCACGCACAGCGTCAGCGCCAGGGCCCAGCCTGCACGCGACGGCATGATGTAGACATTGCGCTGGGTCAGCTTCAGGCTGTCCGTGCGGGGCAGGCGGGCATGCCACCACTGGCGCACGCGCCGCGCGGGAGACCAGCGCTGGCGCAGCGATGCCCCCGGCTGGGGGGCGCCGGGCGAAGACGCGGGGGCGGCCGGCATCAGCGCAGCGCCACGGCGTCCAGCATGGCGCGCACCTGCTCCACGGCGCCCCGGCCGCTGGAGCCTATCGGCACCAGGCGGTGGGCCGCCGTCTGCGGCAGGATGGCCTGCACATCGTCGGGCGCCACATAGTCGCGCCCTTCCATCAGGGCCACGGCCCGGGCCGCGCGCAGCAGCGCAATGCCCGCGCGAGGCGACAGGCCCTGCACGAACCACTGGCCCGAGCGCGTGGCTTCCAGCAGGTCCTGCACATAGTCGAGCAGGGCATCGCTGGCATGCACCTGCAGCACGGCTGCCTGCAGATCCTGCAGCTCCTGCGTGGTCAGCAGCGGTGCCAGCGCGTCGGCCTGGGCGCGCCGGCCATTGCCGGACAGCAGGGATCGCTCGGCCGCGCGGTCGGGATAGCCCAGGCTGATGCGCATCAGAAAGCGGTCCAGCTGGCTTTCGGGCAGCGGGAAGGTGCCCAGCTGTTCCTGCGGGTTCTGGGTGGCGATCACGAAGAAGGGCTCGGGCAGGCGGTGCGTGCGGCCCTCTGCCGAGACCTGTCGCTCCTCCATGGCTTCGAGCAGGGCGCTCTGCGTCTTGGGGCTGGCGCGGTTGATCTCGTCGGCCAGCAGCACCTGGGCGAAAACGGGGCCCGGGTGGAAGACAAAGGTCTCGCTGGCGCGCTCGTAGATGGACACGCCGGTGAGGTCGCTGGGCATGAGGTCGGCCGTGAACTGCACGCGCGAGAACTGCAGCCCGAAGCTGTGTGCCAGCGCATGCGCCAGCGTGGTCTTGCCCACGCCGGGAACGTCTTCCAGCAGCAGGTGTCCCCCGGCCAGCAGGCAGGCCACACTGTCGCGGACCTGAGCCGGTTTCCCTACAACCACCGTGTTAAGCTGATCCAGAAGCGCCTTGATCTTGTGTGTTGCTTGCATGGCGCGACGTTATCCTAAAAAAAACATCGCGGAGACATCACTGTGGGCAAGACGGGTTATTTCACCCATAGGGAGTGCTGGCGGCATGAGATGGGGCCGGGGCACCCGGAATGCCCGGCCCGGCTCGACGCCATCGAGGACCGGCTGCTGGTGACCGGCGTGGCCGATGCGCTGGAGCGGCACGAGGCTCCCCAGGCCTCGCTGGCCGACATCGAACTGGCCCATGACCGCATGCATGTGGCCGCGCTGCAGGGCCTGACACAGCGCCTGGTCGAGGAGCAGCAGGCCGGCGGCCCCGAGTACTCCCAGATCGACACCGACACCTCCATCAACAGCCACACCTTCTCGGCCGCCCTGCATGCGGCCGGCGCCGCGCTGGCGGCCACCGATGCGGTGATGGCCGGCGAACTGGAGAACGCCTTCTGCGCCGTGCGCCCTCCGGGCCACCATGCCACGCGCCACCAGGCCATGGGCTTTTGCTTCTTCAACAACGTGGCCGTGGGCGTGAAGTACGCGCTCAGCCGCCACCACCTCAAGCGCGTGGCCGTGATCGATTTCGACGTGCACCACGGCAATGGCACGGAGGACATCCTCTCCGGCGACGACCGCGTGCTCATGTGCGGCATCTTCCAGCACCCCTTCTATCCCTTCAGCGGCGACCAGCACCCGGCCGCCAACATGGTCAACGTGCCAGTGGCCGCCTATACCAAGGGCATGGACATCCGCGAGATTGTCGAGATGATGTGGATTCCGCGCCTGGAGGCCTTCAAGCCCGAGCTGATCTTCATCAGCGCCGGCTTCGACGCCCACCGCGAGGACGACATGGGCCAGCTGGGCATGACCGAGCAGGACTTCACCTGGATCACCTCGCGCATCAAGGACATCGCGCGGCGCTTTTCCAAGGGGCGCATCGTCTCCTGCCTGGAAGGCGGCTATGTGATGGGGCCGCTTGCGCGCAGCGTGGAAGCGCACGTGCGCGTGCTGGCCGACCTCTGAACCGGATCTGGAGCACCATGAACGCGAGCACCCATCCTTCTGAAGCCAGCCCCCTGCTCGACGTGCAGCGCGACGCGCGCGGCGTCGTGCGCCTCACGCTCAACGACCCGCAGCGCTTCAATGCCCTGGGAGAGCAGATGCTCACGCAGCTGCAGCAGGCGCTGGATGACGTGGCGCGCGACGAGTCCGTGCGCGTGGTCGTGCTGGCTGCGGCCGGCAAGGCCTTTTGCGCGGGGCACAACCTCAAGGACATGGCGGCCCATCCGCAGCTGGACTACTACCAGAAGCTGTTCGCCCAGTGCAGCCGCATGATGCTGTCCATCCACCGGCTGCCCGTTCCCGTGATCGCGCGCGTGCACGGCATTGCCACGGCGGCAGGCTGCCAGCTCGTGGCCCAGTGCGATCTGGCCGTTGCTGCGCAGGCGGCACGCTTTGCCACCAGCGGCATCCACTATGGCCTGTTCTGCGCCACCCCCAGCGTGCCGCTGGTGCGCAATGTGCCGGCCAAGCAGGCCATGGAGATGCTGCTCACGGGCGACTTCATCGACGCGCAGCAGGCGCTGGAGCAGGGACTGGTCAACCGCGTGGTGGCCGAGGAGGCGCTGGACGATGCCGTCGAGCACTTCGTGCAGTCCATCGTCAGCAAGCCCCGTGCGGCCGTGGCCATGGGCAAGGCCCTGGTCTACCGGCAGCGCGAGATGGGCATCGAGGCGGCCTACCAACTGGCCGCCCAGACCATGGCCGCCAACATGATGGATGCCGACGCCCAGGAGGGCGCCCAGGCCTTCGCCGCCAAGCGCGAACCGGCCTGGAAGACGGGCCACTGACCGACCTGCATGTAGGTCCCGGTCCGGTCGGCCTGTCCTGGATCTGCGCGATGATGGCGACCTGCGCCCTTGCGGCGGAACGGCCCTGACCCATGGACATCTTCGACAAGCTCATCAACGACTTCCAAAGCTCCAGCGCCTGGCTGGAGTTCTCCGTGCTCATCGCCTGCCTGCTGCTGGCCTACGGCGCCATGCGCGGCCTGCATGCGCGCTACGGCCATCTCAACGATGGAAAGCCCTCCGTATGGATAGGCCGCCATGCGCTCGATGGCGCCCTGTTCCCGCTACTGGCGCTGGTGCTGGTCTTCACCAGCCAGGAGATCCTGGCGCGGTTTTCCACGGTGTTCTGGCTGCGCGTGGCCGTGTCGCTGCTGGTGTCCCTGTCGGTGATCCGCTTCGTGGCGCGGGTGCTCAGCCGGACCTTCCCCCACTCCACCGTGGTGCGCCTGATCGAGCGCATCTTCTCCTGGCTGGCCTGGGGCGCGGCCGTGCTGCACAGCATCGGCCTGCTGCCGCAGGTCATGGAGGAGCTGGAGGCCCTGCAGTTCAACATCGGCAAGACGCCGGTCAGCCTGCTCAACCTGATCGAGGGCACGCTGTCGGCGGGCCTGATGATGGTGGCCGTGCTGTGGGTGGCAACGCTGTTCGAGCAGAAGGTCATCAACCAGTGGGTCAGCGACCTGTCCATGCGCAAGGTGGCCATGAACATCACGCGCAGCGTGCTGATCCTGGTGGGGCTGCTGGTGTCGCTGTCCATGGTGGGCGTGGACCTGACGGCGCTGTCCGTCATGGGCGGCGCCATCGGCGTGGGCCTGGGTTTCGGTATGCAGAAGATCGCCTCCAACTACGTCAGCGGCTTTCTGGTGCTGATCGAACGCGCGCTGCGCATCGGCGACAACGTGCGCGTGGATGGCTTCGAGGGCCGTATCACCGACATCCGCACGCGCTACACCATCATCCGCGCGCTCAACGGCCGCGAATCCATCGTGCCCAACGAGACGCTGATCACCCAGCGTGTGGAGAACCTCACCGGATTCGACGTCAAGTTCGGCCTGTCCACCAACATCGTCGTGGGCATGGACAGCGATGTGGAGCAGGTGCGCGGCATCCTGCTCGAAGCCGCAGCCGCGCAGCCGCGCGTGCTCAAGACGCCCGCGCCTTCGGTGGCTCTGGTCGACTTCGTCGAGCAGGGTCTGCAGTTCAGTCTCAGCTACTACATCAACGACCCGCAAAATGGCCAGGGCAATGTGCGCTCCGAGGTGAACCTCGCCGTGCTGCGCGGCCTGCGTGCGGCGGGCGTGAGCCTGCCGGTCCCCAAGCAGGTGGTACAGATCACCGAACGCGGGGGCGTGGTGGCTCAGGCGGCAGAGAAAAGCAGCTAGGATTATTCCTAGGTGCATACCCTGAGTTCAGGCTGTTCCCCCGCAGGAAATCTCAAGGGTCGTGCTTAAAATGGCACGATCGTTCTTTTTTGTGAGCGCGCATGCGGCCCTCGGCCGTCAGGGAAACCTGCCGCAGCTGCTGCAGCGCCGCATACAATGATTTCGGTTTACGTAAACGTCAATCTATCAATCAATCAGGAGCCGCTGCAATGAAGGTTTTGGTCCCGGTCAAGCGCGTGGTGGACTACAACGTGAAGGTCCGCGTGAAGTCGGACGGCACGGGCGTGGACATCGCCAACGTCAAGATGAGCATGAACCCCTTTGACGAAATCGCCGTCGAAGAAGCCGTTCGCCTCAAGGAAAAGGGCGTGGTCACCGAAGTCATCGCCGTCTCCTGCGGCGTGGCCCAGTGCCAGGAAACCCTGCGCACGGCCATGGCCATCGGTGCCGACCGCGGCATCCTTGTGGAGACCACCGAGGAGCTGCAGCCCCTGGCCGTCGCCAAGCTGCTCAAGGCGCTGGTGGACAAGGAGCAGCCCGGCCTCATCATCCTGGGCAAGCAGGCCATCGACGACGATGCCAACCAGACCGGCCAGATGCTGGCGGCCCTGGCCGACCTGCCGCAAGCCACCTTCGCCTCCAAGGTCGAAGTCGCTGGCGACAAGGTGAATGTCACGCGCGAAGTGGACGGCGGCCTGGAAACCCTGGCCCTTAGCCTGCCGGCCGTCATCACCACCGACCTGCGTCTGAACGAGCCGCGCTACGTCACGCTGCCCAACATCATGAAGGCCAAGAAAAAGCAGCTGGACACGGTCAAGCCTGAAGAGCTGGGCGTGGATGTGGCCCCGCGCCTGAAGACGCTCAAGGTGGCCGAGCCCGCCAAGCGCGGCGCTGGCGTGAAGGTGCCCGATGTGGCGACCCTGGTCAGCAAGCTCAAGAACGAAGCCAAAGTGATCTAAGGAAGACAGCGACATGACATCCCTCGTTATTGCAGAACACGACAACGCTTCCATCAAGAGCGCCACGCTCAACACCGTCACTGCGGCCCTGGCCTGCGGCGGCGACGTGCATGTGCTGGTGGCGGGCGAGAATGCCGGCGCCGCTGCGCAGGCTGCGGCCCAGATCGCTGGCGTGTCCAAGGTCATCCACGCCGATGGCGCCAGCCTGAAGGACGGCCTGGCCGAGAACATTGCGGCTCAGGTGCTGGCAATCGCTTCGAACTACAGCCACATCCTGTTCCCCGCCACCGCCAGCGGCAAGAACGCCGCGCCGCGCGTGGCCGCCAAGCTGGACGTGGCCCAGATCAGCGACATCACCAAGGTGGACAGCGCCGACACCTTCGAGCGCCCCATCTACGCAGGCAACGCCATTGCCACGGTGCAAAGCAGCGACAAGATCAAGGTCATCACCGTGCGCGGCACGGGCTTTGACGCAGCGGCCACCACGGGCGGCAGCGCCCAGGTGGAGCAGCTGGCCGCCGCTGGCGACAACGGCAAGAGCAGCTTCGTGGGCCGCGAGGTCACCAAGAACGACCGCCCGGAACTGACGGCTGCCAAGATCATCGTCTCCGGCGGCCGCGCGCTGGGCAGCAGCGAGAAGTTCCAGGAAGTCATCACACCCCTGGCCGACAAGCTGGGTGCCGCCATCGGCGCTTCGCGCGCAGCGGTGGACGCAGGCTATGCGCCCAATGACCTGCAGGTCGGCCAGACCGGCAAGATCGTGGCGCCGCAGCTGTACATCGCCCTGGGCATCTCGGGCGCCATCCAGCATTTGGCCGGCATGAAGGACTCCAAGGTGATCGTGGCGATCAACAAGGACCCTGAGGCACCGATCTTCTCGGTGGCCGACTACGGCCTGGAGGCCGACCTGTTCCAGGCCGTGCCGGAACTGGTGCAGGCGCTGTAAGCGGCTGAAGCTGAAAAATGAGGGGCACAGGCCCCTCTTTTTCCGTCATGGATTCCGGGATGGTCCGCTGGTCACGGCGCGCACCACCGACTACAACAACGGACTTGGCCGCCAGCCGGTGCTGGCGATGGCATGAACCGAGAGGGAGATTGAAATGAAGATGATGCGCTTGCGCCTGGCCCGCACGGCCGTGGCCTTTGTCTGTGGCGCCATGGCGCTGGCCGCCGAGGCCAATGCCTGGGTGGTGGGGCAGGTGGCACCCATGTCGGGAGCCGGTGCGACGCAGGGCCGTGCCTATGCCCAGGGCATGCGCTTGTACTTCGACCAGATCAACAAGGCCGGCGGCGTGCAGGGGCAGCCCGTGCAACTGGTCACGGTGGACGATGTGGGCCACCCCGAGGAAACCGTGGACAAGACCCGCAAGCTGCTGGACGAGTACAAACCCGTGGTGCTGGCCGGCTACTTCGGCAACCGCAACATGGCGGCGCTGCTGGACAGCAAGCTGCTCGATCAGTCGCAGATCTCCCTCGTGGGCTACCAGAGCACGGACACGCGGGTGCTGAGCAATCCCCAGATCTTCAGCACGCGCGCCAACCTGCCCGAGGAAATGGCCAAGATCGCCTCGCACCTGGCCACCGTGGGCATCACGCGCCTGGCCCTGCTGCATGACGAACGACCGGATGCCAAGGCCGTGGCGGAACTCGTGGACAAGGCGATTGCGCCTTCCAAGGCCAAGCTGGTGGTCAGCGCCTCGCTGAGCACGGGCAAGGGTGCCATGGACAAGGCCGTGTCCCAGTTGCAAAAGGCCCAGCCTTCGGCGCAGGCCGTGATGGTGGTGGCCTCCAGCCCCGTGACCTCGGCCTTTGTCGAGGCGTACCGCATGGCGGGTGGCACGGCCCAGATCTACGCGACGTCCGAAGCCGATATCGAGCAACTGGCCAAGCGCCTGCCCGTGGAGTTCATGAGCGGCCTGTCCATTGCCCAGGTCGTGCCCAGTCCCTACAAGGTGACCATGCGCCTGAACAAGGAGTTCAGGGACGCGGCCACCGCTGCCGGCAAGTCGCTGACCGTGCCGGTCAGCTACGCCATGATGGAAGGCTATGTGAACGCCCGCGTCATCGTGGAGGCCATGCGCCGCACCCAGCCGCTGACGCGCGACAAGCTGGCCGCTTCGCTGCGCGGCCTGGACGCCTTCGATCTGGGCGGCTACTGGGTTACCTATCGTCCGGGCTCGCAGGCGGGCTCGAAATTCGTGGATTTGTCCATCGTCAACGCATCGGGCCGCGTCACGCAATAACGCAGCAATGCAGTAGTGCCGTGGCGGCGTGCCCGCTGTCCCAGGTCGCCGCGCGCTGCGCGCCGGCGGTCCAGGCTCTGTTCAGGAAGGTTCAACAATGACTTACTCGGCTCCCCTCAAAGACATGCTGTTCGCCATGGAGCATCTGGCGCAGATCGACCAGGTGGCGCAGTTGCCCGGTTTCGAGGAGGCTGGCCTGGAGACGGCCCAGGCCGTGCTGGAGGAATGCGCCAAGCTGTGCGAAGGCGTGGTGGCACCGCTGAACCTGCCGGGCGACGTGGCGCCTTCCAGCCTCAAGGACGGCGTGGTCACCACCACGGCGGGCTTCAAGCAGGCCTTTCGCCAGTACGCCGAAGGAGGCTGGCAGGGCCTGCAGCATCCGCAGGATTTTGGCGGCCAGGGCCTGCCCAAGACGATTGGCGCGGCCTGTGTGGAAATGCTCAACAGCGCCAACCTGAGCTTTGCTTTGTGCCCCCTGCTGACCGACGGCGCCATCGAGGCCCTGCTGACGGCGGGCAGCGATGAGCTCAAGGCCACCTATCTCGAGAAGCTGGTGACCGGCGAGTGGACCGGCACCATGAACCTGACCGAGCCCCAGGCCGGCTCCGACCTGGCACTGGTGCGCACCAAGGCCGATCCGCAGCCCGATGGCAGCTACAAGGTCTTCGGCACCAAGATCTTCATCACCTATGGCGAGCACGACATGGCCGAGAACATCGTCCATCTGGTGCTGGCCCGTGTGGCCGGGGCGCCCGAGGGCGTCAAGGGCATCAGCCTGTTCGTGGTGCCCAAGTTCCTGGTCAACAAGGATGGCTCGCTGGGCGCGCGCAACGATGTGCACTGCGTGAGCATCGAGCACAAGATGGGCATCAAGGCCTCGCCCACGGCCGTGCTGCAGTACGGCGACAACGGCGGGGCCATCGGTTACCTGGTTGGCGAGGAAAACCGGGGCCTCGAATACATGTTCATCATGATGAACGCGGCCCGCTACGCCGTGGGCGTGCAGGGCATTGCCGTGGCCGAGCGCGCCTACCAGCACGCCGTGGCCTATGCCCGCGAGCGTGTGCAAAGCCGCCCCGTGGACGGCAGCGTCAAGGCCAGCGCCACCATCATCCACCACCCCGATGTGCGCCGCATGCTCATGACCATGCGCGCCTACACCGAGGGCTGCCGCGCCATGGCGGCCACGGCCGCTGCCGCCTACGATGCGTCCCACCACCATGCCGACGCCCAGGTGCGCGAGGCCAATGCGGCCTTCTATGAATTCATGGTGCCCCTGGTCAAGGGCTACAGCACCGAGATGAGCCTGGAAGTCACCAGCCTGGGCGTGCAGGTGCACGGCGGCATGGGCTTCATCGAGGAGACGGGCGCCGCCCAGTACTACCGCGACGCCAAGATCCTGACCATCTACGAAGGCACGACCGCCATCCAGGCCAATGACCTGGTGGGCCGCAAGACGGCGCGCGATGGCGGCCAGACCGCGCTGGCCATTGCGGGCCAGATCGAGAAGACCGAGGCCGAGCTGGCCGCCAGCGGCACGCCCGAGGCACTGGCCGTGGCCCGCCAACTGGCCGCTGCGCGCCAGGCCTTCGTGGAGGCGGTGCACTTCGTCTCGGGCCAGGCCAAGGCCGAGCCCAATGCCGTGTACGCCGGCAGCGTTCCCTACCTGATGCTGGCGGGCAACCTCGTCGCAGGCTGGCAGATGGGCCGCGCCCTGCTGGTGGCCGAGCAGCTGTTGCACAAGGGACAGGACGAGGCCTTCATGCGCGCGAAGATTGCGACGGCGCGCTTTTATGCCGAGCACATCCTCGTCAAGGCAGCGGGCCTGCGCGATGCCATCGTGCACGGCGGCGACAGCGTGATGGCTCTGCCCATGGACGCCTTCTGACCCGGCGCTTGTGCACGGCACAACGCAGACAAAGATACCGAGAACCAACGGAGACAACGCATGTCCAAGCTTCCCCCGGCGCTGAAGAAACTGGCCCTGCCAGTGATCGGCTCGCCGCTGTTCATCATCAGCAACCCCAAGCTCGTGATCGCCCAGTGCCAGGCCGGCATCGTGGGTTCCATGCCCGCGCTCAACGCGCGCCCGGCCGAGCAGCTCGAAGACTGGCTGGCCGAGATCACCGAGACCCTGGCCGCCTGGGACAAGGCCCATCCGGATCGGCCCTCGGCGCCGTTCGCCATCAACCAGATCGTGCACAAGAGCAATGACCGGCTCGAGCACGACATGCAGATGTGCGCCAAGTACAAGGTGCCCATCGTCATCACCAGCCTGGGTGCGCGCGAGGACGTGAACCAGGCCGTGCACAGCTGGGGCGGCGTGGTGCTGCACGACATCATCAACAACAAGTTCGCGCACAAGGCCATCGAAAAGGGGGCCGACGGCCTGATCGCCGTGGCGGCGGGCGCGGGCGGCCATGCGGGCGTCAAGAGCCCGTTCGCGCTGATCCAGGAAATCCGCGAATGGTTCGACGGCCCCGTGGCGCTGTCGGGCTCCATCGCCTCGGGCGGTGCCATCCTGGCGGCCCAGGCCATGGGAGCGGACTTCGCCTATATCGGCTCGGCCTTCATTGCCACGCATGAGGCGCGTGCGCACGACGCCTACAAGCAGGCCATCGTGGACGGCACCTCCGACGACATCGTCTACAGCAACCTGTTCACGGGCGTGCACGGCAACTACCTGGCGCCGTCCATCCGTGCGGCAGGGCTGGACCCCGACAACCTGCCCGAGTCGGACCCCAGCAAGATGAACTTCGGCGGCGACGCCAAGAAGGCCTGGAAGGACATCTGGGGCTGCGGCCAGGGCATTGGCGCCATCCGCGAAGTCACGGGTGCGGGCGAGCTGGTCGAGCGTCTCAAGCGCGAATACAACCAGGCGCGCGACCGCCTGCTGTCCACCCCCTAAGGTCGGGGAGCCCAGGACGGGCTCTTCTCCTACCCCGCCAGACGGCGCCTTCGGGCGCCGTTTTCTTTGGGTATTACCCACGCTGTGCGGGTCCGGTTCTCGAAGTTGTTTGCGCAAAACCCCTTGCGCACGCTTGACTGCTTCACTCGGCTTCCCCCTGCGAGCGACTTGCCTGGAGCAAGTTTGTTTAGAATTCTTTGCGTAATTTCAGTAAATACTGAAATTACAGAATAAATGAACAAACCTTGTACCCCGTCATTGCCTGAGTTCCACCAGCTGGCGCGTCGTCCGATGGCGGGTACGGGGCGCCTGGTGCTGGCCTCGCTGCTGTGGCTGCCCCAGGCGGCGCTGCTGGCGCTGGCCGTGCAGTCCATGGCCGATGGCGCAGGCGTGGAGCCGATGTGGCCGCTGTGGCAGCTTGCGGCCGGCGTGGCACTGCTGGGCGGGTTGCGCGCCTGGTGCGATGCCAGCGGCACGCGCCGCGCCAATCTGCAGGCGCGCAGCCTGGTGAGCGCGCTGCGAATGCAGGTGCTGCGCACGCTGGCGGGCACCTCGCCGCTGGACCGCCAGCGCGCGGCCTCGGGCCAGGCGGCCAGCGCCATGGCCGAGCAGGCCGAGGCCATCGTGCCCTGGCTGTCGCGCTACCAGACCGCCATGTGGCGCGTGCGCACCGTGCCGCTGGTGATTGCGCTGGCCGTGGCCAGCCAGAGCTGGGTGGTGGCGCTGATCCTGGTGGTGGCCGCACCGCTGATCCCGCTGTTCATGGCCATCGTCGGCTGGCGCGCCAAGGCGGCCAGCCAGGCGCAGATGGTGGAGCTGGGCGGCATTAACGCCTTCCTGCTCGACCGCCTGCGCGGCCTGTCCACCCTGCGCGCCCTGGGCGCGGTGGATGCCACGGCGCAGCGGCTGCGCGCCAACGCCGAATCCCTGCGCGAACGCAGCATGCGCGTGCTGCGCATCGCCTTTCTGTCCTCTGCGGTGCTGGAGCTGTTCTCGGCCCTGGGCGTGGCCATGGTGGCCGTCTACGTGGGCTTTCACCTGCTGGGCCATCTGCCCTTTGGCAGCTGGGGCCAGACACTGAGCCTGGGCCAGGCGCTGTTCGTGCTGCTGCTGGCGCCCAGCTTCTTCGATCCCCTGCGTGAGCTGTCTGCCGTCTGGCACGACCGCGCCAGCGGCGAGGCCGCCCTGCAGGCCCTGGGCGAGCTGGGCCGCGATGCGCAGCCGCTGCCCGGCGCATTGGCTGCGCCCGGCAGGGCGGCCGGCCAGGCCTGCGCCCTGCACCTGGAGCAGGTGCGGCCCCAGGCGCCAGGCGGCGCAGTCACGCTGCCGGCGCTCACGGTGGACGTGCGGCCTGGCGAGCATGTGGCGCTGTGGAGCCCCAGCGGCAGCGGCAAGTCGCTGCTGCTGGCGCAGATTGCAGGCCTGCTGCCGGTGGCCGAGCCTGGGCGCATCCATATCGACGGCCAGCTGCTCGACGGCGAATCGGCCGGCCGGCTGCGCGCGCGCATGGCCTGGATGGGGCAGAGCCCCCATGTGTTCGCCGGCTCGGTGGCCGAAAACCTCCGGCTGGGCCGCCCGGGATTCACCTTCGGCGAACTGCGCCAGGCCCTGCGGCTGGCCGGGCTGGGCAAGCTGGCCGAGACCCGGCCCGGCGCCACGCTGGGCGAGGGCGGAGCCGGCCTGTCGGGCGGGGAGATCGTGCGCCTGGCACTGGCGCGCCTGGCCTTGTCGCGCGATGCAGGCCTGCTGCTGGTCGATGAACCCACGGCCCACCTGGACCCGGCCACGGCCGCCCAGGTCACCGATGCCCTGCTGCAGCTGGCACGCGGGCGCACGCTGATCGTCGCCACCCACGATGCCGAACTGGCCGCCGCCATGCACCGCGTGGTGGAGCTGGCGGGCCATGCCGCCCCGCAGGAGCTGGCCGCATGAAGCCCCGCTCCACCCTCCGGCCCGTGCTGGCCGCCCTGGCGCGCATGGCACCCCGCCGCCTGTGGCTGGGCGGCGCGCTGCTGGCCCTGCTCACGGTGCTCATGGGCATGGCGCTGCTGGGCCTGTCGGGCTGGTTCATCACGGCCACGGCGTTGGCCGGGCTGCTGCCGGCCACGGCCATCGTTTTTGATGTCTTCATGCCCTCGGCCGGCATCCGCCTGCTGGCCCTGGGCCGCACGGGCACGCGCTATGCCGAACGGCTGGTCACCCATGACGCCACCCTGGCCGTGCTGGCAGCCCTGCGCGAGCGGCTGCTGCGCAGCTGGGCCACGCCCGCCGCCGCCCTGAGCCTGCGCCTGCGGCCCGCGCGTCTGCTGCAGCGGCTGACGGCCGACGTGGATGCGCTGGACAGCCTGTACCTGCGCCTGTTCGTGCCCTTGCTGGCCGCCACGGGTGCCACGCTGGTCGCCGCCCTGGCACTGGGCCTGATGCGCTGGTGGCTGGGCATGGCCTTGGCTGCGTGGCTGCTGGCCACGGGCCTGGGCAGCGCCCTGTGGCTGGCGCGCAGTGCGCGCCGGCCCGCCGTGCGCCGCGCGCTGGCGCTGGAGTCCCTGCGCGCCCGCACGGCCGACCTGGTAGCCGGGCAGGCAGAGCTGGCCATGGCCGGCACCCTGGCCGCCCATTGCGAACGCATTGCCGCCCTGGACGCACGCGTGGCCGAGGCCGACGCCGAGCTCCACGGCCTGGAGGCCCGAACCTCCTTCGTGCAAGGCCTGTGCGGCGCCCTGGCCCTGGCCGGTGTGCTGCTGGGCGTAGGCTGGCTGGCCGAGGCCGGCCTGCTGGGCGCGCCCGTGGCCGCGCTGGCCCTGTTGCTGGCGCTGACGGCCATGGAGCCCTTTGCCGCATTGCGCCGTGGCGCGCTGGAGGCCGGCCGCAGCTGGCTGGCCGCGCGCCGGCTGGCGCCCGCCCTGCGCGACGGCGCTGTGCAAGGCGCCTGCGAACCGGCTGCGCCCAGGCAGGGCTGGGCGGTTGAGCTGGAGCAGGTCGTGGCACCCCGTGCCGCCGTGCTGGCCCAGGACATCCGTATCGCCGAAGGCGAACGTGTCGCCCTGCTGGGCGCCAGCGGCGCGGGCAAGACCACGCTGCTGTCCCTGATAGCCGGCGAGCTCCAGCCGCTGTCCGGCGCCGTGCGTGCCCGGCGCTGCACCTGGATGACGCAGCGCACCGAACTGTTCGAGGACAGCCTGCGCGACAACCTTTTGCTGGCTTGCCCCGAGGCCGCCGAGGACACGCTGTGGGCGGCGCTGGAAGTCGCCGGGCTGGCCGGCGATGTGCGCGCCATGGCGCAGGGCCTGGACACGCGGCTGGGCGAGGGCGGGCTGGGCCTGTCCGGCGGCCAAGCACGGCGCCTGGCGCTGGCGCGGCTGCTGCTGAGCCCCGCGCGCTGCTGGCTGCTGGACGAAGTGACCGAGGGCCTGGATGCACGCACGGCCGCCGACCTGCTGGTGCGGCTGGACAGTGCAGCCCGGGGCCGCACCCTGGTGCTGGCCACCCACAAGCTGCGGGAGGCGCAACTGGCCGACCGGCTGCTGTGGGTGGAGCAGGGCCGCGTGGTGTCCGAGGCGCTGCGCGGCACACCGCCGTTCGAGGCGGCCCTGGCGCGCCTGCGGCAGGACGGCTGATCAAGGATTTCACCAAGTACCCCCGAGAGAAAGGATCTCACCATGGACCTCGACATCGTCGATCTATCGCGGCTGCAGTTCGCGGTAACGGCGCTCTACCACTTCCTGTTCGTGCCGCTGACCATCGGCCTGGCCGTGATCATCGCCATCATGGAGACCGTCTACGTGATGACGGGCCGCACCATCTGGCGCGACATGACGAAGTTCTGGGGCACGTTGTTCGGCATCAACTTCGCCATGGGCGTGGCCACAGGCATCGTGATGGAGTTCCAGTTCGGCATGAACTGGAGCTACTACAGCCACTACGTGGGCGACATCTTCGGCGCGCCGCTGGCCATCGAGGGGCTGATGGCCTTCTTCCTCGAAGCCACCTTCGTGGGCCTGTTCTTCTTCGGCTGGGACCGCCTGAGCAAGGTCGGCCACCTGGTGACCACCTGGTGCGTGGCCCTGGGCTCGAACTTCTCGGCGCTGTGGATTCTGATCGCCAATGGCTGGATGCAAAACCCCGTGGGCGCGGCGTTCAACCCGCAGACCATGCGCATGGAGGTCACCGACTTCTTCGCGGTGCTGACCAACCCCGTGGCCCAGGCCAAGTTCGTGCACACGGTCTCGGCCGGCTACGTGACGGCGGCCATCTTCGTGCTGGGCGTCTCGGCCTGGTATCTGCTCAAGGGCCGGCATATCCAGCTGGCGCGCCGCTCCATGACGGTGGCCACCTCGTTCGGCCTGGCCGCCGCGCTGTCGGTGGTGGTACTGGGCGATGAAAGCGGCTACCTGTCGTCGGAGCACCAGAAGATGAAGCTGGCCGCCATCGAGGCCATGTGGGACACCGAGCCCGCACCGGCCGCCTTCACGGCCTTCGGCTTCCCCGACAAGGCCGCACGGGAGACGCACTATGCCGTGCACATTCCCTGGGTCATGGGCCTGATCGGCACGCGCTCGCTGACCACCGAGATCCCCGGCATCAACGACCTGGTCCAGCGCACCGAGCAGTACATCCGCAACGGCATCGAGGCCTATGGCGCGCTGGAGGCCATCCGCGCCGCCGGCCCCACGGGCCAGGTGCCGGCCGAGGCCAAGGCCGTCTTCGAGGACAAGGGCGGGCAACTGGGCTACGCGCTGCTGCTCAAGCGCTACGTGGACGACCCGCGCCAGGCCACGGACGCGCAGATCGCCCAGGCCGCCTGGGACACCGTGCCGGCCGTGGGGCCGCTGTTCTGGGCCTTCCGCATCATGGTGGGGCTGGGCATGTTCTTCATCGCGCTCACGGCCGCGTTCTTCTGGCTGTCGGTGCGGCGCAGGCTGGACGCCCATCCGTGGATGCTCAAGCTGGCCGTGATCGCCATTCCCCTGCCCTGGATCGCGGCCGAGTGCGGCTGGATCGTGGCCGAGGTGGGCCGCCAGCCCTGGATCATCGAAGGCGTGCTGCCCACGGCGCTGGCCGTCTCCAACCTGGGCGCGGGCACGCTGCTGCTGACGATTGCAGGCTTCATCGCCATCTACTCCGTGCTCTTCGTCATCGAGATGAAGCTCATGGTGAAGGCCATCCGCAAGGGACCGCAGGAGGAAAGCGCACCGCACCTGACCACCTACTTCCCTCTGATGCAAAAACTCGCCCGCGGGCAATGACCAAGGGAGATTGTCACCATGATTCTTCACGAACTGATCAGCTACGACATCCTGCGCCTGCTGTGGTGGGGCCTGCTGGGCGTGCTGCTCATCGCCTTTGCCGTCACCGATGGCTTTGACCTGGGCGCTGCCGCGCTGCTGCCGCTGGCGGCCAGGACCGACGTGGAGCGCCGCGTCGTCATCAACTCTCTGGGCCCGGTCTGGGAAGGCAACCAGGTCTGGCTCATCCTGGGCGGCGGCGCCATCTTTGCGGCCTGGCCGCAGCTGTATGCCGTGTCGTTCTCAGGCTTTTACCTGGCCATGTTCGCGGCCCTGGTGGCGCTGATCCTGCGGCCCGTGGCCTTCAAGTTCCGCAGCAAGCGCGAGGAGCCGGCCTGGCGCGCGCGCTGGGATGCCGTGCTGTGCATGGCCGGCGTGGTGCCCGCGCTGATCTTCGGCGTGGCACTGGGCAATGTGCTGCAGGGCGTGCCCTTCCGCCTGGCGCCCGACATGCGCATCTACTACGAGGGCACGTTCTTCGGCCTGCTCAACCCGTTTGCGCTGCTGGCCGGCCTGGTCTCGCTGTGCATGCTGCTCATGCATGGTGCGTCCTGGCTGGTGTTCAAGACCGAGGGCGATGTGGCCGCGCGCGCGCGCCGCTTCGGCATGGTGGCGGCCGTCGCCACCACGGTGCTGTTCGCGGCGGCTGGCGTGTGGCTGGCCGCGCTCAATGGCTACCGCATCACCAGCGAGATCAACACCACCGGACCGTCCAACCCGCTGTTCAAGACGGCTGCGCTGCAGGCGGGCGCCTGGTTCGCCAACTACCAGGCCAGGCCCGTGCTCTGGGCCGTGCCGGCCATCGGCCTGCTGATGCCGCTGCTGGCGGCGCTGGGCCTGTGGCTGCGCCGCGAGTGGCTGGCCCTGCTGTCCAGCGGCCTGGGCATTGCGGGCATCATCGCCAGCGTGGGGGCGTCCATGTTCCCGTTCATCCTGCCCTCGTCGCTGAACCCGCAGCACAGCCTCACGGTCTGGGACTCTTCGTCCAGCCATGTGACGCTGTTCATCATGCTGGTGTGCGCGCTGATCTTCGTGCCCCTCATCGTGGCCTACACCAGCTGGGTCTACAGCGTGCTGCGCGGCAAGGTCGACCCGATGGCCATCATCGAGGGCCGTGGCCACTCGTACTGATCCACCGAATCAAGAAACGACAGTCAACGTCAAGAAAGGACACAACACCATGTGGTACTTCGCCTGGTTGCTCGGCCTGCCGCTGGCGGCCGCCTTCGCGGTGCTCAACGCGATGTGGTACGAACTGATGGACGACGAGGCCACGCGCCGCGAACTCCTGGCCCGGGAGAAATAAAGCTCCCCCTGAGGCGCTTCGCGCCTTCCCCCTCTCTCTTCGGGAGGGGGACGACACCCTCGCTGCGGGGGCGGCCCTTGCTCGGTGTCCCTTGCTTTGGGCTACGCCAGTTTTTGCACGCGCTTACCGCCAATGAAGCATTGCTGTAAACACAATGAGCTCCCTCGGGAGCTCATTTTTGTACGCAGGCTTGCCAGGTTCAATCGTCGGTGTCATCCGCCTTGGCGCGGCCCTTGCCTCCCGTGATGCGGTCCTTCAGATCCAGCAGCCGCGTCACGGCCGTGCCCATGCCCATGAGCTGCATGGCGGTCTCGGGCGACAGGCGCTGCACGTCGTCAAACCAGTTCATGAGCCGGTCGATCAGCTCGTACATGTCGCGCATGCGCTGCTGGGCGTAGCGTTCCTCTTCGGTGGTGACTTCCTCCAGCATGGCGGCGCGCAGCATGGACTGGGTGGGCTCGATTTCGCGGCGGCGGCGTTCCTCGGCCAGGCGGCGGAAGATTTCCCAGACATCCTGCGGCGCCTCGAAATACTCGCGCCGGTCGCCGGGCTGGTGGCGCAATTGCACCAGGCGCCAGGCCTGCAATTCCTTGAGCCCCATGCTCACGTTGGAGCGCGAGAACTCCAGCGTCTCGGCGATCTGGTCGGCATTGAGCGGCTCGGGCGAAAGAAACAGCAGTGCGTAGATCTGGCCTACCGTGCGGTTGATGCCCCAGCGGCTGCCCATCTCGCCGAAGTGCGAGACGAACTGCCGGTTCAACGCCGGAAGAGGTTTGGATTGCGTCATGGCATGCATTGTGCCTGCGCGTGCGCGGCACGCTCCGGGCGGCTTGGGAAGCGATGTGTCAGCTTTCTGCAAGTCGCGTCCAAAAGGCGCACAATGGCGCCTTTGCGGGCTTGCGGCCAGGCGGCCCGGGCCCTGCGCCTTCCCGCCCCGTACCGACTACAGATTGCCCCATGTCCCACGCTAGCCGCAGTGCACTGATCGACTGCACCAAGGGCCTGGCCTGTGCCGCCATCATCTGGCACCACCTGGCCTTCTACGGCCCCATGTCCGATATCGCCCATCCGGCCGCGCCGGACCTCATCGACTGGCTCTATGAATATGCGCGCATGGCCGTGCAGATCTTCCTGGTGCTGGGCGGCTACCTGGCGGCAGCCAGCATGGCGCCGCAAGGCCACGGCCAGCACAGCGATCCGTGGTCGCGCATCGGGCGCCGCTTCGTGCGCCTGGTCGTGCCCTATGCGGTGGCCCTGGTCGTGGCCATCGTGGTCTCGGCGGCCGTGCGGCCCTGGTTCGACCATGCCTCGGTGTCGGGCGAGCCCGATCTCTGGCAACTGGTGGCGCATGCGCTGCTGCTGCAGAACATCGTGGGCGAGGAATCGCTGTCTGCGGGCGTCTGGTATGTGTCCATTGACTTCCAGCTGTTTGCGCTGACTGCGCTGCTGCTGGCCGGCACGCGCTGGGGCGGTGCCTTGCTGCGCCGCCGCTTTGGCGGCGACGCCCTGTCACGCTGCTGGCCCTGGGCGCTGAGCGTGGCGCAGGCGCTGGTGGTGATCGGCGTGACCGCTTCGCTGCTGGGCTTCAATCTGGATGCGCAATGGGATGTGTGGGCGCCGTACTTCTTTGGCGCCTACGGCCTGGGCATGCTGGCCTACTGGGCCGCGCATGCGGACAAGTCCTCGACGGCCTGGAGCTGGTCCCTGCTGATCGTGGCCCTGGTCGTGGCGGCATTGGCACTGGAGTGGCGCGACCGCATCGCGCTGGCCGGTGCCACGGCGCTGGCCCTGGTCGTGGCCATGCGCAGCCCCGCGTTTGCGCAGGCGCAAGGCTGGGCGCCGCTGCGTCGGCTGGGCAAGATTTCGTACTCGGTGTTTCTCGTGCACTTCTCGGTCTGCCTGCTGGTCAATGCCGTGGAAAGCCATTTCTGGCCACATTCCATTCCCGCCGCCCTGCTGGGCATGTGCACGGCCTTTGTGCTGTCGATTGCGGCCGGCCATCTGCTGTACGAGCGCGTGGAGCGCCACGTTCCCAGCTGGCACATGGCGCTGCGCTGGCAGGCGGGCCTGGTGGGCACCGGCCTGATCGCGGCATTTGTGGCAGGCCTGCGCTGAGGCGCCGTGCATCAGTCCACAAACAACAAAGGCAGCCGGTTGGCTGCCTTTTTCGCTTCACGCCGGTTGGCGTTCAACGGTGCAGCTCGCCCGCGCTTTCCGGCTGGAACTCGATGGCATCCACGCGCACGGTGACCTGGCCCGAGGGGCCGGCCATGCGCGACTGGTCGCCCACGCTCAGGCCCAGCAGGGCAATGCCCACGGGCGCGAAGACCGACACCTTGTCGGAGCTGCCGTCCATCTCCTTGGGATAGACCAGGGTCAGCGTATTGGACTTGCCCGACTCCAGCAGCGTGAAGCGCACGGTGGAGTTCATGGTCACCACGTTGGGCGGCATTTCCTTGGGTTCGAGCACGTCGGCGCGGTCCAGCTCGGCCTCGAGCGCGTCGCGGCCGGGGAAGGCGGGTTGCTTGTCCAGCAGGGCCTCGATGCGCTCCAGGTCCAGGGACGAAAGAATGATGTGGGGCTTGCGCTCCATGGTGTTGGCTCCCTTGTGTGCTTGCGCCGTGGCTGCAGTGAAGGGCAGCGGCGCCCAAACGGACAAAAGCCCGGGCAACGCGGTTGTCCGGGCCAAGGCATCTTCAGAAAAGAGAAAAGCACCAAGTTGGTGCGATAGGCCCATTGTGCAGGCCCGTGTGGGTTCTGCCAAGCGAACCCGCACGGTACGGTGCGGATTGGCGTGGGCTTGACGCGGCCTGCTGCGAGCGCTACTGCGCGCGCGTGCTGCCTAGGGCCTTGAAAAAGATCAGCTCGGGGTCGCCGGGGTCCAGGTTGTCCACGCGCCCGCTGGGCACAAAGCCCGCCTGGGCGAACAGCGCCTGCGCGGCCAGGTTCGATGCATTGGTCGAGGTAAAGAGCTTGTCCGTGGTGCAGCGCTGCCGAGCCGCCGCCAGCAGTGCAAGCGCCACGCCGCTGCGCCGCGCTGCATCTGCCACGGCGATGAGGGAGATGAACCCATGGCCGAAGAATCCGGGCTCCAGCACGACAAAACCCGGCACCGAGCCATCCCGCTCGGCCAGCAATACCGCGCCAGCGGCCGTTTTCTCCCGCAGAAAGGCCTGGCGTTCAGCATGGCTGCGGGCATATGGATCGCAGGCCAGCAAGGACGGGAAGTCGCTGTCGATGGCAGGGCGGATGTGGTGCATGGGTCTGGATGGCATGGATCAGGGGCATTGTCATCGTTCTGGATAACGGGCTGCTGCGCAGCTATGATCTGTATGTTTGTACAGTATTCATCGTTGCGGGAGCGAACCCCATGCGCGCCAACCCAGACCTCTCTCCGGAGCCGGCCTCCATTCCCCTGCACGCCATCAAGGGCCGGGGCGCAGCCAGCCAACTGGCACACCGCTTCACCACCGACCCGCGCGAGGCCTTTGACGACGGCTGGGGCAGCCTTGAGGCGCCCGCCGAAGACGAAGAGGCCGCTCCGCTGCGCACCGAACTGCGCTGGGAGCAGGCCCGCTCGGCGCTGAGCCGCCACCAGTCGCCCGACCTGCCGTTTCACATGGGGCTCAATCCCTACCGGGGCTGCGAGCATGGCTGCATCTATTGCTATGCCCGGCCCACGCACAGCTACCTGGGCTGGTCGCCGGGGCTGGACTTCGAGACCCGGCTCATCGCCAAGCAGAACCTGCCCGAGCTGCTGCGCGCCGAGCTGTCGCGCGCCAGCCATGTGGCCGCGCCCGTGATGCTGGGCTCGGTCACCGACTGCTACCAGCCCGTGGAGCGCGAGCTGGGGCTGACGCGCCGCCTGATCGAAGTGCTGGCCGAGGCGCGCCACCCGTTTTCCATCGTCACCAAGGGCAGCGGGGTGGAGCGTGACCTGGACCTGCTGGCCCCGCTGGCGCGCCAGGGCCTGGCCTCGGTGCACATCACGCTGACCACGCTGGACGCAGACCTGGCACGCCACCTGGAGCCGCGCGCCGCCGCGCCGCACCGCCGGCTGCGCAGCATCCGCGCGCTGACCGAGGCGGGCGTGCCCGTGGGCGTGAGCCTGGCGCCGCAGATTCCCTTCATCAACGAAGACCTGGAGAAGGTGCTGGAGGCGGCTGCCGACGCAGGCGCGCGCCACGCCTTCTATGCCGTGCTGCGCCTGCCCTGGGAAGTGGCACCGCTGTTCGAGCAATGGCTGCAGGTGCACTACCCCGACCGCGCCCGCCGCGTGATGGAGCGCGTGCGCGACCTGCACGGCATCCAGGGCGAGCAGCGCGAGGCCGGCCGCGTGTACAACGCCGAGTTCGGCCAGCGCATGAAAGGTACCGGCCACTGGGCCGAACTGCTGCGCCAGCGCTTTGCCCTGGCCTGCCGTCGGTACGGATTCAACCGCGAGCCGCTGCGGCTCGATTGCAGCCTCTACCACCCGTCGCTGCTGCTGGCGCAACGCAGCCTGTTCTGAGAGCCTGCGTGCCAGGCACAGGTCAGGGCATGGTCCGCTAGCGGGAATCGATCAGCTCGGACAAGGCGGCTGCCAGCGGGGAGCGCACCGAAGAGCGCAGCCACACCATGCCCACTTCGCGGGACGGGCTCGGAGGGGGCAGCGGCCATCGGCGCGTTCTGGCATCCGGCGGTCCCAGCACGGGCCAGTCCGGCAGGATGGAGACACCGAAGCCTTCCGCAACCAGCTGTGCGATCTGCTCGATGCCGTCCAGCTCGAAGCGAACTTTCGGCTTGATGCCGTGGCCCCGCAGGTATTCATCCGCCATTTTTCCTGCCACCACCTTGCGGTCGTACTGGATAAAGGGTTCGCGTGCGGCCGTGAGCAGCGGATCGCGCACCTTCATGTCCCGGGGCGCGAGAAGAATCAGCGCCTCGCTGCGCATCAGCCGCCATTCGCAGGTCTTGGGCATGGCGAAGGCCGGGTGCACGAGGATGGCCGCATCCAGATGGCCGGTCTGCACCTGGTCCAGCAGCAGTGAGGAAGTGCCGGGTTCGATGTAGACGCGCACGGCCGGATGGGAGCTCATCCACCGGCGCAGCAGCGGGGGCACCAGGCCCATCAGCGCCGTGGGCGTTGCCCCCAGCCTCAATGGGCCTGCGGGAAGCTCGGTGGCCGAGGCGGCCGACCTCAGGTTCTCCACGGATTTGAGCACCTCCCGCGCATGCTCCACGATCCGGGCGCCCACAACGGTGGGCCGCACCGTCCGGCCCACCCGCGTGAGCAGTGCGCAGCCCACGTCGGCCTCCAGCGCACGCATCTGCTGGGCCACGGTGGTGGGCGGCAGGTCCAGCCTGCGCGCGGCGTCGGCCATCGAGCCGCAGTCCACGACGGCAATGAAGCTCTGGAGAAAGCGCGAATCCATGCGACGCATTTTGCGTCATCTGAACCATGGGACACCATCTTTGTTGCAGATCTCCTGAAGCGCAAAGTTCGCTCGTTCCCGCTTCCAAACCATGTCAGGAGAGCTCATGCCCCTCATCGAATCCATTGAAGTCTGCGTTGCCCGCGTGCCGCTGGACAAGGTCACCTATCTGTCGAACCGCACCGTGGTCGACCGCCACTACGGGCTGGTCAAGGTCCGCAGCAGCGACGGCGTCGAAGGCATCGGCTTTTGCTATGTGGGCAATGCGGCGGGCGAGCTGTTCCGCGTCGCGGTCGAGCAGCTGCTCGGTCCTGTGCTGCTGGGCCGCGAGTCCCTGGCCGTCGAAGGGCTGTGGAAGGAGATGTACCAGGAGGCGCTGCTGCAAGGCCGCATGGGCACCGTGATGCGGGCACTGAGCGCACTCGACATTGCGCTGTGGGACCTCAATGCCCGCACCGCCCAGTTGCCTTTGCACAAGTACCTGGGCGCGGTGGAGCTGGACACGGTGCCGGCCTATGCCAGCGGCGGCTACTACGTGGACGGCAAGACCGCCGGCCATGTCGGCGAGGAGATGGCCGGCTATGTCGAACTGGGCTTTCAGGCCGTGAAGATGAAGACCGGCCGCTGGTCGCCCCAGGGCGAGGAGTCGCGCGTGAAGGCGGCGCGCGAGGCCATCGGCCCGGACGTGGAGCTCATGCTGGACTGCAACAACGGCTGGGTGGACACCGTGCAGGCCATGCAGTACCTGCGCCGCATGGAGGCGTACGACCCCTATTTCATCGAGGAGCCGTTCAGCCCCGACGATGTCGAAAGCCACGCCCGCCTGGCAAAGCTCACCCGCATTCCCGTGGCCACCGCGGAAATCGGCTATGGCCGCTGGTACCACAAGCATCTGCTCGACATGGGCGCCGCATCCATCCTGCAGACCGACGCCGCAGTCTGCGGGGGCATTACCGAGTGGAAGCGCATTGCCGCCATGGCGGCGGGCTATGGGCTGCAGATGTGTCCGCACTGGTTCCACGATGTGCACGCGCCGCTGGTGGCCGCGACCCCCAATGCGCGCTATGTCGAGTTCTTCTGGGATGACCAGGTGCTGAACTTCCGCCGCCTGCTGGACCGCCAGCTGGCGCAGGAAAAGGGCCGTGTCGTGCTGCACCAGACGCCGGGACTCGGCTTCAATTTCGACGAGGCGCAGGTGTCCCGGTTCGGCCGCTGGACCTCGGTGGCGTAAGACCGCCGCCAGCCCATCATCCAAGGAGACAAGCCATGCAACGCAGACAGTTCCTGACCTCGGCCGCCGCAGCCGCCGCCCTGCATGCCCATCCGGGCTTTGCACAGGCCAGGCCGCCGGCGGGCCCGGTCAAAATCCTCGTCGGCTTCTCGGCAGGCGGCGGCACGGACATCCTGGCGCGGATCATCGCCAACCGGCTCAACCAGCTGTGGGCCATTCCCGTCATCGTCGAGAACCGGCCAGGCGCGGCGGGGCTGATTGCCGCTGCCGAGGCCGCCAGGGCCGCGCCCGATGGGCAGACGCTCATGATGGGCCACATCAACGCGCTGGGCATTGCCCCTGCGCTCAACCCCAGGCTCGGTTTCTCGCCGGAGCGGGACTTCTCCGCCATCGCCCTGGTGGGCCAGACCCCGCAGGTCCTGGTTGCCAGCCCCAAGGCTTCCGCCACCATGCAGGGCCTGCTGGCCGCGTTGAAGCAAAAGCCGGGGGAGGTCAGCTTCGGCTCCTCGGGCACGGGGTCGGCCCAGCACCTCGCGCTGGCGCTGTTCGAGCAGACTGCGGCGGTGTCCGCGCTCCATATCCCGTACAAGGGCGCGTCGAACGTGATGACGGATCTGCTGGGCGGCCAGATCGACTATGCGTTCGAGGGGATGACCACGGCGGCACCCTTCATCAAGGGCGGAAAAGTCCATGCCGTGGCTCAGACGGGTGTGAAGCGCGCCAAGGCCTTCGCGGAGATTCCCACCGTGGCGGAGCAGGGCTATTCCGGGTTCAACGCGAGCATCTGGTTCGGCCTGGTGGGCCCCGCAAGAATGCCCGCCGATCTGGTGGCCCGCATCAATGCGGACGTCAACCGCATCCTGGCCATGCCCGATGTGGTGGCCAAGCTCGAAGAGTTCGGCGCAGAGGATGGAGGGGGGACGCCGCAGCGCTTTGACGCCTTCATGCGCGATGAACGGGCGAAGTGGGCCCGGCTGATCCAGGCGCGCGGAATCAGGGTGGAGGGCTGAGGCGGGTTGCCGAGGTGGCCCGGCGCGGCCCTCAAACCGCCTCCAGAAAAGACCTCACCAGCAGGCTGTCGCTGCGCTCGCGCATGCAGTAGACATAGGTGGTGGTGCTGGCCGGGTCGCCCGCGATGCGCAGCGGGCGAAAGCGCGGGTCGGGGATGAATTCGGCTTCGGACACGGCGCCCAGTCCCAGGCCGCGCGCCACGGCCTCGCGTATGGCTTCGCGGCTGCCGATCTCCAGCTCGGTGCGCGGCTGCACCCCGGCGGCCTGCAGCACCGATTCCAGCGCGGTGCGCGTGGTCGAGCCGTGCTCGCGCAGCAGCAAAGGCTGGCCCTGCAGTTCGGACAGCGCGATTTCGCTGCGCCGCGCGAAGGGATGGGCCACATGGGCGAACAGCACGATGGCGTGGCGCGCGTACTCGCGTGCCAGCAGCTCCGGGCGGTCGTAGAGGCCGGCGAGCACGGCCACGTCGGTGTCGTAGCGTTCCAGGTCGGCCAGCACCTGCTGCGAGTTGCCCATGCGGATGGACAGCTGCATGCCCGGGTGCCGTGCGCGGTAGGCGGCCACCATTTCAATCACATGGAAGGGCCCCACGGCGCCGATCTTGAGCTCGCCCTGGTGCAACTGCCCCGAGTCGCGCAGGAAGAACTCGGCCTCGGCCTCCAGCGCCATGATTTTCTGCGCCATGGGCAGCAGTCTGGCGCCTGCGCCCGTGAGCGTCATGCGGTAGCCGCGGCGGTGGAACAGCTCGATCTGGCTTTGGCGCTCCAGCGTGGCGATCTGGGTGGAGATGGTGGGCTGGCTTACGCCCAGTGCGCGGGCGGCGGCGCTGAGGCTGCCATGGTGGGCGACGGCGATGAAGGCGCGGTAGCGGGCGTTGCTCACGAAAGTCGGTATCTCAAGGTTTTGTCTATGGATGCTGTCAAAACCGATTCTGAAACTTTCACATGGCAGAAATATGTCGCTCCTAGCATTCAGCCATCCCCACCCGCCTGGCGATTTGGCCGGCGATTCACGGATCCACCGATCTGCCGATGTGCCTGACCTGATGCAAAGGAACGCTCCCATGAAGATGAACCGCAAGACCTGGCTGCGCCATGCCGGCGCCGTGCTGGCCCTGGCCGCCACCGCCGCCACCGCTACTGCTGCCGCCTTTGCCCAGAGCGCCGAGCTGCGCGTGGGGCTGATCCCCTCGGAGGACGCGCAGGCCATGATCCGCGCCAGCCAGCAGGTCATGGACCAGCTGGCCACCCGCACCGGCATGAAGGTGCGGCCCTTCGTGGCCAATGACTACAACGGCGTGATCGAGGCGCTGCGCTCCAACAAGATCGACATCGCCTTCCTCGGCCCGTTCTCGTACGTGCTGGCCAGCCAGGTGGCAGGCGCCGAGGCCTTTGCTGTGGCCGTGACCAAGAAGACGGGCAAGAGCGCGTACCACAGCATGGTGATCTCCCGCAAGGACAAGGGCCCGGCCAGCGTGGCCGATCTCAAGGGCCGCAGCTTTGCCTTTGTGGACCCGACCTCGGCGTCGGGCCACCTGTTTCCCAAGGCCGGGTTGATGGCCGAGGGCTTCGATGCGGACAAGGGCTTTTCGCGCGTGATCTTCTCGGGCTCGCACGACGCCAGCATCATGGCCGTGGCCAACGGCAAGGTGGATGCGGCAGCCGTGGCCGACCGCATCTTCGACTCGGCCGTGAGCAAGGGCCTGGTCAAGCGCGAGGACTTCCAGATCGTCTGGCGCTCCCAGCCCATCCCCGAGTCGCCCATGACCTGGCGCAAGAACCTGGACGCCGGCACCAAGCAGAAGGTGGCTGCGGCCCTGGCCGAGGTCAAGGACCTGCCCTGGGGTGACCAGGGCGTGCTCGACGGCTTCGCGGCCACGGATGACAAGGCCTATGACGTGGTCCGCCAGACGGCCAAGGCCCTGAAGCTCGACCTGGGGAGCATGAAATGATCCGCATCCGCCAATTGCGCAAGAGCTATGGCAGCAACCACGTGCTGCATGGCATCGACCTGGATGTGCAGCCCGGCGAGTTCGTCGTCATGCTGGGCCTGTCGGGGGCCGGCAAGTCCACGCTGCTGCGCTGCATGAACGGCCTGGCCCGCGCCGACAGCGGCACGCTGGAGGTGGGCGGCATGGACCTGATGCTGGGCGGCGGCAGGCACAGCCGGCGCGAGCTGGCTCGCCACGTGGCCATGGTCTTCCAGCACCACAACCTGGTGTCGCGCCTGTCGGTGCGCAAGAACGTGCTGACCGGGCGCCTGGGCCAGACCGGCACCCTGGCCTCGGTGCTGCAGCTGTTCCGCGAAAGCGATATCCGCCTGGCCGACCAGTGCCTGGAGCGCGTGGGCCTGGCCCACAAGGCGCTGGAACGCACCGAGGCACTGTCGGGCGGACAGATGCAGCGCGTGGGCATTGCCCGCGCGCTGGCCCAGCAGCCCCAGGTCATCCTGGCCGACGAGCCCGTGGCCAGCCTGGATCCCAAGACCGCGCGCAGCGTGCTGCAGTACCTGCGCGATGCCACGCGCGAGCTGGGCATTGCCGTGGTCTGCAACCTGCACCAGGTGGACTACGCGCGGGAGTTCGGCGACCGTGTGCTGGGCCTGGCCCAGGGCCGCATGGTCTATGACGGATCGCCGCAGGCGCTGGACGAGGCCGCGCTGCAGGCCATCTACCATGCGCAGCCCACTGCAGGGCAAGGCGCAGGGCAAGGCGCAGGGCAGGGCGCAGAGCCGGACACACCACCGGGCACGGCGGCCATAGGGCCTGCCGGCCTGCATGCGCAGGCGCCGGTGCCTGCCTCGTGGATGCGGGCCAGCGCGCCCGCAGGAGGACTGTGATGAACAGCGCCAATTCCTGGAGCCCCGAGCCGCGTGACCGCTGGCAATGGACCGCGCCGCGCCCCCACGGCACCCTGGGCTGGACAGGCTATGCGGCTGCGGCCCTGGCCATCGCCTGGGTGCTGCACTGGAGCGCGGGCGGCGCGCAGATGAGCTGGGGCGAACTGGCGGCAGGCATGCCCCAGATCGCGGATTTCGTGGCGCGCTCCGTGCCGCCGGACTGGAGCATGCTGCCGCGCCTGATGGCGCCCGCGCTGGAGACGGTGCAGATCGCCATCTGGGGCACGCTGCTGTCCGTGGTGCTGGCGCTGCCGCTGTCCTTCATCGCGGCCAGCAACCTGCATGGCTGGCACTGGCTGCGGCGCATCACGCGGCAGTTCCTGAACGTGGTGCGCAGCATCAACGAGCTGATCCTGGCGCTGGTCTTTGTCTCGGCCGTGGGCCTGGGGCCGTTTCCCGGCGTGCTGGCCCTGGCGCTGCATGGCATGGGCATGCTGGGCAAGTTCTTCGCCGAGAGCATCGAAGAGATCGACGACGGCCCGCTGCAGGCCCTGCGCAGCGCAGGCGCCACGCAATTGCAGCTCATCGTCTTCGGCGTGATACCGCAGGCCATCACGGCCTGGATCGCGGTCGTGCTCTACCGCTTCGAGGTCAACCTGCGCTCGGCCACGGTGCTGGGCATGGTGGGCGCGGGCGGGCTGGGTTTCGAGCTGGTCGGCAGCCTCAAGCTGTTCCGCTACCAGGAGACGGCCACCTGCATCGTGGTCATCACCGTGATGGTGATCGCCGCCGATCTCGTCTCCCACTGGCTGCGCCGCCGCATCCAGCAGGGCACTCGCCATTGAGGGCTGCGCTTTTCCCGGCGCCCCCCGTTTCATTCAAAGGACCGATTTGTGTGGACCTATCACAACCCCGTTGCCATCCATGCCGGCCCCGGCCGCCTGGACCGCCTGCCCGAGCTGCTGGCCGGTCGCGACTGCCTGCTGGTGACGTTTCCCGAGGCCGAACCCCTGGGCCTGGTGCAGCAGCTGCGCCAACGGCTGGGCAGCCAGCTGCGCGGCGTGGTGGACGGCATTGCGCCCAACCCCGATGTGCAGTGGCTGGCCCCGCTGTATGACCGCGTGCACCGCGAATACGCCGAGGTCCCGTGCATCGTGGCCCTGGGCGGCGGCAGCGCCATCGACTCGGCCAAGGCGCTGATGTGCGCCACGCCCACGCGGCGTTTCGGCGAACTGCTGCAGGCCTTGGAGCAGGGGCTGGCCCTGCCGGCCGCAGGCCACAAGGCGCTGATCGCCATTCCCACCACGGCCGGCACGGGCAGCGAGGTCACGCCCTGGGCCACGATCTGGGACCAGGCCGCTGGCCGCAAGCACTCGCTGCACCAGCACTGGACCTGGCCCGAGGCCGCCATCATCGACGCGCAGCTCATGCAAAGCCTGCCGGCCGGCGCCACGCTGGCCTCGGGGCTGGATGCGCTGTCGCATGCGCTGGAGTCCATCTGGAACCGGCACCGCAATCCCGTCTCCACCACCTTGGCCGTGGGCGCCGCGCGCCGCACCCTGGCCACGCTGCCCGCGCTGATGCAGGACCTGGGCAGCCTGCCGCTGCGAAGCCGCATGGCCGAGGCCGCCCTGATGGCCGGCCTGGCCTTCTCCAACACCCGCACGGCGCTGGCGCATTCGCTGTCCTACGACATCACGCTGCGCCATGGCGTGGCCCACGGCATTGCCTGCTCGTTCAGCCTGCCGCTGGTGCTGGAGATGGCCCTGGGCGCCGACGACGAGGCCGACGCGGCCCTGCTGTCCATCTTCGATGCGTCCACGGGCGAGCTGGCCGTGCAGCGCCTGCGCAACTTCCTCGAAGGCCTGGGCGTGGCCACCGATCCCGCCCACTACGGCGTGCCTGGGGATGAGTGGCAGCAGCTGCTGCAGTCGGCCGCATCCGGCCCGCGCGGGCGCAATTTCATCCGCACGCTGGAATGAACAGGCGCGTGCGGCCCTCTTCTGTTTGAACCTCTTTCCTAGTCAAAAAGCACCATGAACCACACCACCGTCTCCACCGCCGCCGATCTGTCGCCGCTGCAGGCCGTCATCTTCGACTGGGCCGGCACCCTGGTCGATTTCGGCTCGCTGGCGCCCACGCAGATCTTTGTCGAGGCCTTTGCCAGCTTCGGCATCACCATCACCCTGGCCCAGGCGCGCGGTCCCATGGGACTGTCCAAGTGGCAGCACATCCACGAGTTGCTGCAGGACGAAGGCATCCGCGCGCAATGGCACAAGGCCTTCGGCCAGCAGCCTGGCGACGCCGACGTGGACGCCATCTACGCCCGCTTCATGCCCATGCAGATCGCCAAGGTCGGTGAGTTCTCGGCACCCATCGAAGGCGCGCCCGAGCTGCTGGGCTGGCTGCGCGCGCGGGGCCTGAAGGTGGGCTCGTGCTCGGGCTATCCGCGTGAAGTCCTGAACCAGCTGCTGCCCCAGGCAGCGGCCAACGGCCTGGCTCCCGACCATGTGGTGGCCGGCGATGAAATGGCCGCAGGCGGCCGCCCCGGCCCCTTCATGGCGCTGGCCAATGTGCTGGCGCTGGGCATCGGCGACGTGCGCGCCTGCGTGAAGGTGGACGACACCGTGCCCGGCATCGAGGAAGGCCGCAACGCCGGCATGTGGACCGTGGGCCTGACCCTGTCCGGCAACGAAGTCGGCTACTCCCCCACCGAACTGGCCGACGCCCCCGCCGAAGAAGTGCGCGAACGCGTAGCCCGCGCCGAGGCCAAGCTGCGCGCAGCCGGCGCCCACCACGTGATCGCCAGCGTGAAGGACCTGCCGCAGGTGCTGGAGCGTATTGCGCAGGACATGCGCGCTGGCCATAGGCCAGGTTGAGGCAATCTGCCCTGCACCTGTTGGGCTCATCACCCTTTGAAACTGGCGCGGCCAAAAAAACGGGGACGCCGAGCAAGAGCCGCCTCGCGGCGATGGCGTCGTCCCCCTCCCGCGAAGCGAGAGAGGGGGAAGGCGCGAAGCGCCTCAGGGGGTGTTCAGTTGTTCTGCATGATGGCGCAGATGGTCATCAATGAAGCTCTGGATGAAGTAGTAGCCGTGGTCGTAGCCGCCGTGGCGGCGCAGCGTCAGCGGCTGGCCGGCCTGGGCGCAGGCGGCCTCGAAGGCTTCGGGCAGCAGCTGCTTTTCGATCAGGAACTTGTCGGCCAGGCCCTGGTCCACGAGGATGCCGGCCGGGTAGGGCGCCTGGGTCTGCGCGGCCATCAGGCAACTGGCGTCATGCGCTTCCCAGGCCTTGCGGTCATCGCCCAGATAGCCTGAGAAGGCTTTCTGGCCCCAGGGGCAGTTGACGGGGTTGGCGATGGGCGCGAAGGCCGACAGGCTCTTGAAGCGGCCCGGATGGCGCAGCGCCAGCGTGAGCGCGCCGTGGCCGCCCATGGAGTGGCCGAAGATGCCCAGCCGCTGCGCGTCGATGGGCAGGCGTGCGGCGATCAGCGGCAGCAGTTCGCCCAGCAGATAGCTTTCCATGCGCCAGTGCAGTGCCCAGGGCTTGGTGGTGGCGTCCAGGTAGAAGCCCGCGCCCACGCCGAAGTCCCAGGCATCGGCCTCGCCGGGCAGGCCTGCGCCGCGCGGGCTGGTGTCGGGCGCGATCAGCGCAATGCCCAGCTCGGCGGCCAGGCGCTGGGCGCCGGCCTTGGTCATGAAAGTCTCTTCGGTGCAGGTCAGCCCGGCCAGGTAGAGCACGGCGGGCACCTTCTCGCCGGCCACGGCCTTGGGCGGCAGGAAGACCGAGAACTTCATGTTCAGGCCGATCTCGGCGGAGAAATGCTCGTAGAAACGCTGTGCGCCGCCGAAGCAGGCATGGGCGTTCTTGAGTTCCAGGGGCGGCAGTGCGGACATGGTGTTCCTCAAAAAGAAAAATGCTACGGGCACCTTGGCAAGCGGTGCGTGCAGCATTCAAAGATGGGAGTTGATACGCTATACACGGTCAACGGCCCATGAAACTGGCGCTGCCCGGGCGTGCAGCGCCTCAGGGGGAGCTTCAGTACACGACGACGGAGCGGATGGACTTGCCTTCGTGCATCAGATCGAATGCTTCGTTGATCTCCGGCAGGCCCATGGTGTGCGTGACGAAGGGGGCCAGCTGGATCTCGCCGCTCATGGCCTGCTCGACCATGCCGGGCAGCTCGCTGCGGCCCTTGACGCCGCCGAAGGCCGTGCCCAGCCACTTGCGGCCCGTCACCAGCTGGAAGGGGCGTGTGGAGATTTCCTGGCCCGCGCCGGCCACGCCGATGATGACCGACTGGCCCCAGCCGCGGTGGGCGCATTCCAGGGCGGCACGCATCACGTTGACGTTGCCGATGCACTCGAAGCTGTGGTCCACGCCCCAGCCCGTCATCTCGACGATGACCTGCTGGATGGGCTTGTCGAAATCCTTGGGATTCACGCAGTCGGTAGCGCCGAAGGTGCGGGCCAGGTCGAACTTGGAGGGGTTGGTGTCCACAGCGATGATGCGGCCGGCCTTGGCCAGCTTGGCGCCCTGGATCACGGCCAGGCCGATGCCGCCCAGGCCGAACACGGCCACGGTGTCGCCTTCCTGGACCTTGGCGGTGTTCTTGACGGCACCCAGGCCCGTGGTCACGCCGCAGCCCAGCAGGCAGACCTGCTCGGGGTTGGCATCGGGGTGGATCTTGGCCAGCGAGACTTCGGCGACCACGGTGTATTCGCTGAAGGTGGAGCAGCCCATGTAGTGGTAGATGGGCTCGCCGTTGTACGAAAAGCGCGTGGTGCCGTCGGGCATCACGCCCTTGCCCTGGGTGGCGCGCACGGAAACGCACAGGTTGGTCTTGCCGCTCTTGCAGAACAGGCATTCGCCGCATTCGGCGGTGTACAGCGGGATGACGTGGTCGCCGGGCTTGACGCTGGTCACGCCTTCGCCGACCTCGACGACGATGCCCGCGCCTTCATGGCCGAGCACGGCGGGGAAGATGCCTTCCGGGTCGTCGCCCGACAGCGTGAACGCGTCGGTGTGGCAGACGCCGGTGTGGGTGATCTTGATCAGGACCTCGCCCTTCTTCGGGGGGGCCACGTCGATCTCGACGATCTGCAGGGGTTCTCCAGCCTTGAAGGCGACGGCGGCTTTGGATTTCATGGGCGTGTCTTTCTGTCGGGGTGGCTCAGGAACGGCAGTGCGCGCGCTCCGCGAAGCCTTGAATGTAGGCCATGGCCGGGCGGCCCGGCCGCATCATGGCCGCAGCCCCAGGTGATATGTCCGAATCTGAGGGGTGTGGCCGGCTTCGGCCGGGCCTGCTGGCCGTGGGTGCTTGCGTCTTTTCGTATAGTCCGCCCCATTCTTTCCACCCTGACCGCCTCCGAGCCCGCCGTTTCCCATGGACCACCGCCACGCCAGCGCCCACCGCATCGATCTTGTCGTCTACCCCGGCTTCAAGGCGCTGGAGGCCATAGGGCCCATGTCGGTGTTCGACTATGCCAACGTGCACCTGCGCGCGCGCGGCCAGAGCGACGGCTACGAGGTGCGCGTGGTCTCGCAGCGGCAAGGGCCCGTGCGCTCGGACACGCTGATGTCGCTGGAGGCCACGCATACGCTGGCCGGGCTGGAGGCTGCAGGCATGGGCTGCACCGTGGTCGTCGTGGGCTCGCGCCATATCGAGCAGGTGCTGGGCGGCTCGGCCGAGCTGGTCGCCTGGCTGGGCCGCGTGGCGCCGCGCGTGCAGCGGCTGATTGCGCTGTGCTCGGGCAGCTTCTTCCTGGCCGAGGCGGGCTTGCTGGACGGCCGGCGCGCGGCCACGCACTGGAGCGTGACGGCGCAACTGGCACAGCGCCATCCGCGCGTGCAGGTCGATGCCGATGCCATCTACCTGCGCGAGGAAATCCGCGATGGCGCAGGCAGCCGCCAGCTGTGGACCTCGGCCGGCGTGACGGCCGGCATCGACCTGGCCCTGGCCGTGGTGGAGGAGGATTTCGGCCACGCGCTGGCGCTGGAGGTGGCGCGCGACCTGGTCATGTACCTCAAGCGTCCCGGCGGCCAGTCGCAGTTCAGCGTGCCGCTGGCGGCCCAGGCCGCGCAGCACGGCGGCGTGCAGGCCGTGCAGCAATGGGTGATGGCCCACCTGGCCGAGCCCCTGACCCTTGCGCAGATGGCCGAGCAGGCGCACATGAGTGAGCGGCACCTGCGCCGCGTGTTCCAGCAGGAAACCGGGCAAAGCCCCACGGCCTTTGTGGAGAGCGCGCGGCTGGAGGCGGCCAAGCAACTGCTGGAAAGCCAGGCCCATCTGCCGCTCAAGACCGTGGCCGCGCGCGTGGGCCTGGGCTCGGAGCAGGCGCTGCGCCACCTGTTCGTGCGCCACCTGGGCATTACCCCGGTGGCGTACCGGGATCGCTTTGGTGGGCGAGGCGGCGCGGGCTGAACCGGAAACGCTCAGTTCTTTTTTGCGGTCTCGGCTGCTTCGGCGGCCGCGGCGCGCAGCTTGTCCTTCTTGCTGGGGCGGCGACCCTTGATGCCGCCATTGCCGTCCTGCGCTACCGGAGGCGGCGGCATGGGCTCGGTGGGCTCGAAGCCCGGCAGCTGCTCCAGTTCAAGGTCCAGCTGGTTGCGCTTGCAGATCAGCGCCCAGTGCGCCTGGTCGGCCGGCGTGACAAAGCTGATGGCCGTGCCGTCCTCGCCCGCGCGGCCCGTGCGGCCGATGCGGTGCACATAGTCGGTGGCCGAGCGCGGCAGGTCGTAGTTGACGACCAGGGGCAGCTGGGTAATGTCGATGCCGCGCGCCGCCAGGTCGGTGGTGATCATCACCTGCCAGCGCTTGGCCTTGAAGTCGGCCAGCGCTTCCTTGCGTGCGCCCTGGCTCAGGTCGCCATGGAAGGCCGTGGCAAAGATGCCGGCCTTGTAGAGCTTTTCCGCCACCAGTTCGGCCGTGTGCCGCGTGGCCACGAAGACCAGGGCACGTTCGAGCGTGACAGGGTCGGTGCCCGCAGCGGTGTCGCCCTGCACCAGCTGGCGCAGCAATTGCGTGCGGCGGGCGCGGTCCACGGCAATGGCGCGCTGGGTGATGCTTTGCGGGCTGGCGGCATCCTGGCCTTCGGCGGCATCGACGCGGGCCTGAACGGGATCGTGCAGCAGGCCCGTGGCCAGCGATTGCACGGCGTCGGGATAGGTGGCCGAGAACAGCAGGGTCTGGCGTTGCTTCGGCAGCAGGGCCAGCACGCGCTGCAGCTCTTCCTGAAAGCCCAGGTCCAGCAGGCGGTCGGCCTCGTCCAGCACCAGGTGGCGCACGGCGGACAGGCGCACGGCGTTGTGCTCCACCAGGTCCAGCAGGCGGCCCGGCGTGGCCACCAGGAAGTCGGCACTGCCGCGCAGCATCATCATCTGCGGATTGATGGACACGCCGCCATAGACCACGCCGATGCGCGGCGGCTGCTTGAGCGCGCGGCCCAGGTCGGACAACGTCTCGCCGACCTGCTGGGCCAGCTCGCGCGTGGGCACCACGATCAGCGTGGTCAGGGTTCGCACAAAGCCGCCCTGGGCACCCTGGGCCTTGCCGCCATCCATCCAGCGCTGCAGCAGCGGCAGCAGGTAGGCGGCCGTCTTGCCCGAGCCCGTGGGCGCACAGGCCCAGAGGTCGCGGCCCGCAAGCACGGGGGCGATGGACTGGGTCTGTATGGGCGTGGGATCGACCAGGCCCAGGTCTTGGAGGCTGGAGACCAGCGCCGGGCTCAGGCCGAGGGAGGCAAAGTTCATGGTGTGCAGGGAGTGGCTGGGGCCGGAACCCCGGCGCAAGAAAGGGCCGGCCACGAGGGCCGGGGGGGCATTGTCGGCGAAACCGCGCCGCTGCGTGAAGCAGGGGGCTTGGCCCCGGTGCTCAGGCCAGGCGGCGCAGCCGGCCGGCGGGCTGTTCACCAGGCCACCTGCCGTTGCAGCCGGGTCGGTGGCGCGTGCCTGAGCGGGGATCGGGCATCGCCGAAATGAGTGCCCAGAAGATCGAATGGAGGTGGCTCATGGAGGAAGTCTTCCCTGCCTCTTCAGCTCCTTGAGCCGCCGTTCGGTTGCGCGGTCCAGGGCGTCCTGCAGCAGGTCCATCTTGCGTTTGTTGCAGGGTGGGCAGTCGTAGAAGCTTCCGGGTACTCCAATAGGGTCCAGCTTTTTGTTGGCCTCGAAAAGATTAATACGTCCTGTGGGCTCGATTCCCATGACGATGATTTTTCCGCTCTTGAACTTGACGGACGCCCCTCCTGAACACCCTGTTCTTTCCATATATTCACCGAAGTAGTGCTTCTCTGAAATTTTGCGCATGTGCTGCAGCGCATATCGCACATCCTCTTCGGTCAATATCACATCGTTGCAATCAAGCCAGTTTTTGTCTTCCCAAGAAGAGCCGCCTGAGGGCTCGATGATGTCGATTTTCTGTACTTGCCTGACTGGGTATCTGGCATCGGCCGCATGGAGCATCGATGCCATGGCCATTGCCGAAATCACAGTCACAGTGCGAATGAAAATGAAGCTCATGGTGCCATTTCCCAGTTTGCGCCTTCTGCCTCGGACAGGTTCTTCCGGCTTACTTCAGGGTGCTTGAAGACTTCACTGGGCGATAGTTGCATGGAATCTTGCAGTGCTTCAACCAGCCATGTCAGAGCACGGTTTTGTGCCTCAGTCGGTGTGGGGTAGACGCCAAATTCTCCCCGAATCCCTTCCGGACTCAGTTCCTTTCGCCGTTGAGGGGGCTTGAACCCTTTCGGCAACACAGCCCTGCCAACCATCTCGATGCCTATGGCTTCCATGTTGCTCGGATAGCGATCGCTAGGGGCTTTCATCATCTCGATGCGGTGCATTCCCTTTACGCCTGCTCCTTCATAGTCCCTGGCCTTGCATTTCCCCACAAGCAGGCACCTCGCCTTCAGCGGGCCCACATGGTTGGCACGCTGATAGATGGCAGCAGTCTGGTAGATGGTGCCGTCCTTGTCGATCAGGAAATGCGCCCCATTGGCCTTCGGGTTCCTGTAGCTATTGAGCGAAGACTGGGCCGTGTTGGCATCGGTCTGGTGCACGACGATGCCGGTAATGGCGGCGGTCCGCTTTCCTCTCTCGATGGCGGGGCTGCGCGCATTCCTGACGCGCGCATGGATGAGCATTCCGTCCTTGTTGATCTCGACAAGCATGTGAGTCCCGGGGTTGCGTTGAATGGCAGCGGGCATTGCGCTGCGGCTCCATCCCGTTTGAGGGAGGGTCAACGGCCACCTTAAGGTGGATAGGCTCAATCAATGGGCATGCCACTATAGGGGAAATGGTGTTCCTAGGACTGGCGCGGCCTTCTGGAGCGGTGGGCTCGCCCATGAAAAAAGCCCCATGCCAAGGCATGGGGCTTTTGGGTGCCGGGCCGCTGAGGCCCGGACCTGCGATCAGCGCTGGCCGATCGGCTTGACGTCGCGGGACACGGAGCCCGTGAACAGCTGGCGGGGACGGCCGATCTTGTACTCGGGGTCGGCCATCTGCTCGTTGAGCTGGGCGATCCAGCCCACGGTGCGGGCCAGGGCGAAGATGCCGGTGAACAGGTTCACGGGCACGCCGATGGCGCGCTGCACGATGCCGGAGTAGAAGTCCACGTTCGGGTAGAGCTTGCGCTGCACGAAGTAGTCGTCTTCCAGGGCGATCTTCTCGACTTCCTTGGCCAGGGCGAACAGGGGGTCCTTTTCCAGGCCCAGTTCGGCCAGCACTTCATTGCAGGTTTCCTGCATGAGCTTGGCGCGGGGGTCGTAGTTCTTGTAGACGCGGTGGCCGAAGCCCATCAGCTTGACGCCGCTGTTCTTGTCCTTGACCTGTTCCATGAACTCGCCGACCTTGGCAACGCCGCCGTTGGCCTGCAGGTATTCCAGCATGTTCAGGCAGGCTTCGTTGGCGCCGCCGTGGGCAGGGCCCCACAGGCAGGCCACGCCGGCCGAGATGGCGGCGAAGGGGTTGGTGCCCGACGAGCCGCACAGGCGCACGGTGGAGGTGGAGGCGTTTTGCTCGTGGTCTGCGTGCAGGATGAAGATGCGGTCCAGCGCGCGCTCGACCACGGGGTTCACCTTGAACTCCTCGCAGGGGTTGCCGAACATCATGCGCATGAAGTTGCCGGCGTAGCTCAGGTCGTTCTTGGGGTACATGTACGGCGCACCGATGCCGTACTTGTAGGCCATGGAGACCAGCGTGGGCATCTTGGCGATCAGGCGGATCGCGGCGATGTCGCGGTGCTCGGCGTTGTTGATGTCCATGTTGTCGTGGTAGAAGGCCGACATGCCGCCGACCAGACCCGTCAGGACGGCCATGGGGTGGGCGTCACGGCGGAAACCACGCAGGAAGAACTGCATCTGCTCGTTGACCATGGTGTGCTTGGTCACGCGCTCGACGAAGTCGGCCTTCTCGGACTCGTTGGGCAGCTCGCCGTACAGCAGCAGGTAACAGGTCTCGAGGTAGTCGCAGTTCTTGGCCAGCTGCTCGATGGGATAGCCACGGTACAGCAGCTCGCCCTTGTCGCCATCGATGTAGGTGATGGCGGACTGGCACGAGGCGGTAGAGAGGAAGCCCGGGTCATAGGTGAACATGCCGGTCTGCGCGTACAGCTTGCGGATGTCCACCACGTCGGGACCGACGTTGCCCTGGTAGACGGGCAGCTCGACGCTGGGAGCGCCGTTGCTGAATGACAGCGTTGCTTTGTTGTCTGCGAGTTTCATTTCCAAACTTCCTTCTCTAGATTGCCTAGCCTACTAGCGGGAGAGAACCGGGCTTGCGCTTGCGCACCAGTTCCAGAACTTCCCTGATTTCTTGGGTATCGAGTTCACCTTCAGGCTCCTTGCGGCGCAAGAAGAGGTCCATCAGGTCGTTGTCTGCCAGGTCCATCAAGGCAGACAGACCGCTCGCGTGTCTCCGCGTGAGCTGGTCTCCGTAGGTGGCGAAGAACTGCGCGATGAACAGGTCGTTCTCGACCAGGCCACGCCGGCAGCGCCAGCGCAGCAGGTCTCGCTCGCGTTCGTCGAGCAGAGTATTCGTCATGGTCATCAGATGGCCCGGCGGACCATCAGTTCCTTGATCTTGCCAATGGCCTGCGTGGGGTTCAGGTGCTTGGGGCACACGTCCACGCAGTTCATGATGGTGTGGCAACGGAAGAGGCGGTACGGATCTTCCAGGTTGTCAAGGCGGTCACCCGTGGCCTCGTCGCGGCTGTCCGCGATGAAGCGGTAGGCCTGCAGCAGGCCGGCCGGGCCCACGAACTTGTCGGGGTTCCACCAGAAGCTGGGGCAACTGGTGGAGCAGCTGGCGCACAGAATGCACTCGTACAGGCCGTTGAGCTCTTCGCGCTCTTCAGGCGACTGCAGGCGTTCCTTGGTGGGAGACGCGAAGCTGTCGTTCTGCAGGTACGGCTTGATCGAGTGGTACTGCTTGAAGAACTGCGTCATGTCCACGATCAGGTCGCGGATCACGGGCAGGCCGGGCAGGGGCTTGAGAACGATGTCGCCCTGCAGGGTCTTCATGTTCGTCAGGCAGGCCAGGCCGTTCTTGCCATTGATGTTCATCGCGTCCGAGCCGCACACGCCTTCGCGGCAGGAGCGGCGGAACGAGATGGAGGGGTCCATCTCCTTGAGCTTGACCAGGGCGTCCAGCAGCATGCGCTCGTGGCCGTCCAGCTCGACCTCGACGGTCTGCATGTAGGGCTTGGCATCCTTGTCCGGGTCGTAGCGGTAGATCTTGAAAGTGCGCTTCATTTGTCTGTTCTCTCGTGGGCTGCTGGATTAGAACGTGCGGACCTTGGGCGGCACGCTGTCCACCGTGAGGGGCTTCAGGTTCACGGGCTTGTAGTCCAGGCTGTTGGTGGCGCTGTACCACAGGGTGTGCTTGAGCCATTCCTTGTCATTGCGGCCCAGCGGGAACTCGGCGTGGTCGGCAGGATGCTCGTAGTCGTACACGGTGTGGGCGCCGCGGCACTCGTGGCGGGCAGCGGCCGAGATCATGGTGGCCTGGGCCACTTCGATCAGGTTGTCCACCTCCAGCGCTTCCATGCGGGCGGTGTTCCAGACCTTGGACTTGTCCTTGAGGGTCACGGAGCCCACGCGTTCGCGGATGGCGTTGATCTTGACTTCGCCTTCGTCCATGCTCTTTTGCGTGCGGAACACGCCGGCATGCTGCTGCATGGTGGCGCGGATGTCGCCAGCCAGGTCCTGGGCGTAGGTGCCTTCCTTGGAGTCGTCGAGCTGGTTCAGGCGCGTGAGCGTGCGCTCGGAGCCATCGGCCGGCACGGCCTTGTGGTCGCCGAAGCCGTTGACGAACTGCACGATGTGCTTGCCGGCCGACTTGCCGAAGACCAGCAGGTCCAGCAGCGAGTTCGTGCCCAGGCGGTTGGCGCCGTGCACCGACACGCACGAGCATTCGCCCACGGCATAGAGGCCATTGACCACGTTGTTCTGCTGGCCGTCCCACACCACGACCTGGCCGTTGATGTTGGTGGGAATGCCGCCCATCTGATAGTGGATGGTGGGCACCACGGGAATCGGTTCCTTGGTGATGTCCACGTTGGCGAAGTTGTGGCCGATCTCTTCCACCGAAGGCAGGCGCTTGCGGATGGTGTCTGCACCCAGGTGGTCCAGCTTCATCAGGATGTAGTCCTTGTTGGGACCACAGCCACGGCCTTCCTTGATTTCCTGGTCCATGGAGCGGGACACGAAGTCACGCGGTGCCAGATCCTTCAGCGTGGGAGCGTAGCGCTCCATGAAGCGTTCGCCTTCGCTGTTGAGCAGGATGGCGCCTTCACCGCGGCAGCCTTCGGTCAGCAGCACGCCCGCGCCGGCCACGCCGGTGGGGTGGAATTGCCAGAACTCCATGTCCTGCAGCGGGATGCCTGCGCGTGCAGCCATGCCCAGGCCGTCGCCGGTGTTGATGAAGGCATTGGTCGATGCCTGGAAGATGCGGCCTGCGCCACCCGTGGCCAGCAGCACGGCCTTGGCGTGCAGCTCATACAGGTCGCCGGTTTCCAGTTCGATGGCGGTCACGCCGACCACGTCGCCCTGGGTGTTGCGGATCAGGTCCAGCGCCATCCACTCCACGAAGAAGTTGGTCTTGGACTTGACGTTCTGCTGGTACAGCGTGTGCAGCATGGCGTGGCCGGTACGGTCGGCCGCGGCGCAGGCGCGCTGCACGGGCTTTTCACCGTAGTTGGCCGTGTGGCCGCCGAAGGGGCGCTGGTAGATGGTGCCGTCGGGGTTGCGGTCGAACGGCATGCCGAAGTGTTCCAGCTCGATCACGACGTTGGGCGCTTCGCGGCACATGAACTCGATCGCATCCTGGTCGCCGAGCCAGTCGGAGCCCTTGATGGTGTCGTAGAAGTGGTAGTGCCAGTTGTCCTCGCTCATGTTGCCCAGCGAAGCGGACACGCCGCCCTGCGCAGCCACGGTGTGCGAGCGCGTGGGGAAGACCTTGGACAGCGAGGCCACGGACAGGCCGGCGCGCGACAGTTCCAGCGCGGCACGCAGGCCGGAGCCGCCAGCGCCGACGATGACGACGTCAAACTTGCGCTTGGTGATGTTTGCTTTGGAGTAGCTCATTCTTAACCTTCAATCGTGGAGACCGCGTCTCTATCAGATACGCCACAGGATCTGGATGCCCCAGCCGGCGCAGCCGACCAGCCAGACCAGGGTGAAAACGTTCAGCACCAGGCGCAGGCCCACGGGCTTGACGTAGTCCATCCAGATGTCGCGCACGCCGACCCAGACGTGCCAGGCCAGCGAGACGATCACGGCGAAGGTCAGGAACTTCATCCACTGCGGGGCAAAGATGCCGGCCCACAGGTCATAGCCGACGGAGCCGGTGCTGAAGATCAGCTTGGCCAGCAGCACGATGGTGAACAGTGCCATCAGCACGCCGGTGACGCGCTGCACCATCCAGTCGCGGATGCCGTAGTGCGCACCGACCACGGTGCGCTTGGAGCCGTAATTCACGGACATGGTTCTTTTTCCTTATCGTGAGGGAGAGATCGTGAATCAGTACAGGCCGAACAGCTTGGCACCCAGGATCAGGGTCAGGCCAACGCTCAGGACCAGCACCACCAGGGCCGAGGACTTGCCGAACTGCTTGTTGACGGCGTGGTGGTTCACATCCATGAACAGGTGGCGGACGCCAGCGCAAAAGTGGTGCAGGTAGGCCCAGATCAATGCCAGGCACACGAGCTTGAGGAACCATCCGAAGGGACCCGCGAAAACCGAGGTGAAGCCGTCGAAGGAGATCTCCGAAGTCAGCGACATGTCCATCATCCACAGGATGAAAGGCAGCAGGATGAACATCAGCAGGCCGCTGATGCGGTGCAGGATGGACACGATGCCGGCCGGCGGCAACCGGTAGGTGGGGAGGTCCTTGAAGAAGTTGATGTTGCGGAACTCTGGCCGCTTTTTGGCTTGCTCAGTCATGGCAGGGTACTTTCGTGGATGTAACTGCTTCGTAATCGCTCAGGGGCGGCGATGCAAAATTCTATTGCAATGCAATAAAAACAGCTTTGCTGGGAATTGCGTATTTTCGCCCGCTTCTCTGGGGAACGGATCGTTCAGCTCAGCGCGTTGCGGTAGTGATGGGTGTCGGTGCGGTACAGGCCACGGCGTAACTCCATGGGAACATCGTTGTATGTGTAAGCGGTGCGCTCCACGCTCAGCAGGGGCGTGGTGCTGGGGACATCCAGCAGCAGGGCCTGTTCTGCCTCGGGCAGGACGGCGCGGATCTTTTCGTCGGCGCGCACCATGCGCACGCCGTAGTCCAGCTCGAACATGGCGTAGGTGGGGCCCTGGTAGGCGGACATCTGCTCGGCCGTCAGGCCCTTGAAGGCGTGGCCCGGCAGCCAGATGTCTTCCAAAATGGTCGGGATTGCGGAGAACGACAGCACGCGGCGCACATGCATCACGGCATCGCCGCTGCGCAGCGCCAGGCCGCGCGCCACGTCCGCCGATGCGCGCAGGCGCCGGCAGTCGATGATGCGGCGCTCGGCACGGCCCTCGCCCTGCTGGTCGCCGCCGTCGGGCTGCAGCTTGAGGAAGCGGTACTGCACATGCTGGGCCGCGTGGGTGGCCACGAAGGTGCCCTTGCCCTGGCGGCGCATCACCAGGTTCTCCGCAGCCAGCTCGTCGATGGCCTTGCGCACCGTGCCCTGGCTCACGCGAAAGCGCGCTGCCAGCTCCATCTCGCTGGGAATCAGTTCGCCGGGCCGCCATTCGCCTGCTTCAAGGCTCTGCAGTATCAGTCCCTTGATCTGCTGATACAAAGGGCTGAAGGCCGGGGTCGATGCGCCCGCGCCGATGGTGGGAGCGGCGTTGTCTGAGGCGAGGGGAGGCAGGACTGGCATGGAAAAGTTCGGGGTGGGGAGGCTCCCGGCGACGCAGATGAAAGACTTGGAAACAGACGTCGATCATATCTTATATAAGACATAAGACAAATTGACCGGGCTTCGAAATCGGGAGTACACTTTCGCGTTGTTTGCGGAGCACGGGCTGCTGGTTTCTGACGCTGGTGCGACCTGGCGCCGATAACACCTGATTTTTTCCCCATCCCTGGAGTTTCATCATGAGCAAGAAGCCCGTTCGTGTCGCCGTCACCGGTGCCGCCGGTCAAATTGGTTACGCCCTGCTGTTCCGCATCGCCTCCGGCGAAATGCTGGGTAAGGACCAGCCCGTCATTCTGCAACTGCTGGAGATTCCCGACGAGAAGGCCCAGAACGCGCTCAAGGGCGTGATCATGGAACTCGAAGACTGCGCCTTCCCCCTGCTGGCCGGCATCGAAGCCCACTCCGACCCCCTGCAAGCCTTCAAGGACACCGACTACGCCCTGCTGGTCGGCGCGCGTCCCCGCGGCCCCGGCATGGAACGTGCCGACCTGCTGGCTGCCAACGCACAGATCTTCACGGCCCAGGGCAAGGCGCTGAACGCCGCTGCCTCGCGCAACGTGAAGGTCCTGGTCGTCGGCAACCCCGCCAACACCAACGCCTACATCGCCATGAAGTCGGCTCCGGACCTGCCGGCCAAGAACTTCACCGCCATGCTGCGCCTGGACCACAACCGCGCTGCATCGCAGCTGGCTGCCAAGGCCGGCTTCAAGGTGGGCGACATCCGCAAGCTGACCGTCTGGGGCAACCACTCGCCCACGATGTACGCCGACTACCGCTTCGCCACCGTCAACGGTGAAAGCGTCAAGGCCAAGATCAACGACCAGGCCTGGAACAAGGACGTGTTCCTGCCCACCGTCGGCAAGCGTGGCGCCGCCATCATTGCCGCTCGTGGCCTGTCCTCGGCTGCCTCGGCTGCCAACGCTGCCATCGACCACATGCGCGACTGGGCCCTGGGCTCGGGCGGCGAATGGGTCACCATGGGCGTGCCCTCCAACGGCGAATACGGCATCCCCGCCGGCATCGTCTTCGGCTTCCCGGTCACCACCGAGAACGGCGAGTACAAGATCGTCGAGGGCCTGGAAATCGACGCCTTCTCGCAAGAGTGCATCGACAAGACCCTGGCCGAGCTGCAAGGCGAACAGGACGGCGTCAAGCACCTGCTGTAAGCCGCCGGCAAGCCATGCTCGACTGGAATCCCGCGCTTTACCTGCGTTTCGCCAATGAGCGTACGCGCCCCGCAGCCGAGCTGCTGGCGCGTGTGCCCTTGGCCCAGGCCCGCCATGTGGTGGACCTGGGATGCGGGCCGGGCAATTCCACCGAGCTGCTTGCACAGCGCTATGCCGGTGCCACGATCACCGGCATAGACAACTCCCAGGCGATGCTGGCCACCGCGCGCCAGCATCTGCCTGAGGCCCGCTTCGCGCTGGCCGACATTGCTTCCTGGACGCCCGCCCCCGGCGAGAGCGCTCCCGACCTGATTTATGCCAATGCCTCCCTCCAGTGGGTGGGGGAGCATGAAACGCTGATACCCCGCCTGTTCGCCCAACTGGCGCCAGGGGGCGTGCTGGCGATACAGATGCCCGACAACCGGCAGGAAGCCACGCACCGCGTGATGCGCGAGATCGCCAGCCTGCCCAAGTTCGCCGCCTACATCGGCGATGCCGCCAAGGTGCGGGCCGACATCCTGCCCATCCGCAGCTACTACGACCTGCTGGCGGGCCCGCAGGAGCAGGCCGGCGTCGAGGCCGGCGCCGTCGATGTCTGGCACACCGTCTACCAGCATCCGATGGACTCGGCCGGCGCCATCGTCCAGTGGCTGCGCGGCACCGGCCTCAAGCCCTTCGTCGAAGGGCTGCCCGAAGCCTTGCAGGCCGACTTCCTCACCGAATACGAAAACCGCGTGGACGCCGCCTACGGCGTGCGCGCCGACGGCCGGCGCCTGCTGGCCTTCCCCCGCCTGTTCATCGTCGCCCAGCGCAAGCCATGACCGCCGCCACGTCCACACCCTCTCGCGCACACCCGGCCCAGGTGCTGCTCGATGCGCAGGGCGGTGCCCTGCACCTGCCCGTCTGTGACCACTACAGCGGCGTGGAAGTGCGCATGCGCAAGAGCCTGCAGCTGCAGGCCGAGATGATGGCCGAGTTCGGCACCTGCGTCTTCGACGTCACGCTGGACTGCGAGGATGGCGCCCCCGTGGGCCAGGAGGCGGCCCATGCGCGCCTGGTGGCCTCGCTGGCGCGCGATGCCGCGCCCGGTGCCCGCGTGGCTGCGCGCGTGCATGCCGTGGACCACGCCAGCTTCGCGCAGGACTTGGACATCATCGTCGGCGAGGCCGGCGACCGCCTGTGCCACCTCATGCTGCCCAAGGTGGAAAGCGTGGACGACGTGCTGCTGGCCGAGCGGCATCTGGGTCGCCTGGGCTGCCGCGAACTGCCGCTGCATGTGCTCATCGAGTCGCCCGCCGCCGTGCACCGTGCCTTCGACATTGCCGCGCACCCGCGCGTGCAGAGCATTTCCTTCGGCCTGATGGACTTCGTCTCGGCCCATGGCGGTGCGATTCCTGCCTCGGCCATGGGCTCGGCCGGCCAGTTCGACCATCCGCTGGTCGTGCGTGCCAAGCTGGAGATCGCAGCTGCCTGCCACGCGCACGGCAAGGTGCCTTCGCACTGCGTGGTCACCGAATTCAGGAATCCACAGGCGCTGCAGGCCGCTGCCACACAGGCGTCACGGCGGCTCGGCTATACCCGCATGTGGAGCATCCACCCGGACCAGATCCGCCCCATCCTCGCCGCCTTCGCGCCCCAGGCCGACGAAGTGGCGCAGGCCGCACAAATACTTACCGCCGCCGAGGCCGCCGATTGGGCGCCCGTCAGCGTGGATGGTGTATTACATGACCGGGCGAGCTACCGCTATTTCTGGCAGTTGCTCACACGTGCCCACCAGACCGGCCAGGCGCTGCCCCCACAGGTGCAGCCCTGGTTTGCATCAGAATCACTTGCTTAGCCCACACCGGGAATTTGCAGGAGCCCAACGTATGAAGACAGCTATCGCCTCCATCCTGATCGCAGCCCCCTTGCTGGCCATGGGCCTGGGTGCCAGCGCCGCCGAGCCCGCCACCGCAAAGAAGGCACCGGCCAAGGCCGCTGCCAAGCCTGCGGCCAAGAAGGCCCCCGCCAAGAAGGCCACCACGGCCAAGGCCGCTGCCGGCGCTGCCGCCGTCGGCGGTGCGGCCGCCGTCGCAACTGCTGCCCAACAGCCGCTGTCCGCCGAAGACCTGGCCATTTCCGAGCGCGTGCACACCGGCCGCATCCCCTGCGAGCTGGGCGCCTTCGTCAATGTGACGGCCGACCAGGCCAACCCGGGTTACTTCAACATCGACGGCAAGGGCTTCAAGTACCACATGTCGCCCGTCAAGACCTCGACCGGCACCGTGCGCCTGGAAGACAAGCATGCCGGCGCCGTCTGGCTGCAGATCGCCAACAAATCGATGCTCATGAACCAGAAGGTCGGCCAGCGCCTGGCCGACGAATGCATGAGCCCCGATCAGCTTCAGGTGGCCGAGGCCATCAAGAAGAACCCGCCTCCCAGCCTGCTGGAAGCGCCCAAGCCCGCCGGCCAGTAATCCAGGCCCGGACCTGAGCGTCCCGCAAGCAGCCCCACTTTAGAAAACCATGGAGAGAGAATCATGTTGAAAGCCTACCGTGACCACGTGGCCGAACGCGCCGCGCTCGGTATCCCCCCGCTGCCGCTGGAAGCCAAGCAGGTTGCCGAACTGATCGAGCTGATCAAGAACCCGCCCGCTGGCGAGGACGCCTTCCTGCTCGACCTGCTCACGCACCGCGTTCCTCCGGGCGTGGACGATGCCGCCAAGGTCAAGGCCAGCTTCCTGGCAGCCGTGGCCCACGGTGACATCCAGGTGGCTCTCATCTCCAAGGCCAAGGCCACCGAGCTGCTGGGCACCATGGTGGGCGGCTACAACGTGCATCCCCTGATCGAGCTGCTGGACGACGCCGAAGTCGCCGGCGTGGCCGCCGATGCGCTGAAGAAGACGCTGCTGATGTTCGACTTCTTCAACGACGTGGCCACCAAGGCCAAGGCCGGCAACGCCAAGGCCCAGGAAGTCATGAAGAGCTGGGCTGACGCCGAGTGGTTCACCTCGCGCCCCGAAGTGGACAAGAAGATCACCGTCACCGTCTTCAAGGTGCCCGGCGAGACCAACACCGACGACCTGTCGCCCGCGCCCGATGCCTGGAGCCGTCCGGACATCCCGCTGCACTACCTGGCCATGCTCAAGAACACCCGTCCCGACGCGGCCTTCAAGCCCGAGGAAGACGGCAAGCGCGGCCCGATGCAGTTCATCGACGACCTCAAGAAGAAGGGCCACCTGGTCGCCTACGTGGGCGACGTGGTCGGCACCGGCTCCTCGCGCAAGTCGGCCACCAACTCCATCGTCTGGGCCACGGGCCAGGACATCCCCTTCGTGCCCAACAAGCGCTTCGGTGGCGTGACCCTGGGCGGCAAGATCGCTCCCATCTTCTTCAACACGCAGGAAGATTCGGGCTCGCTGCCCATCGAAGTCGATGTCACCAAGCTGGAGATGGGCGACGTCATCGACGTGCTGCCCTATGACGGCAAGCTGGTCAAGAACGGCGAAACCGTCGCCGAGTTCCAGCTCAAGAGCGACGTGCTGTTCGACGAAGTGCGCGCCGGCGGCCGCATCAACCTGATCATCGGCCGCTCGCTGACCGCCAAGGCCCGCGAATTCCTGGGCCTGTCTGCCTCCACCGTGTTCCGCCTGCCCCAGGCGCCCGCTGCTTCGAACGCCGGCTTCACGCTGGCCCAGAAGATGGTCGGCCGCGCCGTCGGCCTGCCGGAAGGCCAGGGCGTGCGCCCCGGTACCTACTGCGAGCCGCGCATGACCACCGTGGGTTCGCAGGACACCACCGGCCCCATGACCCGCGACGAGCTCAAGGACCTGGCCTGCCTGGGCTTCTCGGCCGACATGGTCATGCAGTCCTTCTGCCACACGGCTGCCTACCCCAAGCCCGTGGACGTCAAGACGCACCGCGAGCTGCCTGCCTTCATCAGCAACCGCGGCGGCGTGGCCCTGCGTCCCGGTGACGGCGTGATCCACTCATGGCTCAACCGCCTGCTGCTGCCCGACACCGTGGGCACGGGCGGCGACTCGCACACGCGCTTCCCCATCGGCATCTCCTTCCCCGCAGGCTCCGGCCTGGTGGCCTTCGGCGCTGCCACGGGCGTGATGCCCCTGGACATGCCCGAGTCCGTGCTCGTGCGCTTCAAGGGCGAAATGCAGCCCGGCGTCACCCTGCGTGACCTCGTGCATGCCATTCCCCTGTACGCCATCAAGGCAGGCGCACTGACCGTGGCCAAGGCCGGCAAGAAGAACATCTTCTCGGGCCGCATCCTGGAAATCGAAGGTCTGCCCGACCTGAAGGTGGAACAGGCCTTCGAGCTGTCCGACGCCTCGGCCGAGCGCTCGGCTGCCGGCTGCACGATCAAGCTCAACCCCGAGCCGATCAAGGAGTACCTGACCTCGAACATCGTTCTGATGAAGAACATGATCGCCGACGGTTACGCCGACGCCAAGACGCTGCAGCGCCGCATCGAGAAGGTCGAAGCCTGGCTGGCCAAGCCCGACCTGCTCGAAGCCGACAAGGACGCCGAATACGCTGCCGTGTTCGAGATCGACCTGGCCGACATCAAGGAACCCATCGTCTGCTGCCCCAACGATCCCGATGACGCCAAGTTCCTGTCCGAAGTGGCCGGCACCAAGATCGATGAAGCCTTCATCGGTTCGTGCATGACTAACATCGGCCACTTCCGCGCAGCAGCCAAGCTGCTGGGCGGCCAGCGCGACATCCCCGTCAAGCTGTGGGTGGCTCCGCCCACCAAGATGGACCAGAACGAGCTGATCAAGGAAGGCCACTACGCTGCCTTCGGCACGGCCGGTGCCCGCACCGAAATGCCGGGCTGCTCGCTGTGCATGGGCAACCAGGCCCAGGTCCGCGAAGGTGCGACGGTGATCTCCACCTCGACCCGCAACTTCCCCAACCGCCTGGGCAAGAACACCAACGTGTTCCTGGGCTCGGCCGAGCTGGCCGCCATCGCATCGCGCCTGGGCAAGCTGCCCACCAAGGAGGAATACCTCAAGGAAATGGGCGTGATCGATGCCGACAAGTCCAGCGTCTACCGCTACATGAACTTCGACCAGATCGAAGAGTATGCGGACGTGGCCAGGGGCGTGAGCGCCTGAGTCCGGCCTGATCCGGCTCCATGAGCAAAGCCCGCTTCGGCGGGCTTTGCTGCTTTCTGGCTCTGTACTTTCCGGTCTACGCAGTCTGCTTCAACCGCCCCAGCACCTCCTGCGTCTGCGCATCCGCCGGAAAGAACGACTCCACGGCCAGCTCCTGCAGCGTCACATCCACCGGCGTGCCGAAGATGGTGATGGTGCTGATGAAGTTCAGCCGGCCATGGTCGGTGTCCAGCGCGAAGGGCACGGCGATGTGGCTGGCAGGTGCTGCGCCATGCGAGTCCGCTTCATCTTCCTTGAACGGGTAGGCGGCAATCTCGTCGTGCAGCGCCTGCAACTGCGCATCCGACGTGGCGGCAATTTGCTGCTGCAGGCGGTGCAGCAGATGCGCGCGCCAATGGGCTGCGTTGGCCAGGCGCGGGCCCAGGCCTTCGGGGTGCAGGCTCAGGCGCAGCACATTGACAGGCGGCTCCAGCAGCCAGGGCGCCACGCCGGCCAGCAGCAGCGGCACGATGGCGTTGGCGGCCACCAGGTTCCAGTGCCGGTCCACGGCCAGGGCGGGATTGGGTTCGTGGCCCTTGAGCACCAGGTCCACGGCCTGGCGCGCGGCGGCCAGGTCCGGGTGGTCCAGCGGCCGGGCCTGGTACATGGGCGCATAGCCTGCGGCCACCAGCAGCGCGTTGCGCTCGCGCAGCGGCACGCCCAGGCGCTCGACCAGGCGCAGCACCATCTCGCGGCTGGGTTGGGAGCGGCCGGTTTCCACATAGCTCAGGTGGCGCGTGGAGATCTCGGCCTCCAGCGCCAGGCCCTGCTGGCTCAGGCGGCGGTGCTGGCGCCAGTGGCGCAGATGGTCGCCGAAGGGCGAGCGCGCGGACGGTGGATGGGCGGTGGAGGTCATGGTCCGCATCGTAGCGGCGGGGCCGGCGTGGCGGCCATGACCTGCGAGGTTATCGACCCTGTGCCGCCTGCGGCGGACCATGCAGTCCATGGCATGCACGGTGTGTGCCTGTTGCTCTCAAGGAGTTCGCCATGTCGATGTTTGCTTCCCCCCGTTTCCTGCCCCGCGTGATGTGGGCCGATGCTGCTTCCTGCGCCGCCTCGGGCGCCTTGCAACTGGTGGCGGGGCAGCCGCTGTCGGATGTGACGGGGTTGCCTCTGGCGCTGCTGCAGTCCACAGGCTGGTTTTTGCTGGGCTATGCGCTGCTGGCTGCGTGGATGGCGGCGCGCTCGCCTGTGCCGCGGCGGTTGATCGGGCTGGTGGTCGTGGGGAATTTCGGGTGGGCTGTGGGCTGTGTTGCGCTGTTGGCGTTTGGTGGGTTGGGGTTGTCTGCCTGGGGGGTGGCGTGGGTGTTGGGGCAGGCGTTGGTGGTTGTGGTGTTGGCTGAGTTGCAGTGGACTGGGTTGAGGCGCACGCGGGGTGTGGTTGGCGGTGCGCGTGTTGCCATGTCATGACTACAGCGGGCTTGTTTTGACCCTGCCGGGCCGTTGTTTTTCGAGACCGGGTCTCGGCCCGGCAGCCGACTGCCCTTTCTTGATTCGCCAAGAAAGGTCAGGCCAAAGAAGGCGACCCGAATGCCCGCGACCCCTTCGCTGCGCTGCGGGGCAACCTGCGTCGGGCCGCCTGCGGGGTTCGCCGTGAAACTCACTTCGCGCTGCGCGCTACGTTCAAACAATCACGGCGAGTCAGATCACGAGGCAGTCCTGTCCTTCGGCAGGACTGCAACCCCGCAGGCGGCCCGACGCAGGCGCTGGCATACGGGGAGCTGGTGCGGACCTTTGCTGCGCTCGGCCGGGTTCAGGGGGCTGTGCTGCTTTTGACGTGGTGGGAGCAGCCCACGGCGACGACTTCGCCGCTGGTTTCGCTGGCCAGCATGTCGGCGCTGTTGCGGATGGTGCGCAGGGCGCTGGCGAGCACGTCCAGGCGGTTGCTGGTCTCGGGCGTTTCCAGCCACAGCAGGGCCATGCGGGAGAGCGCCGAGATCTCGGCACAGCCTTGCTGCACAAGGCGGTCCACCTCGGTCACGACCTGGGTGAAATGCTCGGCGCTGGGTGGGGGTCTGGGTGTTATGGCTCGGCTCTCCGTGCAAAGGTGAGGCGGGCCATCGAGAGGGATGCGATGTACATGGTTCCGTGCTCCTATTCGAGACTGAACCACCAGGCCGGGTTTTCAAGCACAGCAATGGTGGACGGGATGTTGAAAACACGAGAATAGTCGTGCGGGCAGCCTTGCGGTGAGCCCCATCCCGTCCCAAACCGTTCGGATGCAGGCAAGCGCCCACGATCCAAGCAAATCAGACGTGACAAGGCCTCGCTATCGGGGAGGCCGCTCCGCTATTCTTCAAAGGTGTTTTCAAGCACCGGCCCCTTAACAGGGGGCTGGTGCGGATTGTGGCATAGCGACTGGAGTTGCTCCAGCGGGGCTGGCATGACCTGGCAGGTCATGGACTCGGGGTGCGGTGGCGGCGGAGCATCGGTGGGGCCGGCTTGCGAGGTGCATGCCCGGCAATCCACAAGGAGTGCTGATGCCGATGTTTTCCCATGCCCGTTTCCTGCCCCGCACCCTGTGGGCCGACGCCATCTGCTGCGCCGCTGCCGGCGCGGTGCAGCTGGCCTTTGCGCAGCCGCTGGCCGTTGTCACGGGGTTGCCGCAGGCGCTGCTGCTGGGCACGGGGTGCTTCTTGCTGGCCTGGGCCTGCGTGGCTGGCTGGGGCGCGTGCCGCATGCCGCGCAGCAGGGGGCTGGTAGCGCTTGCCGTGTTCGGCAACTTCGGCTGGGCCCTGGCCTGCGGGGTTGTGCTGTACAGCGGCGTGCTGGAGCCTGCGCCCGCAGGCTGGGCATGGGTGCTGGGCCAGGCGGCCATCGGCGTGGCGCTGGGCGATCTGCAGTGCGCGGGGTTGTGGCGCAGCAGGGCTTCGCTGGCCGGTTCGATGACAGCCCAGTGAAAGCCTGCCGCTTTTGCCGCGCGGACAGCGTTGTCCGCGTGTGACTATCGCCAATGGACCACAGCATCCGCGGGCACTTCTGGGCACAATGGAAATCAGAGTCTTGGTGCATGCCCAGCAGCCCGGAAAAGGCGGCGCGCATGTGCCTTCCCAGAGTTTCATCCAGGAGTCTCACGATGCGCCACGAATATGAAAACACCCTCAAGTCCTTTGCTGCGGCGGGGGGCAAGAAGGGCAAGTTCTTCTCCCTGCCTGAACTGGCAAGGCAATATCCACAGGTCCGGCGATTGCCCGTGTCGTTGCGCATCGTGCTGGAGTCCGTGCTGCGCAACTGCGATGGCAACAAGGTGACGCGCGAGCATGTGGAGCAGCTGGCGAACTGGAAGCCCCAGGCCGAGCGCGTGGACGAGATCCCCTTCGTGGTGTCGCGCGTGGTGCTGCAGGATTTCACGGGCGTGCCGCTGCTGGCCGACCTGGCCGCCATGCGCAGCACGGCCGCCAGGCTGGGCAAGAAGCCCAAGTCCATCGAGCCGCTGGTGCCCGTGGACCTGGTGGTGGACCACTCCATCATGGTGGACTACTTCGGCACCAAGAAGGCGCTGGACCTGAACATGAAGCTGGAGTTCCAGCGCAACAAGGAGCGCTACCAGTTCATGAAGTGGGGCATGCAGGCCTTCGACACCTTCGGCGTGGTGCCGCCGGGCTTCGGCATCGTCCACCAGGTGAACCTGGAGTACCTGGCGCGCGGCGTGCACAAGACCAAGGACGGCGTGCACTACCCCGACACCCTGGTGGGCACGGACAGCCACACGACCATGATCAACGGCATCGGCGTGGTGGGCTGGGGCGTGGGCGGCATCGAGGCCGAGGCGGCCATGCTGGGCCAGCCCGTGTACTTCCTCACGCCCGATGTGGTGGGCTTCGAGCTGTCGGGCCAGCTGCGCGAGGGCGTGACGGCCACCGACCTGGTGCTGTCGGTGACCGAGATCCTGCGCCGCGAGAAGGTGGTGGGCAAGTTCGTGGAGTTCTTCGGCGAAGGCACGCGCACCCTGGCGCTGCCCGACCGCGCCACCATCGGCAACATGGCGCCCGAGTACGGCGCCACCATGGGCTTTTTCCCCGTCGATGAAAAAACCATCGACTACTTCAAGGGCACGGGCCGCAGCAAGGCCGAGATCGAGGCCTTCGAGGGCTATTTCCGCGCGCAGGAACTGTTCGGCGTGCCGGCCGCCGGCGAGATCGACTACTCGCATGTAGTGCGCCTGGACCTGGGCACGGTGGCGCCCAGCCTGGCCGGACCCAAGCGCCCGCAGGACCGCATCGAGCTGGGCAATGTGTCGTCCAAGTTCGATGAGCTGTTCAGCGCCCCTGCGGCGCACAACGGGTTCAACCAGCCGATCGAACGGCTGGGCCGGAGCTTTCGCGTAGGCGGTGGCGGCGAGGGCGAGGTGGCGCCCGAGACGCCGGCCCATCCGCCCGGCGCGCAGCGCTCGCTGGCCGAGATGGAGGCCAACAAGCCCAAGCTGGAGGCCGCCCACAGCGAGGCGCCGGTCGATGCCCCCACGCCGCCCAAGCGCCTGAGCATCGCCAACGGCGACGTGCTGATTGCCGCCATCACCAGCTGCACCAACACCTCCAACCCCAGCGTGATGCTGGCCGCCGGCCTGCTGGCCAAGAAGGCGGTGAAGGCCGGGCTCACGGTGCAGCCGCACATCAAGACCTCTCTGGCGCCGGGCTCGCGCGTAGTGACCGAGTATTTGACCGAGGCCGGCCTGCTGCCCTACCTGGAAAAGCTGGGCTTTGCGCTGGCCGGCTACGGCTGCACCACCTGCATCGGCAACGCGGGCGACCTCACGCCGGAGCTCAACGAGGCCATCACCAGCAACGACCTGGTCTGCGCGGCCGTGCTGTCGGGCAACCGCAACTTCGAGGCGCGCATCCACCCCAACATCAAGGCCAACTTCCTGGCCAGCCCGCCCCTGGTCGTGGCCTATGCCATTGCCGGCACGGTGCGTCGTGACCTGATGACCGAGCCCGTGGGCCAGGGCAAGAACGGCCGTGACATCTACCTGGGCGACATCTGGCCGACCAGCGAAGAGATCCACGCGCTGATGAAGTACGCCATGAACGGCAAGGCCTTCCGCGAGAACTACGAGAAGGTGCGCTCCGAGCCCGGCAAGCTCTGGGAAAAGATCCACGGCGTGACGGGCGCCACCTATACCTGGCCCGAGAGCACCTACATTGCCGAGCCGCCGTTCTTCGACGGCTTCCGGCTTGAGCTGGAAGCGCCCGCCGCTGGCGCCGAAGGCTCCAACCCCTACGTGGTGCACGGCGCGCGCGTGATGGCGCTGTTCGGCGACTCCATCACCACCGACCACATCTCGCCGGCCGGCTCCATCAAGGAAAGCTCGCCCGCAGGCCAGTGGCTGCTGGCCCACGGCGTGCAAAAGGCCGACTTCAATAGCTACGGCTCGCGGCGCGGCAACCATGAGGTGATGATGCGCGGCACCTTTGCCAACGTGCGCATCAAGAACCTGATGATTCCCGCGCAGCCCGATGGCTCGCGCGAGGAGGGCGGCCTGACGCTGTACCGCGACGGCACGGGCCAGGTTACCAAGATGCCCATCTACGACGCGGCCATGAAGTACCAGGCCGAGGGCCGTGCCACCGTGATCTTTGCAGGCGAGGAATACGGCACGGGATCGAGCCGCGACTGGGCCGCCAAGGGCACGCAGCTGCTGGGCATCAAGGCCGTGGTGGCGCGCAGCTTCGAGCGCATCCACCGTTCCAACCTGGTGGGCATGGGCGTGCTGCCGCTGCAGTTCCTGGGCACGGACAGCTGGCAGACCCTGGGCCTGACGGGCGAGGAGTTCGTGGAAGTGATTCCCGCCGCCGACCTGGCGCCGCAAAGCGAGGCCCAGCTGGTGATCACCCGTGCCGACGGCAGCAAGCAGACCGTGGTGGTCAAGCTGCGCATCGACACGCCCATCGAGGTGGACTACTACCGGCACGGCGGCATCCTGCCGTACGTTCTCAGGCAGCTCCTGGAATGAAGTTGGAAACCCCCTGAACCGCTATGCGGCTTCCCCCTGGAAAGGGGACGACAGCCTGGCGGCGGGGCGGCCCTTGCTCGGTGTCCCTCGCTTTTGGGCCACGCCAGTTTTGGACATAGTGAACTGAGCAAGGGTGTGGCGTTTATGGCTGCTGCCCCAGCCTGCCCACGCTGTCGCGCAGGTGGGCCAGCAGCGATTCGACCAGGGGCTGCACATGGCCCGGATGCCACATGGCCTGCATCTGCGACTGCGGGTGCCGGCCCTGGATGGGCACGAAGGCCAGCCCCGGAAAGCCCACGCGCTGCAGGCAGGACGGAACCAGGGACACGCCCTGGCCCAGCGACACCATGGACAGCACCGACAGCCAGTGCCGCACCTCGTGGTGCAGGTCGGGCGTGAAGCCTTCGCTCTGGCAGATCTGCCAGATCTGCTGGTGGTAGTCGGGCGAGACCTGGCGCGAGAACAGCACCATGCGCTCGCCCGCCAGCTGGCGCACCTGCAGCCTGCGCTGGCCGGCCAGCGCGTGGCCCGCGGGCAGGCAGGCCATGAATGGCTCGCTCACCAGGGTGTGTGATTGCAGGCCTGGCGCGGGGCGCGTGGCGTGCAGCAGGCCCAGGTCCAGCCGTTCCTGCTGCAGGGAGGCGATCTGCTCTGCGCTGTTGAGCTCCAGCATGTCGATGCGCACCAGCGGGTGCCGGGTGCGAAAGCTCTCCAGCGCCTCGGGCAGCCCGCGGTAGATGGCCGAACCCACAAAGCCCAGCCGGATGCGGCCCTGCACGCCGTCGGCGATGGCACGCATGTCCTGGCGCACGCGCTGGGCCTGTTCCATGATGTCCTGGGCCTGCACGCGCAGGTGCTTGCCGGCGGCCGTGAGCCGCACCTCCTTGCTGGTGCGCTCGAACAGCTGGGCGCCCAGCTCTTCCTCCAGCTGGCGGATGGCCACGCTCAGCGGCGGCTGGGAGATGGACAGGCGCTGGGCTGCGCGGCTGAAGTGCAGCTCCTCGGCCAGCACCAGAAAGTACCTCAGTTGTCTCAGCTCCATGGCGTTCTATCCGGTTTGACTATTGATCAATACATTATCGATATTTGACTCGAATAGGACTGTTTCCAAAAATGGGGGCATCCCCAAGACCCGGAGCCCATGCGCCCGGGCCCGGTTCCCGCACAGGAGACAGACCATGAACCCCGAACCGCAGGCGCTGGCCGCCATGCAGTCTTCCCCCGCCCAGGCTTTCCAGGCCGTGCCCGACCGCCACGGCAGCAACCTGTACACCACCGATTCGCAGTTGCAGCCGCTGCTGGCGCTGTACCTGCCGCCCGAGGTGAACGCGCACCTGCAGCCCCATCTGGAGCGCATGGGCGCCCTGGCCGGCCGCGAGATCGATGAATGGGCGCTGACCGCCGACCGCAACCCGCCCGAGCTGGAGCACCGCGACCGCACGGGGCGCGATGCGCAGCGCATCGTCAAGCACCCGGCCTATGTGGAGATGGAGCGCATTGCCTATGGCGAGTTCGGCCTGGCCGTCATGTCGCACCGCACGGGCGTGCTGGGCTGGGATGGCAAGCTGCCGCCGCTGGCCAAGTACGCGCTGACCTATCTGTTCGTGCAGGCCGAGTTCGGCCTGTGCTGCCCGCTGTCCATGACCGACTCGCTGGCGCGCACGCTGCGCAAGTACGGCGAGCCGGCCCTGGTCGAGAAGTACTGGCCGCGCATGACGCAGCTGCGCTTCGAGGACCAGGCCCAGGGCGCCATGTTCATGACTGAGCAGGCGGCCGGCTCGGACATCTCCAACACCCAGACGCTGGCACGCCCGGCCGCCGACGGCAGCTGGTGCCTGTCCGGTGACAAGTGGTTCTGCTCCAACCCCGATGCCGACTTCGCCATGGTGCTGGCGCGCGTGGAAGGCGCGCCAGCGGGCATGAAGGGCATCTCGCTGTTCCTGCTGCCGCGCCGGCTGGACGATGGCTCGGCCAACCACTACCGCATCGTGCGCCTCAAGCACAAGCTGGGCACGCGCTCCATGGCCAGCGGCGAGATCGTGCTCGACGGCGCCGTCGCCTACCTGGTGGGCGAGCAGGGTCGGGGCTTCGTGCAGATGGCCGACATGGTCAACAACTCGCGCCTGTCCAACGGCGTGCGCTCGGCCGGGCTGATGCGCCGCGCCGTGGCCGAGGCCGAGTACGTGGCGCGCGAGCGCCGTGCCTTCGGCAAGGCCCTGCAGGACATGCCGCTGATGCAGCGCCAGCTCGACAAGCTGCGCATCTACTCCGAGCAGGCCCGCACCATGGTGCTGCAGACGGCCCAGGCGCTGCAGCGTTCGGACGCAGGCGAAGACGGCGCCTACGCGCTGCTGCGCATCCTCACGCCCATGATCAAGTTCCGCGCCTGCCGCGACGCGCGCAAGGTCACGGGCGACGCCATGGAAGTGCGCGGCGGCTGCGGCTACATCGAGGAGTGGAGCGATCCGCGCCTGGTGCGCGACTCCCACCTGGGATCGATCTGGGAAGGCACCAGCAACATCGTGGCGCTGGACGTGATCCGCGCCATCAAGCGCGAAGGCTCGCTGCCCGTGCTGCGCGACCACGCGGCCCAGCTGCTGGCCCAGACCGAGGCGGCCACGGACTTCAAGGCCGCGCTGTCGGCCAGCATGGACAAGGCTGCAGCCCTGGCCCTGCGCGCGGCCGAGGAGGGCGGTGACCGCCTGGCGCGCGCCGCCGCCTCGGGCCTGTACCACTGCTTCGCGGCCACGGCCATGGCCTGGGAGGCCTCATGCACCGGCAGCGCCGAGCGCATGCGCTGGGCCCAGCTGGTGCTGCTGCACCGCGTGCTGCCGCGCGACCCGCTGGCGGCAGGCGACCTGCCCGAAGGCTGGACACGCTGAGCCCATCGACCGCACCGACCCAGAACACACATCCCGTCCACAGGGATGACCGCACAAGTACCGGAGACAAACACCATGCCTTGCACTGACCCGAAGCCGTCCTTCCAGAAACGCCGATTCCTGTGGGCCTGTGCGCTCGCCGCCACCGCCGCACTGCCGGCCGCCGCCCTGGCCGAGCGCTTTCCCGAGCGGCCCATCAGCTTTGTCGTTCCCTTCCCGCCCGGCGGGCCCACGGACGCCATGGCCCGCACGCTGGCGATAGCGCTGACCGAGACGCTGGGCCAGAGCGTGATCGTGGAGAACAAGGCCGGCGCAGGCGGCAACATCGGCGCCGACTTCGTGGCCCGCGCCAGGCCCGACGGCTACACCATCATGTTCGGCACCTCGGGGCCGTTGGCCATCAACAAGCACCTGTACCGCAAGATCAACTACGACCCGCAGACCAGCTTCGCGCCCATCATCCGCGTGGGCCACCTGCCCAATGTGCTGGTGGTCAACCCGGCGACCAAGGCCACCACCGTGCAGGAGCTGATCGCGCAGGACAAGGCCAAGCCGGGCAGCCTGGACTATGCGTCCTCGGGCAACGGCGCCTCCTCGCACCTGGCGGGCGTGCTGTTCAACAAGATGGCCGGCACCTCGCTGCAGCACATCCCCTACAAGGGCACGGGACCGGCGCTCAACGACCTGCTGGCGGGGCAGGTGAACATGACCTTCACCGACATCCTCACCGCCATGCCCTACATCAAGGCCGGCAAGTTCAAGGCCATTGGCGTGGCCACGGAAAAGCGCTCTCAGGCCATGCCCGACATCCCCACCATCGCCGAGCAGGGCCTGCCCGGCTACGACGTGAGCGTGTTCTTCGGCGTGGTGGCACCGGCCGGCACGCCGGCCGACCGCATCGAGACGCTGAACGCGGCCTTCCGCAAGGCCCTGAGCAGCGAGCGCATCCGCAAGACCTTTGCCGACCAGGGGCTGGAGCCGGCTTCCGATCTTTCGCCAGCGGGGCTGTCAACCTTCATCGCGCAGGAAGTGACCAAGTGGAAGGCCGTGGTCGATGCCTCCGGCGCCAAACTGGATTGAATAGATGGAGAACACCCCCTGAGCGGCTACGCCGCTTCCCCCTCTCTCGCACGCGGGAGTGGGACGGCGCCTTCGCTGCGGGGCGGCCCTTGCTGGGCGCCCCAGTGGCTTGAAACACGCCAGTCTTGCACGTTGTGCCAATGAAGAAAGAAACTTTATGAGCAGAGCCAATGGTGCCCTCCAGGGCATCCGTGTCCTCGACCTCTCCCGCATTCTTGGTGGCCCGCTGTGCGGCCAGATCCTGGGCGACCACGGTGCCGACGTGCTCAAGGTGGAGCCGCCGCAGGGCGACGATACGCGCGCCTGGGGGCCGCCGTTCCAGGACGGTGTGTCCTCCTACTACCGGGGCCTGAACCGCAACAAGCGGCTGCAGTTCCTGGACCTGTCCCAGCCCGAAGGCCAGCAGGCCGTGCTGGCGCTGATGGAGCAGGCCGACGTGGTGGTGGAGAACTTCAAGATCGGCACCATGGAGAAATGGGGCATTGGCTGGGAGCAGCTGCGCGAGCGCTTTCCTCGCCTCATCTGGTGCCGCGTCAGCGGCTTCGGTGCCGATGGCCCGCTGGGCGCCTGGCCCGGCTATGACGCGGCCATCCAGGCCATGACGGGGCTGATGAGCGTCAACGGCGAGGCCGGCGGCGATCCGCTGCGCGTGGGCCTGCCGGTGGTGGACATGGTCACGGGCATGAACGGCGTCATCGGCGTGCTGCTGGCGCTGCAGGAGCGCCAGCGCAGCGGCCTGGGCCAGCTGGTCGATGTCTCGCTGTACGACAGCGGCATCTCGCTGCTGCACCCGCATGCGGGCAACTGGTTCATGAGCGGCAGGACGCCGGGGCGCTCGGGCAACGCTCATCCCAACATCTATCCCTACGACAGCTTTGCCACGGGCACCACGCCGGTCTTCCTGGCCGTGGGCAACGACCGCCAGTTCCGCCTGCTGTGCGAGCACCTGGGATGCCCGCAACTGGTGGCCGACGAGCGCTTTGCCACGGCCGGTCAGCGTTCGCACCACCGCGATGCGCTCAAGCCGCTGCTGGAGCAGGCCCTGCAGTCCTGCGACGGCCCCGCGCTGGCCGATGCGCTGATGGCCATCGGCGTGCCCGCCGCGCCCGTGCTGGGCGTGGACGCGGCGCTCAACCATCCGCATACCCTGCACCGCGAGATGGTGGTGGAGATGGAGGGCGGCTACCGGGGCCTGGGCGCGCCCGTCAAGCTCAGCCGCACGCCGGCCAGCTACCGGCATGCGCCGCTGGCCGAGGGCGACAGTTTCGAGTGAGTTGCCTGGTGCGCTCAGGGCACGATGGGGTGCAGTTGCGCGTCAGCCATGCCCACCAGCAGCGCACGCCCGTCGGGCTCCACGCGGAACTCGCCGTAGCGGGCCTGCTCCCAGCGCTGGCCATCGCCTTCGCGGAAGTACCAGGCATCGGTCACCAGCGTCCACCGGCCGCCGCGCGGGGTGAGTTCAAAGCGCTGTTCGCCGGGCGCCAGCGGCTCGCTGGCCGTGCCGGTGCGCAGCCACTGCACCACGCCCTGCCCATCGAGCTTGCCGATGGCGTAGAGGCGTCCGCCGCGCAGGTTCTCTTTCTCCACGTCCCTGTCCTCGGAAGGCAGGCGGAAGTTCAGGCGCATGTAGTCGCCCTGCATCAGGGAGCGCGGGTCCACCGGCGCCAGTTCCACGAACACCTTGCGGCCCTGGGCGATGGTGCGTTCCTTCTGCACAATGCCGATATTGGCCACCGCCAGCGTGCAGGCCGCCGTCAGCACCACCAGCCACGGCGCCCAGCGTTGCAGGGGCGCGGCGCCTGATGCGGCGGCGGTCTCCGCGCTGCCTGGCAGGGATGCGGCGCGCGGCCCTGCCCAGGCCAGCAGGCCCAGCAAGGCGCCGCAGCCGGCCAGCACCATGGCCTTCGTCGCCAATGGCCAGGCCAGCTGGTAGTAGAAGCTGCCCACGATCCAGGCCGCAGCCAGGGCGGCCGCTGCGGCCTGCCGCCAGCGGCCGCTGGTGCCGGTCACCGCCAGCGCCAGCAGGCAGGCGCCCAGCCAGGGCAGGAGGGCACTCAGCACGGCCAGCACCACGGCAGCCACGGCGGCGCGCGGCTGCCGCAGCGTGGGCCATGCGCGCTGGGCGAACCAGGCGGCTGCCAGGGCCAGCACGGCCGAGCCGGCCTGCGTCAGAACGCCCATGGAGATGTTCGGCGCGGCTTCCTGCGCCAGCTCGCCCGCCAGGCCGCCGCCCAGCACGCCGGCCACCATGAAGCTCCTGCCGGACAGAAAGGCCAGGCCAGCCAGCACCGCCAGCAGCCAGCCCGTGGCAAAGGGCTCCAGCGCCGCCGCCATGCGGGTCTGTGCCGCAGACTGCCCCAGCGCGCGCCACTGGGCTGCCAGCAGCAGCATCCAGAGCAGCAGCGCCGCATGCACGATGACCCAGGTCGGCAGGCCTGCGTACAGGGTGGATGGATCGTTGTCCGGCCAGAGCATGGTGCAAAACAGCAGTGCGCAGGCGGCGCCCAGCAACACGCGCAGCCAGGGCCTTGGAATGGCGGCCGTGCAGGCCAGCGCAATGGCCAGGCCTATCGCGCCCGCAGCCTGCCCCGACAGGTCGCGCGCCAGGCCAAAGCCCAGCAGGCCGGCGCCGGTCAGCATGGCAGGCAGGGCCAGCTGCTCCAGGAAGACGGGCAGCTCCTCGGCGCGCAGCACGGCCACGGCTGCGGCCAGCATCATGGCGCCGATCACATAGGTGCCGGCGCCGCGCTCTATCCAGTCGGACAGGGCAAACGCAAACAGAATCAGCAAGGGAAGAAGGGCCAGCCAGGCGCCCAGCGCCGTGAGCAGCACCACCGCCCAATGGCGGTCGTTGGCGGCAGGGCGGCGGTCCTGCAAGGCGGCAGGCGGCAGGATGCCCTGGTCCACGGCCTGGCGCAGCAGGGTGTCGTGTTCGTGGCTCATTGAAGGCCTCCTTCCGCGTTGCGTGACATTCGAAGCACCAGGCTGACCGTGGCCGCCAGCAGGCACGCAGCGCCCAGGCCCACGAGCAGCAGCATGCCCGTGAAGTCCGCCCCCAGTTTCTCCAGCAGCAGGTAGACCAGGCCGCACACCAGCAGCACGTTCAGGCCCAGCGCCGCACCGCTGAGCAGGAAGATGTCGAAATGCCTGCGCAGGCCCGCCAGCGCCGCCGCGCCTGCCAGCAGCACCAGCCCCAGCGGGTACTGCGGCGCCACCGTGCTGTGGAACAGGCCGCTGATGGCGGTGGAGGTGATCATCGCCAGCGCCAGCGCGCCCGCGCCGCGCAAGGCCCACAGCCCGGCGCCCGTGAAGCGCCGCAGGGCCGGTGCCATGACCGCGGTGACGGCAAGGGCGGCGCCCAGGGCCACGGCATGGACGCCCAGGTCGCGCGACTCCACCTCCCAGAACTGCGGCGTATGGGCCTGCGCCCACAGCGCAATGCCCGTCATGGCAACCACCACCCAGGGCACCCAGACGCCATCGCTGCGCGCCGCCAGGGCCAGCGGCAGGGTCAGCGCTGCCCACAGCGCAAACAGCTGCCAGGGGTCAGCTCCCGTCTGGTAGGTCTGCCCGAAAAAGGCGAACAGCGCACCCGTGCCCAGCAGCGCCAGCACCGACAGTGGCACGCGCGCCGCCGCGCGCCATGCCGCGCCAAGACACATCACGAGCACAAAGCCCTGCAGCAGGGCAAAGCGCTGCATGCGGCCCATGCTCTCCCAATTGGCGGCAATCCACAGCACGATGCCCAGCCCGCCCAGCGCCGCGCCCAGCAAGGCCACCACGGGCCACAGGCGGGTTCTGAGCGCAGCCGGTTCCTGCTCGAATCCCGCCAGTGCAAATAGCTGCACGGCGGCCTTGCGGTCCAGGCCATGTTGGCGGACAAGGTCATGCAATAGGGGGCGCAGGTTCATGGTGCGGACGTTCCTTGGCTTGAAGAGTCGGATGCCCGACTGTGCCAGAACCTCGCGTGCATGGATGGCGGCGCAGGACGGCATTCCGGCGAGCCGGGGGAGCCGTGGGAAGATCGCGGCCAGAGTCCTGCCATCCTCTTGCCATTGCTGCCTAGCCCAATCCTGCCGCCATGCCTTTCCTGCCTGCCCCTTGCCCCGGTGCGCAAACGCCCCCGCACCCGCATCTGCATCCGCACCCACAACCTGCAGGGCAGGCGCGATGAAGCGCGGCGATGCGCTGGACGGGCAGATCGAGTGGCAGCCGGTCACCCGGCCTGCCGCCATCGCGCTGACGGCCTTTGCCGCCTGGATCATCTGGGGCCACTTCCTCAGCCAGGGTCACTGGCTGCTGCTGCTAGACAACGCCAACCTGGCACTGCACGAAGCTGGGCATCCGCTGGTGGCCCTGTTCTCGCAGCATCTCTCGGTCTACGGCGGCACGCTGTTCCAGCTGCTGTTCCCGGCCCTGTTCATGCGCCATTTCCACAGGCAGGGCCAGCGCACGGGCTGGATTGCCGCGCTGATGTGGCTGGGAGAGAGCCTCATGAACGTGGCCCACTACATGAAGGACGCGCGCGCCCAGGTGCTGCCGCTGGTGGGCGGCGGCGACCATGACTGGACGGAGATCTTCAGCCGCTGGGGCGTGCTCCAGGCCGATGTGCGCATCGGCACGCTGACGGCGCTGCTGGGTCTGTGCCTGGTGTTGTGGGGGCTGCGGTTTGCCGTTGCGGCGCTGCGCGCGCCGCAGGCCTGACCCGCCATCTGATACGGTCGAATCCGCTGCATCTGCTGCTACCGCCAGGGCAGGGCGCTGGGCATAGTCCAGGCAGCCCCCGGCAATTCATGACAAGCCCGCATCAAGGGCGCACCGGCCGGGGCGAAGGCCCCGCATGTCAGAACGACCGAAACCGCTTCCCGATGAAACCGCCGCAGCCCCCCGGCCGCGGCCCGCGCCACGCAAGGTGATTCCCATCGCCGATGCCAGCGCGGACTCCCCGCTGTTCGAATCGCGCAGGAAGATCCAGCCGCGCTCCATCACGGGGCGCTTCACCCATTGGCGCTGGGCCATGGTCTGGCTCACGCAGCTGTTCTTCTATGGCATTCCATGGCTGCAGATCCATGGCCGGCAGGCCCTGCTGTTCGACCTGGAGCAGCGGCGCTTCTACGTCTTCGGCTGGCTGCTGTATCCGCAGGACTTCATCTACCTGGCGGTGCTGCTCATCGTCTCGGCGCTGGCGCTGTTCCTGTTCACCACGGTGGCGGGGAGGCTGTGGTGCGGATTTTCCTGCCCGCAGACGGTCTACACCGAGCTGTTCATGTGGGTGGAGCGCCGGCTCGAAGGCGACCGCAGCGCGCGGCTGCGGCTGGACGGCAGCGGCTGGGGCGCGGAGAAGATCGCGCGGCGCGGCGGCAAGCATGCGCTGTGGCTGCTGATCTCGCTGTGGACGGGGCTGACCTTCGTCGGCTACTTCGTGCCCATCCGCAGCCTGCTGCCCGAGGTGCTGGCGCTGACCGGCGCATGGCAGATCTTCTGGGTGCTGTTCTATGCGCTGGCCACCTACGGCAACGCGGGCTTCCTGCGCGAGCAGGTCTGCAAGCACATGTGCCCCTATGCGCGCTTCCAGAGCGCCATGTTCGACAAGGACACCCTGGTCGTCACCTACGACACCGCGCGCGGCGAATCGCGCGGCCCGCGCCACAAGGGGGTGGACTACCGGGCCCAGGGGCTTGGCGACTGCATCGACTGCACGCTGTGCGTGCAGGTCTGCCCGGTGGGCATCGACATACGCGACGGCCTGCAGTACGAATGCATCGGCTGCGGCCTGTGCATCGACGCCTGCAACAGCGTCATGGACCGCATGCACTACCCGCGCGGGCTGATCCGCCTGTCCACGCAGAACGGCGTGGCCCGGGGCTGGCGCCAGAGTGAGCTGGTGCGCCGCATCTTCCGCCCGCGCGTGCTCATCTACGGCACGGCGCTGGTGGCCATCTCCACGGCCATGGTGGCCAGCCTGGCCCTGCGCACGCCGCTGAAGGTGGATGTGGTGCGCGACCGGGGCACGCTGTCGCGCATCGTGGCCGGCGGCCAGATCGAGAACATCTACCGCGTGCAGATCGGCAATGCCACGGAGCAGGACCAGCGCTATGTGCTGTCGGCCTCGGGCATCGACGGCCTGCGCGTGGCTTCTGAGACCGAGGTGGACGTGGGCGCGGCCCAGGACCGCTGGGTCGTGGTGCGGCTGCAGGCGCCCTATGGCGCGGCCGGCCCTGGCTCGCACGGCGTGGAGATCACGGCCACGGCGGTGGGTGACCCGGCGCTTACCAAGCAGGCGCACAGCACGTTCCTGGTGCCGCGCTGAAGGGCCGGTTGGATGGATTGATTCAGGAGTACGGCGCAGTTGTTGTGCACGATGCCTGGTCCGCTGCAGCGCGGGCTGGCATCGGTTTTGAGGCCCCGGAAGTTTGTTCCGGGGCCTTTTTTTCCGTCCATCTGGCGCCGAAGGGCGGCTTCCCAGGCGACTCCCGGGCGACACGATCTGGTGTAAATGCTCATAGGGAAATCCGCAGACCCCGCTATGGTGGGCGGCTGTTTTCCGTCCCGCGTATGAACAAGAAACCTGCCTCCCCCGACAACGTCTTTTCCGAGTCCAGCGCCTCCGCATCGCTGGCCGCCTCCACCACCACAACCAGCACCACCGGCAGCAGCCCGGCAGCGGCCACGCCCACGCCCACGCCCACGCCCACGCCCTTTCGCTCCGCCCTGATCCGCTCCGGCACCATCCGTGCCACCACGCGCAGCTTCCTGCATGCCCTGGGCCAGGACGACGAAGACATGGAGCGCCCGCACATCGGCGTGTTCCACACGGGCGGGGAGATGAGCCCCTGCAACCTCAACCTGCGCGACCAGGCCCAGCATGCCAAGACCGGCATCTATGCCGGGGGCGGTACGCCGCATGAATGCCCGGTGGTGTCGGTCAGCGACGGGCTGACCATGGCGCATTCGGGCATGCGGTTTTCGCTGATCTCGCGCGAGCTGATCGCCGACAGCGTGGAGGCCTCGGTGCGCGGCCACCAGTGGGATGGCATCTTCGCCATCGGCGCCTGCGACAAGAACCTGCCGGGGCTGATGATGGGCATGGTGCGCTGCAATGTGCCCAGCGTCTTCGTGCATGGCGGCTCGGCCCTGCCGGGGCAGGCGCCCGGCGTGCACGGGCGCGACCTGAACGTGGTCGATACCTACGAGACCATCGGCCAGGTGCTGGCCGGCACCGCCACGGCGCAGGACCTGGAGGCCATGAGCCGCGCCTGCCTGCCCACGGCCGGCGCCTGCGCAGGCCAGTTCACGGCCAACACCATGGGCATGGTGAGCGAGGCGCTGGGCCTGGCGCCCATCGGCTCCAGCATGGTGCCCGCCGTGTTCAGCGAGCGCGCACCGCTGATGCGCCGCGCCGCCCGCCAGCTCATGCAGGCCGTGTGGGCCAGCGCCGAAGGCGGCGGCCCGCTGCCGCGCGACATCATCACGCGCCGGGCGCTGGAGAATGCCTGCGCCGTGGTCAGCGCCACGGGCGGATCGACCAATGCCGCCCTGCACCTGCCGGCCATCGCGCACGAGGCCGGCATCCGCTTCCACCTGGACGACGTGGCCGAGATCTTCGCGCGCACGCCGCTGATCGCCGACCTGCGTCCCGGCGGGCGCTTCCTGGCGCGCGACGTGTACTACATCGGTGGCGCCGGCGTGATCCTGCGCACGCTGATGGAGCAGGGCTTTGTCCACGGCGATGCGCTCACCTTCACGGGCCGCACCCTGGCCGAAGAACTGGCCGATGCCGCGCCGCCCGATGGCGAGGTGGTGCGCACGCCCGGCAATCCCATCACGCGCGACGGTGGCCTGACCGTGCTCAAGGGCAACCTCTGCCCCGATGGCGCGTTGCTGAAGACGGCCGGCCTCAAGACCCTGGTGCACCGGGGCCCCGCGCGCGTCTTCGAGTCCGAGGAACAGGCCCAGGCCGCCGTGCAGGCCATGCAGTACGCGGCCGGCGATGTCATCGTCATCCGCAACGAAGGCCCGCGCGGCAGCCCCGGCATGCGCGAGATGCTGGGCATCACCGCGCTGCTGTATGGCCAGGGCATGGGCGACAAGGTGGCCCTGCTGACCGATGGGCGCTTCTCTGGCGCCACGCGCGGCCTGTGCATCGGCTACGCAGGCCCCGAGGCCGCCGACAACGGCCCCATTGCCGCGCTGCGCGACGGCGACCTCATTGCCATCGACGCCCGCGCCGATGCGCGCAGCATCACGGTGGAAATCGGCGAGGCCGAACTGGCCGCACGTCTGGAACAATCGGCCGCCGCGCGCCGCCAGGCCCCGCCGCTGGGCGGCGTGCTGGAAAAATACGCGCTCACCGTGCGCCCGGCCCACCAGGGTGCGGTCACGCATTCGGGCCAGGTGGTCTGGCTGCGCGACGACAGTTGAAGCCGCCGGGCTGGCACGCATTTCCCCCGCTGTTCCCCCACTGTTTTTTTCAGAGTTTCAATTTCAACCGGAGACATACGCATGAACATCGACCGCCGCCAATGGCTGGGCACCGCTGGAGCGGGTGCGCTGCTGGCCAGCCTGGGCCAGCAGGCCTGGGCGCAGGCCCAGGGCCCCATCGAGACCCTGAACATCATCACCGGCTTCGCGGCCGGAGGCACCTCGGACGCCATCTGCCGCCGCGTGGGCACCAAGCTGTCGGGCTATGCCAAGACCGCCGTGGTGGAAAACCGCACCGGCGCGGGCGGTCAGATCGCCATCAGCTACGTCAAGGGCCGGCCCGCAGACGGCGCCACCCTGCTGCAGACGCCCACGTCCATGCTGTCCATCTACCCGCACATCTACAAGAAGCTGCCCTATGACCCGGTGGCCGACCTGGCGCCAGTCACCGTGGGCTGCATCTTCGACTTCGGCTTTGCCGTCGGCCCCGCCGTGCCCGCCAGCGTGACCACCGTGCCCGAATTCTTCGCCTGGGCCAAGGCCAACCCCGCAGGCGCCAACTTCGGCTCGCCCGCTCCCGGCTCCACGCCGCACTTCATCGGCGCCCTGCTGGGCCAGCATGCCGGCGTGGACTTCAAGCACGCCGGCTACCGCGGCACCCAGCCCGCGCTGCTGGACATGCTGGGCGGCAACGTCTCCGCCGTCTGCGGCCCCGTGGGCGACATGCTGCAGCACCTGGCCGGCGGCAAGATGCGCATCCTGGGCGTCAGCGGCGCCAAGCGCAGCCGCTTCGCACCCCAGGTGCCCACGCTGGTGGAGCAGGGCTACAAGGACATGGCGCACAGCGAATGGTTCGCCTTCTTCGTGCCCGCCAAGACCCCAGCCGAGACCGTGCAGCGCCTGAACGGCCACATGCGCAAGGCCCTTGCCACGCCCGACGTGGTGGACAGCCTGGCCACCTTCGGCCTGGACGCCCAATCCTCCACCCCCTCCGAACTGGCCGCGCTGCTGCAGTCCGAGCTCGCCAAATGGGGCCCCATCGTCAAGCGCGTGGGATTCACAGCTGAGGGCTGATCAAAACCAGCGGGCCGAGCGAAGCGAAGGCCCGCCCCATGCCCACCCCCGTATGTCAGCGCAGGTTGCCCGCAGCGAAGCGGAGGGGCGCGGACATTCGGGTCGCCTTCTTTGATCTGACCTTTCTTGGCGAATCAAGAAAGGGCAGTCGGCCGCCGGGCCGAGACCCGGCCTCAGAAAAATACCACCCGGCAGGGTCAAAAACAGACCCACGTAAACCAAAGCCTCAGAACGGCAACGTCCCCTGCACATACAACGTCCGAGGCATCCCCACATACTTGCCCCCGTTGTTATCCGTAGACCGCGTGTAGTACCTGCGATCGAACAGATTCTTGACCCCCACGGCCACCCGCAGATTGCTCAGCGACTTGCCAAAGTCATAGCCCGCACGCAGGCCCACGGTCGCAAACCCGGGAATATCACCCAGCCGCCCCGCAGCATCTTCCTGCGTCACATACTGCGTGCCCGACCCCGGAGAGCGCTGCTTCGATTGCGCGGCCAGGTCCGCATTCAGCGTCCACTGCCCCAGCGCATAGCGCGCCCACAGCTGGCCCGTGTGGCGCGAGTACAGCGGCAGGTCGCGCCCCGCGAAATCGCCGGCGCGCGAGACGGCCTCGGTATAGGTATAGGACACACCCGCCGTCAGTCCCTTGAGCGCGGCATTCCACTGGCCCAGGTCGTAGCGCAGCGAGGACTCGATGCCGCGGTGGCGCGTGGCGCCCAGGTCGGTCCAGATGCCGTCCACGCCCACGCGGGTCAGCAGCAGTTCCTTGTCGAAGTCGATGTTGAACAGCGTCAGCTCGGCGTTCAGCGCCGGGCTGTTGTAGTGCGTACCCACCTCATAGGTCTTGGCCGATTCGGGATGCAGGCCGCGCTCGGTCTGGGCCAGCTGTGCGTACTGCTGCGGGCCGAAGGACTTGCCCGCGTTGGCGAACAGCGACCACTGCGCATTCATGCGGTAGAGCACGGACAGCGTGGGCAGGAACTCGCTTGCATCGGCCTTGGGGAACAGCTGGCTGGTGACGGTGCTGCCATCGGCGCCCAGGTTGCTGACGTTGTTGAAGGAGTTGATGCGTTCGTAGCGCACGCCGGGCGTGATGGTCCAGTTGCCGATGTCGATGCGGTCATCGATGTAGAAGGCATGGGCCGTGGTGCCGCCCTGGCTGGTCTGGTAGGGCGTGATCGGCAGGGCCATGGCGTTGGCCATGGTGGTGGGGTTGTAGTAGGCGGTGCGCAGCGCGACCTCGGAACTGCTTTCCTTGAGGTAGCGGTAGCCCACGCTGACTTCCTGCACAACGGAGCCGGTCTCGAACAGGCGCGAGTAGCGCGGCTCGACGCCGAAATAGTGGTAGCTGCGCGGCGCGGCCGTCAGGCGGCGCTGGTTGGCGTTGTCCTGCTCGATGTAGCTGCCGCGGAACGAGTCCACGTAGTAGCCCAGCACCTCGAAGTTGTTGCGCCCGTCCTTGTGGTTGTACTTGAACGAGGCATCGGTGCGGCGGCCGTCGAAGCTGTCGTAGGAGCGCGTGGACTGGAACGGGTCGGCCGCGTACTGCGCCGTGGTCAGGCCGCCGGGCATGCGGCCCGAGCCCTCGAAGTGGTGCAGCGAGACGGCGATGTCGTCCTGGGCCGAGATGCGGTAGGCGCCCTTGAGCAGGATGTCGTCGATGTCGGTCTTGTCATTGCCTGCGCGCCAGCCGTCGCCATGCGTGCCCGAGTACAGCAGGGCCAGGCCCAGGCCGGATTCGTTGGTGCCGCCCACGAACAGGCTGGGCGTGGTCTTGGCATTGCCGCCGTGGCTGTAGATCTCGGTGCCCACCGAGGCCTCGGCCGCGAAGGTCTTGGGAATGGCGCGCGTGACGAAGTTGATGATGCCGCCCACGTTCTGGGGGCCGTAGCGCACCGAGCCCGCACCGCGGATCACGTCCACCGACTCCAGGTTGCCCAGCGACACGGGCGCCAGCGACAGCTGGGGCTGGCCGTAGGGCGCGTAGGAGACGGGCACGCCGTCCATCAGCACATACGAGCGCGGCGACAGGCGCGCCGTCAGGCCGCGCACGCCGATGTTCAGCGACACATCGCTGCCGCCCGTGCCGTTGCTGTCCTGCACCTGCACGCCGGGCACCAGGCGCAGCACATCGCGCAGGCTGGAGGAGCCGGTTTCCTCGATGCGCGCCCGTTCGACGATGGTGCGCGCGCCGGCATGGTCCAGCACCTTTTCCTCGGTGGGGTTGTCCAGCCAGTTGCCCGTGACGGTGATGGCGGACAGGCCGGCCTCGGGTGCGGTGGTGGTGGGGGATGGCGCCTGTGCCGACGCCTGCAGCGACAGCACGGCGGCGGCGACAGCGGCCGCGCAGCGTGTGAGCGTGGCGCAGTGATTGCTGGAAACCATGGAAAACTTCCTTTGTGCCTCTGGGATTGGTGCAGCGCTGAAGGGTCGGCTGGCAGGCTGCAGGACGCGTGGCGGCGGGCGAGGCGGAAGCAGGAGACAAGGACCGGTCAGCATGCATGGCGGCGATGCCGGTTCGGGGTGCGAGTCTAAATGAGAATCATCCAGCTTGCACCAGACTGACAGCAGCTGTGCCGGGCCGCGTTGCCCGGGCGCTACAGCGCAGCAGGTGCTGCCGGCGCAGCGGGCGCTTACCTTGCTGCTTTTGCTGTTGGACGGGGCTGCATTGCGCGGGCCAGCTCGCCCAGCGTGGCCAGGGCCTGCCCGGTCTCGTCGCTCCAGTCATGGCCGTAGTTCAGCCGCAGGCAGTGGCCGAAGGCCTGCGAGGCCGAGAAGATCGGCCCCGGCGCCACGCTGATGCCGCGCGCCAGCGCCGCGCGGTGCAGGGCCAGCGCATTGCAGTACGGCGGCAGCTCTATCCACATGAAGTAGCCGCCCTCGGGCCGCGTGGCCCGCGTGCCTTGTGGAAAGTGGCGGGCAATGGCCGATGCCATGTGGTCCCGCTGCAGGGCCAGGCTCTGGCGCAGGCGGCGCAGGTGGCGGTCGGCGCCGCCGCTTTCCAGGTAGTCGGCCAGCGCCTGCTGGGTGGGCGCATTCGTGGCCAGCGTGGTGGTGAGCTTTTGCCGGGCCACGGCGCGCGTGAAGCGCCCCGGCGCGGCCCAGCCCGTGCGCCAGCCCGGCGCCAGCCATTTGGAGAACGAGCTGCAGTGCAGCACCCAGCCTTCGGTGTCGAAGGTCTTGGCCGGCGGCGGGCGGCGCTCGCCGAAGTACAGCTCGCCGTACACATCGTCTTCGATCAGCGGCACGCGGTGGCGCGTGACCAGCTCCACCAGTGCGCGTTTGCGCGCCTCTGGCATGAGGCTGCCCAGCGGGTTCTGAAAGCAGGTCATCAGCCAGATGGCCTGGGGCCTGTGGCGCTGCAGTGCTGACTCCAGCGCGTTCAGGTCCATGCCCTCGCCCGGATGGGTGGGCACCTCGATGGCCGACAGGCCCATGCGCTCCAGCGCCTGCAGCGCACCATAGAAGCAGGGCGATTCGATGACCACGGCGCCGCCGGGCCGCGTGACGGCGGCCAGGCACAGGTTCAGAGCCTCCAGTGCGCCGTTGGTGATGACCAGATCGGCCGGCGTCAGCGCCAGGCCGTCGGCCAGGTAGCGGCGTGCGATCTGGCGGCGCAGCGCCAGGCTGCCGGGCGTGAGGTCGTCGATGGCGCTGCGCGGGTCGGCCTCGCGCGCGGCATGCGCCAGGCACTGGCCCAGGCGGCGCAGCGGAAACAGGCCCGGCGATGGAAAGGCCGAGCCCAGGGGCACGACATCGCGGTCCATGGCCGACTCCAGCACCTCGAACACGCGCTCGCTCACATCGACCACGGCAAAGCTGTCGCCCTCGGGCGAAGACGGCTCGGTAGGCTCGGGCGGCGCGCTGCGCGGGCGCTGGGCCACGAAGTAGCCCGATCGCTCGCGCGCGCGCACCAGGCCGCGCGCCTCCAGCAGGTAGTAGGCCTGGAAGACGGTGGAGGCGCTGACGCCGCGCCGCTCGCTGGTCTGGCGCACCGAGGGCAGCTTGTCACCTGGGCACAGAACGCCTGCGGTGATGGATGCCTCGATATCGTCGGCCAGCTCCTGGTAGCGCGTCATGGCGGCGTGCGTGCTTGGGTGCGGGCGCCGCTTCAGCCTTGCTCGGCCAGCAGTTCCTGCAGCGCCTTGATCTGCTGGCGCAGGCGCTCGTTCTCGGCTTCGAGTTCGTTCACGCGCTGCTGCAGCTCCTCGGGCGAGGCGGTCACGGCCGCGCCTTCGCCGTCGGCCGCTTCAGCTTCGGGCTTGGCGGCCTTGGGCTTTTTCTTGGCATCGCGCACGCGCTTGGCGGCCTGCTTGAGTTCGTCGGCGCCTGCGGCGGCCACGGCCTGCTGCTCGTCCACGGGCAGGCTGGCGACCACGGCGGCGGTGCTCAGCGAGATGTCGCCCGAGCGCACGGCGGCCACCACTTCGGGCGCGGCCTTTTGCTGGATGGTCTCGATCAGCTTGACCTGGCTGCTGGACAGGCGAGCCACGCGGGCCAGGGCCTCGCGCGTGTCCAGTGCCTCGTCGGGCACCTTGGCCACGCTGGCCAGGGCGGCGGCGACCACGGGGTCGGTCTCGCCTTCCCAGGGGGCTTCACCTTCGGCCTGGGGCGCATCGGCCTTGGCGGCCATCACGGCCGCGGCGGCGGCCGAGCGGCGCGTGGCAATGATCTCGCGCTTGCGCAGCGCCAGCACGCCGCGCTGGAAGTCGGACACGCTGCGGCGACCCAGGTGCTGGTCGATCATCCACAGGTGCACGTCGTCCATGTTCTTGAACTGCGTGGCCTGCACGGTGTTGAAGGGCAGGCCGTGCTTTTGGCAGATGGCGTAGCGGTTGTGGCCGTCGATGAGCAGGTCGTTCCAGAGCACGAGCGCGTCGCGGCAGCCTTCGGCCACGATGCTGCGCTCCAGCGCGTCGAGTTCATCGGGGGTCAGCGGGTCGATGTAGGCCTTGAGTTCTTCGTTGACGACGATGTCCATGGCAGTGCAGAAATGAGGAATGAAAGGAACGGCGGCCGCTCCGGGCCATTGCAGCAATGGCCCTGGACAGCCGCCAGGAAAAAATCAAGGGCAAGAAGAGCAGGGCGGCCTGCGCCCCGGCTTCACAGCAGGCGCGAGATCAGCGCACCCTCGGCCGGCGCATCCAGCGGAATGCGCACGCGGATCGGGTTGCCCTGGGCGACCTGCACGGGTTCGCCGTCGAGGTTGAACATCTTCTCCAGCAGCACCTGGCGGTTGCCCTGCGGGTGGATGATCTCCAGCGTATCGCCCACCGAGAAGCGGTTCTTGGTCTCCACCTCGGCCATGCCGTCGGCATAGCTGCGCACCTCGCCCACGAAGTGGCTGCGCTGCAGCACCGAGTGGCCGGTCTCGTAGTTCTGGTAGTCCTGCGAGGGACGGCGCTCCAGCAGGCCGCCCGTGTAGCCGCGGTTGGCCAGGCCTTCGAGCTCGGTGATCAGGTGCGGGTTGAAGGGGCGGCCGGCCACGGCATCGTCGATGGCGCGGCGGTAGACCTGGGCCGTGCGGGCCACGTAGTACAGGCTCTTGGTGCGGCCCTCGATCTTGAGCGAGTCCACGCCGATCTTCACCAGGCGCTCCACATGCTCCACGGCGCGCAGGTCCTTGGAGTTCATGATGTAGGTGCCGTGCTCGTCTTCCATGATGGGCATCAGCTCGCCGGGGCGGCCCTTTTCCTCCAGCAGGTAGACCTGCTCGGCCTTGGGGTGGCGTGCGCCGTCGCCGCAGGTGCTGGTGAACTGGCTGTCGGCTTCCTCGCGGGCCTTCTCGAAGCTGAAGTCCTGCTCCATGGTCTGGGCCAGGGCCTCGCCGGTATTGGGGTCCACGGCCGCGTCATGCGTCTTGTAGTCCCAGCGGCAGGCATTGGTGCAGGTGCCCTGGTTGGGATCGCGCCGGTTGAAGTAGCCCGACAGCAGGCAGCGGCCCGAGTAGGCGATGCACAGCGCGCCGTGCACGAAGACCTCGATCTCCATGTCCGGGCATTCCTGGCGGATCTTCTCGATCTCGTCCAGCGACAGCTCGCGCGACAGGATGATGCGCGAGACGCCGGCCTTCTGCCAGAACTTCACCGTGGCCCAGTTGGTGGTGTTGGCCTGCACCGAGAGATGGACCTCGGTCTCGGGCCACTTTTCCTTGACCATCATGATCAGGCCGGGGTCGGCCATGATCAGCGCGTCGGGCTTGCACTCGATCACGGGCTCGATGTCGCGGATATAGGTGCGCACCTTGTCGTTGTGGGCGATCAGGTTGCTGGTGACGAAGAATTTCTTGCCCCGCGCATGCGCCTCGGAGATGCCCTGGGCGATCTGTTCGAGGCGGAATTCGTTGTTGCGTGCGCGCAGGCTGTAGCGGGGTTGCCCGGCGTAGATGGCGTCGGCGCCAAAGTCGTAGGCCGCACGCATCTTGTCGAGCGAGCCGGCCGGCAGCAGCAGTTCGGGGGCTTTGAGGGTCATGATCCCCGTATTGTCCCGCATCGCGCTTTCCAACACGGTTCGCTATGGCTCCGCCAGGCCCAGTCCCTTCAGATGCACGAGCAACTGCCTTGCATGGGCGGGCAACTGGTCTTCCCGGGCCGTGCACAGCAGCAGCTGGCGCCGGGCCCAGGCATCGTTCAAGGGCACGGCGCGGGCACCGCTGGCCGGGGCCAGGCGCTGCGCGGCGGCGGCGGGCATGACGGCCACACCCACGCCCTGGCCCACCAGCTGGCAGATGCTGTCCAGGTGCTGCAGCTGGGCGCGCCAGCGCAACTGCCCTCCCGACGGCCCTTCCAGCAAGGCGGCCTGCTGGCGCACCAGCACCTGCAGGGCGGCATCGTGCGGCAGGCCTACCCAGTCTTCGGTCAGCAGGTCCTGCAAGGCCAGCCGTTTGCGCCGGGCCAGGCGGTGGCCGCGCGGCAGCACGGCCACCAGCGGGTCGGGGCGCCAGGGCGTGGCCTGCAGGCCGCGCAGGTCCTGGGCATCGCTGGCCACGCCGATGTCGCACAGGCCCTGGCGCAGCCGGTCCAGCACTTCGGCGCTGCGGCATTCCTGCAGCTCCAGCGCCACGCGCGGATGGCCGCGCAGGAATCCGGCCACGGCCAGCGGCAGGTGCTCGCTCACGGCCGAGGTGTTGCCGCATACGCGCACATGCCCGGCCAGGCCCGCGCCGTACTCGGCCATGTCGCCGCGCAGGCGTTGCATCCGGGCCAGAACGTCACGCGCATGCTGGCCCAGCGTGTGGCCGGCCGCCGTGGGCCGCACGCCGCGCGCCTGGCGCGCGAGCAGGGCGCAGCCCAGTTGCGCCTCCATGCCGCGCACGCGCTCGCTGGCCGAGGCCAGCGTCATGTGCGCGCGCCCGGCCGCCGCCGTGAGCGTGCCGCAGTCGAGGATATGGACGAACAGCTGCAGGTCGGTGAGGTCGAATCGCATGGCCTGTGGTGCTGAAGGATCAGGCCACGCCTGAGCCTTGGTTTGAAGATTCCCGATTGTGATCCCTGTGGTGGTGCGCGAGCATGGCGCCATGAGGTTCAGGAAAGGCCTGAGCCAAGTCAGTGAAAGTGCAGGGTGGCCGTGATGTGGGATGCGTGGTGGGTGCTGGCGGCGGCGGTGGCCGTGTTCGGGCTGGCCGGTGTCGTCAAGGGAGTGGTGGGCCTGGGCCTGCCCACGGTCTCCATGGCGCTGCTGGCGCTGTTCATGCCGGCCGGGCAGGCGGCGGCCTGGCTGCTGCTGCCGTCCCTGGTGACCAATGTGGTGCAGATGCGGCCCATGCCATCGCTGCGGCCTTTGCTGCGGCGCCTGGGCTGGATGCAGCTGGGCATTGTCGCGGGCACGGTGGGCGGCATGCTGTGGTGGGGCCCGGTGGGCGAGGCCGCCGTGGCGCGCACGGCGCTGGGCGTGGCCCTGGTTATTTATGCCCTGTGGGGCCTGTGGGGGCCGGGCCTGCAGTTGCCGCAGAGGCATCAGGCCTGGCTGGGTCTGTTGTGCGGTCTGTTGACGGGCGGGATCACGGCGCTGACCGGCGTGTTCGTGGTGCCGGCCGTGGCCTTTTTGCAATCGCTGGCGCTGGGCCGGCAGGCGCTGATGCAGGCCATGGGCCTGTGCTTCACGGTGTCCACGCTGGCGCTGGGCGCGGGCATGGCGCTGGCGCAGGGGCCGGGCCATGCCGCTTCGTCCTGGACGGGCTGGGGGGCCACGGCCCTGGTTTCCGCACTGATGCTGCTGCCCGCCCTGGCCGGCATGGCCTGGGGCGAGCGGCTGCGCCAGTCGCTGTCGCCCCAGGTTTTCAAGCGCGTGCTGATGCTGGGCCTGCTGGCCCTGGGCATCTACATGTGCGCCAGGGGCTAGCCCCGGGCGTTCAGGCGCGGAACACCTTCACGGGGCTGCCGCGCTCCACCGCCCAGTGCTGCTGGCTGCGCGAGCGCCGGGCCTGGCCCTCGCCCTGCGCGTTGAGGCGCGCCAGCTTCAGGGCCAGCAGCTCGCGCGCCAGCCGCTTGTTGGCGTGCTGGCTGCGCTCGCTCATGACCTTCACCGAGATCCCGCTGGGCACATGCAGGGCATGGACGGCGGAGTCCGTGGTGTTGACATGCTGGCCACCCTTGCCCGAGGCCTTGCAGGCCTGGAAGACGATTTCGCCGTCTGCCGGCAATTGCCGGGGCGGCTCGCACTTCTGCACGGCAACAAACCAGTTCCTGCGCGGGTGGTGGGGCCGCAGGGGACTGTCGAAGACCCACTGGATGGTGCCCAGCCAAGCGCCCAGCGTGCCGTGAAGCGGGCCGGTGTCGCCCTCGCAGCGCAGCAGCACGGACTTGTAGCCGGCCGGCGTGGGTGTTTCTTCCAGCACGTCCACGGCGATGCCGCTGGCGGCGCAGTCGCGCAGCAGCTCGCGCAGGGTCAGGCGCACGGCATGCTCGCACTCGGCGGGGCCGTGGGATGCGGTCAGCTGGATCAGCAGCATTGCATGGCTCCCTTCTTGTAGGTCAGCAGGGGGCGCAGCCGCGCCACCAGTTGCACCAGGCCTGCTTCCTGCAGGCTGGCGACGACGGAGTCCACGTCCTTGTAGGCCTGGGGGGCCTCCTCGTAGACCAGTTCGCGGTCGGCGCAGACCACGGCGCTGCCGAATTGGGTGCGCAGCAGCTCGTCCAGCGTGAAGCGCGGGCGCAGGCGGCCCATGCAATCGGTGCGTGCCCACTTGCGGCCCGCGCCGTGCGCCAGCGAGTGCAGTGCCTCGTCACGCCCGGCCACGGGCCGCACAAGGTAGCTGTAGTCGCCGCGCGAACCCGGGATCACCACCAGGCCCTGGTCGGCTGGCGTGGCGCCCTTGCGGTGCAAAAAGCCATCCTCGCCGCGCCAGTGGTAGGCGATCACGTGGTTGTGGGTGATGTCCAGCAGGGCCTGGCCGCGCGTGCGCAGGGCGCGCAGCAGGCGTGCCGCAATGCTGGCGCGGTTGAGCTGGGCGAAGGCGATGGCGGCCGCGTGCTGGCGCAGGTACTGCGTGGCGGCATCGCTGCTGGCTGCCAGGCCGTCGTGGCTGAAGGCCTCCACATGGGCGCGCAGGATGGCGCCGCCCAGCCCGCGCGAGCCGCTGTGCACCATGAGGTGCACGCGTTTCCTGTCGAGCGCACCGTCCTCGTACAGCGTGTCCACCACCTGCAGTTCGGCAAAGTGGTTGCCGCCGCCAATGGTGCCCAGGCTGTCCTGCAGATACGCCAAGTCGGCCACGCCGCTGGCCTGGGCGATGTGCTCCAGCTGCTGCATGTCAACGGCGTCCAGCAGTTCCTGGGGCAGGGGGCCGTCGATGTTGCCCACCGCCTTTTCCAGCTTGGGGGCCGAGGTCTTGTGCGCTGCCAGCTCCGTGCTGTACAGCGACATGCCGCAGCCGATGTCGCCGCCGACCAGGGCCGGGTAGAAGCGGCCCACGGAAAAGAAGGCCGCCCCTACCGGGTAGCCCCGGCCCGGGTGCAGGTCGGGCAGGCCCACGGCGGCGCGCATGCCGGCCAGGTTGCGGGCCGTCGTTTGAAGTTGTTGGATGGCGGCGTCTTCAATCCAGACGCCGCGGTTGGCGAACACCTCAATGTAGGTGTCCGAAAGGGAATTGCCCATGAATGGCTTTCGATCGAGTGCTTGGGGCACATTCCGGCAGATGCGGAATGCGCAATGAGCAGTCGCCGCAAGCTCGATAGACAGGCATCAGGAAAAGCGCACGCGCAGCCGAAAGCCGGGCCTCAGGGGGCCGGGAATCAGGTCTGCAGCGTGGCCTGGAGGCGCTAGGGCTTCAAGCGTGCACGACTGCAAAGGGACGTGTCGAATGGGACATGGGTTCTCTCCTTTGCGATGGTGGACGGATGCCGCGAATGCGGCAAAGACGGGGATGCTAGGGACAAGCGGCCGGTGCCGCAAGCGAAGTCGCAGGCGCGTGGCGGATTGCATACAACGCAAGATGGAAAAAGCCCCGCAGGCAGGTGCCGGCGGGGCTTTTTGATGAAGGGCCTGTGCCCGTTCAGTCCTGCGGGCGGAATCCGATGACCAGGTCCGAAGGCACGCGGCCATCGATGTCGCGCGGCAGCGTCTCGGTCTTTTGCAGCGCGCGGATGACGGCATCGTCCCAGGCCTTGTTGCCGCTGGACTTGGCAATGGTGGCGCCGGTGATGGTGCCATCGGGCGCGGTGCGCACGCGCACCTCGGCACGCGGGTTGCCGCTGATGGCGTCCGGGTAGACGATGTTGGGCTTGACGCGCGCGGCCACCTTGGCGCCATAGCCGGCCGAGGGGCCTCCGGCCGAGCTGCCCGAGCCGCCGCTCTTGCTGCCACCTGCGCCTTCGCTGGCCGAGCCGCCGCTGCCGGCCAGGCCCTGCATGCGGCGGATGTTTTCCAGGCGGCGTGCCTCGGCTTCCTTGGCCTCGCGGGCTTCCTTGGCGGCCTGTTCCTTCTTGCGCTTGTCCTCAGCGGCCTTCTTCTCGGCTTCGGCCTTGGCGGCCTTTTCCTTGTCGGCCTTCTCGGCCTTCTCGCGCTCGGCCTTGTCCTTGGCGGCTTTTTCCTTGTCCGCCTTTTCCTTTTCGGCCTTGTCCTTCTTTTGCTGCTCCAGGCGGTCCTTGCGGTCCTGCTCGGCCTTGTCCTTTTTCTGCTGCTCGAGCTTGTCGCGGCGGTCCTTCTCGGCTTTTTCCGCCTTCTCGCGCTCGGCCTTGTCCTTGGCCGCCTTGTCGGCCTTTTCCTTGTCCAGGCGCTCCTGGCGTTCCTTCTCGCGCTGCTCACGGGCGGCCTGTTCGGCGCGCTCCTTCTTTTGCTGCTCGATCTTGCGCTTCTTCTCCAGCGCGATCTCGGCCTCGTGGTCGTCGTCCACGGCCTGCGGCTTGGGAGGTGGGGGCGGTGCAATCACGGGCGCGGGCGGCGGCGGTGGCGGCTGGGGAACAGGCTCGGGTGCAGGTGGCGGCGGTGGCGCAGGCACGGGCAGGGCGGGAGCGGGTGCGGCCGTGGACCAGAACTCGGCCTCGACCATGGGCTCGTCGGCCTGCTTCGGGGGGCGCACGGTCCACAGCATGGCGGCCACAAGCAGCCCGTGCGCTGCCGCGGCCAGGGCCCACGAGCGCGTGCGGCCGCGCGTGCGCGGCGGTGCGAACTGGTCGTGGTCTTGCAGGTTGGGCATGGGATCGAAGGCGGGCGGCGCTGCTTACTGGGAGGACTTGACGCCGAAGGCCACGCGCTTGACGCCGGCCGACTGCAGGGCCGACATGGCGGCCATCACGGTCTCGAAGGGCAGCTTCTTGTCCGCCGAAATCAGCACGGCGCTGTCGTCGCTTTGCTGGTCCTGCCAGCTCCTGGCGGCTGCGCCCAGCTCCTTGAGCGTGACGGTCTTGTCGGTGCTGCCGGCCTTGATGCGGATGCCGCCGTCCTTGTCGATCATCACGTCGGCGCGCTTCGGGGGCGTGCGCGCGGCCTTGCCGGCGCTGGGCACGTTGATGGAGCCCGGCGTGAGCATGGGGGCCGTCACCATGAAGATGATGAGCAGCACCAGCATCACGTCGATGAAGGGCACCATGTTGATCTCGTTGACGGTGCGGCGGCTGCGGCCGCCGCGCGAGGCTACTGCGGGCATGTGCTCACTCCTTGCTGGCTTTGAGCGACTTCAATGGCCGGACGGGGTGCTGGAGCCGGTCGCACCCACGTTGCGCTGCAGGATGTTGGAGAACTCTTCGATGAAGGTTTCCTGCTGGCTGGCCACGCGGTCGATCTGGTGGGCATAGCGGTTGTAGGCCGTGACGGCCGGGATGGCGGCGAACAGGCCCATGGCCGTGGCCACCAGCGCCTCGGCAATGCCGGGGGCCACGGTGGCCAGCGTGATCTGCTCCATGTTGGCAAAGCCGGTGAAGGCGTGCATCACGCCCCAGACCGTGCCGAACAGGCCGATGTAGGGAGAGACCGAGCCCACGGTGCCCAGGAAGGACAGGCCCGACTCGACCTCGTCCATCTCGCGCTGGAAGCTGGCGCGCATGGCGCGGCGCGTGCCGTCCATCAACTGGTTCACATCGGCGATGCGGCGCTCGCGCAGCTTCTGGTACTCGCGCATGCCGCTGGCGAAGATGCGTTCCATGGGGCCGCCCTGCTTGGCATGGTGGGCGGCCGAGGCATAGAGGTCGTTGAGGCTGGTGCCCGACCAGAAGTCCTGCTCGAAGCCGTCGTTGAGCGAGCGCACGCGCTTCAAGGTCTGCGACTTGCGGAAGATGGTGGCCCAGCTGGCCACCGAGGCGCCCACGAGGATCAGCATGACCAGCTGCACGACCCAGCTGGCCTGCAGCACGAGGCTGAGTATGGACATGTCATGGGAGTTCATGAGAGTTGCTCCAGGATGCGGTTCGGAATTCTTGCGGGGCGCATGGTCGAGCCATCCACCCATCCAATGCGGATCGTGCCTTCGCACAACAGGGGCGGCGGCGCATTGCCATCGCCGGCGGATGCCAGCAGCGCCTGCTGCCGTATTGTCAGCGAAGCGCGCCCGCTGCTTTGCAGCTCGGCGGTAACAAGGAGTTGGTCATCGAGCCGGGCCGCCCGCAGGTATTGCAGCTGGGCCTGGGTTACGACAAACATGCCGCCCGTTTGTTCCCGCAACTGCTGCTGGCCTATGCCCAGGGCGCGCAGCCACTCGGTGCGGGCACGCTCGAAGAACTTCAGATAGTTGGCATAGAACACGATGCCGCCGGCATCGGTGTCCTCCCAGTAGACGCGGATGGGAAATTCGAAGGCCATGTGCGGCGGGCCTCAGGCCAGCAGGCGCTGCAGGCGGCGCACGGCCTCCTGCAGCTGTTCCATGGAGTTGGCCGTGGAAAAGCGCACGAAGTCGGCGGTCTCGAACGTGCCGAAGTCGCGGCCCGGCGTGATGGCCAGGTGGGCGCGCTCCATGACGGCGTAGGCAAAGTCCCAGCTGCCCTGGACGCCGAGCCTGGCGGCAGCGGCACGGCAGTCGGCCCAGGCGTAGAAGGCGCCGTCGGGCTGCACGGGCACGGGCAGGCCCAGGGCCTCGAGCGCGGGGATGAAGAAGTCGCGCCGGGCCTTGAATTCGGCGCGGCGGCGCTCGTACTCGGCAATGGACTCGGGCTCGAAGCAGGCCAGGGCGGCGCGCTGCGAGACGGTGCTGGCGCAGATGAAGAGGTTCTGCGCCACGCGCTCGACCACGGGCACCATGGCCTCGGGCACCACCATCCAGCCCAGGCGCCAGCCCGTCATGTTGAAGTACTTGCTGAAGCTGTTGATGCTGATCACGTCCTCGCCCAGCGCCAGCGCGGTCTGGCCGAAAGCCGCATCGTACGAAAGGCCCAGGTAGATCTCGTCGATGATGGTCAGCCCGCCCCGGGCGCGCACCACGTCGAGGATGCGGCGCAGCTCGGCCGGCGCAATCGAAGTGCCGGTGGGGTTGGAGGGCGAGGCCAGCAGCACGCCGCGCGTGTGCTCGTTCCAGGCGGCCTCGACCTTGTCGGCGCTCAGCTGGTAGCGCTCGGCCGCCGTGGTCGGCACCATCACGGCCCGGCCTTCGGCTGCGCTCACGAAGTGGCGGTTGCAGGGATAGCTGGGGTCGGGCATGAGGATTTCGTCACCCGCGTCGATGGTCGCCAGGCAGGCCAGCTGCAGCGCGGCCGAGGCGCCGGCCGTGACCACGATGCGCCGCGCCGGCACATCCACGCCGAAGCGCTGCGCATACCAGTGGCTGATGCGCTCGCGCAGCTGGGGCAGGCCCAGGGCCGGCGTGTATTGCGTGGCGCCGTCCTGCACGGCGCGCGCTGCGGCTTCCTGCACCAGCGGGGGGGCGGTGAAGTCGGGCTCGCCGATGTTCAGGAAGATCATCGGCGTGTCGCTGTCCGCGCAGCCGCGCGCCATCTCCTGCGCCGCCTTGGCGATCTCCATCACGTAAAAGGGCTCAATGCGGTCGGCGCGGGTCGAAAACTTCATGACGGGTGAAATCCTGGAAGAGGCGCCCGCGCCCGGCAGGCGCGGGCGGGCCATGGATGGCCGGATGCGGCGGGGCCTGTGCCCCGAAGACCCGAGGCGCGGCGTCAGCCGGCGGCCTGGTCGGCAGCGTCGTCTGCTGCTGCGTCCGTGGCGGCATCTGCTGCCGCGTCGGTGGCCGTGTCTGCCTTGGCGGCGGGCTGCGCGGGCGCGGAGCCCTTGCCCGCACGGTCATGCTCGACTTCGGCCGCACGCAGCGTGGGAGCCAGGCCGTTGAGCACGGCGTTCACGTATTTGTGGCCGTCGGTGCCGCCGAATTCCTTGGCCAGCTCGATGCACTCGTTGAGCACCACGCGCCAGGGCACGTCGGGGCAGTGCTGGAATTCATACACGCCGATCCACATGCTGGCGTGCTCGATGGGCGAGATCTCGGCCATGGTGCGGTCCAGCTTGGGGGCGATCAGCGCGTCCAGGTCCACCTGGGAGTTGATGCAGCCGCGCAGCAGCGCGTCGTAGTGCACCGAGTCGGCCTTGTGAAAGCCGGACAGGTCGCGCGTGAAGCGGTCGATGGCCTCCACGTCGTTGCCGCCCACCAGGTGCTGGTACAGCGCCTGCAGCGCGAATTCACGCGCGCGGCTGCGGTTGGACTTGGAGGCGGCCTTGCGCGCGCCGGTGCTGGTCAGGCCGCCGCGGCTTTGGCGGGGAGGGCGGCCCGAGGCCGGTGTGGATTGTTCGTCGCTCATGTTCGGGCTATGGTTTGGAGCAGGTTGGCCATCTCCACGGCGACCCGGGCCGCGTCGCGTCCCTTTTCGGTCTGGCGCGCGATGGCCTGCTCCGTGTTCTCGGTGGTGATGATCGCGTTGGCGATCGGCAGCTGGTAGTCCAGGGCCAGGCGCGTGACACCCGCGCCCGATTCGTTGGCCACCAGCTCGAAGTGGTATGTCTCCCCACGGATGATGCAGCCCAGCGCCACCAGGGCGTCGTACCGGTCGGACTCGGCCATCGCCTGCAGCGCCACGGGCACTTCCAGGGCGCCGGGCACGGTGACGTGGTCGATGTTTCCGGCCTGCACGCCCAGGGCCAGCAGCTCTTCGCGGCAGGCCTGGGTCAGGCTGTTGGTGATGCTTTCATTGAAGCGGGCCTGGACGATGCCGACGCGCAGCTGCGCGCCGTCGAGGTTCTGGGCCTGGCCCTTTTCTGCGTTCAACATTTCTTATTCCTTGGGGATGTAGCCGCTGATTTCGAGGCCGTAGCCGGCCATGCTGGGCAGGCGGCGCGGCTGGCCCATGAGCTGCATGCGCTGCACGCCGCATTCGCGCAGGATCTGCGCGCCCACGCCATAGGTGCGCAGGTCCATGCGGCCGCGCTCGGGGGCCTGGGCGGCACGGGCGCTGCCGTCGAACTGGGCCATGAGCTGGTCGCCGGTCTCGCCGCAGTTGAGCAGCACGGCCACGCCGTGGCCCTGGCGGGCGATGTATTCGAGGCTGGAGTCCAGGCTCCAGGAATGCAGGGTGCGGCCGGTCTCCAGCGCGTCCAGCACGGACAGCGGCTCATGCACACGCACGGGCACGGGGGTGTCGGCTTCCCACTGGCCCTTGACCAGGGCCAGGTGCACGGATTGGCTGGGCAGGTCGCGGAAGGCATGGGCGATGAACTCGCCATGCGCCGTCTGCAGCGGGCGCGTGCCGACCTTGCTGAGCAGGGATTCGTTGCGGCTGCGGTACTGGATCAGGTCGGCAATGGTGCCGATCTTCAGGCCGTGCTCGGCAGCGAACAGCTGCAGGTCGGGCAGGCGGGCCATGGTGCCGTCGTCCTTCATGATCTCGCAGATCACGGCGGCGGGGCTGCAGCCGGCCAGGGCGGCGAAGTCGCAGCCAGCCTCGGTGTGGCCGGCGCGCATGAGCACGCCGCCGTCGACGGCCTGCAGCGGGAAGATGTGGCCGGGCTGGACCAGGTCCGTGGGCTTGGAGTCCTTGGCCACGGCGGCCTGCACGGTGCGCGCGCGGTCGGCGGCGGAGATGCCGGTGGTCACGCCCTCGGCCGCTTCGATGGAGACGGTGAAGGCCGTGCTGTACACGGTGCCGTTGCGCGCGGCCATGGGCGGCAGCTTCAGGTATTCGCAGCGCTCGCGCGTGAGCGTCAGGCAGATCAGGCCGCGGCCGAAGCGCGCCATGAAGTTGATCGCCTCGGGGGTGACATGGTCGGCGGCCAGCACCAGGTCGCCTTCGTTCTCGCGGTCTTCCTCATCGACGAGGATGACCATGCGGCCCGCGCGCATGTCGGCAATGATGTCTTCCACCGGCGAGATGGGCACGGGGGACGTGGAGTTGTTCATGGAGTGCCTTCTGGAGGAGCCGGGTCGTGCGGACGGGGCGCCGCACACGCGCCGGCTCCCTCGGCCTGGCAGGCGTCAGAAGTGGGCTTCCAAAGAACGTGTGGCGCGGCGCAGCCGCTGTCGGCAATCGGCATGACCCGGAATGACCTTGCGAAAGCGCACATTCTATTCCAGCGGCCATCAGCCGCAGGCGGCGCGGGCTTTGGCCGGATTCAGGGGCCGGGGTCCTGCAGCACCACATCGCCTTCGGGATAGGCGATGCAGGGCAGCACGCAGCCCTCGGCCCGTTCCTCGCGCGTCACGCCCGGCCATTCGATCTCGTAGCGCACGCTGCCCGAGACCAACTGCCCGATGCAGGTGCGGCAGGTGCCGTTGCGGCAGGAACTGGGCCAGTCCACGCCACCCTGCTCCAGCGAATGCAGCAGCGGCTGGTCGGCCCAGGCATCGACCTGCAGGCCGCTGGGCGTGAGGCGGGCGGTGAAGAAGGGCGGGGCAAAAGGGGAGGAGGCGGGGGAGTCCTGGCTCATTGTTATCAAGGGGGAATCAGGGGGGATCAGCAATTCGGTGGGGCGTAGGGTGTTTGTACCCTGTCTCGGGCCATGTCTGGCGCCAGGGGGCTGGGTTGGGGTGGGTCTCCCGGACAGCGGTCAGCGGTCGGCGGTGCGCTAGGCTTGGCGCCATGCATATCAAGCCCTACCTCCTGCCTGTGGTTGTCTTCCTGCTGGTCGGTCCCAGTGTGGGCGCGCTGACCGTGATGCTTGTGGGCGCGGACGGTGCGTCGATCCTGTCGGTGAACTGGCTGCTCGTCCTGTTTGGCTATGGCATAGGAGCTGTTCCTGCCGCTTTGGCGGGGGTGATCTATGTGGTCGGCTGGCCTCTCAGGGGCCTGCTCCAGGTACTGAGTACCAGGGAGTTCGGCGCCGTGCTGGGTGCGGTGAGCGGTGTCGCTGCGCTGGCGGCATGCTTTGCAGCGACCTCCGGCACGCCGTTTCCCAAATCCCTCAGCGTCTATGTCTTTCCCCTGGTTGCCGGTGCCGTCTGCGGGGCGCTTGCAGCGCATGTGCGAAATGAGGCCTATGGGGGAGTGGGCTCGACTAGGGCTGAGTATTAGTTGGCTTGGTGACGAATGGTCAATTGGATATATGGTGATGCGACGAGTTGTGACCCGATCCGCATTGATCAATCCCAGGTCCTTGCAGGCGAGCGGCGCCTTCTCATCCTTCAACGTATCAAGGAGCCAGGAGCGCATTTCGCCCATCAAGCAATGGGAGAGACAGAGGCCATCAGTGTGTGACTGTGGTTGCAAAGATGCTGCAGATGATCCAGCCGACGGTACGCCGGCACCTGGAGTTCCTGAAGCATGCGGGATTTCTTCATGCGACGAAGACTGGCAAGTGGATTTTCTATTCCAGGGATGAGATCGTGCTGGACGGATAAAAGTCCTGGCTATGCAGCCAGACTTGATGCGCGAAGGCATCGAAATGGACAGTGGTGTCCCGGGCGGATGCATGGTGATGCTCTGCTGGGGTGTTTAGGACTTCATGCGGAGTCTGCTGATCGGTTAAATGGACATCGCCGAAAAAACCCTGTGGCTCGCAACAGTGCCACCTTGTCGGTCATCTTGTGCTTGGGCGCTTACCTGTTTTCTCGCAGCAGCTGCACTTCGATGTGGGTGTCGTGCTAGTCATCGCGTGCAGTTCTGCGGCGTGTGTTCTGGGCTGTTGTGCCTAAATGAGGGGATGCAAGGCTGGCAGTCTTATGCTTGTGTCTGCAGCTGCAGCTGCATCGGCATCGGCGTACGGTTTGGTCACTATCTTCTTGTTCATCGTGTTTTTGCGCGAAAAGCCGTCATTTGCGACCTGAGGTGCTATTTTGACAATCTCATATCATAGGCATTGCGATTCCGTCCGGCAATGTGCTTCGTAAACTGTGTGGCGGCTCTCAAGGCCTGCGCTACGCCTTGCTTGCCATGTTGGGTTTCAGTATTGCTTTCTTCATTTTGGCATATCTGCAAATAGTTCCCATGTCACCACTGACTTCTTTTGCTTGGCGTTCCGCCAAGCAGTTTCTTTCATCACTTAGGGAATTTGGAAATGGAGCACTGATTCAGGAGATGCGTGGATGCTGCGATTTGTGGCATTACTTATGCAATCGCTTCTGGTTAATGCAGAGTGGGGCTCTACATCTATGCATCTGGGTTGGCAATCTTTCGCTCGTCGCCCCATTGGTCTGGTTTGAAGTTTGAAGGTGCAGATGTAATGGCCTCAGGCGGGGTTGGATGGGCGTCGCTTTTGTGCTATAAACTGACTTGGATAAATTTTGTTGCAAAATTTGCGTAACGTTAATTTGATTAATATGAAAAAACTAAGTGCTATTGTTTTTGTATGCCTTTTGTCTGGGTGTGCGACGCCATATCAGCCATATAGCTATTTGGGTGGTGGTGGGTATAAGGATGTCCAATTAAGTGAAAATAGTTTCAAAATTACCGTTGAAGCTAATGGTTATACAAGTAAAACTCAGGCGTCGGATTTGGCGTTGCTTCGTGCGGCAGATTTGACGCTAGAGAATGATTTTAAGTATTTTGTGATAATTGGCTCTGCGGATGAGGGAAGTGGAGCGGTATACGCAGCCCCCGCAACCACGTCAATAAATATGTATGCAAATAAATATGGAGCCACAGGAACTGCTCAAACTTACGGGGGCAAACATTTTATGTGGCATTCCCTGCTCCTGTCTTAACCATATTGTCGTTCAAAGATAAGCCAGCCATATCGGGTATGGTTTACGATGCGCAAATTACATCGCGCTCACTTAAAAATCAAATGAATATCAAGTGATTTTATTTAAATAATTGAAAATTTGCAGTGCATGGGTGGCTAAAAGCATCAAATCTGTCATGATAATTTTCGGCTTGATGGCGCCATTCATGTCCTCATGTGCGGAACCTAACATGAACTGCATTTTTCCTGGCTTTGCTTCGGATTCATTGATTCCGCTAGGGCTGTCATTTGAAGCAATCGGGGTGTTTAACTACAATAATTTTCTAAAGAACTTAACTGTTTGTGATGGAATAAGTATCTGGAGAGTTTTTGAATATCAATAGTGCATAGTGTCGAAAAATTGATGGGATCTACTTGAATTTACTTTGCCAATCGGTGGATATGGTCTTATTTTTAAGCGATTCAAGCCATGGCTGAAATTTACTGGGAGGGGCTTCGTATCGGTTTGCGTGGGTCATTGTTGTCTTTGCAAGGCTGACCTGGGCTCGTGAAGCGCCTGATTGAGGCTGTTGAACGGGCTCCAGAGCCTGCTGACTGCCTGTTTTTTGAGCAATTGGCCGGCTTGCATGCCAAATCAATGACTTATGTTGCGAATTTGGCATTTTTGGCGGCTTGTCCACATGCTTGTCCAGTCCGAATGGGGGTAAATGCGTACATGCGGGTTGCGCGGTGGATAAGCGGGACGCGGCCCGAAAATCCGGGGTCTTCTGCCTGTTTTTTAAGCGGATCACATGTTTCCCTTTTGAATCAATGACTTGTGTGGCTTATCCCGCCCGCTGTGAAAGTTGTTCACAAGATTGTTCAGGGTGAGACGGGATAAGTCGGGCAGACGACTTGTGGATTTGATTAAAAAATAGGCAAAAGAAAAAAATCCATTCAAAACAACCGCTTGGGTCACCAGTCCCGGGCCAGCACATGGTTGTCCACAGGCTTGTCACGCAATGGTGGGGACAAGGCTGGCGGGCCTGCCGCAGTCGCTTGGGCAACCGGAATGAAGGCGGCGTCCGTCTACATTGCTGGGTGACCGGCGCCTAGCCATCCGGCGGGCGGAGCCGGCATCCAATGCAACAAAGGGAGCATCTCCATGGCGATTGAGTTTGAAGGCCGCGTGGCCATCGTGACGGGGGCCGGCGGCGGCCTGGGGCGTCTGCATGCGCTGGCGCTGGCGGCGCGCGGCGCCAAGGTGCTGGTCAATGATCTGGGCGGCGCGGTGGATGGCAGCGGCGGCTCGGCCACGGCGGCCCAGGCCGTGGTGGACGAGATCCGCGCGGCGGGCGGCCAGGCGCTGGCCAACGGCGCATCGGTCACTCATTTCGCGGCCGTGCAGGCCATGGTGCAGCAGGCCGTCGATGCCTGGGGCCGCGTGGATATCCTGGTCAACAACGCCGGCATCCTGCGCGACAAGAGCTTCGCCAAGATGGACATGGATGATTTCCGCCTGGTGGTGGAAGTGCACCTGATGGGCGCCGCGCATTGCTGCAAGGCCGTGTGGCCGCACATGCAGGCGCAGAACTACGGGCGCATCGTGATGACCACCTCGTCCACGGGCCTGTATGGCAACTTCGGCCAGGCCAACTACGGCGCGGCCAAGCTGGCCCAGGTCGGCCTCATGCAGACGCTGGCGATCGAAGGCGCCAAGCACGGCATCCATGTGAATGCGCTGGCACCCACGGCGGCCACCCGCATGACGGAAGGCCTGATGCCCGAGGCCGTGCTGGCCGCCCTCAAGCCCGAGGCCGTGGTGCCCGCCATGCTGGTGCTGGCCCACGAAAGTGCGCCCACACGTACCACGCTGTGCGCAGGCGCGGGCGGCTTCGAGGCGGCCTTCATCACGCTGACCGAAGGCGTGTATCTGGGCCAGGGCGATCAGGTGCCGGAGCAACTGGCTGCGCAACTGGCCCAGGTGCTGGATCGCAGCGGCGAACAGGTGCCCGCCAGCGGCGCCGCGCAGGGCACGCTGGAAGTGGGCAAGGCCATGGCCGCTGCCCGTTGATGAAGCGAGGGCCGGCAAGTGATTTCACCGCTGGCCGGCCTGCCCTTGCCCGGCGTCAAGGCAGGGCCGGCCGGGAGGGCGAAACTCTGACATATTCCTTTCGCTCGCGGCGGTGCCATGCGGGGCAACAGGCCAAAACGCGTGGTTAAGCGGACAGGCGCCATCGCGTTTCCTGCCGTTTCTCTATCATTCGGCGTCCGGGTCGGGTCCGCCGGGAATCCTGGTGGTTTCCGTGTGGGCCGGTGCCCATCAACGAATCGGTAAACAAGAATGAAAACATCGCAGGCATCCATGGCGGTTCCCGATCCCCAGCGGCTCAAGGGCATACGCCGTGGCATAGAAAAGGAGGGCCTGCGCGTGCTGCCTTCCGGCAGCCTGGCGCTGACGCCGCATCCCCTGGCACTGGGCTCGGCGCTCACGCATCCGCACATCACCACCGACTACAGCGAATCGCAGATCGAGCTGATCACGGGCGCGCGCCTGGGCGTGCAGGAATGCCTGGACGAGCTGGTGCAGATCCACCAGTTCGTGCTGCGCAGCCTGCGCGATGCGGGCGGCGAGATGCTGTGGTCGTCCAGCATGCCCTGCCAGCTGCCCACGGACGAGACGATTCCGCTGGCGCGCTATGGCTCCTCGCATTCGGGCCGCTCCAAGAGCGTGTACCGCATGGGCCTGGGCCATCGCTATGGCCGGCGCATGCAGACCATCTCGGGCATCCACTACAACTGGTCGCTGCCCGGCGTGGCCAGCGAGCAGTATTTCTCGCTGATCCGCAATTTCCGGCGCCATGCCTTCGTGCTGCTGTACCTGTACGGCGCATCGCCCGCGCTGTGTCCCTGTTTCGTCGAGGGGCGCGAGCATGGCCTGAAGCCGCTGGGCAATACGGGCCAGGCGCTGTACCTGCCCCATGCCACCTCGCTGCGCATGGGCCGCCTGGGCTACCAGAGCGATGCGCAGGCCAGCATCAACGTCAGCTACAACGGCCTGGAAGGCTATGCGAATTCGCTGCATGAGGCGCTGACCCATCCCTACCCGGCCTACGAGATGCTGGGCGTGCGCAATCCGGGCGGCGACTACAACCAGCTGGGCACGGGTCTGCTGCAGATCGAGAACGAGTTCTACGGCACCATCCGCCCCAAGCGCACCGTCAGCCGTGGCGAGCGCCCGCTGCATGCCCTGCGCGAGCGCGGCGTGGAGTATGTGGAAGTGCGCCTGATGGACCTCGATCCCTTCGAGGATGTGGGCATTGCCGCCCCCACCATGCGCATGCTGGACGTGTTCCTGCTGCACTGCCTGAATGCCGACAGCCCGCCCGATACGCCGGCCGAGATCGCCGAACTCAAGCACAACCAGCACCTGACCGCCGAGCGTGGCCGCGAGCCCGGCCTGCAGCTGGTGCGCGCGGGCCGCGAGGTGCCGCTGCGCGACTGGGCCCATGAAGTGCTGGACCAGTGCCGCCCCTATGCCCAGGCGCTGGACAGCACGCACGGCACGCAGGATTACAGTGCCGCGCTGGCCCAGGCGCTGGAGCGCCTGGAGCATCCCGAGCGCACGCCTTCGGCCCATGTGCTGGGCGAGCTGACGGGCGAGTACGGCAACAGCTTCTCGCGCTTCACGCTGGCCCGTTCCGAGCAGGCCCGCGATTCGCTGCTGGCCCTGCCCTGGAGCCAGGCGCAGCAGCAGCGCTTCGAGCAATGGTCGGCGCAGTCCGTGCAGGACCAGCGCGACATCGAGGCCGCAGACACGCTGTCCTTCGAGGAATGGCGCCTGCGCTACATGTCGCCCGAGAACCTGCGCTGACCGTGCCTCAGCCAGGTCCGCCGCTCAGGGCCTGGCCTGCATCCTCGCACCAGAACAGCACGGCGTCGTAGAAGCCTTCCCAGACGCAGCCGTTGCAGCCGCGGCCGCAGCAACTGGTGGGCTGGGGCGGCGCCGGGCGCAGTGCAATGCCTGCAGCCTGGGCGCGCTGCTGCCAAAGCCCGATCTGCGACAGCGCCTGCTCCAGCGGGCCCTGCACCATGCTCAGCGCCGCGCCTTGCTGCGGCGCACCACAAACAGCACGATGAAGGCCGTGCCCAGCAGCAGGGCGAACCAGCCGACCAGGTACGACTGGGCCATCATCTGCACGATGCCCCCGGGTGCCATGAACTGCGGCGCCAGCAGAATCACCAGGCCGATCACGGCGCAGGTCACTCCCTTGATCAACAGTTCGATGTCGGCCTTGCGCGAGGCGGAGCGGGAAGAGGGGGTATCGGGCAAGGACATAGGCAGTGAGGCGGGGCGTAAAAGCGGGGGACAATTGCGGCTTGCGCAAGAAAGAATGAAGCCTGCGGTTTGCGCTGGGGCGCAGCGCGCCGTTCCATCCTGTCTGCGCAAGCCATGAATTATCCTTGCGCCCCTGCCAGTTCCCCCGTTTCCCAGAAAGTAATCCCATGGCCATACAGTGGTTCCCCGGTCACATGAATCTCACGCGCAAGGTGATCACCGAGCGCGTCAAGGAAATCGATGTGGTCATCGAAGTGCTGGATGCGCGCCTGCCGGGGTCGAGCAGCAACCCGCTGCTGCAGGAGCTGACGGGCCACAAGCCGCGCCTGCAGGTGCTCAACAAGCAGGACCTGGCCGATGCCGCGCGCACGCCGCTGTGGCTGGACTGGTACAACGCCCAGAGCGACACGCGCGCCATTGCGCTGGACGCTTCCGAGCCCGCGCCCACGCGCCGGCTGATCGAGGCCTGCAAGCTGCTGGCCCCCAACCGTGGCGGCATGGCCAAGCCCATGCGCGTGCTGATCTGCGGCATTCCCAACGTGGGCAAGTCCACGCTGATCAACTCCATGAGCGGCAAGCGGCAGGCCAAGACGGGGGACGAGGCCGGCATCACCAAGCTGGAGCAGCGCATCGTGCTGGCCGACGACTTCTACCTCTGGGACACGCCCGGCATGCTGTGGCCGCGCATCATCGTCGAGCAAAGCGGCTACAACCTGGCCGCCAGCGGCGCCGTGGGCCGCAACGCCTATGACGAGGAACTGGTGGCGCTGGAGCTGCTGGGCTATCTGCAGAAGAACTACGCGGACCTGCTGGAGGCGCGCTACAAGCTGGGCCTGGACAACGAACGCATTGCCGCCCTGCATGACGACGAACTGCTGGACGCCATCGGCCGGCGCCGCGGCGCCATGATGAGCGGCGGACGTGTCAATCTGCAAAAAGCTGCCGAGCTGGTGCTCACGGATTTCCGCGGAGCGATCCTGGGCCGCATCACGCTGGAGACGCCCGACGAATACGCGCAGTGGCTGGCCGTGGGCCAGGAACGCGATGCCGAGCGCCAGGCCCGCAAGGACGCCAGCAAGGCGCGCAAGCGCCCCCCGCGCGAGCGCAAAAGCGCGCCCTGAGGCACCGCCGGCCGGCGCCGGCATACCCCGTTTGGTGCAAGAGGGCGTCCGACCGGGGCGGTGGCACAACCACCACAGCCGCAGGCGGCGCCGACCGCTAGCATGTTGAGTGTTCTTTCTCTGTTGGGGCTTTTTCATGCGGCGTCATCGAGTCGAGGCGGAAATCCATTTGTCCCTGCGCCGGGTCGTTCTGGTCGGCAGCCTATGGATCACCAGCCTCACCGTGCTCCTGGCCATGGCGCTTCTGACGCAGGACCCCGTTCCCTGGCCCAGCGTGCGGCTGAACCTGGTTGCCGCCGGCGTGAGCTTCGGCGCCGTGCTGCTGGGCTGGCGCCGGCACTGGAAGCTGGCCTCCAATCTTCTGGTCTGGGGCACCTGGGTGGCAGCCGTGACCGTGGTGGCTGCCACGGGCGGCGTGCAAAGCAGCTCGGTGCTGGCCTTTCCGGCCTTGCTCGTCATGTGCGCCTGGGTGCTGGGCGTGCGCACCACGCTGGCCATGCTGGTGCTGTCCGTGCTGGCCATGGCCGCGTTCTGGGTGGCGGGCCGCGAGGGGGTTGACTGGATAGGCCAGCGCGAGACCTCGCCCGTGTTCTCCATGCTGTACTTCGTGGGCATGCTGGGGCTGACGGGCACGGTCACGCTGATGGCAAGGCGCAGCCTGATCCGCCGTGCCCAGGAACTGCAGGACACGCTGGGCTCGCTGGAGCAGCACCAGGACGATCTGCGCAAGTTCTACCGCGCCGTGGAGCAGAACCCCGAAAGCATCGTCATCACCGACGTGCACCAGAACATCGTCTACGTGAACGAGGCCTTCTTGCAGCGCACCGGCTTTGCGCGCAACGAGGTCCTGGGCCAGCCCACGCACCGCTACTCCACCATGGGCCTGGACGCGCCGGCCTGGGAAGAGGCCTTGCACCAGCTGGGCCGGGGCGCGCTGTGGCGCGGCCAGATGACCAACCGCACGCGCCAGGGCGAGGACCTGCCCGAGGCCGTGCTGGTGGCGCCCATACGCGCCTCGGACGGCAGCATCGTCAACTATGTGGAACTCAAGCAGGACCTGTCCGAGCGCATGCGCGCAGAACGCCAGATCCATGCGCTGGCGCATTTCGACGCGCTCACCGGCCTGCCCAACCGCCTGTCGCTGACCCAGCGCCTGCGCGCGCTGGCGCGCGAATTCCGCGAGGGCGGCAAGGGCGGCGAGCCGCGCCACGGCCTGCTGCTGCTGGACATGGACCGCTTTACCGCCTTCAACGATGTGCGCGGCACGGTGCGTGGCGATGCGCTGCTGGGCGCGCTGGCGCTGCGCCTGGCCGATGCCCTGCCCGACGGCGTGCTGCTGGCCCGCATGGGCGCCGATGAATTCGCCGTGCTGCTGGAGAAGGCCGGCCAGGAGGCGGCCGAGGTCGATCAGCACATGCGCGCCCTGGCCCAGGTGCTGCAGGACGCGCTGGAGCGGCCGCTGTGGCTGGAGGAAACCGGCGAGGAAGTGCAGGCCAGCTGCAGCATTGGCGCGGCCAGCTTTGCCGCCTCGCGCACCGACAGCGGTGGCCACGATGTGCTGCGCCGCGCGGGCGTGGCCCTGCACCAGGCCAAGCAGGCCGGCCTGGGCCAGGTCGTCATCTTCCAGCCCGACATGGCCGAGGCCGTGGGCAAGCGCTTTCGTATCGAAAAGGACTTGCGCCGCGCCATTCCTGCCGGCGAGCTGCAGCCCTATCTGCAGTCCCAGGTGGACCACATGGGGCGCTGTGTGGGCGCCGAGGTGCTGGTGCGCTGGAACCATCCGCGCCTGGGCATGGTCGAGCCCGGTGACTTCATTCCCGTGGCCGAGGAATCTGACCTGATCGTGCAACTGGGCGACTGGATGCTGGAGCAGGCCTGCCGCATGCTGGTGCGGCCCGAGTTCGTGCAGCAGGGCTGGCGGCTGTCGGTCAACGTCAGCTGGCGGCAGTTCCGCCAGCCCGACGTGGTGGACAAGCTCAAGCGCACCCTGGCCGCAACCGGGGCCGACCCGCGCCGCCTCACGCTGGAGGTCACCGAAAGCGTGGTCATGCGCGATGTGGACGAGGCGCGTGAGCGCATGGCCGAGCTGCAGCTGCTGGGCGTGGAGATGGGGCTGGACGACTTCGGCACCGGCTATTCATCGCTGGCCTATCTGCAGCGGCTGCCATTCCGTGAACTCAAGATCGACAAGTCCTTTGTGCAGGACTGCCATACCTCGCCGGGCAATGCCGCCATGGTCGAGGCGATCCTGCTGCTGGCCAGACGCCTGCGCCTGCGCGTGGTGGCCGAAGGAGTGGAGACCGAAGAGCAGGCCGGCACGCTGCGGGCCTGGAATCAGGACGTGCTGTTCCAGGGCTACCACTACGGCCGGCCCCTGCCGGCGGTCGAGTGGGTGGATCTGCAACTGGGGGCGCCTGCCGGCGTGTGAAAGCCGGCGTGAGGGCCAGCGCAAGGGCCTGCGTGTGACGGCGTTCAGGTCCTGGACTGTTCCAGCCAGCGGCGCGCCAGCAGGTCCCAGAAACGTGCGCCGCGCCCCAGGTTGTCGTCGTTGAAGTCGTAGCCGGGGTTGTGCAGGCCCACGCCGGGCTCGCCCGTGGCGGGGCCGTTGCCTATCCAGCCATAGGCGCCGGGCACGGCCTCCAGCATGAAACCAAAGTCCTCGGCCGTCATGGCCGGCAGGATGTCGGCGTGGGTGCGGTCCTCGCCCACCGCTTCGCGCATCACCTCGGCCATGAAGCGGGCCTCGTGCGCGTGGTTGGTGGTGTTGGGATAGCCGGGCTTGAGAATGAACTCGGCGCGGCACAGATGGGCGGCCGCCACATGCTCGCTGATGCGCTGCATGCCTTCGATGAACATCTGCTGCGTCTCGGTCCTGAGGGCGCGCACCGTGCCGAAGATGCTGGCCTCGTCGGGAATGATGTTCTCCACCGTGCCGCTGGTGATCTTGCCCACGGTGAGCACGGCGCTGTCCAGCGGATCGGTGCTGCGCGACACCAGGGTCTGCAACTGGCCGACGATGGCGCAGGCCACGGGAATCGGGTCCAGCGTGGTGTGGGGCATGGCCGCGTGGCCGCCCTTGCCGTGCACGCGGATCTCGAAGCGCAGCGTGGAGGCCATGATGGGCCCCACGCGCACCGCCATCTCGCCGGCGGGCAGGGCAGGCCAGTTGTGCAGCGCGAACACGGCCTCGCAGGGGAAGCGGTCGAACAGGCCGTCCTCCATCATGGCCTTGGCGCCTGCGCCGCCTTCCTCGGCGGGCTGGAAGATCAGGTGCACCGATCCATCGAAATCCGGCTGCTGCGCCAGCAGCGTGGCCGCGCCCAGCAGCATGGTCGTGTGGCCGTCATGGCCGCAGGCATGCATGCAGCCGGGGTTCTGGCTGGCGTGGCCGAAGGCGTTGAGCTCCGTCACCGGCAGCGCATCCATGTCGGCCCGTATGCCGATGCTGCGGCCCGGGTTGGCGGCGCTGCGCCCCCGGCCGTGGATGCTTGCCACCACGCCGGTCCTGCCCAGCCCGCGGTGCACCTGCAGTCCCAGCGCCATCAGGTAGGCCGCCACCTTGTCGCCGGTGCGGTGCTCCTCGTAGCGCAACTCGGGGTTGGCATGCAGGTCGTGGCGGAACTTCAGCAGGGAGCCGAGATGGGGGGTGATGTCGGGTGTGGATCGCATACAGGGGCCGCGGCGGCCTGCACGCCCAGCGGGTCCGCAGGCGGTCGCAGCAATTCAATGACAAGGCGGACATGATAGGTCCTGGGGTTTGCCTGCGGCGCCTGCCGGGGCGATAGGCCTTGTGCTGCCCAGGCTTTGCGCTACGTTCCTTGCGAGCAGCCCGCGCAATGCCCGGCTGCCCAGGGTGCACGGGCGCTGGAGCAAGTGCAGGGGAATGGCGCCAGGACCGACAATCGCCCCCATCATGAAAAACACCATCCTGCCCCTGCAATTGTTCGTGCGCCCCGAGCATGACGATCCCCAGCCCCTGATCCTCTACCACGGCCGCCGCTGCCCGGACGGCTACGGCGCGGCGCTGGCGGCCTGGCTGTACTACGGCGGGCAGGCCGAATTCCGGGGTCTGGACCATGGCGAGATCCAGAAGGCCGACGACCTGGGCGAGCTGGCTGGCCGCGCCGTCTACGTGCTGGACTTCGCCTTCGAGCCCGAGCTCATGGCCGAGATCGAGTCGCGCGTTTCCAAGCTCGTGGTGCTGGACCACCACAAGAGCGCTGCCGAAAAGCTGAGCGGCTACCAGTGCCGCTGCGGCGTCGTGCACTTCGACATGAACAAGTCCGGCGCGCGCCTGGCATGGGAGTTCTTCCAGGCCGACAAGCCCGTGCCCGGCCTGATCCGCTTCATCGAGGACCGCGACATCTGGAAGTGGGAATTCGCCGAGAGCGCGGGCTTTCTCGCGGCGCTGGACATGGAGCCGCGCAGCTTCGAGCGCTGGGCCGAGATCGCGGCCTTCACGCCCGAGCAGGAAGCCGCCTTCATGGCGCGCGGCGGCGCCATGGACGAGAAATTCCAGAAGCTGTGCGCCGACATTTCCGAGGCGGCCCAGCCCCTGGTCTTCAACGGCATGCAAGGGCTGATGGTCAACTGCCCCGGCATGTTCCACAGCCAGGTCGGCGACCTGCTGGCGCGCCAGAGCGGCAGCTTCGCGCTGATGTGGCATGCCAGCACCAAGGGCGTGAAGATCGGCCTGCGCTCGCGCTCGGAGTTCAACTGCATACCGCTGGCCGAGAGTTTTGGCGGCGGTGGCCATGCCCAGGCCTGCGGCTTCAAGATGGGCAGCGAGCGCCTGGTGGAGCTGCTGTCTGGCGTGCTCAAGGCCGATGCCTCGGCCGACTACGCCTACGTGGCAGCGCCGCTGATGGAGCAGCCTGAAACGGGCGCGCCTGCCGAAGCTGCCTGATCCGGCCGGGCCGTCGCCGGCAGGCCCGCACAGGCCTGCCAGCCGGGCAGAGCGCACAGCGCGCGCCAGTGCTGCACATCGGCCACATGGCCTAGTTGCCGCCAGTCGGCCTCGAAGCGCAGCGGCTCGCCCGTCATCGGGTGCGCCAGCTCCAGCGCATGGGCGTGCAGCCACAGCCGCTGCAGGCCCAGCCGCTCGGCCCACCAGCGGTTCAGCGGCCCCTTGCCATGCGTGGCGTCGCCAATGATGGGATGGGCCACATGCTTGAGATGACGGCGTATCTGGTGGCGCCGGCCCGTGGCGGGCAGGGCCTCGACCAGTGAAATCCGCGTGGCCGCGTGGCGCGGGTCAAAGGCCTCGGGCCACTCCAGGCGCGCCAGGCAGCGCAGCGAAGTCTGTGCGGGCTGGGCCGGCGCGTCCTCGGGCGCATCGTCGGGTCGGAGGGCATGGTCCACCTCCACCGCATCGGGCAGCCAGCCGCGCACCAGCGCCAGGTATTGCTTGCGCACTTGCTGCCCGGCAAACGCCTGGCCCAGCCGCTGCGCGGCCTGGGCATGCAGGGCCATCACCAGCACGCCGCAGGTGCCCTTGTCCAGCCGGTGCGCAGGGTGCACATGGCAGCCCAGCTGGTCGCGCAAGGTCTGCAGCACGAAGCGCGTCTCGTGCGCGTCCAGTCCCGTGCGGTGCACCAGCCAGCCTGCGGGCTTGTACACCGCCACCAGATGCTCGTCGCGCCAGAGGATTTGCAGGGGCGCGTCGTCGGGCTCTGGCGGCTGGGCCGGGGAGGGGATGGATGAAGGCTGGAACATGAGGGCGTGAGTGTAGGCGCTGTCCGCCCACCGCCCTGCAGACCCACGCGCACTACCCCTGTGCACTACCCCTGTGCACTACTGCCGCGCACTACCCCCGTGCAGGGCAACGCAGTGCTGCCTGCCATTGCACGACTGGCGGCTTCAGGGCGATGCAAGATCGCGCCTGGTTCCGCGCCGCCGCGTGAACCGGAGTTTCTGAAACCCTCTCAAACGCAACGCACCACACCGCATGGACCATCGCAGCACCGCTCCCATCCGCATCGCCATCGTCGGCCACGGCAACCTGGGCCGTGGCGTGGAGGCGGCCATTGCCCGCAACCCCGACATGGCGCTGGCCGGCATCTACTCCCGCCGTGATCCGGCACAGCTGCGTCCGCTGCAGCCCGGCACGCCCGTGCACGGCTTGGACAGCCTGCTGGCACATCGCGCCGGCATCGACGTGCTGGTGCTGTGCGGTGGCTCCAAGGAAGACCTGCCGCAGCAGTCGCCCGCGCTGGCCGCGCATTTCAGCCTGGTGGACAGCTTCGACACCCATGCGCGCATTCCCGAGCATTTCGACCGGGTGGATGCCGCCGCCCGCGCAGCCGGCACCACGGCGCTGATCTCGGCGGGCTGGGACCCGGGCATGTTCTCCCTGCAACGCCTCATGGGCGAGGCCCTGCTGCCCGATGGCGCCACCTACACCTTCTGGGGCAAGGGCCTGAGCCAGGGGCACTCGGACGCCATCCGCCGCATTCCCGGCGTGGCCGGGGGCGTGCAGTACACCATTCCCGTGGACGAGGCCGTGCAGCGCGTGCGCAGCGGCGTGCGGCCCGAGCTGTCTGCGCGCGAGCGCCACCGGCGCGAGTGCTTTGTGGTGCTGGAGCAGGGGGCCGATGCCGATGGCGTGCGCCAGGCCATCGTCGGCATGCCGCATTACTTTGACGAATACGACACCACGGTGCATTTCATCAGCGCGCAGGAACTTGCCCGTGACCATGCGGCCATGCCGCATGGCGGATTCGTCATCCGCAGCGGCCGCAGCTCGCAGGGGCTGCACCACTCCATCGAATACCGCCTGCAGCTGGACAGCAATCCGGAATTCACGGCCAGCGTGCTCGTGGCCTATGCGCGCGCCGTGCACAGGCTGCAGCAGTCGGGGCAGACGGGCTGCAAGACCGTGTTTGACGTGGCGCCCGGCCTGCTGTCGCCCAGGAGTGCGCAGCAGCTGCGGGCCGAGCTGCTTTAGCCCTGGCCCACGCGGGCCGCGTCTTCCAGCCGGTCCACATCACGCAGCGGCTTGAACAGGGTCATCCAGCTGCCGACCACGCCCAGCGTGCACAGGCTGCCCACCACGGCAGCCGGCACGGCGCCCAGCCAGGCGGCGCTGGTGCCGGCGCGGAATTCGCCCAGTTCGTTGGACGAACCGATGAACAGCATGTTCACCGCGTTCACGCGCCCGCGCATGGAGTCGGGCGTGGAAAACTGCACCAGGGCCGAGCGGATGTAGACACTCACCATGTCGGCCGCGCCGGCCAGCATCAGGGCGGCCATGGACAGCCAGAACCAGTGCGACAGCGCAAACACCAGGTTGGCCACGCCGAAGATGGCCACGGCGGCGAACATCACGCGGCCCACATGGCGCTGGATGGGACGGGCCGACAGCCACAGGCCCATGGCCACCTCGCCCACGGTCATGGACGAGCGCAGCAGGCCCAGGCCTTCGGGGCCGACCTTGAGCACCTCGTGCGCATACACGGGCAGCAGGGCCACCACGCCGCCCAGCAGCACGGCGAACAGGTCCAGCGAAATCGTGCCCAGGATGATGGGGCGCGTGCGGATGAAATGGATGCCTTCGCCAAAGCGCTGCCACAGCGAGCCGCCCGCCGGCGCCATGGCCCCGGCAAAGCGCACGGGCACCGTGCCCAGCAGCAGCACGGCCAGCACCAGGGAGACGCCGCAGACCGCATAGGTCAGCACGGCGCCGCCCCAGGCGTAGAGCACTCCGCCCAGCACAGGCGCCGCAATGGCGGCCGTGCGCATCAGCATGCTGTTGGTGGCCAGCGCCTGGGCCAGCTGCTCGCGCGGCACGATCTGCGGCAGCAGGCTTTGCAGGGCCGGCCCCGTGAAGGCGCGGCTGCAGCCGAACAGCACCAGCACGGCATAGATCCAGTGCACATCGTGCGCGGTCGCGCCCTCGTGCCAGGACAGCCACAGCAGCAGCAGGGAGCACAGGGCAGCCACGGTCCAGCTGCCCGACAGCAGGCGCTTGCGGCTCATGCGGTCGCTGAGGTCGCCGGCCGGAATCAGCAGCGCCAGCATGGGCAGGAACTGGGCCAGTCCCACGTAGGCCAGGGACATGGGGTCGCGCGTCAGGTCATACACCTGCCAGGCCACGACCACCGCCTGCATCTGCTGGGCGAACATGGACAGCATGCGCGCCATGACGAAGGGGACGAAGGCGCTGCTGCGCAGGCCGGCAGCGGGGCTGTCGGCCGATGAGGGGGGAAGCGGGGAGGAGGGCAAGATCGGATATCCGTGGAGGAGCACGCGCAGTATCTGCGAAATGCCGGCGCCTTGCTGGCCGTTGTGCCCGCTCCACGCTGCCGACGAAGGCATGCGGTCTGCTCCCACAAACACCCGCGGCGCGGCGCGAGAATATGCCATCACGGGTCAGGCCAGAACCCCGCATCAGAGGAGCAACACACCATGTCCATGTTGTCCATGCAATACGCCGGCACCTTGATCGGGCGCGAAGCGGTCATCGACTTCCCCGACAGCAAGGCTGATGTGCGGTACACGCCGCAAGGCCAGATGGTCTGGCATGTGGTCGATTCCCTGGGCCATGTATCCGATGGCTGCGAACGGCTCAGCTACCTGCAGGTCAGCGACAGCCTGCACTTCCTCAACTGGATCGAGAAAACGGGCTTCACCGTCAGCCAGGTCATCGACACGGCCCAGGGCACGGTGCAGGCCTTCTGGTCGTTTGCCGACCCGGCCAGCGAGGGTGGCCACCGCTCGTCCATGTTCGTCGAAGGCCGTTTCCGCTTCCGTTGAGGCGCCCGCCTGCACGGCGCAGCCCGGCCGCGTGAAACATTGCGGCAGCTGCGCGATCTGCCTGTTTTTTCAGCGCCTGCGGCAAACCCATGGCTGGCGCGGCAATGCAGGGTTGTCCCGAAGCTTGTCCACAGGCAGGCCCACAGTCGCTGGGCATAACCGTCACGCTGCGGTCATTTTCGTCATCCAGCAGAAAAGTTCCTGGAATGTGGGTGTGTACTATCGTTGAATTCCAGCATCGGCGGGTGCATGGAATTCCGGTTCATTGCCTGAGGCGACGCCGGCTGCGCGCAGCTCGAGGTTTGCCGCCGTGAAACATCCCTTCCGCCCAATCCCGTCCGCAGGGCCCCCGGCTATGCTGGCTGCATGACCTGGCTGTTTCTTGCATTGCATCTGCTGCTCATTGCAGGCTTTGGCCTGCGCATCCTGCTGCGCGACGATGTGCGGCCCGACGTGCGCATGGGCTGGCTCACCGTCATCGTGCTGCTCCCCTATGCGAGCTGCGCGCTGTACTACCTGTTTGGCGAGGTGACGCTGCGCCGCCGAGGCCGGGCCCGGTACCGCAAGGTGCAGGACTTTGCGCCCGGCGCCCCGGTCACGGGCAGCGGCGTGCCGGTGGCGGGCATCGCGCCGCAATGGCAGGCGGCCTTTGGCTATGCGGCGTCCATCAACCGCTTTCCCGTGCAGCCGGGCCATGCCGCGCAGCTCATGGCCGATGGTGCCCAGGCCCGCGCGCGCATGCTGGCCGACATGGAGGCCGCCCGGCACGAGATCAACGTGCTCTACTACATCTGGCTGGCCGATGACACGGGAACGGCCGTGGCCCAGGCGCTGGTGCGCGCGGCCCGGCGTGGCGTGGTCTGCCGCGCCATGGTGGACGGGCTGGGCTCGCGCGCGCTGCTGCGCTCCGACCTCTGGCAGCAGATGGCGCAGGCCGGCGTGCAACTGGCCGTGGCCCTGCCGGCCAGCCACCCGTTCAGGGTGATGTTCACCAGCCGGCTGGACCTGCGCAACCACCGCAAGATCACCGTGATCGATGGTGCCATCACATACTGCGGCAGCCAGAACTGCGCGGACGAGGCCTTCGCCGTGAAGGCCCGCTACGCGCCCTGGGTCGATATCATGCTGCGCCTGCAAGGCCCGGTGGTGGCGCAGATGCAGCAGGTCTTTGCCAGCGACTGGGCGCAGGCGCACAGCGCAGACCATGGACTGTCCATGCCCCTGGCCGCCCAACCCGAAGCGGGGCCGGCCGACATGCCCGCCGAAGGCTTTGCCGCCGTCGTCATTGCCGAAGGCCCGGCCGAGCGGCCGCGCTCCACCTCGCAGCTGGTGTCCACCCTGCTGGCCAGTGCACGGCACGAAGTGGTGATCTCCACGCCCTATTTCATCCCCGATGCCACCGTGCTGGAGGCCCTGTGCGCCGCCGCCTGGCGCGGCGTGCAGGTCACGCTCATCCTGCCGGCGCGCAACGATTCCTGGATCGTGGGCGCGGCCAGCCGCAGCACCTACCGCTACCTGCTGCGGGCCGGCGTCATCCTCCATGAATTCCGCCCCGGCCTGCTGCATGCCAAGACCCTGTGCGTGGACGGGCAGGTGGCCCTTGTGGGCTCCACCAACCTGGACCTGCGCAGCTTCGACCTGAACTTCGAGAACAACGTGCTGCTGCAGGACGAGGCCGTGACCCGCGCCATCCGCCAGCGCCAGGGCGAATACATCTGCCAGTCCGACCGCATCACCGCCGCCCAGGTCCACGCCTGGCACTGGGGCCGCCGCATCTGGAACAACCTGCTGGCAATGCTGAGCCCGGTGCTTTGAGCCTGCAAAGAAAAAGGCCTGCGCAATGCAGGCCTTCAGGGCTGTTGGGAGGCAGACGCGCTCAGCGGCCCACGCGCTCAGCGGCCCACGCGCTCGCTCTCGACCACCATGTCCAGCACATAGGCGTAGGCCGATGCGTCGGCGGGCACGTTCTGGCGCTTGTAGCGCTGGATGCGCAGCACGTTGCGGATGCCGGGTTCGTGCTTGTAGCCCTCGATCTCGCTGTAGAAGTTCTCCCACTCGCCGGTGGAGGTCTTCACGCCGTTGTCGCCGTAGCGGATCTCGCGCACGCGCAGGCACTGGAAGTCCTTGATCAGCGGGTGATTGCAGGCCGTGCGCTGGGGTGCCACTTCCAGGAAGATGCGCTCGCCGGCGCTGCCGTACTGGGTCTGGGCCGTGGGCGAGCCGTCGAACTGCCAGCGCGTGCCATCGATGAAGGTGAGCGTCAGGCGCGCAGGCTGCTTGCCTTCGCCCAGTTGCACGGACCATTGCTTGGCCGTGGGCAGGATGCGGGCCACCTTTTGCTCCAGCGCCATCAGTTGGTCGTCATCGCAGGCCATCAGCGTGCTGGCGGCGCGTTGGGTGGCGATGCGGTTGCCTTCGGTGCGGTAGCCCGTGGTCACCACGTTGCACAGGTTCTTGACGGCCAGGCGCTGGTCGGCGAATTCCAGTTGCAGTGGCCGCTTGCGCGAGGCGGCGGTCAGGAACCAGCTCTGGTCCTCGGTGCCCTGGGGCGTGAAGGCCTGGCGAAGATTCCAGTGGTAGGCGGTCAGCGATTGGGCATCACCGGGTGGGCCGGCAGGGGCCGACGCCTGGGTCTTGGCGCCTTCTTCGGCATTGCCACCCTTGTCGATATGGCTGCAGGCGCCGAGCCCCATGGTGACGATCACGGGCAGGCACCAGGTCCAGCTTGGCTTCATGTTGAATTCCTTGGTTGATGGGTACGGAGACAGGCTCAGGCGCGGCGGGCTGGTGGCAGCCCTGGCGCGGCATGTGCCGCGCCGGCCCTGGCCGAACCGGGGCACCATAACGCAGATGCGCGGCGGCGCCTGTCAGAACGGGGCGCTATTCACATTCCTTTGCATCTATTTGATGCAGGCGGAAAAAACGGATTGCTGCAAAGTTGCCGGCCGATGCGTTGCGCTCAGGTGAGAATAGGCGGCCAGCCGCCATGCCATCCGCAGGCTGCGGCGCCGGAGCAAGGAGCAGGTTCGTGTATCGACGTTGGAGTGCAGCAAACAGGGTGCGTGGCATGCGCTACGCGGGAGCTTTGGCCATCATTGCAATGCTTGCGGGCTGCGGCTCGACCATTCCCCAGCATGTGCCCGTGCAGGAGAGCTTCGGCTCCACCGAGACCTTCTCGCGCATGTTCGATGCCTCGCCGGCCCAGACCTGCGAGGCCGCGCGCCGCGCGCTGCTGAGCCAGGGCTACATCGCCATGGCGCGCACGGCCGAACTCATAGAGGGCAGCAAGAGCTTCCAGCCCGACCCCGAACTGAACCTGCAGATGAACATCCGCGTGGTCTGCGTGCCCGAGACAGCCGATGGCCAGGTCAGCATCGGCTTTGTCACGGCGCTGCAGGACCGCTATACCTTGAAGAAGAGCGCCAACTCGGCCAGCCTGGGCGTGGGCGCGCTGGGGTCGGTGTCGCTGCCGTTCTCCTCGGGCAGCGACTCCATGGTCAAGGTGGGCAGCGAGACGATTGCCAAGAGCGGTTTCTACGACAGCTTCTTCGAGCTGGTATCGCGCTACCTGGCACAGGACCGCGAGTCCATCGCCGTGCCCACGCCGGTGGCGCCGCAGAACACCATTCCCTCGGCCAACCACTGACGCCGGCGGGCGCCGGCCCGGTTCACGCCGCCAGGAACAGCGCCGGGTCCACCATGGTGCGGTTGAGCATCACGCCCCAGTGCAGGTGCGGGCCGGTGACACGGCCCGTGGCGCCGACCTTGCAGAAGGCATCTCCCGTGTCCAGCTGATCGCCCAGCTTGCACTGCACGCTGCTCAGATGGCAGTACATGCTCAGCAGGCCGCCGCCGTGGTCCAGCCACACGGTGCCGCCGTTGAAGAAATAGTCGCCCACATCCACCACCTTGCCCGGCAGCGGCGCGACGACGTTGGTGCCCGTGGCTGCCGCGATGTCCATGCCGCTGTGCGGATTGCGCGGCTGGCCGTTGAACACGCGGCGCAGGCCGAAGCTGCTGCTGCGGCGGCCCGGCACGGGCTGGCGCATGCGCAGGTCGCCAGGGCGTGCAGGCGGCTCGGTGAACAGCGCCATGATGGTCTGCTGGTGGGCGCGTTCACGCTGGTAGCGGGCATCGTCCTCGGGTGACAGGTCCACGGTCTTGGGCGAGACCTTCAGGCGCTGCTCGGTGTATTTCTTGTCGCGCACTTCGTAGGGCAGGGTGCGCGGTGCGCCTTCGCCCTTCACCGTCACGCCATGCGTGCCGGGCGCCACCGACAGCGCAATGCCGACCACGGCCGTCCATTCGATCATGTCGCCCACCACCAGCACGGGCACGTCGCCGGCCAGCACCTGGGGCCGCTGGGCGGCTGGCCCCAGCGACAGGCGGGCCACGCCACCGGGCACGCGGCTGTCATGCGGCCAGGGGGATTCCCCGGAGGCCGCAGCGGCCCAGGCCGGGACCATCAGGCCCGCACCTGAGGCGCACAGGGATTGCACAAACAGTCGGCGGGAGCGGGAATTCGTCGTCGGTATCTGCATGAGGGAAGCGGGGGGCTGTGGTCGAGCGCCCCATTGTCCGCCATGCCAGCGCGCCAGCTTGCCAACGCCTCAACGCCATGACGCCATGACGCCATGGCATTCAAATGCGCTTGCGGGCCGCTCAACGGTCCCGGCGCTCGTCGCGCCCGCCGCGCCGCTCCTGTGGACGGGCCGCGTTGGCCATGCGCTGCTGTTGCTGGCGTTGCTCCTGCTGTGCGCGGGCCTGCTGCTGCTGGGCACGCGCCTGTGCCTGGGCCTGCTGTGCTTGCTGGGCCTGCATGCGTTGCTGCTGGGCAGCCTCGAACTGCTGCTGTCTTTGCTGCTGCGCCTGCCGCTCCTGCATCTGGGCCTGTCTTTGCGCCTGCTGCTGGGCCTGTTGCTGGGCCTGTTGTTGGGCCTGCATCCTGGCCTGCATCTGCTCCTGTGCGCGCGCCTGCTGCTGTTGCTGCTGCTGCATTTGTTGCTGCATTTGCTGCTGGCGCGCCTGGTCCTGGGAGCGCTGCTGCAAGGCCTGGCGATCGCGCTCGGCCTGTTGGCGGGCCTGGGCTTGCGCCTGAACTTGGGCCTGGTCACGCGCCTGATCCCGCATCTGCGCCTGGGCCTGCATCTGGGCTTGGCGCTGCTGTTGCTGGCGCGCCTGTTCCTCGCCGCGAAGGCGGGCGGCCTGCGTCTCCATTTGCTGCTGTTGCTGCTGGCGCTGGCGCGCTGCATCGGCCATGGAGCGGTCGCGGTCCTGCCTGTCCTGTGGCCTCATGCCCTGCTGCGTGGCTGCGGAAGACCAGGAAGGCACGCGGGAGTCGCGGCCCCTGTCACCCTGCATGGCTGCCGCAGGCAGTGCTGGCGCGGGTCGCTGCGCGGTGCCCGATGGGGATGAGGGGGCCGATTGCGCAGACTGAGGGGACTGCGGCCACTTGCCGAACTGGCCCGGCTGCGAGGCCGGCACCGGGTTCATCCGGGGCTGCAATGAGGCCTGGGGCCGGTCATCAGGCCTGAGGCCCGGGCGTCCGCGATCGGCGCCATCGTGCCGGGCAAAGCCCTGGGCGCCCCCGGGCGGCACCATGCCTTGGGCGGACGGGGGCGGGCCGCCCTGCGGCGGCCTCAGGCCCAGGCGTTGGGGCATGCCCGAGTGCGCTGCTGCGGCGGCGCCGGCCATGCCTGCGGCACCGGCCAGGGCCGCAGCGGCCATGCCGCCTGAACGAGGGTCACCAGAGCGTGGGTCGCCAGAACGAGGGTCACCGGAGCGCGGGTCGCCCGGGCGAGGATCCCCGCCCTGCTGCGGGAAGTCAGGGCGGCGCGGCTCGAAGTGCGGGTTGTTCGCGATGTGGGTGACGTTGCCAACGTTGTTGATGTGCGTGTTGTGGATGTTCTGCACCACCGTGGTCGAGCGCGAGACGTAGGTGTTGTTGTTGTAGATCACGGCCGGGCGGCGCGAGGGCGGTGGCGGCGGTTCGTTGCGGTGCCAGCGGTAGCCCGGCTCGCCCCAGCGCATGCCCCAGGAGTTCCAGCCCCAGGGGCGGCGGTCCACGGACTCGGCCAGGATCACGCCTGCGCCGAAGCCGATCAGCCCCGCCACCACGGGCGCGGCCGAACTGCCCACATACACGGGTTGCGGCGCCACGATGGGGCGGTATCCGCCGTACATGGGCACGGGCTCGCCATAGACCACACCCGGGTCGTACTGCGGCACATAGACGGTGTCAGGCTGGGCAGGTGCGATCTCGATGAACTGCGGCGGCGTGTCGATCACCGGCACGGGCAGCATGGACGACAGCGGCTCGCCCACGGCCTGCGGTGCGGGCTGGGGCACGGGGGGCGGGGCATCGGCCGTGGCCACGGCCACCTTGAGCCGGCTGGAGTCCTTGAGCGTGCCTGCCTTGTAGGCGCGCTGACGCATCACCTGGATGGCGTTCATCACATCGGCCGGATCGTTGTAGTAGGCCTTGCCCAGGGCCGTGGTCCAGGGAACGTTGGATGACAGCTGTGCCAGCACATTGGGAAACTGCGCCAGCGACTTGACCGAAGGGTCCCAGTCCTGGCTGTTGACGGCGTTTTGCAGTTCCTCGGGCTTGAGGCCGGGGTTCTGCCCCATCCACACCTCGGCGGCGCCGACCTGGTCGGGATAGGTGGAGGCTGCCAGCACCTGGGCCACGAGCTTGTCGGGGTACAGCGCAATGGGCGCCACCATCTGGTAGAGCGTCTCGGCCGAAGGCGGCACATAGGCCACGGGCGTGGCGACGGGCTGGGCGCTTTCGGTGGCAGGCGGCAGCGGCGCGCTGGCGGCCTGCGGGGGCTTGTCCTGGGATTCGTTGCAGGCGCTCAGCGCCAGGGCGGCGGCCAGGCCCAGCACGCTCAGGCGCAGGGCGCCAGCGTGGGAAGTTGAGCGGGCCGTGGTGCGTGCTGTGGGCACGGCGGATTGCAGCATTGCGTTCTCCTGGACAGGAACGCCTTGCGCGCCGAAGCGGCAAGGCACATGTCATTTGAACGCCAAAGTGCGCGCTGCGTTGACACCGGCGTGTCAGCCGATGCCCCCAGTCCGCGCAACTTCTGTGACGCGGTGTGTACCCAGGCTGAATCAGGCCGCGCTCAAGCCGCGCTCAGGCCGCGATCAGGCGGGCCTGGTAGCTCTCGGCACCCTTGGACCAGGCCAGCAGGCGGTCGATGTTGGGGTGCTTGCCGGGGAAGGCGATGGCGTCCTGCGTGTGCTCGGCATACCACTCCAGGCCCAGCTCGGCGGCGGCCGGCGTGATGCTGCCGCCGTACAGCGCGGCCAGCGCGTGGTACACGGCCAGCGAGCCGGTCTGGCCGGGCTTGTTCTCGATGGTGGCCACGACCTGGCCCTGGGCATCGGCCAGCTGCAGCGCGGCGAGGTGGGTGACAGTGGGCAGTTGCTGAAGGCGTGCGGAGAAGTTCATGCTGAAAGGCAAATCAAAGGGGAAAGGGAGAAAGGGACGGGTCCACCGGCGCCGGGCGTTCTGGTGTTTCAGTGGTCAGGCCTTGAAGGCAATCCAGGCACACCAGAACAGGCTGGAGAAAAAGCGCTTGGGCTGCACGAAACCGGCCTGGGCCAGCATCTGCTCCACCACCTCCTCCGAGGCCGGTGGAACCGCGCCCTGCCGGATTTTGCCGAGTTTCGCATGGACGGCGGCCTCGTCCACGCCCGCCATGCGCCAGCGCATGGCCCAGGCTTCAAGGAACAGCGGCTCGCTGTCATATCGGTGGCGGTTGCAGGCCAGGATGAAGGGCGCCCCCGGCGCCAGCCGCGCCGACAGGGCCTGCAGCAGCTGCAGCTTGTCCGCGTCGTCAGGGATGTGGTGCAGCACGCCGATCAGCGTGGCCGCGTCGAACACCGTGCCGGCCGGCAGGTCCTGCACGGCGCAGGGAGCTGCCTGCACCTGGGCCGACAGCCCCGCCGCGGCGATGCGGTCCATGGTCTGGTCCAGCATGGGGGCCGAGGGGTCGGCAGCCGTGAATTTCCACAGCGGCCTGAGGCGCGCCGTGGCCAGGATTTCCTGGCCCGTGCCGCCGGCGCCGCCAATCAGCACGGACTTCGGCCCTGCATCCAGGCTGGCGGCCAGCAGGCAGGCGGCCAGCTCGTGGCAGGCGTCGTAGCCGGCCAGTGCGATGCGGCTTTGCGTTTCGTACTCGGCCGCGCGGGAGGTGTCGAACTTGGCGGCGGAAGCCGCCTGTGGCAAGGCTTGGTTCATGGCCTGGCATTGTGCTGAGGCCACGGTCCCGGCAAAAGCGCCGATGTGCGATGGCCCACCCCTGCAAAGCAGGATGGTGGGCCATCTTCGGGGAGCAGCGGTGCAGGTGCCCGTCAGCGGGCCATGCGCCTACTTGCCCCAGGAGTCCTTGAGACCCGTTGCGCGGTTGAACACGGGCTTGCCCGGTGTGTGGTCCTTGCGGTCGGCCACGAAGTAGCCGAAGCGCTCGAACTGGAACTTGTCGTCAGGCTGCGCGTTGGCCAGCGAAGGCTCCACATAGGCGGTCACCACCTTGAGGCTGTCCGGGTTGAGCAACGTCAGGAAGTCCTTGCCGCCCGCATCGGGCTGCGGGTCGGTGAACAGGCGGTCGTACAGGCGCACCTCGGCCTGCACGCCGTCGGCCACGCCCACCCAGGTGATGGCGGCCTTGACCTTGACGCTGTCCGCACCTGGCGTGCCGCTCTTGGTGTCGGGCACCACGGTGGCCAGCACCTTGGTGACGTTGCCCTCGGCATCCTTCTCGCAGCCTGTGCACTCGATCACGTAGCCGCCCTTCAGGCGCACCTTGTTGCCGGGGAAAAGGCGCTTGTAGCCCTTGGGCGGCACTTCGGCGAAGTCCTCGCGCTCGATCCACACCTCGCGGCCCAGCGTAAAGCGGCGCACCGGCACCTGCTGGCCTTCGGCGGCGTGGGGCAGGGCGGGCAGCTCGCAGGCTTCCAGGTGCTCGGCGCTGCCGAAGACCTCGGCCCAGTTGGTCAGCTCCAGCTTCAGCGGGTCCAGGGCCACCATGCCGCGATGGGCCTGGTTCTCCAGGTCCTCGCGCAGGCAGCCTTCCAGCGTGGAGTAATCGATCCAGGCGTAGTCCTTGGTCACGCCGATGCGCTCGCAGAAGGCCTGGATGCTCTGGGGCGTGTAGCCACGGCGGCGCAGGCCGACGATGGTGGGCATGCGCGGATCGTCCCAGCCGCTGACGATGCCGTTGTCCACCAGGTGCTTGAGCTTGCGCTTGCTGGTGATCACATAGGTCAGGTGCAGGCGCGAGAACTCGTACTGGCGCGGCTGCGGCGCGGCGATCAGGCCGCCTTCGCGCAGATGGTCCAGCAGCCAGTCGTAGAACGGGCGCTGGTCCTCGAACTCCAGCGTGCAGATGCTGTGGGTGATGTGCTCCAGCGCGTCCTCGATGGGATGGGCGAAGGTGTACATCGGGTAGATGCACCACTGGTTGCCGGTGTTGTGGTGCTCGGCATGGCGCACGCGGTAGATGGCGGGATCGCGCAGGTTGATGTTGGGCGATGCCATGTCGATCTTTGCGCGCAGCACGGCAGCGCCATCGGGCAGCTTGCCGTCGCGCATTTCGCGAAAGCGCGCCAGGTTCTCGGCCACGGTGCGGCTGCGGAACGGGCTGTCCACGCCGGGGCGCGAGAAATCGCCACGGTTGGCCTTCATGTCGTCGGCGCTTTGCTCGTCCACATAGGCCAGGCCCTGCTCGATCAGGTACTCGGCCGCGCGGTACATGAAGTCGAAGTAGTTGCTGGCGAAGTACAGGTTCTCGTGGCCGTCGGCTTCCTTCCAGCCGAAGCCCAGCCAATGGACGGCATCGATGATGCTGTCCACGTACTCCTGGTCTTCCTTCTCGGGATTGGTGTCGTCGAAACGCAGGTGGCAGGCACCTTCGTAGTCGCGCGCCAGGCCGAAGTTCAGGCAGATGGCCTTGGCGTGGCCCACGTGCAGGTAGCCGTTGGGCTCGGGCGGGAAGCGTGTGCGGATCTTCGCCACGTCCACCTGGCCCTGGTTGTGGTGGTCGCCATCACCGGGGCTTCCACCCCAGCGGCGCTGGGCGTGGGTACCGTTGGCCAGGTCGGCCTCGATGATTTGGCGCAAAAAGTTACTCGGTTTGACCGGATCTTTGGAGATGGGGGAGGCGTCAGCAGAGCTCATCGCAGCATTGTAGGCGCCCGCCTGCAGACCCGCTCCGGACGGCTTTCGGACAGCCGCGCCAGCCAAGGGTTGAGGCATTTGGAAACAAACTTGTATAAAAGCCTGCCATCCGTAGACCCCTCTCGCGCGTTGAGAATGCAGGGCGTATGCCGTCCCCCTGTGCCAAAGTGCGGGAAGGCGGCACCAGCGGCAATGCCTGCCACGCCTGTCCAACTTCGAGGAGAGACACCATGACAACGACAGCTTCCCCGTGGGTTGCAAAAGCAGCAGCAGCCGGCCTGGCCCTGGCCGCCCTCATGGCTTCGGGCGCCGCCCAGGCCCGGGGCGATGTGCAATGGTCCATCAGCCTGAATTCGCCGGGCATGTATGGCCCGCCCGTCTATGTCGCGCCTGCCCCCGTCTATGTGGCACCGCCCCAGCCCATCTACTACGCGCCCCCGCCGCCGGTCTACTACGCGCCGCGCGCCGTCTACCGTGCTCCGCCCGTCGTGGTCGTTCCCGGCTACGGATACGGCTATGGCGGCGGCTACCGGGGTGGATACCGTGGCGAGTACCGCCATGGCCATGGCCACGGGCATGGTCACTGGCGCCGTTGATCTGAGCTGAACCGCGCTGAACCGACTCTTGCCGCCCCTTGGGGCGGCTTTTTCCGTGGTGCCTGCGCCAAGACCGGGCCGGGGATGGCCCGCATAATCCAGCCCGTTGGAAACCTGGAGTGTCCCCGCCGTGAAAACCGTCTATGTCCTCAATGGCCCGAACCTGAACCTGCTGGGCCTGCGTGAACCCGCCATCTATGGCTCCCAGACCCTGGCCGATGTGCGTGCGCTGTGCGAAGCCGCCTGCGCGCGCTACGGGCTGGCGCTGGAATTTCGCCAGAGCAACCACGAAGGCGAACTGGTGGACTGGATCCACGAAGCCGGCCGCGTGCACGCCGAAGGCCGCCTGGCCGGCCTGATCTTCAACGCCGCCGCCTACACCCACACCAGCGTGGCCCTGCTGGATGCCGTCAAGGGCACGGGCGTGCCGCTGGTGGAGCTGCACATCAGCAACGTGCATGCGCGCGAGAGCTTCCGCCACCACTCCTACCTGTCGGCCGCCGCGCGCGCCGTGATGTGCGGCTTTGGCGTGGCCGGCTACGGCCTGGCCATTGACGCCGTGGCCCAGTGGTGAATACGCCCGCCGCCATTGAGCGCCTGCGCGCCCAGGCGCGGCGCCTGACCACGCCGCTGTCTGCCGCGCAGCCCGAGGACGGCCACATGGTCTGGCATGTCTGGGGCGAGGCACGCGCGGGCGAGTTGCCCATCGTCATGCTGCACGGCGGCAGCGGCAGCTGGACGCACTGGCTGCGCTGCATGGACGCGCTGCTGGCCCAGGGGCGCCAGCTGTGGATACCCGACCTGCCGGGCTTTGGCGATTCCGATGGCGTGCCGGGCGGCCAGGATGCCGACACCCTGGTCGAGCCGCTGCGCCAGGGCCTGCGGCAGCTGCTGGCCGATGGCGGTGCGCCCGCCGCCCCGCTGTGCGATCTGGTCGGCTTCTCTTTTGGCGGCATGACGGCCGGCATGCTGGCCGCCGCCGACGGCACGCTGGCCCGGCGCCTGGTGCTGGCCGGGGCGCCCGGCATGGGCGTGGGCAAGGGCCTGGCCGTGCGGCTCAAGGGCTGGCGCCACCTGGCCACGTCCGAGGCGCAGGCCGTGGCCCACCGCTACAACCTGCAGGCGCTGATGCTGCATGACGCCAGCCTCATCGACGAGGACACGCTGGCCCTGCATGTGCTCAACGTGGAGCGTGACCGCCTTCCGCGCCGCCGCCTCTCGCACACCGACGTGCTGGCGCGTGCCCTGCAGGCCGTGGACGGCCCCGTATGGGCCATCTATGGCGAGCACGACGCGCTCTACCCGGGTCCGATGATGCAGGAACTGGCCCAGGCCTTTGCACGCCATGCGCGCGACTTCCGCGGCCTGGCGCTGGTGCCCGGCGCGGGCCACTGGGTCATGCATGAGCGTCCCGATGCCTTTGTGGCGGCATTGACCGCTGCGCTGGATGCCTGAGCGCATGCGGCCCATCGAGCTGCATGAGGTGCAGTGGACCGCCATGCGCGCCCAGGGCGCGGGCGGCCAGAACGTGAACAAGGTCTCCAGCGCCGTGCACCTGCGCTTTGATGTGCGCGCCTCGCGCCTGCCCGAGGCCGTGCAGCAGCGCCTGCTGGCCCTGCGCGACGGCCGCATCACCAACGAGGGCGTGGTCGTCATCAAGGCCCAGCAATACCGCACGCAGGAGCAGAACCTGCGCGCCGCGCTGCAGCGGCTCAACGTGCTGGTGGCCGCCGCCTATCCCGAGCCCATCCTGCGCCGCGCCACCCGGCCCACGCTGGGGTCGCAGCGGCGCCGCCTGGAAAGCAAGAGCCGGCACGGTGCCACCAAGGCCCTGCGCGGGCGCCCGCGCGACGATTGATTCGGATTGACCCGGCCAGCGCAACAATGTGTGCTGCCGCTGGCGGCTTGGCGCGGCGCCCGGGCGTCCCTACATTAGGGGAATGCAAGACTCCCACGCTCCCCACTCTTCCCGGGTTTCCTCCGCTGCCGGTGCCCGGCTGCCCGTGCTCTATGTCTCCCACGGCTCTCCCATGTTCGCGCTGGAGCCGGGTGAAACCGGCCCCGTGCTCGCGCAATGGGGCAGGGCGCTGCGCCAGGCCCACGGGCCGCTGCGCGGCGTGGTCGTCATGTCGCCGCACTGGATGTCGCACGGCGTGGAAGTCATGACCGGTGCCACTCCCTCCACCTGGCACGACTTCGGCGGCTTTCCGCCCGCGCTCTATGAACTGCAATACCCGGCCCCCGGCGCGCCGCAGCTGGCGCAGGAAGTCATGGACCGCCTGCAGGCTGCAGGCATTGCCTCCACCGCCAACGCGCAGCGGCCCTTCGACCACGGCGCCTGGGTGCCGCTGATGCATTTGCTGCCGGATGCCGACCTGCCCGTGGTGCAGCTGTCCCTGCCTGCCTCGGCCGGGCCGGCCGAAACCCATGCGCTGGGCGCAGCCCTGGCGGGGCTGCGCGATGAGGGCGTGCTCATCGTTGGCTCCGGCAGCATGACGCACAACCTGGGCGAATTCCGGGGCGGTACGGGCGAGGCCACGGTGCGGGTGGACGACGCCGTGCAGGCCCTGCGCAGCCAGGATGGCCTGCCGGGCGACCATGCCGTGGGCGGCTCCAGCGCCTCCTCGCCCTACGTGCAGGATTTCAGCCGCTGGATCGAATCGCGCCTGCAGGCGCAGGACCTGCCTGCGCTGCTGGACTACCGCGCCCGCGCGCCTTCGGCCCGGCGCGCCCATCCCAGCGAAGAGCACTTCATGCCGCTGTACTTCGCGCTGGGCGCGGCCGGCGCGACAGCGCGGCCACGGTATCTGAGCCGCGAAGTCATGTATTCCATCCTGGCCATGGATGCGATGGCCTTCGAGGACGTGCAGGCGGCATAACCTCCTGCTGCCGCGGACTTGGCGAGGCGCCACAATGGCGCGTTGCCCGGGACCACCCCGGTCCTGGAAATCGCTAAAAAACCAAGGAGTCCGTGATGATCGACCTGCCTCTGGTGGCGCTGGAGCGCCCCGCACAACCCGCACCGGGGCAGCAGCCCTGGCTGCTGGTGCTCATGCATGGCGTTGGCAGCAATGAGCAGGATCTGTTCGGCCTCGCATCGTTCGTGCCGCCGCAGTTCCACGTGCTCAGCCTGCGCGCTCCGTTTTCCATGGGTCCCTCAGCCCATGCCTGGTTCCAGTTCACGGTGGATGCCAACGGCACGCGCCACATCCACGCATCGCAGGAAGAGCACAGCCGCGCCCTGGTGGCCCAGACCGTGCAGCAGGCCGGTGCGCGGCTGGACATCCCTGCCCAGCGAACCGTGGCGGGCGGCTTCAGCCAGGGCGGCATCATGGCGCTCAGCCTGCTGCTGACCCAGCCCGCGCTGCTGCGCGCCGCCATGTGCTGGCACAGCCGCCTGCTGCCCGAGGCCTTGCCGCACCAGGCGCCTGACGCGGCCTTTGACGGCAAGTCGCTCTGGGTCAGCCACGGCACCTACGACAACGTCATTCCGCTGACCAGCGCCCACGCCATTCGCAGCCACGTGCAGCGCCTGCCGCTGCAGCTGAGCTACCACGAGTACCCCAGCATGCATGAGATCCGCCCCGACGAGCTGCAGGCCGCCATGGCCTGGCTCCAGGATCTGGGCACGCAGGGCTGAGACGGCCGGGTAAGCCGGGTAACGCCTTGTTGCCTGGCGCGCACTATGGCCTGTGCAGGCAGCGGGGCGGCTTATAAACACAAGGCAGGGGCCGGTGTCAGCAAAGCCGGGGAACCCTGGTTGTGCTTTGCTGTCGCACGTCCTGCGGCAACTGAGCTGCCAGCCCCCTGCCCAAGCCAAAGGACCCATCCATGCCAGAACGCGATCCCCAAGACTTCCGCCCCCGCGCCAGATCCTCCGGCCCATCGGCTTTCGGCATCGCCGCAGCGGTGCTGGCGGCTGCCGCCCTGGGAGGCGCGGCCTGGTGGTACTGGTGGCGTCCCGCCCCCGTGCCCGAGGCGCCGCCGGAAGTGGCGCAGGCGCCCGCCCAGTCCACCCAGCCCTCCGAACCTGAACCCGTCCCCGCGCCCGAGCTGACCGAGCCCCAGAACCCTGTCGATGCGCTGGAGCAACCCGCCTCCGGCCTGCCCGCGCTGCAGGACTCCGACGCCCATGTCGCCCAGGCCCTCAACGGCCTGCTGGGCCGTGACAAGGCAGGCAGCTTTCTGCAGATGGAAGGCTTTGTGCGCCGCGCCGTGGCCACCGTGGACAACCTGACCCGCTCCCAGGCCCCTGCACGGCTTTGGCCCGTGCACCCGGCGCCTCAGCGTTTCACGGTGGAGGGCGCGGCAGAGGCTGGTGAGGCGCAGGCCATCGCCCCCGCCAACGCCGCACGCTACAAGGCCTTCGTGACCTTTGCCGAGTCCATTCCCATGGACGGGGCCGTCAAGCTCTATGCCCGGCTGTATCCCCTGTTCCAGACCGCCTATGAAGACCTGGGCTATCCCAGCCGCTATTTCAACGATCGCCTCATTGCCGTCATAGACCACCTGCGCGCCGCGCCCGAGCCCGCAGGCCCGGTGCAGGTACGGCTGACCAAGGTGGAGGGCGAGGTGCCCTCCATCCAGCCCTGGGTGCGCTACGAATACGCCGACCCTGAGCTGCAGGCCCTGTCCAGCGGCCAGAAGATGCTGGTGCGCGTGGGCCTGGACAACGAGCGCCGCCTCAAGGCCGTGCTGGGCGAGCTGCGCCGCCGCATCGCCACCGGCGAGATGGCCAAGCCTGCGGGCTGAGGCCAGCCTCCTGCCACCTCAGCCTGCGGCCGGCAGGGGCAGGGCGGTCTTGTACCGCACCTGCTTGAGCGTGAAGCTGGAGCGGATCTTCTCTATGCCGGGAATGGGCGTGAGCTGCTCCACGATGAAGCGCTCCAGCGCGCCGATGTCGGCCAGCGCCACGCGGATCAGGTAGTCGGCGTCGCCGCTCATCAGGTAGCACTCCATGACCTCGTCGTGCTCGGCAATGCGGCGCTCGAAGTCGGCCAGCGATTCCTTGGCCTGCGACTTGAGGCTGATATTGATGAACACATTCAGCCCCAGCCCCAGCGCCGACGCATTGGCCAGCGCCACATAGCGCGCGATCACGCCAGCCTTCTCCAGCGCCTTGACACGCGCCAGGCATGGCGAGGGCGACAGATGCACGCGCCGCGCCAGTTCCACGTTGGACAGCGAGCCGTCCGTTTGCAACTCGGCCAGAATGCGCAAGTCGATGGTGTCCAGTTTCATCTGCCGGATTTTATGTAGATACCGGCATGAAATGCTGGAATATGGCGTTTTCCTTATCCATGAACGGCTGCTCATGCCGGCCTGCCAGTCCTAAAGTGGCGGACATGAACGCACCCACGCCACTGGCCGCGCTGGCCGATATCGATACCGATCCCCAGGAAACCGCCGAATGGCGCGAGGCCTTTCTGGCCCTGGTCGCCACAGAAGGTCCGCAGCGCGCGCGCTTCGTGCTGGAAGAGCTGGCGCGCATGGCGCGCGAGCAGCGCCTGGGCTGGCAGCCTGACCTGAACACGCCCTATGTGAACACCGTGGCGGCGCAGCAGCAGCCGGTGTTTCCGGGCGACCTGGCCATCGAGGAGCGGCTGGCGTCCATCATGCGCTGGAACGCGCTGGCCATGGTGGTGCGCGCCAACCAGGCCTATGGCGAGCTGGGCGGCCATATTGCCAGCTATGCCAGCGCGGCCGACCTGTTCGAGACCGGGTTCAACCATTTCTTCCATGCCCGGGAGGGGCTTGCGCCGGGCCAGCACCGGGGCGATCTGGTGTTCTTCCAGCCGCACAGCGCGCCCGGCGTGTATGCGCGGGCCTTCCTGGAAGGGCGGCTGACCGAGCAGGACCTGCAGCACTACCGCCAGGAGATCAGCGCGCCGGCTGCAGGCGCGCAGGGCCTGTCCAGCTATCCGCATCCCTGGCTGATGCCCGATTTCTGGCAGTTCCCGACGGGCTCCATGGGCATAGGCCCCATCAGCAGCATCTACCACGCGCGCTTCATGCGCTATCTCACGCACCGCCGCCTGCTGGACTGCCAGGAGCGCAAGGTCTGGGGCGTGTTTGGCGACGGCGAGATGGACGAGCCCGAAAGCATGAGCGCCCTGACGCTGGCCGCGCGCGAGGGGCTGGACAACCTGGTCTGGGTGGTCAACTGCAATCTGCAGCGTCTGGACGGCCCGGTGCGCGGCAATGGCCGCATCGTCGATGAACTGGAGCGGCTGTTTGCCGGCGCGGGCTGGAATGTGGTCAAGCTGCTGTGGGGCAGCGACTGGGACGGGCTGTTTGCGCGCGACCTCACCGGCACCCTGGCACGCACGCTGGGCGGCACGGTGGACGGGCAGATGCAGACCTTCGCCGCCAAGGACGGACGCTACAACCGCGAGCATTTCTTCGGACAGAACCCCGAGCTTGCCGCCCTGGCCCAGGGCCTGACGGACGAGCAGATCGACCGCTTGAAGCGCGGCGGCCATGACCTGGTGAAGATCCATGCGGCCTATGCAGCGGCTGCCGCCCATCGCGGCCAGCCCACGGTGATCCTTGCCCATACCAAGAAGGGCTACGGCATGGGATCGGCCGGGCAGGGCAAGATGACCACGCACAGCCAGAAGAAGCTGGACGAGACCGACCTGATCGAGTTCCGCAACCGCTTCAACCTGCCACTCAGTGACGAGCAGGCCAAGGGCCTGGCCTTCCATAAACCTGCCGATGACAGCGCCGAGATGCAGTACCTTCGCGATCGCCGCACAGCCCTGGGCGGCGCACTGCCGCGCCGTGAAACCGTGTGCGACCGCGTGCCCGTGCCCGCCCTGGACCAGTACGCGCAGTTCGCGCTGGCGCCTGCCGGCAAGGAGATGAGCACCACCATGGCCTTCGTGCGCATGCTGGGCGGCCTGCTCAAGGACGCACAGCTGGGGCCGCGCATCGTGCCCATCGTGGCGGACGAGGCGCGCACCTTCGGCATGGCCAACCTGTTCAAGCAGGTGGGCATCTACAGCAGCCTGGGGCAGCGCTACGCGCCCGAGGACATCGGCTCCGTGCTCTCCTACCGCGAGGCGCTGGACGGCCAGATCCTGGAGGAGGGCATCAGCGAGGCCGGCGCCATCGCCAGCTGGACGGCGGCGGCCACCAGCTACAGCGTGCACGGCCTGGCCATGCTGCCGTTCTACATCTACTACTCCATGTTCGGCTTCCAGCGCGTGGGCGACGCCATCTGGGCGGCGGCCGACCAGCGGGCGCGCGGCTTTCTGCTGGGCGCCACCTCGGGCCGCACCACGCTGGGCGGAGAAGGCCTGCAGCACCAGGACGGCTCCAGCCATCTGGTGGCGGCCACCATTCCCAACTGCAAAGCCTGGGACCCCGCGCATGCGGGCGAACTGGCCGTGATCCTGGACGCCGGCATGCGCGAGATGCTGGTGGAGCAGCGCGACGTTTTCTACTACATCACCCTGATGAACGAGAACTACGCCCAGCCCGACCTGCCACCGGGCGCGGCCGAAGGCGTGCTGCGCGGCGGCTATGTGTTCGGCCGCTTTGGCGATGCGGACCGTGCCACGCAGCACGTCACCTTGCTGGGATCGGGTGCCATCCTCACCGAAGTGCTCAAGGCCGCCGAGCAATTGGCCAGCGAGGGCATGGCCGCCACCGTGGTCAGCGTGACCAGCTGGAGCGAACTGGCGCGCGATGGCGTGGCCTGCGAGCAGCGCATGCTGGCAGGTGAGGCACCTGGGCAGCCCTGGATCGCCCAACTGCTGGACGGCACGCAGGGCCCGGTGATTGCCGCCACCGACTATGTGCGCGCCGTGCCCGAGACCGTGCGCGCCTTCCTGCCCGCAGGCAGGCGATTCCTCACCCTGGGCACGGACGGCTTTGGCCGAAGTGACACGCGTGCCGCGTTGCGCGGCCACTTTGGCGTGGACGCGCACAGCGTGGCGCAGGCGGCGCGCCGCTGCAGCCAGGCGGCCTGAGCCCGGCGGGCGAGCCGCCACCCCATACACTGACGGATACACCGACGGTGAAATCAGCGGCCCCTTGCGGGCCGCTTTTTCGTGCGCACCCGAGAAGGCTGCGCGCGCTTTTTCCCTGCATTGATTAAGCCCGCGTTAAATGCGCTATTGGCTTATCGTTTTCGTCGGCTTGCATGGAAAAAATAGGGAGATACCACTAGAATTCGTATATATAAGAAGATATTGCGCAAAGAGGTGATCATTTGCTGCAATGGCTGCAGGCGTTGGGTTGAATATCTCGTCAATATCCATTTTTGCCTCTTTCAATAATAATTCATTTCAGTGGATCGAAGACGATGAAACTCTCGCTCAAGCAAGGCCTGCTGTGCGTAGCCGTGCTGTCGGCCGCCGCCTGGCAACTGGCCATTTCGGCGCCGGCGCCCGGAGTGGACCATGCGCAAATGCCACAAATCATTGATGACCTGCCTGCCGATTACGCGGCGGACCTGACGGCGGAGCAAAGAACCCTGGTCGATCGCGGCCGATATATCGCACGCCTGGGCGATTGCGTTGCCTGCCACACCGGCAATAAATCCCAGCCCATGGGTGGTGGGCTGGCGCTGGAGACGCCATTCGGCAAGATCTATTCCACCAATATCTCGCCCGACGCCGATACGGGCATGGGCAAATACAGCTTCGAGCAGTTCGACCGCGCCATGCGCAAGGGCGTGGCGGCCGATGGCCGCAACATGTACCCGGCCATGCCCTATCCCTCCTACGCCAAGATGACGGCCGAGGACATGCAGGCCCTGTACGCCTATCTGCTGCAGGGCGTGGCGCCCGTGAAGGCGGCCAACAAGGAGTCCGACCTGGGCTTTCCCTTCAACCAGCGCTGGGGCCTGGCGCTGTGGAACTGGGTGTTTCTGGATGACACGCCCTTCCAGCCCCAACCGCAGCAAACTGCCCAGTGGAACCGGGGTGCCTACCTGGTACAGGGCCTGGGCCACTGCGGCGCCTGCCATACGCCGCGCGGCGTGGGCTTCCAGGAAAAGACCATGACCGGCGAGGGCGGCAAGGGCGAGTATTTCCTGGCCGGCGAGACCGTGGAGAACTGGCGCGCGCTGAGCCTGCGCAATCTGTGGACACCCGAGGAAACCGCCCAGTTGCTCAAGACCGGGCGCAACAGCCACGGCACGGTCTCCGGCAACATGGTCGACGTGGTGCAGCACAGCACGCAGTACATGAGCGATGCGGACCTGCTGGCCATTGGCACTTATCTGAAGTCGCTGCCCGCAGGCAAGAACGACCTGCCCATGCAGGTGGCCCAGGGGCCGGGGCCGGTCATCGCCCCGCATCCGGCGCCGCAGGCCTCCGGGCATGCGCCGTCCCCCGCCTCGGCAGTGACTTCCGACGTGCCTGCCGATCTCTACGCCAGCCGGGGCGGCCTGGGCTATCTGCAGTTCTGCGCCGACTGCCACCGTGCCGATGGCGGTGGCGTGAAGGACGTGTTCCCGCCACTGGCCGGCAATTTCTCGCTGCAGTCGCAGGACCCGTCCACGCTGATCCATCTGATGCTGGTGGGCTGGAAGGCGCCCGTCACGCAAAGCCATGCACGGCCGCTGACCATGCCGGCCTTCGCACAGCTCAAGGATGCGGAGATCGCCGACATCCTCAACTTCGCCCGCAAGAGCTGGGGCCGTGCCGATGCGCGCGAGATCCATGCCAGGGAGGTGCAATCCATGCGCAAGCAGCTCGATGCCAAGGGCGAAAGCGCACGCCCCTTCGAGACGCCGCGCCTGGCCGCCATGCTGGACGAATCCAACGCGAAGCAACTGGTCTACGGCGCCCGCCTGAACATAGAGACGCGTGACCTGCTGCCCAGGAATGTGGGCAATGCGCTGAACTGCGCCAGCTGCCACCTGAACGCGGGCACGGTGGCCGATGGTTCGCCCTATATCGGTGTCTCGGCCTTCTTCCCCGGCTATGCGCCGCGCGCGGGCCGCGTCATCACGCTGGAGGATCGCATCAATGGCTGCTTCCTGCGCTCCATGAACGGCAAGCCGCTGCCGCTGGAGTCCGACGAGATCAAGGCCATGGTCGCCTACTTCGACTGGATGCGCCGCGAAACCAAACCCGAAGACAAGGTCGAAGGCCGGGGCGTGGGCAAGATCAGCCAGTCCATCGTGCCCAACGTGGACAACGGCAAGAAGGTCTATGCGGCCCAGTGCGCGGTCTGCCATGGCGGCGAGGGCGAGGGCGTGAAGAATGCCAAGGGACAGTGGGTCTATCCGCCGCTGTGGGGTGACGAGTCCTTCAACATCGGCGCGGGCATGGCGCGCACCTACACGGCCGCGGCCTTCGTCAAGCGCAACATGCCCATCGCCTTCCATGGCAACTTCCCGCTGGGCCAGGGCGGCCTCAGCGACCAGGAGGCCGTGGACGTGGCCGAGTACTTCAGCCACCAGCCGCGCCCGGACTTTGCCAACAAGCACAAGGACTGGCCCAAGGACAAGAAGCCGGCCGATGCGCGGTACTGAGGTGCTGATTGAATCCTGAAAACACAAGGCCCGGCGCTGGGCCCGCGCCACGCGGCACCATCAACCGTGGCGCAGGCAAAAGTGTGATGCGCTGGTGGTGCGGGTTCCCGCGTCGGGCGGTGCCAACTCGCGCGCCACGGTGGCCGCGAAGCTGGCCAGGCTGGCCGTGCGCAGCGCGATGAAGGGCACGCCATGCCGCTCGCTGAGGCGCTTGAGGTTGACCACGGAATCATGGTCCACGCAGTCCACGGGGAACACCACCAGATCGACGCGCGGCAGCTGCGCGGCCAGCAGGCCCTTGCGCGTCTCCAACCCGCCGTCGTGGTGCAGGAATTCGCCGCCATGGCGTTGCACATGGTCGCGTATGGCAGGGGTAGAGCTGGGGCGCCCGCCCACGTAGAGCAGCTTGCGGCCCTGCAGCGCCTGCTGCTGCGCGGCATCAGGGGCCTGGGGCTGGGTGGCGGCGCGATGCAGTTCCTTTTCGGCGGCGGCCAGTTCCTCGGCCAGCCATTGCACGCGCTGCTGCAATTGCTCGGCCATCTGCTGCAGGCGGCCAGCCTCGGCCCAGGCCTGTTCGGCAGCGCGTTCTGCACGCTCGCGCCGTTCGGTGTGCATCCCGACCAGGGCGCCGGCATCGGCGGGGCGGGTCTCGCCGCCAGGGGCTGCCCCTGCCCTGAATTGCGACAGGCGGGCTTCGAAGTCCAGGGACTGCTGGCGCAGCTGGCCGGCCAGCGCATCACGTTCGAGCTGGGATTGGTGGTGGCGCTGGCGTTCGCGTTCCAGCTTGTCCTGCAGTTCCAGGTTTTCCTTTTCCAGTGCCACGAAGCGCTTGAGTTCATGCCGGTTGGCCGATCCCATCAGGTGCGACAGCATGTGCACCTCGCCAAAGGCCATTTGCCGCAGCGCAAAGCTGGTGCACTTGTGCGTGAGCAGGGCCCAGTAGGCGCCCGGAATCTCGCCCTGCTGCCAGGCCTGCTTCCACGCGGCCTCCAGTGCAGCCTCGTCCTGGGCGGCGGCAAAGCCCTTGATCACGGCGGCATGGCGCTGGTCCAGCGCCTTGTGGATGGCCTTGGACAGGTCGCCGTTCTCATGCGCCAGGCCCACGGCCTGGTGGTGCAGTTCCAGGTCGGTCTTGCCCTTGATATCCATGTGCCGGCCCATCAGCTTGCGCAGCTCGGCCGGGCTCAGGCAGGTGCCTATCACCGAGCAGTGCAGATGCGTGTCCAGCTGGTAGAGCCGGGTGCGCGCCTGGGCGTGCGCTGCGCCGCCATGCTCTTCGCGGACATGGTCGTGCCCGCAGCACTGGCCGTCCCCGGACTGCAACGCGCCGGCCGACACGGCGGCGCCCAGGGCGGCCATGCCGCCTGCGCTGAGTTTGAAGGGGGGCGTCAACATCGGAAGGCCTCTCATGGAAGGGCTGGTGCAGTTCGTAATATACGATTAAGCATAGCGAGGCGTGTGCCAGAGGTTCACATAGTTGACTGCCGTTGGCCGATGGAGTGTGGGCGCGCGGCGCGCTCAGGCCACGCGCTGCAAAAGTACGGGCACGGAAGACGCCAGCAGCGCCACGCCGGACAGGCACAGCAGGCCCAGCACGATCTGCCGGAACCGTGCCTCGCTGATACCGATATAGAGCCTGGAGCCCAGCAGCGATGGAATGAGCATGGCCGGCGCCACGATGGCGAACAGCGGCAGCATGCTGCGCGTGACCATGCCGGTGCCCAGGTAGGTGGCCATGGTCACGGCCAGCATGGACAGGTTGAAGTTCTGGATGACGGAGCGCTGCTCATCCTTGGGGTAGCCGCGCAGCGTGCACCACAGCGTGGGCAGCGTGCCCGTGAAGCCGCCCAGTCCGCCCATCACGCCGCCCGCCAGGCCCACGGCAGCATCGGCCAGGCGGCCGCCGCGCGCCAGCCTGGGCAGCCGGGCCGACAACAGCATCACCGGGCACCACAGCACCAGCATGCCGCCCAGCAGGGCCTTGAACCAGGCCATGTCCAGGTGCGGCAGCAGCAAGACGCCCAGCGGAATGCCGGCAAGACCGCCCAGGATGAAGGGCAGCAGCTTTGCCAGCGCAAACCCGCGCCGCACGGTGATGGCCGACAGCACCTGGCCCAGCAGCGAGCCGAAGACGGTGAGCACGGCCGCATCGCGCGGCTCCAGCACCCAGGCCCAGAACGACATGGCCACCATGCCGAAGGCAAAGCCCGACAGGCCCTGCACGAATCCGGCCGCCGCCGCGCCCAGCGCGATGATGAAAAACATGCCATCCATGGTCTGCCTGGTCCTTTCGTTTTGGGTGTGCAAGACGCAGGAATTCTGGAGCGCGTGCATAAGCAGAAATTCGTTTGTTTTTATTGTTCAATATGGTTTTGCTTATGCCGCGCCACGCCTGAATCCATGCCGCAAAACCGCACTGCATCGTCCGCTGCCCAACTGGCCCACCGCATGGCCACGCGCCTGAAGATGAAGCATTTGCTGCTGCTGCGCTCCATCAGCGAGCTGGGCACGCTAACCCGCGTGGCCGAGCGCATGGCCACCAGCCAGCCCGCCGTGACCCAGGCCCTGGCCGAGCTGGAGTCATTGTTCGGCGCGCCGCTGTTCCTGCGTTCTGCGCGCGGCATGGAGCCTACGGAGCTGGGCGCGCTGGTGCTGGCGCGCGCCCGGGGCATGCTGGCCGATCTGGACCATTGGGCCCACGACATCGAGGCCGTGGGGCAGCAGCGTGCGGCGCACCTGCAGGTGGGTGTCATCCCCTTCCTGCCGGCGCGCATGCTGGCCGATGCCATCGGCAGGACGCGGCCACAAGGCCGGCGCATCACGGTCACGCTGCATGAGGACACCAGCGACCGCCTGCTGCAAAAGTTGCGTGCACATGAGCTGGACTGCGTGATTGGCCGCGCCTCGGCCGTGCTGGACATGAGCGGCATACGGCACAGCGTGCTTTATGAGCAGGAGCCTCGCCTGATCGCCCACCGCAGCCTGGCCACGCGGCTGGGGCGCCGGCCTCTGCAGTGGGCCGAACTCACGGGGCTTGACTGGGTGCTGGGCCAGCGCCGCACGCCCATGCGCGAGCAGATCACCGACTTTTTTCTGCGCGCGGGCGTGGAGCCGCCGCCGCCGTTTGTGGAAACACTCTCGGCCAAGGTGATCGGCGAGCTGGTGGCGGCCAATGAGCGGGCCGTGTCCATCGTGCCGGCCGACATTGCCGAGGAACTGGTGCGCATCGCGGGCGTGGGCATTGTGCGCCACCGTTTTGGCTGGACCCTGCCACCCATCACCCTGTTCGAGCGCAAGGCGGGCGGGCAGTACGAGGAGCAGCGCCTGTTCGCCCAGGCGCTGAAGGAGGTTTGCTCCGATCAGGGTTGACTGGTGGCCGGCTTGAAGAGCGCAGCCAGCAGCGGCGCCAGCGTGGGAAATTCCAGGGCAAAGCGGGCGCGGTCCACGAAGAAGGCCTCGCAGGCCACGGCGAAGAATTCGGCGGGCGCCGTGGCGCCATAGCCGTCCAGCCAGGGCCATTCGCCACCAAAGCGCTCGGCGATGGTGATCTGCTCACGGAAGGCGTCGTAGGCCGGTGCCCAGGCGGCCTGCCATATCTCGCGGGCCTGGCGCGCGGAGCTGCTGCCCATGAAGCCCGGCGGCAGGGGCGGGCAGCCGTCGGCACCGCCGTTGCGCATGTCGATCTTGTGGGCGAATTCATGGATCACCACGTTGGCGGGCTGGCCGCCGTGGCCATGGTGGCTGGCATGCGGCCCGCGCCCTGCGCCAATGGCCTGCCAGCTCAGCATGACGGGGCCGCCATGCATGGCCTCGCCCATGATCACTTCGTCGTAGTCGTGGATGACGCCGGCCTCGTCCATGCTCTGGCGCCGCGCCACGGCATCGCCCGGGTGCACCACGATGCCGACAAAGTCGTCATACCAGGACAGCGCGCCCTGCGGCTCGCCCCAGTGCAGCAGGGGCAGGCAGGCCTGGGCGGCAATCTCCAATGCCATGGCATCGCTGACTTCCAGGCCGTGTGCGCCGTGGAAGCGCTTGCGCTGCAGGAAGACGGCGGCCAGGGCGCGCAGCTTGGATTGCTCCTCCAGCGTCAGCGACGCGAGAAAGGGGTAGGCGGCCAGCGTGGACAGCCACAGCGGCGCAGGAATCTCGGGCACCGGCGACACCGTGGAGCGTGCGCGGCGGCCCAGTCTGCGGACCCAGCGGCCCATTTGTTGCCAAAGGCTCATGGCGGGCTGGCCTGTTCAAGAACATCGGACAGCGGCAGGCGCTGCAGGCCCATGCCGCGCTCCCAGCGCAGCACCTCGGCGCGGGGCACGGGCGCCGCCAGATCCCAGTCGCTGAGCACGATGCGCCGCAGGCCATCGCCCAGGTCATGGTCGGCCGGGCGGTGCGTGTGGCCGTGGATCAGGGTGGCGGCACCTGCGGCATGCAGCCAGCTGCGGGTGGCCTGCGCGTCAAGGTCGGCATAGGTGGGCATGGCGGCGCCATGGCCGTCCGATTCCCGCTTGCGCGATTCGCTCTCCTGCCGAATGCCGCGTGCCTGGTCGCGGCGCACCTGCAGCGGCTGGGCCAGGAAGCCGGCCTGCCAGGCCGCCGAGCGGGCCATGGCGCGAAAGCGCTGGTAGTCCACATCGTCCAGGCACAGGGCATCGCCATGGCTGAGCAGGATGCGCTGGTCGCCGCAGTCAAGCACGGTGGGATCGGTCAGCGTGGTCGTGCCGCACAGCGCATCGAACTGCGCGCCGGTCAGGAAGTCGCGGTTGCCCTGCATGAAGAACAGCGGCGTGCGGGTGGCTGCCGCGCGCATGGCGGTGGCGCATTCGGCCTCGAAGCTGCCCGGCTCCAGCAGGGCGTCGTCACCCACCCAGACCTCGAACAGGTCGCCCAGCAGAAAGACGGCATCGGCCCGCGTGGCGGCCAGGTAGTTCAGGAAGGCCTGCACGGTGGCGGGCTCGCTGGCCTGCAGGTGCAGGTCCGAGATGAACTCCAGCGTGCGCCAGCCCGCAGGCAGTGTCCACTCGGCCGCAATGGGCGGCACGGGAAGAGGGCGGGGCGCGGCGGTCTGGGCCATGGGACGGGGCACCCGGCAAGGGCGCTGCATGAAGGGCTGTAGGAGCCTTGGGACGGCTCTGGAGCGGGTCTGTTGTCCATGCGCACGGCCTGGTGCCATGCGCATGGACAACAGGGCGGCCGGACCCGAAAGGGCACGGCCGCCGAGTGTGCGCAAGCGCCTGATTACAGGGCCACGGCCTTTTCGATGATCACGTCATCCTTGGGCACGTCCTGATGGCCGCCGTTGCGGCCTGTCTTCACGCCACGCAGCTTGTCCACGATCTCGGTGCCCTTGATCACCTTGCCGAACACGGCATAGCCCCAGCCCTGGGCGCTGGGCGAGGTGTGGTTCAGGAAGCCGTTGTCGGCCACGTTGATGAAGAACTGGGCGGTGGCCGAGTGCGGGTCGCCGGTACGGGCCATGGCCAGGGTGTACTTGTCGTTCTTCAGGCCGTTCTTGGCCTCGTTCTCGATGGGAGCGTCCGTCTCCTTTTGCTTCATGCCGGGCTCGAAGCCGCCGCCCTGGATCATGAAGCCATCGATGATGCGATGGAAGATGGTGTTGTTGTAGTGGCCCTTGTTCACATAGGCCAGGAAGTTCTCTGCGCTCTTCGGGGCCTTGGCGGCGTCGAGTTCGATGGTGATCACGCCGTGGCCGGCGATGTGGAGTTCGACTTGGGGATTGCTCATGGCGATTCCTTGTTGGATGGAGGGGAAGGGCGTGCCACGCAAGGCGCGGCGCGCGGTTTACTTGACTTCGGTGGCCGAGAGGATGGTCACCGGCTTGGTGGGTACATTCTGGTGCATGCCCTGGTTGCCCGTGGCCACCGTGCGGATTTTGTCCACCACATCCATGCCCTGGACCACGCGGCCGAAGACGGCGTAGCCATGTCCGTCAGGCTTGGGCGCGTTGAGCATGTCGTTGTTCACCACGTTGATGAAGAACTGCGAGGTGGCCGAGTTGGGGTTGCCCGTGCGCGCCATGGCGATGGTGCCCCGGTCATTCTTGAGGCCGTTGTCCGCCTCCAGCGGAATCGGCGCGCGCGTGGGCTTTTCCTTGAGGCTGGCATCCATGCCGCCGCCCTGGATCATGAAGCCGTCCATCACGCGGTGGAACACCGTGCCGTCGTAGTGCTTGTCGCGCACGTACTGCATGAAGTTGGCCACGGTCTTGGGGGCCTTGGCTTCGTTCAGCTCCAGCACGATGTCGCCCATGCTGGTCTTGATCTGCACCTTGGGCGTGGCGTTCTGCGCCATGGCGGGGGCGGTGAAAAGGGAAGCGGCCAGGGCCATGCCGGCCAGGGAAAGCGACGCAATGCGGCGTGTGGTCATGCGAATCTCCTGTGAAAGCCAAAGGGCTGGGGGATGGAGTGGGGAAAACCGGGCAGGTTCCTGCGGGTGCGCGCCAGGCATGGCAAGACCCGATCGACCGCCGCACGCGCGCTGGCGCAAGGGCTGCGCGCGTGGGCCGGGGCCTACTTGGCGGCGGTGACGGGCGCCAGCAGGTCGCGCAGCAGCTTGAGCTTGGGGCGCACGCTGGCCGCGCGGCCATCCAGGCCTTGCGCCTTGGAGTAGGCCTCGTAGGCCAGGCGGGCATGGATGTCGCCCAGGTTCTCGTAGGCGACGCCGTAGTTGGGGTTGTTGCGCACGGCGGATTCGAGCGCGGAGCGCGCCTTGTCGAGCTGGTTCTGGCCGGCATAGATGACCGCCAGATTGTTGTAGGGCTCGGGCAGCTCGGGATAGTCCTCGATGAGCTGGTTCAGCGCGGCGATGGCCTCGTCCGTCTTGCCGCTGTCGGTCAGTGCAACCGCCTTGAGAAAGCGCATCTGCGGGTCGCGTGCGTTCTTGGCCAGATAGGCATCGGCGCGTGCCAGCGCCTGGGTGCTCTTGCCGTTGCGCAGCAACTGATTCACTTCCGTATAGTCGTCGGCGTGGGCGTGGCCTGTTGCGAGCAGGGCCGCCATTGCCGCGAGGCGCAGGGCGGAGCGAAACGAGTTGCGTAGAGGCATGTAGGTGCTTTCGGGGCCTCGGGGGAATGCCCCGCGGCGCGGGCTTATACTGCGGTCAATTGTAGCTGAGGGGTGTGCTGGGTCACACGGGCTCTGCGCCTGCCGCTCCTGCTCCCTGCTGAGCATGCCTGCATCGGCGCCAAGGGTCCGGCGGCGCGTGGGACGCGCCCCCTGCAGCGACCCTTTCTCCCCTGATAAACATCCATGAGTTTGCGTATCTACAACACGCTGTCGCGTGCATTGGAAGCGTTTTCGCCAATCGAACCGGGCCATGTGCGCATGTATGTGTGCGGCATGACCGTGTACGACCTGTGTCACCTGGGACACGCACGCTCCATGGTCGCTTTCGATGTGGTGCAGCGCTGGCTGCGTGCCAGCGGCCATCGCGTGACCTATGTGCGCAACATCACCGACATCGATGACAAGATCATCCGTCGCGCCGTCGAGAACGGCGAGACCATCCGCTCGCTGACCGACCGCATGATCGACGCCCTGCACCAGGACGCCGACGCCCTGGGCATCGAGCGCCCCACGCATGAGCCGCGCGCCACCGAATACGTGCCGCAGATGCTGTCCATGATCGGCCGTCTGCAGGACAAGGGCCTGGCCTATCAGGGCACGGATGGCGACGTGAACTTCGCCGTGCGCAAGTTCCCCGGCTACGGCAGGCTGTCGGGCAAGTCGCTGGACGAATTGCAGGCCGGCGAACGCGTGGCCGTGCAGGATGGCAAGCAGGATCCGCTGGACTTCGTGCTGTGGAAAAGCGCCAAGCCCGCCGAGCCGGACGAGGTCAAGTGGGCCAGCCCCTGGGGCGTGGGCCGTCCCGGCTGGCACATTGAGTGCTCGGCCATGGGCTGCGAGATGCTGGGCGAGAGCTTCGACATCCACGGCGGCGGTGCCGACCTGCAGTTTCCGCACCACGAAAACGAGATCGCCCAGAGCGAAGGCGCGACCGGCAAGCCGTTCTCGCAGGTCTGGATGCACAACGGCTTCATCAACGTGGACAACGAGAAGATGTCCAAGTCGCTGGGCAACTTCTTCACCATCCGCGACGTGCTCAAGGAGTACGACGCCGAGACCGTGCGCTTCTTCGTCGTGCGCAGCCACTACCGCAGCCCGCTGAACTACAGCGACGTGCACCTGAACGACGCACGCGGCGCGCTCAAGCGCCTGTACACGGCGCTGAGCCTGGTCGCGCCCGCCGAGGTTGCCATCGACTGGAATCATCCCGCTGCCGCACGCTTCAAGGCGGCTATGGACGAGGACTTCGGCACGCCCGAGGCCGTGGCCGTGCTGTTCGAGCTGGCTGCCGAAGTCAACCGCAGCAAGAGTGCCGAGATGGCGGGCCTGCTCAAGGCATTGGCCGGCTGCCTGGGGCTGCTGCAGGGCGACCCGCAGGCCTTCCTGCAGGCGGGCACTTCGGAGATGGATGCCGGCGCCATCGAGGCGCAGATTGCCGCACGCGCAGCCGCCAAGGCGGCCAAGGACTGGGCCGAGGCCGACCGCATCCGCAAGGCGCTGCTGGAACAGGGCATCGTGCTCAAGGACTCCCCCGCAGGCACGACCTGGGAGGCAGCCGCAAAGGGCTGATCCGTATGCCTTGCCAGATGTGCCGCGCCAGGTGCGGGGAGGTGCTTTGATGGCCTCCGCCAAACCCCTGGACACCATGGATTTCGAGCAGTTGCCGCTGGTGGCCGATCTGCCCGTGCCCGAACAGCAACCGGCCCCGCTGCCGATGGTGACGCTGGGCGCGCGCGCAGGATCGGCGCCTGCGGCAGCCGCTGCCGCTGCCTCCGCTCCCAAGGCTAAGATATCCTTGCCCGCACCGCCCGAGGGTGCCCCGAGCTACTGGGCCGAGGCCTGCCGCCAGCTGGTGCGGCGCGATCGCGTGATGAAGCGCCTGATCCCGCGCTTTGCCCACCTGGCCCTGCAGCCCGGCGGCGATGCCTTCGCCACGCTGGCGCGCTCCATCGTGGGCCAGCAGATCTCGATGAAGGCTGCGCAGACGCTGTGGAACAAGTTCGCGCGCCTGCCCGCCCGCATGGCGCCTGACCTGGTGCTCAAGCTCAAGGTGGACGACATGCGCGCCGTGGGCCTGTCTGCCCGCAAGGTGGACTACCTGGTGGACCTGGCCATGCACTTCACCGAGCACCGCCTGCACCAGGACGACTGGCAGGGCATGAGTGACGAAGCCATCGTGGCCGAGCTCATGTCCATCCGCGGCGTGGGCCGCTGGACCGCCGAGATGTTCCTCATCTTCTACCTGCAGCGGCCCAATGTGCTGCCGCTGGACGATGCAGGCCTGATCTCGGGCATCAGCCAGAACTATTTTTCAGGCGACCCCGTCAGCCGCAGCGAGGCGCGTGAGGTTGCCGAGGCCTGGAAGCCGTGGTGCACCGTGGCGACTTGGTATATTTGGCGCTCGCTCGAACCGCAGCCTGCAGCCTGAAGACAAACCGATCACACCCGATCAACCCCCGTTTTCCGGCCGGAACGCATGCACCGTGCCTGGCTGGGACAAGGAGAAACAAGTTGGCGAAAAAGAACTTTCTGGATTTTGAGCAGCCCATCGCCGAGCTCGAATCCAAAATCGAGGAACTGCGCTACGTGCAGACCGAAAGCGCAGTCGATATCTCGGAAGAGATCGAGCAGCTCAGCAAAAAAAGCCTGCAGCTGACCAAGGACATCTACAGCGACCTCTCGCCCTGGCAGATCACCAAGATCGCGCGCCATACCGAGCGTCCCTACACGCTGGACTATGTGCGCGACTGCTTCACCGACTTCATCGAGATGCACGGCGACCGGCACTTCGCCGACGACCAGTCCATCGTGGGCGGGCTGGCGCGCTTCAATGGCATTTCCTGCATGGTAATCGGCCACCAGAAGGGCCGCGACACCAAGGAGCGCACGCTGCGCAACTTCGGCATGACGCGCCCCGAGGGCTACCGCAAGGCCCTGCGCCTCATGAAGACGGCCGAAAAGTTCGGCCTGCCGGTCTTCACCTTCGTGGACACGCCTGGCGCCTTCCCCGGCATCGAAGCCGAAGAGCGCGGCCAGTCCGAAGCCATCGGCCGCAACATCTACGAAATGGCCCAGCTGCAGACCCCCATCATCACCACCGTCATCGGTGAAGGTGGATCGGGCGGCGCCCTGGCCATTGCCGTCGCCGACCAGGTGTTGATGCTGCAATACGCCGTCTACTCCGTCATCAGCCCGGAAGGCTGCGCCTCCATCCTCTGGAAGACCGGCGAAAAGGCCCAGGACGCGGCCGATGCCATGGGCATCACAGCCCACCGCCTCAAGGCCCTGGGCCTGGTGGACAAGATCGTCAACGAGCCCGTGGGCGGCGCCCACCGCGACCCCAAGCAAATGGCCGCCTTTCTCAAGCGCGCGCTGGGCGATGCCTATCGCCAGCTGGCGGACCTCAAGCCCAAGGAACTGCAGGACCGCCGTTACGAGCGCCTGCAAAGCTACGGACGCTTCGCCGATACCAAGGCCGACAACCGCTGAAGGCCCGCGCCACGCTCTGGCACACTGAACGGCTCCCCCTGGGAGCCGTTTGCTTTTTGCGCCAATCCCTGGCCCGCGTCCTGATACCTCTGATCCAAGCCTGTGGAAATTCCGATCACCGACCCGCCGCGCAATGTTCCGGCAGCCGCTACAGATGCTGCACCGGGTGCCGCTTTGGACGCCGTCATCCATCGCTTTGCGCCGCAACTGCCGCTGGCCGTGGCCTTCAGCGGCGGTGCGGACTCCACGGCGCTGCTGCTGGCCTGCGCCGAGCGCTGGCCGGGCCAGGTTGTGGCCATCCATGTGCACCACGGTCTGCAGTCTGCGGCCGACGCCTTTGTCGGCCAGTGCGAGAAAGTCTGCGCGCAGCATGCCGTTCCTTTGAAGATTCGCCGCGTGGACGCGCGCCACGCGCCGGGCCAGAGTCCTGAGGACGCCGCACGCCAGCTGCGCTACGCAACGCTGATAGAGGCCGCCCGCGAACCCTGGCCTGGGCAGGGCGCTGGCGGAGAGCCCTTGCCGCCCGTGCGCAGCATGGCGCTGGCGCAACATGCGGACGACCAGGTCGAGACGCTGCTGCTGGCCCTGTCTCGCGGCGCCGGTGTGGCCGGGTTGGCCGCCATGCCGGCGCAGTGGAGCAGGGCGGATCTCGAATGGCATCGTCCGCTGCTTGATCTGCCTGGCCAAGTCCTGCGTGACTGGCTTGCGGCGCGTGGCCAGGCGTGGGTGGAAGACCCGACCAATGCCGACGCGCGCTATACGCGCAACCGCATCCGCGCCCAGTTGCTGCCCGCGCTGCAGCAGGCCTTTCCCCAGTTTCGCGCCACGTTCGCGCGCAGCAGCCGGCATTGCGCTGAGGCGGCCGAGCTTCTGCAGGAGATGGCGCAGGCCGATCTGGCGGCCATCGGCACCCCCCCCGGCATCACCGCCTTGCAGGCGCTGAGCCCCGCGCGCCAGGCCAATGTGCTGCGCCACTGGCTGCGCAGCGTGCATGCCACCACGCCCAGTGCCGCGCAGCTCGATCAGCTGCTCGCGCAGATCGGCGTTTGCCTTACGCGAGGCCACCGCATCCATCTCAAGATGGGGCGGGGTTTTGTGCGGCGCCTGGGGTCGGT